>NZ_LR607338.1:4395106-4398723 GCF_902164725.1 Pseudescherichia vulneris | reverse complement strand
TTCCGGCAGCCGATCTGCAGCAGCTGAGCCAGGGTAGCTATCCGCTGACGGCGACGCTGACCGATGCGGCCGGTAACACCCAAACCGTGACGCAAAATATTGATGTGAAAACCGCCTTACCTGCGCTTAACGTCCAGGCGCTGACCGACGGTAACGATCTGGATGCGGCAGAGATCAAGGTCGATCAGATCCTTCAGGGAACGGTGACCAATGCCGAGCCGGGTAGCGTGATTACCGTGACGCTCGGCTCGGGCAGCTATCAGGGCACCGTGGATGCAGGCGGCAGCTGGCGCGTGAATTTGCCTGCGGTGGAGCGGCAAAAGCTTGCAGACGGCACCAACACGCTGACCGTTAGCGTTACCGACGGCTACGGCCAAAACACGTCGGTCGAGCACAGCTTTACCATTGATACCACCGTTGATGCGGTGGCGATCAGCATTATCTCCAGCGATGACTACCTGAATTTTGATGAAGCGAGCAGCGATCTGGTGATCAACGGTAACAGCGCCGGGCTTCCGGTAGGTACCGTCGTAACCGTCACGCTTAACGGTCAAAACTACGTTGGCGAGATTGCTCCAAATGGTGCATGGCAGGTGACGATAGGTTCTGCCGACCTGCTGGCGCTGAACGACGGCGCTGCCGTGGTGACCGCCACCGCAACCGGGCCTGACGGTGTCGTCATCGACAGCCATACCTTTACGGTGATCGTTAACGATCTGCCGCAGGCGGTGGTCAATACGCCGTTTGGTGATGGGGTGGTGAACCTTACCGAGTCTGAACGTGATCAGTTCGTGACCGGCGCAGGACAGTCGGTTGTGGCGACGCTCAATGGGCAGCAGTACACCGGCACCGTTGCCGCCGATGGCAGCTGGTCGGTTGTCCTGCCTGCCGGGGCGATGACGATCCTGCCGGACGGCCCGGCATCGTTCGACGTCACCGTTACCGATGCCGCAGGCAACGACGCTTCCCAGACCATCCCGTTCAACGTGGATAAAGTGCCGCCGGAGGTGACCGTCCAGCCGATCAACGGTACGGATACGCTTAACGGTACGGAGGTGCAGAGCAACCAGGCGATCAATATTATCTCGCCGGATGCCGCCCAGGTGACGGTCGACATCAACGGAGCAGGCTACACGGCCCTGCCGGGCGCAACGCCGGGTAGCTGGGTGGTGACGCTGCCTGCCGGTGCGCTGGCTGCGTTGCCTGACGGGCAGGTCGTTTATACCGTAACCGTGACCGATGGGGCCGGTAACGCAACGACTATTACCCGGGACGTTAGCCTGGACGCGACGCCGCCGAACGTGGTGGTCGATCCGGTTACCCGTGATAACGTGCTCGATCCTGCTGAACTGGCAAATGGCTTTACCCTAACCGGCCACACTATACCTGCCGAACCAGGCGCAACGGTGGCCCTTACCGTCAACGGCCAGCCGCTCAGCGGCGTGGTTAACGCCGACGGCAGCTGGGCGGTACAGGTTCCGGCTGCGGCCCTCAGCGGCCTTGTCGACGGCCCACAGGAGCTTACGGTGACGGTCACGGACAGCACGGGCAACGCCTCTGCACCGCTGAACGTCGGTTTTGCTGTTGACTCCACCGCCAGCGCGCTGCTGATCAACCCGGTAGAAGGGGATAACGCCATCAGCCTGGCGGATATCAGCGACGGGATCACCATCAGTGGCTCGTCGGTGCGCATTCCTGAAGGTACGCCGGTTACCGTTACCCTTAACGGGCAGCAGTACCAGGGCGTAGTAAACGGCGGCGGTTTCTGGACCGTGAACGTACCGAATGCCGCTGCCGCGCTTATCAGCGACGGTACGACAACCGTGACTGTCTCCTCGGTCGATGTTAATGGCACGCCACTGTCCAGCGAGCAGCAGTTCGTGATTATTACCCAGCAGCTGCCGCTGGCAACGATCAACACACCGTTTGGCGATGGCACTATCAATATCGTTGAGGCTGCGGCAGGCGGAGCGTTAACCGGCACGACCGGCAGCCGTGGCGCAGGTCAGACCGTCACCGTCCAGCTGGACAACAACGCGCCAATAACCGGTACGGTGGATGCCAACGGCAACTGGACGCTGCCGCTGACGCCAGCGCAAATCAGTGGGCTGGGACAGGGATCGCATACGGTGACGGTCACCGTCGCGGATGCGGCGGGCAACCAGAATACCCAGACCGCACCGCTGAACATCGATACCGTAGCGCCGCAGCTGACGATTAATGACGTGACGGTGGATAACACCATCAACGGCAGCGAAGCCAGCGGGGCGATTGTGATCAGCGGTACCGGTGGGCCATACGATGCCCAGAACGTGCAGGCGGTGATCGTGCTGGTCAACGGCCAGAACTACGATGCGATCCTGCAGCCGGACGGGACCTGGAGCATTACCCTGCCAGCCGGAGCGCTGGCAAACGTTGCCGACGGTCCGGTGGCGATCTCAGCGAGGATCACCGATCCGGCAGGGAACACCATTACTACCCCGGGCAGTTTCATCCTTGATGCCTCGCCGCTGAATGCCCCGCTGATTGCGGTGAATACCGTGTCGGCAGACAACTTTGTCAACGCGCTGGAAGCGCAGAGCCCGCTGACGATCGGCGGCACCACCACGCGGGTAGAAGAGGGACAGACCGTTACGGTGATCCTGAGCGGCCAGAGCTATACCGCTCAGGTCGCTGCCGACGGCAGCTGGACGCTGGATATTCCGCCTACGGCGCTGGCAGCAGTGGCTGACGGGGCGCAAACCATCAGCGTGCAGGTGACCGATCGTGCTGGCAACGTGGCGACGGGGGCGCAGAACGTCACCTTCGCGGCCACCCCAGCTTCTCAGCCGACGCTGACCGTCAATACCGTAGCGCAGGATGACATCGTCAATATTCAGGAGCAGGGTCGTGACCTGCTCATTAGCGGCTCGTCGACCAATCTGGCAGCGGGGACGGTGATCAGCGCTACCTTCGCTGGTGCACCTTACAGCGCGACCGTGGGCAGCAACGGCAACTGGCAGTTTATCGTGCCACAGTCGGTGGTGCAGACCCTCGCTGACGGTATCACCTACCCTGTGACCGTCACGGCGGTGGATGCTGCCCAGAATGGTGCCCAGGCTACGCATACCGTCGGTGTCGATCTGACGCGGCCGCTGCTTGCCGTGCAGACGGCAGGGACCTTCCTTGAGGATAACCGGGTCAATATCGCTGAGTCGCTGCTGGATCAAACCATCACCGGAACCGGTACGCCGGGCCTGACGGTGCTGCTGCCCATCAACGGCAAAACCATTGCCGCGGTCATTGACGGTGACGGTGGCTGGAGCATGACTATTCCGGCAGGGGATCTGCAGTCGCTGCCGCAGGGAACCTCACAGTTGGGCTTCAGCGTCACCGACCCGCAGGGAAACAGCCAGTCTGTACCGGTGCCAATTAACGTCAATACCCAGAATGCGCCAGCCATTACGCTCAATGCCGCCTTTGGCGATAATATCGCCAGTTCGGCAGAGTTGGCTGCGGGGACGACCATCACGGGGACGGTAAGCGGTGTGCCAACCGGCACCCAGGTTACCGTCACTATTGGTACGCAAAACTTCTTCGGCACCGTTACCGGCACTACCTGGGCCGTAACGGTTCCT
>NZ_LR607338.1:4394248-4395075 GCF_902164725.1 Pseudescherichia vulneris | reverse complement strand
AGCCTTCTGCCTATTACGGTAACGGCGCTTGATGCATTTGGTAACCCGGCCACGGCCAGTGGCAGCCTTGACGCAGTGCGCTTTGGCCCTGTGGCGGAGCTGCCGCCAGCGCTGTTTGGTGATGGCTACCTCAACCAGGAGGAGGCCAATACCGGGGCGCAGATTACCGGTTCGACCGGCCAGGCTGGGCCAAACCAGCAGGTGAGGATCGTCATTGATGGCCTACAGGAGTTTGTCGGTACCGTAGACGTTAACGGGAACTGGACGGTGCCGTTAACGCCGGAGCAGCTCAACGCCTTTACTGACGCGGCCCACTCCATGACGGTAACTATTATCGATCGGGCGGGCAACGTCTCAACTTCGCCAGCACAGAACTTTACCGTTCGTACCGATGCGCTGACGCCGCCAACGCTGGATACCGCCTTTACGGATGGCTTCCTGAGCGCCGCCGAGACGCTGACTGACTCGGCAATCACCGGAACGACGGGCGTGCCTGCCGGTCAGGTGGGTAGCGTGCTGGTGAGCATCAACAGCGGTCCGGCTATCGCTGCGACGGTAACAGGAGCAACCTGGACGCTACCGCTGACCGCCGCACAATTGCAGGCCCTGCCGGATGGCGTGCTGAACGTAAACATTACCGTTACCGATATTGCCGGAAACCAGATTAGCGGGCAGGGCAGCTTTGAAGCGATTGTCGATGCGCTGCCACAGGCGCAGTTTGTCACGCCGTTTGGCGATGGCACCCTGAACTTCGTTGAATCGCAAAGCGATCAGGTGCTGCGCGGCAATACGGGCGTCACCGGGCCTGGACAGACCGTTAGCGTGGA
>NZ_LR607338.1:4389849-4394191 GCF_902164725.1 Pseudescherichia vulneris | reverse complement strand
CACGTTGCCAGCGACCGATCTGCAAACGCTGGCTGACAATACCACGCCGATCTTCCAGGTGAGCGTTCGCGATCGGGCAGGCAATATCGATACCGATCCAGGCAGCTTCCAGGTGCGTACCGCGCTGCCTGAGCCGGTTGCTAACAACCTGTTTGGCGATAACATCCTCAATATCAACGAAGCGGCGGGCGCGGCGCAGATCACCGGCTCGACCCAGGTGCTCGGGCCTAACCAGTTCGTGACTATCCGGGTTGACGTAAACGGCACGCCGTATACGGCTACCGTGCTGGAAGACGGTACCTGGACTATTAACCTGCCCGCAGGCTCGCTGCAGTCGCTGGCGCAGGGGCCGCACCAGCTAGTGATCTATGCCGAGGATCAGTACGGCAACAGTGCTACCGTTCCGGTACCGTACCAGGTGGCGCTGACCCCGCCAAACGTGACCATCACTACGCCGCTGTTTGGCGATAACGTGGTCAGCGTGGATGAGGCGAGCGGCACCAATACCATCGCTGGTAGCTTTACCACGACTTACCCAGTGGGAAGCCGCGTTGACGTGACGGTGGGCGGCAAGCTCTTTACTAACGTGCCGGTAGACGGTACCACGTGGTCCCTAACGCTGACCGACGCCGACTGGGCGGGCGTGGCGCGGGGGGATCAGAGCGTACAGGTCACGGTAACCGACGGGGCGGGCAACGCCAACAGCACCAGCGCCCCGGTCACTATCCTGATCGATGTACCGACGCTGACGGTCACCACGCCGTTTGCTGGCGATAATGTCCTGACCTACGACGAGAGCCAGACGGTGCAGACCATCGCCGGGACCTCAACTAACCTGGAGGCCGGACAGCCGTTGCTGGTGACCTTCCCAGACGGACGCGCCTTCAATACCACTATTCAGGCGGATGGCAGCTGGACGTTGCAGCTTACGCCAGCGGATATGGCAGGGCTGACGGCGGGCACTATCACCGTTCAGGCCACGGATCGTGCGGGCAACCTGGTGTCAATCGACGGCGGCACGCTGGCGGTCGATCTGACCCCGCCGCCAGCCTACCTGACCCTGGATGTGATCGCGGGCGATAACGTTGTTAATGCCAGCGAACTTACGAGCGATACCCTGCCGATCGCTGGTCGGGCCGTTAACGTGACCGGGCTGGTGAACATTCTGCTCGATGGACAGTTCATTGGAAACGCGACTATCGCCCCGGACGGCAGCTGGGCCTTCAACGTACCGCGTGCGGCGCTGGGTGACGGCCCGCATACGCTCAGCGTTGAGAGCGTAACCACGCCGGGCTTTGCATCATCTCAGCCGTTTGTCGTCGATACCGCTGTGCCGACCATCACGCTGAACAGTTTTGCTGGTGACAATGTCGTCAATGTTGATGAGAAGAGCCTGAGCCAGACCATCAGCGGGACCGCCAGCGAGCCGGGCCGCGATGTCCAGGTGACGCTCAACGGCAAAACCTACTATGCAACGGTCAACCCTCAGGGTGAATGGGCAGTCACCGTTCCGCAGAGTGACGTCGCAGGGCTTACCGACGGCACCTATCCGCTGACCGCCTCTATTACCGATGCGGCAGGCAACCCGCAAAGCACCACCCAGACGGTAACGGTCGATGCCAGCGCGCCGCTGCTCTATGTTGACGCCTTGGGCGTGCCGGCGGTGCTCAATACCGCCAGCGCGGCGACAGGACTGCTGCTGCAGGGGACGGGCGATCCGGGTAATGAGGTGACCATCCAGCTGGGGCCGATCAGCTGGACCGGACAGGTCGATGCACAGGGCAACTGGCGCTATGACTTCCCGAATATCGATTTCTCTACCCTGACCGATGGCGCGCAGGTGATCAGCATTACGTCGCGGGATAGCGCAGGCAACGTCTCTACTAACAACGTCGCGCTGAACGTGGCGCTCAACCCCACCCTGGGCCTGCTCTTTGACTCGCTCTTCTTTGGCGATGGCATTCTGAACGTCGCCGAGTCGCTGGTTACCCAGACCCTGACGGGCCGAGTCGACGGCGACTATCGCGGGGCGCGGGTTAACCTGACGCTGGTAGGTACGGATGTCACCATCAACGATCTGCTGGTCGGGCCGGACGGTAGCTTCTCTGTCAACCTGCCGCCGGAGCTGTGGCAGGGGCTGCTTACTGACACCGTAGCGCTACAGTTTGACGTCATTGATGCCAACGGTAATACCCGTCAGGAGATTGTTGACGTAGGCCTGGCGCTGACCGACCTGCCGGTGGTGGGCGAGCTGCTGATGACGGCAGACAACGTGCTTAACAGCGTGGAGAGCGGCGTTGTCCAGACCCTGAGTGGAACGCTCAATAATGCGGCGAACGTCACGGGAATGGTGGTCAACTTTGGTGGTCAGGCGATCAATGCGGTCGTTGATACCGTTACCGGAGCCTGGTCTGCCGTACTGCCGGATACGCTGCTTAACACCCTGCCGGACGGCCAGGCGAACGTGGGCCTGGCGATTACCGACGCCTTTGGCAACGTCATTAACACCAGCGCCAGCTTTAACGTGGCGCGGGCGCTGCCGACCATTGGGCTCGATCCGCTGTTTAGCGATGGTGTCTTGAGCATTCCTGAGCTGCTAGGTTCCGCCCTGAGCGGCACCGCAACCCGCCTCGCCGGTCAGCAGTTGACTATTCAGATTGGTGACGCAGAAGCCTTTACGACCAACGTCGACGGTAATGGTCGCTGGGCCGTAAACCTGCCTGCGGCAGTGCAGGCTCTGCTGCAGGGCATTGGCACGGGGGAGGTACCGGTCACCGTCAGCGCCTTCGACCAGTACGGCAACCCGGCAAGCCAGACGGCCAGCATTCGGGTAGATCTGGTTGCGCCGGTGCTCAATAGCCTGGCGGTATTTGGCGACAACGTGCTTAACGTCGCCGATTCGCTGCTGAACCAGACCATCAGCGGCGTCGTGGGCAATGCGCCGGTCGGCTCCCGCGTTGAGGTGCAGGTGGCAGGTAAAACCTTCCTCGGCTCGCTCGATGCGGGCGGCTTGTTCTCAATCAATTTGGCTCCATCCGATCTGACTGGCCTGCTGGACGGTGCCTTCCAGCCGCAGGTGACAATCGTCACTCCGGACGGAAACAGCGCCCAGATCGCCGCGCCGGTCGAGGTGCGGGTGGGCCTGGCTAACCTGCCGACGGTAGTGATCAACTCCCTGTTCGGCAACGATGGTTACATCAGCCTTGCCGATCTTAACGTGGCACAGACCATCAGCGGGACGGCGGCAGGGCTCGCCTCCGGTGACTGCCAGCGTGCTGGATAACGTTGGCAACGTCGTCACCGGCAACCAGGTGGTGAATGCCATTGTCCAGAACCTGCCGACGCTGGGCCTGAACCCGCTGTTTGGCAACGGCACGCTGGATCTCAACGATCTCCTCTCCACGCCACTGCTGTCGGGCACCAGTTCTAACCTAGCGGCCGGTACGCTTATCGACGTCAGAGTCGGGCCATTGAGCCTGACCACTACCGTCGGGGCAAACGGGACGTGGCAGCTGCCGGTGCCGACCGTCTCGCTGCAAGGGCTGGCTGACGGCGTGTTGCAGGTCACCGCCACCGCCCGCGACGTGGCGGGTAACGTGGCTAATACCGCCCAGGATCTGACGGTGGCGATCCAGCAGGCACCTTCGCTGCTGATCAACACCCTGTTTGGCGGCAACGGCCTGAACGCGGCGGAGATCCTCAGCGCGCAGGTCATCACCGGGACCAGTACCAATGCGGCCGGTTCGCTGGTCAACGTCTCCCTTGGCGGTAAAACCTACCAGTCAACGGTGGCGGCCAACGGCAACTGGTCCGTGTCGGTGCCGAAAACCGACCTCGCGGCACTGCTGGATGGGACGCTGACGGTCAACGCCAGCCTGGTCAACCCGGCGGGCAAGAACGCTGCTGCTACCTCGCTGCTGGATGTCATCACCCATAACCTGCCGACCATCTCGCTGACCTCGCTGTTTGGTAACGATGGCTACCTTAACATCAACGAGGCGGCGTCCGGCCAGGTCATCGGCGGTAAAATCGGCGGTGTGCCTGCTGGGGCATCGGTTGCAGTTACCCTCGGCGGTACGCCGATTAACGCCCTCGTTGATGCCGCAGGCAACTGGACGGCCACGGTCAGCAACTCGGTGCTGCAAAACCTTGCTACCGGGGCGCTGAAGGTGGGTGTAGCGGTAACCGACCGGGTGGGTAACACCACGGCAACTGAGGCGGACGTTAGCGTCAAGCTGACTCAGCCTACGCTGGCGATTAACCCGATTACCAACCTGTTGAGCGTCATTGGAGGCGTACTGACCGGCCTGCTTGGCTCGGCGAAGCTGACCATCAGCGGGAC
>NZ_LR607338.1:4372799-4389698 GCF_902164725.1 Pseudescherichia vulneris | reverse complement strand
AGCGACGGCAATAACCGGCGCAGATGGCCGTTGGTCAACTACGCTTAACGTGGGGCTTGATTTAGCGAAGATTTTGTCGCTGAGCACCGTCATCAATCTCTATGCCGCAGACGTTGCAGGGAACGTGGGATATCTGAACGTTGGCCTTAACGGCAGCAACCCCACCACCACGCCGCCAGTTGGGACGCAAACTCTTGCGGCAGAGGCCACCAGCTTCTCGCTGCTGGCAGCCAGCGCGGTAGAGAGCAGTGACACCACCCAGCAGACCACGGAGGAGACCAGCGCAACGCACGCCGCCGTGAGCCGTGTTGCGGCCACCCCTACCAGTGAAGAGAGCACCTCTGACGCTAGTGCATCAGGCGGCACGGCTGACGAGGCCTTCACCATTGGCGGCCTGAGCATCACCCTGGCCGATGGGACGCAGCAGAGCGGGGAGAGCGTGCAGGGCAGCGCCGGCAGCGACACTATCCACCTTTCGACGCTGGGCTTTATTGATATCAACGGCGGCGCGGGCACCGATACCCTGGTGCTGGATGGCGTCAATATGATCCTTAACCTTATTGATACCGCGAGCCGTGTCCACAACGTTGAAATCATTGACCTCGGTAAATCGGGTACTAACAGCCTGACGCTCGATCTGAACGAAGCGCTGACGGTAACCGATAAGCCGGAAGACGATCTGGTGATTAAAGGCAGTAACGGTGACCAGGTGAACCTGGTGCATGGGACGAACGACATCTGGGCTATTAGCGGTCAGCGCGAAGTCGACGGGATGCAGTTCGATGTCTATCACAACAGTGCTCAAAACACGACGTTAGGCGATGTGCTGGTCCAGCAAGGGCTGCACGTCAATATGGTATAGCGTTATCCCTGTCATTTATGCCTCAGGGATGAGGCATAAAAGATTATAAAAAGATCATCAGGGACAGTCAGGGTGGATAGATGAAAGCAAAGGCATTGTATTTGGTTCTGCTGGCCGCGCTCGGAGCGAGCGTGATGAGCACAGCCTATGGAGAAGAGCAGTTTAACTGGCAGGCCGCCCCCGGAGAACAGCTCCAGGCGCAGCTGACAATCAAAGAAGCAATTTTACGCGCTTTCGCTCGCAACCCCAAAATTGCCCAGGCGGCGGCGCAGATCCACGTAGGAAAAGCGAATCTGGACGAGGCGGAGAGCGCCTGGTTTCCACAGGTTTCGCTGCAAGGTAACGTTGGGCGTTCGCACCGCAACGACTCGGCAGGCTCCCTCAACAATAACGGCTCCGGCGGCGTCAGCCTCAAGCAGCTGATCTACGATTTTGGCAAAACCGGCGGCAGCATCGACGAGCAGCACAATCTTTCCGATGCCTACCGCTACGATCTCTATAACTCCCTCAATGAAGTGGGCATGGAGACGCTGCAAACCTACCTGCAGGTCAAGCGCTACCAGGCGCTGGCCGAAGCAGCACGCAAAAATATTGTCTCACTGCAAAGCGTGCAGGAGATGGCGGATCTGCGCGCCGAGGCGGGATTAAGCTCCCAGTCCGACGTGTTGCAGGCCCAAACGCGTATTGCCGGGCTCAACGCCTCGCTCGCCCAGTACGAGGCCCAGACCCGCTCGGCTCAGGCGGCGTTGAGCGTGCTCACCGGCGTGAAGTCGGACACGCTCCCCGATCTGCCTGAAGATCTGATGAAGCAAAAAATCACCCTTAACTCGCTCCCCTATGAACGCAGCAATGCGGTGCGCAGCGCTCAGGCGAGGCAGCTGGCGGCGGACGACCGTATTCGCCAGGCCCAGGCTCAGCACTGGCCGACGGTCTCGGTGCAGGCAGGGCGGACGCGCTATCAGAATGATGATGACAGCTACTGGGACGATCAGGTGCAGCTGGTGGTGGATGCCCCTATCTATCAGGGCGGTGCCGTGGGTGCTCGCGTTGATGCAGCCGAAGGAGACAGGGCCAGCGCCCGGGCGCAGGTGGAGGCCAGCAAGCTGGATATTAATCAGCGCGCGGCTACCGCGTGGGCCGATCTTACCGGGGCGCAGCAGCGCCAGCAGGCAGGGGATGCCCAGTACCAGAGCGCCGACCGCGCCCGGGGGGTCTATCGCGACGAGTACCGTCTGAGTAAGCGCAGCCTTAACGATCTGCTTAGCATTGAGCAGGATGTGTTTCAGGCCGATACCGCGTCGATTACCGCTCGCTACGACGCCTGGGATGCCGCGGTACGCTATGCGGCCGCCGCAGATAATCTATTGGATATGTTAGGCATTGAGCGTAGCCGCACCATCGGCGATACCCTGCCATCACTTTAAGCGCTAACGGCCAAGGAGTAGTTATGCAACAGCCGGATACTGATAGCTGGATCAATGTCATGGTGCGGGCGGCGGGGCGGTTTGGCCTGCCGGCGGATGCGCCTGCCGTACGCCAGCAGATGCGCTGGTTTGAGAGTTTGCCGCTTAACGCGCGGCTGGAGAGATTAAGCGGCCTGATGGGACTCCAGGTGCGCGTGGTGGAGCTGGAGAAGATGCGCTGGAATGCGCAAAACCTGCCGGTCATCGTCCAACTAGAGTCCGGCGAGCTGATGCTGCTGGAGTCTATCGATGGCGACGGGCTGGTGGCCTACTGGTTGAGCGAGGGGGGCGATCTGGTGCGCGAGGAGGCGCTGGAGACGCTGCTCACCCGCGTTAAGCCGGAGGTGGTGATGCTCGGCATTGCCGCCCGTGGGCGCGACTCCCGCATCGACGACTTTACACGTCCCTGGGAGGAGCACTGGTTCTGGCGGCACTTCCGCCATGCCAAGCGCAAGCTCTCCGAAATCGCCCTGGCTTCGGTGCTGGGCAACGTGTTGGCCCTGGCGGGGATCCTCTTCTCGATGCAGGTCTATGACCGGGTTATTCCCGCCCAGTCGATCCCCACCCTGTGGGTGCTGTTTATCGGCGTGCTGTTTGCCGCCCTGCTGGAGTTTATGATCCGCCTGGCGCGTACCCATGTCTCTGACATTATGGGCAAGCATATCGATCTCAACGTCTCCTCGCTCTTTTTTGCCCGTGCGATGGCGATCAAGAACGACTCCCGGCCCAAATCCACCGGCTCGTTTATCTCCCAGCTGCGTGAGATTGACCAGGTGCGCGAGCTGCTCACCTCGACCACCGTCGGCGCGGCGATGGATATTCCTTTTGTTCTGCTGTTCCTCGGCATTATGGCGCTGGTGGGCGGCCCGCTGGTGATCATCCCGCTGATCGCTATTCCGCTGATTGTGATCCCTGGGATCCTTGTCCAGTGGCCGATGGCGAAGCTGGCGAAAGAGGGGATGCGTGAGAGCGCGATCCGCAACGCGGTGCTGGTGGAGTCCATTGAGGGCGTCGAAGATATTAAGGCCCTGCAGGCCGAGCCCTACTTCCAGCGCCAGTGGGAGCATACCCACGCCGTGGGGGCCAACATCGGCATGAAGCAGCGCGTCTGGGGGGCACGGCTGAGCGGCTGGGCCTCTACCGTCCAGCAGATCACCTATGCCGGGATGCTGGTTTTCGGCTGCTATCTGGTGATGGAGGGGAACATTACGACCGGTACGCTGGTGGCCTGTAGCCTGCTCTCGTCGCGCACTATCGCGCCGCTGATGCAGCTGACCATGGTCTTCTCCCGCTGGCAGCATGCCAAAATGGCGATGAACGGCCTCGACGATCTGCTCAAGAAGCCGCTGGATAAGAGCGCCGATCAGAAAATGGCCCACTGTCCGGTGCTGGCCGGTCACTATCAGGTGCAGAAGGTGCAGTACAGCTACGATCCCGAAAAGGGCGATCAGGCGGCGCAGATCGACGGTCTGGAGATCAAACCCGGCGAGCGGGTGGCAATCCTCGGCAAGACTGGGGCGGGTAAATCGACCTTGCTGAAGCTGCTGTCAGGTCAGGCGCAGGCCAGCAAGGGTAAAGTGATCATCGACGGCGTGGATATGGCGCACATCGATCCCATGGATGTTCGCCGTCAGGTGGGCTACCTCTCTCAAGACTCGCGCCTCTTTTTCGGCACGCTGCGGCAGAACCTGATGCTGGGCCATCCGCACGCCACCGAGGCGGAGCTGATCCAGGCCCTGCGCATCAGCGGCGCGATTGGCATGGTGCAGCAGGATGCTGCCAGCCTCGACCGGCTGATTAACGAGGGGGGACGCGGCCTCTCCGGCGGCCAGCGCCAGATGGTGCTGCTCAGCCGCCTGATTGTGCGTAACCCGCAGATCGTACTGCTCGATGAACCCACGGCATCAATGGATGAACAGCTGGAGGCGTGGGTCATTCGCCAGCTTCAGCAGTGGCTCACCGGGCGCACGCTGGTGCTGGTGACCCACCGTCCGGCGCTGCTGAATCTGGTCGACAGAATTGTAGTGATGGAGAACGGCAAGGTGATTGCCGACGGGCCGCGCGACACGCTGCTTCAGCAGGCGGCGCGCAACAGCAACGTGGCATCGATAGCCTGAGGAGCGAGCGATGAGTCAACTGAGTATGCAGGACGATCTCGCCCGTCAGGGGCGGTTCTACTCGTCGGTGATCTGGCTGACGCTGGCGGGGCTGCTGATCTTCGTGGTGTGGGCGTGGTGGGCGATTCTGGATGAGGTGACGGTAGGGACGGGCAAGATCACGCCGTCAACCCATGCCCAGGTTATCGAGAGCCTCGACGGCGGCATCGTCAGCGCGATGCTGGTGCGCGAGGGGGATATCGTTGAGCGCGGGCAGATGCTCGCCCGTCTCGATCCCACTCGCTTTCAGTCTAACTACGGTGAGTCGGCGGCCAGGGTGCGGGCGCTGCGCGCGTCCAGCGAGCGTTTGCGCTCGGAGCTGACCGGAGAGCCGCTGCGCTTTAGCGAGGAGTCGATGCGCGAGCCGGAGCTGGTGGCGCGTGAGCGGCAGCTGTACGAATCCCGGCGGCGCAACCTGAACGAGACGGTGGCTAACCTGCAAAAAACCTATCAGCTGGTGATGTCAGAGCTGCGCATGACCCAGCCGCTGGTAGCCAAGGGTGCGGCAAGTGAGGTAGAGGTGATCCGCCTTCAGCGCCAGGCGACCGAGCTGCAGGGCAAGATCGACGAGGCACGCAACCAGTTTGCGGTGCGCGCCCGCGAGGAGCAGGTAAAAAACAACGCCGATCTCGACGCGCAGATCCAGGCGATGAGCGGTAAAGCGGATCAGGTGGATAGGGCGACGCTCTTCTCGCCGGTGCTCGGCATCGTCAAGGATATTCAGGTCACCACCGTCGGCGGCGTCCTGCAACCGGGGGGCAAGCTGATGGAGATCGTCCCGCTGGAGGATCAGCTTTTAGTCGAGACCCGGATTAACCCACGGGATATCGCCTACATCCGTCCGGGCCTGCCCGCGACGGTCAAGGTCACCGCCTACGACTCCTCGATCTACGGGAATCTTACCGGTCTGGTGGAGGTGGTGTCGCCGGATACGCTTCAGGATGAGGTACGCCGGGACCAGTTCTACTACCGCGTCTATGTGCGCACCAAGAGCGCTGAGCTGCAAAACAAGAGTGGCCAGCGCTTCCCAATCCTGCCGGGTATGGTGGCAAACGTCGAGATTAAAACCGGACAGAAATCGGTGATGGACTACCTGATCAAGCCGCTGAACAAGGTCAACGAGGCGCTGCGCGAGCGCTAGGCAATCTGACAGAGGGCAGGCACACCCTCTCCCCTGTGGAGAGGGAGGTGCTTGAGATGTTGCAGTTTAGCGCCCGGCGTTTTTCATAATACGGGCTTTATCGACCTGCCACTCGCGCTCTTTCACATCGGAGCGTTTGTCATGCTGTTTCTTACCACGGGCGACGCCAATCTTCACTTTGCACCAGGCGTTTTTCCAGTACATAGAGAGGGCGACAACGGTATAGCCTTCGCGATTGACGCGGCCATAGAGCGTGTCGAGCTCGCGCTGGTTAAGCAGCAGCTTACGGTTGCGGGTAGGGTCGCAGACAACGTGGCTGGAAGCGACGCTCAGCGGCGTAAAGTTGGCCCCGAACAGGTAGGCTTCACCCTCAATGAGGATCACATAGCTGTCGCTAATGTTGGCCTTCCCGGCGCGCAGGGACTTCACTTCCCACCCCTGAAGGGATACGCCCGCTTCAAACTCTTCTTCGATAAAATATTCGTGACGGGCGCGCTTGTTGAGCGCAATGGTAGCGGAACCCGGTTTATGTGCTTTTTTCTTTGTCATAAGTATCGTAAATCGTCGGTAATCAGCTGTTGAAAAATACCCCATCTATCCTGCGAGGTGTAACGCGTTATATTAGCATGAGTTTGCCTTTGCGTTTTCCTTTCCTGGACAGGAAATGTTATTATTTATGAGGTGTAGACCTCAGGATAACGCTATGCCGCAGATAAGCCGAACTGCTTTAGTGCCTTACAGCGCAGAGCAGATGTATCAATTAGTGAACGACGTAAAGTCCTACCCGGAATTTTTGCCAGGCTGTACCGGCAGCCGGGTTCTGGAAGCAAGCCCGACGCAGATGACGGCTGCCGTTGATGTCTCGAAGGCAGGCATCAGCAAGACGTTCACCACCCGTAACACCCTTACCAATAACCAAAGCATCTTGATGCAGCTGGTAGATGGTCCCTTTAAGCAGCTGATGGGCGGCTGGCGGTTTACGCCGCTGAGTCCCGATGCTTGCCGTATTGAGTTCAATCTGGACTTCGAATTCACCAACAAGCTGATTGAGCTGGCGTTTGGTCACGTGTTCAAAGAGCTGGCCTCAAACATGGTGCAGGCGTTTACCCATCGCGCGAAAGAGGTTTACAGTGCCGGGTGACATTCGTGTCGAAGTGGCCTATGCCCTGCCGGAGAAGCAGTACCTGCAGCGCGTGACGCTGAGCGAGGGGGCAACGGTGGAGGAGGCGATTAACGCCTCGGGTCTGCTGGAGCTGCGTTCCGATATCGATCTTGCGAAAAACAAGGTGGGTATCTTCAGTCGTCCGGTGAAGCTTGCCGACGCCGTGCAGGACGGTGACAGGGTGGAGATCTACCGCCCGCTGATTGCCGATCCGAAAGAGCTGCGGCGTAAGCGCGCGGAAAAAGCGGACGACGAATAGCGACGTGCTCAAATAAAAAACGTGCTCCAACAAAAAAGCGCTCATCGAGCGCTTTTAGTTTTTTTACCGGGCGGGCCTACCTGGACAGGGCCGGTTTGTTATCGATGTTGGTCAGCACGCCGTTGCTGTTAAAGGTCAGGGTCAGCGTCTGCTGCGTGACATCTTCATGGCCTGGCTGCTGGCGGAACACGTAGAACCAGGTGTTAGTACCAAACGGATCGCTCATCATTGGGGTACCTAGCGCATAGGCAACCTGCTGTTGCGTCATGCCGATACGAATTTTAGAGATGTCGTTAGGTGCCAGATAGTTCCCCTGGTTGATATCTGGGCGGTAAACCACTTTCTCCAGAGTGGAACAGCCAGCAGTCATCATCAGAAGAACCGCTGCGGCAGCAGTCAGCGTTTTACAGCGCATAGTGATTTGGTTCCTTTTCGGGCCTGGTAGTACGCGGCTCATTTGTAATATGCCGATAATAATAGACCTTTAGCGAGTTTGAAACCTCTGCTATCGGATCCAGCGGCGATTTTATGTCTCACTATGACCCAGAATTAGCTGAAAAGTTTAGGCTGCGAGCAGTTCTTTCGCATTAGCCAGCGTGTTACGGGTGACCTCGCTGCCGCCCAGCAGGCGCGCCAGCTCCTGCAACCGGGCCTTTTTATCCAGCGGCTGCATGTGGGTTTCGGTCATGGCACCGTCGGTCTCTTTACTGACGTAGAAGTGGTGGTGACCACAGCCCGCTACCTGCGGCAGGTGTGTTACGCACATCACCTGGGTGGATTCCCCCAGCTGGCGCAGCAGTTTGCCGACCACCGCTGCGGTCGGGCCGCTGATCCCCACGTCAACCTCATCGAAAATCAGCGCCGGGGTTTCCATCTTACGGGCAGTAATGACCTGGATCGCCAGGGCAATACGCGACAGCTCACCGCCGGAGGCCACTTTCGAGATCGCCTGCATTGGCTGGCCCGGGTTGGTGGTCACGCGGAACTCAATGCGGTCAGCCCCTTCCAGCGTCAGGTGACGCTCGTCAAAGCTAACGTCGATATGGAAGCGACCGTGCGGCATCGACAGGGCGTGCATGCTCTCGGTGATCAGCCCGCTCAGCTCCTGGGCATACTTCATGCGCTGCGCATGCAGCTGTTGCGCGGTCGCCAGCGCCTGCTGATGGTGCTTCTGTACCGCCAGGGAGAGCGTCTCCTGGGAGTCGGCCTGATCGTCAAGCTGCTGCTGCTCGTCAAGCAGCGCCTGGTAGTGCGCCGGCAGCTCTTCCGGGGTGACGTGATGCTTGCGCGCCAGCGAAATCTGCTTAGCGATGCGCTGCTCCAGCTCGTAGAGACGGTTCGGATCGAGGTCGAGGCGGTCACAGTAGTGGCGCAGCTCGTCGCTGGCCTCGCTCAGCTGAATGGCAGCCTCTTCCAGCATATCGAGCACGCTGGAGAGCTTGCTGTCCATGCCCACCAGCTCGGTGACCATCTGACGGGCGGTATAGAGCTGGCTCTGGAGGTTGGCGTCGTCGCTGTCGGCGAGCAGCGTCAGGGCGTTCTGGCTGGTGCTCAGCAGCTGGCCGCTGTTGGCGAGACGCTTGTACTCTTCGTCGATGCGCTCAAACTCGCCCGGCTGGGGACTGAAGTCGTTCAGCTCTTTCAGCTGGTAGTGCAGCAGCTCGGCGCGGGCGCTGCGCTCCTGGCTCTGCTGCTGATGCTGGGCCAGCTCGCGGCAGCTGTGGTTCCACAGGCGGTAGTGCTCTGCCATCTGCTGGGTAAGGGCATACTCCCCGGCATAGCCATCGAGCAGGGTCTTCTGGTGATCGGACTTGGTCAGCAGCTGGTGCGCGTGCTGGCCATGGATCTGAATGAGCAGCTGGCCCAGCTCGCGCAGCTGGGAGAGCGGCACCGCCGTGCCGTTGATAAAGCCACGGGAGCGGCCGTCGCTGCTGATGACGCGACGCAGCAGGCACTCACGGCCATCTTCAAGCTGGTTCGCTTCCAGCCAGCGCTGGGCAGCTGGGGTGTCTTTCAGGGAAAAGCGGGCGCAGAGATCGGCGCGTGCGGCGTCGGTGCGAACCATGTCGGCGTCTGCACGCCCGCCAAGGCACAGCCCGAGGGCATCAATGGCAATGGATTTACCCGCGCCGGTTTCGCCAGTAATGGCGGTCATGCCGCTGTGAAAATCAATTTCCAGCTCGCGAACAATTGCAAAATTACTGATGGTCAGTTGTGCCAGCATAGCCGCTTTTCCTGTATGAAAAACCATAACTGTGTTTTCGTACAGTATAAACGGGTTTTATATCCAGTAAAGCACCCGCCGCCGTTTTCAGAACAATTTTTTTGACCAGCCGAGCTTGGAGCTTAGGGTATTAAAATAGCTGTAATCCTTCGGGTGGATCAGGTTGAGATGGTAGTCACAGCGGCGGATTAACACATCTTCACCCTCCTGGATCGGCAGCGCAATCTGGCTGTCGCAGCTGATCTCTAGATCGCTACGCCGATGCGAGAAACGCAGGCGGATCGTGCTGCTGCTGTTGATCACCAGCGGGCGAGCCGACAGCGTGTGTGGGAACATTGGCACCAGGGTGATGGCGTCCAGCGACGGGGTGAGGATTGGGCCGCCCGCCGACAGCGAGTAGGCCGTGGAGCCGGTGGGTGTTGAGATGATCAGACCGTCCGAGCGCTGGGAGAAGGCAAACACCTCATCGATATAGACCTCAAACTCGATCATGTGCGCCACTTTGCCCGGATGCAGAACCACCTCGTTGATGGCGGTACTGATCCGCTTCTGGCAGTCGTGCTGGCACACCTGGGCCTCCAGCAAAAAGCGCTTTTCGCTGATGTAGTGCCCTTCAAGCACGTCCGCTAGCTGCTGCTGGGCGTTATCCGGATCGAGATCGGTCAGAAAGCCAAGGTTGCCACGGTTAATACCGATAACCTTAATATCGTAACGCGCCAGAGTGCGGGCCGCGCCGAGCATATTGCCGTCGCCGCCGACCACCACCGCCAGATCGGCCTGCTGGCCAATCTCCGCCAGCGTGCCGGTGCGCACGTTGGTCAGTTTTAGCTCCTGGGCGATCTGCTGCTCAACGATGACGTCATATCCCCGGCCAGACAGCCAGCGCCAGAGCATCTCATGTGTGGTCAGCGCCGTAGGGTGACGCGGGTGGCCGACAATCCCAATACAGGTGAAATGAGTACTCATTATCTGGAGTCCTTTTGCCAAATGAAGGGTGACAATCTTAAGGCTTCTCTTGAAACCGGAAAACTGATCCCCATAATAAGCGAAGTTAGCGAGATAAATGCAAAAAAACGCGGAGAAATTCATGAGTAGTAAAGAACAGAAAACGCCTGAGGGGCAAGCCCCGGAAGAAATTATCACGGAGCAGCATGAAGAGGTTGAGGCAGTAGAGTCTGACGCTTCTGTTGAGCAGGTGGATCCGCGCGATGAAAAAATTGCGAACCTCGAAGCGCAGTTAGTCGAGGCGCAGAATCGCGAGCGTGACGGTGTCCTGCGTATCAAAGCCGAGATGGAAAACCTGCGTCGCCGCACCGAGCTGGACATTGAGAAGGCGCACAAGTTTGCGCTGGAGAAGTTTATCAATGAACTGCTGCCGGTGATCGACAGCCTGGATCGCGCGCTGGAAGTGGCAGATAAAGCTAACCCAGAGCTGGCACCGATGGTGGAAGGTATCGAGCTGACCATGAAGTCGATGCTGGACGTGGTGCGCAAGTTCGGCGTTGACGTGGTTGCCGACACCAACGTACCGCTGGATCCGAACGTTCACCAGGCGATTGCCATGGTTGAATCTGAAGAGGTCGCGGCAGGTAACGTGCTGGCTGTGATGCAGAAAGGCTACACCCTGAATGGCCGCACCCTGCGCGCCGCGATGGTCACCGTCGCGAAAGCGAAGGCCTAATTAGCACCACAGTAAGCACGGTGTAATGTGTAGGCCCGGTAAGCGAAGCGCCACCGGGCATTACTGTGCTGAGGCTGCTATGCCGGGCGGCACTGCGTTTGCCCGGCATACTACTCTGTTACGCTCTCCCGCAGCGGTTTAACCGGCAACACCTTCACCTGCTTAATCATATTGTCCTGCACGTCGAGAATATCGATATCGTACTCGGCAATACGTACCCGCGTTCCCGCAGCAGGGATCTCCTCTAACGCCTCCAGCAGCATGCCGTTGATGGTGCGCGCCTCCTCTTCCGGCAGCTGCCAGTTAAAAGCTTTATTGAGCTCGCGCACGTTGGCGGTGCCGTCGATGATCACCGACCCGTCGTTCTGCGGAGTGACCTCTTCTGCAAGGGTAGGGGACATTGAGGTGGTAAAGTCGCCAACGATCTCTTCGAGAATATCCTCCACCGTCAGCAGACCCTGCACGTCACCGTACTCGTCGACCACCAGGCCAACCTTCTTCTTGTTACGCTGGAATTTCACTAGCTGGACATTGAGCGGCGTGCCTTCAGGGATGTAGTAGATCTCATCCGCCGCCCGCAGCAGCATCTCTTTGGTAAACTCCTGCTTCTCAGTCATCAGGCGGTAGGCTTCGCGCACTCGCAGCATGCTGATGGTGTCGTCCAGCGATTCACGATAGAGCACGATGCGTCCGTGCGGGGAGTGGGTCAGCTGGCGCACAATCGATTTCCAGTCGTCGTTGATGTCGATACCAACAATCTCATTGCGTGGCACCATGATGTCGTTAACGCTGACCTTCTCCAGATCCAGCACCGACAGCAGCATGTCCTGATTCCGGCGCGACATCTGCGAGCGGGATTCATGGACGATAGTGCGCAGCTCCTCTTTGCTCAGCGCGCTGCTCACCACGACGTCGGCCTTGATACCCACCATCCGCATCAGCAGGCGGGTCACGGTATTGAGCAGCCACACCAGCGGCATCATGACGATCTGCAGCGGCCCGAGCAGAACGCTGCTGGGGAAGGCGACCTTCTCCGGGTAGAGCGCAGCGATGGTTTTCGGCAGCACTTCGGCAAAGACCAGCACCACAAAGGTCAGCACCCCGGTGGCAATCGCCACCCCGGCGTTACCGTAGAGACGCATGCCGACAATGGTGCCGAGCGCGGAGGCGAGAATATTCACCAGGTTGTTGCCAATCAGCACCAGGCTAATGAGACGGTCGGGCTTGCGCAGCAATTTTTCTACGCGCTTTGCCGCGCGGTTGCCTTGCTTCGCCATGTGACGCAGCCGGTAGCGGTTCAGCGTCATCATGCCGGTTTCGGAGCCGGAGAAGTAGGCGGAGATCACCACCATGACGATCAGCGTGATAATCAGCGTGGTGGTGGAGATGTGTTCCAAGAGAGTTCCTTACGTACTTTACGTTTGTGCTTAGCCAGCAAACTGCTGAATAACGCGGCTACCAAAGTAGGCCAGCGTGAGAAGACCTGCGCCCGCGACGTTAAACCAGACCACCGGGCGGCCGCGCCACCCTTTATGATAGTGCCCCCACAGCAGAACGATATAGACAAACCAGGCAATGATAGAGAGCACCGCCTTATCGATGTTTTCCATGCTGAACAGATTACGCATGTAGAACAGGCCGGTGCAGAGCGTCAGCGTCAGCAGCACCACGCCGATCTGGGTGATGTGAAACATCTTACGCTCAATGCTCATCAGTGGCGGCATCTCGCTGCTGAAGGCCAGACGCTTGTTCTTCAGCTGGTAATCGATCCACGCCAGCTGCAGGGCGTACATGGCAGCAATGATCAGCGTCGCATAGGCAAACAGCGACAGGCCAATATGCACCATCATGCCCGGCGTCGCCTCAAGGTGAGTGACGAATTCGTTGGGCACAAAGGTAGCGAAGGCCAGGTTGATCAGCGCGAAGGCGTAGACGATAGGCAGCAGCAGCCAGCCGCGATTCTTGGACGCCACGATGGTCATCACCGTACAGATCATCAGGCTGACCAATGAGCCGACGTTGAGCAGGCTTAGGTTTTGTCCCGTATCGCCATCGGGAAAAATGCGCGCCTCCAGCGCCAGCGCATGGCTTACCAGGGCAATGACCGCGGAGATGATAGCCATCCGCCGCCAGCCGCTGTTTTTTTGCAGCAGGCCGGGAATAATCAGCGCAAGGCTGACGGAGTAAGCAATAAGCGCAAGCAGGGCAAAAACGGGCATAGTAATGTCGACAGTTGCAGTAGATAGAAGAGAGGCAGTATAGCGTTACGTGACCTTGCCTCCAACCGTTGCATCACAACCGTTGCATCACTACCCTGACATCACAACAACAGCGGCTTCATGTTATACTGCCGCAAAATCGTATTTATGTGTCGCTCAGGCGGCCAACCGTTTCCACCCCAGGTGAAAGACAATGTTTGATAATTTAACCGATCGTCTGTCGCGCACGTTGCGCAATATCAGTGGCCGCGGACGCCTCACCGAAGAGAACATCAAAGAGACGCTGCGCGAAGTGCGAATGGCACTGCTGGAAGCGGACGTCGCCCTGCCGGTTGTACGCGAGTTTATTAACCGCGTAAAAGAAAAATCGGTTGGTCATGAAGTGAACAAGAGCCTGACCCCGGGTCAGGAGTTCGTCAAAATCGTGCGCGGCGAACTGGTTGCGGCGATGGGCGAAGAGAACCAGGTGCTTAACCTGGCCGCACAGCCGCCTGCGGTCGTGCTGATGGCAGGCCTGCAGGGTGCGGGTAAAACCACCAGCGTCGGTAAGCTGGGTAAGTTCCTGCGCGAGAAGCACAAGAAGAAGGTGCTGGTGGTTTCCGCCGACGTCTATCGCCCGGCGGCGATCAAGCAGCTTGAGACCCTGGCCCAGCAGGTCGGCGTCGATTTCTTCCCGTCCGACGTAGCCCAGAAGCCGGTCGATATCGTTAACGCGGCGCTGAAAGAGGCGAAGCTGAAGTTCTACGACGTGCTGCTGGTGGATACCGCCGGTCGTCTGCACGTTGACGAAGCGATGATGGACGAGATCAAACACGTCCACGCCGCCATTAATCCGGTAGAGACGCTGTTCGTCGTCGATGCTATGACCGGCCAGGACGCCGCCAATACGGCGAAGGCGTTCAACGAAGCGCTGCCGCTGACCGGCGTAGTGCTGACCAAGGTTGACGGCGACGCCCGTGGCGGTGCGGCCCTCTCTATTCGTCATATCACCGGCAAGCCGATCAAGTTCCTCGGCGTGGGTGAAAAAACCGACGCGCTGGAGCCGTTCCACCCGGATCGTATTGCCTCCCGTATCCTCGGCATGGGCGACGTGCTGTCGCTGATCGAAGATATCGAGAGCAAGGTAGACCGCGCTCAGGCAGAGAAGCTGGCGAACAAGCTGAAGAAGGGCGATGGCTTTGACCTCACCGACTTCCTTGAGCAGCTCAAGCAGATGAAAAACATGGGCGGCATGGCCAGCCTGATGGGCAAGCTGCCGGGCATGGGCCAGCTGCCGGACAACGTGAAATCCCAGATGGACGATAAGGTCCTGGTGCGTATGGAAGCGATCATCAACTCGATGACGCTGAAAGAGCGTGCCAATCCGGACATCATCAAAGGCTCCCGCAAGCGTCGTATCGCAGCGGGCTGCGGCATGCAGGTGCAGGACGTGAACCGTCTGCTGAAGCAGTTCGATGACATGCAGCGCATGATGAAAAAGATGAAGAAGGGCGGGATGGCAAAAATGATGCGCAGCATGAAAGGAATGATGCCGCCCGCCGGCTTCCCGAAACGCTAATAAGCCTGCGATTTAGATGTATTGATTGCTTTTTACCGTAAAACGAGTAAAATTTTCGGGCTTTTAATATGACACCGGGCTCCGTTCCTCGACGGGGCCTGTTGTTTTATTCACACAAGAGGATGTTATGGTAACTATTCGTTTAGCTCGTCACGGCGCTAAAAAGCGTCCGTTCTACCAGGTTGTTGTTACTGACAGCCGTAATGCACGCAACGGTCGCTTCATTGAGCGCGTTGGTTTCTTCAACCCGATCGCTAGCGAAAAAGAAGAAGGCACCCGCCTGGATCTGGATCGCATCGCTCACTGGGTTGGCCAGGGCGCTACCGTTTCCGATCGCGTTGCTACGCTGATCAAAGAAGCAAACAAAGCAGCTTAATCTGTCACGGTGGTCATGATGAGCATTAAAGCACCTGTTGAACCGATCGTATTGGGAAAAATGGGTTCTTGCTACGGGATCCGTGGTTGGCTCAGAGTGTTTTCCTCCACTGAAGACGCTGAAAGCATTTTTGATTACCAGCCCTGGTTTATCCAGAAGGCCGGTAAGTGGCAGATGGTCGAGCTGGAAAGCTGGCGTCACCACAATCAGGATATTGTCATTAAGCTGAAAGGCATTGATGACCGTGATGCCGCGAATGCGCTGACTAATTGTGAAATTGTCGTGGATTCGTCGCAGTTGCCGCCGCTTTCTGAGGGTGACTACTACTGGAAAGACCTTATGGGCTGCCAGGTAGTAACCACAGAAGGCTATGCCTTGGGGAAAGTCATCGACATGATGGAAACCGGGTCAAATGACGTTCTCGTCATTAAGGCAAACCTGAAAGATGCGTTTGGTATCAAGGAGCGGCTGGTTCCGTTCCTCGATGGACAGGTTATCAAGAATGTCGATCTCACTACTCGCACAATCGAAGTAGATTGGGATCCTGGTTTTTAAACCTCCGGATAAACGGTAGGCACGGCACGATGGGGATTGGCTTGTGTTCATTGGTATAGTTAGCCTGTTTCCTGACATGTTTCGCGCCATTACCGATTACGGGGTAACTGGCCGGGCCGTTAAAAATGGCCTGCTGAGCATCCAGAGCTGGAGTCCACGTGACTTCGCTCATGACCGGCACCGTACCGTGGACGATCGTCCTTACGGCGGCGGACCGGGGATGCTTATGATGGTTCAACCCTTGCGGGATGCCATCCACGCAGCGAAAGCCGCGGCGGGTGAGGGCGCAAAGGTGATCTATCTGTCACCTCAGGGACGCAAGCTTGATCAAGCGGGCGTGAGCGAACTGGCAACGAATCAGAAAATGATTCTGGTGTGCGGGCGCTACGAAGGGGTCGATGAGCGTGTGATCCAAACCGAAGTCGACGAAGAGTGGTCTATCGGCGATTACGTGCTCAGCGGTGGTGAGTTACCAGCAATGACGCTGATTGACTCGGTTGCCCGGTTTATTCCAGGCGTACTGGGGCATGAAGCTTCGGCAACGGAAGATTCCTTTGCCGATGGGTTGCTGGACTGTCCACACTATACCCGTCCTGAGGTGTTAGAAGGCATGGAGGTGCCGGCAGTGCTGCTGTCGGGTAACCATGCCGAGATACGTCGCTGGCGTCTGAAGCAGTCGCTGGGCCGCACCTGGCTTAGAAGACCTGAACTTCTGGAAAACCTGGCTCTGACTGAAGAGCAAGCAAAGCTGCTGGCGGAGTTCCGAAAAGAACACGCACAACAGCAGCAAATACATGATGGGATGGCGTAAGCCTCCAAATATCAGTTTACCCAGGATAAGAGATTAAATTATGAGCAACATCATTAAGCAAATTGAACAAGAGCAGATGAAGCAGGACGTACCTTCCTTCCGTCCGGGTGATACCGTGGAAGTGAAAGTATGGGTTGTTGAAGGTTCCAAAAAACGTCTGCAGGCATTCGAGGGCGTGGTTATCGCTATTCGTAACCGCGGTCTGCACTCTGCATTCACTGTTCGCAAAATTTCCAACGGCGAAGGCGTTGAGCGTGTCTTCCAGACTCACTCTCCGGTAGTTGACAGCATTGCTGTTAAACGTCGTGGTGCTGTACGTAAAGCTAAACTGTACTACCTGCGTGAGCGTACCGGTAAGTCTGCTCGTATCAAAGAGCGTCTTAACTAAGGTTCGCTGTCGCGACATCCGAATTAGTCTTGTAGAATCAAGGG
>NZ_LR607338.1:4358078-4372699 GCF_902164725.1 Pseudescherichia vulneris | reverse complement strand
AAAGGTATGTAATAAAAGCGTCTTAACTAAGATTCGCTTTCGCGACATCCTGATAAAAAGGGGCTGGCCTGTGGGCTGGCCCCTTTTTTTACGCCTGCGCGCGCGATCTGTTAACCCCTACGTTATAAATCCTTTACAATGCCTGCTCTCGACCGGAGGGCTAGTGGCTAACCTGATGCATCACTCAACATGGAAACGCGCAGCGGCATTGACCGCGCTGTTTGCGATCCTACTGATCGTGATTGCGCCGCTGATCTCCGTCGCGCTACAAAAAGATCCCATGAGTGCGATGCCGGGCATGCACCACGAGATGTCGATGATGCCAGAGCATCACGTCATGCCTGAACATTCTCAAAGCATGCCGGTCGACCATGCCGAGGCGTGCGGCTACTGCGTGCTGCTAGCGCATGTGCCAGGCGTGATCCTTGCGCTTATCGTTCTGCTCTGTGGCGTGCTGCTCAGGCTGCGCATAACGCCACCGCGGCCTGCCGTCTGCCACTGGCACTTCTTCCCCTGGCTCTGTCCCGATACTCGCGCGCCGCCGCGCCTGTCTGCTTTTTCCCTCTAAAAATTTCCTGTACGCCCCGGCGTACCAGCAACTTTTTACCTAAAAAAAGGAAAAGTATGACGACCTGCACTTCGCGCGCGGCATGGGTAAACCTGCTGCGACGCCTCCATTTCTATATCGGCCTCTTTGTGGGCCCGTTTATCTTTATCGCCGCCCTGAGCGGGACCCTCTATGTGGCCACGCCGCAGCTGGAGAACGCCCTCTATCACGATGCGCTCTACGGCACCATTATCGGTGAGCATCAGCCGCTGGCCGAGCAGGTGGCGGTGGCCGAGCGGGTGACCGGCGGAACGCTGCGTCTGCACGCCGTCCGCCCTGGGCTTATCAATGGGGAGACGACGCGGGTGATGTTTGCCGATCCGCAGCTTGGCGTCTCGGAGAACCGGGCTATCTTTATCGATCCCGTGACCCTGGCGGTTAAAGGTGATATGACCGTCTACGGCACCAGCGGCATTTTGCCTCTGCGCCAGACTATCGATTATCTGCACCGTTCTCTGCTGCTCGGCGATGTCGGGCGACTCTATAGCGAGCTGGCGGCGTCGTGGATGTGGATTGCTGCCCTTGGCGGTATTGCGCTGTGGTGGTTCACCCGGCCCAAACGACGGGTTAACAATCGGGTGCAGAACAGCCGTCGCCTGCACGTGAGCCTGGGCTGGGTGCTGCTAGCGGGAATGCTGCTCTTCTCCGCGACCGGCCTGACCTGGTCCCAGTGGGCGGGAGGTAACGTTGATAAAATGCGCGCGGCGCTGGGCTGGATGACGCCGCAGGTGAATACCCAACTGCACGGAGCCGCCCAGCCAGCCGATCCCCATGCGGAACATCATGCCCATCATGAGCACCATGAAGGAATGACGATGCCGATGGAGGAGAGCGACGCCGACAGCGTGCAGTATGATGAGGTATTGCAGGTAGCTCGCCAGACCGGCATCAATGCTTCGCGTCTTGAGATCCGCCCGCCGCGCAGTGCAGACCAGGCATGGACGGTCACGGAGATCGATCGGGCCTGGCCCACGCAGGTTGATGCCGTAGCGATTGATGGCCACACAATGACCGCGATCGACCAGACGCACTTTGCTGACTTCCCGCTGATGGCGAAGCTCACCCGCTGGGGCGTCGATTTCCATATGGGCGTGCTGTTTGGCCTGCCAAACCAGCTGGCGCTGATCCTGTTTGGCGGTGCGCTGTGCGTGAGCATCGTGGTGGGCTATCGGCTGTGGTGGATCCGCCGTCCGGCGCAGGGCGGCGTGAGCCCAGTGCAGACCCTGATGCAGAGCTGGCTGGCGCTCGGCAGGGGAGGACGGGTGATAACCCTGCTCCTTGCCCTGCTCATTGGCCTGGCGCTACCGGTGCTGGGCATCAGCCTGCTGCTGTTTATTGCTGTCGATGTCCTACGCTGGCGTCGGGCCAGCGTAGGGCGATTGCAGCCGGAACAGGATTCAGGGCGTCTTTGACTGGCGCTGCTTGACCTTGTACATGTTTTTGTCCGCCAGCTCCAGCAGGCTATCGGCGCTGGCGTGCTCCCATGCCAGCGCATAGCCAATGCTAAGCGTCATCATGGTGGTAGAGCCGTTATGCAGATCGAAAGGATGATAGAACTGCTGGGACAGCGCGCCTGAGAGACGCTTTACCTCATACTCGGTATGCACGCCGGTCAGGATCATCGCAAACTCATCTCCGCCGAGGCGGTAGGCCATATGCTGCTTGCCGCCAAAGGCGGATAACCTTTTCGCCACCTCAATCAGGACGCTGTCGCCGACGGCGTGCCCCCATGTGTCGTTAATGTATTTGAAGTTATCACCATCAAGGAACAGCAGCGCCGAGCAGCGTTGGGCGGCTTCATCCTTCATCAGAGCGGTAATGGCGTTGCGAAACGCGGCGCGGTTAGCCAGTCCGGTCAGCGGATCGTGCAGGGCAGTACGCAGGAGCAGGGCATTGCGCGCCTGTAAACTCAGCTGCCACTCCTCCATCTCATCCAGCAAGCTGTTAAAGTCCTGGCCAAAGCGATGAAACTCGTCAATACGCTCGTCGGCGACGCGACGGGAAAAGTTGCGGTAGGTCCGCACATCATGCACCACGTCGGTAATATTTTGCAGGGCGTTGAACACACCGTTATGCAGGTAGCGGCTGATAGCGAGCGCCACGACGGAGGCGAACAGGATCGAGCCGGTGAGCACGCCGAGACAGAGCAGAATAAAGTGGCCAATCAGGCTGGCCTGGGCCGTCAGATACAGCTCGCCGATCTGTGTACCGTCGTGCATGATCGGCTGCCTAACCGGTTCGGGAAGCAGTCCCCGGCGGATTAGATCGCTGGCTTTGTCATAGCTGCTCTTTGGCATCGAAGACCAGCCTGCCACGACATGCTGTTTTGCATCATGTACCTCTGCCGCGCTATAGAGCCCCCGCTGGCCGAGCGTAGAGAGCGTATCGGCAGCGGCGGTCGCATCATGACGGGCGAGAGCAAACTCCAGATTGCGGCTCATGGTCGCGCCCGTCAGCTCTAAGTTATGTAGGGCATACTGCTTTAACGTCAGTACCGACGTGACGGAGATAAGAAACCAAACCAGCGTCATCGTAATAATCACGTTAATAATATTAATTCGACGTAGGGTACGCTTAAAAGTTGGCCGTGAAAGATCCCTGTTCATTATTATTTCCCCGCAACGACGGCTGATAATTACACGTAGCAGAAAAACAGCGTTTGCCTGCATATCCCCTGTTAAGATCGTGGTTATTTTACCCTGGATAGACCAGGGGTGATCTCGACTTATTCACAGATTGAATAATATTTAGGCAGTTAATTAAGAACGGCGTCGCGGGTGCCTTCGTCCATACCTGCTTGCCAGGCGCTACGCAGCTGGGCGGCGCTCTCCTGCGTGTCGCAGCCAGCCGGATAGATTTTACCCGCACGGCCCCACGCATAGAGAAAATCGTCGTGGCAGATCCTTTTCAGGCCTGCCTTATAGCCTTGTAAATAGCGGTTTCGATCGACGTTGGCGTCATTGTGCAGAGCAGCCAGGACGCTGTTCTCTTTGACCACTGCGCCCGAGAGGGCGTCGTCTTTCCCGGTGCTGTACCAGTCGGTGCCGGTCCATGTGGGAGCGTGTGTATAGGGTTCAACCGAGCAGCCAGACAGCAGAATGGCTAAGAGTGCGTACATTCCAGGTTTCATTATCGTGCTCCTTTTTCTGTTATTAAAGCGTAGCCTGGTTGCCGCGAGGTTGCTCAATGTACAATTTTGTTTACATAAAAAGCGCAATTAAATTGCATTTTAAGGGCGTGTGTAAACAATTATGTACGTATTATGGATTGAAATCTTTACCGGTTGTGATACTGTTAGGTTACTCTCTGCTGAGAACACTATCGCTAAAGACTATCGCAACGAACGACCAGGATCGCCATCATGCAAAAAGACGCGCTGAATAATGTCCATATCGCCGACGAGCAGGTTTTAATCACTCCGGAACGCCTGAAGGCGGAGTTTCCGCTGACGACAGAGCAGGAGGCGCAGATCTCACAATCGCGCCAGACCATCTCCGACATCATTGCCGGGCGCGATCCGCGTCTGCTGGTGGTGTGTGGGCCATGCTCTATTCACGATCCGCAGGCTGCCATTGAGTACGCTCGCCGCTTTAAAGCCCTTGCCGAGGAGGTCAGCGATAGCCTCTACCTGGTCATGCGCGTCTATTTTGAAAAACCCCGTACCACCGTCGGCTGGAAAGGGTTGATTAACGATCCGCATATGGATGGTTCGTTTGATGTCGAAACCGGGCTGAAAATTGCCCGTAGCCTGCTGGTGGAGCTGGTCAGCATGGGCCTGCCGCTGGCAACCGAAGCGCTGGATCCCAACAGCCCGCAGTACCTGGGCGATCTCTTTAGCTGGTCTGCCATCGGGGCACGCACTACCGAATCTCAGACCCACCGTGAAATGGCCTCCGGCCTCTCAATGCCGGTCGGCTTCAAGAACGGCACCGACGGCAGCCTGGCGACGGCGATCAACGCCATGCGCGCGGCGGCAATGCCGCACCGTTTTGTGGGTATCAACCAGGCTGGCCAGGTGTGCCTGTTACAAACCCAGGGTAACCCAGACGGACATGTGATCCTGCGCGGCGGCAAAGCGCCGAACTACAGCCCGGCTGACGTGGCGCAGTGCGAGAAAGAGATGACCCAGGCAGGCCTGAAGCCCGCCCTGATGGTAGACTGCAGCCACGGTAACTCTAATAAAGATTACCGTCGCCAGCCTGCGGTCGCTGAATCCGTTGTGGCGCAAATCAAAGATGGTAACCGGTCGATCATTGGCCTGATGATCGAGAGTAATATTCATGAAGGTAATCAATCGTCCGAGCAGCCGCGCGGCGATATGAAACATGGCGTCTCCGTAACCGATGCCTGCATCAGCTGGGAGACGACCGACGCGCTGCTGCGTGAGATTAACCAACATCTGCGTGGGCATCTGGCAGCACGTCTGGCTTAAGAGGTTGTTATGGTTGCTGAATTGACCGCCCTGCGCGATCAAATTGATGAAGTAGATAAGGCGCTGCTGGCCCTGCTGGCGAAGCGTCTGGATCTGGTGGCCGAGGTCGGCGAGGTTAAGAGTAAATATGGCCTGCCGATCTACGTGCCCGAGCGCGAGGCCGCTATGCTGGCTTCCCGCCGTCAGGAGGCCGAGTCGCTTGGCGTGCCGCCGGATCTGATTGAGGACGTGCTCAGACGCGTGATGCGTGAATCCTACTCCAGCGAGAACGATAAAGGGTTCAAAACCCTCTGCCCGACGCTGCGTCCGGTAGTGATTGTGGGCGGCGGCGGTCAAATGGGCCGGCTGTTTGAGAAGATGCTGACCCTCTCCGGCTACCAGGTGCGTATCCTGGAGAAAGATGACTGGGCGCAGGCGGGCAATATTGTCGCCGACGCCGGGATGGTGATCGTCAGCGTGCCGATTCATGTCACCGAGCAGGTGATCGCCTCCCTGCCGCCGCTGCCGGAGGATTGCATCCTTGTCGATCTGGCCTCGGTGAAAAGCGGGCCGCTGCAGGCCATGCTGAGCGTGCATAAAGGACCCGTCTTGGGATTGCATCCGATGTTCGGCCCGGACAGCGGCAGCCTGGCGAAGCAGGTGGTGGTCTACTGCGACGGACGCAAGCCGGAAGCCTACCAGTGGCTGCTGGAGCAGATTCAGGTTTGGGGTGCCCGTTTGCACCGTATCAGCGCCGTTGAGCACGATCAGAACATGGCGTTTATTCAGGCGCTGCGCCACTTCGCCACCTTCGCCTACGGGCTGCATCTGGCGGAAGAGAACGTGCAGCTGGAGCAGCTGCTGGCGCTCTCCTCGCCCATCTACCGTCTGGAGCTGGCAATGGTCGGGCGGCTGTTTGCCCAGGATCCACAGCTCTATGCGGACATCATTATGGCCTCGGAGAGTAACCTGGCGCTGATCAAGCGCTACTACCAGCGCTTTGGCGAAGCGATTGAGCTGCTGGAGCAGGGCAACAAGCAGGCCTTTATCGATAGCTTCCGCAAGGTTGAGCACTGGTTTGGCGACTACGCCCAGCGCTTCCAGAGCGAAAGTCGGGTCCTGCTACGGCAGGCAAACGACAACCGTCAATAGGTTAAAAGCTGTATATACTTTAAGGCCAGTGGGTTACCCGCTGGCCTTTTTACTGTATGGGAGTCTCTATGGCTGAGCCGCAACTGCTATTTGATTACACCGGCCATCTGCCGGAATGTCCTGTCTGGAGCGAATCGGAACAGGCGCTGTACTGGGCCGATATTCTGGAGGGGGAGATCCACCGCTACCATCTGGCATCCGCTGAGCATACCGTCCTGCGGTTTCCGGAAGAGGTGGGCTGCTTTGCCCTGCGCGAGAAGGGCGGATTCATCGTTGCGATGCGGAGTGCCATCTGGCTGGCAGACAAGCGCGGACTGCTGACTCAGAAAGTGTGTGATAACCCCTCTAACCCGGAGCTGGCGCGCTTTAACGACGGTGGGACCGATCGTGCTGGTCGTTTTTACGCTGGCACGTTCTGGGCACCGCAGGATTACAACGGCGCGCTGCTGGTGCGGGTCGATAACGATCTGACCCCGAAGGTGATCCAGTGCGATATCCTTGGGGCCAACGGATTAGCGTTTAGCCCGGACGGGAAGTGGATGTACACCTCCGACACGCCGCAGGAGGTGATCTACCGTACGCCGCTGGATGAGCAGGGCGAGCCCGGCAAGCGTGAGGTGTTCCGCACCTTTAAAAAACAGGAGGGGCAGCCGGACGGAGCGGCGACGGATGTTGAGGGCTGCTACTGGAGCGCGCTGTACGACGGCTGGCGCATCGCGCGTTTCTCTCCCGAGGGCGAGCAGCTGGAAGAGTATCGCCTGCCGGTGCGCTGCCCGACGATGGTGTGCTTTGGCGGTGAAGATATGAAGACGCTGTTTATCACCACCACCCGGGAGAATATGAAGCAGGACGAGCTGGCGAAGTTTCCGCTCTCCGGGGCTATCTTCACCCTGCCGGTAAGCGTGGCAGGCGTGAAGAAATCCCCCTTTATTGAGCGTTAAGCCGGATCGACCGGGACAACGTTCTCGCCAGGATAGCAGCCCAGCACTTTCAGCGAGCGGGTGATCTCCCCGAGCTCGCGCAGGGCTTTCTGCATGGATGCAGACTCCAGGTTGGCCTGGATATCCAGATAGAACATCTCTTCCCACGGGTTGCCGTGAATGGGCCGTGACTCCAGCTTAGTCATAATCAGATTATGGTTACGCAGCACCAGCAGCGCCTCAACCAGCGCCCCTGCCTGCTGGCCCGTGGCCATCAGCAGCGTCGTTTTAGCCGGCACCTGATCGGAGACATTAATCGGTTTACGCGCCAGCACGATAAAGCGGGTGATGTTTTGCGTCTGGTTCGCCAGGTTACGCTCCAGCACCTGTAGGCCGTACAGTGCACCGCCCGCCTCGCTGCCCAGCGCCGCTACATGAGGCGAATTCGCCTGGGCCACTCTCTCCATTGCTGCCGAGGTGCTCTCTGTGTACTCAATTTTCCACTGCGGATAGCGGTTCAAAAATTGGCTGCACTGTTGGAAAGGCTGCGGGTGGCTGTAGACCGTTTCGATTTTGCTCAGATCGGTCGTACCCGAAACCAGCACACAGTGATCGATGGGCACGGTCATCTCCCCGACGATCGCTAGGCTGGTGTGCTGGAGTAGATCGTAGACGTCGTTGATCGCCCCGGAGCTGGTGTTCTCCAGCGGCACAACGGCATAGTCGGCCTGACCAGTCTCTACCTGCTGAAAGATATCGTGGAACTTAGCGCAGCCGCTCTCAATAAACTGTTCGAAGTGGCGTGCCGCGTACTGACGCGCGGCCAGGTGCGAATAGGAGCCTTTGGGGCCGAGAAAGGCGATCCGCGCCGAGTGCGGGTTCGTTTGATTGAGATGCTGCTGAAGCAGAGCCTGCTGCGTAAGTACGGAGTCTTCAATAATCAGCTGGAACAGGCGGGTAATGTAGTGCGCATCGAGATGGTGCGTTTTCCCCAGCTGGATCAGGTGCTCCAGCAGATCGCGTTCGCGGTCGATATCGCGCACCGGACGGTGGGAGGTCAGCTTGGCTTTGCCCACCTCAACGGCGAGCTGGCGACGCTCGGCCAGCAACGCCAGCAGTTGCTCATCCAGAGCGCTTATCTTTGTACGCAGATCCAGCAGCGGGTTTTCCGGTGTCATAGTGTTGCCTTAGTCGTTATCGTTATCTGTCTATCAGCCATAAAAAAAGGCCCCCCGGTTTGGGAGGCCTTGCTGTTCGTCTTCGCACATACTCTTACACGACGAAACGCCTCCCATTCAGGGGAAGGTAAAAAAGCGTGCGAAGAAAAACGGCGTCTGTTTCATGGGATAGTCCTGTCTGTGTCTACAGGTAAAGTAACCGTACTGTTTTCACCCTGTCAATAAAAAACGCGCCCGAAGGCGCGTGGGTGAGACACTCAATGTAAAGGACTACTCTTCGTAAAGGATTACTCTTCTTCTTCTTCAACGAAGGTGGCGTCTTTCACCGACGTGGCGGCGCGACGGGCTTCACCTTTGTGCTGCACTTTATTGAGCTGCCGTTCCAGCTTGTTAATCAAGTCGTTGATAGCGGTGTACATATCATCGTGTCGGCCACTGGCAACAAGCTGACCGTTAGGGGTATTAATGGTTGCGTCAGCAACAAAACCCTGCGGCTCCTTCGAGAGGATGATATGGGGATTAATTAGATGAGTTTGCCATTTTTCTAGCTTGGCGAGACGGTCTGCGACATGCTGGCGAATTGCCGGAGTAATTTCCATTTGTTTACTGGTAATGTTCACTGTCATAAATGTTACCTCTTGTCTTTCCGTCCAGGTGATCTCAGCATACCTTTCTGAAGGTCAAAAAGTGTGATTTAGATCACGTATTTTTGTCACTTTTTGTCAATGCCGACATTTTGTGAGATAGGACAGGAAGAGATGAGATTTTACTTGCTGGATAGGGGAAGGGGAGCCATAGTTGATAAGTTACGTCGCAGCCTACTTCTTTAGAGGCAGCCGAAACCGCATAAAAAAACGGCAGCCCGAGAGCTGCCGTTGGTGTTTTTAACGATCGGTTTTTGACGATCGGGTTTTGACTATCAGGTACTGCTGCTGTTGGACGCGATAATCTTCGCGACTTTATCTGCCTGAGCGTTCATCTGCATCTGGCGATAGGCATTTTCCATCAGCGGCAGGGCGTTACGCGTCGCCTGCGTATCAGGGAAGTCACGCAGCATGCCTTCTACGCGGTTCACCACCGCCACCCACGCGCCGCGTTCGGTGTAGTATTCCGCCACGGAGTATTCATACTTCGCCAGACGATCCTTCAGGAACACCAGTCGCTTGGTGGCATCGGTAACGTACTGGCTGTTCGGATAGCCGCGTACCAGCTTCGAGAAGTCATTAAACGCATCGCGAGCGTGCTGAGGATCGCGGTCGCTACGATCGACGCCGAAGAAACCCTGTAATGCACTGTCGTCCAGCGCCATGTCGGTCAGGCCGCGCATATACATCACGTAATCGATGTTCGGGTGAGTCGGGTTCAGACGGACAAAGCGATCGATCGCGGCCTGGGCCAGCGGCAGATCGGCATTTTTATAGTAGGCGTAGATCAGATCCAGCTGAACCTGCTGCGAGTAAGGGCCAAACGGATAACGGTTATCCAGCGCTTCCAGTTGCGTTATTGCCTGTTTCCAGTTACCGTCCTGCAACTTTTGCTGAGCAGTCGCATAGATTTCATTAGGCGGATTATCAGGCACCTCTTCCTTTGAACTGGAGCAACCCACCAAAGCCAGGCTCAACGTGGCGGCTGCCACCAGATATTTCATGCGCGTCATGACGTTTTGACTTTCCTCAAAATGTTTATGCGGGAGGATTCTCTGTTCCTGCTCCCGATTAAGACCAGCTACAATAGCACACTATATTAAACGGCAAAGCCGTAAAAACCCAAGGTTAACGAAGAAGCTGTCTATGGCACAACTAGTACAACTCACCGCAACGGTGTCCGAAAATCAACTCGGTCAACGCTTAGATCAGGCATTGGCCGAAATGTTCCCGGATTATTCACGTTCGCGCATAAAAGAGTGGATCCTTGACCAGCGCGTGCAGGTCAACGGCAAGATTTGCGACAAACCCAAAGAGAAAGTGTTGGGCGGCGAGCGCGTCGCCATCGATGCCGAGATCGAAGAAGAGGCGCGCTTTGAGGCGCAGGATATCCCGCTCAACATCGTCTACGAAGATGACGATATTCTGGTGATCAACAAGCCGCGCGACTTCGTGGTGCATCCGGGTGCAGGTAACCCTGACGGCACCGTGCTGAATGCGCTGCTGCACTACTATCCGCCGATTGTTGACGTGCCGCGCGCCGGTATCGTGCACCGTCTGGATAAAGACACCACCGGCCTGATGGTCGTGGCTAAAACCGTACCGGCCCAGACCCGACTGGTAGAGTCCCTGCAGCTGCGCGAGATCACCCGTGAATATGAAGCCGTTGCCATTGGTCATATGACGGCGGGCGGCACGGTGGAAGAGCCAATCAGCCGCCACCCGACCAAGCGTACCCACATGTCGGTGCATCCGATGGGCAAGCCGGCGGTGACCCACTATCGCATCATGGAGCACTTCCGTGTGCACACGCGTCTGCGCCTGCGTCTTGAAACAGGCCGTACCCACCAGATCCGTGTTCACATGGCGCACATTACCCATCCGCTGGTGGGCGATCAGCTCTACGGTGGCCGTCCGCGTCCGCCGAAGGGGGCATCTGATGAATTTATTACTGCCCTGCGCCAGTTCGATCGCCAGGCACTGCACGCTACCATGCTGCGTCTCTATCACCCGATTACCGGTATCGAGATGGAGTGGCATGCGCCGATCCCACAGGATATGATCGACCTGATCGACGCCATGCGCGCCGATTTCGAAACCCATAAAGAGGACGTTGACTGGCTATGACATCGCTGATTGTTCCGCAGTGGCCGCTGCCTGAAGGCGTCGCGGCCTGTAGTTCGACCCGCAACGGCGGCGTGAGCCTTGCCCCCTGGGACTCCCTGAACCTGGGTGCACACTGCGGCGACAATCCTGAGCATGTCGAGGAGAACCGTCGCCGGCTGTTTGCCGCAGGCGGTTTACCCTCTAAGCCCGTCTGGCTGGAGCAGGTGCACGGCAAAGCGGTGCTTACGCTTTCCGGCGAGCCGTATGCCTCTAAACGCGCGGACGCCTCATACAGCAATACCCCCGGCACGGTGTGCGCCGTGATGACCGCCGACTGCCTGCCGGTGCTGTTCTGTAACCGTGCTGGAAGCGAAGTTGCCGCCGCGCATGCCGGCTGGCGTGGGCTGTGCGCAGGCGTACTGGAAGAGACGGTGGCCTGTTTTACAGATAAGCCGGAAAACATCATTGCCTGGCTGGGCCCCGCTATCGGCCCCGATGCCTTTGAAGTTGGCCCGGAAGTGCGCGACGCGTTTATTGCCGAAGATCCAAACGCTTCAGCGGCATTTCGTGCGGCAGGTGAAAAATATTTTGCCGATATCTATCAGCTTGCTCGTCAGCGGCTGGCACGCGTCGGCGTAGACGCCGTCTACGGTGGCGACCGGTGCACCTTCAGTGAACAAAGTGAATTCTTCTCTTATCGCCGCGACAAAACCACCGGGCGTCTGGCAAGTTTCATTTGGCTGATATAACCTAAAGAATCAAGACGATCCAGTACGTGTAATATTCTTTGTACATAATTTAGATCATTAACCTTGAATAATTGAGGGATGACCTCATTTAATCTCCAGTAGCAAATTTGACCTGTATTATGGGAGGAGTTATGCGTCTGGATCGTCTTACTAATAAATTCCAGCTTGCTCTTGCCGACGCTCAGTCACTCGCGCTGGGGCAAGACCATCAATTTATCGAACCACTTCATCTTATGAGCGCCTTGCTGACACAGGAGGGGGGATCGGTACGTCCGTTACTCACCTCTGCCGGTGTCAACGCCGGTCAGCTCCGCACCGCTATTGACCAGGCGCTCAGTCGTCTGCCGCAGGTAGAGGGTACCGGCGGCGACGTTCAGCCGTCCCAGGATCTGGTGCGGGTGCTTAACCTTTGCGACAAGCTGGCGCAGAAACGTAACGATAACTTTATTTCGTCAGAGCTGTTTGTTCTGGCGGCACTGGAGTCACGCGGTACGCTCGCCGATCTGCTGAAAGCAGCGGGAGCGAATACCAACAATGTGACCCAGGCAATTGAACAGATGCGCGGAGGAGAAGGCGTGAACGATCAGGGGGCCGAAGACCAGCGTCAGGCCTTGAAGAAATTTACCGTCGATCTTACCGAGCGTGCCGAACAGGGCAAGCTCGACCCGGTGATTGGCCGCGATGAAGAGATCCGCCGTACTATCCAGGTACTGCAACGCCGTACCAAAAATAACCCGGTGCTGATCGGCGAGCCGGGCGTGGGTAAAACCGCCATTGTCGAAGGGCTGGCGCAGCGTATTGTTAACGGCGAAGTACCGGAAGGGCTGAAAGGCCGCCGGGTGCTGGCGCTGGATATGGGTGCGCTGGTGGCAGGGGCGAAATATCGCGGTGAGTTCGAAGAGCGCTTAAAAGGCGTCCTGAGCGACCTGTCGAAACAGGAAGGCAACGTCATTCTGTTTATTGACGAGCTGCACACGATGGTAGGCGCAGGTAAGGCCGATGGCGCAATGGACGCCGGGAACATGCTGAAACCGGCTCTCGCCCGTGGTGAGCTGCACTGCGTCGGCGCAACCACGCTGGATGAGTACCGTCAGTATATTGAGAAAGATGCGGCGCTGGAGCGGCGCTTCCAGAAAGTGTTCGTCGCCGAGCCGTCGGTCGAAGATACCATTGCTATCCTGCGTGGTCTGAAAGAGCGCTATGAGCTGCATCACCATGTGCAGATCACCGACCCGGCCATCGTGGCGGCGGCGACGCTGTCCCATCGCTACATTGCCGACCGCCAGCTGCCGGATAAAGCTATCGACCTGATCGATGAGGCCGCATCTAGCATCCGCATGCAGATCGACTCCAAGCCGGAAGAGCTGGACCGTCTGGACCGGCGCATTATCCAGCTCAAGCTGGAGCAGCAGGCGCTGATGAAAGAGTCCGATGACGCCAGTATCAAGCGTCTGGAGATGCTCAACGGCGAACTGGCTGATAAAGAGCGCCAGTACTCAGTGCTGGAAGAGGAGTGGAAGGCCGAGAAAGCCTCGCTCTCCGGCACGCAGACCATTAAGGCCGAGCTGGAGCAGGCGAAGATTGCCATTGAGCAGGCCCGCCGCGTTGGCGACCTGGCCCGCATGTCCGAGCTGCAGTACGGGAAAATCCCTGAGCTGGAGAAACAGCTTGAGCAGGCAACGCAGTCGGAAGGCAAAACCATGCGTCTGCTGCGTAACAAAGTGACCGATACCGAGATCGCCGAGGTGCTGGCACGCTGGACCGGTATTCCGGTGGCCCGCATGATGGAAGGCGAACGTGAAAAACTGCTGCGCATGGAGCAGCAGCTGCATAGCCGTGTGATTGGCCAGAACGAAGCCGTTGAGGCTGTCTCAAACGCTATCCGTCGCAGCCGGGCGGGGCTATCCGATCCGAACCGTCCGATTGGCTCTTTCCTGTTCCTTGGGCCAACCGGGGTAGGGAAGACCGAGCTGTGCAAAACGCTGGCTAACTTTATGTTCGACAGTGACGATGCCATGGTGCGTATCGACATGTCCGAGTTTATGGAGAAACACTCCGTGTCGCGGCTGGTGGGTGCGCCTCCGGGATACGTCGGCTATGAAGAGGGTGGCTATCTGACCGAGGCGGTTCGTCGTCGTCCCTATTCCGTTATCCTGCTGGACGAAGTCGAGAAAGCGCATCCGGACGTATTCAACATTCTTTTACAGGTGCTGGATGACGGACGCCTGACAGACGGGCAGGGGAGAACGGTCGACTTCCGCAACACCGTGGTGATCATGACCTCGAACCTGGGCTCCGATCTGATTCAGGAGCGCTTCGGTGAGCTGGACTACGGCCATATGAAAGAGATCGTCATGGGCGTGGTGAGCCATAGCTTCCGTCCGGAGTTCATTAACCGTATCGATGAGGTCGTGGTATTCCATCCGCTGGGTGAGAAACATATTGCCTCGATTGCTCAGATCCAGCTGCAGCGTCTTTATAAACGTCTGGAAGAGCGCGGTTATGCCGTGCAGATGTCAGATGAGGCGCTGAAGCTGCTGAGCGCTAACGGTTACGATCCTGTATATGGCGCGCGTCCGCTGAAACGCGCTATCCAGCAGCAGATCGAAAACCCGCTGGCGCAGCAGATCCTCTCTGGGGAACTGATTCCGGGCAAAACGGTACAGCTGGTGGTGAAAGACGACCGCATTGCCGCCGTGCAGTAATGTGCGGTAGAACGTGAAAAGCGTAAAACGAGCCCTGTGGGGCTCGTTTTTGTTTATAAACCAGGCGAAATTGTGCTTTGTATCACCGTTTTGCCTAAAAAGTAGGCTATCGATAAGTTTTTTCGATTTAAGACTTGTCAGCCCGGAAT
>NZ_LR607338.1:4344193-4357660 GCF_902164725.1 Pseudescherichia vulneris | reverse complement strand
TTCCCGCTCCAAATTTTCTCTTCTGAATAAATTATCCACAGCGCAAACGCCTGCTGGCATCGTTTTATTTCGGTTTTGACATATTCTTGTAAACAGAGTTATCCACAAGGATACCACCAACCCTTTTTGCGCATAAATGTTAACAATGTAAATGATATTTTTATAAATATATGAATTATATAGATAAAATATTATTTCAAAATGTTAATGCGATCGCTTGACGAATTTCTCCGTATTGAATCGCAATAGTTTTTTATTTTTATGCACACCCTGTGGAAAGCTCAGGCGTCGCGCGGCAGCCCTTTTTCAATCACCCTGACCAGCCTCAACTTCTGCGGAAGCTGTACCTCCACCACACAGGCGTTTCGCTTTTCAATCTGCTGCGCAATCGCCCATTCTATGTGCTCATCGAGAAGTGGGTGCTCACCCCTGCGTTGCTCCAGGGCCTGAATATTGGCCTCGTCCCAGGGCGCATTACCCAGCGCCACCGCGACATTACGCAGCCAGCGTAGATGACCGATACGGCGAATAGCCGATCCCTCCGTGACCTTGAGAAAATGTGCTTCGCTCCAGCCAAACAGCGCGATCAGCTCCGGAGCGTGGAGCGCTGTGCGCGGGCTAAAATCCTCTTCGTCAGTGAGCTGCGAAAAGCGGTTCCACGGGCAGATCAGCTGGCAGTCATCGCAGCCGTAGATGCGGTTGCCGATCAGCGGCCGGTACTCGAGAGGAATCGATCCTTCCAGCTCAATCGTCAGGTAGGAGATGCAGCGGCGGGCGTCAACGGTGTAGGGCTCAACGATGGCCCCGGTCGGGCAGATGGTCATGCAGGCCACGCATTTACCACACTTCTCTTCAACCGGCTGATCGATGGGCAGCGGGAGGTCGATAAGCAGCTCGCCGAGGAAAAAGAACGAGCCAGCCTCTTGATTGAGGATAAGTGAGTGCTTACCTGTCCATCCCAGCCCGGCTTTTTCCGCCAGCGGACGCTCAAGCAGCGGCGCGGAGTCGACAAAGGGTCTAAAATTCAGCGAAACGCAGTGCTGCTGGATAGTTTCACCCAGTTTTTTGAGGCGGTTGCGCAGGAGCTTGTGGTAATCACGGCCCAGCGCGTAACGGCTAACGTAACCGAGCGCAGGATTTTTTAGCGTGCTGGCAAAGGCGGCATTGGCGGGCAGATAGTTCATGCGCACGCTGATCACCCGCAGCGTGCCGGGTAACAGCTCATGCGGCCGGGCACGCATCATGCCATGGCGTGCCATCCATGCCATTTCGCCATGATACTGCTTATCGAGCCATGCCTGGAGCTTGGGTTCGCTGGCGCTGAGATCGGTATCGGTAATGCCGACCTGTTGAAACCCCAGTTCGGTGCCCCACTGCTTAATGTTTTGCGCTAGCTGATTGAGATCGAGGGGCTGTGACATGACGGACCATACGTTGAAAAGTAGACTGAATAATAACCGTACCACTATACCACACTCTGTCTGGCCTGCGCAGGCGCTGCGCGAGGCAGAAAAAGAGGCGGCGGATAGCCTGGGGATTACGCTGTTTGAGCTGATGCAGCGTGCGGGTGAGGCGGCGTTCAGCGTTGCGCGCACCGCGTATCCGCACTCACGCCGCTGGCTGATCCTTTGCGGTCACGGTAATAACGGCGGCGACGGCTACGTGGTGGCGCGGCTGGCGAAGGCGGCGGGCATGGAGGTGACGCTGCTGGCGCTGGAGAGCGATAAACCCCTGCCGGAAGAGGCGGAGCAGGCGCGTACCGCCTGGCTGAACGCTGCCGGTGAGATCCATGCTGCGGACAGCGCCTGGCCAGAAGGGATCGATCTGATTATCGACGGCCTGCTGGGCACCGGTTTGACCGGTGCGCCGCGCGAGCCAGCCGCAAGCCTTATTACGCGTGCTAATGACCATGCCGCCCCGGTTATCGCTCTGGATATCCCCTCCGGGCTAAATGCCCAGACCGGGACAACCCCCGGCGCAGTAATCAACGCTGCGCATACGGTGACCTTTATCGCCTTGAAGCCTGGGCTGCTCACAGGAAAAGCGCGGGACGTCACCGGCACCCTTCACCACCACGCCCTGGGGCTGGAGGGCTGGCTGGCAGCTCAGGAGACAGCGATTCACCGTCTGGAGGCCTCGCAGCTTGCGCAGTGGCTACCGCCGCGTCGTCCCACATCCCATAAAGGCGATAATGGTCGGCTGGTGATTGTCGGCGGCGACCACGGCACCGCCGGGGCGATACGCATGACCGGCGAAGCGGCGCTGCGGGCAGGGGCAGGGCTGGTGCGCGTCCTGACGCGCGTCGAGAATATTGCCCCGCTGATCGCCGCCCGTCCGGAGCTGATGGTGCATGAGCTCACGGAAAAGCTATTGGAAGAGAGCCTTGAGTGGGCTGACGTGGTGGTGATCGGTCCCGGTCTCGGCCAGCAGCCGTGGGGCAAAAAGGCGCTGCAAAAAATTGAGAATTTTCGCAAACCCATGCTGTGGGATGCGGACGCGCTGAACCTTCTGGCAATCAATCCCGATAAACGTCACAATCGCGTTATCACTCCGCACCCTGGCGAAGCTGCACGTCTGCTTAACTGTAGCGTGGCAGAAATTGAAAGCGATCGCTTACTTTCTGCTCAGCGTCTGGTAAAACATTACGGTGGCGTGGTCGTGCTGAAAGGCTCGGGCACCATCGTCGCCAACGCCGATGACGACATCGGCATCGTGGATGCCGGCAATGCCGGGATGGGCAGCGGAGGGATGGGAGACGTGCTCTCTGGCATCATTGGTGCCATGCTGGGGCAGTCGTTTTCCCTGTATGAGGCCGCCTGCGTAGGCTGTGTGGCGCACGGTGCGGCAGCTGACTATCGCGCGGCGCGTTACGGCACCCGTGGGATGCTGGCAACCGATCTTTTTTCTGCGCTGATGCGTGTTATTAACCCGGATGTGATTGACGTAGACCATGATTAATCGAGTGATCCCTCTGCCCGACGAGCAGGCAACCTTAACGCTGGGCGAGCGCGTCGCGCAGGCCTGCAACGGCGCAACCGTCATCTACCTGTACGGTGATTTAGGTGCGGGTAAAACCACCCTGAGCCGGGGCTTCCTGCAGGCGCTGGGCCATCAGGGGAACGTCAAAAGCCCAACCTATACGCTGGTTGAACCCTATACCCTCGATAAGCTGATGGTGTACCACTTTGACCTCTACCGCCTCGCCGATCCTGAAGAGCTGGAATTTATGGGCATTCGTGACTATTTTGCCAACGATGCCATCTGCCTCGTCGAGTGGCCGCAGCAGGGTTCGGGCGTGCTGCCCGATCCGGATATCGAAATCCATTTAGAATACCAGGCCCAGGGGCGAGAGGCGCGCATTGCGGCCGTCTCCTCTGCGGGTGAGTCTTTACTGACGCGTTTGTAACTATGCATTTGTAACTATGCACTTGTAACTACAGGATGACGGGATGATCAGTCGCGTAAAATGCTGGGCCCTGGCCGCGCTTGTCGCGCTAAGCGCGCAGGCCACCGCCGCAAGTCTGTCGGATATTCAGGTCTCCAATGGCGATGACCAGGCCCGTATCACGCTGAGTTTTATGGGCGATCCGGAGTACGCGTTTTCCCAGGAGGGCAAACGCAGCGTGGCGCTGGATATCAAACAGACCGGCGTGATTCAGGGCCTGCCGCTGCAGTTCAGCGGCAATAATCTGGTAAAAAGCATTCGTTCCGGGACGCCGAAAGATAACCAGTCGCTGCGGCTGGTGGTCGATCTCACGGAAAACGGCAAAGCCCGGGCGGTAAAACAGCAGAACGGCGCGAACTACAAGGTGGTGTTTACCATTGATGCCGACGCGCCGCCTCCGCCTCCACCACCGCCGCCGGTTGTCGCGAAACGCGTGGAGACGCCGGCAGTTGCAGTTGCGCCCCGGCCAGCGGAGCCTGCCCGTAACCCGTTTAAAAATGAAAATGACCGGGTAACCAGCGTCACTAGCAGCAACACCGTGACGCGTCCGGCCATGCGCGCCAGCTCTGCCTCGGGCGACAAGGTGATCATTGCCATTGATGCCGGACACGGCGGCCAGGATCCTGGCGCTATCGGCCCCGGCGGCACGCGTGAGAAAAACATCACTCTCTCCGTGGCACGCAAGCTGCGTGCCCTGTTGAACAGCGATCCGATGTTTAAGGGCGTGCTGACCCGCGACGGAGACTACTTTATCTCGGTAATGGGACGCTCAGACGTGGCACGGAAACAAAACGCCAATTTCCTCGTCTCTATTCACGCTGACGCCGCGCCAAACCGGGACGCCACCGGTGCCTCGGTGTGGGTACTCTCCAACCGCCGCGCCAATAGCGAAATGGCAAGCTGGCTGGAGCAGCACGAGAAGCAGTCTGAGCTGCTGGGCGGGGCGGGTGACGTGCTGGCAAACAGCCAGTCCGATCCCTACCTAAGCCAGGCGGTTCTCGATTTGCAGTTCGGTCATTCTCAGCGCGTCGGGTATGATGTCGCGACCAATATGCTCAGCCAGCTGGCGCGTATCGGCTCGCTGCACAAGCGCCGCCCAGAACATGCCAGCCTTGGCGTGCTGCGCTCGCCGGATATTCCGTCGGTGCTGGTGGAGACCGGCTTTATCAGCAACCGCAGCGAAGAGCGCCTGCTGGACAGCGACGACTACCAGCAGCAGCTGGCGGAAGCCATCTACGCTGGGCTGCAAAGCTACTTCCAGGCGCATCCAATGCAGTCCGCGCCGCAGGGCGGTGCAGCACAGACCGCCAGCGCCGGATCGCCGGGGAGCGGCCTTTTTAACTAAGGAGATTTCATGCCGATTCAGGTCTTGCCGCCGCAGCTAGCGAACCAGATCGCCGCTGGCGAAGTGGTGGAGCGCCCTGCGTCGGTGGTGAAAGAGCTGGTTGAGAACAGCCTTGATGCGGGCGCGACACGCATCGATATCGACATTGAGCGCGGCGGGGCGAAGCTGATCCGCATTCGGGATAACGGCAGTGGCATCGGTAAAGATGAGCTGGCGCTGGCTCTCGCGCGTCATGCCACCAGCAAGATCGCTTCGCTGGACGATCTGGAAGCCATTGTCAGCCTGGGCTTTCGCGGCGAGGCGCTGGCCAGTATCAGCTCGGTCTCCCGACTGACGCTGACCTCCCGCACCGCTGACCAGCCAGAGGCCTGGCAGGCCTATGCCGAAGGGCGGGAGATGGCGGTAACGGTGAAGCCCGCCGCTCACCCCCCCGGCACGACGCTTGAAGTGCTCGATCTCTTCTATAACACGCCTGCGCGCCGCAAGTTTATGCGCACGGAAAAGACGGAGTTCGGCCATATCGATGAGGTGATCCGCCGCATCGCGCTGGCGCGCTTCGACGTCACGATCACCCTGAACCACAACGGGAAGATGGTGCGCCAGTACCGCGCCGTGCCGCCGGGTGGGCAGCAGGAACGCCGCCTGGGGGCCATCTGCGGCCTGCCGTTTATGGAGCAGGCGCTGGCAATTGAGTGGCAGCACGGCGATTTAGCCATGCGCGGCTGGGTCGCCGAGCCGAAAGCCACCACGGCGGCGCTGGCTGAGATCCAGTACAGCTACGTTAACGGCCGCATGATGCGTGACCGGCTGATCAACCATGCTATTCGTCAGGCCTGTGAAGACAAGCTGGGGGCGGATCAGCAGCCCGCGTTTGTGCTCTATCTGGAGATCGATCCGCATCAGGTTGACGTTAACGTTCACCCCGCTAAGCACGAGGTGCGCTTCCACCAGTCACGGCTGGTGCATGACTTTATCTACCAGGGCGTAGCCAGCGTATTGCAGCAGCAGCTCGCTGCGCCGCTGGCGCTAGCGGACGAACCCGCACCGCGTCAGGTGCCGGAAAACCGCATCGCCGCCGGGAAAAACCAGTTTGCCCAGCCGCCCGCCGCGCGTGAACCGGCTGCCCCGCGCTACGCTGAACCTGCCGCGCAGCCGCGCAGCCAGGGCGGTGGGTCGGGAGGTCAGGGCAGTGGTTCGAGCAGCGCAGGTGGCGCAGGCTGGCCGAACGCCCAGCCGGGGTATCAAAAGCAGCAGGGGGCACTCTACCGCAAGCTGCTGGAGACGCCGGACGCTGCACCCACACCCGCCGCGCCGAAAACCGCCGCGCCGCTGCCTACCTCACGTAGCCAAAGCTTTGGCCGCGTGCTGACCATCGTCAATGACGACTGTGCGCTGCTGGATCGCGATGGCCAGCTCTGTGTGCTGTCGCTGGTGGTGGCCGAACGCTGGCTCAAGCAGGCGCAGCTGTTACCGGTAGAGGGCACGCCGTGCAGCCAGCCGCTGCTGATCCCGGTGCGGCTCAAGGTTTCGGCCGAAGAGCGGGCCGTGTTAACGCGGGCGGCCACTATGCTGAGTGAAATGGGCATTGAGTTTCAGTCGGATGCGCATCATGTGACCATTCGCGCAGTGCCTTTACCCTTACGGCAACAAAATTTACAAATCTTGATTCCTGAACTGATAGGCTACCTGGCGCAGCAGACGACCTTCAGCGTAGCAGAGAGCGCCCAGTGGATTGCCCGCCGGCTGGCCAGCGAACGTCCCCAGTGGAATATCGCGCAGGCCGTGGCGCTGTTAGCTGACGTTGAGCGGCTTTGCCCGCATCTGGTAAACGCGCCGCCGGGCGGTTTGTTACAATGTGTTGATATCACCCCGGCGATGAAAGCCCTGAAAGATGACTGACGTAAGTACTGATATAGCTAAGGCGAGCCTGCCTAAGGCAATTTTTTTAATGGGGCCAACCGCCTCCGGGAAAACGGCGCTGGCCATCGCGCTGCGTAAAGTTTTGCCAGTAGAGTTGATTAGCGTCGATTCTGCCCTTATTTATCAGGGGATGAACATTGGCACGGCGAAGCCAGACGCCCAGGAGCAGGCGGCAGCGCCTCATCGGTTACTGGATATTCTCGATCCGGCGCAGGCATACTCTGCAGCTGATTTTCGCCGCGACGCGCTGGCCGAGATGGCGGAGATTACCGCCGCAGGTCGGATCCCCCTGTTGGTAGGGGGAACCATGCTCTACTTTAAGGCGCTGCTGGAGGGCTTATCGCCATTGCCCTCGGCGGATCCCGCAGTAAGAGCTAAAATTGAACAGATGGCGGCAGAGCAGGGGTGGGAAGCGCTGCACAAGCAGCTGGCAGAGGTAGATCCGCTAGCGAGTGCACGAATTCATCCCAACGATCCGCAAAGGCTTTCCCGGGCACTGGAAGTTTTTTTCATTTCGGGTAAAACTTTAACGGAACTGACGCAAACGTCAGGAGAAGCTCTGCCGTATCAGGTGCATCAGTTCGCCATCGCCCCGGCGAGCCGTGAACTGCTCCATCAACGAATTGAGCAGCGTTTTCATCAGATGTTGGCTTCAGGTTTTGAAGCAGAAGTGCGGGCGCTTTTTGCTCGTGGAGATTTGCATACGGACATGCCTTCCGTTCGTTGTGTGGGATATCGCCAGATGTGGTCCTATCTTGAAGGCGAGATCTCATATGAGGAAATGGTTTATCGAGGTGTTTGCGCGACGAGACAGTTAGCGAAACGCCAGATAACCTGGCTTCGCGGTTGGGAGGGCGTTCACTGGCTCGACAGTGAAAAGCCGGAACAGGCGCGAAATGAAGTATTACAGGTTATTGGTGCTAACGCAGACTGAATGTGTACAATTACATCGGATCGTGCGCAAAATTTTACGCAGTTTTCAGGGCCTTCGGGTTCAAAGTACAAAACAAGCATATAAGGAAAAGATAGAATGGCTAAGGGGCAATCTTTACAAGACCCGTTTCTGAACGCGCTGCGTCGGGAACGCGTTCCGGTTTCTATTTATTTGGTGAATGGCATTAAGCTGCAAGGTCAAATTGAGTCTTTCGATCAGTTCGTGATCCTGTTGAAAAACACGGTCAGCCAGATGGTCTATAAGCACGCAATTTCTACTGTTGTCCCGTCGCGTCCGGTTTCTCATCACAGTAACAACACCGGTGGCGGCACCAGTAACTATCACCATAGCAGCAACGCGCAGGGTTCTTCTGCATCACAACAGGACAGTGAAGAGACCGAATAAGGTTTTTTGCTGTTTTCCATGTCGGGGAGCCAGGTGTTCCCCGCTGGTATTCTAAGAGGGTTTACGCTTGTTTGACCGTTATGATGCCGGTGAGCAGGCGGTGCTGGTACACATCTATTTTTCGCAAGACAAAGATATGGAAGATCTCCAGGAGTTTGAATCCCTGGTATCTTCAGCTGGCGTCGACGCAATGCAGGTGATTACCGGTAGCCGTAAAGCACCGCACCCAAAATATTTTGTTGGTGAAGGTAAGGCAGTTGAAATAGCGGACGCCGTTAAAGCATCGGGTGCATCGGTTGTGCTCTTTGATCATGCCCTGACTCCAGCCCAGGAACGAAACCTGGAGAGGCTGTGCGAGTGTCGTGTTATCGACCGCACCGGTCTCATTTTAGACATTTTTGCGCAACGTGCACGTACCCATGAGGGGAAATTGCAGGTTGAGCTGGCGCAGCTGCGCCATCTGGCAACGCGCCTTGTGCGCGGCTGGACCCACCTTGAGCGTCAGAAGGGCGGGATCGGTTTGCGTGGTCCGGGTGAAACCCAGCTCGAAACCGACCGTCGTTTACTGCGTAACCGTATCACTCTGATCCTCTCGCGCCTTGAGCGCGTTAGCAAACAGCGCGAGCAGGGGCGTCGGTCGCGCGCGAAAGCGGATATCCCTACGGTATCGCTGGTAGGCTACACCAACGCCGGTAAATCGACGCTGTTTAACCAGATCACCGAAGCGCAGGTCTACGCTGCGGACCAGCTGTTTGCCACCCTGGATCCGACCCTGCGCCGTATTGACGTCGCTGACGTTGGCGAGACGGTGCTGGCGGATACGGTAGGGTTTATCCGCCATCTGCCGCACGATCTGGTTGCCGCCTTTAAGGCGACCTTGCAGGAGACGCGCCAGGCCACGCTGCTGCTGCACGTGATCGATGCCGCCGACCTCCGTCTGCAGGAAAATATTGATGCGGTGAATACCGTGCTCGAAGAGATTGATGCTCACGAGATCCCGACCCTGCTGGTCATGAACAAGATCGATATGCTGGACGAGTTCGAACCGCGTATCGACAGGGACGATGAAAACAGACCGATTCGGGTTTGGCTGTCAGCGCAAACCGGAGCGGGTGTACCACTGTTATTTCAGGCGCTAACCGAGCGTCTTTCCGGGGAGGTTGCCCAGCACACGCTGCATCTGCCTCCGCAGGAGGGGCGGTTAAGAAGCCGGTTTTATCAGCTTCAGGCGATAGAAAAAGAGTGGATGGAGGAGGACGGCAGTCTGGGTCTGCAAGTACGTATGCCGATCGTTGAGTGGCGTCGCCTCTGTAAACAAGAACCTGCATTGGTTGACTACGTAGTCTGACCTGGCGGCTTGCCTGAAGACATTTCCCCTCCAGGGGATAACGAATAACAAATATGGAGCACATACATGGCGTGGAACCAGCCCGGTAATAACGGACAAGACCGCGACCCGTGGGGAAGCAGCAATAATCAAGGCGGCAACTCTGGGGGAAATGGAAATAAAGGCGGTCGCGATCAGGGGCCTCCTGATTTAGATGATATCTTTCGCAAGCTGAGCAAGAAACTGGGCGGCTTTGGCGGTGGCAAAGGAACCGGCTCGGGTGGTGGTGGCGCTGCGCCAGGCCCGCGCAGCCGTATGGGTGGACGCATCGTGACTATCGTTGCGGTTGCGCTCGTCATCTTCTGGGCGGCCAGCGGTTTCTACACCATCAAAGAGGCGGAGCGCGGCGTCGTAACCCGTTTTGGCAAATTTAGCCATCTGGTGGAGCCAGGCCTGAACTGGAAGCCGACCTTTATTGATAGCGTGACGGCGGTCAACGTGGAGTCGGTTCGTGAACTGGCGGCCTCCGGCGTGATGCTGACCTCTGACGAGAACGTGGTGCGCGTTGAGATGAACGTTCAGTACCGCGTGACCGATCCTGAGCGCTACCTGTTTAGCGTAACCAGCGCTGACGATAGCCTGCGTCAGGCTACCGACAGCGCCCTGCGTGGCGTGATCGGCAAATACACTATGGACCGTATCCTGACCGAAGGGCGTACCGTGATTCGTAGCGATACCCAGCGCGAGCTGGAAGAGACGATTCGCCCGTACAACATGGGTATCACCCTGCTGGACGTCAACTTCCAGGCTGCTCGTCCGCCGGAAGCCGTGCAGGCTGCGTTTGACGATGCCATTGCCGCCCGTGAGAACGAGCAGCAGTCTATTCGTGAAGCGGAAGCCTACGCCAACGAAGTTCAGCCGCGTGCTAACGGCCAGGCGCAGCGTATCCTTGAGGAAGCGCGTGCTTACCGTACCCAGACTATCCTGGAAGCGCAGGGTGAAGTGGCACGCTTTGCCAAGCTCCTGCCGGAGTATAAAGCGGCCCCGGAAATTACCCGCGAGCGTCTCTATATTGAAACCATGGAAAAAGTGCTGAGCCACACCCGCAAGGTGCTGGTTAACGATAAGGGCGGTAACCTGATGGTTCTGCCGTTGGATCAGATGCTGAAAGGTGGCGCGCCTGCGGCAAAGAGCGATACCAGCGGGGCGAATAACCTGCTGCGCTTGCCGCCTGCGTCAAACACCAGCAACAGCACCAGTAACGCACCGTCTGCTGGCCAGGGTGACATCATGGACCAACGCCGTGCTAACGCACAGCGTAACGACTACCAGCGTCAGGGGGAATAACGATGCGTAAGTCTGTAATTGCGATAATTATCATCGTGCTGGTAGTGCTCTACACCTCAATCTTTGTTGTGAAAGAGGGCGAGCGCGGCATCACGCTGCGCTTCGGTAAAGTGCTGCGTGACGATGAGAACAAACCACTGGTCTTTACGCCAGGCCTGCACTTTAAGCTGCCGTTTATTGAGGCGGTTAAAACGCTGGACGCGCGTATCCAGACCATGGACAACCAGGCCGATCGCTTTGTCACCAAAGAGAAGAAAGACCTGATCGTTGACTCCTATATCAAATGGCGCATCAGCGACTTCAGCCGTTACTATCTGGCGACCGGCGGCGGCGACGTCTCTCAGGCCGAAGTGCTGCTGAAACGTAAGTTCTCTGACCGTCTGCGTTCTGAAATCGGCCGTCTCGACGTGAAAGACATCGTAACTGACTCCCGCGGTCGTCTGACCCTGGAAGTGCGCGATGCGCTGAACTCCGGCTCTGCCGGCACGGAAGATGAAGTGGCGACACCAGCCGCTGACGATGAAATTGCTAAAGCGGCTAAGCGCATCACGGCGGAGACGAACGGCAAGGTGCCGGTCGTGAACCCGAACAGTATGGCTGCGCTGGGTATCGAAGTGGTGGATGTGCGTATCAAGCAGATCAACCTGCCGAGCGAAGTCTCTGAGGCGATCTACAACCGTATGCGCGCCGAGCGTGAAGCGGTTGCCCGTCGTCACCGTTCACAGGGCCAGGAAGCGGCAGAAAAGCTGCGTGCAACGTCTGATTATGAGGTGACCAAAACGCTGGCGGAAGCCGAGCGTGAAGGGCGAATCCTGCGCGGTGAAGGCGATGCGGAAGCGGCTAAGCTGTTTGCCGATGCATTCAGCCAGGATCCGGACTTCTATGCCTTTATCCGTAGCCTGCGTGCCTATGAGAGCAGCTTCCAGAGCAATCAGGATGTGATGGTGCTCAGCCCGGACAGCGACTTCTTCCGCTACATGAAAACGCCTGGCGCAGTGACACGCTAAGTCTGCCGTAGTCACTACTCTACTCAAACCACCGTCATCCTCAGGAGACGGTGGTTTTCTTTTGAAGGACGCATAATGAACTCCACCATTTGGCTGGCGCTGGCATTAGTTCTGGTGCTGGAAGGACTGGGACCGATGCTCTATCCGCGGCTTTGGCGACGCATGATCGCCTCGCTGGCCCTGCTGCCGGATAACATGTTACGCCGTTTCGGCGGAGGATTAGTGGTTGCAGGGGTCGTGATCTACTATATGTTGAGGAAAACGATTGGCTAGAGAAATAGCACGCAGATTGGCCGAAATTTGCCGACAAAAAGTGCTGATTATCAGAAAAAGCGATGGTAGAATCCTTTTTTAAGCAAACGGTGATTTTGAAAAATGGGTAACAACGTCGTCGTACTGGGCACCCAATGGGGTGACGAAGGCAAAGGTAAGATCGTCGATCTCCTTACTGAACGTGCTAAATATGTGGTTCGCTATCAGGGCGGTCACAACGCAGGCCACACTCTCGTAATCAACGGTGAAAAAACCGTCCTCCATCTTATTCCATCAGGCATTCTGCGTGACAATGTGACCAGCATCATCGGTAACGGTGTGGTGCTCTCTCCTGCTGCACTGATGAAAGAGATGAAAGGTCTGGAAGAGCGTGGTATTCCGGTACGCGAACGTCTGCTGCTCTCCGAAGCTTGCCCGCTGATCCTCGACTATCACGTAGCGCTGGACGTGGCGCGTGAGAAAGCGCGCGGCGCGAAAGCGATCGGCACCACCGGTCGTGGCATCGGCCCGGCTTACGAAGATAAAGTGGCCCGTCGCGGCCTGCGCGTTGGCGATCTGTTCGACAAAGAGACCTTTGCAACCAAGCTGAAGGAAGTGATGGAGTATCACAACTTCCAGCTGGTGAACTTCTACAAAGCCGACGCCGTTGACTACCAGAAAGTGCTGGACGATGTGATGGCGATTGCCGACATCCTGACCGGCATGGTGGTGGACGTTTCCGATCTGCTGGACCAGGCGCGCAAGCGTGGCGATTTCGTCATGTTCGAAGGTGCGCAGGGTACGCTGCTGGATATTGACCACGGTACCTATCCGTACGTGACCTCCTCCAACACCACCGCCGGTGGCGTGGCGACCGGCTCCGGCCTGGGTCCGCGCTACGTGGACTACGTGCTGGGGATCATCAAAGCCTACTCTACCCGTGTAGGCGCGGGTCCGTTCCCAACCGAGCTGTTTGACGACATCGGCGAGTTCCTCTGCAAGCAGGGTAACGAGTTTGGCGCGACCACCGGTCGTCGTCGTCGTACTGGCTGGCTGGATATCGTTGCGATCCGTCGTGCAGTGCAGATCAACTCCCTGTCCGGCTTCTGCCTGACCAAGCTGGACGTGCTGGATGGCCTGAAAGAGGTGAAAATCTGCGTGGCTTACCGTCTGCCGGACGGCCGCGAAGTGACCACCACGCCGCTGGCCGCTGACGACTGGGAAGGTATCGAGCCGATCTACGAAACCATGCCGGGCTGGTCTGAAACCACCTTCGGCGTGAAAGAGCGCAGCGGCCTGCCGCAGGCGGCGCTGGACTACATCAAGCGCATCGAAGAGCTGACCGAAGTGCCGATTGATATTATCTCTACCGGCCCTGACCGCAGCGAAACCATGATCCTGCGCGATCCGTTTGACGCGTAATATCAGCGTCATACCGTAATACTGCCCGGCGGCACTTTGCTTGCCGGGCCTACTTGCCTATTT
>NZ_LR607338.1:4321871-4344183 GCF_902164725.1 Pseudescherichia vulneris | reverse complement strand
AGCTTAAATAAATTAGTCGCTAACTATGTGGCTGGTTTATCATCAATAGTGTTAATACCAACTGGTATCCCGCGTTTTTCCCTTTATCCTGAGGTTGATGTGCAGTTAACGAGTTTCACCGATTACGGATTGCGTGCCCTGATCTATATGGCGTCGCTACCGGAAGGGCGAATGACTAATATTTCTGAAGTGACGACGGTGTACGGGGTTTCCCGCAACCACATGGTCAAAATAATCAACCAGCTGAGCCGGGCGGGGTACGTCGCGGCTGTTCGAGGGAAAAACGGCGGCATTCGCCTGGGCAGGCCTGCTAATACCATTCGCATTGGTGACGTCGTGCGTGAGCTGGAACCGCTCACGCTGGTGAACTGTAGCAGCGCATTTTGCCATATTACCCCTGCCTGCCGTTTGAAGCAGGCACTCTCCAAGGCCGTGAACAGTTTTCTGATGGAACTTGATCACTACACGCTGGCCGATTTGGTTGAAGAGAATCAACCGCTGTATAAATTATTAATGGTGGAGTAAGAGAACGCTCTGCCAGAGCTGACAACGGAGGAACCGCTATGTCACATGATCCTTTCCAGGAGCGCGAAGCTGAGAAGTACGCGAACCCTATTCCTAGCCGCGAGTTCATTCTCGATCACTTATCAAAACGCGAAAAACCGGCTAACCGCGAAGAACTGGCGCAGGAACTCAATATTGAAGGCGAAGAGCAGCTAGAAGGGCTGCGCCGCCGCCTGCGCGCCATGGAGCGTGACGGGCAGCTGGTCTTTACCCGCCGCCAGTGTTACGCCCTGCCGGAACGCCTTGACCTGCTCAAGGGGATAGTTATTGGCCACCGCGACGGCTACGGCTTCCTGCGCGTCGAAGGCCGCAAAGACGATCTTTATCTCTCCAGCGAGCAGATGAAAACCTGCATTCACGGCGATCAGGTGCTGGCCCAGCCGCTTGGCGCAGATCGTAAAGGCCGTCGTGAAGCGCGTATCGTGCGCGTGCTGGTCCCGAAAACCGGCCAGATTGTCGGGCGCTACTTTACCGACGCGGGCGTAGGCTTTGTGGTGCCGGATGACAGCCGCATGAGCTTCGACATCCTTATCCCGCCGGAAGAGATTATGGGCGCGCGGATGGGCTTCGTGGTGGTGGTTGAACTTACCCAGCGCCCAACGCGACGCACCAAAGCCATTGGTAAAATTGTTGAGGTCCTTGGCGATAACATGGGCACCAGCATGGCGGTTGATATGGCCCTGCGCACCCATGAGATCCCCTACATCTGGCCATCTGCCGTTGAGCAGGAAGTCAGCGGCCTGAAAGAAGAGGTTCCGGAGTCAGCGAAAGCCGGGCGGGTCGATCTGCGTAACCTGCCGCTGGTCACTATCGACGGTGAAGACGCCCGTGACTTTGACGATGCAGTCTACTGCGAGAAAAAACGCGGCGGCGGCTGGCGTCTGTGGGTAGCCATTGCCGACGTAAGCTACTACGTTCGTCCGGGCACCGCCCTGGATGACGAAGCACGCAGCCGGGGTACCTCGGTCTACTTCCCGTCGCAGGTCGTACCGATGCTGCCGGAAGTGCTCTCCAACGGCCTCTGCTCCCTCAACCCGCAGGTTGACCGTCTCTGTATGGTCTGCGAGATGACCATCTCCACCAAGGGACGTCTGACCGGCTACAAATTCTACGAAGCGGTGATGAGCTCCCATGCACGTCTGACCTATAACAAGGTATGGCATATGCTGGAGGGAGACCAGGAGCTGCGTGAGCAGTACGCGCCGCTGGTGAAACACATTGAAGAGCTGCATACCCTCTACAAAACGTTGAGCCAGGCGCGGGAAGAGCGCGGCGGTATTTCGTTTGAGAGCGAAGAGGCGAAGTTTATCTTCAACGCCGAGCGCCGCATTGAGCGTATTGAGCTGACCGAGCGCAACGACGCCCATAAGCTGATTGAAGAGTGCATGATCCTCGCCAACATCTCTGCCGCCCGCTTTGTTGAGAAGGCCGAGGAGCCAGCACTGTTCCGTATTCACGACCGTCCAACCACCGAAGCCATCACCTCGTTCCGCTCGGTATTGGCCGAACTGGGTCTGGAGCTGCCTGGCGGTAACAAGCCGGAGCCGCGAGACTACGCTGCGCTGCTGGAGTCCATCGCCGATCGTCCTGACCATGAGATGCTGCAGACCATGCTGCTGCGCTCCATGAAGCAGGCGATCTACGATCCGGAAAACCGGGGCCACTTTGGCCTTGCGCTGCAATCCTATGCCCACTTTACCTCGCCGATCCGCCGCTACCCGGACCTCTCTCTGCACCGCGCCATTAAGTACCTGGTCGCCAAAGAGCAGGGGCTTGAGGGTAACAGCACCCCGTCGGGCGGCTGGCACTATCCGATGGAAGCGGTATTACAGCTGGGTCAGCACTGCTCGATGGCCGAACGCCGTGCCGACGAAGCAACCCGCGACGTTGCCGACTGGCTGAAGTGCGACTTCATGCAGGATCACGTGGGCAGCAACTTCCAGGGCGTGATCGCCAGCGTTACCGGCTTCGGCTTCTTCGTGCGCCTTAACGAGCTGTTTATCGACGGTCTGGTTCACGTCTCCTCGCTGGATAACGACTACTACCGTTTCGACCAGGTGGGTCAGCGACTGATTGGCGAATCCAGCGGGCAGACCTACCGGCTGGGCGATCGCGTTGAAGTACGCGTCGAAGCGGTAAACATGGACGATCGCAAGATCGACTTTGCGCTGATCTCCAGCGAGCGTGCTCCGCGCAACGTCGGCAAGACCGAACGTGAGCGTGCTAAAAAAGGCGCGCCGGGTAAACCCAGCGGCCGTCGTCGCCAGGTCGGTAAAAAAGGTAACTTTGAGCCGGACAGCGAGTTCCGCCGCGAGAAGGGCAAAGGTAAAGGAAAAGCGACCGACGGCGCACAGCCGAAGGTGAAGAAAGAGAAAGCGCCGTCGGCAAAAGCGCCTTCTGCGAAAACGCAAAAAATTGCCGCCGCCACCAAAGCAAAGCGCGCGGCAAAAAAGAAAACCGCTGAGTAACCTTATTAATCCCCTTTATGCGTAAAGGGGATTTTTTATTTCTGCCGTTAGCTAATTTCTGGCAATCGATATTTTTTATTTGTCCTTAGCCTAAAAGCCCGCCTGTGTATAGTAGCTGCATAATTGTTAAATATCTGATGCGTTAATTCGCAAGGAGCTATTATGCATCTGGCACGTTTCCCCCGCCTCTCTCTGGGCCATTTTCCGACGCCGCTTGAGCCTTTAGAGAATATCTCCGCGCTGCTGGGCGGGCCGAAAATATGGATTAAACGCGACGATGCAACCGGCCTTGCGACCGGCGGAAATAAGACCCGTAAGCTTGAGTTTCTGCTGGCGGATGCACAGCAGCAGAACGCTGACGTGATTATTACTCAGGGTGCTACCCAGTCTAACCATGTACGCCAGACCATCGCCGGCGCGGCGAAGCTGGGTCTGCCAGCGAAAGTGCTGCTGGAGAAGCGGGTCACCGACTTCGGTGAGGATTATCAGCGCTCCGGCAACGTGCTGCTGGATGAGCTGCTCGGCGGTGAGATCGTCGCCCATCTGCCGGGTGGCACCGACATGCAGCAGGCCATGGAGAGCTATGCCAGCGAACTGCGCGATAAAGGCCATCGCCCCTACGTGATCCCCGGCGGCGGCTCTAACCCCATCGGGGCGCTGGGCTACGTTGCCTGCGCCGAAGAGCTTCTCTATCAATCCTCCCAGTTGCGCCTGCGTATCGACCATGTGGTCCACGCCACCGGCAGCACGGGCACCCAGGCCGGACTGGTAGCGGGTTTCCACGCCACCCATAGCCACGTTCCGGTGCTCGGCATTAGCGTGCGTGCGCCAAAGGTGAAGCAGGAGGAGAACGTCTGGAATCTGGCCTCCCGCACGCTTGAGCTGCTGAATGTGCCGGGCGAGCTGCCGCGCAATGCCGTCGTGGCTAACAGCGACTACGTTGGCGAAGGCTACGGGCTGCCGACCGAAGGCATGCTAGAGGCGTTGCGCCTGCTGGCGCGTCACGAGGGTATTCTGCTGGATCCGGTCTACTCTGGCAAAGGCTTTGCCGGGCTAGTGGATCTGATCCGCAAGGGCCACTTCCGCAAGGATGAAAACGTGGTGTTTATCCACACCGGCGGCGCCGCCGGGCTATTTGGTTATCGGCAGGTGCTGGAAGGATGAAACCGTTTTTGTTAGGCGTTCTCGGCGGCATGGGGCCGCTGGCGACGGTGGATTTTATGGCGAAGCTGCTGGCCGCCACGCCTGCGACCCGCGATCAGCAGCAGATCCCGGTCGTCGCCTGGAACGTTCCCCAGATTGCCGATCGGCAGAAGGCGCTGGCCGGGCTTGGCCCGTCGCCGCTGCCGCAGCTGCTGAACGGCATCGAAAAGCTCAACGCCGCCGGGGCAAGCCATATTGCCATTCCCTGCAATACGGCCCATCACTGGTATGACGCCCTGAGCCGCGCCAGTGACGCGCCGATCCTGCATATCGTTGAGGCGACCCTTGAGCGTGTTGCCGAGCGTGCGCCGACGTGCGTCGGGGTCATCGCGACTCACGGCACGCTGGCGGCGGGCTGGTTTCAACAGGGGCTGGAACGCCTTAACCTTATCCCAGTTCTGCCTACTGAGCAGGAGCTGGAGAGCTGGTTTATTCCCGGCTGCTACGCGGTAAAGCGCGGTGCGCTGCGCGAGGGCGGCGAGCTGCTCTCTCTTCAGGCCCAGGCGCTGGTTGAGCGGGGCGCGGAAACGCTCATTCTTGCCTGCACCGAAGTGCCGGTGGCGCTGGACGCCATTGACTCCCCCTTTCTTGCCCACGCCATCGATCCTGCCCAGGCGCTGGCGGAGCGATGTTCGGCCCTCTGGCAGAAATATCGTTAATCTTTTCACTCTCTAACAGGATAAATAAAATGAAAAAAAGTCTCTGCTTATTACTGGCAGCGGGTAGCTTATGGACAAATATGACCTGGGCCGCCTCACCACAAGAAGTGCGTGTCGCCTACAGCGGCGGTTCACAGGTATTAATGCTGGCGAAAGCCGACGGCTCGCTGGATAAAGCGTTAAACAGCAAAGTGAAATGGGTGCAGTTTGCCTCCGGCGCGGATGCGCTGAGCTATTTCGCCAGCAACGCCATCGATATTGCTAATTTTGGATCCAGCCCGGCCACCGCCGGCGTCGTGCGTAAATTACCGGTAGAGATTATTGGCGTCTCCGGAGTGATTGCCAGCTACGAGCGCTTAATTGGCAAAGACGGCATTAATAACATTAAGGATATCGAAGGGAAACGCGTGGCCTACCCGCCTAACTCCACCGCACAGTACGCGCTGGAGGCGGCGATCAGCGTCAATAAGCTCGACCGTAGCAAAATTACCCTGCTGCCGCTGCGTCCGGCCGAGATGGTCGCCGCGTGGAAGCGGGGCGATATTGACGCAGGCTACGTCTGGGCCCCCTTTGCCCAGGAGCTGGAGTCTTCCGGCGGTCATCAGGTTTTTGCCACCAAGGATCTGCAGAAAGATGGCTACCTGATCTACAACAACTACGTAGTGCGTAAGGCCTTCGCCAAGCAGTATCCGGAAACCGTCAGCGCCTTCCTGCGCGTACATCAGGAGAAGGTCGACGAGTTCAAGAAGGATCCTGAGCGGGCTGCCGCCATTGTGGCAAAAGAGGTGGGCGCCCCGGTAACGACCGCGGCTAACACCCTCGGCGGCCTGGAGTATCCGACCCTGGCCGAGCAGGGCACCGCCGCCTGGTTGGGCAATGGCACTCAGACTACCGACAGCGGTATCGGCAAGGCGCTGAGCAAAACCTCCAGCTTCCTCGCTGGCATCGGTGAGATCCGCAAGCGTGATATTCCCGCCAACTGGGATCAGGCCATCAACTCCGAATATATTCGTAAAGCGGCGGTAGCTACGCAATGAGATTGAGTCAGCACATCGCCATCAGCGTTGCATCGGTGGCGATCTTTTTTGTGATTTGGCAGGTGGCGGCTACTCGGCAGTGGGTGGATCCGCTTCTGCTGCCGTCGTTAACCGATATCGGGTTAACCACGGAAGAGCTGCTGGCAGACGGCTACCGTCAGGTGCCGCTTTGGGAGCACGTCATGGTGAGCCTGGCGAGGGCGCTGAGCGCCTTTACCGTGGCGATTGTGGTTGGTATCCCGCTCGGACTGCTGATGGGCCTCTCCAACGGCCTGTCGGCGGTGTTGAACCCCTTCGTTCAGTTTCTGCGTCCGCTGCCGAAGATTGCTCTGATCCCGCTGGCGGTGGTGTGGCTGGGCATCGGCGAAGCATCAAAGTTCTTTCTGATCTTTATCGCTACCTTCCTGAGCGTGGTAGTGGGGGCCAGCGCGGCGGTTGAGCGCATCGGCCGGTCACGCATTCGCGTCGCCCAGACGCTGGGCGCCACCAGGGGGCAGATTTTTCTGCGCGTGGTGCTGCCGGATGCGCTCCCGGATCTGTTCACTACCGTCAGGCTCTCCATTGGCATCGGCTGGACCTCGCTTATCGCGGCGGAGATGGTGGCTGCCAGCTCGGGCCTCGGCTGGATGGTGATCAACGCCAGCTCCTACCTGCGTACCGACATTGTGATGCTGGGCATTCTGCTGCTCGGCGGAATTGGCTATCTGCTGGATCTTCTTCTTTTGGGCCTGCAACGCCTGTTTGTGCCGTGGGCGGGGAAAGAATAATGGCTGTACAGATTGCGCTGGAGAACGTCTCTCTCCAATTTGCGGCGAAACCGCACCCTTTTACCGTGCTGGAAGATATCTCCCTCTCCCTACAGAAGGGTGAGTTTGTGGTGTTGCTGGGGCCGTCGGGCTGCGGCAAATCCACCATCCTCAACCTGGTGGCGGGCTTTAACCAGCCCGACAGCGGGCGCGTGCTGTGCGGCGGAGAACCGGTGCGCCAGCCCGGCCCATCGCGGGGAATGATCTTCCAGCAGCCGAACCTGTTTCCGTGGCTGTCGGTACTGGACAACGTCACCTTTGGCCCACGCCTGGGCAAGCATAACCGCGACAAGGTCAACGCCCAGGCGCGAGAGTGGCTAACGCGGGTTGGGCTGAGGGGCTTCGAGAACCACGCTCCCTGGCAGCTCTCTGGCGGCATGAAGCAGCGCGTGGCGCTGGCTCGCGCCTGGCTGCCCGGCCCCGAGGTGCTGCTGCTCGATGAGCCGTTTGGTGCGCTTGACGCCCAGACGCGCCTAATGATGCAGGAGCTGCTGCGCAACGCCTGGCTAGCAACCGAGACCACGCTGCTCTTCGTTACCCACGACGTGGAGGAGGCGCTGTTCCTCGCCGACCGCATTCTGATCATGTCGGCCAAACCGGGAAAAATCGTTGAAGAGCTGACCCTGCCGTTTGGCCGCGAGCGCGATATCGAAAACCTGGCGGCGCACCCGCTGTATAGCGAGATTAAGCAGCACGTTCTGCACCGCGTCCGCCAGGAGGCAAAGCGCCATTTTTAGTGGATCCGTGGTTCCCGGTGTCGGGAATGAATCGACTGTCATCAACATAAGGTGGAAGCAATGAGCATTAGCGAATTAAAAGCCCGGCTGGAACAGAGTATTCACCAACACCGCGACGAATATATTGCGATCTCGAAAGATATTCATGCCCATCCGGAGACTGGGAATAACGAGTACTACGCCAACGGCCTGCTGACGACGCTGCTGGCGAAAAACGGCTTCGAGGTAACTTCGAACGTGGCCGGACACGAAACGGCATTCTATGCGGTGAAAGAGAGCGGCAAACCGGGGCCGACCATCGCCTATCTGGCGGAGTACGATGCCCTGATCGATATCGGCCACGCCTGCGGGCATAACATCATTGGCGTGACCAGCATCGCGGCGGCGATCGCCCTGAGCGAGACCCTGGCCCAGACCGGCGGCAGGGTGGTGGTGCTCGGCACTCCGGCGGAAGAGGGCGGCCTGCGCGGCAAGGGCGGGCCAAACGGCAACGTCAAGGCGCGCTTCGTTGAGCACGGTTTTCTGAAAGACGTGGACGTGGCGATGATGGTGCACCCCGGCGGCAAAACGCAGCTGACCGGGCCATTCTTAGCGAACAACCACCTCTATTTCCACTTCTACGGTAAGCCCTCCCACGCGGGGAGCTCGCCGCATAAAGGCGTCAACGCCCTCGACGCGCTGGTGCTGCTCTATAACGGTATCAGCGTGCTGCGCCAGCAGCTGCCGGACGGCGTACGCGTGCACGGCATCATCACCAACGGCGGCCAGGCCCCGAACGTGATCCCAGAGTATGCCTCCGCGCACTACTACATTCGGGCGGAAACGCGTGAGGCGGTGGAAGCCCTGGAGCCGCGTATCCGTGCCATTGCCGAGGGCGTCGCCATCGCCACCGGCACCACGGTAAAAATTGAGCACCAGGTTGGCCCGCGTGACTTCAATATCAACCAGACGCTGAACAACCTCTTCCTTGAGGAGTTTACTGCCGTGGGTGAACAGGTCGATCTGCGTCAGAAAGAGGGCAAAGGCTCCACCGACGTGGGGGATATCAGCCACGCCGTGCCGACCGCGCATCCGTCGATCAAGATTGGTCCGGACGATCTGATTGGCCACACCGTCGCCTTCCGCGAAGCCGCTAACTCCGAGCAAGGCTACGACGCGCTGGTGACTGGTGCGGTGGTGCTGGCTAACGCGGGCCTGCGCCTGCTGACCGAGCCAGCGCTGTTGCAGGAGGCGAAAGACGAATTTGCCGGGCGCAAAACCAGCCCACACGCCGACAGAACCCTGACCGGAGCCGCTGCTGAATGAAAAATGTGTTCTCTGCCGCCGCACTGTTGCTGGCGGCCTCTTTACCCTGGGGAAGCGCGCTGGCTGAAACCGTGAACCGCAACGCCACGCTGAATATCGCCTATGGCAACCGGCCCGGTACGCTGGATCCTTACTTAACCACTAACAACGCTACCTCAGATGTGGATCGCCACATCTTTGAAGAGCTGTTTACCATCAACGATAAGTTTGAGCCGGTGCCGGATCTGGTGGCGTCCTATACCCTGAGCGACGATCGCAAAACCTACACCTTTGTGCTGCGGGACGGCGTACGTTTCCACGACGGGCAGCCGCTGACGGCGGACGACGTGGTCGCCTCGATGAGTCGCTGGCTGGCGGTTTCCACTCAGGGGAAAGCTAACCTCCCCGGCGCGGTCTTCAGCAAGGTTGATGATAAGACCGTGCGCCTGACGCTTCCCGAGCCGTCGCTGATTACGCTCAACGTGCTGGCCGACGTGAAGAACATTGCAGCAATCATGCCTAAACGCCTGATTGACGCGGCGAACAGCAGTAAAAAACCGGTCAGCGAGCTGATTGGCACCGGGCCGTATAAGCTGGCGGAGTTTAAGCAGGGCGAGTACCTGCACCTGACCCGCTACGACGGCTACGCCGCCCGCAGCGAGCCAGCCAGTGGCCTCTCCGGCCAGAAGCAGGCCAACGTGAAGGATATCTGGTTCCGCTACATTACCGATGAGTCAACCCGGCTGGCGGGGGCGATGACCGGCGAGTACGACATCGTCTTCAACCTGCCGAAAGACAATATCGATGCCTTGACCAGCGCGCCGGATCTTACTCTGGCCCAGCCGGAGAGCGGTGGGTCGCTGATCACCTACCTCTTCAACAAGCAGCAGGGACCCTTTGCCAACGTCAAGCTGCGCCAGGCGTTTAACCTTGCCCTCGACGTTCACCAGACGCTGCTGGCAGGCTACAGCGATCCGCGTTTTTTCAAAGAGGATCCCTCTCTGGGCTTCCCTAATCAGGTCGACTGGTACAGCGAGGCGGGCAAGCCGTTCTGGAACCAGCATAAGCTCGACGAGGCCCGCCAGCTGGTGAAGGCGTCCGGCTATAACGGCGAAGAGGTGGTGATCATCGCCACCAAAGAGTATGCCGAGCTCTATAACCTCGCGATTGTCGCCCAGCAGGTGCTGAAGCAGATCGGCGTTAAGTCGCGCCTCGACGTCTACGACTGGCCCACCGTGCTGCAGCGCCGCCAGGATCCGAAAAACTTCGATCTCTGCGCGCTGGAGTTCTCGATGCGTCAGGTGCTGCACCAGTATCCGTTCCTCGACTCGCGGGCCAAGTTCCCGGGGCTGAGCAACAGCCCGGAGATTGACGGCGTGCTGGATGCGATCAAGCAGGCCCCGTCGCTGAAAGAGGCCAGGCCGCTGGTGGACAAGCTCAACGTGCTGAGCTGGCAGTATCTGCCGGTGATTGTGCTGGGCCACACTACGCCGGAGCCGATTGCCATCAAGAAAAACGTGAAGGGGTACCGCGACCTGATTGGTCCGGTGCTGTGGAACGTGACCGTCAGCCAGCCCTGAGGGGAGTGACAGCCTATGAAGTGGTTTCTGTTTCACCGGATCATGGCGCTGCTGCCGGTGCTGTTTGTCGTCTCGCTGGTGGTCTTCTGCCTGGTGCATCTCGCGCCGGGCGATCCGGTGATGGTGATCCTCGGCAACGACGCCAGCCCGCAGGATATCGCTGCCCTGCGCCAGCAGATGGGACTCGACAGGCCGCTGCTGATGCAGTTTGTTCGCTGGTTCGGCGCGGTACTCTCCGGCGATCTGGGCCACTCGCTGTTTCTTAACGCCAGCGTCAGCGAGCTGTTTTTGCAGCATCTGGCTCCGACGCTGGCCCTGGCGCTCTATGCTCAGGCGATTGCGCTGGTGCTTGGGCTGGCGAGCGGAGTCATCAGCGCCTGGCAGCACGGGCGCTTTGCCGATCGGGCGATCCGCGCCCTGGCGACCTTTGGCATGTCGGTGCCGGGCTTTCTGCTCGGCCTGTTTCTGATCTTCTTTTTCGCCGTGCAGCTGCGCTGGTTCCCGGTCGTGGGCTACCGCTCCACCAATGACGACTGGCTGCAAAACGTCTGGTATCTGACGTTGCCCGCCATCGCGCTGGGGTTTCGCATCGCGGCGCTGATCTCCCGCATGACCCGCGCCGTGATGCTCGACGTGTTGCAGGAGAACTTCATCAACACCGCCCGGGCGAAAGGGGTGCCGGAGCGCACGGTGCTGCTGCGCCATACCCTGAAGAACGCCCTGATCCCGGTCCTGACCATCTGCGGAGAGTCCTTCGCCTCGCTGGTGACCGGGACCATCGTTATTGAGAGCGTGTTTGGTATTCCCGGCGTTGGCTCGCTGATCGTCGACTCCATCGAGCGGCGTGACTTCACCGTGATCCAGGGCGTCGTGCTGCTGATCACCGTCTGCTACGTGCTGATTAACCTGGCGGTGGACGTGCTGAGCTACGTGGTCGATCCGCGCCTGTCCGTTGAGGGAGGGGAGCGCTCATGAAGGATCACAAGCTGCTGCTGTGGTGCGGCGTGTTGGCCGCCATTGTGCTGCTCTCGTTCTGCGGCAGCCTGTTTAGTCCGTGGGATGCCTACAGCATCGATCCGCTGAGCCGCCTGAAGGCACCTAGCGCCGCCCACTGGTTCGGCACGGATAACTTTGGTCGGGATCTCTTTGTGCGCGTGGCGCTGGCGGTGCGGGTCTCGCTGAGCGTTGGTGCGGCGGTGGCGCTGATTGCTGGAGCGGTTGGCATGGTCATCGGCCTGCTGTGCGCCTGGTATCGGCCGCTGGACCGCATCCTGATGCGCGTCTGCGACGGCCTGTTTGCCTTTCCGTCGCTGCTGCTGGCGATTGCCATCGTTGGCGTGCTCGGCCCCAACGTAGCGAACGTGGTGCTGGCCCTGTCGCTGGTCTATGTCCCCTCTATCGCCCGCGTTATCCGCGGCGCGGCGATGGTGGTGAAAGAGAAAAACTTTATCGAAGCGCTGCGCGCTCAGGGGGCGACCTCAGGACGGATCGTCTGGCTGCATCTGCTGCCCAACGTCATCTCCCCGCTGATTGTGCAGGTAACGTGGGTCTTTTCGGTAGCCATTCTGACCGAGGCGGCGCTGAGCTTTCTCGGCTCTGGCGTGCCTGCCCCTACGCCGAGCCTCGGCAACCTGCTGCTGGAGGGCAAAGCGGTAATCTTCACGGCCTGGTGGATGACCTTCTTCCCTGGCATCGCTATCGTGCTGCTGATTCTGGCCCTGAATATTGTCGGTGACGATCTACGCGACAGCGCCGAGCCAGGCCTCAGGCCGCTGCCCAGGCGCGTGCTGCGCCTGCTGAAAAAGGGAGAACAGCATGGTTAATCCACCGCCACTGCTTAGCGTGAATAATCTGCGGGTCAACTTTGCCACGCCGCAGGGCGTCGTCTCCCCGGTGCGCGGGGTCTCCTTTACGCTTCATCAGCAGGAGACGCTGGGCATTATCGGCGAGTCCGGCTGCGGTAAAAGCGTAACTGCTCAGGCGCTGATGGGCCTGCTCTCTTCGCGCACCAGCCGCACCGACGGCGAGGTGACCCTCAACGGCGCGCGGCTGGATACGCTCTCTACAAGAGCGAAGCGCCAGCGCTGCGGGCGCGATATGGCGATGATCTTTCAGGATCCGCTCTCTAGCCTGAACCCGGTCTTTACCATTGGTTTTCAGATCGACGAGAGCTTGAAGCTGCATACGTCGCTGGATCGTTCCACACGGCGGGAGAGAATCCTTAGCCTGCTGACACAGGTGGGGATCGCCGATCCGGCACGCTGCGCGAATGCCTATCCTCATGAGCTCTCCGGCGGCATGCGTCAGCGGGTGATGATCGCTATTGCTATCGCCAGCGCTCCTTCGCTGCTGATTGCCGATGAGCCGACCACCGCTCTCGACGCCACGATCCAGGCGCAAATTCTACGCCTGCTGGAGGAGATCAAGCGGCAGTCGGCGATGGGGATCGTCATTATCACCCACGATCTCAGCGTGGTGGCGCAGCTGTGCCAGCGGGTGGTGGTGCTCTACGCCGGGCAGGTGGTGGAGGAGTGCGACGTCAGCACGCTGTTCCATCGCCCGCGTCACCCCTATACCCAGGCGCTGCTGGCCGCGCGGCCATCGCAGGATCGCGCCCCGAAAACCCGGCTGGCAGAGATCCGCGGCAGCGTGCCGCCCCTTAACGCCCTGCCGGTGGGCTGCACCTTTGGCGATCGCTGCCCGCTGGCGACGGAAACCTGCCGCAGCCAGCCGCCAGCGCTGCGCGCTATCGACAGCCGCACACACCAGGTGCGCTGCTGGCGGGCCGAAGAGACGGGAGTCAATGTATGAGCCAACCCCTGTTAACCGTAGAGCATCTGTCGAAAACTTTTTCCCGCCGCGGGCATACCGTCCACGCGGTGCAGGATGTGAGCTTTACCCTCAACGCCGGCGAGACCTACGCCCTGGTGGGCGAGTCCGGCAGCGGTAAGAGCACTACCGGCCGCTCGATTCTGGGCTTGACCCCGGCTTCCGGCGGGCGGGTAGAGTTTGCCGGGCATTCGCTGCGCGATCTTAACCCCCGCCAGTGGCGGGAGATGCGGCGATCGATCCAGATGATTTTTCAGGATCCGCTCTCGACGCTGGATCCTAAACGCACGGTGGGTTACTCCATTGAGGAGCCGCTGATTATTCACGGCGAAAAGGATGCGGCGCTGCGCAAAAAGGCGGTTGCCGCTATGCTGACGCAGGTAGGGCTAGGGACGCACGACGCCGGGCGCTATCCCCACGAGTTTTCCGGCGGCCAGCGCCAGCGCATCGGCATTGCCCGGGCGCTGATCCTGCGGCCAAAGCTGATTATCTGCGACGAGCCGGTATCGGCCCTGGACGTCTCTATCCAGTCGCAAATCCTCAACCTGCTGATGGATCTGCAACGGGAGTATGGCCTGGCCTACCTGTTTATCTTCCACGATCTTAACGTTGTGCGCCATATTGCCGATCGGGTGGGGGTGATGTATCAGGGACGCATCGTGGAGGAGGGGCCGTGTCTGGATCTCTTCGCCCGTCCGCAGCACGAGTACACGCGCTATCTGCTGGACGCCATTCTGCCCGCCCATCCGCCGGAAAAGCATGCGCTGGTGAAGGTCAGGGCGTAACGGGAAGGGACGTTGGGGGGCGTCGTGGGTTATAATGGGGCGGAAAGACCCTTTTAACCTCGATCGAGTACCCTTCATGAGTGAAATGATTTATGGCATCCACGCGGTGCAGGCACTGCTGGAACGCGCCCCGGAGCGCTTTCAGGACGTTTATATTCTGAAAGGACGTGAAGATAAACGTCTGATGTCGCTGATCCATGCTCTGGAAGCCCAGGGTGTGACTATCCAGGTGGCGAGCCGCCAGTTTATGGATGAAAAAAGCGAAGGCGCGGTGCACCAGGGGATCATTGCACGGGTGAAACCGGGACGTCAGTATCAGGAGAACGATCTGCCGGATCTGATCGCCAGCCTCGATCGGCCCTTTTTCCTGATCCTCGACGGCGTAACCGATCCGCATAACCTCGGGGCCTGCCTGCGCAGCGCCGACGCCGCTGGCGTCCATGCGGTGATCGTCCCGAAAGATCGCTCGGCCCAGCTTAACGCTACCGCGAAAAAAGTGGCTAGCGGCGCAGCAGAGAACGTGCCGCTGATCCGCGTGACCAACCTGGCGCGCACCATGCGTCTGCTGCAGGAAGAGAACATCTGGATCGTCGGCACCGCGGGCGAAGCGGATCACACCCTGTTCCAGAGCAAAATGACCGGCCCGATGGCGCTGGTGATGGGCGCAGAGGGCGAAGGCATGCGTCGCTTGACCCGCGAGCACTGCGACGAGCTGATCAGCATCCCGATGGCGGGCAGCGTCTCCTCCCTGAACGTCTCCGTTGCGACGGGCATCTGCCTGTTTGAAGCGGTTCGCCAGCGCGGCTAAGCTTCACCGTTGACCTAACCACCCTACGGGGTGGTTTTTTGTGACCCCTGCTGCGGCCGAAAAATTCTCCCTGTGCATACTGAATGGCAACGCCATTGAACAGGGGAGAGAGTATGCGCTGGCAAACCCACACCGTTTTCAATCAACCCATTCCGCTCAACAACAGCAACCTTTTTCTTTCTGATGCCTCGCTACGCGACGCCGTTGCCCGTGAGGGCGCTGGCTGGGACGCCGAGCTGCTGGCCAGCATCGGGCAGCAGCTCGGCACAGCGGAGTCGCTGGAGCTGGGCCGGCTGGCGAACGCCAATCCGCCGGAGCTGCTGCGCTACGATCCCACCGGTGAGCGCCTCGACGACGTGCGCTTTCATCCCGCGTGGCATCTGCTGATGCAGGGGCTGTGCGCCAACCGCGTTCACAACCTCGCCTGGGAAGAGGAGGCCCGCGCCGGCGCCTTTGTCGCCCGCGCGGCGCGCTTTGTCCTCCACGCCCAGGTGGAAGCGGGCACCCTCTGCCCGGTCACCATGACCTTTGCCGCCACGCCGCTGCTCCAGCAGGCGCTGCCCGCGACGTTTCAGGACTGGCACAAACCGCTGCTCAGCGATCGCTATGACGCCCATCTGGCCCCCGGCGGGCAGAAGCGCGGGGTGCTGATCGGCATGGGGATGACGGAGAAGCAGGGCGGCTCGGATGTGCTCAGCAACACCACCCGGGCAGAGCCGCTGGAACGTAAAGGCAGCGGCGAGGCCTATCGGCTGGTGGGTCACAAGTGGTTTTTCTCCGTACCGCAGAGCGATGCTCACCTGGTGCTGGCTCAGGCAAAAGGCGGGCTCTCCTGCTTCTTTGTCCCGCGCTTTCTGCCTGACGGTACGCGCAACGCCCTGCGCCTTGAGCGCCTGAAAGATAAGCTCGGCAACCGCTCCAACGCCAGCAGCGAGGTGGAGTTTTTAGACGCCACCGGCTGGCTGCTGGGGGAAGAGGGGGACGGCGTCCGGCAGATCCTCAAGATGGGCGGCCTGACGCGCCTCGACTGCGCCCTGGGTAGCCACGGCCTGATGCGCCGGGCCTTCTCCGTTGCGCTCTACCATGCCCATCAGCGGCAGGCGTTTGGTAAGCACCTGGTCGATCAGCCTCTGATGCGCGACGTGCTCTCTCGTATGGCGCTGCAGCTAGAGGGGCAGACGGCGTTTCTTTTCCGCCTGGCGCGAGCGTGGGAGAGCCGGGAGAGCGTGCAGGAGACGCTGTGGGCGCGCCTGTTTACGCCGGTGGCGAAGTACGCGGTGTGCAAGGCGGGGATCCCCTTTGTCGCCGAGGCGATGGAGGTGCTCGGCGGTACGGGCTACTGTGAGGATAACGAGCTGCCGCGCCTCTACCGAGAGATGCCGGTTAACAGCATCTGGGAGGGGTCGGGCAATATCATGTGTCTGGACGTGATGCGGGTGCTCGGCAAGCAGCCCGGCGTGATGGAGCTCCTGAGCGACACCTTTGGTGAGGTGAAAGGCCAGGATCGCCACTTCGATCGTGCATGGCGACGGCTGCAGCAGCGGCTGCATCGCCCGCAGGAGGCGCAGGCCCGGGAGATTACCCAGCAGCTCTACCTGCTGGCCGCCGGGGCGCAGATGCTGCGTTACGCCTCACCGCCTGTCGCCCAGGCGTGGTGCCAAACTATGCTGGATACCCGTGGCAACGTGCTGCTTAGCGCTCAGGTGCAAAATGACCTGCTGCTGCGCGCCACGGGTGGGGTAGGTTAGAGGCGGAACAGGCTAACCAACTGCTTCAGGTGCGCGCCTTTTTCCCGTAGGGTCTGGGCCGTCTCTTCGCTGCGGGAAACGCGTTCGGCGTTGACGTGCGTCGCATCGCCAATGTGGGTCATCGCCAGGTTTACCTGGTTAATCCCTGCCGACTGCTCGCGGGAGGCGTGGTTAATCTCCGTCACCAGCTGGTTGATATTGTCCATGTGGTCGATGATCGACGTCATGGCCTGACGCGTCTGCTCAGAGAGCGTGTGTCCTTCGGTAACCTTTTGCAGCGTATCGGCAATCAACGACTCAATCTCTTTTACGGCGTTGGCGCTGCGGGCCGCAAGGGCGCGAACCTCCTGGGCCACCACCGCAAAGCCTTTCCCATGCTCCCCGGCGCGGGCGGCCTCAACCGCAGCATTAAGGGCGAGAATATTAGTCTGGAAGGCAATAGATTCAATCACCTGAGTGATATCCGCAATACGCTGTGAGGCGCTGCGGATATCGCTCATGGTCGCTACCGCCCGGCCTACCGTCTGCCCGCCGCTCTGCACCGCCTGTGAGGTTTCGTTCACCAGATGCTGCGTCTGCTCCATGCTGGCCGCGTTTTGCTGCACGGTGGCGGCAAGCTGCTCCATGCTGGCAGAGGTCTCCTCCACGCTGCTCGCCTGCTTGTTGATCTGATCGCTGATTTCGCTGCTGTCCGCCGCCAGCGTGTTGGTGGCGAAGTGGATATCACCCGCCGCCTCGCGAACCTGATGCACCATGTTCTGCAGGCCGTTGCCGATACCGTTAATAGCGTGGATCAGCTGACCTACCTCATCCTGACGCGTAGAGCTGAGGGAGGCGCGCAGATCCCCGGAGGCGTAGGTCTGGGCAAGGGCGGTGACCTCGCGCAGCGGGCGGGTCAGCCAGCGGCGAGTAATGATCACAAACAGCGCGGCAAAGAGCAGGGAGATCAGCACGCCGGCAATCAGAAACTGGTTGCGCAGACGGGTCACATCCTGCAGCAGCACGGCCTTATCGACTTCGCCGACGATCGTCCAGTTCCAGCCCGGCAGGGCGGTCCAGGAGACCAGCAGGGTGCGGCCATCCTGAGTTTTACGCTCCAGCGTGCCGGAGGCCAGGCTCAACAGCTGCTGTTCAGCGTCCTCGCCCCACTGCGGACGCTGTCCCTCTTCACTGGCGTGGAACAGCCAGGTGCCGTAGTTTTTACCGGCGCTGCGGTTCAGAACGAAGAAATGCCCGCTCTCGCCCAGGCGGCGCTGGAGGATCTTGTCACGCATGATGTCCCAGGAGCGAGTGATATCCACGCCAACGAACAGGATGGCAATGGTTTTACCGCTGGCATCCTTCATCGGTTGATACTGGGTGATATAGCGCTTGCCAAACAGCAGGGCGAGTCCGCGATAGATATCACCGCGCAGAACGGGAGCCAGCGCCGGGCTGGTGCTGTCGAGCTGGGTGCCGATAGCGCGTTCGCCGTCTTCTTTGCGCAGGGAGGTTGCGACGCGCACAAAGCTATCGCCGTTGCGCACGAACAGGGTCGCAATCGAGCCGGTGCGCTGGAAGAAGTCGTCCGGTATGTCGTTATTTTCGTGCAGCTCCGTCTCGCCGCCTTTTAGCAGGGGAACGGTGAGGCCGTTGATGGTGCGGGTTTGCGTTGTGTCGAGAGAGACCGGCTGGGGAATAAAGGTGCTGAACTGACGGGTATAGCGCTCGACTTCGTCACTGAGGCTGCTGCTAAACATTTCAACCATATCGGCCACGCCGGTAGCCTGGTTGTGCAGATCTTCAGTCGCCAGCGCTTCAAGCTGCTGGCTTGCCTTGTGGCTCATCAGAGAGGTAAACAGCAGAAAAAGTGCCGCGACGCTGATGCCCGTCAGCAACGAAAGCTTTGTGCCTAAACCAGCACGTCGAATAAGAGCGTTCATAGAGTGTCCGTTGCCCGAGAAGTGTGGCTCGTTCAACGGCAGTTACGCGCTAATATTTAGCGGATCTGTGTAACAAGATGTTACTAAAATGTATTGGCACACTTACAATATGGTAATTAAAAAGCAACAAAATGAGTAGCCACTGTTTTTAGGGGGGCTTAGCTCGGAATGTGATCAAGCCGAACGAGCTTAGGCGTAGAGGATCGCCTGCGCCTGCCAGCTATTGGCGCTCTGTACCTCATCCATTTTGATAATGCGGTACCAGGAAGCCCCCTGTTCGTCGGCTTTCAGGGCAATGGCACGCTCTACGTCCTGTACGCTGCCGGAGACGTTGCTCACGGAAATAAGGCCAATCTCATTCAAACCAGTCACACAATCGGCGCTGGCAAACTCTGCAGACTGCGCGGTGGTGCTCACCAAACCGACGGAAATCAGCAGCGACGTTAAAGCAAGAGATCGTTTCATAAATCCGCTCCTTTTACCTATTCCTGACCGACCCTGAATGATTGTAAGCGGGAAAAAGTCTACGGACGCAAAGCAGTGTAAATATCCTTTAAAAAACAATGCGCCATTACTGACGATACAAAATGGCCTGTCCATATCGCTGGCCGGGGACGACCGTTTCATCATCCAAAAGAATGACATAGTAGTCCGCCTTCATGGCCGCCGCTTTGGCTTTGATTTCCGACTCGACATCCATCGGCGATCCACGCACCATCACGCTAATGGTTTCTATCTTTTGCAGACCCGCTGTCTGGTTGCGGCTAATCTCCTGCGGCTGGTCGCTCACCGGCGGGGCAGGATGCGGCGTACTTTGCAGCATGCTACAACTGCTGAGGCTCAGCGCTAAAAAAAGTGGTGTGAGTCGATGCATAGCGTTTTCTCGTTTCCCGTTAGCCCTGTCCCGTTAGCCATAGTGTAGTGCTTCCTTTAATAACCTTATGGAGAATGTTCCCATTTTGTTAGCTCTCACGCTATTTTCCGCTGTAAATAATGCGAAAGCGTAATGTACTTCTCACTGTTTTCTTGTACGCGCAGCGGCAGCCGCTTGCGAAGAGCAGGGGGACGTGGCATACCAAGGGCTTTATCAGGAGATCGCCATGATTGAACTTGAAACACGCCAGCTGGCAGGCATTGAGATCCTGCACGCGGCACCCACCGGAAAACGCGCCGTACCGCTGCCTACCGTGCTCTTTTATCACGGCTTTTGTTCATCGAAGCTGGTCTACAGCTACTTCGCCGTTGCGCTGGCGCAGGCAGGTTTTCGCGTTGTGATGCCCGATGCGCGCGATCACGGCGCACGCTTTAACGGTGACGAGCAGGCGCGGCTGGGGCAGTTTTGGCAGATCCTGCAGAGCAACTTTCATGAGTTTCCGGCGCTGCGGGATGCGCTGATGCATGAAGGCTGGGTTGCCGAGGGGCGTCTTGCGGTGGGCGGCGCGTCAATGGGAGGCATGACGGCGCTTGGCCTGATGTCGCAGCACCCGGAATTGGTGTGCGTCGCCAGCCTGATGGGCTCCGGCTACTTTACCTCGCTTGCCCGAACGCTGTTCCCGCCGCAGGCAGAGACGGCTGCCGAGCTTCACGACATTATCGCCCCGCTGGCTGCATGGGACGTGGCGGGTCACCTGACACAGCTTGCTTCCCGCCCGCTGCTGCTGTGGCATGGTGAAGACGATGACGTCGTCCCGGCGGCTGAATCGCACCGCTTACACAAGGCGCTACAGGATGCAGGCCTGGATCGGCATCTTACCTGCCGCTGGGAGGCGGGCGTTCGTCATCGGATCACCCCGGCGGCGCTGGAAGCGGCGGTAGGCTTCTTTAAGGCGCATCTTTAGACGCGCATCACCTTAACGCCCTGTGCCTCAAGCTGCTTAACAATCTCCGGGCTGGCCTGCTTGCCGGTGATCACAATATCGATCTGGTCAGCGCGGCTAAAGAGCATCCCGGCGCGCTCGCCGACCTTGCTGCTGTCTACTAGCACCACCAGCTTGCCTACCACGTTAAGCATCTTCTGCTCGGCCATCGCCGTCAGCATGTCAGTTTTATAGAGGCCGTCGGCGGTCAGGCCGATGCCGCTAGTAAACATCCAGTGCCCGGCATAGAGGCTGTTTTCGCTGCCCTGTGGGCTCAGGGTGATGGACTGGCTCTTGTTGTACTGCCCGCCCATGATCACCACGCTCTCGTGCTCCTGATCGATCAGGTAGTTAGCCAGCGGCAGATAGTTAGTGATGATCTGCACCGGCCTGCCGCACATTTCACGTCCCAGCAAAAAGGCCGTAGAGCCGCAGTTGATCACTACGCTTTCGCCCGCGTTCACCAGCAGCGCAGCGGCTTTAGCGATACGCATCTTCTCATCGAGATGCTGCGCCTGATGGATGTTCATTGGCGACCAGCGCGGTCGCTGCTGGCTAATGATGGCCTCTGCACCGTTGCGGACCTTTTTCAGCCTGCCGCTCTCATCAAGCTTGTTAATGTCGCGACGCGCCGTGGCGGGGGAGACGCCAAGCCGGTCGATGACCTGCTCTACGGTCACAAACCCGGTCTGCGCCAGCTGTTCAAGTAAAATTTGGTGTCGTTGCGCTTCCGTCATGAGCTATGCCGATTAAACATGATTTTTTACGATTTTATTTGAAATAGTCGTGAATTACTAAGCCTACAGGTAAAAAGTGCCGGACTTAGCCGGCACGCTCTGCGCTTTACAGGAAGGATTTAAACGGCAGGTCAGGCTCGCAGGTAAAGCAGTCATCAAACCCGCGTGGGAAATGGAATTCCAGATTGTCCTTGTCCAGCGGCCAGGTAAACTTGCCGCCCGGCTGCCAGATAAAGGGCTTAAAGCCATACTTCAGGCGATCTTTTTTCATCTCCCACAGCACGCGGATCTCCTGTGGATCGGCCTGGAAGTTTGACCAGATATCGTGATGGAACGGAATAACCACCTTGGTGTTCAGCGCCTCTGCCATGCGCAGGATATCGGCGCTGGTCATCTTATCGGTAATGCCGCGCGGGTTCTCACCGTAGGATCCCAGCGCGACGTCTATCTGATGCTCGTTGCCGTGCTTCGCATAGTAGTTGGAGTAGTGGGAGTCACCGCTGTGGTACAGGGAGCCGCCGGGCGTTTTGAACAGATAGTTTACGGCGCGCAGATCCATCCCATCCGGCAGCACGCCTGCGGCTTTCTGATCCGCCGGCAGGGTGATTAGCGCCGTACGGTCGAAGGCATCCAGGGCGTGGATCTCGATATCCTTCACCTTCACCACATCCCCCGGTTTCACCACGATGCAGCGCTCCCGCGGCACGCCCCAGCCGACCCACAGATCGACGCAGGTTTGCGGCCCGATAAAGGGCACGTTGCTGGTGCAGTTCTGCATCACGGCGGCGGCAACGTTAACGTCGATATGATCGTTGTGATCGTGGGTAGCCAGCACGGCGTCGATCTCACGGATAGCAAAAGGATCGAGCACAAACGGCGTGGTGCGTAGGTTAGGCTGAAGCTTCTTCACGCCCGCCATGCGCTGCATCTGATGGCCGTTTTTCATCAGCGGATTACCATGGCTCTGCTTACCCGTACCGCACCAGAGATCGACGCAGACGTTGGTGCTGCCTTCTGATTTGAGCCAGATCCCGGTGCAGCCCAGCCACCACATAGCGAAGGTGCCGGGAGCGACGCGCTCCTGTTCAATCTCTTCATTCAGCCAGCTTCCCCACTCTGGAAAGGTGCTCAAGATCCAGGATTCACGGGTAATGGTCTCCACTTTACTCATCGCACTGCTCCTTACAGGTAGTCAATATAAATCATTTAGTGATTACTTTTGATTTATGCTGTCACCGTTTTATCAGCAATGCAACGGGAAAATGCGTCTTTAAAAATGCGTAAGCAAA
>NZ_LR607338.1:4317197-4321819 GCF_902164725.1 Pseudescherichia vulneris | reverse complement strand
TTGATATTAAAATGTATTTTTTGGATACATATATAGCCGCATGTAACGTAGGGAAATAAATTGCGCGACGCATCACAAATAATCATATTCAATCTTTTTGTGATTATTCTTGATGGGTAGAGTAGTGGGCACATCCTGTAGCGGGTCACAACATCCGCTGCATTCACTCTCTGGAGAGCGTTATGGAGACCCTTTACACCCTCTTTACCGTGTTCTTTAACCAGGTCATGACCAACGCCCCGCTGCTGCTGGGTATTGTTACCTGTCTGGGTTATATCCTGCTGCGTAAAAGCGTGAGCGTTATTATTAAGGGCACGATCAAAACGATCATCGGTTTTATGCTGCTACAGGCCGGCTCCGGGATCCTGACCAGCACCTTTAAGCCGGTCGTCGCCAAAATGTCAGAGGTCTACGGCATCAACGGTGCCATCTCTGATACCTACGCTTCTATGATGGCCACCATTGACCGTATGGGAGATGCCTACAGCTGGGTAGGCTATGCGGTGCTGCTGGCGCTGGCGCTAAATATTATTTATGTCCTGTTCCGGCGCATTACCGGCATCCGTACCATTATGCTTACCGGCCACATCATGTTTCAGCAGGCGGGGCTGATCGCGGTCTCCTTCTATATCTTCGGCTATCCGATGTGGACCACCATTATCTGTACCGCCGTGCTGGTCTCTCTCTACTGGGGGATCACCTCGAACATGATGTATAAGCCGACCCAGGAGGTCACCGACGGGTGTGGTTTCTCTATCGGTCACCAGCAGCAGTTTGCCTCGTGGATTGCCTATAAAGTTGCCCCGTATTTGGGCAAAAAAGAGGAGAGCGTTGAGGATCTTAAGCTGCCGGGCTGGCTGAATATCTTCCATGACAACATCGTCTCGACGGCTATCGTGATGACGATTTTCTTTGGCGCGATCCTGCTCTCCTTCGGCATCGACGTGGTTCAGGCGATGGCGGGTAAAACCCACTGGACTATCTATATCCTGCAAACCGGTTTCTCGTTCGCGGTTGCCATCTTCATCATCACTCAGGGCGTGCGCATGTTTGTTGCCGAGCTCTCTGAGGCATTTAACGGTATCTCCCAGCGGCTGATCCCTGGCGCAGTGCTGGCGATTGACTGTGCGGCAATCTATAGCTTCGCGCCGAACGCGGTGGTGTGGGGCTTTATGTGGGGCACCATCGGCCAGCTGATCGCGGTTGGCGTCCTGGTGGGCTGCGGCTCGTCCATCCTGATCATCCCAGGCTTCATTCCGATGTTCTTCTCTAACGCCACGATTGGCGTCTTTGCTAACCACTTTGGCGGCTGGCGCGCGGCGCTGAAAATCTGTCTGGTCATGGGGATGATTGAAATCTTTGGCTGCGTGTGGGCGGTAAAACTCACCGGTATGAGCGCCTGGATGGGCATGGCGGATTGGTCAATTCTGGCACCGCCAATGATGCAGGGCTTCTTCTCAATTGGGATCGCCTTTATGGCCGTCATTTTGCTTATCGCACTGGCCTATATGTTCTTCGCAGGACGCTCGCTGCGTGCTGAAGAAGACGCAGAAAAACAACTGGCAGAACAGTCTGCTTTATAAGGAGTGTTGGTTATGACCGTACGTATTCTGGCTGTATGTGGTAATGGGCAAGGCAGCTCCATGATCATGAAAATGAAGGTGGATCAGTTTTTAACCCAAGCAAATATCGATCACACGGTGAACAGCTGCGCAGTTGGGGAATATAAAAGTGAACTCAACGGCGCGGACATCATCATTGCCTCCACCCATATCGCCGGTGAAATTTCCGTCTCCGGCAACAAATATGTGGTTGGCGTACGCAACATGCTGTCGCCTGCTGATTTTGGCCCGAAGCTGCTGGAGGTGATCAAAAAACATTTCCCGCAGGATGTGAAGTAAGGACACCCGATGAAACTACGTGATTCGCTGGCACAGAACCATTCTATTTGCCTGAAGGCAGAGGCTGAAACCTGGCAAGACGCCGTAAAAATTGGCGTTGACCTGCTGGTAGCTGCCGACGTGGTGGAGCCGCGCTACTACCAGGCCATTCTCGACGGCGTCGAGCAGTTTGGCCCCTACTTTGTGATCGCCCCGGGACTGGCAATGCCCCATGGCCGCCCGGAGGAGGGCGTCAAAAAAACCGGTTTTGCGCTGGTGACGCTGAAGAAGCCGCTGGCGTTTAACCACGAAGATAACGACCCGGTCGATATCCTGATCACCATGGCTGCTGTCGATGCCAATACCCATCAGGAGGTCGGCATCATGCAGATTGTCAATCTGTTTGACGATGAGGCCAATTTTGACCGCTTACGCGCCTGCCGTACCGAGCAGGAGGTTCTTGATTTAATTGATAACGCCACTGCGGCGGCAGCTTAAAAGGAAAACGACGATGCCATTACCGATGTTACAGGTCGCGCTGGATAACCAGACCCTCGCCGATGCTTACGCCACCACGCGGCTAATTGCCGAAGAGGTAGACATTATTGAAGTGGGTACCATCCTCTGCGTAGGGGAAGGGGTACGCGCGGTACGCGATCTTAAGGCGCTCTACCCGCATAAAATTGTGCTGGCCGACGCCAAAATTGCTGACGCCGGGAAGATCCTCTCGCGCATGTGCTTTGAGGCCAGTGCCGACTGGGTCACGGTGATCTGCTGTGCGGATATCAACACCGCCAAAGGCGCGCTCGACGTCGCCCACGAGTTTAACGGCGATGTGCAGATAGAGCTGACTGGCTTCTGGACGTGGGAGCAGGCGCAGGCGTGGCGGGAAGCGGGCATTCAGCAGGTGGTCTACCACCGCAGCCGCGATGCTCAGGCGGCGGGCGTTGCCTGGGGCGAGGCGGATATCAGCGCGATCAAACGCCTGGCGGACATGGGCTTTAAGGTTACCGTCACCGGCGGGCTGGCGCTGGAGGATCTGCCGCTGTTTAAAGGTATCCCTATCCATGTGTTTATCGCCGGGCGCAGCATCCGCGACGCCGTCGATCCGGTGCAGGCCGCGCGGCAGTTTAAACGTTCCATCGCCCAACTGTGGAGCTAAGGAGCGGCTATGCTGTCGAAAACCGTGCCGCTTGGCATCTATGAAAAAGCGCTCCCTGCCGGGGAGTGCTGGCACGAGCGCCTTACTCTGGCGAAAACGCTGGGCTTCGACTTTGTTGAGATGTCGATCGACGAAACCGATGCCCGGCTGGCTCGGCTGGCATGGAGCCGTGACGAGCGGCTGGCGCTGGTGAAGGCGGTTGCCGACACCGGGGTGCGGGTTCCTTCCATGTGCCTGAGCGCCCATCGCCGCTTTCCGCTGGGCAGTGAAGATGATGCGGTGCGCACCCAGGGGCTGGAGATCATGCGTCGCGCCATTGAGCTGGCGCAGGACGTCGGTATCCGCGTGATCCAGCTGGCCGGGTATGACGTTTACTATCAGCAGGCCAATGATGAGACGCGCCGCCGTTTTCGCGACGGTCTCAAGGAGAGCGTCGAGATGGCCAGCCGTGCACAGGTCACGCTGGCGATGGAGATCATGGACTACCCGCTGATGAACTCTATCAGCAAAGCGCTTGGCTATACCCACTACCTGAACAACCCCTGGTTCCAGCTCTATCCGGATATCGGCAACCTCTCGGCGTGGGACAACGACGTGCAGATGGAGCTGCGGGCGGGCAGCGGGCATATCGTGGCGGTGCACGTGAAGGATACGCAACCCGGCGTCTTTAAAAACGTTCCCTTCGGCACCGGCGTGGTGGATTTTGAACGCTGCTTCCGCACGCTGAAAGAGAGCGGCTACTGCGGGCCTTACCTGATTGAGATGTGGAGCGAGACGGCGGCCGATCCGCTTCAGGAGGTGGCGAAGGCGCGGGCGTGGGTTTGCGAACGCATGGCGCAGGCCGGACTGCTGGAGGACGATCATGCAGCAGCTTAAACAGCAGGTTTTAGACGCCAATTTGGATCTGCCGCGCTACGGCCTGGTGACCTTTACCTGGGGCAACGTCAGCGCCGTTGACAGGGCGCGCGGGCTGGTAGCCATCAAGCCCAGCGGCGTGGATTATGACGCGCTGAAGGCGGACGACATTGTGATAGTGGATCTGCAAGGTGAGGTCGTCGAGGGCACGCTGCGACCCTCTTCCGATACCGCGACCCATCTCGCGCTCTATCGTCGCTATCCCTCCCTCGGCGGAGTAGTTCATACCCACTCCACGCACGCTACCGCCTGGGCGCAAGCCGGGCTGGCGATCCCAGCGCTGGGCACCACCCATGCAGACTACTTCCTGGGGGATATTCCCTGCACGCGGGCGTTAACCGAGGAGGAGGTGCAGGGCGAGTATGAGCTGAACACCGGCAGGGTGATCATCGAAACGCTGAAGGAGGCCGAGCCGCTGCATACTCCGGGCGTGGTAGTTTATCAGCATGGCCCCTTTGCCTGGGGAAAAGATGCGCACGATGCGGTGCACAACGCGGTCGTCATGGAAGAGGTGGCGCGGATGGCGTGGATTGCGCGCGGCATCAATCCGGGTCTGAAGCCCATTGATAGCTATCTGATGGATAAACACTTTATGCGCAAGCACGGCGCACACGCCTACTATGGTCAGAAGTAAAAGCGATCAGAAATAGACGTGCTACACCGCT
>NZ_LR607338.1:4298205-4315781 GCF_902164725.1 Pseudescherichia vulneris | reverse complement strand
GCAGGCACACGGTAAGAAGTGGAATAGTGATTTTTTTCATCATGTTGCACCCCAACTCACTCATCAACGGCTCACTGATGCGCGATCGTAGAGGAGCCGTACCTCACTCGCGTTCGGGCTTATATAAAGTGTACGTCCTGGCGGGCAAACTCACCGCGATCGTTTCTGCTGCAGTTGTACAAAAATTTACCGCAATGCTGATTGACCAAGCTTAGCCCCGCCGAAAAAGGGCGCTTCACGCTTTGTGCGAATTATTTGTGCAATCACCTTGAGTTCGTCAGGCTTCGCAAGTATGATTACGCGTCAATTTTTCAGCCGCCTTTCAAACACGTTCCTTGCTTCCATGGGCCGCGGCTGACCCTGACAGGAGGCTGAATAATCCGTAAGGAGCAATTCGATGCGTCATTACGAAATCGTTTTTATGGTCCATCCTGACCAGAGCGAACAGGTTCCGGGCATGATCGAGCGTTACACTGGTGCTATCACTGCAGCAGAAGGCACGATCCACCGTCTGGAAGACTGGGGCCGCCGTCAGCTGGCTTATCCGATCAACAAACTGCACAAAGCACACTACGTTCTGCTGAACGTTGAAGCGCCGCAGGAAGCGATCGATGAGCTGGAAACTAACTTCCGCTTCAACGATGCCGTTATCCGCAGCATGGTTATGCGTACCAAAAACGCTGTTACTGAAGCATCTCCGATGGTTAAAGCGAAAGACGAGCGCCGTGAGCGTCGCGATGATTTCGCTAACGAAACCGCAGATGCTGAAGATGCTGGGGATTCTGAAGAGTAATTTCTGATGACCAACCGTCTGGTGTTGTCCGGCACCGTGTGCAGGATGCCCCTTCGCAAGGTCAGCCCATCAGGAATACCTCACTGCCAGTTCGTGCTTGAGCACCGCTCTGTGCAGGAGGAAGCCGGTTTTCACCGGCAGGCGTGGTGTCAAATGCCTGTAATAATCAGCGGGCAAGAGAACCAAGCCATTACTCACAGTATAACGGTCGGTAGCGCAGTTACCGTGCAGGGGTTCATTAGCTGCCACAAGGCAAAGAATGGCCTGAGCAAACTGGTTCTGCATGCCGAGCAGATTGAATTGATAGATTCTGGAGACTAGCCAAATGGCACGTTATTTCCGTCGTCGCAAGTTCTGCCGTTTCACCGCGGAAGGCGTTCAAGAGATCGACTATAAAGATATCGCAACGCTGAAAAACTACATCACCGAAAGCGGTAAGATTGTCCCAAGCCGTATCACCGGTACCCGTGCAAAATACCAGCGTCAGCTGGCTCGCGCTATCAAACGCGCTCGCTACCTGTCCCTGCTGCCGTACACTGATCGTCATCAGTAATCGGGCACGGTCCATTAATACGACTTTGAGAGGATAAGGTAATGCAAGTTATTCTGCTTGATAAAGTAGCAAACCTCGGTAGCCTGGGCGACCAGGTTAACGTTAAAGCGGGCTACGCTCGTAACTTCCTGGTACCGCAGGGCAAAGCTGTTCCTGCTACTAAGAAAAACGTTGAATTCTTCGAAGCACGCCGTGCTGAACTGGAAGCTAAACTGGCTGACGTTCTGACCGCTGCTGAAGCTCGCGCTGAGAAAATCAACGCACTGGGCACCGTTACCATCGCGTCTAAAGCAGGCGACGAAGGTAAACTGTTCGGTTCCATCGGTACTCGCGACATCGCTGACGCTGTAACTGCAGCTGGCGTTGACGTGGCTAAGAGCGAAGTTCGTCTGCCGAACGGCGTTCTGCGTACCACCGGTGAGCATGAAGTGGACTTCCAGGTTCACAGCGAAGTGTTTGCTAAAGTTATCATCAACGTGGTTGCTGAGTAATCTGCGACTCTCGTTTGAGATAACACCCGAAACGCCTGCCTCGTGCAGGCGTTTTGCTTTTTGCGACCCCACCGACACTCCCAACGGTGCTGGGTATCAATTCCTCACCCCTTCCATGATAATAAATCAAAACACGATTTTAATTTTGGTGAGGAAATGGAAACTGTCTCTTCGATACCGGTTTTTGCCCGTAAAAACGTCGCTTACGCCGGGGCTACGCTCTGCTGCCTGCTCTGGGGGAGCTCCTATCCTGCCATTAAGAGCGGCTATGCGCTTTTTGCTATCGCCACCGACGATATCCCCTCGAAGATTGTCTTTGCTGGCTATCGCTTTCTGTTTGCCGGTCTTCTGCTGCTGCTGTTTGCAATGGCGCAGCGCAAACCCATCGCCCGGCTCAGTCAGCGTCAGTATGGTCAGATCGCTTTTCTCGGCCTGACGCAAACCTCGATTCAATACATCTTCTTCTATATCGGCCTCGCGTTTACCACCGGCGTGAAAGGCTCGATCATGAATGCCACGGGTACCTTCTTCAGCGTGCTGCTGGCCCACCTTATCTATAAAAACGACAGGCTCAGCTACAACAAGAGCATCGGCTGCGTGCTGGGCTTTGCTGGGGTGATGCTGGTGAACGTTAATCATTCGCTGCTGGATTTCAGCTTTAGCGCGATGGGGGACGGCTTTGTGGTACTGGCGGCGTTTATACTGTCGGCCTCGATGCTGTATGGCAAACGCATCTCACAAACCGTCGATCCAACGGTGATGACCGGCTGGCAGCTGGCGTTTGGCGGTGGGGTATTGGTACTGGGAGGCTATCTTACCGGCGGCACGCTGGTAGTGCCTGACGTGAAGGCGGCGGCGCTCCTTGGCTATCTGACGCTGCTCTCGTCCATTGCCTTCGCGCTGTGGAGCGTGCTGCTGAAGTACAACCGCGTCAGCATGATTGCGCCGTTTAACTTTGTCATCCCGGTGGCGGGCACGGTGCTGTCGGCCATCTTCCTTGGGGAGAATATCCTGGAGATGAAATACGCCATTGCGCTGGTGCTGGTCTGCTCGGGTATCTGGTGGGTTAATAAACCCAAAGCATGAAACGGGAAAACGCCAGATGGCGCTTCGCTTATCCGGCCTACAAGAGAGGCAGCCCCGGTAAGCGTTAGCGCCACCGGGGAGCGAAAGATGCATTATCGCGCGCGGATAAAGCTGCCGTTGGCCTGGCGGGTAAACAGCACGTCGCCATCGCCGGTTTCAATCGTCAGGCCGGTAACCACCCCGCTGGCGTTCTGGCGGATCTTCACCACCTGACCGGTTTGCAGCGTGCTGAGCGGCTTGCCGTTGCCCTCGACTTGCGCCATTGCGTAAACATCCGTTGCCGGCAGGTTATGATCGCGGAACAGCTGGGCCAGGGTTTGACCAGACGCGATGCGATAGGTCCGCCACTGTTGATCGATTCCTCCTGACTCCTGGAAGGGCTGCACGACATTATTCTGTGTCGTCGTCGGCTGCTGCGTCTCCTCCGGCTGCTCCTGCTCCTGGATCGGCTCCGGAGCCACCGGTGCAACCAGCTGCGGATCGCTCACCGTGGGCGCGAGCTGCGGCTGGGCGTTAGCAGACGGCTGAGAAGGGGCGATATCCAGCTGCGCGTCACGCCTGACGGGTGCATCATCGCCGTTGTCCCCAGAAGGCAGCAAAAGGCCGATGACAACAAGCAGAGCCGCAATAATGATGCCGCGACGGTGCGCAGGGGGCAGCGGATCCATAATGCGAAAGTTATCCGGCGCGTACCAGATTTTCGCCAGAGTCGGTTTCAGTGCAAATCGCCCGGGCATGGCTTTCCTCCTGCTCCGCGTCGTTATTTTCCTGTATCACTGAGTATAGATTGCTAACTGCCTGACTCGCGTAGTAAAGCGCTCTTTCGTGACCTGGGATCGGGAATAATCTTACCCCTCTCTATTGTTTCTTTTTCGCTGCGATTTGTCACCCTCCCTGCGACAAAGTTTTACCCGATGCGGCGTGGCTGCTATGCTGCCCGCTACTTTTAATACGATGAAAGGAAAACCCATGACAACCCCGACGTTTGACACTATCGAAGCACAGGCAAGTTACGGTATCGGCCTGCAGGTAGGCCAGCAGCTGAGCGAGTCTGGCCTCCAGGGCCTGCTGCCGGAAGCGCTGGTTGCCGGTATTGCCGACGCGCTGGCAGGTAAACAGCCTGCTGTGCCGGTGGATGTTGTTCATCGTGCGCTGCGTGAAATTCACGAGCGTGCCGATGCAGTGCGTCGCGAGCGCTTTGCCGCGATGGCTGAAGAGGGCGTGAAGTATCTGGACGAAAACCGCGAGCGTGAAGGCGTGAACAGCACCGAGTCTGGCCTGCAGTTCCGTGTGATCAAGCAGGGCGAAGGCGCTATCCCGGCGCGTACCGACCGCGTGCGCGTGCACTACACCGGTAAGCTGACGGACGGTTCCGTCTTTGACAGCTCCGTTGCCCGTGGCGAGCCGGCAGAGTTCCCGGTTAACGGCGTGATCCCAGGCTGGATCGAAGCGCTGACCCTGATGCCGGTAGGCTCTAAGTGGGAGCTGACCATTCCACAAAACCTGGCCTACGGCGAGCGTGGTGCGGGCGCGTCCATCCCGCCGTTCAGCACCCTGGTGTTTGAAGTCGAGCTGCTGGAAATCCTGTAACGCCGCAAAACGACTCCTCTCCCCAAATGGGGGGAGGAAGCGACACACCCGCATATCCTCCACCCTTTGCACAAATGTCGATACTTAATCTTGCAAATGCTTTTTTTGCGTGTATTTTTGTGAGCCAAATCAAAGTAGGGGTGTGATATCACACTCATTTTTAACATAAGTGTAACATTGCTTTTAAATCGCAGTATTCATCCCTCCGATTCTTACCTAATATCGATGAGTCCACATTCAGGCGCCCCGCGCGTCAGCAATGAAAGGCCAGAAGAGCCTCAACAACACAGACAGGTACAGGAAATAAACACATGGTAGATCAGATCAAGGTCGCCGCCGATGAACAGGCACCGACCGAGCAATCGCTCCAGCGTCATCTTACTAACCGTCATATTCAGCTTATTGCCATTGGGGGTGCCATCGGTACCGGGCTGTTTATGGGATCGGGTAAAACAATCAGTCTTGCCGGCCCGTCGATCATATTTGTTTATATGATCATCGGCTTTATGCTCTTTTTCGTGATGCGCGCCATGGGCGAGCTGCTGCTGTCGAACCTTGAGTACAAATCGTTCAGCGACTTTGCCGCCGATCTGCTCGGCCCGTGGGCGGGCTACTTTACCGGCTGGACCTACTGGTTCTGCTGGGTAGTCACCGGTATGGCGGACGTGGTGGCGATCACCGCCTACGCCCAGTTCTGGTTCCCCGGCCTGTCGGACTGGGTGGCTTCGCTGGCGGTGATCGTGCTGCTGCTGAGCCTTAACCTGGCGACGGTGAAGCTGTTCGGCGAGATGGAGTTCTGGTTTGCGATGATTAAAATCGTCGCCATCGTGTCGCTGATTATCGTTGGCGTGGTGATGGTAATGATGAACTTCCAGTCGCCAACCGGCGTTGAAGCCTCCTTTACTCATCTGTGGGATGACGGCGGCTGGTTCCCGAAAGGGCTGAGCGGCTTCTTTGCTGGCTTCCAGATTGCGGTCTTTGCCTTTGTCGGTATCGAGCTGGTAGGCACCACGGCAGCGGAAACCAAAGATCCAGAGAAATCGCTGCCGCGCGCGATTAACTCTATCCCTATCCGCATCATTATGTTCTACGTCTTTGCGCTGATTGTGATCATGTCCGTGACGCCGTGGAGCTCTGTAGTACCGAACAAAAGTCCGTTCGTGGAGCTGTTTGTGCTGGTGGGTCTGCCTGCGGCGGCGAGCATCATCAACTTTGTGGTGCTGACCTCGGCGGCCTCTTCGGCGAACAGCGGCGTCTTCTCCACCAGCCGGATGCTGTTTGGCCTGGCCCAGGATGGCGTGGCACCGAAGAGCTTCGGCAAGCTGTCGAAGCGTTCTGTACCGGCAACCGGGCTAACCTTCTCCTGCATCTGCCTGCTGGGCGGCGTGGTGATCCTCTACGTTAACCCGAGCGTGATTGAAGCCTTCACCATGATCACCACGGTATCTGCGATCCTGTTCATGTTCGTCTGGACCATTATTCTCTGCTCGTACCTGGTCTACCGTAAGCGCCGTCCGGAGCTGCACGCGAAGTCCATCTACAAGATGCCGTTGGGCAAGGTCATGTGCTGGGTGTGCATGGCGTTCTTCGCCTTTGTGCTGGTGCTACTGACTCTGGAACAGGATACCCGTCAGGCGCTGATGGTTACGCCGCTGTGGTTTGTGGTGCTGGGTGCGTTCTGGCTGCTGGTTGGCAAAAAGCGCGTAGAGAGTTTCCGCAAGTAAGACAGTTTGTAGGCCCGGCAAGCGTAGCGCTGCCGGGCTTTTTTTTACTCCCCGTTTAACGCACGCGGGAAGAGCACGTTATTCTCCAGGCTGATGTGCTCCATCAGATCGTCAATCAGCTCGTTAATCCCGTTATACATCGCCTTCCACGTTGTGCACGCCTCTGGCGGCGGCGTCACGTTATGGGTAGTGTGTTTGATCACCTCCAGCAGCTCGCCTGCCTCATCGTGCTCGCTTTCCATCACGCTTACCGGCCCCGCCGCATGGCTGCCCTGACCCTGTTTGATCATCGGGAAGAGGATCCGCTCCTCTTTCATCATGTGGTTGGTCAGCTCCTCATGCAGCATGGTCAGGTATTTGGTCAGCCCACGCGGTACGTTGGGCTTATCAGCATGAACGCGCTCAACCTTGGTGGCCTGAAGGATCAGCTCTGGCAGCTGCTCGCGATGCCTGTCGTGATAGCGGACGATGATATGATCGATAATCTCGGCCAGCGGGACCACGCGCCACTCTTTCTCTACCGGCTGCTCGGCCAGCTTCGCCAGCGCGGCCTCGATTTCCTCAACGTTCAGCTCTTTGCGCTGGGCTGCGCGGGCCAGCGTCTGCTTGCCGCCGCAGCAGTAGTCCATATCGTACTGACGGAACAGGGCCGAGGCCCGGGGGATAGAGAGCGCCAGCTCACCTAAAGATTGATCGCGAAAGGCCATAGCAGTTACCTCAATGTATAAATAATAAGATGCATTCTAAATACATCTTTAAGGGGGCGCTATAACCCTTTAGCGGCAGGGATAAAAATGAGATGTACTTCACAATTTTGTTCAAGAAGCGGCCACGCCTGCCGATAGATACAGGCCAGACAATATCCTGCATCCTAAAAGGCAATACATGTTTAAACGTATGAAAGTCATTACCCTGTTGATTTCAGTGCTGCTGGCGCTAGGCCTCATGCAGCTGATCTCAGCCAGCGTGTTCATTACCGCGCTCAATAACGATAAAGATAATTTCAATGTTTCCCAGCTCTCCAGCCAGAACGTCGCCGAGTTTACCGACGCATGGATTAGCCTCAACCAGGCGCGTGTGACCCTCAACCGGGGCATGCTGCGTCTGCAAAGCAGTGAGGCAAGCCAGATTAACGGCGGGCAGCGCAGCGAGCTGGTCACCATAGCGAAAAACCTGCTGGCCGAGGCGAAGGATCATTACGACAAATACTATGCGCTGCCGGAAACGCCGGGGATGGATGAGCACATGGCTGACCGTCTGGAAGAACAGTATCGCAACTACTCTACAACCCTGGCCAAGATGAACACCCTGCTGGCAGAGGGCGATCTGGCCGGAATGTTCAAACAGAACGCCGAGCAGAAGCAGAAAGCAATGCAGACGGTCTACCGTGAATGGCGTCAGGCGCAGGCGGATTTGGCCAGTAAAGGCGTTAAAGATAACGAGAGCGACTACAAACGTATTCTGTGGATCCTCTCTACGATCATGCTGGTGGTGATCGCCGTAATTATTACCAGCTGGATTGCGATGCGCCGTGTGCTGCTCCAGCCGCTGGATGAAGTGCTTGGTCACATCCGCGCTATCGCCGCAGGCGATCTGACTCGACCGATTGCCGCCGAAGGCAAAAACGAAATGGCGCTGCTGGCGCATAACGTGAAGGAGATGCAGACGGCGCTGGCGAACACGGTTGGCGTGGTGCGTGGCGGGGCTGACGTGATCTATACCGGGGCGAGCGAGATCTCCACCGGCAGCAACGATCTCTCCTCCCGTACCGAACAGCAGGCGGCCTCTCTGGAAGAGACGGCGGCCAGCATGGAGCAGCTGACGGCGACCGTAAAGCAGAATGCCGACAACGCCCGTCAGGCCTCCCGTCTGGCACTGGATGCCTCCTCTACCGCGAAGAAAGGCGGCAGCGTCGTAGAGAGCGTGGTGCGGACAATGGATGAGATCGCCACCAGCTCCCACAAGATTGCCCAGATCACCAACGTAATTGACGGTATCGCCTTCCAGACCAACATTCTGGCACTGAACGCGGCGGTAGAAGCGGCGCGTGCCGGCGAGCAGGGTCGAGGCTTTGCTGTTGTTGCCGGGGAGGTGCGTACCCTTGCCCAGCGCAGCGCCCAGGCGGCGAAGGAGATTAAAGGCCTGATTGATGATTCTGGCGATCGGGTCGACGCAGGCTCTGCGCTGGTGAATCAGGCCGGGGAGACCATGGCAGAGATTGTTAGCGCCGTCACCCGCGTGACCGACATCATGGGTGAAATTGCCTCTGCCTCTGATGAGCAGAGCCGTGGTATCGATCAGGTTGGCCAGGCAGTAGCAGAGATGGACCGCGTGACCCAGCAGAACGCCTCGCTGGTGCAGGAGTCTGCCGCCGCCGCCGCCGCGCTGGAAGAGCAGTCCGCCCGCCTGAGCGAGGCGGTAGCAGTGTTTAAAATTGCTCGTGAAGGTAGTCGCTAACGTTCTACTAATATGCCGGGCGGCACCACGTTTGCCCGGCCTAGTGAACCGGTTTTCCCCTCACGGCCAGCGTCACCCCCACCACCAGCAGCAGAATACCGGATGCGGTCAGCATGGGCGGCAGGCTCTGGCGCAGCAGGAAAGTGTAGAGCAGGCCTGCCAGAGTTTCAAAGACGATTAGCGGCCCTAAAATGACCGTCGGCAGCTTCTGGCTGGCAACGTTCCAGCACAGTGCACCCACCCACGAACAGAGCACGGCGATCGCCACGATTAATGCGACAAAAACCCAAGGCCGAGGGCCAAACGGTAGCATAAATTCAGGCTGATCCAGCCTTAACCAGCCGCATACCGCGATGTAGCCAACCAGCGAGACGGGCAGGGTAACCAGCGCCTGCGCAGTGGCCCACATCATCGGGTTTTTGTCCGGATTCTCCCGCAGCCAGCAGGCATTACGCAGGGCATACCAGGCCCAGCACACCACGGCGATGACGGCCAGCAGAATACCGGAGACGTAGCGCCATCCGTCCACATTCGCCATACCGTGACGCAGTTCGGCGATGTTCACGCACGCCAGGCCGATAGCGATACACACCAAGGCGGGAACCATCTTCGACCAGGCCAGCTTGCCATCGCGATGGCTATAGAGCAGGTTGGCGAAGACCGGGATCACCACGGGCAGCGTGCCGATAATCATGGTTGAGACAGGTGCGCCGGTACGCTGAATGGCGCTTGCCAGACAGGCGTAATAGATCAGATTGCCCATCATGGTCAGCTCAAGCGCAGCCAGCCAGTCCCGGCGGGCCAGCTTTTTGAGGCGTTTACGGCCCAGCCACGCCAGCGGCAGGGCAATAAGCCCCAGCGCCAGGTAGCGCCCCATCGACAGCAACAGCGCCGGGTACTCCGGCACAATCAATGGACCAACAAAAATCAGCCCCCACATTAAACCTGCAAGCAGGGCATACAGTACGCCGCTAATCATTTCTCTATCTACCTCATTTGAACCAGCAGGCAGTGTAGAGAGGCAGCAGGCGGGCGTATTGTATGAGATTGCGCATTAGCGCCGGATAACCTGTTTCTGGTAGCGCACCGGCGTGATGCCGTAGCGGCGGGTAAAAGCGCGGGTGAGGTGTGACTGATCGGTCAGCCCAGTGGTAGCAGCAACGTCAGCGGCGGGCATCCCTTGGGTGAGGAAAATTTTAGCCCGCCAGAGGCGGATTGCCATCAGCATCTGGTGCGGCGTGACGTGAAAATGGGCTTTGAACTGGCGCTGGAAGTGATAGGGGCTCAGGGAGACCACCTGCGCCAGCTCGTCGAGGGTCAGGGAATGCATATAGTTGTCGTGCAGGTAGTCGCGTACGCGCTCAAAGCGGTGCGCTCCTTCTACCGACACCGGCGCGTGGTGCGCCAACGGCCTAAAGGCATCGATGAGATCCAGCAGCAGACCTTGCTGAGCAAGAAGATCTTCGCTTTGCCAGAGGTGGTGGATAAGCGTAAAAATCTGCCGGGAGCGGAGCGGATCGTAGCGGGTAGCCTCAGCGAACCACCAGTGGCGGATCCCGGTGATCTGCTCAAGCCTATCTGGCTCGATATAGATCATACGATAGCGCCAGCCGTCAGTGGTGGCTGCCTCGCCCGTGTGCAGCTCCTCGGGATTCATGGTAACTACCGAGCGGGCCGAGGCAACATGCTGCGCGCCACGATAGCGAAAGCGCTCCGCGCCGCTCTCTATCGTACCGATGCCGAAAGCTTCATGCGTATGCGGCTCAAAAACATAGCGGGAGATATGGGCGTGATAAAGCTCCACGCCCGGGAACTGCGCCAGATGGCGAAAGCGGGCGCTATCTTTTTCATCGCTAAACTGTTCCGGTACGCCTTGCACTGGCTCTCTCCACGCGGGTCATCGCTTCATTATCAGCAATGACCCGGTGGGATGCCACAAAAATTAACGGTTCTATCAGGTCAGACGATTTCGCGGATGCTGTCATGAATCGGCGTGGTCGGGCGGCCAATCAGCGTGCTTAGCGTGCGGCTGTCGTCAAACAGGCCGCCTTTTGCCGCACCCGCGTCGGAGTCCGCCAGCAGGTTAGCAAACGCCTCCGGCAGGCCCGCGCCTTTCAGCGCGGCAGCAAAATCTGCTTCGCTTAGGTTCTGATAGACCACCGGTTTGCCGCTCTGCTTGCTGAGCGCTGCCGCCAGTTCGCTGAGGGTCCAGGCCTCGTCACCCGCCAGCTCGTACACCTTGCCCGCGTGGCCTTCGCTGCTCATCACCTTAGCCGCCGCCGCTGCATAGTCACTCCGGGTGGCGGAGGCGATTTTGCCCTCGCCAGCGGAGCCAATAAATACGCCGTGCTCTAACGCCGCCGGGGCGCTGGCCAGATAGTTTTCGCTATACCAGCCGTTACGCAGCAGGGCGTAAGGGATGCCGGAGGTCGCCAGATACTGCTCGGTATCCACGTGCTCAACGTGCAGGCCCAGCGGAGAGCGATCGGCATGCAGCAGGCTGGTGTAGGCAATAAATTTTATGCCTGCCGCCTTCGCTGCATCGATGACGTTGCGGTGCTGAATCGCACGCTGGCCCACTTCGCTGGAGGAGATCAGCAGCAGCTTATCAACGCCTTCAAGGGCGGCGGTGAGTGCTGCCTGGTCGCCATACTCGGCTTGACGCACGGTCACGCCCTGCTGAGCCAGGGCTTCGGCTTTTGCCGGGTTACGCACAATGGCCACCAGCTGGCTGGCGGGAACGGTTTTCAGCAGTTCGGTAAGGGTCAATTGGCCCAGGTGGCCGGTTGCGCCGGTAATTGCGATCATGTGATTTTCCTTCTGGTCGGTAGTGAGTTATGGCACACTAGCACTCTAACTAACTTTTAGTAAGTACGTACAAAAAGGTAAGTATGAAAATGGCAAACACGCCTCAGACGCTGAGTGAACGGCTGCGCGAAGGAAACCTGTTCGCCGAGCAGTGTCCCTCCCGGGATGTGCTTAAACACCTGACCAGCCGCTGGGGCGTGCTGGTAATGGTGGCCCTGCGCGACGGTACGCATCGCTTTAGCGATCTACGCCGCAAGATGGGCGGCGTCAGCGAAAAGATGCTGGCGCAAACTCTGCAATGGCTAGAGCAGGACGGCTTTATCAACCGGGTGGCATATCCAGTGGTGCCGCCACACGTTGAGTACAGCCTGACGCCGCTGGGTGAAGAGGTCAGCGAGAAGGTGGCCGCGCTCGCCGACTGGATAGAGCTGAACCTGCCGGCGGTGCTGGCGAGGCGTGACGAGCGGGCGGCGTAGGGAAGCGTTATCGCCGGGCGGCGGCATTCGCCTGGCCCGGCCTACGGGTTATTTTCCGCTTAAATCGACTTTGTAAATGGCGAATCCAATGTCGTCGCTGCCAACCTGGGTCATCGGGTACTGCGCCTTCTCTTTGATAAACGCCGCTGCCTTAGCGGAGGGGGAGGTCTCAAAGCGAATATCCAGCGCCATATCGCTGTGGATCGGTGCAAGTCGCCAGTTGTTGTCCGCCGCCGGGTGAATCGCCTTCGTGCGGGCTGACTCAGCGCTGATCCAGGCTGCCAGCACGGCACGGTTCTCATCCGGGGAAGCAAAAGCAATGTGGCTGTCGCCGGTCCCGGCAAATTTGCCGCCGTAGGCGCGATAGTTATTGGTCGCTACCAGGAAGGTGGCGTTGGGATCGATGGGTTTGCCGTTGAAGGTCAGCTTTTTGATGCGCTCCGCCTGCGGATTCAGGCTCTGGCACTCACCGTCATAGCGTGCGGGCTGGGTCACGTCGACCTGGTAATCAACACCGTCAATCACGTCGAAATTATAGGTGCGGAAGGTGTCCCAGTTAATCAGCGACTGCGGCTTGCTGCTGTGAGGATCGATCTGGTTAAACTGCCCGGCGGAGCACTCCAGCCACTCCTTCACCTCTTTGCCGCTTGCCTTCACCACCACCAGCGTATTTGGGTAAAGATAGAGATCGGCGGCGTTACGGAAGGTCAGCTGGCCCTTATCGACCTCAACAAAGCTGGCCGGATCGTTCTTGCGCCCGCCTGCTTTAAAGGGCGCGGCAGCGGAGAGCACCGGCAGCGAGGCCAGATCCGGATCGCCCTGAATATAGTGCTCAACGTAGGCCTTCTGCGCCATATTGACCACCTGCACGGTGGGATCGTCCTGTACCAGAGAGAGATAGCTATACATGTTATCGGCAGACTGACCGATAGGTTTGCTAACAAACTCGCGGGTGGCGTCATGGGATGCTTTAAGGACTGATACCAGCTTACTGTCCTCTGCTGCCAGCGATTTCTTCGCCGCCGCGTCGTAAATAGGGCGGGCCTCGGCGCGCGAGTGCGTGACCTTCCACGTGCCACTATCGTTATTCAATACCAAATCGACCACGCCAAGATGATCGCCCCACATGCCCGGCATCACCGCCGGTATGCCGTTAAGGGTGCCGTTGGCGATATCTGCGCCTTTAATCGCGGCGAAATCTTTGCCAGGGAATACCGCGTGGGCGTGACCGAAGAGGATCGCGTCGACGCCGGGTACTTCGCTGAGATAGTAGACCGAGTTCTCTGCCAGCGCCTTATAGGGCTCTGCTGACAGCCCGGAGTGAGCGATCACTACCACTACGTCCGCCCCTTTGCTGCGCATCTCTGGAACATACTTGCGTGCGGTTTCGGTAATATCGTTCACCGTCACCTTGCCGCTGAGGTTCGCTTTATCCCAGGTCATGATCTGCGGCGGTACAAAGCCGATATAGCCAATACGTAGGGTCTGGGGTTTACCCTCTTTATCTTTAACCGTGGTATCTTTAATCAGGTAGGGGGTAAACAGCGGCTGCTGGGTTTTTACGTCAATAATATTGGCGTTCACATAGGGGAATTTCGCACCCGCCAGCGCACGATGCAGATAATCCAGCCCGTAGTTAAACTCATGGTTGCCGAGGTTACCTACCGCATAATCGAGGCTGTTCATCGCTTGATAAACGGGATGCACCTCGTTCGCGCTTAACCCTTTTGCCGCCATATAGTCCCCCAGCGGGCTGCCCTGAATCACGTCGCCGTTATCCACCAGCACGCTGTTGGCAACTTCCTGACGGGCGGCATTAATCAGCGTAGCGGTGCGCACCAGGCCGAACTTCTCCGTTGGCGTATCCTTGTAGTAATCAAAGTCCATCATGTTGCTATGCAGATCGGTGGTTTCCAGCAGGCGAAGATCCACGGTGGCGGCCTGGGCTCCGACCGCCGTCAGCATGGCCAGGAACGTTGCACTAAACTTAATCATCAGAGCGTCCTTTTAGATCTAATCCACAAAAGAAAATGTATTTACATCTGGTTGCTTACAGATTTGTGAATCTTGCCATAAAAGTGAGCAATAAAACCGCAGGCGTGGTCACAGATGGCAGTTCTGGTCGTGATAGGGTATAAGTAAAACAACGAGTTAAAACCACTGACATAGAGAGGTGGAGAATGTTAGACGCAATTTGTCAGCTCGCGCGGGAAGCGGGTGAAGCTATCATGCAGGTTTACGACGGGCACAGCCCGATAGATGTGAACCGTAAAACCGACGATTCGCCGGTGACTGCGGCGGATATTGCCGCTCACAAGGTGATTGTCAAAGGTTTGCAAGCACTTACTCCGGATATTCCGGTGCTCTCAGAAGAGGACCCTCCGGCCTGGGATGTTCGCCAGCACTGGCAGCGTTATTGGCTGGTGGATCCGCTGGACGGCACCAAAGAGTTCATCAAGCGCAACGGTGAGTTTACCGTTAACATCGCGCTGATTGAAGAGGGGAAGCCGGTGCTGGGCGTGGTCTATGCGCCGGTACTAAAAGTGATGTACAGCGCGGCGGAAGGTAAGGCGTGGAAAGAGGAGAACAACATCCGTAATCCGATCCAGGTGCGTGAGGCCCGCCCGCCACGCGTGGTGATCAGCCGCTCGCATGCCGCGAATGATACCGAACTGAAAGAGTATCTGGAGCAGATGGGAGAACACCAGACCACGGCGATCGGCTCGTCGCTCAAGTTCTGCCTGGTGGCAGAAGGCGAGGCGCAGCTCTATCCGCGCTTTGGGCCAACCAGCGTCTGGGATACCGCCGCAGGCCACGCGGTGGCGGTGGCTGCCGGGGCGCACGTCCATGACTGGCAGGGAAAAACGCTGGACTACACGCCGCGTGAATCCTTCCTCAACCCCGGTTTCCGCGTCTCTATCTTTTAGTCTTTAGCTCTTCAGCAGCTTACGCAGCAGGGCAATCACCTGCTGCGACTCCTGCTGGGTCAGCGCGCCATCTTTGGCGTAATGGACCCGACCCTCTCTATCCAACACCACGACGGCAGAGCTCTCCTCCTCCAGTTGCCAGGCCTTACGCGTGACGCCATCACTGTCGACGATAAACTGCGACCAGGGATAGAGCTGCTTGTTGCTCTCAATGCTGCTGCGCACAAACATCGCCGAGCCGGGGATAGCATCATCAGTATTGATAATTGTGGTGGTCTGATACCTGTCGTGCGGCAGATTTGCCGATTTAATCGCTTCGATCAGCGCCGCATTTTTCTCTTTCGCCGAGGTGCGGCCAGCAATGTGCATCACTACGCGAACTTTTCCAGTCAGCTGTGCGCTATTCCATTTTTTATAGCTAAACTTATTGTTATCGAAGACCAGCTCTCCCCGATCGGCCACGCCAACCGGGGGCACGCGCTGATTCTCTTCAAAACGGTGAGCCGAGGCCACCAGCGGCAGCAGCAGGCAGGTTACAGCCAGAGTGTTGCGTAACGTCATCATGTTTCCCTTATTCAGTGCAGGTGATCCGACCACTTGGTCTCTGCCTTTAATGATAAGTGCAATTAATCTTCTTTTCTCGCAAATGGGGTGCCAGTTTGCGGGCGGACGCACACATTTGCGCAAAAACCATGCCTTATACTGTAGTGCTCAGTGCCCAGGGTAGAAAATTCTGATTAATTGTAATCAAACGGTAAATAAACTTATGCATACTGGGTATCAATGATTTTGTGGTCTATAGTCACTGGGCAACAAAATTTGCGTTCATTAAAGTCGAGCCAATTGTGGCGTCGCTTGAGCGTAAGATTCAGCAGGAGAGATAGAAGAATGAAAATTTTCCAACGTTACAATCCGCTGCAGGTAGCGAAGTACGTGAAGATCCTGTTCCGTGGACGGTTGTATATCAAGGACGTAGGCGCTTTTGAGTTCGACAAGGGTAAGATCCTGGTCCCAAAAGTGAAAGACAAGCAGCACTATTCTGTAATGTCTGAAGTCAATAGCCAGGTTATGCGACTGCAAACCGACATGGCGTAAGCATCGTGCTATGCAGTAGTTCAGTAACATAATAAGACGGCCCCTAAAGGGGCCGTTGATGTTTCTGAGGAAGGGACCTTACGCCGCGCTTTGGTTTTCAGCGTCCGGCAGTTTCGGCGTCAGCGTGGTGGGCTTGCTGTCGAGGCGGGTCACCAGCAGCTGGTCAATGCGGTAGTTATCGATATCCACCACCTCAAATTTATAGCCCGAGTATTTCACCGAATCGGTGCGTTTCGGGATTTTTCGTAGCATAAACATCATAAAGCCGCCGATGGTTTCATAGTTGCCGGACTGCGGGAACTCGTCAATATCCAGCACGCGCATCACGTCATCGATAGGCGTACCGCCATCGATAAGCCAGGAGTTCTCATCACGAGCAACGATCTGGTCCTCCTGTCCCTGACCGACCAAATCACCCATCAGGGTAGTCATTACGTCGTTCAGAGTGATGATGCCTACCACCAGCGCATACTCGTTCATAATCACCGCGAAGTCTTCCCCCGCCGCCTTAAAGCTCTCCAGCGCCTCGGAGAGGGTCAGGGTATCCGGCACGATCAGCGTGTTGCGGATCTGCACGCCGCTGTTCAGCGCCAGGCTCTGGTTGGCCAGCACGCGGTTAAGCAGATCTTTTGAATCGACGTAGCCGACGATGTGATCGATATCCTGATTACAGACCAGGAACTTGGAGTGCGGATGCTCCGCCACCTTGCTCTTCAGGCTCTGCTCATCTTCATGCAGATCGAACCAGATGACGTTTTCGCGCGAGGTCATGGATGACGGCACGGTACGTGACTCCAGCTCAAACACGTTCTCAATCAGCTCGTGTTCCTGCTTTCGCAGCACGCCCGCCAGTGCCCCGGCCTCAAACACCGCGTAGATATCATCGGAGGTGAGGTCATCCTTACGCTCCATCGGCAGCTTAAAGATGCGGAAAATAACGTTAGCCAGCCCGTTAAAGAACCACACCAGCGGACGGAAGACGAACAGGCAGAAGCGCATCGGGTTGATGATGCGCAAAGCCACGGCTTCGGGCGCAATCATACCGATGCGTTTCGGGGTCAGGTCGGCAAAGAGAATGAACAATCCGGTGACAAGCGTGAAGGAGATAATAAAGCTGAGTCGATCCGCCAGCTCGGGCGACACCACGTTGACCAGCACACTGTAAAAGGCCGGAGAAAAGGCCGCGTCGCCGACGATACCACCGAGAATGGCGACGGCGTTAAGGCCAATCTGCACGACGGTGAAGAAGGTGCCGGGGCTCTCCTGCATTTTCAGGATGCGCTGAGCATTGATATTGCCATCGTCGGCCAGCAGCTTAAGTTTGATTTTACGGGAGGCCGCAAGCGAAATCTCCGACAGCGAGAAGAACGCACTTACGGCAATCAGACAAAGTATCAGTAGAATACTGTTTAACATATCTTATCCAGCCATCGGCCAGATCCTCAAGAAGGGAAGGTTGAAAATCCATGTAATACATCAGGTTAAACGCCGATCCACGGCGAGTGGACCTGCGATCCAGACGCTAGTATAGCGTAAGCCGGGGGAGGGCTGCCAGCGTCACCAGTACAATGTTTAA
>NZ_LR607338.1:4286067-4292649 GCF_902164725.1 Pseudescherichia vulneris | reverse complement strand
CGTGCCAGGCTCGTTTTAGCAGCCGCTTCCTGCTCGGGCGTTAGCGGGTAGATAGCCGAGCGGTACTGGGTGCCGTGGTCGTTACCCTGGCGCATGCCCTGGGCCGGATCGTGGTTCTCCCAGAAGACCTGCAACAGCTGCTCGTAGCTAATGACGCTCGGGTCATAGACCACGCGCACGGCTTCAGCGTGACCGGTCTCGCCGGAACACACTTCACGGTAGGTTGGGTTCGGCGTATAGCCACCCGCGTAGCCTGCGGCGGTGCTGTAGACGCCGGGCAGCACCCAGAACAGGCGCTCTACGCCCCAGAAGCAGCCCATCGCAAACAGCGCGGTCTCCATTCCTTCGGGAACGTTGGTCATTGAGTGCTCGTTAACGGCATGCAAACTGGCAACCGGCATAGGTGTATTGCGTCCTGGCAATGCATCCGCTTGAGTAACAAGGTGTTTCTTATCAAATAGACTCACGGTGTGGCCTCCCAGGAACAGATATGTGATCGAGGTTGTAACGCAGCGTCGAATTGAACACAATATATGCTGCAAATACGGCTAGATTTAAACATTAAGAAATATTGGGCTAGCCAGCCATTTTTCAACCCATTATGTTGGGTTATTTGTTAAGCCGGGGAGCGGCATTTCGGTTTCCTTACCTTCAGGGAGCCTGATATTCAGGAGAGAACGTGCCACACATCCGACTGATAGGTTTCACTACCCTGCTGCTGGTAAGCGGGACGGCCTTAGCGGCAAACGTCCGTTTACAGGTGGAAGGGCTAACGGGTGCGCTGCAAAAAAACGTCCGCGCCCAGCTTTCGACCATTGAGAGTGATGAAGTAACGGCGGACCAGCGTTTCCGCGCCCGCGTTGATGATGCTATCCGCGATGGATTAAAAGCGCTGGGCTACTATGAGCCGACCATCGATTTTGAACTGCGTCCACCGCCGGCGAAGGGCCGTCAGGTACTGATCGCCCGCGTCTCGCCCGGCACGCCTGTGCGCGTGGGGGGAACGGATGTGATCCTGCGTGGCGGAGCGCGCACCGACAGTGATTACCTCGATCTGCTAAAAACCCGTCCGGCGATCGGCACGGTGCTGAACCACAACGACTACGACAGCTTTAAGAAGGGCCTTACCAGCGTGGCGCTGCGCAAAGGCTACTTCGACAGCGCCTTCAACAAAAGCCAGCTCGGCATTGCCCTCGACCGCCATCAGGCATTCTGGGATATCGACTATGACAGCGGGCAGCGCTACCGCTTCGGCAAGGTCACCTTTGAAGGCTCGCAGATCCGCGACGAGTATCTGCAAAACCTGGTGCCCTTTAAAGAGGGCGATGAGTATCAAACCAAGGATCTGGCGGAGCTGAACCGCCGTCTCTCCGCCACCGGCTGGTTTAACTCGGTGATTGTTGCCCCAGAGTTTGAAAAATCCCGTAAAACCAAGGTGCTGCCGCTGCATGGCGTGGTGTCGCCGCGCACGCAGAATACGATAGAAACCGGGGTGGGCTACTCCACCGACGTCGGTCCGCGCGTGAAGGCCACCTGGCGCAAGCCGTGGATCAACTCCTACGGCCACAGCTTTACTACCTCTACCAGCATCTCCGCCCCTGAGCAGCAGCTCGACTTTAGCTACAAGATGCCGCTGCTGAAAAACCCGCTGGAGCAGTACTACCTGGTGCAGGGCGGCTTTAAGCGTACCGATCTTAACGATACCGAAGCGGACTCCACTACCCTGGCGCTCTCCCGCTACTGGGATCTCTCTAGTGGCTGGCAGCGCGCCATTAACCTGCGCTGGAGTCTGGATCACTTTACCCAGGGCAGCGTGACCAACACCACCATGCTGCTCTACCCTGGCGTGATGATTAGCCGGACCCGCTCCCGCGGCGGCCTGATGCCGACCTGGGGCGACTCCCAGCGCTACTCCATCGACTACTCCAATACGGCCTGGGGTTCCGATGTCGACTTCTCCGTACTGCAGGCGCAGAACGTCTGGATCCGTACCCTCTACGATCGCCACCGCTTTGTCGTACGCGGCAACCTGGGCTGGATCGAAACCGGCGACTTCGACCGCGTGCCGCCGGATCTACGCTTCTTTGCCGGGGGCGATCGCAGCATCCGTGGCTATAAGTACAAATCGATTTCACCAGAGGATAGCGAAGGCAAGCTGAAGGGGGCCTCGAAGCTGGCAACCGGCTCGCTGGAGTATCAGTACAACGTTACCGGCAAGTGGTGGGGCGCGACCTTCATCGACAGCGGCGAGGCGGTGAGCGACATCCGTCGCAGCGACTTTAAAACCGGCGCAGGCGTGGGCGTGCGCTGGCAGTCGCCGGTCGGGCCGATAAAGCTTGATTTTGCCGTGCCCATCGCCGACGACGATAAACACGATCTACAGTTCTACATCGGTCTGGGGCCTGAATTATGAGTTTATGGAAGAAGATAAGCCTCGGAGTGGTGGTGTTTATTGTGCTGCTGCTGGGCGCGGTGGCGTTCCTGGTGGGCACTACCAGCGGGCTGCATATTCTGTTCAAGGCCGCGAACCGCTGGGTGCCGGGGCTGGAGATTGGCCAGGTTACCGGCGGCTGGCGCGACCTGACCCTGCGTAATATTCGCTATGACCAGCCCGGCGTGGCGGTTAACGCCGGAGAGATCCACCTTGCGGTCAAGCTTGCCTGCCTGCGGGACAGCAGTCTGTGCGTTAACGATCTGTCGCTAAAAGACATTAACGTGACCGTAGATAGCACCAAGATGCCGCCTGCCGCTCAGGTGGAGGAGGAGGATAGCGGGCCGCTCGATCTCTCTACCCCCTATCCGATTACCCTTAGCCGAGTGGCGCTGAACAACGTCAATATCAAGATCGATAACACCACCGTTTCGGTGATGGATTTCACCACCGGCCTGAACTGGCAGGAGAAAAACCTGACCGTTAAGCCAACCTCGTTACAGGGGCTGCTGATTGCCCTGCCGAAGGTGGCCGACGTGGCCCAGGAGCAGATCGTCGAGCCGAAGATTGAGCAGCCGAAGCCTGAGGAGAAGCCTCTGGGTGAAACGCTGAAGGATCTCTTCTCTAAGCCGGTGCTGCCGGAGATGACCGACGTCCACCTGCCGCTCAACCTCAATATTGAAGAGTTCCGCGGCGAGCAGCTACGTCTTACCGGTGATACCGACATTGTGGTGCGCAACCTGCTGCTGAAGGTGAGCAGCATCGACGGCAACACCCGGCTCGACACCCTTGATATCGACTCAAACCAGGGCACGGTTAACGCCACCGGCACGGCCCAGCTGAGCAACAACTGGCCGGTCGATATTACCCTCAACAGCACGCTGAACGTCGATCCCCTGAAGGGCGAGAAGGTGAAGCTCAAGATCGGCGGCGCGCTGCGTGAGACGCTCGACGTGGGGGTTAATCTCTCCGGCCCGGTGGACATGGTGCTGCGGGCGAAGACGCAGCTGGCGGAGGCGGGACTGCCTCTCAACCTGGATATCATTAGCGAACAGCTCTACTGGCCCTTTACCGGCGAGCGGCAGTACCAGGCGGACGACCTGCGGCTGAAGCTGAGCGGTAAGATGACCGACTACACTCTCTCGTTCCGCACGGCGGTGAAAGGAGAGCAGGTTCCGCCTGCGACCATCACGCTGGACGCGAAAGGCAATGAGCAACAGATCAATCTCGACAAGCTGACCATCGCCGCGCTGGAGGGTAAAACCGAGCTGAAGGCGCTGCTCGACTGGCAGCAGGCCATCAGCTGGCGTGGAGAGCTGACGCTTAACGGCATCAATACGGCAAAAGAGGTGCCCGACTGGCCGTCGAAGCTCAACGGCCTGATCAAAACCCGCGGTAGCCTCTACGGTGGCAGCTGGCAGATGGAGGTGCCGGAGATGAAAATCACCGGCAACGTCAAGAACAACAAGGTCAACGTGAACGGCTCGCTCAAGGGCAACAGCTATATGCAGTGGACCGTACCGGGCCTGCACCTTGAGCTGGGGCACAACAGCGCCGATGTCAAAGGCGAGCTGGGCGTGAAGGCGCTGAATCTCGATGCCAACATCGACGCGCCAGGGCTGGATAACGCGCTGCCGGGCCTGGGCGGCACGGCCAAAGGGTTAGTCAAAGTTCGGGGTACGGTGGATGCGCCACAGGTGCTGGCGGATATCACCGCCAACAACCTGCGCTGGCAGGAGCTCTCCATCGCTCGCGTGCGCGTTGAGGGCGACATAAAGTCTACCGACCAGATCGCCGGTAACCTCACCGCCCGCGTGGAGCGCATCGTGCAGCCGGGGGTTAATCTGAGCCTGATCACCCTGGATGCCAAAGGCAGCGAAAAGCAGCACGAGCTGAACCTGCGGGCGCAGGGTGAACCGGTGTCCGGCCAGCTAAGGCTGGCAGGCAGCTTTGACCGCGCTAACCAGCGCTGGAAAGGGACGCTGAGCGATACGCGTTTTGCTACCCCAGTCGGGCCGTGGTCGCTGAATCGCGCCATCGCCCTCGACTACCGTGGTGAGGAGCAGAAGGTAAGCATTGGGCCACACTGCTGGACTAACCCTAACGCGGAGCTGTGCGTACCTCAGACCGTGGACGCAGGCGCAGAGGGGCGGGCGGTGGTTAACCTGAACCGCTTCGACCTGGCGATGCTGAAACCCTTTATGCCGGATACCACCCAAGCCAGCGGATCGTTCAGCGGCCGGGCGGATGTCAGCTGGGATACCACCAAACCGGGGCTGCCGCAGGGTGAAGTGACCCTGGCCGGACGCAACGTGCGGGTGACGCAGACCGTCAACGATGCGCCGCTGCGGGTCGCGTTCGATACGCTTAACCTCAATGCCAGGCTGCGCGACAACCGCGCCGATCTCGGCTGGATGATGCGCCTGACCAATAACGGCCAGTTTGACGGCCAGGTGCAGGTGACCGATCCTCAGGGGCAGCGCAACCTCGGCGGTACGGTGAATATCCGCAACTTCTCCATCGCGATGATCAACGCCATCTTCTCCCGGGGCGAGAAGGCGGCGGGTACGCTCAACGCGAATCTGCGGCTGGCGGGCAACGTACAGAGCCCGCAGCTGTTTGGCCAGATGGGGCTGAACGGGGTGGATATCGACGCCAACTTTATGCCGTTTGAGATGCAGCCCAGCCAGGTGGCAATGAATTTCAACGGCCAAAGTTCGACGCTGCAAGGGGTGGTCCGCACCCGGCAGGGCGAGATCAACCTCAGCGGCAACGCCGACTGGAGCCAGATCGACAACTGGCGAGCACGGATTGCGGCGAAGGGGAGTCGGGTACGCATTACCGTCCCGCCGATGGTACGCCTTGATGCCTCTCCGGACGTGGTGTTTGAGGCTACGCCGCAGCTCTTCACTCTCGACGGCAGCATTGATGTGCCATGGGCACGCATCGTGGTTCACGACGTGCCGGAGAGTGCGGTAGGGGTCTCCAGTGACGAAGTGATGCTTAACAGCCAGCTGCAGCCGGAGGAGCCGCAGACCGCAGGCATCCCGATCAACAGTAATTTAACCGTCCATGTGGGCAATAACGTACGTCTGGACGCGTTTGGCTTAAAAGCACGCCTAACGGGCGATCTTAAAGTTGCTCAGGATAAACAAGGACTTGGCTTAAACGGGCAGATTAATATTCCCGAAGGTCGCTTCCACGCGTACGGTCAGGATTTGATTGTGCGCAAAGGTGAGTTATTGTTCTCGGGTCCGCCGGATCAACCTTTGCTTAACATCGAAGCGATCCGTAACCCGGAATCCACTGAAAACGACGTTATAGCTGGCGTACGTGTGACCGGAACTGCCGACGAACCGAAGGCGGAGATCTTCTCTGACCCGGCGATGTCGCAGCAGGAAGCACTCTCCTATCTGCTTCGCGGCCAGGGGCTGGAGAGCACACAGAGCGACAGCGCAGCGATGACGTCGGCGCTGGTGGGGCTGGGCGTTGCCCAGAGCGGACAGGTTGTGGGTCGAATCGGCGAGACCTTTGGCGTTAGCAATCTGGCGTTGGACACGCAGGGCGTAGGCGACTCCTCCCAGGTGGTGGTCAGTGGCTATGTTCTGCCGGGATTGCAGGTGAAGTATGGCGTGGGTATTTTTGACTCTCTGGCGACGCTTACGTTACGCTATCGCCTAATGCCTAAGCTATATCTGGAAGCGGTGTCTGGCGTAGACCAGGCACTAGATCTGCTCTATCAGTTTGAGTTTTAGCAATGCGAATATTTGTTTACGGCAGTTTACGACGCAAGCAAGGTAACAGTCATTGGATGACTAACGCTCAATGGCTGGGCGATCACAGCGTTGAGGATTATCAACTATACAGTCTGGGGCATTACCCTGGTGCGGTGCCCGGTCCGGGTCATGTGCTGGGTGAAGTTTACCGTATTGACGCCGAGACCCTGGCCGAGCTGGATCAGCTCCGCACCACTGGCGGGGAGTACAAGCGTCAATTGATTCAGACACCGTACGGCAGTGCATGGATGTACGTGTACCAGCTATCGGTGGATGATCACACGCGGATAGAGACCGGGAACTGGTTAGACAGGGATCGGGACTAACAGCAGCGCCACCTTCGGGTGGCGCTGTTTTTTCTAACGCCCCGGCTTT
>NZ_LR607338.1:4270406-4285919 GCF_902164725.1 Pseudescherichia vulneris | reverse complement strand
TTGATAACCATAGTAACGGTTACTTCTTCGCAGCGCGCTCGAAAGAGGCCACGATTTCAGCTTTCGCCGCGTCGGCGTTATCCCAGCCGTCAACCTTAACCCATTTGCCTTTTTCGAGATCTTTGTAGTGCTCGAAGAAGTGGGTAATCTGCGCTTTCAGCAGTTCCGGCAGGTCGTTCACGTCTTTGATGTGATCGTACTCTTTGCTCAGCTTGGTGTGCGGAACCGCAACCAGCTTGGCATCTTCGCCCGCTTCGTCGGTCATCTTCAGCACGCCAACCGGACGGCAGCGAACCACTGAACCCGGCTGCAGCGGGTACGGGGTCGGGACCAGAACGTCAACCGGGTCACCGTCCAGGGAGAGGGTGTGGTTGATGTAGCCGTAGTTGCACGGATAGAACATCGCGGTAGACATGAAGCGGTCAACGAACAGCGCGCCCGTGTCTTTGTCGATTTCGTATTTGATCGGATCGGCGTTTGCCGGGATCTCGATAACTACGTAGATGTCTTCTGGCAGATCTTTACCCGCCGGTACGTTCAGTAAGCTCATGTTTGTTTCCTTTAAAATGTGTGGCAAACAAGTGCCGGGTATTATAGCCAACTCACGCCGAAAGTCTTCGCCTGTTTTCGCTTTCCCTCTGCTAATCGCGCGTTTCTCAGACCATTCACATGACTGAAAAGTACATAACCTCAGCCGCATTTTTCATAGCAAAATGAAAGCGATTACAAACTTGTGATTAACGTTTTATTTACTTTTTTGAAGTGTGATGTAACGCAATTCGTAACATCTTCCATTCGCTATAGTCTCTTCGCGAACATCTTTTAGCCAAACAATAATCACCCCTACGAGGACGTTATTATGTGGAAGCGCTTACTTCTGGTCACAGCAGTCTCAGCAGCCATGTCGTCTATGGCGATGGCAGCCCCGTTAACCGTCGGTTTTTCACAGGTCGGCTCCGAATCCGGCTGGCGAGCCGCTGAAACCAATGTCGCAAAAAGCGAAGCTGAAAAACGCGGTATTACGCTGAAAGTCGCCGACGGTCAGCAAAAACAGGAGAACCAGATCAAGGCGGTGCGCTCCTTCATCGCCCAGGGCGTGGATGCCATCTTTATTGCTCCCGTAGTAGCGACCGGCTGGGAGCCGGTGCTGAAAGAGGCTAAAGATGCCGAGATCCCGGTGATCCTCCTCGACCGTTCCATTGATGTGAAAGATAAGTCGCTCTACATGACCACCGTGACCGCCAATAACGTGCTGGAAGGCCAGCTGATCGGCGAGTGGCTGATCAAAACCGTCGGCGATAAGAAGTGTAACGTTGTCGAACTGCAGGGCACGGTAGGGGCGAGCGTAGCGATTGACCGTAAAAAAGGGTTCGCTGACGCCATCGCTAAAGCACCAAACATCAAAATCATCCGCTCCCAGTCCGGCGACTTTACCCGCAGTAAAGGGAAAGAGGTCATGGAGAGCTTTATCAAAGCCGAGAACAACGGCAAGAACATCTGCATGGTTTATGCCCACAACGACGATATGGCCATCGGTGCTATTCAGGCTATCAAAGAAGCAGGCCTGAAGCCGGGCAAAGATATTCTGACCGGCTCCATCGACGGCGTGCCGGATATCTTTAAAGCGATGATTGAAGGCGAAGCCAACGCCAGCGTTGAGCTGACGCCAAACATGGCTGGCCCGGCCTTCGATGCGCTAGAGAAATTCAAAAAAGATGGCACCCAGCCTGAGAAGATGACCATGACCAAATCGACGCTCTACCTGCCGGATACGGCGAAAGAAGAGCTCGAGAAGAAGAAAAATATGGGCTATTAAGCCCGGCGGTTCGTTTCGGGGAGGCCATCATGACCACCGACCAACACCAGGAAATTCTGAGTACCGAAGGGTTAAGTAAATTTTTCCCCGGCGTAAAGGCGCTTGATAACGTCAACTTTAGCCTGCGCCGGGGCGAAATTATGGCGCTCCTCGGTGAGAACGGGGCTGGTAAATCAACGCTCATCAAGGCGTTGACCGGCGTCTACCATGCCGATCGCGGCATTATCCGTCTCGAAGGCCAGGCGATTTCGCCTAAAAACACCGCCCATGCCCAGCAGTTAGGCATTGGGACGGTCTATCAGGAGGTTAACCTGCTGCCGAACATGTCGGTGGCAGATAACCTGTTTATCGGTCGCGAGCCGCGGCGCTTTGGTTTCCTGCAGCGCAAAGAGATGGAGCGCCGCGCCACGGCGCTGATGGCTTCCTACGGCTTCTCGCTTGACGTGCGCGAGCCGCTGAACCGTTTTTCGGTAGCAATGCAGCAGATTGTGGCTATCTGTCGCGCCATCGACCTCTCGGCGAAGGTGTTGATCCTTGATGAGCCTACCGCCAGCCTCGATACCCAGGAAGTGGAGATGCTCTTCACTCTGATGCGCCAGCTGCGCGCCCAGGGGGTAAGCCTGATCTTCGTCACCCATTTCCTCGATCAGGTGTATGAGGTCAGCGACCGCATCACCGTTCTGCGCAACGGCGGCTTTGTCGGCTGCCGCGAAACCCGCGAGCTGCCGCAGATCGAGCTGGTGAAAATGATGCTGGGGCGCGAGCTGGAGAGTAACGCCCTGCAACGGGCGGGCCGGACGCTGCTCAGCGACAAGCCGGTGGCCGCGTTTACTGATTTTGGCAAGAAGGGAACCATCGCTCCCTTTAGTTTTGAAGTGCGTCCCGGTGAGATCGTTGGCCTCGCCGGGCTGTTAGGCTCCGGGCGGACCGAAACCGCTGAGGTGATCTTTGGCATCAAGCCCGCCGACAGCGGCAGGGCGCTCATCAAAGGCAAGCCGCAGACCCTGCGCTCGCCGCATCAGGCATCGAGCCTGGGGATCGGCTTCTGTCCGGAAGATCGCAAAACCGATGGCATTATCGCCGCGGCCTCGGTGCGGGAAAATATTATTCTCGCCCTGCAGGCCCAGCGCGGCTGGCTGCGGCCCATTCCCCGTCGGGAGCAGAACGAGATCGCCGAGCGCTTTATTCGTCAGCTGGGTATTCGCACTCCCAGCGCCGAGCAACCCATTGAGTTTCTCTCCGGCGGCAACCAGCAGAAGGTGCTGCTCTCCCGCTGGCTGCTGACCAAACCCCAGTTCCTGATCCTCGACGAGCCGACGCGCGGCATCGACGTAGGGGCGCATGCCGAAATCATCCGGCTTATTGAAACCCTGTGCGCCGACGGCTTAGCGCTGCTGGTGATCTCCTCCGAGCTGGAGGAGCTGGTTGGCTATGCCGATCGGGTGATCATCATGCGCGACCGCAAGCAGGTGGCAGAGATCCCGCTCGCAGAACTTTCAGTTCCGGCGATCATGAATGCCATCGCGGCATAAGGAGTAGAGTGTGATGCCCCGTTCCCTTCCGCAAACCGGCCAGCCGAAGCGGCGAATAAGCTGGCCGACGGGTATGCCGCAGCTGGTGGCGCTGCTCCTGGTGCTGCTGGTCGACAGCCTGGTTGCACCGCATTTTTTCCAAATCGTTCTGCAGGATGGGCGGCTGTTCGGCAGCCCTATTGATATTCTTAACCGCGCTGCACCGGTGGCGCTGCTAGCAATTGGCATGACGCTGGTGATCGCCACCGGCGGGATCGACCTCTCCGTAGGGGCTATTATGGCGATTGCCGGAGCAACGGCGGCCTCGATGACCGTGGCCGGACACAGCCTGCCGATTGTGCTGCTGGCGGCAATCGGCAGCGGCGTGCTGGCCGGGCTGTGGAATGGCGTGCTGGTGGCCATCCTCAAGATCCAGCCCTTCGTTGCCACGCTTATCTTAATGGTCGCCGGGCGCGGCGTAGCGCAGCTGATCACCTCCGGGCAGATCGTCACCTTTAATGCCCCCAGTCTCTCCTGGCTCGGCAGCGGCTCGCTGCTGCTTTTCCCAACCCCGGTGATTATCGCTCTGGTAACGCTGGTGGTGTTTTGGCTCTTTACCCGCAAAACAGCGCTGGGCATGTTTATCGAAGCGGTGGGGATCAACATCCGCGCGGCGAAGAACGCCGGGGTGAATACCCGGCTAATGGTGATGCTGACCTATGTCCTGAGCGGCGTCTGCGCCGCCATTGCCGGCATCATCGTCACGGCAGACATTCGCGGGGCGGATGCCAACAACGCCGGGCTGTGGCTGGAGCTGGACGCCATCCTCGCGGTGGTAATCGGCGGCGGCTCGCTGATGGGCGGGCGCTTTAACCTGCTACTGTCGATTGTCGGGGCGCTGATTATCCAGGGTATGAACACCGGCATTTTACTCTCGGGCTTCCCCCCGGAGCTGAACCAGGTCGTGAAGGCCGTCGTTGTAATGTGCGTGCTGATTGTGCAGTCGCCGCGCTTTATCGATCTGATTAAGAGGAGCCGTGGTCATGATAAAACGTAACCTGCCGCTGATGATCACGCTCGGCGTGTTCGTGCTCGGTTATCTCTACTGCCTGACCCAGTTTCCCGGCTTCGCCTCAACGCGGGTTATCTGCAATATTTTGACCGATAACGCCTTTCTCGGGATTATCGCCGTTGGCATGACCTTCGTCATTCTCTCCGGCGGCATCGACCTCTCGGTGGGGTCGGTGATCGCCTTTACCGGCGTCTTTCTGGCGAAGGCGATTGGCTTCTGGGGGATCTCACCTCTGCTGGCCTTCCCGCTGGTGCTGGCGATGGGCTGCGCCTTCGGGGCCTTTATGGGCCTGCTGATCGACGCCCTGAAGATCCCGGCATTTATCATTACCCTCGCCGGGATGTTCTTCCTGCGCGGCGTCAGCTACCTGGTCTCTGAAGAGTCGATTCCCATTAACCACCCGATCTACGACACCCTCTCCAGCCTGGCGTGGAAAATTCCCGGCGGCGGTCGCCTGAGTGCGATGGGGCTGCTGATGCTGGGCGTGGTGGTGATAGGCATCTTCCTCGCCCACCGCACGCGCTTTGGTAATCAGGTCTATGCCATCGGCGGCAGCGCTACCTCGGCCAACCTGATGGGGATCTCCACCCGCAGCACTACGATCCGCATCTATATGCTCTCAACCGGGTTGGCGACGCTGGCGGGCATTGTCTTCTCTGTCTATACCCAGGCAGGCTATGCCCTGGCGGGGGTGGGGGTAGAGCTGGACGCCATCGCCTCGGTGGTGATTGGCGGCACGCTGCTCAGCGGTGGCGTGGGGACGGTGTTAGGCACGCTGTTTGGCGTGGCGATCCAGGGGCTGATCCAGACCTACATTAACTTCGACGGCACGCTCAGCTCGTGGTGGACAAAGATCGCCATCGGCATTCTGCTGTTTATCTTTATCGCCCTGCAACGCGGCCTGACGGTGCTGTGGGAGAACCGGCAGAACTCCCCGGTAACGCGAGTGAGCATTCCGGCAACAAAGCCATAACTTTTTGATATGGTTAAAAAATAGCTAAAGCTTTCCCGGTAGCGGTCGATAACTGTTCGAATCAGCACTATTCACGCTACGAAGTCTCTCTGCTACCGGGATCGCCATCATGCTTAGAACGCTTTCGATTCGCACAGGCCTGCTCTCTCTGCTGGCCGTAATGACGTTACTTCTCCTGTTGGTCAGCGGCATCGGTATTTATGCCCTGACCCAAAGCTCCTCCTCGCTACAGCGCATTAATCACCTTCAGGGTGAGCAGATGGCACGCCTGAACGAGGGCTATACCCTGATCCTGCGTGCGCGCAACGAAGCCGGACAGGCGGTGCGCATGATGGAGGTTGGGCTACTGGACGACGCAGGCAAGTCGGTAAAAAATATCCATAGCGAAGTCGCCCAGGCCCAGAAAGAGTTGCAGGAGACCATCGGCGCGGGTGTAGAGGACGCGAGCGGCCAGGCCCTGCTGGCGGCGGTTGCCAAAAGCTATCAGGCATACAACACCCAGGGCATCGTCCCGATGCTGACGGCGCTCAACCAGCAGAGTGCGGATGACTACTATTCGCTGCTCGAAAACCAGCTGGTGCCGGTATCGCGCCAGTTTGATAACGATATGCAGGCGTTTCTGAACTGGGGCGAAGCGCGCGGTAAAGCGGAAGTAAAAGCGGTGCAGGCGAGCAAAAAACGGGTGATGGCGCTGATCGTCATCGCCGCGCTGGTGACCGCCGGCATCATTGCCCTGGCGTGGCTGGCGCTGCGCCATATGCTGCTTAAGCCGCTTAGCGTCTCTATCCAGCAGCTGGAGCAGGTGGCGGCGGGCAACCTGACGCCCGCGCAGGCTGAGATGACCAGCAAAGAGTTCTCCCGCCTCAACGCTGCCATTGAGAACATGCGTCACTCGCTGGTGAGCTCGGTGACCCGCGTGCGGGACGCCAGCGCGCAGATTGATACCGGCAGCCGGGAGTTAACCGCAGGCAACGTCGATCTGGCCCAGCGCACCGAATCTACCGCCTCCTCCCTTGAACAGACTGCCGCCAGCATGGAGCAGATCACCGCCACGGTGAAGCAGAACGCTGCCAACGCCGAGCAGGCGCACCAGCTGGCGAAGACGGTCTCTGACACTGCCGATCGCGGCAGCGAAATGGTCTGCTACGTGATTGAGAAGATGCAGGATATCTCCGGCAGCTCGGCGCGCATCGCCGATATTCTTAGCGTTATCGACGGCATTGCCTTCCAGACCAACATTCTGGCCCTTAACGCCTCGGTAGAAGCGGCGCGGGCAGGGGAACAGGGCCGTGGCTTTGCCGTGGTAGCGGGCGAAGTCCGTAATCTCGCGAGCCGCAGCGCCGACGCGGCGAAAGAGATCCGCACCCTGATCACCGACTCGCAGACTCACGTCGGGGAGGGTAGTAATCTGGCAATGCAGGCCGGTGAGACGATGGATGAGATCGCCAGCGAAGTGACGCGCATGACGAAGCTGATGCGGGAGATTGCGAATGCGTCCCACGAGCAGAGTCGGGGTATTGAGCAGGTGAATATCGCGGTGAACCAGATGGATGAAACCGCCCAGCAGAATGCCGCGCTGGTGCAGCAGTCCTCTGCCGCGACCCACTCCCTGGAGCAGCAGTCCCGCGAGCTGGTGGCCGCGATGGCCTCATTCCGCCTGCAGGCCGCAGGCTAAAACAATTTACCCTCTCCAGGCGGAGAGGGTAACGTGACTGCGGGTTAGGCGTCCGGGTACTCGCGCATAAAGCGCTCTACGTCCTCAACCATCGCGTTGGTGCCGACGAAGAACGGACGGCGCTGATGCAGCGACTCCGGAATAATATCCAGAATACGCTCTTTACCGTCGCTCGCCTTGCCGCCCGCCTGCTCGGCCAGGAAGGCCATCGGGTTGCACTCGTACAGCAGGCGCAGCTTGCCTTCCGGGTGGGTTGCGGTGCTTGGGTAGAGGTAGATCCCGCCTTTCACCAGGTTGCGGTGGAAGTCCGCCACCAGCGAGCCGATATAGCGTGAGGTGTAGGGACGGTGGCTAAGCTTATCCTCTTCCTGGCAGAACTTGAGGTACTTCTTCACGCCCTGCGGGAACTTCATGTAGTTGCCTTCGTTAATGGAGTAGGTGTTACCCAGCTCAGGGAACTGCATGCGCTCCTGGCAGAGGGCAAAGACGCCAAGGGAAGGATCGTAGGTGAAGGCGTGCACGCCGCAGCCGGTGGTGTAAACCATAATGGTTGAGGAGCCGTAGAGCACATAGCCCGCAGCGACCTGCTTGTTGCCCGGCTGCAGGAAGTCTTCCACGGTGACCGGGGTGCCTACCGGCGTGACGCGGTGGTAGATAGAGAAGATGGTGCCAACGGAGACGTTAACGTCAATGTTGGAGGAGCCATCCAGCGGATCCATCAGAACCACATACTTCGCGTGCTCGTAGCCATCAAAAACAACGATCTCATCTTCTTCTTCTGAGGCGATACCGGCCACGATATTCCGCGCGCGCAGCGCCGCCTTCAGTTTTTCATTCGCGAACAGATCAAGTTTTTGCTGCACCTCGCCCTGCACGTTTTCGGCCCCGCTGGCCCCCAGAATATCGACCAGCCCCGCTTTATTAATATCGCGGTGGATGATTTTGGCGCCCAGCTTTATCGCCGACAGCAGCGAGGTCAGTTCCCCGGTGGCATGGGAGAAATCATGCTGCTTCTCAACGATAAATTCACCTAACGTTTTCATAACACTTTCCCTGCAATTAATGTGGAGTAAAGCGACTGTAACAATACTAACAAAGATCCGAATTAATGCGCACAGGTGAATCGCGCCAGCCAGAGTGAGATTCCGCTTAAATGCGTTTCTCTGGGCCGGACATGTGAGTAAAATGGATGCCAGTTAAAATAAGGACCGACGTATGCGCATTCATATTTTAGGAATTTGTGGAACCTTCATGGGCGGGCTGGCACTGCTGGCACGTGCTTTAGGTCATGAAGTAACGGGATCGGACGCCAATGTGTATCCGCCGATGAGCACCCTGCTGGAGAAGCAGGGCATCTCTTTAATTCAGGGTTACGATGCCAGCCAGCTTGATCCGGCTCCGGATCTGGTGATTATTGGTAACGCCATGACGCGGGGCAATCCGTGCGTTGAGGCGGTGCTGGAGAAGAGCATCCCTTATATGTCCGGGCCGCAGTGGCTGCACGACTTTGTGTTGCGCGACCGCTGGGTGCTGGCGGTGGCCGGTACCCACGGTAAAACCACCACGGCGGGCATGGCGACCTGGATCCTCGAAGCCTGCGGCTATCAGCCTGGCTTTGTGATCGGCGGCGTGCCGGGCAACTTCGACGTCTCCGCACGCCTGGGCGACAGCCCGTTCTTCGTGATTGAGGCCGACGAGTATGACTGCGCCTTCTTCGATAAGCGCTCCAAGTTCGTGCACTACGCGCCACGCACACTGATCCTCAACAACCTTGAGTTCGATCACGCCGACATCTTTGACGATCTGAAGGCCATTCAGAAGCAGTTCCACCACCTGGTGCGGATCGTGCCGGGGCAGGGCAAGATCATCCTGCCGGAGAACGACATCAACCTGAAGCAGGTGATGGCGATGGGCTGCTGGAGCGAGCAGGAGCTGGTGGGCGAGCAGGGCCACTGGCAGGCGAAAAAGCTCACTACCGATGCCTCGCAGTGGGAAGTGCTGCTGGACGGCGAGCGCGTCGGCCAGGTGAAGTGGGATCTGGTCGGCGAGCACAATATGCATAATGGCCTGATGGCAATTGCCGCCGCCCGCCACGTCGGCGTCACGCCTGCGGATGCGGCTAACGCCCTCGGCACGTTCGTCAACGCCCGTCGCCGTCTGGAGCTGCGCGGCACCGCCAACGGCGTCAGCGTCTACGATGACTTCGCCCACCACCCGACCGCGATTCTGGCTACCCTCGCCGCGCTGCGCGGCAAGGTCGGCGGCACGGCGCGCATCATTGCGGTGCTGGAGCCACGCTCGAACACCATGAAGATGGGGCTGTGCAAGGACGATTTGGCCCCGTCGCTGGGCCGGGCCGATGAGGTCTTCCTGCTGCAGCCGCAGCATATTCCCTGGCAGGTATCGGAAGTGGCAGAGGCCTGCGTGCAGCCTGCCCATTGGCATGTCGATGTCGATGCCCTGACGGATATGATCGTGAAAACCGCCCAGCCGGGAGATCACATTCTGGTAATGAGCAACGGCGGCTTCGGTGGCATCCACCAGAAGCTGCTGGACAGGTTAGAGAAGAAATAGAGGGAATTGCCCGGTGGCGCTAACGCTTACCGGGCATTTTACACACTACTCTTCGGCTTCCGACAGCTCGCGCAGATACTGGAAGATCAGACGCGCGGACTTCGGCGGCTTGTTACCGTCGCGCTCTTTCTGCGCGTTACGGATCAGCGAACGCAGCTGCTGACGGTCAGCGTTTGGCCACAGGTTTAATACGTCCGGCACCGCGTCGTCACCCTCGGCGATCAGGCGATCGCGAATGTGCTCCAGCTTGTGGAAGAACGCCACCTGCTGGTTATGGCGGTTTTTCAGCTTGTCCAGCGCCTGGCGAATCGGCTCGACATCGCGCTGGCGCAGCAGTTTGCCAATCAGCTGCATCTGGCGGCGGCGACCCTCTTTCTTGATACGCTGCGCCAGCTCAATGGCCGCGCGCAGATCGTCATCCAGCGGGATCTTATCGAGGGCGTTCTTGCCCAGGTCTACCATCTCTGCGCCGAGGCGTTTTAACTCTTCCGCATCGCGCTTAATTTCACTTTTACTGACCCAGATGATCTCATCATCTTCATCGTTGATATCATCACCGGGTACGTCATCGAGCCAGTCATCGGGCTGCTTGGTCATCTCAGGCTCCTTAAAAAAGAGGCTAATACTAACACCCTGGGAGCACACTGAGAATGGGTTCTCTGTTAGACTTCTTTAAAACTCCCCTTACATTATGGCATTGGCGATGAAAGTAATCACACAAGTTGCAGAGCAACGCAAAGCACTGGAAGAAGCCGTCTCCACCGCCCTGGGCTTAGCCGCAGGTAAATCAGACGGCGCAGAAGTGGCGGTATCGAAGACTACCGGTATTAGCGTCAGCACCCGCTACGGTGAGGTGGAGAACGTTGAATTCAATAGCGATGGCGCACTGGGCATCACCGTTTATCATCAAAACCGCAAGGGCAGCGCCTCATCCACCGACCTGAGTCCGGACGCTATCGCCCGCACCGTACAGGCGGCGCTGGATATCGCTCGCTACACCTCGCCGGATCCCTTTGCCGGCGTGGCGGACCGCGAGCTGCTGGCGTTCGAGGCTCCGGATTTGGATCTCTTCCACCCGGCGGAGATTACGCCGGATCAGGCCATTGAGCTGGCCGCCCGCGCCGAGCAGGCGTCGCTGAAGGCGGACAAGCGCATCACCAACACCGAAGGTGGCAGCTTCAACAGCCACTACGGAATTAAAGTCTTCGGCAACAGCCACGGCATGCTGCAAAGCTACTGCTCCAGCCGCCACTCGCTCTCCAGCTGCGTGATTGCTGAAGAGAACGGTGACATGGAGCGCGACTACGCCTACACCATGGGCCGTGCGCTGGGCGATCTTAAGTCGCCGGAGTGGGTGGGAGACGAGTGCGCCAGACGCACCCTGGCACGCCTCGCGCCGCGCAAGCTCTCCACCATGAAAGCCCCGGTGATCTTCGCTAACGAAGTCGCTACCGGGCTGTTTGGCCACCTCGTCGGGGCGATTGCTGGCGGCGCGGTTTACCGTAAATCCACCTTTTTGCTGGACTCCCTCGGCAAGCAGATCCTTCCGGAGTGGCTGACCATCGAGGAGCATCCGCACCTGCTGAAAGGGCTGGCCTCAACGCCGTTCGATAGCGAAGGCGTGCGCACCGAACGTCGGGACATCATCAAGGACGGCATCCTGACCCAGTGGCTGCTGACCAGCTACTCCGCGCGCAAGCTGGGGCTGAAAAGCACCGGTCACGCGGGCGGTATCCATAACTGGCGTATTAAAGGCCAGGGCCTTAGCTTTGAGCAGATGCTGAAAGAGATGGGCACCGGACTGGTGGTCACCGAGCTGATGGGTCAGGGCGTGAGCGGTATTACCGGCGACTACTCCCGCGGCGCGGCGGGCTTCTGGGTAGAGAACGGTGAAATTCAGTATCCGGTGAGCGAAATTACCATCGCTGGCAACCTCAAAGAGATGTGGCGCAATATGGTGACCATTGGTGACGATATTGAAACACGCAGCAATATACAATGTGGTTCTGTGCTGCTGCCGGAGATGAAGATCGCCGGTCAGTAAGCCATTTTGACAATAATAAAAGGACATGAGCAATGCGGAAAACGTTGTTAGCGATGTTAGCAGTCTCCTCTCTCGTTCTGGCCTCTTCTGCCGCGTTTGCGGCAGATCTGGAAGAGGATATGGAGACCCTCAACGATAATTTGAAAGTGGTACAGAAAACGGATGATGCGGCGGAAATGAAAGACGCATTAACCAAGATGCGCACCGCCGCGCTGGACGCGCAAAAAGCGACGCCGCCGAAAATGGAAGACAAAGCGCCGGACAGCCCGGAGATGAAGGATTACCGTCACGGGTTTGATATTCTGGTCGGCCAGATCGACGGGGCGCTGCAGCTGGCTAATGCCGGTAAGGTCAAAGAGGCGCAGGCGGCGGCAGAAGGGTTCAAAACCACCCGTAATACCTACCACCAGAAGTTCCGCTAATCGTTTTCTCATCGCTTAACGGCGGGAGTCACCTCCCGCCTGACCTGTTTTATTCCACCTCGCTATCAGGATTATTATAGGCCTCTATCGCCTTTAACTCCGCCGGGGAAATAGCCTGCTGAAGATCCTGCCGCGTTATTCGCTGCCCGGAGAGGGTGTCAATAATCTCTTCGCTGCCGTTTGGGTATTGAGTAACTGAGATGAGACGGCCGCCATACAGCGGAATACCGGTTAATTCCATTGTATAGTCGGTCTTCTTTATCTCCTCTTTTTTTATCTGCTGCTGTTTATCGATCTCATCCTGCGTTTTAGACGTAAGCGTTATCTTCGTGCTACTGTCCTCAGAATTTGTCGTATTATTATCGCTATTAATCTCTGCTAATTTGCTGTTATTTAGCAGAGTGGAGGGATTATCGCCGTTAGATAAATGCGAATCACCCTGCGCACTGACGGCGCTTATTTTTTCTATGCTATTCATCATCATCTCCGAAAAAAATATGCTGTGTAGAAGGCAGGGGAATACTGCCCCCAAGGGAGGTGACTACATCTGCGTTGGATAAACGAGACAGAAAAGTTATCGGCAATGAGGGGAAATGATTTAATAAAAGCCTGCGCCAGACTAGCGCAGGTAGTGAACAACCTGATTGCTGCTGCCGCGCCAGATCAGCATTGGATCTTTCAGATCCTGAACAAACTTACCGTCAATAAGGACGTTAATCAGATCGACGACGGCCAGCTGGTCGCGGCTTAGCTCGTCCAGCGTATAACCGGTCCAGACCCAGATATCCTTTCCGGGACATTCGGCACGGATGCGCTGCACCAGCCGGAGAATATCCGGCACGTTTTGCGGATGGAGCGGATCGCCGCCGGAGAGCGAAATGCCCTGGCGTTTGATCCGCGTATCGTTGAGATCGTTAATAATCCGGTCTTCCATCTCAACGGTAAAGGGCTGGCCCGAGTTAAGCCGCCAGGTGCTTTTGTTATAGCAGCCGGGACACGCGTGCACGCACCCCGAAACGAATAGCGTACAGCGCGTGCCTGGACCGTTGACGATGTCGACAGGGTAGTATTGATGATACTGCATTACCCAATCTGCCCGTTGCCCAAATGCTTGACGCGGCGCTTCACCTCTTCCTGCTTGCCGGCGTTAAACGGCCGGGCGTCCGGGCTGCCTAAATAGCCGCAGACGCGGCGGGTTACCGAGACGCGGGCGGCGTCGTGGTTGCCGCATTTCGGGCAGGTAAAGCCTTTGCTGGTGCACTCGAACTCGCCGGTAAAGCCGCACTCATAGCACTCATCGATCGGCGTGTTGGTGCCGTAGTAGGGCACGTGCTGATAGCTGTAATCCCAGACATCCTCCAGCGCCTTCAGGTTGTGCTGGATGTTCGGGTACTCGCCGTAACAGATAAAGCCGCCGCTGGCTAACGGTGGGTAGGGCGCTTCGAAATCAATCTTGTCGTAAGGATTAACCTTCTTCTCCACGTCGAGGTGGAAGCTGTTGGTGTAGTAGCCTTTATCAGTAACGCCCGGCACCACGCCGAACTCGGCGGTATCGAGACGGCAGAAGCGGTCGCAGAGGTTTTCGCTCGGCGTGCTGTAGAGGCTGAAGCCGTACCCGGTTTCCTCTTTCCACTGGTCTACCGCCTGACGCATCCGCTCGACGATGGCGATGCCTTTGGCACGCAGCATCTCGCTGTCGTACATGTGCGTATCGCCAAATAGGGCGTTAATGGTTTCATGAATGCCGATATAGCCCAGCGAAATCGAGGCGCGCCCGTTCTTAAAGATCGATGACACCTCATCGTCGGCCTTCAGCCGCACGCCGCACGCGCCTTCCATATAGAGGATCGGCGCAACGCGGGCCTTCACCCCTTCCAGACGCGCAATGCGGGTCATCAGTGCTTTACGCGCCAGCGTCAGGCGCTCGTCAAGCAGCGTCCAGAACGCCGCCTCGTTGCCTTTCGCCTCCAGGGCGATGCGCGGCAGGTTCAGGCTAATGACGCCGAGGTTGTTACGCCCGTCGTGGATCTGCTCCCCGTTCTCATCTTCATACACGCCAAGGAAGCTGCGGCAGCCCATCGGAGTTTTAAAGGAGCCGGTCACCTTCACCACCTGATCGTAGTTGAGGATATCCGGGTACATACGCTTGCTCGCGCACTCCAGCGCCAGCTGCTTAATGTCGTAGTTAGCATCACCAGGCTTGTGGTTCAGCCCGTCGCGGATGGCGAATACCAGCTTCGGGAACACCGCCGTTTTGCGGTTTTTCCCGAGACCGGCGATGCGGTTGCGCAGAATTGACTGCTGGATCAGGCGTGATTCCCAGCTGGTGCCCAGCCCGAAGCCAAAGGTCACGAACGGCGTCTGGCCGTTGGCGGTGTGCAGGGTATTGACCTCGTACTCCAGCGACTGGAAGGCGTCGTAGCACTCTTTCTCGGTGCGTGAGCGGGCGTAGCCGTCGGCGTCAGGGATCTGCCACTCATCCGCCGTTTTACGGTGCTTGTCGAAGCTGGCGGTCACGAAGGGAGCCAGTACCTCATCGATACGGTTGATGGTGGTGCCGCCGTAGATGTGGCTTGCCACCTGGGCGATGATCTGCGCGGTGACCGCCGTGGCGGTAGAGATAGACTTTGGCGGTTCGATCTCGGCATTGCCCATCTTGAAGCCCTGGGTCAGCATCCCCTTCAGGTCGATAAGCATGCAGTTAAACATCGGGAAGAAGGGGGAGTAGTCGAGATCGTGGTAGTGGATATCCCCGCGCTCGTGAGCCAGCACCACGTCGCGCGGCAGCAGGTGCTGACGGGCGTAGTGCTTGGCAACGATGCCCGCCAGCAGGTCGCGCTGGGTCGGGATCACCTTGCTGTCTTTATTGGCGTTCTCATTGAGCAGGGCGGAGTTGGTCTGCTCTACCAGGCCGCGGATCTCCTGATTCAGGCGACCGCGCTTCTCGCGGGAGATATCGCGGTCGTGGCGATACTCAATATAGGCCCGCGCCAGCTGCTTGTAGGGGCCGGCCATCAGCTGGTTTTCCACTGCGGTCTGGATCTCGCTGATGTCTACCTGCGATCGCGCCTGCATCTGCTGTCTGACCACCTCTGCGACGGTAGCGCAATAGTCGGCATCGTCAACGCCTGCCGCAGCGGCGGCGCGCAGAATAGCTTCCTGAATACGCTCTGATTTGAACTGTACCTTACAGCCATCTCGCTTCATCACATGCGGGGTCATGTTCTCTCCATAGTTAAACGGTTATCCACGGCGGTGTTGGAATAATAGGCGATTAATACAATATGTAGCGCCGGGACGGCATTTTAAGTGCTACATATAGTGATTTGCATCAAACAAGTTTGCGATTTTATTGATGCAGGACAAGGCAAAAAGGGGAGCGTACAGAGGGCGTGCGCTACGGGAAATGTAAATATTGCGGGGTAA
>NZ_LR607338.1:4267384-4270349 GCF_902164725.1 Pseudescherichia vulneris | reverse complement strand
CGTATACTGCACCGCGATTTTACTTTTGATCTTACCGGAGGCGACATGGATCCCGATCCCACCCCTCTCCCTCGATGGAGAACCCCTTTTTTCCGGTAAGCCTCACTTTATTGCCTTACCGGATGCGTAGGGCAGTAACGTCCTGAACGTTCCTGCATAAATTTTTCAGTGCCTGTCAGGTACGGCCTTGCCACGCCTGATGGCTGAACTGCGCTCGCTGCGGCGAGCGTGGGGGATATATCATGCTTATCAATATTACTCGCTGGCTGCGTCTGCGGCTGAACCGTCATCTGCCGCGCCGTCTGGTACAACGCGATCCGTTACCAAATGCGAAAAATGTGGCTGGCGCAGCCATTCCGCCAACCCTGACGGCACAGTGCCTGCGCGCGGCGGCGCTGGAGAAGCACGCGCTGTGGCAGGAATTTCACTCCCATCCCGAGGGACTGAATGCGGGGGAGGTAGAACAGAGCCGCGCCGCTCATGGTGACAACGCGCTTCCGTCAGAGACGCCTGCGCCATGGTGGGTGCACCTGTGGCTGTGCTATCGCAACCCCTTTAACCTGCTACTTACCGCGCTTGGCATTGTCTCCTATGCTACGGAAGATCTCTTTGCCGCGGGCGTTATCGCGCTGATGGTCGGGATCGCTACCCTGCTGAATTTTGTTCAGGAGGCGCGCTCCACCAGAGCGGCCGATGCACTCAAAGCGATGGTCAGCAATACCGCCACGGTTCTGCGCGTTATTAACGAGAAGGGCGAGAGCGCGTGGCTTGAGTTGCCTATCGATCAGCTGGTGGTTGGCGATATCATTAAACTCTCAGCCGGGGACATGATCCCCGCAGACTTACGTATTTTTCAGGCGCGGGATCTCTTTGTCGCCCAGTCGTCGCTGACCGGTGAGTCGCTGCCGGTAGAGAAAGTGGCGTCCAGCCGTCATCCGCAGCAAGCTAACCCGCTGGAGTGCGATACGCTGTGCTTTATGGGCACCACGGTGGTCAGCGGGAGCGCGCAGGCGATGGTTATTGCCACCGGGGGCGATACCTGGTTTGGGCAGCTCGCCGGGCGCGTCAGCGAGCAGGAGAGCGAGCCAAACGCCTTTCAGAAAGGCATCAGCCGCGTCAGCCTGCTGCTGATCCGCTTTATGATGGTGATGACGCCAATTGTGCTGCTGATCAACGGCTACACCAAAGGCGACTGGTGGGAGGCGGCGCTGTTTGCGCTCTCGGTTGCCGTGGGGTTAACTCCAGAGATGCTGCCGATGATCGTGACCTCAACCCTGGCACGAGGCGCGGTGAAGCTGTCAAAGCAGAAAGTGATTGTTAAGCATCTTGATGCCATCCAGAACTTTGGCGCAATGGACATTCTCTGTACCGACAAAACCGGCACGCTAACTCAGGATAAAATTGTGCTGGAGCACCACACCGATATCTCCGGCAACACGAGCACGCGCGTTCTGCACAATGCCTGGCTAAACAGCCACTACCAGACCGGGTTAAAAAATCTTCTCGATGTTGCGGTGCTGGAAGGCACTGATGAAGCGTCTGCCCGCACGCTATCAAACCGCTGGCAAAAGGTGGATGAGATCCCGTTTGATTTCGAGCGCCGCCGGATGTCGGTCGTGGTCAGCGAGCAGGCCGACGTGCACCAGCTGATCTGTAAAGGCGCATTGCAGGAGATCCTCAGCGTCTGTACTCAGGTGCGCTACCACGACGACATCGTTCCGTTAGATGAGACCATGCTGCGCCGCATCAGCCGCGTGACCGATAACCTCAACCGCCAAGGGCTACGTGTGGTTGCCGTTGCCAGTAAAATCCTGCCAGCACGGACAGGGGACTACCAGCGCATTGACGAATCCGATCTGATCCTCGAAGGCTACATTGCTTTCCTCGATCCACCGAAAGAGACCACCGCCCCGGCGCTAAAAGCGCTGAAGGCCAGTGGCATTAGCGTAAAAATACTTACCGGTGACAGCGAACTGGTGGCGGCGAAGGTATGCCACGAAGTAGGGCTGGCGGCGGGCGAGGCAGTCACGGGCAGCGACATTGAAACGCTCTCCGATGACGAGTTGGCCCAGCTGGCGCAGCGCACCACGCTGTTTGCTCGCCTGACGCCGTTGCACAAGGAGCGCATCGTCTCGCTTCTGCGCCGCGAGGGGCACGTGGTGGGCTTTATGGGCGACGGCATTAACGATGCTCCGGCGCTGCGGGCGGCGGATATCGGCATCTCCGTGGATGGCGCGGTAGATATCGCGCGTGAAGCCGCAGATATCATCCTGCTGGAGAAGAGCCTGATGGTGCTGGAAGCTGGGGTGATTGAAGGCCGCCGTACCTTTGCCAACATGCTGAAGTACATCAAGATTACCGCCAGCTCTAACTTCGGCAACGTCTTTAGCGTTCTGGTCGCCAGCGCATTTCTGCCCTTTTTGCCGATGCTGCCCCTGCATCTGCTGGTGCAGAACCTGATGTACGATCTTTCTCAGGTGGCGATCCCGTTTGATAACGTGGACGAGGAGCAGATCCGCAAGCCGCAGCGGTGGAACCCCGCCGATCTTGGGCGCTTCATGCTGTTCTTTGGCCCGATCAGCTCGATTTTCGATATTCTGACCTTCTGCCTGATGTGGTTTGTTTTTCACGCCAATACGCCAGCAGAGCAGGGGCTGTTTCAGTCTGGCTGGTTTGTCGTCGGGCTGCTGTCGCAAACCCTGATTGTGCATATGATCCGTACCCGGCGGATCCCGTTTATCCAGAGCCGTGCCGCCTGGCCCGTGATGCTTATGACGCTGCTGGTGATGGTGATCGGGATCGCGCTGCCGTTCTCACCGCTGGCGGGCTATTTGCAGCTTCGGGCCCTGCCGCTGAGTTATTTCCCATGGCTGATTGCCATTTTGGCGGGGTATATGGCGTTAACCCAGCTAGTTAAGGGATTCTACAGCCGTCGGTATGCGTGACAGTAAGCGATTGTGTTTCA
>NZ_LR607338.1:4266912-4267320 GCF_902164725.1 Pseudescherichia vulneris | reverse complement strand
TGTGCAATACCGTATCCACAGGCGCAGCTAAGAAGAGTGAGGGCGATCCAGCAAAACTGGTAAAACGCGTTATTCGCCCCTAATCCAGTGCGAGCGAGAGAGGTATTTTCCGCTTTGATGTGCTTTGCCGAGATGCTGCGAAAGCGGCGGATATAGTAGAGGCAGTAGAGGATGAAAAAGGGCATTACCAGCGCGCCAACCGCTTTCGAGAAGGCAAAGGTGAGTAACAGAGCGGCAGCGATAGCAGCCAAAAAGACGAGCCCTGCGGAGGATTCTGCCTGTTTTAACTCGCCTCGGATGCCTTCAGCGTGTAACGCTTGCCAGCGGCGTAGGGTGCTAATGCTAAAGCCATACTTTTCGCACAGTTCATGGTCGGGTATGCCGCGTTTAGACTGATGAAGAAAACCA
>NZ_LR607338.1:4252132-4266820 GCF_902164725.1 Pseudescherichia vulneris | reverse complement strand
CTGCCCGGCGTTATCCAGTCTGAGTCGACGCTTAACGACGCACGGCGATCGCTTCGATCTCGATCTTCACGTCTTTCGGCAGGCGGGCAACTTCTACGCAGGAGCGCGCCGGGAAGGCAGCCTGGTGCTCATTAAAGAACGCTTCGTAGGTCGCGTTAACGGTAGCGAAATCGTTGAGATCTTTCACGAACACCGTGGTTTTAACAATATCGCCTACCTTCAGGCCAGCGGCTTCCACGATAGCCTTAACGTTATCCAGCGACTGGCGCGCCTGAGCGGCGATATCCTCTGGCACGCTGCCGGTTTTTGGATCGACCGGGATCTGGCCAGACGTAAGGATCATATTGCCGAGATCGACCGCCTGAACATAAGGACCAATGGCTGCCGGTGCATTTTCCGTCGCGATGATTTTTGTCATGATTTCTCCTGAAAGCGAATGGTATTGAGGTTCCGCGCCATTATAGGCAGCGCGGCGGCGATGACCAATCTGAATTAACGGGTGTGTGACAGCACCACCGTGTGAGAAAACTCTTTCTCGCAGTATTTACACTTCAGGGCAATGTCGTTGGCGCGTTGCTTCACCGCAAAGCTGGAGAACACCGGCTCGGCGTGGCTGATGCAGTTGCTGTTGGGGCAGATCAGCACCGCCTCAATGCGCGACGGCAGGTGAGGCCGCGACTTGCCTACCACCTCATAGTCGTCGATGCGGTTTACCGTCGCCTGCGGGGCATAGAGCGCCAGCTGGTTAACCTGCTCGTCGGTGAGGAAGGTGTTTTCGATCTTGATCAGATCCTTGCGGTCCATCTCGCCCGAGGGCAGGTTCAGGCCGATGGTGATCCGCTGGTCGGTTTCGGTCAGCTTAAACAGGGTTAGCAGCTTAAAGCCCACCTGCGCCGGGATATGGTCGATCACCGTGCCACGCTTGATCGCTTCGACCTGCAGTTTATTGTCGTGTGTCATCTCGTTTCCCCCTCTGTTAGGCCAAATCGCGGTTAAGCACCAGCGCCAGCAGCGCCTGACGAGCATAGATGCCGTTGCCCGCCTGCTGGAAGTACCAGGCGTGCGGCGTCTTATCCACGTCGGTGGCAATCTCATCGACGCGCGGCAGCGGGTGCAGCACCTTCATATTGCCGCGGGCGCTGTGCAGATCGCTGGCACACAGGACGAACTGCGCCTTCACGTTGGCGTATTCGGACGGATCCAGACGCTCTTTCTGCACGCGTGTCATGTAAAGGATATCCACCTCCGGGATCACCTCTTCGATGGTGGCATGCTGGCTCCAGGCAATCCCGCGCTCATCCAGCATATCGAGGATGTACTGCGGCATCGCTAGCGCATCGGGGGCGATAAACAGGAAGCGGTTGCCGTTAAACTTCGCCAGCGCCTGGGCCAGCGAGTGGACGGTGCGGCCATACTTGAGGTCGCCCACCATCGCGATGTTGAGGTTCTCCAGCCGGCCCTGGGTCTCCTGGATGGTAAAGAGATCGAGCAGGGTTTGGGTCGGGTGCTGGTTTGCGCCGTCGCCCGCGTTCAATACCGGAATACCGCCGGAGAACTCAGTGGCCAGCCGCGCCGCGCCCTCTTGCGGGTGACGCATTACGATGGCGTCAACGTAGGTGCCGATCACGGAGATGGTGTCCGCCAGGGTCTCGCCTTTTTTACCCAGCGAGGTGTTGCTGCTGTCGGAGAAGCCGACCACGCTCGCGCCCAGGCGGTGCATCGCGGTCTCAAACGACAGGCGGGTGCGGGTAGAGGCTTCAAAGAAGCAGCTGGCGATCACCTTGTGCTTCAGCAGCTCCGGCTGCGGGTTAGCCTTCAGGCTGGCAGCGGTCTCCAGTACCTGTTCCAGTTCTTCGCGGCTGAGATCGTTTATGGAAATGATATGTTTCTGATAGAGCGGATTAGCCATGGTTATCTCCTGACGTCTGCGCAAAAAAAAGCCCCTCAAAAGAGGGGCTATAGAAATAGGTGAGCATTGGGAAGAAAAACGGCAGGCCAGCGCCCTCTTTCAGGCGCGGTGAGACAGTGTGTCGAACGAACTTGACCATGCTTCCTCCCGGCAAATTGTCGGCGATTATACTCAGCTCATAATGCGAATCAAGGGATCGATGCGCTATTTATCAGAAGCAAACGGTTATTTTGCATATATATGCATTTTTAATAGATGGTTAACGCGGTTGCGCACCAAGGCGGTACGCTGTACGTCGCGCGGAGCGACCCAAACGATGCTGCTGCCTGCCACCACGCCAAGGATCTCCGGCAACGCGTGGTAGTCAAGGATACGGGCTACCGCTCGCCCATATCCCGCAGCGGTGTGAATAAGAATAAACTCGCGGTTGTGCTCGACGTTAAGCACCATGTCGGAGAGGCAGCGGGTGGCATCCGGTGCCGGGCGCAGCTGCGGATTGAGGGCATAGATCCGCTGCCCCTTGGCATTGCGGATCTTGATAATCCCCAGCAGCTTCAGCAGGCGCGATACCGTGGACTGGCTGATGCTGTTAAAGCCGTGCCGCTGAAGGTCCCGACGGATCGCCTCCTGCGACAGATAGCTCTTCTCGGTCACCAGTCGTCGACAGGCGGCCAGCTGCTGCTGTTCTCTGGTGGAGCAGTCGCGATAGTCCTTCATACTCTTTTCTCCCTGTTGGGGTTAAAGCAGCGCGCCGAGGCTTAATATCAGGCAGATCAGCACGGTCAGCATCAGCAGCAGCGGTGCAACCCACTTCAGATAGCGGACGTAAGGCACGCGGGCAATCGCCAGCCCGCCCATCACCACCGCTGAGGTGGGGGTAACCAGATTGACAATGCCGGACGCAGCCTGATAGGCGGTGACCACCAGATCGCGATCGACGCGGGCAAAATCCGCCAGCGGAGCCATGATCGGCATGGTCAGCACTGCCAGCCCCGAGGAGGAGGGCACCAGAAAAGAGAGCACTACCTCCAGCCAGTACATCACGTTAATAAACACCATGCTGGAGAGGCCGCCCACCAGCCCCTCGGCGCTGTGCAGGATGGTATGGGTAATCATGCCCTTGTCCATCACCACTACGATGCCGCGGGCGATGCCGATGATTAACGCCACGCCAAGCAGATCCCGTGCGCCGTCAATAAAGGTGGAGGTCAGCTCCTCCTCGCTCATGCGGGCCAGCAGCCCGGTAATAATGGCCGCCGCGAGAAAGACGCCGGAGATCTGCCCCATCCACCAGCCCAGCACCGCCACGCCGTAGATCATCACCGCAAACGCGAGGGCGAAGATAACCAGGATAAGCTTACGCGTGCCGGTGAAAGCCAGATCCTGCTGGCGTTTGCCGCCCAGGAAGTGGGCGATGTTCTCGTCCTGCTTATCCGCCACGACGGATTTGCTGGGATCCTGCCGTACCTGACGCGCATAGCGCATGACCCACGCGACGCAGATAAGCCAGCCCGCCACCAGCAGCGCCACGCGCAGCCAGATGCCAGTCGTAAACGGAATGCCCGCCGCGTTGGCGGCAATCACCGTGGCGAAGGGGTTTATCGTGGAGCCGAGCGTGCCGATGCCCGCCCCCAGCAGCACCGTAGAAGCGGCTACCAGCGGATCGAAGCGTGCCGCCATCATGACCGGCACCAGCAGGGTGTAGAACGGCAGCGACTCTTCAGCCATGCCGTAGATCGTACCGCCTGCGGCAAATAGCCCCATCAGGATCGGGATCATCCACTCCTCGCGGCCGCTGAGCTTCAGCGTGACGCGTTCGATCCCGGCGTCGATGGCCCCGGTTTTATTGACGATCCCCAGAAATCCGCCGATGATCAGCACGAACAGGGCAACGTCAATTGCGCCCGCCTGGCCGGTATCGGGATCGTACAGGCCGCTGATGGGGGCCATAATAACGGAAACGATCCCCTGCGGTTGGGCCGCAACGTGCGCATAGGTGCCTGCGACGGGGACCTCTTTACCCAGCGTCTCGTTCATGACCATCTGATAGTGCCCGGCCGGGACAATCCAGCTCAGCGCGGCAACCAGCGCGATCAGAATAAAAAGAATGGTGTAAGCAGAGGGGAATTTAAATCTGCGCATAGGGTTTTCTTCCTGTTTGGGCGTCGCAGATGCCGCGACGCCCGGGATGGTTACTCGCCGAGGGTCGCCACCATTACGGCTTTGATGGTGTGCATCCGGTTCTCTGCTTCATCGAACACGATGGAGTGGGCGGATTCGAACACCTCTTCGGTGACTTCCAGCCCCTTCAGGCCATAGGCCAGCTCGATTTCCCGTCCCACGGTGGTGTGCGCGTTATGGAAGGCGGGCAGGCAGTGCATAAATTTCACCTGCGGATTGCCAGTGGCCTCTATGACCTGCTGATTGACCTGATAAGGCTTCATCAGGCTGACGCGCTCGCCCCACGCCTCTTTTGGCTCACCCATCGAGACCCAGACGTCGGTGTAGAGGAAATCAACGCCGGCGACACCCTCGGCAACGTTCTCGGTCAGGGTGATTTTTGCCCCGGTCTCCCACGCAATCTCCCGACACTGCGCCACCAGCGTCTCTTCTGGCCAGAACGCTTTTGGTGCTACCAGCCGGATATCCATCCCCATCTTGGCTGCGCCAACCATCAGGCTGTTACCCATGTTGTTACGCGCATCGCCCAGGTAGGCAAAGCGCAGCGCGGAGAGGCGTTTACCCGGCGCGTGCTCCAGCATGGTCATCAGATCGGCCAGGATCTGCGTGGGGTGAAACTCGTTGGTCAGACCGTTCCATACCGGTACGCCGGCGTACTCTCCCAGCTCCTCAACGATCGCCTGGCCATAGCCGCGATACTCAATGCCATCGTACATGCGACCGAGCACGCGGGCAGTGTCCTTCATGGACTCCTTGTGACCAATCTGCGACCCACTCGGTCCGATGTAGGTCACCTGCGCACCCTGATCAAACGCGGCTACCTCAAAGGCGCAGCGGGTACGGGTCGAGCTTTTCTCGAAGATCAGCGCAATGTTTTTGCCGCCCAGGGTCTGCTTCTCACAGCCCGCTTTTTTCGCGGCTTTCAGCTCCATCGCCATATCGATCAGGAAGTGGATCTCATCTGAGGTAAAATCCAGTAGCTTGAGGAAGTTGCGGTTTTTCAAAGCGATTTTCATACGTCGTCCTTAATCTATTTATTGCAGGGGATCGTTGCGGATCAGGGTTCCTCGCTCGCCGGCCAGAATGGCCGGGCCATCTGCCAGGGAGCCGATCCCGGCGATGCCGTTGCAGGTCTTCACAAAGCGGCAGCAGGCGGCGACTTTGGGGCCCATCGAACCGGCGTCGAAGGTAAACCCACTCAGCTCCTGCGGGGTGGCCTCGGTGAGCGGGCGCTGCCTTGGCGTACCCCAGTTGAGATAGACCGCGTCAGCATCGGTGAGGATCAGCAGCGCATCGGCCTCTAGCTGGCGGGCCAGCAGAGCCGCAGAGAGGTCTTTATCAATCACCGCTTCAATACCGTGATAGCCGTCAGCCTGCTCAACCACCGGCACGCCGCCGCCGCCGTTGCAGATCACCAGATGGTCGCGCTGGAGAAGCGCCTCGATTGCATCGCGCTCGACGATGCGCATCGGCTGCGGGGAGGGAACCACGCGGCGGAAATAGCTGCCGTCGGCTTTAAAGCACCACCCCTTTTCGGCGGCCAGCGCATCGGCCTGCGGCTGGTCATACACCGGGCCAATGTATTTCGTGGGATTGGCCAGAGCCGGATCGGTGGGATCCACCGCCACCTGAGTCAGCAGGACGCTGACCTCGCATTTCGGCAGCCGGTTTTTCAGCGACTGTTGCAGCATGTAGCCAATCATTCCCTGACTCTCGGCCCCCAGCACATCCAGCGGATAGGGCGTAACGCCGGTATAGGCGCTGTTTTGCAGCGCCAGCAGCCCCACCTGTGGGCCGTTGCCGTGCACCAGCACCACCCGCCAGCGCTGGGTAAGCTGGGCAATCGTCTCGGCGGCCAGATCGATATTTTTACGCTGGATCGCGGCCTCCAGCGGCTCGCCGCGTTTCAGCAGGGCGTTGCCGCCAAGGGCGACCACGAGGGTCGGTTTCATCTCCGTTTTCATTCTCTGCTCCTTGCCTTAAATTGCGTCGCGTTCCAGCGGACAGCTCATGCAGCGTGCGCCGCCGCGTCCGCGTCCCAGCTCATCGCCTGGAATAGGCAGAACGGTAATCCCTGCCTTGTCGTACTTCTCATTGGTCCAGACGTTGCGTTCGTAGCCGATCACCACGCCGGGGCGCAGGGTCAGGACGTTATTGGCGTCGTTCCACTGCTCGCGCTCGGCTTCAAAGGCGTCGCCGCCGGTGGTGATCAGCTTGATCTGCGTAACGCCGAGCGCTTTCTCCAGCGCTCGCAGCAGGGTCGTCTCCTGGCGACGGGCAATCCCGCCGTGGCCATTGGGCGTTAGCGTCCAGCACTGCACGTCCGGGCGAACCACTTCCGGGTAGACGGAGAAGGTGTCGATATCGACGTGGGTCATCACCGTGTCGAGGTGCATACAGGAGCGGTGTTTCGGCAGCTCGACGGCGATAACGCGTTCAGCCTGGCGGTGGGTGAACAGGGCGGAGGCAAGGAACTCGACCCCCTGGGGCGTGGTGCGTTCAGACAGGCCGATTAATACCGTGCCACGGCCAATGACTAATACATCGCCCCCTTCCAGGGTGGCGTGGTCGTAATTAATGTCTTCATCACCGAAATATTTAATAAAGTCGCCGTTAATAAACAGCGGATGCCAGCGGTAGATGGCTCGCAGATTATTGGTTTCGCGCTGGCGGGCCGGTTTTGCCATAGGATTTATAGAGACGCCGTTATATATCCAGCAGGAGGTGTCGCGGGTAAAGAGATGGTTAGGCAACGGCTTCATAATAAAGTCATTCGCGGTATGAATATCGACAACCATATTGTTAATCGAAGCCGGTATTTCACCGTAGGTCAGTCCGCCGCTTAACCGTCGGGCCAGCTCGCGGTGGGGCATATCCGCCAGCCAGCCGCGTACATCGCTGGCAAAAGCGGGCCCCAGGCGGTAGTCAGAGACCTGGGTTTTCAGCAGCCACTCCTTGGCATCTGGCGTATCCAGCGTCTGGGTTAAGAGATCGGTCAGTAATAGCACCTCAACACCCTGCTCACGTAGGGTTGTAGCGAAAATATCGTGCTCTTCACCCGCGCGCTCGACGGATAATACATCATCAAATAACAGCTCCTGACAATTAGAGGGTGTCAGTCTTTTCAGGCTCAGATTAGGACGGTGCAGCATTACGCTGCGTAACTGGCCCACTTCCGATCCGACGTAGTGTTTTTCCATAACGGTTCCTTACGTTTTCCGGCAATAAGAGGGGGGACGCTATGAAATGCGTTATTTCATAGCGCACGAGCTTCGCTGGATTTCGTGGCTATAATAGTTGCCTGTTGCATTAATTATGTGAGACTGCTCACAGGGGAACGGCGATGGAATAACCCAATTTGGTTTATTTGAGATGGTTCAGAGAATCCGCTTTTTATTGAAGTAACGCGATGCATTGCTACGCATTAATACGTGACAATATTTTATTTTGTTAATGAAATGTACGGATGCACACCAAAGGTATGATTCTATCTGTTTGAAATTAAATAATTTAATTTAAGGGTGTGCATGACTATTCATTTTTCTGTTTTTTTTATTTCTATGATTGAAGAATGATAAAATAAATATGCTGGCATAGTTGAAAATACGTTGTGAAGTAATGTGTGATCCTGCGGCGGTTTTTTTTATTAATACTGTTTTTTCAGCAGCATAATTTACAGCTGGTTAAATATAAAGCGGCACTTATGCGACGAGAGTGCATAATATTGCCCTGGCTTTTAACAAAAAGTTAACTTCTTTGCCAATAAATATGCGCTATCGCAAGGGTTCGCTAAAAAGGGGTGGTAGGGTAGGCAAAATTCTCGTATAAAAGTTAAAAATGAAACAACGTTTTATATCGAGAGGTTATCCATGATCACAGGCAACATTCACAACCTTCAGTCCTGGCTGCCGCAGGAGCTGGCCCAGGCCATTGAGTATGTCAAACAGCACGTTAACGACGCGACGCCGACGGGTAAGCACGATATCGACGGCTCGCGCCTTTTCTTCCTGCTGTCGGAAGATATGACCGAACCGTTTGCCAAACGCCGCGCGGAGTATCACGCCCGCTATCTGGATATCCAGATCGTACTGAAAGGCCAGGAGGGGATGACCTATAGCACCCTGCCAGCCGGCACGCCGGACACCGACTGGCTGGCGGATAAGGACATCGCGTTTCTGCCGGAAGGCGAGCAGGAGAAGACCGTGGTGCTCAGCGAAGGGGATTTCGTGGTCTTCTATCCGGGCGAGGTGCATAAGCCGCTGTGCGCGGTGGGCAATCCGGCCCAGGTGCGTAAGGTAGTAGTGAAGCTGCTGGTGGCCTAATAAGCCACGTAAATGCCGGGCGGCGCTAGCGCTTGCCCGGCCTACGGCAACGAAAGTTTTACTTGGCGAGGGTGGCGACCATGACCGCTTTGATGGTGTGCATCCGGTTTTCCGCCTGGTCGAACACGACGCTGTTCGGCGACTCAAATACCTCGTCGGTCACCTCCATGCCGCCGTGCAGACCATAGGTCTCCGCCATCTGTTTGCCGAGGGTGGTCTGGTCGTCATGGAAGGCGGGCAGGCAGTGCAGGAACTTTACCTGCGGGTTGCCGGTCAGGGCCAGCATCTGGCTGTTCACCTGGTAGTCGCGCAGCAGCGCGATACGCTCGGCCCACTTCTCTTTGGCTTCGCCCATCGATACCCAAACGTCGGTATAGATAAAGTCCGCGCCTTTTACCCCCTCGGTAATGTTCTCCGTCAGGGTAATGTTGCCGCCGTTCTGCTGCGCCAGGGCGCTGCACTCGGCAACAAGGCTCGCTTCCGGCCAGCAATCCTCTGGGGCCACCAGACGCAGATCCAGCCCCACCAGCGCGGCGGCCTCCAGCATAGAGTTGCCCATGTTGTTGCGTGCGTCGCCCGCGTAAACCAGCGTCATCTCGTTAAAGGCTTTGCCCGGCAGGTGCTCCTGCATGGTCAGCAGATCTGCCAGCAGCTGGGTCGGATGAAACTCGTTGGTCAGGCCGTTCCACACCGGCACGCCGGCGAATTCGGCCAGCGCCTCGACGATTTCCTGGCCGTGGCCGCGGTACTGAATGCCATCATACATGCGACCCAAAACGCGGGCGGTATCCTTGATTGACTCTTTATGCCCAATCTGGCTTCCGCTTGGCCCCAGATAGGTGACGCGTGCGCCCTGGTCGTAGGCGGCAACTTCGAAAGAGCATCGGGTACGGGTAGAGTCTTTTTCGAAGATGAGCGCGATATTTTTTCCAGTCAGCCTCTGTACTTCAGTGCCTTGTTTTTTATCTTTTTTGAGCTGGGCAGCGAGCTGGAGCAGGGCGTGAATTTCGGCAGGGGTAAAGTCGAGCAGTTTTAAAAAGTGTTTGTGGTATAACGCAGACATGTTTCCCTCACATGGCTCAAGCCAATAATTGAATTAAAATTCACTTTATATGTGTAAATATTCATTTGCAACCCTGTTCAACAAATCTTTTCCGTCAGGAGTGGAGGCATTGGCAACGGTATGTGAAAATAAGAGTATCTGCCGCACATTATGAGGAACAACCTATGGCAAACCAGGAACATCTGGAAGAGCAGCGTGAAGAGACCCGTCTGATTATTGAAGAGCTGCTGGAGGACGGTAGCGATCCTGATGCGCTCTACACTATCGAGCACCACCTCTCCGCCGACGATTTTGAAACGCTGGAGAAAGTGGCGGTAGAGGCGTTCAAAATGGGTTATGAAGTGACCGAGCCGGAAGAGCTGGAAGTAGAAGAGGGTGACACCGTGATCTGCTGCGACATTCTGAGCGAGTGCGCGCTGAATGCCGATCTGATCGACGCTCAGGTTGAGCAGCTGATGACCCTGGCAGAGAAGTTTGAAGTTGAGTACGACGGCTGGGGCACCTACTACGAAGATCCAAACGGCGAAGAGGGTGATGACGAAGACGGCGAAGATTACGTCGACGAAGACGATAACGGTACTCGTCACTAAGTCTTTACGTCGCTAAGAATTGGCTTTGATTGTTCGTGCGGTAGCGCCCGCTGCCGCACTGCAAGGAACTCCATGGACTACGCCCAGATACTCTCTCCGATACACACCTTCCTGCACTGCCCAACGCCTCAGGCGTGGATCGACAAAGCTCGCGATCCGGCAAATCTGCCCCTGCTGCTGACTGACCATATGGTGTGCGAGCTGAAGGCCGCGCAGACGGCGATGCTGCTGGTCCGCAAGTACGTGGCGGACAAGAGCGGCAGCGATACGCTGCTTGAGTGGCTTAAACCTTATGAGGCCTTCACCTTCCGCGAGGGACCAGAGCCGGATTTTGTCGCCCTGCACCGGCAGATTGGCAAAGGCGTAATGCCGCAGACCAACGATCCCTGGGGCCGCCTGCTGATCGACAGCATGGTGCTGCTGATTAAAGAGGAGCTGCATCACTTCTGGCAGGTGCGCGAGGCGATGACGGTGCGGAACATTCCCTACGTCAAAATCACCGCCAGCCGCTACGCCAAAGGGATGCTGAAGGAGGTACGGACCCACGAGCCGCTAACGCTGATTGATAAGCTGATTTGCGGGGCGTATATCGAGGCCCGCTCCTGCGAGCGTTTTGCCGCCCTGGCACCCTATCTTGAAGAGGATTTACAGAAGTTCTATCTGTCGCTGCTGCGTTCCGAGGCGCGGCACTACGAGGACTACCTGACGCTGGCTCAGCAGATCTCACCGCAGGATATCACGCCCAGAGTGCGCTTTTTTGGGGAGGTGGAGGCGGCGTTGATTGCCACCCCCGACAGCGAGTTTCGTTTTCACAGCGGTGTGCCGGTCTGATTTCAGGCCAGCGCTTTTAACATCCGCACTTCACAGTCGACGTGCCCGGTACAGCCCAGCGGCCCGTCGATATGTTCAAAGCCCAGATGCTCATAGAGGCCAATCGCCTCTTTCAGAAACGCGGTGGTCTCCAGATAGCAGCGGCTAAACCCTTGCGTACGGGCGTGATCCAGCGCAGCGAGCGCCAGCTTTTTCGCCATCCCTTTGCCGCGTACGGCGGGCAGGAAGTACATCTTCTGCAATTCACAGATATCGGGTTCGCTGCACTGGAGCGGCGCGATGCCGCCGCCGCCTACCACCTGGCCATCCTGCTCAATCACCCAGTAGGCGTGGCCCGGCTGGCTGTAGAGCGCGTACAGCTCGTCAAGATTGGGATCGGCAACGGTATAGCCCTTGTCGGCGGTCAGGCCATACTCCGCTGACACCTGGCGGATAACGGCGGCGATAGCCGCGTTGTCTTCAGGCGTGATACGGCGCATGTGCAGTTGAGTGGCGGTTGCAACATTCATGGTGAGGCTCTTCGTTGATAAGTGCCCCTTACCGGAGAGGTAAGGGGCGAACGCGATTACAGCGCGCTGATGACGTTCTGCTGTTCGGCGAGTTTAACTTTCGCTTCGGCCAGGGCGGTCAGACGCTCACGCTCTTTAGCAACGACCGCTTCCGGCGCGCGCGCCACAAAGCCTTCGTTACCCAGTTTGCTCTCGATACGACCAATTTCAACGTCTACTTTGGCGATCTCTTTTGCCAGACGCTCCAGCTCGGCATCCTTGTCGATCAGGCCAGCCATCGGGATCAGCAGCTCTGCACCATCGATGATCTTGGTCACGGAAACCGGACCTTTATCATCGGCAGGCAGCAGGGTGATGCTCTCCAGACGCGCCAGGGTCTGCAGGAAGCTGCGGTTGTCGTTCACACGACGGACCGCATCGCTGCTGCAGCCGCGCAGCAGCAGTTCCAGCGGCTTAGCCGGAGAGAGGTTCATCTCGGCGCGGATGTTACGCACCGCGACAATCGCCTGCTTCAGCCACTCGGTATCCGCTACCGCGGCTTCATCAACCTGGGCGGCATCGAAGGCCGGGAACGGTTGCAGCATGATGGTGTCGGCGTTGTTGCCGGTAAGCACCTTCACGCGCTGCCAGATGGTTTCGGTAATGAATGGGATGATCGGGTGCGCCAGGCGCAGCAGACCTTCCAGCACCGTCACCAGCGTGTTGCGCGTGCCGCGCAGCTCCGCTTCAGAGCCACCGTTCATCACCGGCTTGGTCAGCTCCAGATACCAGTCACAGAACTGGTTCCAGGTGAACTCATACAGGATGCCCGCAGCAATATCGAAGCGGTAGCTGTCCAGCGCTTCACGGAAGGCTTTCACCGTCTGGTTGAACTCGGCACGGATCCAGCGATCCGCCAGGGAGAGGGTCATCTCGCCGCCGTTGAAGCCGCAATCCTGCTCTTCGGTGTTCATCAGCACAAAGCGGCTGGCGTTCCACAGCTTGTTACAGAAGTTGCGGTAGCCTTCCAGGCGCTTCATGTCCCAGTTGATGTCGCGGCCGGTAGAGGCCAGCGCCGCCAGGGTAAAGCGCAGGGCGTCGGTGCCGTGCGGCTCAATGCCGTTCGGGAACTGCTTCTCGGTGCGCTTGGCAATTTTCTCGGCCAGCTGCGGCTGCATCATGTTGCCGGTACGCTTCTCCAGAAGATCCGCCAGCGAGATACCGTCTACCATATCCAGCGGATCGATAACGTTGCCCTTGGATTTGGACATCTTCTGGCCTTCGTCGTCGCGGATCAGACCGGTCATGTAGATGGTCTTGAACGGGATCTGCGGCTTGCCGTCTTCATCTTTGATGAAGTGCATGGTCATCATGATCATGCGGGCGATCCAGAAGAAGATGATGTCGAAGCCGGATACCATCACGCTGGTCGGGTGGAACTGACGCAGGGCATCGGTGTTCTCCGGCCAGCCGAGGGTGGAGAAGGTCCACAGCGCGGAGGAGAACCAGGTGTCCAGCACGTCTTCGTCCTGGCGCAGCGCCACGTCGGCGCTCAGGTTGTTCTCTTGGCGCACTTCCTCTTCCGTACGGCCAACAAAGACGTTGCCTTCGTTGTCGTACCAGGCCGGGATACGGTGGCCCCACCACAGCTGACGGGAGATACACCAGTCCTGAATATCGCGCATCCAGGAGAAGTACATGTTTTCGTACTGCTTCGGTACGAACTGGATGTCACCGTTCTCAACCGCTTCCACCGCCGGTTTTGCCAGCACGTCGGCACGCACGTACCACTGGTCGGTCAGCATCGGCTCGATCACCACGCCGCCACGGTCGCCGTACGGCACGGTCAGGTCGTGAGGTTTAATCTCTTCCAGCAGGCCAAGGGCGTCAACGGCAGCCACTACCGCTTTACGGGCGGCAAAGCGCTCCAGCTTCTGGAACTCAGCCGGGATCTCGCTGGAGTAGACGTCGGTTTCGTTGCCTTTGGTGTCGTATACCTCTGCGCTTTCACGGATATCGCCGTCAAAGGTCAGGATATTGATCATTGGCAGGGCGTGACGACGGCCTACTTCGTAGTCGTTAAAGTCGTGCGCCGGGGTGATCTTCACGCAGCCGGTGCCTTTCTCCATGTCGGCGTGCTCGTCGCCCACAATTGGAATGCGACGGTTAACCAGCGGCAGCACCACGAATTTACCGATCAGATCCTTGTAGCGCGGATCTTCCGGGTTCACCGCCACGCCAGTATCCCCCAGCAGGGTCTCCGGACGGGTAGTGGCGACCACCAGGTAATCTTTACCGTCGGCGGTTTTTGCGCCGTCGGCCAGCGGGTAGCGAATGTGCCACATGGAACCTTTTGATTCGCGGTTCTCAACTTCCAGGTCGGAAATCGCGGTGCGCAGCTTCGGATCCCAGTTCACCAGGCGTTTGCCACGGTAGATTAGATCTTCTTTATAGAGGCGAACGAATACCTCTTTCACGGCGTTAGAGAGGCCCTCGTCCATGGTGAAGCGCTCGCGCTCCCAGTCCACGGAGTTGCCGAGACGGCGCATCTGACGGGTGATGGTGCCGCCGGACTCGGCCTTCCACTGCCAAATCTTGTCGATGAAGGCATCGCGACCGTAGTCGTGGCGGGTTTTCCCCTCTTCAGCGGCAATCTTACGCTCAACCACCATCTGGGTCGCAATGCCCGCATGGTCGGTCCCGGCCTGCCACAGGGTGTTTTTGCCCTGCATGCGCTGGTAGCGGATCATGGTATCCATGATGGTCTGCTGGAAGGCGTGGCCCATATGCAAACTGCCGGTCACGTTCGGCGGCGGGATCATGATGCAGAAGCTCTCCTGGCTCTCATCGCCATTCGGTTTGAAGTAGCCCTGCTGCTCCCAGTGCTCGTAAAGCGGCTGTTCGATATCTTGGGGGTTATATGTCTTTTCCATTATTTCCAGGTTGCCGTGTTCAGGTTGAAACCAGCCAGGCGATAGGCCTTATAGCGTTCGCGAGCCAGTTGTTTCAGAGTTTCTTCGTGAGGAACGAAGTCTACCACTTCTGTGAAAGCGGTGGCAAAATCTGCAAAGTTCACCCGCAGGCTGATCAGCAGATCGCGCGGGCTGCTGTTGCGCTTTTGTGGCCAGGCAATCTCTACCGGCGCACCGCCGCGCGGACCTTCGCCCGCCAGATTATGCGGCACAAAGCTCTCGGCCGGACGCGCCCACAGGGCCTCGTCGAGGCGCACCGCCTGCCGCTCATCTTCGCAGGCGATCAGAATACGCTTTCCGTTGCGCCAGCGTTCGGCGGCCAGTTCACACAC
>NZ_LR607338.1:4243126-4251974 GCF_902164725.1 Pseudescherichia vulneris | reverse complement strand
GTAATCACTACTCTTCGCCGTTAAAACCAGCGCGGTTCAGCAGGAACTGCGACAGCAGGGCGACAGGACGGCCGGTTGCGCCTTTGGCTTTGCCGGAGCGCCATGCGGTACCGGCGATGTCGAGGTGCGCCCAGTTGTATTTCCGGGTAAAGCGCGACAGGAAGCAACCGGCAGTGATCGCCCCACCGGGACGCCCACCGATGTTTGCCATATCGGCAAAGTTCGACTCCAGCTGCTCGTAGTACTCGTCGCTCATCGGCAGACGCCATGCGCGATCTCCTGCCTGCTCGGACGCGCCGATCAGCTCATGGGCCAGCGGATTGTGGTTCGACATCAGGCCGGTGATGTGATGGCCGAGGGCAATCACGCACGCGCCGGTCAGGGTGGCGATGTCGATCACCAGCTCGGGATCGAAGCGCTCCACGTAGGTTAAGACGTCGCACAGCACCAGACGCCCTTCGGCATCGGTGTTCAGCACTTCCACAGTCTGGCCGGACATGGTGGTCAGAACGTCGCCGGGACGGAAGGCGCGACCGCCGGGCATGTTTTCACAACCTGCCAGCACGCCCACTACGTTCAGCGGCAGCTTCAGCTCGGCCACCATGCGCATCACGCCGTACACCGCCGCCGCGCCGCACATGTCATACTTCATCTCATCCATGCCTTCGGCAGGCTTGATGGAGATGCCGCCGGAGTCAAAGGTCAGCCCTTTACCCACCAGCACAATCGGACGCGCCTCGGCATCGCTGCTGCCCTTGTACTCGATGACCGACATCAGGGATTCGTTCTGCGAGCCCTGGCCCACCGCCAGGTAGGAGTGCATCCCCAGCTCGCGCATCTGCTGCTCGCCGATCACCCGGGTGGTGATGTTCTCGCTGTTGGAGTCCGCCAGCTGACGCGCCTGCGAGGCGAGGTAGCCTGCGTTACAGATATTCGGCGGCATGTTGCTGAGATCTTTTGCCGCTTTGATGCCGCAGGCGATCGCCAGACCGTGCTGAATGGCACGTTCGCCGCTGGTCAACTCCCGACGAGTCGGCACGTTGAAGACCATTTTACGCAGCGGACGACGCGGCTCGGATTTGTTGGTTTTCAGCTGATCGAAGCTGTAGAGGGTCTCTTTTGCCGTCTCGACCGCCTGGCGCACTTTCCAGTAGGTATTACGCCCCTTAACGTGCAGTTCGGTCAGGAAGCAGACCGCCTCCATCGAGCCAGTATCATTCAGCGTATTTATCGTTTTCTGAATAACCTGCTTGTACTGGCGCTCGTCCAACTCACGCTCTTTGCCGCAGCCAATCAGTAAAATGCGCTCTGACAGGACGTTAGGAACATGGTGCAGCAACAACGTCTGTCCCGGCTTGCCTTCTAGCTCTCCACGGCGCAGCAGCGCGCTGATATAGCCGTCGCTGATCTTATCGAGCTGCTCGGCGATAGGGGAGAGCCGGCGCGGTTCAAACACGCCAACCACGATGCAGGCACTCCGCTGTTTTTCCGGGCTACCGCTTTTTACACTGAACTCCATGCACTACGCTCCTGAATCTTAAAGACAACAGCCGGGGCTACGGATAGAATTGCAAGCTTTCGTAACTCATGTCCGCTGTTGCGGTGACTTCGTGTTAATCTTAGTTCGACACGTCAGAACATATCCTGAAACGTGCATCCGCTAAGTTTCATACATCTTAGCGATGCTTTCGACGACTCAAGAGAATAAATGACGTTTAAGCCATGAAACAAGCGATTTTCCTGCAAAAAGACGGGTTTTTACGGGCGTATTTATAGTGATAATCATAAGATATCTGGTTCGGGAGACGCTAAAAAGTCAACTTGCGATCCTATTCATCCTGCTGCTGATCTTCTTCTGTCAGAAGCTGGTGCGGATCCTCGGTGCAGCCGTTGACGGTGATATCCCGACAAATCTGGTGCTCTCCTTATTGGGGCTGGGCGTACCTGAAATGGCGCAGTTAATCCTGCCGCTTAGCCTGTTCCTCGGGCTGCTGATGACCTTTGGCAAGCTCTACACCGACAGTGAGATCACGGTGATGCACGCCTGCGGCCTGAGCAAGGCCGTGCTGGTGAAGGCCGCGATGGTGCTGGTGATCTTTACCGGCATTCTGGCTGCCGTTAACGTGATGTGGGCCGGGCCATGGTCCTCGCGCCATCAGGACGAGGTGCTGGCGGAAGCCAAAGCCAACCCTGGCATGGCGGCGCTGGCACAGGGTCAGTTCCAGCAGGCTACCGACGGTAACTCGGTGCTGTTTATCGAGAGCGTCAGCGGCAGCAGCTTCCACGACGTCTTCCTCGCGCAGCTGCGTCCTAAAGGCAACGCGCGCCCATCGGTGGTGGTGGCTGACTCCGGCCAGCTCTCGCAGCGCAAAGACGGTTCGCAGGTGGTCACGCTCACCAAGGGAACGCGCTTTGAAGGCACCGCGCTGCTGCGCGACTTCCGCATTACCGACTTCCAGGACTATCAGGCGATTGTCGGCCATCAGGCGGTGGCGCTGGATCCGGACGATACCGAGCAGATGGACATGCGTACCCTGATGCGCACCGACACGCCGCGGGCAAGCGCAGAGTTGCACTGGCGCTTAACCCTCATCTTCGCCGTGTTCGTGATGGCGCTGATGGTGGTGCCGCTCAGCGTGGTGAACCCGCGCCAGGGCCGCGTACTGTCGATGCTGCCAGCGATGCTGCTCTACCTGGTGTTCTTCCTGGTGCAGACCTCGCTGAAGTCCAACGGCGGCAAGGGCAAGCTCGATCCGATGATCTGGATGTGGGCAGTGAACCTGCTCTATCTGGCGCTGGCGGTGGTGCTGAACCTGTGGGACACGGTGCCGATGCGCCGCATACGCGCCCGTTTTGTGCGTAAAGGAGCGTTATAATGCAGGCTTTTGGCGTACTCGATCGCTATATCGGTAAAACCATCTTCACCACCATCATGATGACGCTGTTCATGCTGGTGTCGCTCTCCGGCATCATCAAGTTTGTCGATCAGCTCAAGCGTGCCGGGCAGGGGAGCTATGACGCGATGGGCGCGGGGATGTACACCTTGCTCAGCGTGCCGAAAGATATTCAGGTCTTCTTCCCGATGGCGGCCCTGCTGGGCGCGCTGCTGGGTCTGGGGATGCTGGCCCAGCGCAGCGAGCTGGTGGTGATGCAGGCCTCCGGCTTTACCCGCTTTCAGGTAGCGCTGTCGGTGATGAAGACGGCGATCCCGCTGGTGCTGCTGACCATGGCCATCGGTGAGTGGGTCGCTCCGCAGGGCGAGCAGATGGCACGTACCTATCGGGCCCAGGCGATTTACGGCGGCGCGATGCTCTCTACCCAGCAGGGACTGTGGGCCAAAGACGGCAACAACTTCGTCTACATCCAGCAGGTCTCCGGCACCAACGAGCTGAACGGCGTAAGCATCTACAGCTTCAACGACCAGCGTCGCCTGCAGTCGGTGCGCTATGCGGCACACGCGGCCTTTGATGAGCAGCAGAAGCTCTGGAAGCTGTCGCAGGTAGACGAGTCTAACCTCCAGGATCCCAAGCAGATCACCGGCTCCCAGACCGTGAGCGGCACCTGGAAGACCAACCTGACGCCGGACAAGCTTGGCGTGGTGGCTCTGGAGCCGGATGCGCTCTCTATCAGCGGCCTGCGTGACTATGTGAAGTACCTGAAGTCAACCGGGCAGGACTCCGGGCGCTACCAGCTCAACATGTGGAGTAAGATCTTCCAGCCGATGTCGGTAGCGGTAATGATGCTGATGGCCCTGTCGTTCATCTTTGGTCCGCTGCGCAGCGTGCCGATGGGCGTGCGTGTGGTCACCGGGATCAGCTTCGGCTTCGTCTTCTACGTGCTGGACCAGATCTTCGGCCCGCTGACGCTGGTGTACGGCATCCCACCGATTATCGGTGCGCTACTGCCGAGCGCCCTGTTCCTCGCCATCAGCGTCTGGCTGATGATGCGCCGGGCGTAACTCTGCCTCCTCCCCGCTCTTTTTTGGGCGGGGAAAACTCCGCTTTCATACTTTGCGCTTCGTCACACCGACTATGCTTTCCTTACGATTAATTAACCGCTCGGGAAGCTATGTCCAAATTTTTCTTCAACGACCGCAAGCAGCTGGTCAATGATGCCATCGAAGGCTTAATTATCTCCGCACCGCACGCTAACCTGGTGCGTCTTGATATCGATCCCGCTATCCGCATCGTGGCGCGCGGCGACTGGGACAAGGGGCGCGTGGCGGTCATCTCCGGCGGCGGCTCTGGCCACGAGCCCGCCCACGCGGGCTTCGTTGGCAAAGGCATGCTCACCGCCGCCGTCTGCGGGGACGTGTTCGCCTCCCCCAGCGTCGACGCGGTGCTTAACGCCATCGTCGCCGTCACCGGCGATCGCGGCTGCCTGCTGATCGTCAAAAACTACACCGGGGACCGCCTTAACTTTGGCCTCGCGGCGGAGAAAGCTAAACGCCACGGTCTGAAGGTGGAGATGGTGATCGTCGCCGACGACATCGCCCTACCGGATAACAAGCAGCCGCGCGGCATCGCCGGCACGGCGCTGGTGCATAAGATTGCAGGCTACGCCGCCGAGCAGGGTAAATCCCTCGGCGAGGTGCGAGCGATAGCCCAAGAGGCCAGCGACAGCGTCTGGAGCCTCGGGCTGGCGATGGAAATCTGCAACCTGCCGGGCAGCGGCGAAGAGGAGGAGAACCGCATCCAGCGCGGCAAGGTCGAGCTGGGCCTCGGCATCCACGGCGAGCCAGGGGCCAGCATCGTCGACACCCACAACAGCAAAACCCTCATCGACACCCTCGTCGAGCCGCTGAAGGCAAAAGCGGGTAACGACCGCGTGGCGGTGCTGATCAACAACCTCGGCGGCGTGTCGGCCCTGGAGATGGCCCTCCTCACCAAAGAGCTGGCGCACTCGGCGCTCAAGGACCAGATTGCCTACCTCATCGGCCCCGCGCCGCTGGTCAGCTCCCTGGATATGAAAGGCTTCTCGCTCTCGCTGCTGCGCCTCAACGACGAGTTCGAGCGCGCCCTCAATGCGGACGTCGAGACCGTCGGCTGGCAAAAACCGGTGGCCTTCGCCCCGGTGCGCACGGTTAAGCACAACGCGATTAACACCGGCATTGAGATCCAGCCCTCCGACAACCCTAAAGTTAGCGCCATCGTTAACGCCGCCACCGAGACGCTGATTAGCCTTGAGAACCGGCTCAACGCCCTGGATGCCAAAGTAGGCGACGGCGATACCGGCTCGACCTTTGCCGAAGGCGCGCGGGATATCGCCCAGCAGCTTGAGCAGGGTAAGCTCCCGCTGGACGACAGCGCTCAGCTCTTCCAGCTCATCGGCGAGCGGCTGGCGACGGTGATGGGCGGCTCCAGCGGGGTGCTGATGTCGATATTGTTTACCGCTGCGGGGCAGGCGATCCACGACGGAGCCAACATCGCCGATGCGCTGTTAAAAGGCCTTAAGCAGATGAAGCACTACGGTGGTGCGGATCTGGGTGACCGGACGCTGATCGACGCCCTACAGCCTGCGCTGGAGGCGTTGCAGAGCCAGGATCTCAGCGCTGCGGTTGCGGCTGCTCAAGAGGGGGCAGAGAGCACGGCTAAGATGCAGAAAGCAGGGGCGGGGCGCTCGTCGTACGTTAACAGCGACAGCCTGACGGGCGTGACCGATCCGGGTGCGGTAGCGGTAGCCGAGGTTTTTGCTGCTTTAGTGAAGGTATAACAGTAGGCCCGGCAAGCTCACGCCGCCGGGCGTTTACACTTTAAAAATCTGCCTTCAACACCACGCGATAACGGGCCTTGCCGTCACGAACGTGCTGCAGGGCTTCGTTGATCTGTGACATCGGGAACAGCTCGGTCTGCGGTGCGACCTTGCTGCGACCGGCAAAGCGCAGCAGCTTACGTAGCTCGTACGGTGTCCCGGTTGCGGAACCGGAGATGCTGCGGTCACCACCAATCAGGGTAAAGGCCGGAACCGGAAGCGGCTTCAGCACCGCGCCGACGGTGTGGAAGTTTCCGCCGTGAGCCAGCGCCTCGAAGTAGGGCTGCCAGTTCAGGTCGACGTTAACGGTGTTGATGATCAGATCGAACTGACCTGCCAGGGCTTTCAACGCCTCTGGATCGCGGCTGTTCACCACCTTATCCGCCCCAAACCCTAATACTTCCTGCTCCTTCGCCGGGTTAGAGCTGAACGCCGTCACTTCGCAGCCCATAGCGTGCAGAAGCTTAATGGCGATATGACCCAGACCGCCGATGCCGATCACCCCGACGCGGCTGGTGGCGGTGATGTTGTGCATCAGCAGCGGTTTAAACACCGTGATGCCGCCGCAGAGCATTGGCCCAGCGGATTCAATATCGATGCTGTCCGGAAGCGGGATCGCCCACTGCCAGTCGGCGCGCAGCTTATCAGCAAAGCCGCCGTGGTTAAGGATGGTCGGCGTTGCGCCTTCCAGGCAGTTGATCTGGTTGCCGCTGATACAGGCATCGCAGTGGCCACAGCTGCGCGCCGTCCAGCCGATACCCACACGCTGGCCCACCTTCAGACCTTTGTCCTGCGCCGCGCTGCCCAGGGCTACCACGCGACCAATCACCTCGTGCCCGGCGATTAGCGGATACTGGGACATGCCCCACTCGTTGTCGATCATCGACAGGTCAGAGTGGCAGATCCCGCAGTAGTCTACCTGGACCTCAACGTCTCCCGCCTGCAGTTCGCCGGGATCGTATTCGTACAGCTCCAGTTCGCTCCCAGCTTCTTTTGCGGCATAGCTTTTTATTGTGCTCATTGTGGTTTCCTCAGGTTCAGCGTTGATTAGGAAGTGTAGAGCATGGGGTAGGGGGACGCATGGGCGGAAGGTGCGGGATGGTAGTCTATTCAGACAGATGCTTACGCAGCAGCGCGTTCAGCCAGACCTCATCGCGCTCGGGGCGTTTGTCCTGCGTTGTCCACTGCTCAATGATGCTCACCTGCGGCAGAACTGCTACCAGCGCATCAAGTCCGGCCTCGTTCAGATCGGTAAAGTGCCGTCCCTCTTTTTCCCGCTCGCCGACACCGTATTTAAACGACAGATACCAGACGCCGCCCGGCTTCAGGGCGCGGGCGAGACGACGCATCGCCTCGGGCAGCTCGGCCTGAGGAAGATGCAGCAGCGAGGCGCAGCACCAGATCCCGTCGTAGCGCTCCTCGGCCTCCAGCATGTTGAACGTCATCTGCCTGACCGGCAGGCCGGTATAGGCCGCGGCAAGCTCCACCATCTCCGCCGAGGCGTCAAAGGCCTCCACCTGATAGCCCAACGCGTTGAACGCTTTAGTATCGCGCCCGGAACCGCAGCCCGCATCCAGCACCCGTCCGCCGGGAACAACCTGGCTCAGGAAGGGCGCGTAGAGGGAGGACATATCTACTCCCACCGTCGCGTCGAAGAACGTCTGCGCGTTGCGCTGGTAATACGTTATTGTCATCTGAACATCACCTCTCCGGCGGCATCCGGCTGCCAGATACGGAACCGGCAGGCGAGGGCGGCGTTCCAGATATCGTTTAAGAACGTGCGGCGCACCGGCTCGCTCTTGCCGGTCTGGTTAATGATCGCCTCATGCAGCGGCAGCCTGCTGTTAATAAAATACTCGTTGCGGGCATGGAGACGATACAGCAGATCGATGGCCGGAACTTGCGCCATCTTGCCCTTCTCCCCCCGGTTGCAGGACTGGCAGGCCAGGACCAGGTTCCAGACGCCGTTGAGGTTCATGCCTGGCATCTGCCTCTGTGCTACCAGCGGGATAAAGTGATCCACATCGGCCAGCAGCGGATGCCCGGACTCCAGGCTTATCGGCGCGTTGCAGTAGAAGCAGTGCCCCTTCTGATAGCCGTTAAGGCTGTTGCGGCAGCTAGTGAGCGAGATGCGGTAGCTGTTGAGCTGGGTAAAGAGGGTTTCACTTCCCGCATCGTAATGGACGTCCAGCAGCTGCGGAGGCAAATCCATCTCCCAGGCCTTCTCAACCAGCCGCCAGCGGGCGTCGGTTTCATGCACCAGGTTGTGGAACTGCTGCGTTTCCGTCAGGCGATAGAACTCATCCGTCAGGCGGATACCCTTGTGCTCTCGCCGTTCGTTGATGAAGAACTGCTTCTCCAGCGGCCCGCCGTTAACGTTGTGGAAGGCATCCAGCACTACCGAGAAGCCGTAGCGCACCGTCATTCGGTGCAGCTCATCCTCGTCTATCTCGCCGAGATTGTATTGCAGGCAGGCGGTAATCAGCTTGCCGGGTTTCTTGTCGTTGAGGATCTGCCGAGGGGCATTTTTCAGGTGCTCGCAGATATGCCTGCTGAAGGGCACGGCCAGGTCATCGAGCTTCACGAGGGTGTCGCTGCGATCGACATCGTACAGGGCATGGGCCAGGGCGAACTTGTAGGTGGCGAAGTTATTGCCGAAGAGGATCACGCCGCGCCAGTAGTTCTCCAGCGTGGGATCGACCTGATAGAAGCGCATGCCTGCATCCTGATGTCTGTTGATGGGGTAACCCCAGCCAATAACAGAATCAAATAACAAACAGGGGATAATGTAAACCTCGGATTGTGTTGCAGGTTTTTGCGAGGGGGGCAGAGAGGGGATGGAGGGCGGTGGTTTTTTATGCGGTTAGCGCTGGAGGCGGGAAGGGGAGCTTGCATGCCGATCCGCAACGGGTATAATGCAACCGCTATCTGTACATCCCCTTCAGTGCCGGAGTGGCGAAATCGGTAGACGCAGTTGATTCAAAATCAACCGTAGAAATACGTGCCGGTTCGAGTCCGGCCTTCGGCACCAAGCGATGCAAAAAAGAGCTACCTGAAGGTGGCTTTTTTTGTGTCCATTTTTATCCATATTCGTGCA
>NZ_LR607338.1:4231987-4232588 GCF_902164725.1 Pseudescherichia vulneris | reverse complement strand
CTGCTCTGTCGGCCTGGTCTGAGCCTGCTAATTGAAGATGGCATAACGAGGATACTCTTCGATACTGGGCCAGATGCCTCGTTTATGCACAACGCTAAAAAAATGGGCGTGTCGCTTAATGGCATTGACTGGGTTGTACTATCCCACGGGCACTACGATCACTGCGGTGGGCTAAGGCATCTCCAAAAGCTACCAAAGGTACTGTGCCACCCAGGCGTTTACGATCAAAAATACGCAGGGGTAATGGTTTTTAATCACTTTATAGAAATCAAGAAGATATCGACTCAGCTACCTCCCGTTCAATGTAACTTTCATTTCACCAAAGAGCCTTACGAGATAAGCCAGAGGTTTATCTGGTCCGGCGAGATCGCATCAGTTAAATCTTACGGCTATGTGAAAGGGGAGAAAGTAGAGCCGGACGCACTCAACGATGAAGGCGTTCTGTTATATAAATCCCAAAAGGGTCTGGTGATATTCATTGGCTGCGGCCATAAAGGTTTGAGAAATATTATTGAGCACTGCAAAAAACTCACCGGGATAAATACTATTTATGCTCTGGTAGGTGGGATGCATCTACGGCGTGCTATGCCTTGGAATATGC
>NZ_LR607338.1:4223905-4231687 GCF_902164725.1 Pseudescherichia vulneris | reverse complement strand
ATATTCCCGCCGATTTGTCCCGATGAGCTATCCTTATAAGCGGTACGACGACTTTATATGAAAATTTAACGTTTTCATATTTAAGCATTTATTTATTAATCGTTCAGCAGTTATGAATGTGCTGAAAAAATAAATAATCACTGGAGTGAGCTTATGTTTAGACATGTAAAGCAATTACAGTACACAGTACGCGTTGCTGAGCCGAATCCCGGTTTAGCTAACCTTCTGCTTGAGCAGTTTGGTGGACCACAGGGTGAACTGGCAGCAGCCTGCCGTTACTTTACTCAGGGGCTCGGCGATGACGATCCGGGCCGCAAAGATATGCTGATGGACATCGCAACTGAAGAGCTAAGCCACCTCGAAATTATCGGCTCTCTGGTTGGGATGCTCAACAAGGGCGCAAAAGGCGACCTGGCTGAAGGTACAGATCAAGAAGCCGAGCTTTATCGTAAAATCACCGGTAACGGTAATGACAGTCATCTGACCGCGCTGCTGTACGGCGGTGGCCCGTCGCTGACCAACTCTGCTGGCTTCCCGTGGACCGCGGCCTATATCGATACCATCGGTGAAGTGACCGCTGACCTGCGCTCTAACATTGCCGCTGAAGCGCGTGCAAAAATCATCTATGAACGTCTGATCAACATGACTGACGATCCGGGTGTGAAAGATGCACTGGGCTTCCTGATGACCCGTGAAGTAGCGCACCAGATCTCCTTTGAAAAAGCGCTCTACTCGATCCGCAACAACTTCCCGCCAGGAAAACTGCCGCCGATTGAGAAGTATGCAACCACCTACTTCGATATGTCTGAAGGTGGTGAAGTGCGCGGTAGCTGGAACTCAGATGAGAACTTCGACTACGTGACTAACCCGCAGCCTGCCGTAGACGGTGGCGATGGCTTACCTAGCGTCGTCCTGCCGGGGCCGCAGCAGGCGAACCTGGACGCGATGAAGCTGCGTACCGCATCTGACCCGTCGGTTAACCCGGTTACCGGTACCGATCTGGGCTCAGTGCCGCCGATTGAGAACGAGACCGCTAAAAAAGCGCCGTAATCGTCGGTAAGTGAAAAAAACCCGGAAGCGAATGTTCCGGGTTTTTTATTTATCGCTTTACGCTCCCGCCCCACGTCGGCTGACGCTGTTTTTCACCTTCTCAGCGGCATTCTTCCCGGCAATAAACGCATGATCGGAGTTGTAGTACTCCCACTCGCTGTAGCGGCCCGCCAGCACGATATCCTGAGTCAGCAGCCACTGGCGCACCGTCTCAACGTTTTTCGACCGCTCGTGATCGTACACCACGTAGGCATAGGGAATATCCAGCTGATTAGCCACCAGCACCTCATCCTCCGCCGTAAAGATGCCGACCTCAATACACTCGGCAATGCAGCGGTCTATCAGCGCCTGACCATCGACAGGCAGCGGTTTATGCTCGGAGTAGGTGATCTCGCAGGTCAGGCCGCAGCCACCCGGCGGATTACACTCTGGGCTGGTATTACCCTGTACAAAGATACGATGGAAAATGGTGTCGCCGGCAAAGTAGATCCAGTGTTTATCGGTGAGATCCGCCCGACCGATGCCGAGGTTCACGCAGCGCACCGAGACGTGGTGCAGCCCGTTCGCCGCCGCGATCACCTCGTCAGGGGCCTCATCGCCAATAATGCGAATAAGCTCGGGAAGCGGCATGGTGCTAATCAGCTGCTCATAGTGGAACTGCCTGCCATCGGCGAGAACGGCAATATGCTGGTTCGCCAGAATATGGGTGATCTCGCTGTTGGTCTCTACCACGCCTTTGATGTGCGGCAGGAACGCCGACATCAGCGCCTGGAAGCCCCCTTTCAGCGGGTAGCCGAAGCGGGCGTTGGGGCCCATCGGTTTGCCAACCGGCTCTACCGCGCCTTCAACGATCTGGGCGAGATCCGGCAGCGGCACGCGCCCGCCAAGCCAGGAGGTCTCCATCTCAGAGAGCGGTACGGTCCACAGCTTCTGGTTATAGGGAATAGCAAAATGCCTGGCGATACCCGCGCCCCAGACCTGGTAGATAAAGCGTTCAAAGTTCTCTGGCGGTGTGTCAGCCGTGCCGCTGTACTTGGCTTCAATGGCACCGAGAATACACTCTTTGATGGTATCGGTCGGTAGGCCATACAGCGCGCCCTGGAAGGGATAGCGCGTGTAGACGCCGTCGGTGTAGATCCAGGCCTCGCGCATCTGCCAGTGCAGGTTGTCACCCAGCAGCATGTCATACAGCTCCAGCACATAGGGATCGTTCGAGAACATGATGTGCCCGGCATAGTCAAAGGTAAAACCGCCGTCTTCAATGGATCGGCACCAGCCGCCGACGCTCTCGTTGCGCTCCAGCAGCACTGCCTGGGAGCCATAGTGATACGCCGCGCTCAGACCCGTAGGGCCACCGCCGAGGATCAGGCAGCGGGCAGGGATGACGTTTTCGCTGCGAACGGGTTTCGGCTTAAGCGCCATGTTTTTCCGCGCTGCATCATTTGCCGCCTGTGTGGCAGGCGTGGCGACGCGCTGCGGGGCGGATTTTGCTAGCTCTTTCTCCATCAGGCCGTGCATTGTCTGCGCCGTGACGTCCCAGGAGGTGCTGTCAACGATCCGCTTCATCTCACGCTGCATTGTCTGCCTGGCTTCGGGCGTTAGTGCGAGCATTTTTTCGCAGGCGCGTACAAAGCCAGCTCGATCGTAGCCAATGGCGACGACATGCTTATAGGGCTCGACCACATCGGTAATCGCCGTACTCACCACCGGCAGCAGGGCGGCCATATACTCAAGCACCTTGGTTGGGCTGATGTAGCGCGTTGAGGCGTTGAGGGCGAACGGCATCAGGCAGACATCCCACCCGGCCAAAAACTGAGGCAGAGCCTGGTAAGGTTGCATACCAAGATAGTGGATATTAGGACGCTGGGGCAGGGAGGCCGGATCGATCTTGACGACCGGCCCGACCATGATCACCTGCCACTCCGGATGGGCATCGGCAATCGCAGCCACCAGATCGAGATCCATGCGCTCATCAATGACGCCACAGTACCCTAAGCGCGGGTGCGGCAGATCCTGGATCAGCGGATGGTAGTTGTTGCGATCGAGCGCCTGCTCAAAGTGAATGGCGTCTACGCTGCTGGTAAAGCAGTGAATATTTTCATGCCGCCCTGACTTTGCTGCATAGAGGCTGGGGCCACCGGTAAAGACAATATCGGCCCGGTTAAGCAAGGCGGACTCGCGCTGTAAAAGCTGTCTGGGCGCATTCTCAAACGCGGCCAGCTCATCCATACAGTCGTAGATCACCAGAGAAGGATTAAAGACCGCCAGCAGCGGCAGCGCCATCGGCGTATAAAACCAGACCAGCGGTGCTTCATTTTCATCGACGATATCCGCCAGCAGCGGCTGGAGATACGCAATCTGACTGTCGTGGAAGCCATGCACCTGGAGCGGCGTATGTGGTTTTATTACGGTCACATTGGGCGCAGGATGCGTCATGCTCAGGCTGGCAGGCGGAGGCGCGAACGTTGGCTCTTCAATAAAGTAGATCTGGTAATGTTTCGCCAGCCGGGTCAGGAGATGCTGCGGGCGCTGAAAGACAAAGTCCCAGCGCAGATGGCTAAAGATATACAGTTTTTTCATAGGGTCGCTACTATTCTTAGCGTCATTCAGATCGCATAGTCGGGATTGGAACAGACCCAGTGTGTGCTGCGCCTTTTGCAAGGCTGCGGCATAAACAGGATCAAGTATGCGTGCCAGTGGGTCCGTGCCCTGATGGTCAAGTTCCCATAGTCCGCTGCGATGCCAACGGCTCAAATCCTCCCAGTCGGGCCGGTCGATGGCGGGATAAAGACACACCCCATGTAGCTCGACGCCTGCCAGCTGCGCCTGGGCTACCTCTGCCGCTATCTGGCTTATCCATGCACCACGTCCGCTGCCAACGTGACTGGTTTCAGCCAGCAGGATCGGACGCTCATAGCGACGATAAAGCGTTTCTAACATGTGGCTGAGACGGACACGCCTGGGATCGCCAAGATGCCACCACAGGCGTGCATTGCTGCCGCTCTCCCATTGGTTATCGTGGTAGTAGTTCGCCCCAATAACATCGAGGTAACGGGGCGCACCGCCTAGCTCCGGTTCTGTTCTGCCTGAAAGCATGTCCCAGGTTTGATACTGTGAGTTGTAGTGGCCTGCTGTCGCGGCCAGCGACTCCGGACTCTGGTCCGGCGCAGCCAGGTGAATAATTGGATCGCAGTGCAAAATGCGCGCACGCGGATCGGCAGCCCAGATCGCCTCACAGGCTGCTATGGTTGCGCGTACCAGCTGACGCTTGCTCTCTTCGCCGGTGAGGATGCCCGGCGGCGCAGAGCAGCGGAAAAACCCTACCGAGAGGGCCCAACTGGTAAACGAGATCTCATTGACCGGCGAGTAAACGGGCGAAGAGACGTACCATGGTGCTAAAAATTGCGCCAGCGCCCCGCAGAACCGTGCAAAGCGGGGCACAAAATCGGGTGAAAAAATATCGGTATCATCTGGCCAGCCGTAGTGACAGATCGTCCAGCAAATTTGTATTCCGGCCTCGTTTGCTGCCTGCATCTTTTCAGCAACGGATGAAAAATCATATCCGTAATCGGTCTCAACAAGACGCCAGCCTACGCTCTCTCGTACCGTTGAAATATTTAGCTTCTTTAATAAAAGATAATCGCTTAGCACTCTGGCATTGTGCCCGGTAACGTCGTTCATTGAGAGTGGCATACCTTGACCGTTTCGGTGATCGGCACCCTCATAACCCGCTTGCCAGAAGCTGTCAAATATTGGCATCCCGCTCTCTCCTGCATTTTTATTTTTTGTGATCCGTAACCGAATAACCTTTTTATAATAGGCAGCGCTGTTTACCGAAGCGGTAATCGATAAACTTTAAGAAATTTAAGCGTATATCCAATAAGTTATATTTTCACTCATGCCTTTGCATGAGCAATTTTTAATGACAATAGCGTGGTAAATATATTTTTGTTAATTTTGGTTAAGTATAGTGCTGGCAATCCTTTTTACCAGTTGAGTATCGCTAAAGAGTGATAAGAAATTATTAGAGTTAGTTATATATGCAATACGCCATCAATAAAAAGTGCGATTTTTATAGCGAGTAAATACTCATTTAAAAAAATCATTATAGTTTTCAAGGCGGCTGCCGTTAATTATTATGACCCTAGCCTCTTTTGAGGCACTTTTCTTCCGGGACGTAAATCAATGAAGGATAACGGCAGTACAAAATACGACCTGCTTATTGAGCGCCTGTGTGAAACGTTTGGTGCGCTCTACCAGGGTGTCACCATCGATAAAAACTGGCTATGCGAACGGTTTGGCATTGCAGAGCGAACCGCCTATCGGGATCTCGCCAGGCTGGCCCACGTGCTGGACGAAGTAGCGAACGGACGCTTTAAGCTAACGGCAAATCTGCTACCGTCGCTCCATACTGGCCACCTGGCAGAGTTCGCCAGCTTTGCCGGCGTTGCACATCTTTTCCCGCATCATGATGGCCAGTCTCTGCGTAAGCGTATGAACAACGCCGACAATATTGCTATTCACGGTGCCAGCAGCCGGGAGAATCAGCAGTATGGCGATCTCATAAATAGCCTCGATAATTCGATCACCTCCCGCACGGAAGTCACCTGCTTTTACCGCGAAAAAACACGTCGTCTGCAACCGTATCGGCTTATTAACCACTATGGCCTCTGGTATCTGGCCGCAGTAGAGCAGGGTTGCCTGAAGTCATTTGAGTTGGCGCGCATTGCAGAGTTTGCCACTACTCAAACGCCATTCGAGCCGGAGGCTGACGTCGTTGAAGAGCTTGAGACGACCCCCGGCATCCGCTTCGGTAAAAGAACCGAAGTGACGCTGCACGTCTCTGCCCATGCAGCCACTTTCGTCACGCGCCGCCCGCTTTTCCCCGCCCAGCGCCTGTTGAAGGAACATAAGGACGGCAGCATTACCATTGCGACGGCGATCAGCGACCAGGACACGCTGTTTCGCTGGTTACGCTACTGGCTGCCCGACATTCGTATCCTGGGCCCAGCCACGTTGAGCGAGGCTTTCACGCAGGATCTACAGGCACGCTGCAAACCCGCTACACGCGAACAGCTGCAGGACGCTTAATTTACCCGTCTCTTTGCCGCGACCAGGTCGATGTAGTCCTGCACCTGGCGCTGCTTTCGTGGGGAGAGCTTGCTGATTTTCCGTACTGATTGCATCAGCTCCTCTTCAACAGGTTTAGCGATCAGCACGATGCACCCGTTCAGCACCCGGACATCCATCTCCGTACCGGTTGGGAAACCGGCCTCTTCCAGCCACTGGCCTTTTATGGCGATGGCGGGCACATGGGCATGGTCATGAAAGCGTGTCGCATAGCTGACGGTTAAACGGCGTTGGGTAACGGGTTCTACAAGACAGTTTTCATCTGCCATGGTAACGGCTCCTTAGCAAGAAACAGGCGGTGCGCCGAAAAGAGAATAACTGTGATTATATACAGTATTTTGCGGCTGGCTATTTAGAAAAACTCAAGTCAATGTTTAGAAATAGTGGGTTCGCCACTCTCTTGACCCATGACAAGGCAGCGTCGGTAGCAGCCTCTTTATAATCAGGGACGTTTCCTCTCTCTGGTGTGAACCCATGGCTTACCAACTCGATCTCAACTGGCCGGAATTTCTTGAAAAGTACTGGCAAAAACAACCGGTTGTTTTAAAAAATGCGCTGCGCAACTTCGTTGATCCTATCAGCCCCGACGAGCTGGCAGGGCTGGCAATGGAGCCAGAAGTCGACAGTCGTCTGGTCAGCTATCACAACGGCCAGTGGCAGGCCAGCAACGGCCCGTTTGAGCACTTTGATCACCTCGGCGAAACCGGCTGGTCGCTGCTGGCGCAGGCCGTCAACCACTGGCATATGCCCTCCGCCGAGCTTGTCCGCCCGTTTCGCGTGCTGCCGGACTGGCGCTTAGACGATCTGATGATCTCCTTCTCCGTCCCCGGCGGCGGCGTAGGCCCGCACATTGATCAGTACGATGTCTTTATCATTCAGGGGATGGGCAGCCGCCGCTGGCGAGTAGGTGACAAGCTGCCGATGCGTCAGTTCTGTCCGCATCCGGCGCTGCTGCACGTTGATCCCTTCACGCCGATTATCGATGAAGATCTTGCCCCGGGCGATATTCTCTACATCCCGCCCGGCTTCCCGCACGACGGCATCACCCATACCACCGCGCTGAACTACTCTGTCGGCTTCCGGGGACCCAACGGCAGGGATCTGCTCAGCAGCTTTGCCGATTACGCGCTGGAAAACGATCTTGGCAGCGAGCATTACAGCGATCCCGATCTCACCTGCCGCGATCATCCGGGTCGGGTGGAGGCCTACGAACTCGATCGTCTGCGCACGATGATGATCGATATGATCCGGCAGCCCGAGACGTTTAAACAGTGGTTTGGCAGCTTTGTAACCACGCCGCGCCACGAGCTGGATATCGCGCCCGCCGAACCGCCTTATGAACAGGATGAGGTATTGGACGCGCTGCTGGGGGGAGAGAGCCTGACCCGACTGAGCGGCCTGCGGGTGCTGAACGTCGGCGGCAGCGTGTTCATTAACAGCGAGCCGCTGGAGATGTCCGATCCCGCAGCGGCGGATGCGCTCTGTCGCTACACCACGCTTGGCAAAAACGAGCTGGGCGCGGCGCTCGGTAACCCAGCCTGCGTGGCGGAACTGACCGCGCTGATAAACCAGGGCTACTGGTACTTTGACGAGTAAGAGTGT
>NZ_LR607338.1:4221691-4222125 GCF_902164725.1 Pseudescherichia vulneris | reverse complement strand
GACTTTGCTGAAAGGCTTGAACCACCTCACGCTGGCCGTCGTTGATCTAAGACGCAGCGTCGACTTTTACCAGCGTCTGCTGGGACTTGAGCTCCACGCACAGTGGGATAACGGAGCATACTTTAGCTGCGGCGATCTGTGGCTGTGCCTGTCGGTCGATGCGGCTCGCCAGCAGGTTGCATCAGCTGAAAAAGACTACACGCACTACGCCTTCAGCATTGCCGCACAGGATTTTCCTGCCTTTGTTGCCAGGCTGGAGCAGGCCGAAACGGTATTCTGGAAAGAGAACAGGAGCGAAGGCGACTCCTGCTATTTTCTCGATCCAGACGGGCACCAACTGGAGATCCACGTGGGCGATTTAGCCCAGCGCCTGGCTGCCTGCAGGCAGAGGCCCTACGCGGGTATGCGTTTTGCCTCTTAACTGCGTTGAACGT
>NZ_LR607338.1:4217607-4221660 GCF_902164725.1 Pseudescherichia vulneris | reverse complement strand
CTATAAGAATTAGCAGGGGCAGGCCTTTCGCATTCCATGCTCTTTACCTGTTCATTTCTTGATAGTTTCCCTGATAAGCATTAGCTTACCCCGCTTTTGTCAACCGACGCCGCTGGCATGCCTGGTGCGCCGCTGCATCACCTGCACTAACACCGTAAGACATAATAATTATGATGACGCCTGAACAAAAATTCGCCCGCTGGGTAAGGGTCAGTATTGCCTCTTTCCTGCTGATGTTTATCTATTTTATCGTTGCGGATATCTGGATCCCGCTAACGCCGGACTCCACCGTAATGCGCGTAGTATCGCCCGTTTCCGCCCGCGTCTCGGGCTATGTCGCCCAGGTCTATGTGCATAACAACAGCCAGGTGAAGAAGGGCGATCTGCTGTTTGAGCTGGACCGTACGCCGTTTATCAACCGCGTGGAGGCGGCGCAGATTGCACTGCGGCAGGCGCATCTGACCAACCAGCAGTTGGATGCGCAGATCTCCGCCTCGCAGGCGAGCCTGACCAGCGCCCAGCTTACCGCCCGCAACGATAAAGCCACCTTTGATCGCTATCAGCGCCTGAGCACCACCCAGAACGTCTCCCAGCAGGATCTCGATAAGGTACGCACCGCGTGGCAGTCCAGCGAGCAGGCGGTCAGTAACCTACAGGCAAACATCCGCGCGCTGCACATTCAGCGCGGCGACCGGGATGATGCGCATAACGTTACCCTGCAGAAGTACCAGAACGCGCTGGAAGAGGCGCAGCTGAACCTGGGCTGGACGCAGATCCGCGCCGAAGCGGATGGCACCATCAGCAACCTGCAGCTCAGTCCCGGCTGGTACGCCTCTGCCGGATCGGCAGCGCTGGCGCTGGTGAGCAACCATACCGATATCGTGGCCGACTTCCGTGAAAAGAGCCTGCGCCACACGAAGCCTGGCACGGATGCCGCCGTGGTGTTTGATGCCCTGCCGGGCCAGGTGTTCCATGCTCGGGTGACCTCCCGCGACGCTGGGATACTGGCTGGTCAGGAGGCGGTGAACGGCGAGCTATCCCAGCCGGAGACCTCTAACCGCTGGGTGCGCGATGCTCAGCGGATGCGCATCCACGTCGTGCTGGATGAACCGCTGGCGCAGCCGCTGCCGACCGGCGCGCGTGCCACCGTTCAGCTCTACAATAGCGAAGGGCCATTTGCCCATTTCTTCTCCGGCCTGCAAATCCACTTGGTTAGTTTGCTGCATTATGTCTATTAGTACGCTGGCCCGCTTTTTCTCGCCTCACGATAAGGTTGTCTACTCGGCGAATGATTTCCGCCAGACGCTGCGTATTGCGCTGGCGGGGACACTGGCCCTGAGTATTTCGAGCTTCTATAACGTTCAGTACGGCGTCTTCTTTGTGGTCTATCCGCTGATGCTGATGTCGCTGGTACCGGTCTTCAATGGCCACGTGGCGAGACAGTTTATCTTCAGCTCGGTCATCAACTGCATTGAGATGGTGCTGATCATCGGCTTTCTGTCGCAGTGGCCGGTGATCATGACGCTGGTGGTCTTTGCTCTGTACGTGGTGCGCTTTCGCTTTATGAGTCAGGGGCCGCTGTTTCTCTTCGGTTCGATGGGGGTGGTGTGCCAGAGCACGATGCTCAACTTTATGAGCTATCCCACTAACGACTGGCACGTGCTGTTCTTCTCAAATATTGAAGCCTGCGTGATGGCGGTCTGCCTGAGCGCGCTGCTGCACTACCTGATCCCGGACGTCGAGCCGCGTATGCGCCCGCCGGTTATCGAGAAAGACGCTGCCCGCATCCGCCATGAATCTCTGCTCTCCGGCACCGTGGCAACGGTGATCTTTATCGTCTTCCAGGTGTATAACCTCAGCGACTCGCTGTCGGCACTGATGGCGGGCGTGCTCAGTCTCTTCCCGATGAGCTACCGTGGCGCGGTGCTCAGCTCAATATGGCGAATCGCCGGCGTTGTGCTGGGCTGCTTCTATATTCTGCTGATCCAGCTGGTGCTCTACGATCACAGCAGCCATATGCTGCTGATGATGCCGCTGATCTGTCTCGGACTAGGGGTGGGTGCACGGCTGCATACCATGGAGAAGGTGGGGGCGGGCGTGGGCTTCGCCAGCATCACCACCCTTGGGATCATGTTCGGCCAGAATATGCACCCTAATCAGGATCTGGTGTTCAGCGATCTCTACCGTATCGTCTCGGTCACCGTGTCGCTGTTCATTACCCTGACGCTGGTGTTCCTGGTTCACCTGCTGCTCAACCGCTTTCCGGCTACGCGCTATGTGATACCGCCGCCTGCCTGATCAGCCAGCAAATAGCCCCGGCAGCTGCGACAGGAGCCAGAGGATCAGCCCGATGGTGCCGCCAACCAGCGTGCCGTTGACGCGGATAAACTGCAGATCTTTGCCGATGTTGAGCTCGATCTGCTGCGACATCTCTTTTGCATCCCAGCTCTTGACCGTGTCGCTGATGTGGCGGGTCAGGAACTGGGCAAACTCCGGGGCCACGCTGCGGGCGGCCTGCTCAAGATGCTGATTAAATGAGGCGCGCAGGGCGCTGTCCGCCACCAGGGTTTCGCCAAACCACTGTCCGGCCTCAGCAATGCGCAGCTGCACTTTTGAGTTGTCACTCTCCATATCGGTCTTCAGCCAGTTGCGCAGATCGCCCCACAGCTCGCCCAGATAGCGGTTAAACGCTTCGTCCTCTTTCAGGTAGGTCTTGGTGCTCTCCGCCCGGGCGGCCATCTCTGGGTCGTTCTTCAGCCGATCAATAAGCTTAAGCGTGGCTTTGTCGAACGCCTGGCGGATCTGGTGGGCCTGGTCATGGCTGATGTCATCCAGAAGGGAGTTCACCGCGCTGGAGACCATCTCCGCGCTCTGCTCCCCCAGCCATTCGGTCGGCAGCAGCTTCGCCTTACGCGGGTGCTCGGTCTTCAGCCAGCGCACAATGTGGTGGGCAATAAAGTCGCGAGTGCTCTGGCGCTGGATCAGCGTTAAGAGCTGGGCGATCAGCGAGTCCAGCAGTACCTGGTGACGGTTGTTTTTAGTCAGGCTCTCCAGCACCAGCGCGGTGGTGCCAGAGAGATCGACCTTGTCGATCGCCTTGTGCACGGCGCGCTTGAGCAGGTTCTGGATGCGGGCATCATCGGTGAGATCGAGAAAGCCGCTCATTACCTGCAACAGGTGCTGACCCACGCGGCGGGCGTTATCTGGCTGGCTGAACCAGGTGCCGATCATCAGTGCGGGCTCGTGGCGGCGAATCAGGGCGATCAGCGACTGGGTATCGAGAAACTTCTCCTGCACGAAGATACCGAGATTGTCGCCGATCCGCTCCTGATTACGCGGAATGATCGCCGTATGGCGAGAAATAAAGGGCAGTGGCACGCGGCGAAATAGCGCCACTACCGCAAACCAGTCGGCCAGTGCGCCCACCATTGCTGCTTCGGCAACGGCCTTTACTGCGCCTACCAGGCGGGTGGGCGGCAGAAAAAGGGTGGTAGCAAAGGTCGCCGCGGCGATCAGCAGCAGCGACAGGGCCAGGCGCTTGGCCCGTTTAAGTTCGGCTAATTTATCCATCTACTCATCATAGATCTCTGACGACTAAATAGAAATCCCGATCAGGGTTTCCAGCGTCGCGAGGCGGTCTCTTTCTCGTAGGGCATAGGGGAAGGACGAGAGATAAATTCAATGATCCCGCCCCAGGGCGTGCTGCCGTAGCAGAACTGATTGCCGTCGCCATACTCGGTAGGGAAGGTAAGGGGTTTGGGCTCGGTAAACATCTTGCCGCCCGCCTCCGCAAAGCGCTGCGTCGCCTGCACGATGTCATCGGTGTAGACCGCAAAGTGCTGCAGGCCATAGTCGCTGGCCCGCTGGGGTTGATCCTGATCCGGCCCCTGCATCTCAAACAGCTCAATGCCCGGCCCGTTGTGCAGCTTGAGCATTCTGACCGCTTTCACCTGCGTGCCCGGTGCAAGGCGCAGCGTATGCTGCTGGGCGTCCTGATCGATCTCCTGACCAGGCGAGACGGATTCATAGAGCAGCTCTGCACCCAAAGCGGCA
>NZ_LR607338.1:4214176-4217410 GCF_902164725.1 Pseudescherichia vulneris | reverse complement strand
TCGGAACAGTCCGTTTATGCCGAATAATCCATGTGCCATCATATGTTTCAACTACGCTTATTAACCTTATCAGCATCTTTTACTGCTAACCAGGAGGTATTTGAGATGGCCTATCAGACAGTGAATCCATTCACAAATCAGCTTGTTAAAGAGTATCCGTCCCATACTGATGCGGATATCGAGACGGCGCTGAAAAAAGCGGATGCGCTATACCACTCCTCATGGTCAAAAGGTGATATTGAGAAACGCCTGCCTGTGCTGCTTAAGCTTGCCAATCTGCTGGAGGAACGTTCAGAGGAGCTGGCGAAAATTGCCACCCAGGAGATGGGCAAACTGATTGAGCAGAGCCGGGGTGAAGTCAAACTCTGTGCAAGCATTGCGCGCTACTACGCCGATAATGCCAGCACCTTCCTTGCACCGGTAAAATATAACTCCGATCTGGGTGAGGCCTGGGTTGAGCATCATCCCATCGGCGTGCTAATGGCAGTTGAGCCGTGGAACTTCCCTTACTATCAGCTGATGCGCGTTCTGGCCCCGAACCTAGCCGCCGGTAATCCAATTATCGTTAAGCATGCCAGCATCGTGCCGCACTGTGCGGAAATCTTCGAGCAGCTGGTGCGAGAGGCGGGTGCGCCAGAGGGGGCGTACACTAATCTGTTTATCTCTTCGGATCAGGTGTCCAATATCATTGCCGACGATCGCGTTCAGGGCGTGGCGCTGACTGGCTCTGAAACGGCAGGCAGCGCGGTAGCGGCGCAGGCGGCCAAAAAGCTGAAGAAAGCGACGCTTGAGCTGGGCGGTAACGACGTATTTGTCGTACTGGACGACAGCGATTTGGATAAAGCTGTTGAGGTGGGCGTCACCGCGCGTCTGCAAAACGCCGGGCAGGTCTGTACCGCCGCGAAGCGTTTTATTGTGCAGGCGTCGATCGCCGACAAGTTCCTGGAGAAATATACCGACGCCTTCCGTCAGGTGAAGATCGGTGACCCGATGGATGAGTCCACGACCCTGGGCCCGCTGTCGTCGAAGGACGCGCTGGAGACGCTGACCAAACAGGTTAACGAGGCGGTGAAAAACGGTGCGAAGCTGCATCTTGGCGGTAAGCCTGTTGAGCGCGAAGGTAACTTCTTCGAGCCGACGATCCTGACCCACATCACCCGCGACAACCCGGCCTATTTTGAAGAGTTCTTCGGTCCGGTGGCGCAGATCTACGTGGTCAAAGACGACGACGAAGTGGTGCAGCTGGCGAACGACTCAAACTACGGTCTGGGCGGCTCTATCTTCAGCCAGAATATCGATCGGGCAAAAGCCCTGGCGTCACGTATCGAGACCGGGATGGTTTACATCAACTCCCTGACCGATACCGCCCCGGAACTGCCGTTCGGCGGCGTTAAGCGCTCCGGCTTTGGTCGCGAGCTGTCGGATCTGGGGATCAAAGAGTTTGTGAACCAGAAGCTGGTCGTTGTGAGTAAGTAGTTTTCATGCCCTCTCTCGCAAGGGAGAGGGCTACTCCATTGCCACTTTTACCGCATTACCCAGCTTCTCCATCACCGCCTGATGCTTCTCGTTTGGCGGTAACGCGCAGTTGATTCGCACGCAGTTGCGATACTTCCCTGATGCTGAAAACAGCGATCCCGGTGCCACCTGAATTTTTAGCCGGCACAGCTGTTGCGCTACGCAGACCATGTCGACCTGCTCGGGCAGTTCCACCCACAGCATAAACCCGCCCTTCGGGCGCGTGATACAGATCCCTTCCGGAAAATACTCCCGTACCCAGCAGGTATAGATCGCTATATTACGCTGATAGATATGCCGCATCCGCCTGATATGGCGATGATAATGTCCGTCTTTGATAAAGCTGGCCGCCGCCAGCTGGGTTACCGGGACGTTGCTTCCCACCACGGCGTACTTCATCTGCAAAAAACGGTCGTGGTAGCGCCCAGGCACAATCCAGCCCACGCGCAGGCCAGGCGCGACGGTTTTGGTAAACGAGCTGCACAGTATGACCCGGCCATCAATGTCCCAGGAGTGGATCGTGCGCGGGCGCGGGTAGTCTGTCGCCAGTTCGCCATAGACGTCATCTTCAAAAATGACGATGTCATGGCTCTGGGCAAGGGCGAGGAGCGCCCGCTTACGCGCGTCCGGCATAATAAACCCAAGAGGGTTATTACAGTTCGGCACGGTAACGATCCCCTTGATTGGCCACTGGGCTAGCGCCAGCTCCAGCGCCTCCACGCTCATACCCGTTTCCGGATCGGTCGGTATCTCAATGACCTTAAAACCCAGGCTGCGCAGAAGCTGCATGGTGCCGTAATAGGTAGGGGACTCGATAGCGATGATATCGCCAGGGCGACACACTGCCAGCAGAGCAAGCGAAAGCCCGCTCTGGCTGCCGCTGGTGATAATGATATCCTCCGCACTCACCACCGAGCCGCCGTCTAACATTAAGCGGGCAAGCTGCTCCCGCAGCTCCACGCGACCGGTCAGGGCGTCATAGCCGAGGATTTCATCGAGGTTATGCTGTACCAGGCGTTTTAGCTCGCGCCAAAGCGGTTGCAGGCTGGGCTGCTGGATATCCGGCGCGCCGCTGCTGAAGGGAATAATCTCTTTGTCCTTATGGCCCTTGAGCATATCGATCACCTGATCCCACTGGGTGATCTCTACCGGACGCTGTACTGGCCGCGACATGGGTGGCACTGGCGGCTGCACCTTGCGCGGCGCAACAAAGTAGCCAGATCGTGGCTGGGGGGTAATAAGCTGCCGTGTTTCAAGGGTCTGATATGCCTGCTGAACGGTACTGATGCTCACGCCATGCTCCTGGCTCAGGCTGCGTACCGACGGAAGTTTTTCTCCATGGCGATACAGGCCTTGCTCAATACGCTCGGCTAAGAGCTCTGCCAGACGTTGATACCGTGCCATGCTGTATCCTTATTTATTGCCATACAGATTAAAAAATCAGTACAGATCTGGGCTAATGACGCTGTTCAGATACCGTTTTAGCGGATCTGTATGGAAAACAAAATCGTTTTTTGAGTCTGTATTGTTTATGCCACTCTCGCTGAAAATAGTGCTTCAGTCAACGCGAGGAGGCAGAGAATGGAATTTCATGAAAACAGAGGTACAAGACCCTTTATCGGCTTTGTTATCCTCTGGCGAGCGATCAAAAAATGGCATCTGCGGAGTCAGGCGCAGCGCACCCTGCAAAAAATGAGCAATGAGCAGCTAAAAGATATA
>NZ_LR607338.1:4208616-4214149 GCF_902164725.1 Pseudescherichia vulneris | reverse complement strand
AGTGTAGCCAGCGGGATTTACGCTTGCCGGACCTAGGGTCCGGCAAAAAACCACGTTGCTAAAATCCATACCCCAAATCCCATCAGCACTGCACCGGCTATCCGCTCGATAACGGCTACCGCCGCCGAGAGGCGTTTTTGCACTGGCGGCAAACCAATCAGCACCACCACCAGCAGATCCCATACCAGCACCACGATGACCATCCAGATGCCGCTTACCGACTGCTGGAGCAGCGTAACGTTGGGGCCCAGCAGCGAGGCCATCAGCGCCAGGTAGAAGAGAGCGTTTTTCGGGTTGAGCAGTGCCGAAGCCAGTCCCATCAGCACCTGCTTCACCAGAGACGGGCGGCCAGCATCGCCCCCTTGTAGGGCGAGATTGCCCGGCCTGCTGCGAATAAGCTGGCTACCAATCCACAGCAGGTACGCCGCCCCGGCCACTTCGATCAGGGAAAACAGCAGGGGTGAGCGGCGAAGTTCGCTCCAGCCAACAATCGCCAGCGCGATATAGAGGGCATTGCCCGCGGCGATGCCAACGCACAGCCCGATGCTGCCGCGCAGGCGGTAGCGGATAGCGTAGCCCGTCAACAGAAAGAAGTCCGGGCCGGGGCTGAGCAGAGCGACAAAGTGCGACAGCGCCAACATGGCAAACGCGGCGGGAAACAGGGTATGTAACAGATCCATAGCGACCTCAGAAAAGAAAATTGAGGCCATCCTACGGCGTACGGGACATTAATTATTGTCAGATATTGATCGGCCCGTGGCGTACTGGCGCGGCGTGGCAGCGGTATAGCTGACAAAGGTCTTATGGAAGTGGCTCTGATCGGCAAAGCCGCTTTGGTAGCCAACGTCGGCAATATCCGCCCCGGCGCGCAGGCGCGTTTTGGCAAACTCAATCCGGGCGCTATTGAGAAAGGTGATGGGCGTCAGGCCACTGTCCTGCTTAAAGGTGCGGATCAGCGTCTCTTTGCGTAAGGAAAACTGATGAGCCAGCGCATCCAGTGAGGGCGGAGCCACCAGGTTTTCAAGCAGCGTTTCCTGCAGCTGTAGGCTGGTAGGGCGCAGCGTGGCAGGTTGGGCGGGCTCAGCGGGAAGCGCGGCGAGCAGCGTCTCGACTGCCTGAGAAGAGAGGTTCTCAATGGCTTGCAGATAGTGACGGAACAGGGATTCGCTCCGCACAATTTGGGGCGCGGGATGAAAATCCGTTTCGATGTAGAGCATATGGTAACTGCGAGGCTGCCCGTCCACCGGATTGCAGCTGTGCGGGACATGCGCGGGAATGATGATCACATCCCCCGGCGAGAGCAAATACGTTTCGCCATTACAGACGCAGCGGGTTTGCCCCTCGACAATGGCACCAATCGACAGTTGGGCGTGGCTGTGCGTCTTGTATGCCTGGCGGCTCTGCCAGGTGGAGCGTAACTCCACTCCCGGCAGTAGCGGCGAGCGCCAGAAGGTTTGCAGAATATCGCGGGTCACCGGGTTTTTAACTCAGCAAATGCCGCCCGGATCTCCTCCTCTGGCAGCTGGACGCCGATAAACACCAGCGTGCTGTGCGGCGGCTCGTCGTCCCAGGGGCGGTCCCAGTCGGCGCTATAGAGACGCTGCACGCCCTGAAACAGCAGGCGGTTAGGTTCGCCGTCGATCCACAGCATCCCCTTATAGCGCAGCAGCCTCTCGGCAAAGCTGAGCAGCAGGTTCTCCATCACTCGGGAGACCGCGCTAATCTCTACCGGGTAGTCTAGCTCCACCACGATAGACGAAATAGCGTTCTGCTTATCCGCCATAAAGTGGAAGCGCGGCGTCGCGGGCACGACGTTCTCCTCCAGCATAAAGCCATTGGTATTAAACAGCAGCGCCAGGTCGATGTCGCCGTGGGTGACGGTATAGATCGGTGCCCGAGCGTTGATGCGCTGGAGCCGCTCGCGCAGGGCCTCGGCACTACCCGCCACGTCGGTTTTGGTCAACAGAATGCGGTCGGCATAGCCTACCTGCGACTGGGCGAGGGTGAACTGGTTCATCTGCCCGTCGGCATGCACCGCATCCACCAGGGCAATGACGCCGTCCAGCAGGTAGCGCTGGCAGAGGATCTCGTGGGAGAAGAAGGTCTGAATAATCGGGCCGGGATCGGCCATGCCAGTGCACTCGATCACCAGCCGGTCAAAGGCGATATCGCCCCGGTCGAGGCCGTCGAGCAGATCCAGCAGGGCGCTCTCCAGCTCGTTGGAGCGGGAGCAGCAGATGCAGCCGTTGGTCAGGGTTTTGATCTGCGTGGCGCGATCGCCAATCAGCTGATCGTCAACGGAGACTTCACCAAACTCGTTCTCGATGACCGCAATTTTGTAGCCGTGCTGTTCGTTAAGGATGTGGCGCAGCAGGGTGGTTTTGCCCGCGCCAAGAAAACCGGTAAGAAGCGTTACTGCAATGGGTGTCATAGTGTCTCCTAACAGCAGCTGCTTCCGCCGCTGCCATAGCGTGCTTCCTGTCGCTCGCGGAAGAACTCGTTATAGGTCATGTAGGGCTTATCCGGGTGATTGGTCTTCATATGCTCGACGTAGTTGTCATAGTCAGGAATCCCAATCAGCATTTTCGCGGCCTGGCCGAGATACTTTTTTGCTTCGCCTAAGTTACCAAACATAATGCCATCCAGAAATTACAAAAGCCCGGCAAGATTGCCGGGCCGAGAAACGTAGGCCGGATAAGCGCAGTGCTATCCGGCGTTCCGTCAATGACTAGTGGTGTGAAGAGGTCTTCACGCCGCCTTCCGGCACCGGCACGTATGGCGTCTCTTTATCCGTGCGAACCGTGCTGTTGCGGGCCTTCATCCAGGTTTTGAACCCGTAGAAGATGATGCTGTACAGCACCACGAGGAAGAGGATACTCAGCCCGGCGTTGGTGTAGTTGTTCACCACGATGTGGTTCATGTTCGCCACTTCCTGGGCGGTCAGCTCGCTACCGGCAGCAATACGCGCTTTGTACTGGTTCGCCATGTAGAAGAAGCCTTCCATCTGCGGGTTGTCGCTGAACAGCTTCAGCCCCAGCGCCCAGGTGGTGCAGATCAGCAGCCAGACTGCCGGTACTACGGTCACCCAGATGTACTTGGTACGCTGCATCTTAACCAGCACCACGGTACCCAGCACCAGCGCTACGGCGGCCAGCATCTGGTTAGAGATGCCGAACAGCGGCCACAAGCTCTTCACGCCGCCCAGCGGATCCACCACGCCCTGATAGAGCAGGTAGCCCCAGAGGCCCACGCAGCCTGCGGTACCGATAATACCCGCCACCAGAGAGTCGGTTTTCTTCAGGAACGGCACGAAGTTACCCAGCAGATCCTGCAGCATAAAGCGGCCAGAGCGGGTCCCGGCATCCAGCGCGGTCAGGATAAACAGCGCTTCGAACAGAATGCCGAAGTGATACCAGAAGCCCATGTCCGCCCACGGCAGAATTTTGTGGAACACGTGGGCAATACCGACAGCCAAGGTCGGCGCACCGCCGGCGCGGTTCAGCACGGACGGCTCACCGATATCCTTCGCGGTTTGCAGGATCTGCTCAGGGGTGATGACAAAGCCCCAGGAGCTGACCGTAGCGGCGGCATGGGCCGTGACGTCCTGCAGCTGCGCCATGATCGCCGGGGCGTTCGCCCCGCCTAGCTCGTGCAGGTTCGGCATCACGATACCCAGACCGGCAGGCGGGGTATTCATGGCAAAGTAGAGGCCTGGCTCGATAATCGAGGCCGCCACCAGCGCCATAATCGCCACGAAGGATTCCATCAGCATCGCGCCGTAGCCGATAAAGCGGGCGTCGGTTTCACAGGCCAGCAGCTTCGGCGTGGTGCCGGAGGCGATCAGCGCGTGGAAGCCGGAGACTGCGCCACAGGCGATGGTGATAAACAGGAACGGGAACAGCGCGCCTTTCCACAGCGGACCGGTACCGTCAATGTACTGGGTCATGGCGGGCATCTTCAGCTCTGGGTTGAGGATCACGATACCAATGGCCAGGCCGACGATAACGCCGATCTTCAGGAAGGTCGCCAGGTAGTCACGCGGGGCGAGGATCAGCCACACCGGCAGCAGGGCGGAGACAAACGCATAGCCAATCAGGGTGAAGGTGATGGTGGTGTCTTTAAAGGTCAGCGCCGGGCCCCAGTACGGGTCGGCCGCAATCACGCCGCCGAAGTAGATAGAGGCCACCAGCAGCACGATACCAATCACCGACACTTCGCCCACGCGGCCCGGGCGCAGGAATCGCATGTAGATCCCCATAAACAGCGCGATTGGCACGGTGGAGCAGACGGTGAAGACGCCCCACGGGCTCTCCGCCAGCGCCTTAACGACGATCAGCGCCAGTACGGCGAGGATGATAATCATGATCAGGAAGCAGCCGAAGAGGGCGATAGTGCCCGGCACCGGACCCATCTCCTCTTTGATCATCTCCCCGAGAGAAGCGCCGTTACGGCGGGAGGAGATAAACAGCACCATAAAGTCCTGCACCGCACCGGCCAGCACGACGCCTGCCAGCAGCCAGAGCGTGCCGGGCAGGTAGCCCATCTGCGCGGCCAGCACCGGGCCGACCAGCGGGCCTGCCCCGGCGATAGCGGCAAAGTGGTGACCAAACAGCACGTTACGGTTGGTCGGGACGTAGTTCAGGCCGTCATTGTTAATGACCGCCGGGGTGGCGCGGGTCGGGTCGAGCTTCATGACCTTCTGCGCGATGTAGAGGCTGTAGTAGCGATAGGCCACGAGGTAAACGGAGACCGACGCAACGACGATCCACAGGGCGCTTACGTTTTCACCCCGCCGTAAGGCGACAACCGCCAGACAGAAAGCACCGATGATCCCGAGGATCATCCAGGGTATGTGCTTGAGTAGCTTTTTATTATCCATATTAGACCTGGCTATATGAAAAAGATTACAGGAGTAGGAGTGTTAAATTGTTAATTTTTCACTATGAATCATGGCAAACAGTGGAGAGAAAGCGGCCAATAAGTGGCCGAACGGTTGAATGTCAGGGGTAAGCGGTCGCAGGAGAGATGTAAGCGGTTTTAACAGTTTGTGAACGGGAAAAAGAGTGTGATGGGGATCACTGGTTAAATCGCAGACCAGTCTTGGCTTTGCTCAGCTAGACCCCAGTTTACATGGGGCCTTATGCATTTATGACTTAACAGCTATCGTTTTATCACCGACTTGTATATCCACACTACCATCCCTGTTGCCCTCGATGCGCATCAGTAGATCTTTGTCGATGCATTTACTTTCATCATTGTCGAAGCACAGCATATCCTGGGTATCGGCGTTAAAAATTCTGATGTCGCCATTTGGTTTTGCCTTAAATCCGTCGCCATAATTCCAAACGCTGATGTACCAGTCTCCGTTTTTAGCCGGAACAGGGATGCTGAATTTTTCCTTCAGAATCTGTTTATGGTCTCGCCACCAATCTACCTTCCCGTTGTCAGTAAGGGGAAAATGCTTAACCGCAACATTAGCAAAGTTTAATTTCCGATCGACGGCCATGATTTCACTTTTCCGGAAAAGGCCGAT
>NZ_LR607338.1:4192807-4207627 GCF_902164725.1 Pseudescherichia vulneris | reverse complement strand
CGTATGTGCAGTGTTCAGGTTGCATCGCGATCAAAGCAGCACACAACTATTCGGTAAAGTTTTCCTGTTCCAGGCCGAAAAACTGTTATCCCTCTAAAGGAATGAGAAAACATGTTAAACCGTATCAAAATTGTGACCAGTTTACTTCTGGTCCTTGCACTATTTGGCCTGTTACAAATCACCTCCGGCGGACTGTTCTTCAGCGCGCTGAAACACGACAAAGATAACTTTACCGTTCTGCAAACCATCCGTGAGCAGCAGTCCACGCTTAACGGCAGCTGGGTTGCGCTGCTGCAGACCCGTAACACGCTTAACCGTGCCGGGATCCGCTACATGATGGATCAGAACAACATCGGCAGCGGCGCTACCGTTGCCGAGCTGATGCAGATTGCCAGCACCTCCCTGAAACAGGCGGAGCAGCGTTGGAACGAGTATCAGGCTCTGCCGCACGATCCGCGTCAGAACGAAGCCGTAACCCAGGAGATCAAGCGCCAGTACGATATCTATCACGGCGCACTGGCTGAACTTATCCAGCTGCTGGGCGCAGGCAAAATCAATGAGTTCTTTGACCAGCCGACCCAGGGTTACCAGGATGGATTCGAGAAAGAGTACGTTGAGTTCCTGAAGCAGAATGATCATCTTTACGACCTCGCCGTCGAGGACAACAACAACTCCTACAGCATGGCTATCTGGATCATCATCGGCGTGCTGCTGGCAGTACTGGCGGTGATCGTTGCCGTCTGGTTCGGTATTAAAAACGTGCTGATCTCCCCGCTCAACCGTCTGGTAGAGAGCATCCGCCATATCGCCGGCGGCGATCTGGTGCAGAAGATCGATGTGCACGGTGCTAACGAGATGGGCCAGCTGGCAGAAAGCCTGCGTCACATGCAGGGTGAGCTGATGCGTACCGTAGGTACAGTGCGTACCGGTGCGAACGAGATCTACAGCGGCGCAAGCGAAATCGCGATGGGCAACAACGATCTCTCCTCCCGTACCGAGCAGCAGGCTGCCTCTCTGGAAGAGACCGCTGCCAGCATGGAAGAGCTGACCGCGACCGTGAAGCAGAACGCCGAAAACGCCCGTCAGGCAAGCCATCTGGCACTTAGCGCCTCTGAGACCGCACAGAAGGGCGGTAAAGTGGTGGATAACGTGGTGCAGACCATGCGCGACATCGCTGGCAGCTCGCAGAAGATCGCTGACATCATCAGCGTGATCGACGGTATCGCTTTCCAGACCAACATCCTGGCGCTGAACGCAGCGGTAGAAGCGGCACGTGCCGGTGAACAGGGTCGTGGTTTTGCGGTGGTGGCAGGGGAAGTACGTAACCTGGCCCAGCGCAGCGCCCAGGCCGCTCGCGAAATTAAGAGCCTGATCGAAGACTCCGTAGGCCGCGTAGAGCTGGGCTCAACCCTGGTTGAGAGCGCCGGTGAGACCATGGACGAGATCGTCAATGCGGTGACCCGCGTAACGGACATCATGGGCGAAATCGCCTCTGCGTCCGACGAGCAGAGCCGCGGTATCGACCAGGTGGGGCTGGCGGTTGCCGAGATGGATCGTGTCACCCAGCAGAACGCCTCGCTGGTACAGGAGTCTGCTGCAGCCGCAGCAGCGCTGGAAGAGCAGGCGAGCCGTCTGACTCAGGCCGTAGCGGTGTTCCGCATTATGCAGGATCAGCGTAAAGAAGCCCGTGACCAGGCGATTATCGCCAAAGCCTCAGCGCCGCTGGCGACCCGCAAACCGGCGGTTGCCGACGCGGGCGATAACTGGGAAACCTTCTAAGTTGTCATAACGCCGGGTGGCGCTGCGCTTACCCGGCCTACGTTACGATCCTACCCAACCGGGGGCAGCTAGCCCTCGGTTTTTACTACCTTAATCTCCACCATCCCAATCCCTAATCTGCGCGGCGAGTGGCCGAGAATATTCCCTTCGTTGGTGGACTGCGGATCCGGCGGCACAATTGTCAACGTATTGCTATGCGACGGGTTATGGAATCGCAGCGTAGTGGTAGAGACCTCATTGCCTAAAGTTAGTGTCTGCTCACTATCACCTATCCGCACCGGGATCGGTTTGTTGGCGTTCGGGCCATAGGCTTTAGCCGTGATAACCAGATCGAAATTCTCCGGCAGCGGCGCGTTGTACTCAATCTTCACCTCCTCACCCAGCTGCGCGTTGGACCAGCGCCCCCAGCTCTCCGGGCGAGATATGCCGCTAAACTGCTTCACCTCTTCCGGCGCGCCCGCCACGTTGAAGATAAAGCTGTCTGCCTTATAGCGAACGTCATTATCTACCACCTTGAGCATATCCACGTTGCGCTGATAGCGGGCGGTGTCAATGACCGTATCCTTAAACGCGGTTTTGCCTTGCCACTGGGCGCTGTCGACGTGCTGTACCCTTTGCTGACCGCCCAGCTGACCCTGTGAGACGCACCAGTCGGTGGAGAGGGCCAGTTGCTGGGCCCACATCTGCGCCATCTTGTAGCAGCGATCGACCCAGACAAAGTTATCCCGTGGCGCGAAGTCGGCGAGCTGGAAGCGCAGCGGCGCAGAGTACTCGCTCTCCGGCAGCGGCTCTACGCGCTGGTCCGAAACGCGGATCAGCAGCGGCAGGCGGAAACGGCTGCCGGAAAACGCAATCATCTCCTTGTCGCGCTCGACGGTGAACTCCTTCATCTCTTTCGGGAAGTTCCACAGGCGGATGATATCCGGCTTCCACGCCAGCACCTTCTCTTTCATGTTCAGGAACGACTGGGAGAGCGACTGGCCCGAGAGGCTGCTGCGTCCCAGACCAAGGAAGTTATCGCCGCCGAGGATATCCAGCACGGTGGCACCGTTATCCATGGTGTTACGCTTCAGGCCGATAACGTTCTGGGTCGGCTGGTCACCGCGCAGCACAAAGAAGAGGTTGTTACGATCCTGCTTGCTCAGGTACTTCCACGCGGTGTTGTTCATCGCCAGATGATCGGAGGAGACCACAATCACCGTATCCTTAAACCATGGCGAGGCTTTGATCTTGTTGATCAGCGCGGCGATATGCTGCTGGCTGCAGGTGACCGCACTAAAGGACTGGTTTGCTTTGCCGTCGATGGCGTAGCTTTTACGCTCGCAGCTGCGGGAGACAAAGCCGTCCGGGTGATGGGTATCAACGGTCAGGGCAAACAGCGAGAAGCGTTTGCCGCTCTGGGAGAGCTGCTGATACTGCTGCCACACCTCGTCCAGTACGGTGTCATCGTAGAAGCCCCAGTCGTTGCGGTAGGTGGGATCGGCCACACGGCCTTTCAGCTCTTCCGCACCAATAAGATGGTCAAAGCCGTGGGATTTTAAAAACACATCTTTCCCGGCAAAGCGCAGGTTGGCCCCCTGCACGAAGTGGTTCTCGTAGCCTGAGTTCTTCAGGATATCGCCGAGACAGAGATTATGCGGGAAGAAGCTCGACATCGAGGCCGAGGCGTTACCCTCGAAGGGCGCAAACAGCGGAATGCCGCACTGGGAGGCGACCATCCCGGCAATGGTATAGTCGGTGCCCGGCAGCTGCGCGGTATGGGTGAAATCCAGCCCCTCATCTTTTAGTGCGCCCAGCTCTGGCGTCAGGCCAGGAAAGGCCGCGCTATCAAAGTAGGTGCGCTCCAGGCTCTCACCATAGATATAGACCAGGTTAAGAGCCGGCTGCGGAATGCTTTTTGCTGGCTCTTTATACCAGACCGCGAAGTCGGGATCGCCCGCCCGGGACTGGGACTTGACCAGCTCGGTGATCTGTCGAAAAGCCGGGCTGGCATCGACTGAACCCAGGGCCAGCAGCAGCGCCAGCAGGCTATAGCCAACGTGCAGCGGGTGATGGCGGCGACGGCGCAGGATCCAGCCGAGGGCAAAAAAGAGCGCCAGCAGGCCGATGACCAGTGCTGCGCCCGGCAGAATATACTTGCTCACGCCCGCGCCGGTCAGGCTGTTGGTGATGGTGTAAAGCACCGCGTCGTTAATGCCGTCGCCGGTGAAGTAGTCGCTGGCGTAGAGGGCTATATTAAGCACCACAAAGCAGCCCAGTACGGCAAGGATCGCGGTAAACCACCAGGTATTGCGCCCTGCCTTCAGAGAGTAGATAGCTATCGAGGCAATAAACAGCACAAGAGAGAGAAATTCAGACAACGGTCGATCCTCAATAGCAGCAGCCGAAATGTTGCAGGAAAAACACTTTAATGGCGAATTCACATAGCTGCAATTCTAGCGTCACACTGGCTACATTCTATTAAGAAAAGGTTTAGAGAGAGGGGTTTTATGAGCGATGTCTCATTTCGTAAGGGAGGCGCGCCTGCCTTGCAAGATGGGCAGACGCGTTAAGGCGTGGTAATCAGGAGAGGAAGTTCATGCCCTGCTTCAGCACCAGGTCGCAGGCCTTGGTTTTCACCTTCTCTGCCAGCGGCGTGCTGCCGATATTATTCAGATTCAGCTGCTCGCCGTCTTTGGTGTTCAGCATCCCCTGCAGGCCTTCAAGGAAGTTGGTATCTTCCTTCTGCTTCGGCGCACTCAGGCCCAGCTTCTCCAGCACCTGGCTTTTGATATTCTCTGCGCTGGTCACCGAGGCCAGCTTGTTTTTAGCGCAGTATCCCATGATACCCGCGGCGTTATTCATGGTGTCAGCGCTCAGCGCCTGGTTACCGCTGTTCAGCAGGCCGCCAAGGGCGGAGAGCGAGGTCCCGCTCTGCTGCGTTGACGTGGTTGACCCTGAGTTCTGGCTCAGCTGGCTAGCCGCGCTGTTCAGCTGCTCCTGCCAGGTGGCAGCGTGAGAGAGGGAAGAGAGCAGGGCGCTGGCGATCGCGACGCTGCACAGTAAACGTTTGGCTGATTTCATGTGGCATAACCCGTTAGGATGGACCCGGGCAGTATATACCGGGACACCCGCCAGGCCGCGCCAGGAAAGCTCTTAATACTCTTTGCCGGTAACGCGGCTGCGGTAGCTATCCCAGTTAAAGTTAACCCACAGGCTGTTGCCGAGGCGCATGCGATCCATCACCCGTTCCCCAAGCAGCCGGGTCATGTCCGCCACGTTGTTGTTGGTCAGCATGCCGGTCGGCCGCTTGGAGGAGGAGCGACGATCGACAATCTGGTTGATGATCACCTTCTCGTAGCGTGACTCTGACTGAACGCCGATCTCGTCGATCACCAGCAGATCGACCATGCTGAGATCGTTGATAAGCTGCTCTTCGCTGGTTTCCCGGTTGCTGAAGGTCTCTTTCATCGCAGACATGATGTCGGCCACGGTAATGATCAGCACCGACTTACCACGCAGCAGCAGTTCGTTGCAGATCGCTGCCGCAAGATGGTTTTTACCGGTGCCGGGCTTGCCGGAGAAGACAAAGCTGGCAATGTTGCCGTCGAACTCCTCGACATACTGGCGGGCCTTGCTCAGGGCGTTCATCTGCCCCTCGTTTTCAACCTTATAGTTATCAAAAGAGCAGTTCTGATGCAGAGGACGGATACCGGAGCGGTTGAAGGTACGCTGCATCTTCATCGCCCGATTTTCCCGGGCGAGCGCCGCCGAGCGGATCTCGCCCTGCTCTTTTTGCCAGGCCAGCAGCTCTTCACCGGTGGTAAACGCCGGTTTTACGTGGGCAGGCATCATCTTTTGCAAACGCTTCATCATTTCGCCGACGTCTTTCATGATTAACCTCTGAAACCTGGGGGAACCTGGTTATCCGGCTCGGAAACCGCATTGATATCGCGCTTAACGGTGCCGGTCAGGCTACCGCGGCCAATCTGCACGCTGCGGGCCAGCTTCTGCTGCCACTGCATATGGTGAAACACCTTGCCCTCGGCCTGCCAGTAGGTGACAAACGAGGCCAGCTCTTCGTGGGTCACGGGCTGGTTCAGGGCAATGCCCCACAGCGCGGCGAGGCGCTGAAAATCGGGATCTGGCTGCCAGCCTGCGTACATGGCGAATTTTCCCATCGGCACGCTGGGGGGCGCGTCGGTCGGCTCGCTAAAAAACTGCTGATCGAGCGCGATATCGCTGGCCGGGCGCTGCAATCGGGCTTCCAGTTCCAGCAGCTGCGCCAGGCGCGCAGGCGTCAGGGCATAAAACGCCGGGGCGTTATCAGCAAAAACGGCCACCGTCCCGTCACGGGACTGGCTCAGGACGCGGGCGTGATCGTGCATAAACGCGTCGATACCGATGACATTGGTGGAGAGGATTCTGGAAGACATAGCGCTATCTCAAGCTAAAAACAGAGCGGAAAGATCCGCGGGTGATATGTGCTCATAGTAGCACAGAGAGGGGGCGCTTTTATAGGCCAGGCAAGCGTCGCGCCGCCCGGCCTCGCGAACGTATTAGGCGATAATGTTCAGCGTGACATCGATGTTGTTGCGGGTGGCGTTGGAGTAAGGGCAGACGATATGCGCTGCGTCGACCAGCTTCTGCGCGTCGGCCGCATCCATACCCGGCAGGTGAATATTCAGCTTCGCTTCGATGCCAAAACCGGTTGGCAGCGGCCCGATACCCACTTCGCCTTCAACAAAGGCCTCTTTCGGCATGGCGATTTTGTCGCGACCCGCAACAAACTTCATCGCGCCGAGGAAGCAGGCGGAGTAGCCCGCAGCAAACAGCTGCTCTGGGTTAGTGACGTTGCCGCCCATGCCGCCCATCTCTTTCGGTACGCCCAGCTGCACGTCCAGTACGCCGTCAGAGGAGGTCGCACGGCCGTCACGGCCACCGGTTGCTTTGGCTTTTGCGGTGTAAACTACTTTTTCTAAAGACATGGCAGGTTCCTTATTTTCACTGTTATCGCTATATGTGCTATAAAATAGCGCGCTATTTATATGTTACGTATAAGGCCGTCAACGACGGCGCTATATGTTGTTAAATCTATGCCTTGTGAAGCTGATGGCGCAGCGTCTCCAGCTCGTGCTGAAGGGCGGCCAGTGAATCTGTATCGCAGGCGGCGGCGCAGCGTACCGACTCTGGAATAGCAAGCGCCTTCTCATGCAGCGCCCGTCCCGATTCGGTCAGCGTGACGGCGACCTGACGTTCATCCTGACGTGAGCGCTGGCGAACAATCAGCCCGGCGCCCTCCAGGCGTTTTAGCAGCGGCGTCAGGGTGGCAGAGTCGAGAAACAGCTGCTCGCCAATCTCTGACACGGTAATGTCGTCCCGCTCCCACAGTACCAGCATGACCAAATACTGCGGGTAGGTGAGGCCTAACGGCGCTAGCAGCTGCCGATAGAGTTTATTCAGCGCCAGGTTTGCGGAGTAGAGCGCAAAGCAGAGCTGGTTATTCAGGGCCAGCGGCGCATCTGCCGGAGCCGTCGATTTCGTCTTCATGCAAACAATATAGATAGCGCACGATTTAATTGCAAGTTATATTTTTGTGACAAGGCATACCCATCACGGACAGACATAGCGCAGCACTACCTGCACTGCCATTGCGCGGTAGTGCGCCTGCTGCGCCTGACTGTCTGCACCCTCTTCAAACAGCAGCGTAAAGGTGTAGCTGTTCGCCACGTAGTGAAAGCTGAAGCTGCTCATCAGACGATGCACGTCGCGGGCATTCACGCTGCGGCTGAAAAGCTGCTTTTGCTGGCCGCGCTGTAAAATATCCTCCAGCAGGATCAGCGCACTGCGGTTTACCTTGCGCAGATACTCTGACTGCTGCATATAGCGTCCGCGCTGCATGTTCTCCATACAGATAATGCGAATAAAATCGGGATGCGTAGCATGATAATCAAAGGTGCTTTCTACAAGCTCAACCATCGCCTCCACCGGCGGCAGGCGCGTCAGGTTAAGCCGCGTTTCGCTGGCGCGGATCTGCGTATAAACATACTCAAGCACCTGCAAATAGAGGGTCTCTTTGGTCTTAAAATGGTAAACCACCATCCGTTTGGTGGTGCCCGCCTTCTCGGCGATCTGCTCCATGCGGGCACCGTTCAGACCATATTCGGCAAAGAGCTCAATGGCACTGGTGAAGATTTTGTCCTTCAGGCTAGACTCGTCCAGTTTCTCCGGTAAATAAACGCCGTCGTGCTTCACATCCGCCTCTTTTTGGCCGCAACAGGAACAGGGATTATTACCACGGCGCAGGCAGAACACAAACCTCAAACGCGGGGGCGCTTCCGGTAGAGCCACAATCCAGGTACTGACAGACCAACAGAGAGCGCTGCCACGATGGAGGTAGCCTTGAGAAAGTTGGTCAGCAGCAGGATCATCAGCGCTTCGCTGTAGCCCACATGGCCTATCTTCACTGCGGAGATCATCGCCGTGTAGGCCGAGATGCCCGGAAACATTGGGATCACCGCCGCAACGGTAAAGACCTTGGGATGGGCAAGATACCAGCGTGACCAGTGGATGCCGATGCAGCCAACCAGCATGGCAGCAACAAAGGTGGACCATTCAATGTTGATGCCGCTGGTCATCATCACCATTCGCGCGCCGTGGCCAATGGCACCCAACAGCGCACACCAGGGCAGGGCACGCTGCGGCACGTTGAACACCATAGCAAAGCCAACGGCAGGAATAGCGGAGAGGATCATGTCCTGCGCCAGCGCCAGCAGAAAATCAGTTACACCCATCCGCGCAGCCCCCATAACGTCATGGCCATCACCACCCCGATACAGGTCGCCAGCGTCAACAGGCTGGCCATGGCCCAGCGTGCCAGTCCGGTATTGATATGGCCTTTAAACATGTCGGCAACGGCGTTAATCAGCGGAAAGCCGGGAACCAGCAGCAGGACGCTGGCTGCCATCGCGACCGTTGATGTGTGGGCGAAGGCGGGCAGGGTAAGCAGCAGCCCCGAGATAGTGGTAGCCACAAAGGCCGTCAGGCAGAAGTTGATCTGCGGATGCAGATGCCGCTGGGCTAGCGTCAGGCGCACGTACATGGCGACGCTGCTGGCACAGAAGGTGATGGCTGCGCCATCCCAACCGCCGTTATTCAATTTGCAGAAGCAGGCGCAGGAGAGGCCAACCACCAGCGTAACCAGCCAGCGCGAGTAGCGCAGCGGCTTAATCTGGTTGAAGCGTCGTTCGACGCCTCTCGCATCCAGCAGCTTATGCTCGGTCATAATGACGATGTGCTGCACCTCAGTGACCACATGCATGTTGATGCCTCGATCGCTGTTTTTACGCGTCGAGGTCAGACATTGGCCGTTCTGAAGGGTGGTGAGCACAATGGCGTTCGCGGCGATGGCGCTCTCCACGCCATCCATTCCCAGCGCGAGGCCGAGACGGGTAGAGAGCTCCTCTACCAGGGCGCTCTCTGCGCCGTGCTGTAGTAGAAGAAGGCCGCACTGAATGCACAGTCGTGTTACGGCCCGCTGTTGATCCCGATCTGCTTGCATAAGATGCCCTGGTAGCGTAGCGAAATACCAATATGGTGAAGTAGAAAACTTATTTTTAACACAACGTGCTACCCGAACGGCGCTGTGATAGATCAATATTTAGCTAATTAATCAATTTATCGTGATGCTTGCGATTTGATCCGGTTACGGCGCGCTATTGGCAAGGAGAAATCGAATTTAACATTCACGTTATCTATGTATTTAAATTTGCTTACTCTATATTTTACTTTTTTAACGTGTCAGCCATTATTTTTTTCAGTAAAGATGTGCAATATTAGGGTAGGGATAAAAATGCTCTCTCTGATGGCTGACGTCAGTCGACACGATAAAACGGTTACACGTAATCTTAATCCTGTGCTTTGTCTACAGTGCCAAATCTGTACAGAAAATTTATTCGATCATTTTTTATTCATGGGGATTATTTCAATGAGCGAATAAATAAGCCCTGATTTTTTGAATGAAAGCGGAGATGATATGTTACCAGAAAAATATAGGTGTGCAGTGATAATAAGCAAAGCGCCGCTAATACAGCGCGGTTTTGTTGCTATTATGGACGATGCTTTTCATGAGTATGAAGTTGTCTGCTGCTCTACCCGGCAGGAGGTCACGTTCTCTCTGTTACAGCGCGCAAGCGTTGTATTTGTCGATCTCACCAACGATCTGCACAAGGCGCGCAGCGCCTGCAGGGAGTACGCCGCAATGATGATGCATATTACTGAAAATCATTGGATTTTTATGGTTCCACTGCAGGTCTATCCCATGGCGGTAGAGCAGCTATTACGTTCGGAGAGTACGCTCCTTTCCAGCATGGAACCTCTCGACGGTATAATTAATGCCATCCGTAGCGGCAGTCGGCGCGCAGGCGAAATCAGCGAGGTACTGTTATCCCCCCATGATGGCGACATCAATGATGAAAACATACCTCCCGTCTCTCTAACCTATTCAGAACGACAGGTATTACGACTTCTTGGTAAAGGATGGGGTATTAATCAAATTGCCGCCATGCTGAAAAAGAGTAATAAAACGGTGAGTGCACAAAAAAATAGCGCCATGCGCCGTCTCTGTTTACGCAGTAATGCCGAGCTATTTGCGTGGATTAATAGCAGTCAGGGTGCAAGTATATTGAATTTAAATATAACCTACGGAGATGATGGGCAATGGAAACAAACGGAAAAAGCAAACACGTTGCCATTATTGAGCGATGTGCCATAAGCGAAACTGGACTAAGTCAGCTATTTCCCCAGGCAGCGACGGCACATTTCCAGTTTCACTTTTTTAAGGATTACGCAACGTTCCTCAGAGCCATAGTGTGGACACCTTTCTTTTCACTTATTTACTCGCTATCGGGTATCAGAACGGAAAGGCTAGAGTGTCTCAGGGCGCTAAACCATATGGAAAAAAACTACCCCGACAGGCAGCGTATTGTGCTGGCCGGGAATGAGATGGAAGAGCGGCTGGTAAGCCGTTTTTCACCTACGTCACTGCACGGCATTCTCAGTAAAACAGCGCCGCTAGAGGTGATGCGTCAGCAGCTGTGGAAGTGGCTCAACGAGAACCGGCAGCGAAACGATAACGTGCTCAATGTCTGGTATTTCAGCGATGAGGGGATGCTGAGCCAGACCGAGCGTGACATTATTTTTTGTACCACAAAGGGGTACTCGATTGTGGATATTGCCTGCTACTTCAAGCGCAATATCAAGGTCATTCGTGCCTATAAGCTTAGTCTTATGACGAAATTGGGCGTACGTAACGATGCAGAACTGCTCTACGCTGCGGACATTCTTATACAGATGCAAAAAACGTTGAATAAGCCTACTTCACCCCGACGACGGATATCGGCCTAACTGTGAGGTAAATCCTGGTTATACACAGGGTGCCAGGCCGATTATCGATCCTCTTCACAATCACGGAAACCGGTTACAGTAACCGGTTGCACAGTGTAGATCGGAGGCTAATACTCATTTTGCCATTCCATTTTTCGCCTGACCGGAGAGCCAAATGTCTGCCAACCACGCTGCGTTTAACCTGATCTTCCGTTTTGTTGAAAATTATGTCAGCCCCATCGCCGGACGCATCTCTGCTCAGCGTCATGTGATGGCCATTCGTGATGGTTTTATCTCGGCAATGCCCTTTATGATTGTCGGCTCCTTCCTGCTTATTTTTGCCTATCCCCCATTTTCACCGGATACCACCTGGGGCTTCGCGCGCGGCTGGCTCGATCTGGCCAAGCAGTATGAGGGGCGGATCCTCACCCCGTTCGATATGACCATGGGGATCATGTCGATCTACATCTGTGCCGCCATCGCCTATAACCTCGGCAAGCACTACATGAAGTCGCACCAGCTCGACCCCTTCATGTGCGCCATGCTCTCGCTGATGGCCTTTCTGCTGGTGGCCGCGCCAAAAACCGATAGCGCCTTGCCGGTGCATAGCCTCGGTGGCACCGGGATCTTTACCGCTATCCTGGTCGCCATCTACTGCGTGGAGCTGATGCGCTTTTTAAAAGCGCATAACATCGGGATCCGCCTGCCAGACCAGGTTCCGCCGATGATCAAAAACTCGTTCGATCTGCTGATCCCGGTATTGGTCGTGGTGCTGACACTCTACCCGCTGAGCCTGTTTATTCAGTCAGAGTTCTCGGTGCTGATCCCACAGGCGATTATGGCGCTGTTCAAGCCGCTGGTGGCCGCCGCGGACTCGCTGCCTGCTATCCTGCTGGCGGTGCTGATTGGTCACCTGCTGTGGTTCGCGGGCATTCACGGGGCGGCTATCGTCTCCGGCATGTTGCAGATGTTCTGGTTAACTAACCTGGGGATGAACCAGACCGCACTGGCCCAGGGCGCGCCGCTGCCGCACATCTTTATGGAAGCGTTCTGGACGTTCTTTATTGTAGTGGGGGGCTCCGGGGCGACAATGGGGCTGGTGATCTGCTATCTGCGTAGCCGCTCCGTGCACCTGCGCTCGATCGGGCGGCTCAGTATTGTCCCCAGCTTCTTTAACATCAACGAACCGGTTATCTTCGGCACGCCTATCGTCATGAACCCGGTCTTTTTTATCCCGTTCCTGCTCGCACCGCTGGTTAACTCGGTGATTGCCTGGGGCGCAATGAAAATGGATCTGATTGGTCGGGTGATTGCCGTGGTTCCCTGGACTGCACCGGCACCGATTGGCGCGGCCTGGGCGCTGGGCTGGGACTACCGGGCGGCCATCCTTGTCGTTCTGCTGGCCGTGGTCTCCGCCGTGATCTACTTCCCGTTCTTCAAGGTGTACGAGAAGCAGCTTCTGGAGCAGGAGGCGCAGGAGTCACAGCGCACAGAGGGTGAAAGTCAGCAGGTCGCGTAGGGGTTATTTAAGCGTACAGTCGCCGCACTGTTGGACATCCGGCAGGCGGTAGCGCTGACAGCAGGTACGACGCGTCAGCACGCCTTCACGCAGAACCACGGTGCGCCAGAGTGGGTTATCCATGCCGTTCGCCAGCGTTTTGTCGAAAAAGCAGAGCTGACGCAGGGCGCTCACTCTGGCATCGCCGAGCAGCGGCTTCATCTCATTCAGATACCAGTGGATGAGATAACCCGTATTGCTCCAGATAAGCTTGCCGTTAATCTCGCCAGTCGCTTCCAGCGCCTGAACGACCGGCAGCATTGCCGAGACGATGAGCTTCTCGATGCGGCCGCGATCGTCTAACAGCGTGGTATAGCGATCGGCATGCACGTCGGCCCAGAAGCAGGCCGCGCGGCCCGTTTCATGGAATTCAACGTGAAAATGTTCCGGGGAGACATCCAGCGCGGTGTCATGCGCCAGCAGGGCCAGCATCAGCGGCGGAACTAGCAGGCCCAGATACCACTGCGCCCACAGCGAGAGAAGCGGTTTCCCTTCGCGAGGCAGATGCGGCTGGTTACGGTAGATATGATCGGAGTAGTCAGCCAGCAGCGTGCGCAGCGCGGCGGGGCGCTGCCACTGTGCCAGGGTCATCGCCTGGTGCGGCGGCGGCTCATCGAGACGGATAACCTCCAGCATGTGCGGACGCTGGCTGGACAGGGTTTCGCGTAAAGCACTGGCAAGCGTTGGCGCAGCGCTGTACAGCGGGGTTCGCCAAATCAGATCGTTTGCCAGCAGTTCGGAACGTTGCGCCATAGGAGGTTAGACCGGAATCTAAATGATAATGATTGCCAATCCTAACCACAGGCAGGCATAAGCGCAACATTTTTGTCGCTACATGCCCGTCTGTTTGCGTTTACGCCATCTGTAGCTCGCCGCTGACCAGAATAGAGTTGCGGCCTAAATGCTTGGCTTCGTACAGCGCCTTATCCGCTTTGCCCAGCGCATCCTCAATATCTTCGTCGAGCAGCGGGGCGATACCGATGCTCACCGTGACGTTGGTTGCCACGCTCTCATTAAACATATGCGGGATCTTGAGATCGAAAACCTGCTGGCGGATGCGCTCGGCAGTGGTTCGGGCGTGCTCCAGATCGACGTTGCTCAGCAGGATCATAAACTCCTCGCCGCCGAAGCGGGCCACGATATCCCTGGAGCGCACGGCGTCACGGATGGCGGCAGAAACGCGGATCAGCGCCTGGTCGCCCATCATATGGCCGTAGTGATCGTTGTAGGCCTTAAAGTGGTCAATATCCAACAGCAGCACGAACTGTCTGCCGTCATCGTGCGCTAGCAGGTTATCAAGCTTATTTTGCAGGCCGCGGCGGTTATAGAGGCCGGTCAGCGGATCGAGCATGCTGAGATCTTTTAGGGTCTTGCGCTCTTCCAACAGCCGATACATCAGATCCTGAGCAAAGCTTTCATTACGTCGCTGAATAACATGCTGGATGGCGATGCCGACTACCGGCAGGGCGAAGCAGTAGAGCACCCTTAGCCAGGCGTTACCGTCGCTGAGCCAGAGGCAGGCTACGCTGACCGGCAGAGAATGTAAGATAAACGCGCTGATATTGTTAGAGAAAGCGATAGTTCCAATGAATAATACGCTTAATAACGCAATTAAAAGATAAGCCGGATCCGAGTGACCAATAACTGAATATTTTACGCTAACATGCCACGCCCACAGGCAGCCAAATAAGAGTGAAATGAGCGGAATATTTATTTTCTTCTCTGCTTGCCATCTGTGCCACAGCAACAGCGCAACGCTGGCGGTGAAGAGCAGCCCGAGCGGCAGCGTCACGCCCTTGGTGCTGCTCAGCGGCAGCAGGTATGAAAAGAGGGCCGAAACGGCATTGAGAAACAAGAATAACCGCAGCGATAATTGATATTTCTTGTTACAGAGGTTATGCCAGGATTGTGCTGTCATGTGTAATGTCGTTATTAATCTGCAATATATAAAAAGTTATGGTTGGCAACATGAGAAATAACGCGTGAATAAAGTTTCGCGAAAAGATTAAGAAATTGTTATGTATTTTCCGAGGCGCACAATTTATCACCTTCATGAATGTCTGTCATTAACAGATGTAGAAAGTTCACGCAATGATGCGACCGCTGGCTGACAAATGAGA
>NZ_LR607338.1:4180727-4192707 GCF_902164725.1 Pseudescherichia vulneris | reverse complement strand
TGCTGCTGCCGTCGGGTATTGCCTTGATGGGCGGGATAGTGCTGATGGTAATGAATATGAAAATAGGGTGAAACGGGAGAGGTCGTACCGGGGAGAGCAAGATAAGTGGTGCGAGGGGGGGGACTCGAACCCCCACATCCAAAGGACACTAACACCTGAAGCTAGCGCGTCTACCAATTCCGCCACCTTCGCACAGCTATCTTACTTTTTTACCTCTTATTCTTGATATCGCCTCGTTGGTGCGAGGGGGGGGACTCGAACCCCCACATCCAAAGGACACTAACACCTGAAGCTAGCGCGTCTACCAATTCCGCCACCTTCGCCCAGTGCGAGCAATATCAATCGTGATTTATGGTGCGAGGGGGGGGACTCGAACCCCCACATCCGTAAGGACACTAACACCTGAAGCTAGCGCGTCTACCAATTCCGCCACCTTCGCAGACCATCGATACTTTTAAAGTATCGTAACCACGGAGGCGCATTCTAGATGTTTTATACCGTTCGTCAACAGTTAATTGTGTGGGATAGAATAACTGCTGCAAAATTCATCGCGAACGGCCCGTAGGCCCGGTGGCGCTGCGCTTACCGGGTCTACGGGCTGGCCGAATCTGATTAACGCTTCGCCTGGCGGGTCATTACCGTACGGTAAACCTTAAACCGCCCGGTCTGGGCCAGCACTTCGTGGAAGCCAAAGGTTTCGTCCAGCACCTGCGGATAAGGCAGGAAGGCGTTAGCTACAATACGTAGCTCGCCGCCGCTGTTCAGATGGCGTACCGCGCCGCGGATCAGCGTCTGCGCTGCCTCCAGGCTGGTCTGCAAACCATCGTGGAACGGCGGGTTAGAGATGATCATATCGTAACGTCCGGTCACCTCAGAGAAGACGTTGCTGGCAAAGACCTCGCCCTCAAAGCCGTTTGCTGCGAGGGTCGCGCGGCTGGCTTCTACCGCCGGGGCGCTGACGTCACAGAGCGTCAAACGGACCTTCGGTGAGTGGCTGGCCAGCACCGCAGAGAGCACGCCCGCACCGCAGCCGATATCCAGTACCTTGCCTTTGGTGTGCGGCGTCAGGGTAGAGAGCAGCAGCTGGCTGCCGCTGTCGAGGCCATCACGGCTGAACACGCCCGGCAGAGTATGGATAGTCAGATCGTCCAGCGTATAGCTCCCACCAAATGCGGTGGCATCAAACGCAGGCTGCTTCTCCAGACGACCATGGTACAGGCCGCAGCGACGCGCGCTGTCGACCTTGTTCAACGGACAGTACTCCGCCAGCATCTGCTCGGCGCTGCGCACGCCGCTGCGGTTCTCGCCGACGACAAAAATATCGGTGCCCAGCGGCAGCAGAGAGAGGATGTTCATCAGCTGGAACTGGGCTTCCGGCTTGTTCTTTGGCCAGTAGTAGATCAGCGTATCGCTGTCGCCCACGTCGGCCTGTTCAGCCACGAGGCTAAAGCGGGCGTTGTCGCCCAGCTGGCGGCTCAACACCTGCCAGTGGTGAAACTGTTGGGTATGGGCGCGGCTCTCAGCGGTATCCAGACGCGCGGGCAGGTCGTCCTGCATATCTCCGGCAAACAGAACGCGGCTCTCTTCGAAATCATCACTGTGACGCAGCAAGACTTCACTTGCCGGGGTTAAAGCAGTCATGAAACAGCTCCTTAATAAACTCAGCGCTGGATTATAGTTGTTTGTTGGCGCAGATACGACGAATTTGCTATATTTGCGCGCCTGACATACAGGAGTGACCCGCTATGATTTCCCGACGCGACTGGCAGCTACAGCAGCTGGGCATTACCCAGTGGTCTTTGCGCCTGCCTGCGGCGTTACAGGGCGAAGTCGCTGTGTCACTGCCCGCGCATATCCGTCTGGTGATGGTGTCAAACACGCTCCCCGCGCTCAGCGAGCCGCTGGTGGGCGATATCCTGCGGGCGCTGACGATAACCCCGGATCAGGTGCTGCAGCTGACCCCCGACCGCGTGGCGATGCTGCCCCCGGAGAGCCGCTGTAACAGCTGGCTGCTGGGCACTCACGAGGCGCTGACGCTGGAAGGCGCACGCGTCCACTCTCCCGCGCTCGATGAACTGCGGGCAAACCCGGCGGCACGAGCCGACCTATGGCGACAAATCTGCGAGTATGAACACGATTTCTTCCCTCAGCACGGCTGACCTCACGCACGCTTTTGCCATTGAGCAACGCGCCCATGCTTTTCCCTGGAGCGAAAAAACTTTCGCCAGTAATCAGGGTGAACGCTACCTGAACCTGGGGCTGACGGTTAACGAGACGCTGGCGGCGTTTGCCATTACCCAGGTCGTTCTTGACGAAGCCACGCTGTTTAATATCGCGGTCGATCCCGAGTTTCAGCGCCGCGGGCTGGGGCGAGCGCTGCTTGAGCATCTCATTAGCGAGCTGGAGAAGCGTGACGTACTGACGCTGTGGCTGGAGGTGCGGGCCTCAAACGCGGCGGCTATCGCCCTCTATGAGAGCCTGGGCTTTAACGAGGCGACAATTCGCCGCAACTACTATCCAACCGCTGACGGGCGCGAAGACGCCGTAATTATGGCTTTGCCGCTTTAATAGAAAAGGTAATGTAATGAACTGGGACTGGATCTTCTTTGATGCCGACGAAACGCTGTTTACCTTCGACTCATTCAGCGGACTACAGCGGATGTTTCTCGACTACAGCGTGACCTTTACCGCTGAAGATTTTCAGGACTACCAGGCGATCAATAAGCCGCTGTGGGTGGATTACCAGAACGGCGCTATCACCTCTTTGCAGCTTCAGCATCAGCGTTTCCAGAGCTGGGCCGACCGCCTCAGCGTGCAGCCGGGCGATCTTAACAGCGCCTTTGTTAACGCGATGGCCGAAATTTGCGCCCCGCTGCCGGGGGCGGTCTCACTGCTGAACGCCCTGCAGGGCAAGTGTAAGATGGGCATTATTACCAACGGCTTTACCGCGCTACAGCAAATTCGCCTGGAGCGCACCGGCCTGCGTGACCATTTTGATCTGATTGTGATCTCCGAGCAGGTTGGCGTGGCGAAGCCGCACCCGCATATCTTTGATTACGCGCTGGAGCAGGCGGGCAATCCGGCGCGTTCCCGCGTGCTGATGGTGGGCGATACCGCCGAGTCCGATATTCTGGGTGGCATGAACGCCGGATTAGCAACCTGCTGGCTCAATGCACACAACCGCACGCTGCCGGAGGGGATCACCCCGACCTGGACCGTGACCTCGTTGAGCGAACTGGAGCAACGCCTGTGTAAACACTGATTGCCTCCCCCCTATTGATGGGTAAAATAGCCGCAATTTTTCGTATTCAACATGCGTGGCGATGTGCCGCGTTTACTAAGAAGATTCAATTATGACGTTGTCTCCTTATCTGCAAGAGGTGGCCAAGCGCCGTACTTTTGCCATTATCTCTCACCCGGACGCCGGTAAAACCACCATTACTGAAAAGGTGCTGCTGTTCGGACAGGCGATCCAGACCGCCGGTACGGTAAAAGGCCGTGGCTCAAGCCAGCACGCAAAATCCGACTGGATGGAGATGGAAAAGCAGCGTGGGATCTCGATCACCACCTCCGTGATGCAGTTCCCCTATCACGACTGCCTGGTAAACCTGCTGGACACCCCGGGGCACGAAGACTTCTCTGAAGATACCTACCGTACCCTGACGGCGGTGGACTGCTGTCTGATGGTCATCGACGCCGCGAAAGGGGTTGAGGATCGTACCCGCAAGCTGATGGAAGTTACCCGTCTGCGCGATACGCCGATCCTGACCTTTATGAACAAGCTCGACCGTGACATCCGTGACCCGATGGAGGTGATGGACGAGGTTGAGAGCGAGCTGAAGATTGCCTGCGCACCGATTACCTGGCCGATTGGCTGCGGGAAGCTGTTTAAAGGCGTTTACCATCTCTATAAAGATGAAACCTACCTGTACCAGACCGGTAAAGGGCACACCATCCAGGAGGTCCGTATTGTTAAGGGCCTGGATAATCCGGATCTCGACGTTGCGGTCGGTGAAGAGCTGGCCGCGCAGCTGCGTGACGAGCTGGAGCTGGTGAAGGGCGCGTCTCACGAGTTCGATAAAGATCTCTTCCTGGCCGGTGAAATTACCCCTGTCTTCTTTGGTACCGCGCTGGGTAACTTCGGCGTTGACCATATGCTGGACGGTCTTGTCGAGTGGGCACCGACGCCGATGCCGCGTAAAACCGATACCCGTGAAGTGGAAGCTAAAGAGGAGAAGTTCTCCGGCTTCGTCTTTAAAATTCAGGCCAACATGGATCCGAAACACCGTGACCGCGTGGCGTTCCTGCGCGTCGTTTCCGGGAAATATGAAAAAGGCATGAAGCTGCGCCAGGTACGTATCGGCAAGGATGTGGTGATCTCTGACGCGCTGACCTTTATGGCGGGCGACCGTTCGCACGTTGAAGAGGCGTATCCGGGCGATATCATCGGCCTGCACAACCACGGCACGATCCAGATCGGGGATACCTTCACCCAGGGCGAAATGATGAAGTTCACCGGTATCCCGAACTTTGCCCCTGAGCTGTTCCGCCGCATTCGCCTGCGCGATCCGCTGAAGCAGAAGCAGCTGCTCAAAGGGCTGGTTCAGCTCTCGGAAGAGGGTGCGGTACAGGTGTTCCGTCCGATTGCCAATAACGATCTGATCGTGGGTGCGGTCGGGGTGCTGCAGTTCGACGTGGTGGTTGCGCGCCTGAAGAGCGAATACAACGTAGAAGCGATCTACGAATCGGTTAACGTAGCGACCGCCCGCTGGGTAGAGTGCAGCGACGTGAAGAAATTCGAAGAGTTCAAGCGTAAAAACGAGATCCAGCTGGCGCTGGACGGCGGGGATAACCTGACCTACATCGCGCCGACTATGGTCAACCTCAACCTGACCCAGGAGCGTTACCCTGACGTTCAGTTCCGTAAAACGCGCGAACACTAATCACCTCTGCTCTCCAGAGCACGGCAGCCGCCGTGCTCTGTCACTTTCCCTGTCTTATTAGTCCCTTGCGGAATGTTCTTAAATAGCCCGCTTTTTGCTTTTATCGCCTGTTTTTTATCTTCTCTCCCAAGCGCTTTTTAAATTGTTGGCTATATTTAACAAAGTGATTACCAAACGTGTGGATGAATGCACTGTTCAATGCGTGAATAAAAGCGTTTCATCCCACACTCTTTTTTAGTCACATGATTAATCGCTGTACGACAGGGTGTTATTCACCTTAGCAGCAAAGTGGCCTTGATGGCTGCTCAAAGCCCAAAACGTGGGCAAACTGAAAGGAATAGATCGATGACTATGACAAGACTGAAGATTTCTAAAACCCTGCTGGCTGTTGTATTAGGTTCTGTTGTTGCAAGCGGTTCTGCCATGGCAGAGACCAGCGCAACTGACAAAGCGCAATCTTCGGCGCACAGCGCAGGTGAAAAAATCGATAGCTCTATGAATAAAGTCGGTAACTTCATGGACGACAGCGCGATCACCGCCAAAGTTAAAGCAGCGCTGGTCGATCACGACAGCATTAAGAGCACCGACATCTCTGTCAAGACTGACAAAGCTGTTGTCACCCTGAGCGGTTTCGTTGAGAGCCAGGCGCAGGCTGAAGAAGCGGTAAAAGTTACTAAACAGGTTGAGGGCGTCAAGTCCGTTAGCGATAAGCTGCACGTGCGCGACGGCAAAGACTCTTCTGTGAAGGGCTATGCAGGTGATACTGCTACCACCAGCGAAATTAAAGCTAAGCTGTTAGCTGATGACATCGTTCCGGCACGTAAAGTGAAAGTTGAAACCACCGATGGTGTGGTCCAGCTGTCCGGTACGGTGGATTCCCAGGCACAAATCGAACGTGCGGAGAGCATCTCCAAAGCGGTCGATGGTGTGAAAAGTGTGAAAAACGATCTTAAAGTTAACAAGTAATCTCATAATGCGATCCCCCGCAGTGTAACGGGGGACGTGAGCATCACACCGAGTAAGTATCGCCGGTGAGTAGCCTGAGCACTCACTAACAGCGGTAACGTTAACTATGGTAAAGGAAAGGAGAATCTTATGTTTCGTTGGGGCATTATATTTCTGGTTATCGCGTTAATCGCCGCTGCTCTGGGCTTTGGTGGCTTGGCGGGTACGGCAGCAGGCGCAGCGAAAATTGTTTTTGTTGTCGGGATCATTCTGTTCCTGGTCAGCCTGTTCATGGGACGTCGGCGTCCGTAGCGAGCCGTGAATTCCCGCTAATCGTAAAGCCAGTCCTTGTGACTGGCTTTCACGGTTTCTGACAGCCCAAAAATGCGATAGGCTTCTAATAACTAAAATAATGGAAGGAAAGCAGGGTGGGGCAGCGAATTCCCGTTACGCTCGGCAATATAGCGCCGCTGGCGTTGAGTTCCTTTCGCCCAGGGCGGCTCGCCTTAGTTTGTGAAGGCGGCGGTCAACGAGGCATTTTCACTGCCGGCGTGCTGGACGAATTCATGCGCGCGCAATTCAATCCCTTTGAACTCTTCTTCGGCACCTCCGCTGGCGCACAAAATATCTCGGCCTACCTCTGTCATCAGCCTGGTTACGCGCGCAAAGTCATCATGCGCTACACCACCTCCCGTGAATTTTTCAATCCGGTGCGCTTTGTGCGCGGCGGCAACCTAATCGATCTCGACTGGCTGGTGGAGTCTACCGCCAGGGATATGCCGCTGGCGATGGATACCGCCGCCCGCCTGTTTGACGTAGGCAAGCTGTTCTACATGTGCGCCTGCCGGGGCGATGACTACACCCCTGGCTACTTCTCGCCAACCAGCCAGACCTGGATGGATCTGATCCGCGCTACCAGCGCTATCCCCGGTTTTTACCGCAGCGGCGTTATGCTGGACGGGATTAACTATCTCGACGGCGGCATAAGCGACGCCATTCCAGTGCAGGAGGCGGCAAAGCGGGGGGCGAAAACCATCGTAGTGATCCGCACCGTGCCGTCGCAGATGTACTACACGCCGCAGTGGTTTAAGCGCATGGAGCGCTGGCTGGGCGAGGGCAGCCTTCAGCCTTTCGTTAACCTCGTTCACCACCACGAGAACAGCTATCATGCGATCCAGCAGTTTATTGAGAAGCCTCCTGGCAAGCTGCGGATCTTTGAGATCTACCCGCCGCGCCTGCTGAAGAGCATGGCCCTCGGCAGTCGCCTGCCTGCGCTGCGCGATGACTACAAGATGGGGCGGCTGTGTGGCCGCTACTTCCTCGCCACCGTGGGTAAGCTGCTGGTGGATGAGCCGCCGCTGCTGCGCCATGCGCCAAGAATTATCACCCCGGCGACGGTGGTCGTACCGCCTGCGGTGGTGGCAAACGATGTGCTGACCACCCCGCTGGTCGATGCGCCGCAGGCCAACGATACGACCTTCAATAACGAGAACCTGGCATGACGCAACGTTTTATCGATACCCACTGCCACTTTGACTTTCCGCCCTTTACCGGCGAGGAGGCGCAGAGCCTGGCTCAGGCCAGCGCAGCGGGCGTTGAGGCGATTGTCGTTCCTGCCACCGAAGCGGCCAATTTTCCCCGCGTGCTGGCGCTGGCGGAGCGGTTTGACGCCGTCTATGCCGCGCTGGGCCTTCACCCGATCGTGATAGAAAATCATACGCCAGCGTGCATTGACAGATTGGCCGAGCAGCTCGCCGCACGGCCTACCCGGCTGGTGGCGATAGGGGAGATTGGGCTGGATCTGTATCGACAAGATCCGCAGTTTGATAAGCAGGAACAGCTGCTTGATGCGCAGCTGCGGCTGGCAAAGCAGTACGATCTGCCGGTGATCCTTCACTCCCGGCGTACTCATGACAAGCTGGCGATGCATCTCAAGCGTCATAGTCTGCCGCGCACCGGCGTCGTACACGGTTTTGCGGGTAGCCTGCAGCAGGCCCAGCGTTTTGTCGAGATGGGCTACCGGATTGGCGTCGGAGGCACTATCACCTATCCGCGGGCGAGTAAGACCCGCGACGTTATCGCCCGCCTGCCACTCTCCTCTTTACTGCTGGAGACCGATGCGCCGGATATGCCGCTCAACGGTTTCCAGGGACAGCCTAACCGCCCCGAGCAGGCTGCCCGCGTCTTTACCACACTCTGTGAGCTACGTCCGGAGTCCCCGGATGAGATAGCTGCTACGCTTCTTGATAATACCTATCAAACGTTTATGTGAAAATTTTATCATTTCTCTCCCGCCTGGCGCGATATTCCGTCGATATGTCGCGTTTTAGGGCGCTGTTATGTTAGAATTCTAACATGTCAGCCGTTCCGGGCAGTGCCGCAACGAACGGCTTAAACAGTGACGTATCTCACATTGATATTGTGCAACATTGCATGACGTTTTTATTAACTGTGATGTTCGTCGAAGTGTCGTGGCGGGAGGATGTTAGAATAGTAACAGACCCGCCCGGTTAAACAATGAACCGGCAAACGCCGTCTTCAGCTTCTGGAGAGTGTTATGACTGATTTAACTGCAAGCAGCCTGCGCGCATTGCAACTGATGGATTTGACCACCCTGAACGATGATGACACCGATGCGAAAGTGATCGCCCTGTGTCACCAGGCGAAAACCCCGGTAGGTAATACCGCCGCCATCTGCATCTACCCGCGTTTTATTCCGATTGCGCGTAAGACGCTGAAAGAGCAGGGCACGCCGGAGATCCGCATCGCCACGGTGACGAACTTCCCGCACGGCAATGACGATGTTGAGATCGCCCTGGCAGAGACGCGCGCGGCCATTGCCTACGGTGCGGACGAAGTGGACGTGGTGTTCCCTTACCGGGCGCTGATCGCCGGCAACGAGCAGATCGGTTTCGATCTGGTTCAGGCCTGTAAAGCCGCCTGTGCAGAAGCCAACGTGCTGCTGAAGGTCATCATCGAAACCGGCGAGCTGAAAGAGGAAGCCCTGATCCGTAAAGCTTCTGAAATCGCTATCAAAGCAGGCGCAGACTTTATTAAAACCTCTACCGGCAAGGTGCCGGTCAACGCCACCCCGGAGAGCGCGCGCATTATGCTGGAAACTATCCGCGACCTGGGCGTGGAGAAAACCGTAGGCTTCAAACCGGCGGGCGGCGTGCGTACGGCAGAAGATGCCGCGCAGTTCCTGGCCATTGCCGACCAGTTGTTCGGCGCAGAGTGGGCTGACTCACGTCACTACCGCTTTGGTGCGTCTAGCCTGCTGGCGAGCCTGCTGAAGGCCCTCGGCCACGGCGACGGCAAAAGCGCAAGCAGCTATTAAGAGTCGATTCGCCTGATGGCGCTTCGCTTATCAGGCCTACTGGATCGTAGGGCGGGTAAGCGTAGCGCCACCCGCCAATTCTGATGCTATACACCAGGGGGTTACCTTGTTTCTCGCTCAAGAAATCATTCGAAAAAAACGCGATGGCCATGCCCTCAGCGACGAAGAGATCCGCTTTTTTATCAACGGCATTCGTGATAACACCATTTCAGAAGGTCAGATCGCCGCGCTGGCGATGACCATCTTCTTCCATGACATGGCAATGCCGGAGCGCGTCTCCCTGACCATGGCGATGCGCGACTCGGGTACGGTGCTGGACTGGAAAAGCCTCAGCCTGAACGGCCCGATTGTCGATAAGCACTCTACCGGCGGCGTGGGCGACGTAACCTCACTGATGCTTGGCCCGATGGTGGCAGCCTGCGGCGGCTACGTACCGATGATCTCCGGACGCGGTCTGGGCCACACCGGCGGCACCCTCGACAAACTGGAAGCCATCCCCGGCTTTGACATCTTCCCAAGCGATACCCGCTTCCGGGACATTATTAAGGATGTTGGCGTCGCGATTATCGGCCAGACCAGCTCTCTCGCCCCGGCAGACAAGCGCTTTTATGCCACCCGCGACATTACCGCCACGGTTGACTCTATTCCGCTGATTACCGCCTCTATTCTGGCGAAAAAGCTGGCGGAAGGGCTGGATGCGCTGGTCATGGATGTGAAAGTGGGCAGCGGGGCGTTTATGCCTACCTATGAACTGTCTGAAGCGCTGGCCGAAGCCATCGTTGGCGTCGCCAACGGCGCAGGCGTGCGCACCACGGCCCTGCTGACCGATATGAACCAGGTCCTCGCCTCCAGCGCCGGTAACGCGGTGGAAGTGCGCGAGGCGGTGCAGTTCCTGACCGGTGAATACCGCAACCCGCGCCTGCTCGACGTCACCATGGCGCTGTGCGTGGAGATGCTGATCTCCGGCAAGCTTGCCCGCGACGACGCCGATGCCCGCCAGCAGCTGCAGGCGGTGCTGGACAACGGCAAAGCGGCAGAGGTCTTTGGCCGCATGGTGGCCGCGCAAAAAGGTCCCGCTGACTTCGTCGAAAACTACGCAAAATACCTGCCGACGGCGACCCTCAGCAAGGCGGTCTACGCCGATACCGAAGGTTTTGTCTCGGCGATGGATACCCGCGCGCTGGGCATGGCGGTGGTGTCGATGGGCGGCGGTCGCCGTCAGGCTTCCGACAGCATCGACTACAGCGTCGGCTTTACCGATATGGCCCGTCTGGGAGATAGCATTGACGGTCAGCGACCGCTGGCGGTGATCCATGCCAAAGACGAAGCCAGCTGGCAGGAAGCGGCGAAAGCCGTGAAGTCTGCCGTCACGTTAGACGATCACGCTCCCGAAACCACGCCAACCGTCTATCGTCGCATTACTGAATAGCTGTATACTGATCTGATCGATTTTATTTGAAGCACTCATTTTCTGAAGCACTAAGTACGGAGAAAATATGAAACGTGCATTTATTATGGTGCTGGACTCTTTCGGCATCGGCGCTACCGAAGATGCGGACCGTTTTGGCGATGCAGGCTCTGATACGCTCGGCCATATTGCCGAAGCCTGTGCCAAAGGTGAAGCTAACACTGGCCGTCAGGGCCCGCTGAACCTGCCTAATTTAACCCGTCTGGGCCTGGCGAAGGCGCATGAAGGCTCAACCGGCACCATTCCTGCGGGGATGGACGGTAATGCGGAGATCGCAGGCGCTTACGCCTGGGCGCATGAGCTCTCTTCCGGGAAAGATACGCCGTCAGGCCACTGGGAGATCGCCGGCGTGCCGGTTCTCTTTGACTGGGGCTACTTTTCCGACACCGAGAACAGCTTCCCACAGGAACTGCTCGACAAGCTGGTAGAGCGCGCCGGGCTGCCGGGCTATCTGGGCAACTGCCACTCCTCCGGGACGGTGATTCTGGATCAGCTCGGTGAAGAGCATATGAAAACCGGCAAGCCGATTTTCTACACCTCTGCCGACTCGGTGTTCCAGATCGCCTGCCATGAAGAGACCTATGGCCTGGATAAACTCTACGAGCTGTGCGAAATCGCCCGTGAAGAGCTGACCGAAGGTGGCTACAACATTGGCCGCGTGATTGCGCGTCCGTTTGTTGGCGACAAGGCGGGTAACTTCCAGCGTACCGGTAACCGTCACGATCTGGCGGTAGAGCCGCCGGCACCGACCGTTCTGCAGAAGCTGGTGGAAGAGAAAGATGGCCAGGTGGTATCGGTAGGTAAAATCGCCGATATCTATGCCCACGTTGGTATCACTAAAAAAGTGAAAGCCACCGGCCTGGACGCGCTGTTTGACGCTACCGTTAAAGAGATGAAGGAAGCGGGGGATAACACCATCGTGTTTACCAACTTCGTGGACTTCGACTCCTCCTGGGGACATCGCCGTGATGTATCAGGCTACGCGGGCGGCCTTGAGCTGTTCGACCGTCGTCTGCCGGAGCTGTTAGCGCTGGTGGAGGAGGGTGACATCATCATCCTCACCGCTGACCACGGCTGCGACCCGACCTGGACCGGTACAGACCACACCCGTGAGCATATCCCGGTGCTGATCTACGGCCCGAATGTCAAGCCTGGCTCGCTGGGCCACCGTGACACCTTCGCGGATATCGGCCAGACGCTGGCATCGTACTTTGGTACGTCGCCAATGGAATATGGCAAAAACATGCTGTGATTATTTGGGCGGGGGCGCTCCCGCCCTTTACCTTT
>NZ_LR607338.1:4157996-4180594 GCF_902164725.1 Pseudescherichia vulneris | reverse complement strand
GAATTAAAGGAAATTACGATGGCTACCCCACACATTAACGCCGAGATGGGCGATTTTGCTGACGTTGTGCTGATGCCGGGCGATCCGCTGCGTGCCAAACATATCGCGGAAACCTTCTTTGAAGACGTGCGCGAAGTTAACAACGTGCGCGGGATGCTGGGCTACACCGGCACCTACAAAGGCCGTAAGATCTCCGTGATGGGCCACGGGATGGGTATTCCGTCCTGCTCTATCTACACCAAAGAGCTGATCACCGATTTTGGCGTGAAGAAGATCATCCGCGTAGGCTCCTGCGGCGCGGTACGCGCTGACGTTAAGCTGCGTGACGTGGTGATCGGCATGGGTGCCTGCACCGACTCCAAGGTAAACCGTCTGCGCTTTAAGGATCATGACTTCGCGGCGATTGCCGACTTTGACATGGTGCGCAACGCGGTAGACGCGGCTAAAGCGCTGGGCGTTGACGCACGCGTCGGCAACATCTTCTCTGCCGATCTCTTCTATACGCCGGACCCGACCATGTTCGACGTGATGGAAAAATATGGCATTCTCGGCGTAGAGATGGAAGCGGCTGGGATCTACGGCGTAGCGGCAGAGTTCGGTGCGAAAGCGCTGACTATCTGCACCGTCTCCGACCATATCCGTACCCACGAGCAGACCACCGCTGCTGAACGTCAGACGACCTTCAACGATATGATTAAGATCGCGCTGGAGTCCGTACTGCTGGGCGACAAAGAGTAAGTTTGCTCTTGCCCGGCGGCGCTGGCATGGGCCTACGAAACCTGTAGGCCCGGTAAGCATAGCGCCACCGGGCGTTTCCGTTATCTGACCGCGTTACCCATCCACTCCGCTAGCTCTCGCAGCTCTCTCTCCTGCTCTGGAAAATCCCCTAACAGCGCATCGCACGCCTGCTGCAGACTATCCGCACGATAGGCGCAGCCCTGCAGACGCGCCGCCAGCGCTTCCAACGGGGCCGGGTTCAGGCTATCGGTAAAGATCTGCGCGCGCGTGATATGTCCTCGCTCGACGTCGAAATGCAGCTCAACGCCGCCCCAGGTGAAGCGCTCATCCAGCAGATGGCTGAACGAAGGGGCCTGACCAAAGTTCCACTCCCAGCTGCTCTGGCGGGCAAAGGTGTCGGCAAAGTTCGGCAGATCCGGCGTTCTGTCCGGCGAGATGATCTCTGCCGCGACGCGCTCGCCGTAGTGGGCAAAAAAGGCCTCGGTGACCGCGGCGCAGATCGCCTCATGGGTGATGCCCGGCAGCAGATCGACCAGGTTTGCCACCCGGCCTCGCACCGAAGTAATGCCCTTGGCCTGGAGCTTTTTCTTATCGGGGTTAAGGTAGTTTGCCAGCCGGCTCAGATCGGCATTGAGCAGCAGCGTTCCGTGGTGAAAGCCACGATCCGGCGTCTCGCGATAGGCCGAACCGGAGACCTTGCGGTCGCCCTCTGGCGTTTTGACTACCAGATCGTTACGTCCCGAGGCTTCCGCCGCTACGCCCAGCGCGTTGAGGGCGTTAAGCACAATGCGGGTAGAGATGGTTTTGTCATACTCCGGCTTGCCCGCCATAAAGGTAAAGCAGGTATTACCGAGATCGTGAAACACCGCGCCGCCGCCGCTGCTGCGCCGGGCGAGGCGGACGTTATCCTCCTCCATGCGCCGGGTATTGCACTCTTTCCACGGGTTTTGCGCCCGGCCAATCACCACCGTATCGGCGTTGCGCCACAGAAACAGCACGCGCTGGGTGGCGGGCATCTGACGGAAGATAGACTCCTCTACCGCCAGGTTAAACCAGGGATCGTACGAATCAGAGATAAGCAGACGTAATGTGGACATGGCAGCTTTCCTTTTCTTTATTTGCCCCCATAGTAACGACAAAGCGGCGGGCATGCACACGCGCTACGGCTCTCGCTTCTCGCTCTCGCCCTCTTCCGGTACTGACCGGCTGGCGGTGAGCAGGAAGGGCGATTGCTGCCAGCGGGTACGCTTGCCCTGCAGCAGCGTGCGGGTCAGCACCACGCCAATCGCCAGCGACAGGAGCAGCATCAGGCGGAGGATATTTGTGGTATTATCGACCTGTTTTGCTTCGGTCGGTAGGGTATGGGTGTCGAGCGTCAGACGCAGGTAGCCGAGCGGGCCATTTTTCCCCTGTATGGGTTCAACAATCTGCTGGTTAAAGTAGCCGCCGGCTTTTTTTCCGTCCAGCGCCAGACGGTCGCGGACGTCGACGCTCTCTCCTGAACGCGCAATCAGATCGCCCTGCTCATCGTAGACGCCTGCGTCAAGAATGCGGCTCCCTTCGGTGAGCTGGCGCAGCAGCGCGCTAATGGGCTTTTCGTCTGGCGTTTCGCTGCGCATCAGCGGCGTGAGGTTGAGGGTCACCTGGTGCGCCAGGGTGCGGGCCAGCTCTTCAAACTGCGGGTTACGCGCCCGCTGGTGGCTCTGGCTAAACCACGATGCCCCCTGCATCAGCGCCACCAGCAGGGCGAGGCAGATGAGCACAATCACAGCGCGATGCAGCCGGAATCTCAGTTTTGCGCGAGCCATATTCTTACCTGATGAAAATTTGAGGTTAGCATGTTGCCAGAAGCGATGATTACAGGGTAGCCTCATGCGTTATTTTTACCCGGATGCGTTTGGCCGCACGTGTTTTTACAGGAGCTTTAATGTCTAACAGTTTAACCTGGCGCGACCTGCCCGAAGCCGTCTCTCAGTGGCCTGGGCTGCCGCTCTCTTTAAGCGGCGACGAGGTGATGCCGCTCGATTATCACGCGGGTCGCAGCGGCTGGCTGCTCTATGGCCGCAGCCTGGATAAACAGCGCCTGACGGCGTATCAGCGATCCCTTGGCGCGGCGATGGTGATCGTCGCGGCCTGGTGCGTTGAGGATTACCAGGTGATCCGCCTGGCCGGATCGCTGACGCCGCGGGCGACGCGCCTGGCGCACGATGCCGGTCTGGACGTTGCGCCGCTGGGTAAGATCCCGCACCTGCGCACGCCGGGCCTGCTGGTGATGGACATGGACTCTACCGCGATCCAGATCGAGTGCATCGATGAGATCGCCAAGCTGGCGGGCACCGGTGAGATGGTCGCCGAGGTGACCGAGCGGGCGATGCGCGGCGAGCTGGACTTTACCGCCAGCCTGCGCAGCCGCGTCGGGACCCTCCAGGGGGCGGACGCCAGCATCCTGCACCAGGTGCGTGACGGCCTGCCGCTGATGCCTGGCCTCACCCAGCTGGTGCTGAAGTTAGAGGCCTTAGGCTGGAAGGTGGCTATCGCCTCTGGCGGCTTCACCTTCTTTGCCGACTACCTGCGTGACAGGCTGCACCTGACCGCCGCCGTGGCGAACGAGCTGGAGATTGTCGACGGCAAGCTGACCGGCCACGTCGTGGGTGACATTGTGGATGCGCAGTACAAAGCGGCCACGCTGCTGCGCCTCGCGCAGGAGTACGATATCCCGCTGGCGCAAACCGTCGCGATCGGCGACGGTGCGAACGATCTGCCGATGATCAAAGCGGCAGGGCTGGGGATCGCCTATCACGCGAAACCCAAAGTGAATGAGAAGACGGAAGTCACTATCCGTCACGCTGACCTGATGGGCGTTTTCTGTATCCTGTCGGGCAGCCTGAACCAGAACTAACGAGGTAAACGTGGCGAAAGCTCCAAAACGCGCATTTGTCTGTAATGAATGCGGTGCGGATTATCCGCGCTGGCAGGGGCAGTGCAGCGCCTGTCAAGCCTGGAACACCATCACCGAGGTGCGCGTTGCGGCGTCCCCGACGGTTGCGCGCAACGAGCGGCTGAGCGGCTATGCCGGTAATGCAGGCGTGTCGAAGGTGCAGAAGCTGTCCGAGATTAGCCTTGAAGAGCTGCCGCGCTTCTCCACCGGCTTCAAAGAGTTTGACCGCGTGCTGGGCGGCGGCGTCGTGCCGGGCAGCGCGATCCTGATCGGTGGTAACCCAGGGGCAGGCAAGTCGACGCTGCTGCTGCAAACCCTGTGCAAGCTCTCCGAAAACATGAAGACGCTGTACGTCACCGGGGAGGAGTCACTCCAGCAGGTGGCGATGCGTGCCCATCGCCTGGGGCTGCCGACCACTAACCTGAACATGCTCTCCGAAACCAGCATCGAGCAGATCTGCATGATTGCGGATGAAGAGCTGCCGAAGCTGATGGTTATCGACTCGATCCAGGTGATGCACATGGCGGATATCCAGTCGTCGCCGGGCAGCGTGGCTCAGGTACGTGAGACGGCGGCCTATCTGACGCGCTTCGCCAAGACGCGCGGCGTCGCTATCGTCATGGTCGGTCACGTTACCAAAGATGGTTCGCTGGCCGGGCCGAAGGTGCTGGAGCACTGCATCGACTGTTCGGTGCTGCTGGACGGCGACGCCGACTCGCGCTTCCGTACCCTGCGCAGCCACAAAAACCGCTTCGGTGCGGTGAACGAGCTGGGCGTCTTTGCGATGACCGAGCAGGGCCTGCGCGAGGTCAGCAACCCGTCCGCCATCTTCCTCAGCCGGGGCGACGAAGTCACCTCCGGCAGCTCGGTGATGGTGGTCTGGGAGGGCACGCGTCCGCTGCTGGTCGAGATCCAGGCCCTGGTGGATCAGTCGATGATGGCCAACCCGCGCCGCGTGGCGGTGGGGCTGGAGCAGAACCGGCTGGCGATCCTGCTGGCGGTCCTGCATCGCCACGGCGGATTGCAGATGGCGGATCAGGACGTCTTTGTGAACGTCGTCGGCGGGGTAAAAGTCACCGAGACCAGTGCCGACCTGGCGCTGCTGCTGGCGATGGTCTCCAGCCTGCGCGACCGCCCGCTGCCTGACGATCTGGTGGTGTTTGGCGAAGTAGGGCTGGCGGGGGAGATCCGTCCGGTGCCGAGCGGACAGGAGCGTATCTCCGAGGCGGCGAAGCACGGTTTCCGCCGGGCTATTGTCCCTGCTGCCAACGTACCAAAAAAACCACCGGCCGGGATGCAGGTGTTTGGCGTGAAAAAACTTGCCGATGCGCTAAGCGTATTTGACGACTTATAATTACCACTACGATTTTGCAGGAGGCACCGTAATTTATGTCGTCATTTGACTATCTGAAAACCGCCATCCGCCAGAAGGGCTGCACGTTACAGCAGGTGGCGGAGGCGAGCGGCATGACCAAAGGCTACCTAAGCCAGCTGCTCAACGCCAAGATCAAAAGCCCCAGCGCGCAGAAGCTGGAGGCGCTGCACCGCTTCCTCGGGCTGGCGTTTCCCCGGCAGCAGAAAAACATCGGCGTGGTGTTTGGCAAGTTTTACCCGCTGCACACCGGCCATATCTACCTGCTGCAGCGAGCCTGCAGCCAGGTAGACGAGCTGCATGTCATCATGGGCTACGACGAGACGCGCGATCGGGCGCTGTTCGAAGAGAGCGCCATGTCCCAGCAGCCCACGGTGCCCGATCGCCTGCGCTGGCTGCTACAGACCTTCAAGTATCAGAAAAATATTCGTATCCATGCCTTTAACGAGGAGGGGATGGAGCCTTACCCGCACGGCTGGGACGTGTGGAGTAAAGGGATCAAAGCCTTTATGGATGAGAAGGGGATCCAGCCCAACTGGATCTACACCTCCGAAGAGGCCGATGCCGAGCAGTACGAGAAGCATCTCGATATCGAGACGGTGCTGATCGATCCCAAACGTACCTTTATGAATATCAGCGGCGGGCAGATCCGCGCCAACCCGTTCCGCTACTGGGAGTACATTCCCACCGAGGTGAAACCGTTCTTTGTCCGCACGGTGGCTATCCTCGGCGGCGAGTCGAGCGGCAAGTCGACGCTGGTGAATAAGCTCGCCAACATCTTCAATACCACCAGCGCATGGGAGTACGGACGTGACTATGTCTTCTCCCATCTTGGCGGCGATGAGATGGCCCTCCAGTACTCCGACTACGACAAAATCGCCCTCGGACAGGCCCAGTACATCGACTTCGCGGTGAAGTACGCCAACAAGGTGGCCTTTATCGATACCGATTTCGTGACCACCCAGGCGTTCTGCAAAAAGTATGAGGGGCGCGAGCACCCGTTCGTGCAGGCGCTGATCGACGAGTACCGCTTCGACCTGGTGATCCTGCTGGAGAACAACACCCCGTGGGTCGCCGACGGCCTGCGCAGTCTCGGCAGCTCGGTGGATCGCAAAACCTTTCAGAGCATGCTGATCTCAATGCTTAACGACAACGGGATCGATTTTGTTCACGTCGAAGAGTCAGACTACGACGGGCGTTTCCTGCGCTGCGTGGAGCTGGTGAAAGAGATGATGGGCGAGCAGGGATAAAAAAACGGCCTTCCGAGGAAGGCCGCTTTCATTACTTAGAGATACGTTTGTACTTGATACGCTTAGGCTCCAGCGCATCCGCGCCGAGGGTGCGTTTCTTATACTCTTCGTACTCGGTGAAGTTACCTTCGAAGAACTCCACTTTACCCTCGTCCTGGTAGTCCAGAATGTGGGTAGCGATACGGTCGAGGAACCAACGGTCGTGCGAGATCACCATCGCGCAGCCCGGGAACTCCAGCATGGCGTTTTCCAGCGCGCGCAGGGTTTCGATATCCAGGTCGTTGGTCGGTTCATCGAGCAGCAGCACGTTACCGCCAACCTGCAGCAGCTTGGCCAGGTGCAGACGGCCACGCTCACCGCCGGACAGCTCGCCCACGCGTTTGCCCTGATCGACGCCTTTGAAGTTAAAGCGGCCCACGTAGGCGCGGCTTGGCATTTCGGTGTTGCCGATCTTCATGATATCCAGCCCGCCGGACACTTCTTCCCACACGGTTTTGCTGTTATCCATGGCGTCACGGAACTGATCCACAGAGGCCAGCTTGACGGTTTCACCCAGGGTGATGGTACCGCTGTCAGGCTGTTCCTGACCGGACATCATGCGGAACAGAGTGGATTTACCCGCGCCGTTCGGGCCGATGATGCCGACGATAGCCCCTTTCGGTACTGAGAAGCTCAGATCGTCGATCAGCACGCGGTCGCCGTAGGACTTACGCAGGTTGCTCACCTCAACGACTTTATCCCCCAGACGTGCACCGGGCGGAATAAACAGTTCGTTGGTTTCGTTACGTTTCTGGTATTCGGTGTTGTTCAGCTCTTCAAAGCGTGCCAGACGGGCTTTGCCCTTAGACTGACGGCCTTTGGCACCCTGACGCACCCACTCCAGCTCTTTCTCAATGGATTTACGGCGGGCCGCTTCCTGAGAGGCTTCCTGGGCCAGACGCTGGTCTTTCTGCTCCAGCCAGGAGGAGTAGTTACCCTCCCACGGAATGCCTTCACCACGGTCAAGCTCAAGGATCCAACCGGCAACGTTATCGAGGAAGTAACGGTCGTGGGTAATGGCCACCACGGTGCCTTCGAAGTCGTGCAGGAAGCGTTCCAGCCAGGCCACGGACTCGGCGTCCAGGTGGTTGGTTGGTTCGTCGAGCAGCAGCATGTCTGGCTTTTCCAGCAGCAGACGGCACAGCGCCACGCGGCGGCGTTCACCCCCGGAGAGCTTGTCGACTTTGGCATCCCAGTCCGGCAGGCGCAGGGCGTCAGCCGCGCGCTCCAGCTGCACGTTCAGGTTGTGGCCGTCGTGGGCCTGGATGATCTCTTCAAACTTGCCCTGCTGGGCCGCGAGCTTATCGAAGTCAGCGTCCGGCTCTGCGTATTTGGCGTACACCTCGTCGAGGCCTTTCAGAGCGTTAACCACCTCGGCCACGGCTTCTTCGATGGACTCACGCACGGTGTGCTCTGGGTTCAGCTTCGGCTCCTGCGGCAGGTAGCCGATTTTCAGACCAGGCTGCGGGCGGGCTTCACCTTCGATGTCGGTATCGATGCCGGCCATAATGCGCAGCAGGGTGGACTTACCCGCACCGTTGAGACCGAGGACGCCAATTTTTGCGCCCGGGAAGAAGCTCAGCGAGATATTTTTCAGAATATGACGTTTCGGCGGAACCACTTTGCCGACACGATGCATGGTATAAACGAATTGAGCCACGTTGGACTTCGCCTCTTTTATCGTAATGTGAATGGTACTCAAGTGCGGAGTGTAGCGGTTTTTGTGGTCCAATCCCAGCCAGCTGCGTCACGAGTGTTAAATCAGACCAAAAGTAAAAAAGTGTTCAGCGCGTGGCGAATTACCTTATGCCTGGTTAGCATGAAGGGGTTATGCGCCAACAAATTTATTTCTAAGGAGAAAGTGCCTGTGAATGCTAAACCTGTCGCCTGGCGACTGCTGGCCTTCGGCTGCTGCATGCTGTCGATAAGCGGCCTGGCACGCGCTGACTCACTGGATGAGCAGCGAAACCGCTATGCACAAATCAAGCAGGCGTGGGACAACAAGCAGATGGACGTCGTGGCGCAGCTGATGCCGGAGCTCAAGGACTATCCTCTCTATCCCTATCTGGAGTACCGCCAGATCAACAACGATCTGATGAACCAGCCGGCCATTGCGGTGACCAACTTTGTGCAGGCCAACCCAACGCTGCCCCCCGCCCGTAACCTGAAGTCGCGCTTTGTTAACGAGTTGGCGCGCCGTGAGGACTGGCGCGGCCTGCTGGCGTTTAGCCCGGATAAGCCTGCGACGACCGAAGCGCAGTGCAACTACTACTATGCCAAATGGAACACGGCCCAGCCTGACGCGGCGTGGGAGGGGGCAAAAACGCTGTGGCTGACCGGAAAGAGTCAGCCCAACGCCTGCGACAGGCTGTTTGGGGCCTGGCGCGCCTCCGGCACCCAGGATCCGCTGGCCTTCCTCGAACGCATTCGGCTGGCGATGAAAGCGGGCAATACCCGCCTCGTTCTCCTGCTGGCGAACCAGATGCCCAGCGAATACCAGACCATCTCCAGCGCCATTGTCGATCTGGCAAACGATCCCAACAGCGTGCTGACCTTCGCCCGCACCACCGGCGCGACCGATTTTACCCGGCAGATGGCCCAGGAGGCGTTTGAGAGCGTCGCCCGTCAGGACGTGGAAAACGCGCGCCTGATGATCCCGTCGCTGGTTTCGGCGCAGCAGCTTAATGAGGAGCAGACCCAGGCGCTGCGGGAGATTGTCGTCTGGCGACTGATGGGCAACGACGTCACCGAGGAGCAGGCGCGCTGGCGCGATGATGCCATTATGCGCTCCCAGTCAACGTCGCTGGTAGAGCGCCGGGTACGACTGGCGTTAGGTACAGGCGATCGTCAGGGACTCAATACCTGGCTGGCCCGCCTGCCGATGGAGGCGAAAGAGAAAGAGGAGTGGCGCTACTGGCAGGCGGACCTGCTGCTGGAGCGTGGCCGTGAAGAGGAAGGCAATACCATCCTGCACGATCTGATGCAGAAGCGCGGCTTCTATCCCATGGTTGCCGCGCAGCGCCTGGGCGAAGCGTATCAGCTGAAGATCGACAAGGCGTCAGGCGAGCCGGATCCGCAGCTGGTACAGAGTCCAGAGATGGCGCGGGTGCGTGAGCTCATGTTCTGGGGCCTCGACAACACCGCGCGCAGCGAGTGGGCTAACCTGGTCAGCAGCCGCACGCCGCAACAGCAGGCCCAGCTGGCACGCTACGCCTACGATCGCCAGTGGTGGGATCTCGGCGTGCAGGCGACCATCGCCGGTAAGCTGTGGGATCAGCTGCAGGAGCGTTTCCCGCTGGCCTGGCGCGATCTCTTTGAACGCTATACCAGCGGCAAGGATATTTCCCAGAGCTATGCGATGGCGATTGCCCGCCAGGAGAGCGCCTGGAACCCAAAGGCACGCTCACCGGTTGGGGCAAGCGGTCTGATGCAGGTTATGCCGGGCACGGCAACGCATACGGTGCAGATGTTCAATATTTCGGGCTACAGCGATCCTGCCCAACTGCTGGATCCGCAAACCAATATTGATATCGGCACCAGCTACCTGCAGTACGTCTATAACCAGTTCGGCAATAACCGCATCTTTGCGTCGGCGGCCTATAACGCCGGGCCTGGACGGGTGCGGACCTGGCTTGGCAACAGCGCCGGGCGCATCGACGCGGTGGCGTTTGTGGAGAGTATTCCCTTCTCGGAGACGCGGGGCTACGTGAAAAACGTGCTGGCCTATGATGCCTATTACCGCTACTTCCTGGGGGGGAAACCGACCCTGCTGACCGCCACGGAGTGGGGCCGCCGTTACTGATCCGGCGGTTTGTGTTATGCTGTTGTACTCGTCAACGAGTATGGCAGCCTAACATGACCCAGCAATCCCCTTATTCAGCAGAAGTAGCCGAACAGCGTCATCAGGAGTGGTTGCGCTTTGTCGAACTGCTTCAGCACGCTTACGACCAGGATCTGCACCTGCCGCTGCTTAATTTAATGTTGACCCCCGACGAGCGCGAAGCGCTGGGCACGCGGGTACGCATTATTGAGGAGCTTCTTCGCGGTGAAATGAGCCAGCGGGAGCTTAAAAACGAGCTGGGCACCGGCATCGCCACCATTACCCGTGGCTCTAACAGCCTGAAAGCCGCCCCGCCAGAACTGCGTCTGTGGCTGGAGAAGGCGCTGCTGAAGAACTAGCGGTACGCCGCATGGTGAAACGGGCTGAGGGCCAGGATCACCGCCTGATGGTAGACGCTGCTCCGCGTCAGCACGCCGTGAGTGAAGACGCCGATCGCCCCCTCTTTACGTCCAATCTCATCGATGCCGGTAACCTCTGACATCACCGGCCCCAACGCCTCTCCGGCACGCACGCGGCTCAGTATTGCCGCTGGCAGCGGCAGGGTGGCGGAACGCGCTTCGCCGCGCTGCGCCCGGCTCTCTATTACCACCCAGCTAAAGGTACTGTCCTCATCTATCCCTGCTTCAATGGCCACCCAGAAGTCGGCAGCGGGACGCGCCTGACGGACATTCTCCACGCGATTACGTGCGCCAGCCCGCGTTTCTGTGCTGCCAAGCGGCTGTTCCGGTACGCCGCTCTCGACGGCCACGGACTCGATATGGCAGGATCCTTCGCCGAAAATCTCGTTAAACGCGTGCAGAATAGCCTTAATTTTGGCGGGATTGGTGGTAGCTGAGACAACATGGTGCATAATCTAACCAACTCATATAAAAAATTTCATCGCAGTATAACGGATAAAAAGCATGTTACAGGTATACCTTGTTCGCCACGGTGAAACGCAGTGGAACGCCGAGCGTCGTATTCAGGGGCAGTCAGACAGTCCGCTGACGGCTAAAGGGGAGCAGCAGGCACAGCAGGTGGCCGAGCGCGCGAAAGCGCTGGGGATCACCCACGTTATCGCCAGCGATCTGGGGCGCACGCAGCGCACGGCGGAGATCATTGCCGACTACTGCGGGTGTGAGATTTCGCTGGATGCCCGCCTGCGCGAGCTGGATATGGGCGTGCTGGAACAGCGCCCTATCGATTCGCTGACCGAGGAAGAGGAGCAGTGGCGTCGCCAGCTAGTCAACGGCACGTCCGATGGCCGCATTCCTGAGGGGGAGTCGATGCAGGAGCTGAGCGACCGTATGCATGCGGTGCTGGCCACCTGTCTCGAACTGCCGGAAGGCAGCCGCCCACTGCTGGTCAGTCACGGTATGGCGCTGGGCTGTCTGGTGAGCACCATCCTTGGCCTGCCGGCCTGGGCAGAGCGCCGTCTGCGTCTGCGTAACTGCTCTATCTCACGCATTGATTACCAGCAGAGCCCGTGGCTGGCCTCCGGCTGGGTGGTGGAGACCGCGGGTGACGTTTCGCACCTTGATGCGCCCGCGCTGGACGAGCTACAGCGTTAACGCCGGACAGGGATCAGATATTCGCAGCGAATATACAGCGGCGGCGTCTGGTTCCTGGCTTCATCGCGTGGGAAGAAACGTTCGATATCCAGCCCTTTGCGGCGGGTGAGGTTGAGCATCGGCATACAGGTGCCGTAGACCGTTAAGATAAACTGCTGGAGTCCGGTGCCCGGTCCTTCATAGGTAAACATCACGTACTCTCCGCTCTGCAACACCAGAGGAAAAGCACCTTGCAGATGGCCGTTGGCCATCTCGGGGGTGACCGCTGTGGTGTAGAGCACCTCCTGCTCGTCATCCTTCTCCAGGCTGGGGCGCGGCTCATGCAAACCGTACAGCTCAGCGGGCAGGATAGGTGAGCTGCCTAAAAACTCACGCCAGAACTGGATCCGCATCTCATGCCGGAAGACGGAGATCTCTTCCAGCGAGCAGGTGTAACTCTGGGTGATCCCCATCAGCGGCGTTTCCGGCAGGGTAACAAATTCGTGTTTTGGCAGGGTGAATTCGCCCAAATGCAGCGGCGGACGAATGCCCGACGCGCTCCAGTCAGGAGAGCGGCGATAGAATGCAGGGGTCACGCCAAACTGTTTCTTGAATGCGCGGGTAAAGGTCTGCTGGGAGTCAAAACGATACTGGAGGGCAATATCCAGGATCGGACGGGCGGTCAGGCGCAGCGCCACGGCAGACTTTGAGAGTCGACGTGCGCGGATATAGGCCCCGATTGCCAGACCGGTCACTTCCCTAAACATTCTTTGCAGATGCCACTTGGAATACCCTGCTTTGATCGCCACATTATTCAGAGCCAGCGGTTGATCGAGGTGATCCTCAAGCCAGTCAAGTAGATCGCGAATAATCCCAGCCTGATCCATACAGTATCCTCATCCTTAAAACAGTCGTACCCAATAGCAGGGTTGTGCGAATAATATCATTCCCTGCTATTTTAGCATTCAGTGTTTTTTTTGAGTAAGCGTGCTGTTTTCGTGGGTATTGCTGAAAAAAAATTTAATTGATTGAATTATAAGTATTTATTTTAACAGGCAAAATAGTAACATAACGTAATATTGAGATATGGTAACAATATGAAATACAAGTGCTTAGCAATACTCCTGGCGCTGGGCCTCGTAGGCCAGGCCGCGCAGGCTGAAGAGATTGGGTCAGTTGATACGGTCTTTAAAGTCTTCGGACCGGATCATAAAATTGTGGTGGAAGCCTTTGACGATCCCGATGTTAAAAACGTGACATGCTATATCAGCCGGGCGAAAACCGGCGGTATCAAGGGTGGCTTAGGGCTGGCAGAGGACACCTCCGACGCAGCGATCTCCTGTCAGCAGGTAGGGCCGATTGAGCTGAGTGAGAAGGTGAAGAGCGGGAAAGCCCAGGGAGACGTAGTGTTCCAGAAACGTACCTCGCTGGTCTTCAAGAAGCTCCAGGTGGTACGTTTCTACGACGCGAAGCGCAACACGCTAGCCTACCTTGCCTACTCCGATAAGGTCGTGGAAGGATCGCCGAAGAACGCATTAAGCGCCGTGCCGATTATGCCGTGGCATTGATCGTAGGCCAAGAGAGAATGTAGGCCGGGTAAGCGCAGCGCCACCCGGCGTTACATCTTATTCCTGCAGATCGCCGCAGAAGCGGTAGCCTTCGCCATGAATGGTGGCGATGATCTCCGGCGTATCCGGCGTTGATTCGAAGTGTTTACGAATGCGGCGGATAGTCACGTCAACGGTACGATCGTGCGGCTTCAGCTCGCGACCGGTCATCTTCTTCAGCAGATCGGCACGGGTCTGGATCTTGCCCGGGTTTTCGCAGAAGTGCAGCATGGCGCGAAACTCGCTGCGCGGCAGCTTGTACTGGTCACCGTTCGGGCTAATCAGCGAGCGGCTGTTGATATCCAGCTCCCAGCCGTTGAATTTATAGCTGTCGACGCTGCGGCGCTCTTCGCTTACCGTGCCCAGGTTCATGGTACGGGAGAGGAGGTTGCGCGCGCGGATGGTCAGCTCGCGTGGGTTAAACGGTTTGGTGATGTAATCATCCGCGCCAATCTCGAGGCCGAGGATCTTATCGACTTCGTTATCACGGCCTGTCAGGAACATCAGGGCCACGTCTGCCTGTTCGCGCAGCTCACGCGCCAGCAGCAGGCCATTTTTGCCCGGCAGGTTGATATCCATGATCACCAGGTTGATATCGTTATCAGAAAGAATCTGATGCATTTCAGCGCCATCAGTCGCTTCAAAGACATCGTATCCTTCTGCTTCGAAAATGCTCTTCAACGTGTTGCGTGTTACCAACTCGTCTTCAACAATAAGAATGTGCGGGGTCTGCATGTTTGCTACCTAAATTGCCAACTAAATCGAAACAGGAAGTACAAAAGTCCCTGACCTGCCTGATGCATGTCGCAAATTAACATGAACGGCGTAACATGACTAAAGTACGTAATGGCGTTCTTGATGCACTTTCCATCAACGTCAACAACATCATTAGCTTGGTCGTGGGCACACACTCCCTTTGGACCCGACAGTGTCAAAAACGGTTGTCATCCTACCCATTTTAACAGCAACATAACAGGTTAAGACGCACCGGACACCCAATAAAACTACGGTTGGTTGACATATATCAAGTTCAATTGTAGCACGTTAACAGTTTGATGAAATCATCGCATCTTATTACTAGCGTTTATAACATCTTTTCAATAAACAGATAGTTACAGTCGTTAATTAATGAATTTGCTGAATCCACCGCTGAATGGTGCTCTTCAGGCAGATTATCATGCGTAACATAGGGATAATTCTGTTCTGTTAACATACTGGCACATAATTACCCCAGTAAACAGTGTAGTAATTTTTAAGCTTTACCTGATGCAAATTCAGTGATTCCTGTTACGTTTTTGTAAATTTGTGATGCGTAATAACTTGATGTTGATTGCGTTTTTAGCCCGCCATCGGGCACACCAGAGAGTAACCCATGCATGTATCAATAGTACTCGTTTCACCCGCCAGGCCTGAAAATGTTGGCGCGGCGGCCCGGGCCATGAAGACCATGGGCTTTAGCGATCTGCGCGTTGTAGACAGCGAAGCCCACCGGCAGGAGGGCGCGCGCTGGGTAGCCCACGGCTCCGGTGATATAATTGATAACGCAAGGTTTTTCCCCACGCTCGCTGACGCCCTGGCCGATATCGATTTTACGGTGGCTACCACCGCCCGCAGCCGGGCAAAGTTCCACTACTACGCCACGCCCGCTGAACTGTTACCGCTAATGCAGGAGAAGAGCCAGTGGATGGAACGCGCCGCGCTGGTGTTTGGCCGGGAAGATTCGGGTTTGACCAATGAGGAGTTAGCCCTGGCTGACGTTCTTACCGGTGTACCCATGGTCGCCGATTATCCGTCGCTGAATCTTGGACAGGCCGTGATGGTTTACTGCTACCAGTTAGCATCGTTAATGCAACAGCGTAATGAACCGGTTGTGGTTCAGAGTGAAGAGCAGCTCAAGGCGCTGCGTCTGCGGGCACAATCGCTGCTGGGGACGCTGGGCGTGGCGGATGACGTCAAACTAGCCGACTGGCTGGATCAGCGGCTGGGTCTGTTTGCGCAGCGGGACACCGCGATGCTGCACCGTTTGCTGCACGATATCGAAAAAAAACTCGCAGAGTAAAATGCTGCCATATTTTTTTATTATGGTAAAAGATGCGGATATCGCTTTTTCCTCCGGTGAGAGTGCGGAGGAAAGTGCGGCCAGCGCAGCGCGACCTGCGAAGGCGATGAAAAGGGCAAAAAGCAGAAATTCATTGACTCAGGCGGGGATATACTTTAACCGTATAGCTATACAAGACAGACAGATAAAAATGACAGAGCACACAACATCCATGAATCGCATCAGCACGCTGACAATTATTACCACCACCATTACCACAGGTAACGGTGCGGGCTGACGCGTACAGGAAACACAGAAAAAAGCCCGCACCTGAACAGTGCGGGCTTTTTTTTCGAGCAAAAATCAAGGGGTAATACCATGCGAGTGTTGAAGTTCGGCGGTACGTCAGTGGCAAATGCAGAACGTTTTCTGCGTGTTGCCGAGATTCTGGAGAGCAATGCCAGGCAGGGGCAGGTTGCAACCGTGCTGTCTGCCCCGGCCAAAATTACCAATCACCTGGTGGCGATGATTGAAAAGACCATCGGGGGCCAGGATGCCGTACCCAACATCAGCGACGCAGAGCACATTTTTGCCGACCTGCTTGCAGGCCTGGCCGAGGTTCAGCCCGGTTTCCCCCTTGCCCGGCTGAAACAGCAGGTTGAGCACGAGTTCGCACAAATCAAACACGTTCTCCATGGCATCGCCCTGCTGGGCCAGTGCCCGGACAGCATCAACGCCGCCATCATCTGCCGGGGAGAGAAGCTCTCCATCGCGATTATGGCCGGGCTGCTGGAAGCCAGGGGGCATAAGGTCTCAGTGATCGATCCGGTAGAAAAGCTGCTCGCCGCAGGCCACTACCTCGAATCTACCGTGGATATCGCCGAATCCACCCGCCGCATCGCCGCCAGCCAGATCCCCGCAAACCATATGATCCTGATGGCCGGCTTCACCGCGGGCAATGAGAAGGGCGAGCTGGTGGTGCTGGGGCGCAACGGCTCCGACTACTCTGCCGCCGTGCTGGCCGCCTGCCTGCGCGCCGACTGCTGTGAAATCTGGACCGACGTTGACGGGGTCTACACCTGCGATCCGCGTCAGGTGCCCGATGCCCGACTGCTGAAGTCCATGTCTTACCAGGAGGCGATGGAGCTCTCCTACTTCGGCGCAAAGGTGCTGCACCCACGCACCATTACCCCTATCGCCCAGTTCCAGATCCCGTGCCTGATTAAAAATACCGGTAACCCGCAGGCGCCCGGTACGCTGATCGGGCCGACTTCAGACGACGACGGCCTGCCGGTGAAGGGCATCTCTAACCTCAATAACATGGCGATGTTCAGCGTCTCCGGCCCCGGTATGAAAGGCATGGTCGGGATGGCGGCGCGGGTGTTTGCCACTATGTCACGCGCCGGGATCTCGGTAGTGCTGATCACCCAGTCCTCGTCCGAGTACAGCATCAGCTTCTGCGTGCCGCAGGCCGACTGCGCCCGCGCGCGCCGGACGCTGGGGGATGAGTTCTACCTTGAGCTGAAAGAGGGGCTGCTGGAGCCGCTGGCGGTCATGGAGCGACTGGCGATTATCTCGGTGGTCGGCGACGGCATGCGTACCCTGCGCGGCATCTCGGCTAAATTCTTCGCCGCGCTGGCCCGCGCCAATATCAACATCGTGGCGATCGCCCAGGGCTCGTCCGAACGTTCCATCTCGGTGGTGGTCAGCAACGACGATGCCACGACCGGCGTGCGCGTCACCCATCAGATGCTGTTCAACACCGACCAGGTGATTGAGGTCTTCGTGATTGGCGTCGGCGGCGTCGGCGGCGCGCTGCTGGAGCAGCTCAAGCGTCAGCAGAGCTGGCTGAAGGGCAAGCATATCGATCTGCGGGTCTGCGGCGTAGCCAATTCAAAGGCGCTGCTGACTAACGTGCACGGCCTGAACCTGGATAACTGGCAGGCGGAGCTGGCGGAGGCGAAAGAGCCGTTCAACCTGGGCAGGCTGATCCGCCTGGTCAAAGAGTACCATCTGCTCAACCCGGTTATCGTGGACTGTACCTCCAACCAGGCGGTGGCCGATCAGTACGCCGACTTCCTGCGCGAAGGCTTCCACGTGGTCACGCCGAACAAGAAAGCCAACACCTCGTCGATGGCCTACTACCACCAGCTGCGCCATGCCGCCGCCGGGTCGCGCCGCAAGTTCCTCTACGACACCAACGTTGGGGCAGGGCTGCCGGTGATTGAAAACCTGCAAAACCTGCTTAACGCGGGCGATGAGCTACAGCGTTTTTCTGGGATCCTTTCCGGATCGTTGTCCTTTATTTTCGGTAAGCTGGACGAAGGCATGAGCCTCTCGCAAGCGACCGGGATCGCACGGGATCTGGGCTATACCGAGCCGGATCCGCGGGACGATCTCTCCGGCATGGACGTGGCGCGCAAGCTGCTGATCCTCGCCCGCGAGACGGGGCGCGAGCTGGAACTGACGGATATCGTTATCGAGCCGGTGCTGCCGGCCGGCTTTGACGACAGCGGCGACGTAAACAGCTTTATGGCCCGCCTGCCGCAGCTTGACGACGCCTTTGCCGCTCGGGTGGCGAAAGCGCGCGATGAGGGCAACGTACTGCGCTACGTGGGAAATATCGAAGCGGATGGCGTCTGCCGGGTGAAGATCGCCGAGGTAGACGGTAACGATCCGCTTTATAAAGTGAAAAACGGTGAGAACGCGCTGGCGTTCTACAGCCACTACTACCAACCGCTGCCGCTGGTGCTGCGCGGTTACGGTGCGGGCAACGATGTGACGGCGGCAGGCGTTTTTGCCGATCTGCTGCGCACCCTCTCATGGAAGTTAGGAGTTTAACATGGTGAAAGTGTATGCCCCGGCCTCCAGCGCTAATATGAGCGTTGGCTTCGATGTGCTTGGGGCGGCGGTAACGCCGGTGGATGGCTCCCTGCTGGGCGACGTGGTCACGGTGGAGGCGGCCGATCGTTTTAGCCTGCACAACCTGGGGCGCTTTGCGGATAAGCTGCCCCCGGAGCCGCGGGAAAATATTGTCTATCAGTGCTGGGAGCGTTTTTGCCAGGAGCTGAATAAAACCATTCCGGTGACCATGACGCTGGAAAAAAATATGCCGATTGGCTCGGGGCTCGGCTCCAGCGCCTGCTCCGTGGTCGCCGCGCTGATGGCGATGAACGAGCACTGTGGCAAGCCGCTGAACGATACACGCCTGCTGGCGCTGATGGGCGAGCTGGAGGGACGCATCTCCGGCAGCATCCATTACGATAATGTGGCCCCCTGTTTCCTCGGCGGCATGCAGCTGATGATCGAAGAGAACGGCATTATCAGCCAGCAGGTGCCAGGCTTTGATGAGTGGTTGTGGGTGCTGGCCTATCCAGGGATCAAGGTCTCCACGGCCGAGGCACGGGCAATTTTACCCGCACAGTATCGCCGTCAGGACTGCATTGCCCATGGCCGACATCTGGCCGGGTTTATTCACGCCTGCTACTCTCGCCAGCCGCAGCTGGCCGCGAAGCTGATGAAAGACGTGATTGCCGAGCCGTACCGTGCCCGCCTGCTGCCGGGCTTTAAAGAGGCGCGTCAGGCGGTGGCAGAGATTGGCGCGCTGGCGAGCGGTATCTCCGGATCGGGGCCGACGCTGTTCGCGCTCTGCGACCGACCGGACACCGCGCAGCGCGTAGCAGACTGGTTGAGTAAACACTATCTGCAGAATCAGGAAGGCTTCGTTCATATTTGCCAGCTGGATACAGCGGGCGCACGCGTACTGGGATAATTAATGAAACTCTACAACCTTAAAGATCATAACGAGCAGGTCTCCTTTGCCCAGGCGGTAACGCAGGGGCTGGGTAAACAGCAGGGGCTATTCTTCCCTCACGATCTGCCCGAGTTCAACCTGACCGAAATCGACGAGATGCTGGAGCAGGATTTCGTCAGCCGTAGCGCAAAGATCCTCGCCGCCTTTATTGGCGATGAGATCCCACAGGAGCTGCTGGAGGAGCGCGTGCGTGCGGCCTTTACCTTCCCCGCCCCGGTGAGCAAGGTTGAGGAAGACATCGGCTGCCTGGAGCTGTTCCACGGCCCAACGCTGGCGTTTAAAGACTTTGGCGGCCGCTTTATGGCGCAGATGCTGACCCACATCAGCGGCGACAAGCCAGTCACCATCCTGACCGCGACCTCTGGCGATACCGGCGCAGCCGTGGCGCACGCCTTCTATGGCCTGAAAAACGTCCGCGTGGTGATCCTCTACCCGCAGGGCAAAATCAGCCCGCTACAGGAGAAACTCTTCTGTACGTTGGGGGGCAACATCGAGACGGTAGCGATCGACGGCGACTTTGATGCCTGTCAGGCACTGGTTAAGCAGGCCTTTGATGATGAAGAGCTGAAGCAGGCCCTGGGGCTGAACTCGGCAAACTCCATCAACATCAGCCGCCTGCTGGCGCAGATCTGCTACTACTTCGAGGCGGTGGCGCAGCTGCCGCAGGAAGCGCGCAACCAGCTGGTGATCTCTGTACCCAGCGGAAACTTCGGCGATCTCACCGCTGGCCTGCTGGCGAAATCGCTGGGGCTGCCGGTGAAGCGCTTTATTGCCGCCACTAACGCCAACGACACCGTGCCACGCTTCCTGAAGGCAGGGGAGTGGAGCCCGAATGTGACCCAGGCGACGCTCTCCAACGCCATGGACGTCAGCCAGCCGAACAACTGGCCGCGTGTGGAGGAGCTGTTCCGCCGTAAGATCTGGCGTCTGAACGAGCTGGGCTACGCCGCCATCGACGATGAGGTGACCAAAGCCACCATGCTGGAGCTGAAAGAGAAGGGATATCTCTCCGAGCCGCACGCGGCAGTGGCCTACCGCGCCCTGCGCGACCAGCTGCATCCGGGCGAGTACGGGCTGTTCCTCGGCACCGCGCATCCGGCGAAATTCAAAGAGAGCGTCGAGGCGATCCTTGGCGATACGCTGGATCTGCCTGCCGCGCTGGCTGAGCGCGCCGAGCTGCCGCTGCTCTCTCACAGCTTGCCTGCTGATTTTGCTGCCCTGCGCGCGCTGATGATGCAAAAAGCATAAAGATTGTTGCTGTCTCTGTAGGCCCGGTAAGGCGTTGCCGCCACCGGGCTTTTTTACATTCAAATGTGCAGGAAAAAAGGAGAAATATTGCAGAGAAAAAGTAGAAATTCCCAATAAATGCGGTCACTTACAGATTAGGATTGCAGAGAATAACAACGCGATAACAGATTGCGTAATCTCTTTACATCAGCCCGTAACGGGCCAAAAAAGAAGTAAGGAGTTACCCATGTTGAAGCCCATTTTAAAACCTCTGATCCTCGCCCTCTCTATGCTGACCGTTGTCCCAATGGCGGCCCAGGCGGCCGAACTTACCCTGCTACCGTCGGTGAAACTGCAGATTGGCGATCGCGACAACAGCGGCAACTACTGGGACGGCGGCCACTGGCGTGACCACGGCTACTGGAAAAAACACTACGAGTGGCGCGAAAACCGCTGGCAGCCGCATGGGCCGGACCGTCGTGACTTTGATCATCACGACAACGGCCACCATCGCGGCCACGGCCCGGACCGTCACCACCACTGATAATGGCTGCGTCGCGGGGGGCATTACGCGCTCGCGGCGCGGCTTTTAACGTTCGCTACGCTTAAAGACCAGCTCGTTCTTTTTCGACATCTCTTCATCAAAGACGTAGCCATCCACGTCAAACGCCTGAAGCTGCTCCGGCGTCGTCAGGCGGTTTTCAATGATGTAGCGGCTCATCAGCCCGCGCGCTTTCTTGGCATAGAAGCTAATTACCTTAAAGGCACCGTTTTTCTCATCGAGGAATACCGGTTTTACGATCTCGCCAGCAAGCTGTTTCGGCTTCACCGCCCGGAAGTACTCATCCGACGCCAGGTTAACGATAATGTTATCGCCCTGCGCCGCCAGCGCTTCGTTGAGCGTGTGGGTGATGGTCTCTCCCCAGAACTGATACAGATCGCTGCCTTTCGGGTTCTGCAGGCGAATGCCCATCTCCAGACGGTAGGGCTGCATCAGATCGAGCGGGCGCAGCACGCCGTAGAGGCCTGAGAGCATCCGCAGATGCTGCTGGGCAAAGGTAAAATCATCGTCGCTGAAGGTCTCGGCCTGCATACCAGCATAGACATCGCCCTTAAAGGCGAGGATAGCCTGACGGGCGTTGTCGGGCGTGAAGTCTGGCTGCCAGTCGTGAAAGCGCGTGGCGTTAAGATCGGCCAGCTTATCGCTGATGCCCATCAGCGTCTTGATTTGCGGCGCAGAGAGCTGGCGGGCAACGTCAATCAACTGCTGGGCATGATCCAACAGCACCGGCTGCGTATAGCGCTGGGTGGCCAGCGGGCTTTGGTAATCCAGCGTCTTGGCCGGTGAAATCAGAATCAGCATGTCCACTCCTCAGGGAAATATGCGCAGACTGTCGCAAAAAACGGACTTTAGCAAAAAAAGCGCCTGCGTTGATCGATAGTTGTGATTGCTCGCCTAGCGGTCCTGCAGATTATCCCATGCGCCGGGTGCCAGCTGGCGTTGGATCTCTGGGTAACGTTGAGGATTAAACACTGGTCGCACCCCCAGCCTGCGCTGGCGTAGATAGTCATTGGCGATAATCCGCACCACCGGCGACAGGAGCAGGATGGCGCTGAGATTAACAATCGCCATCAGCGCCATCAACATGTCTGCCAGCTGCCAGACCATCGGCAGGCTCAGCAGCGATCCGGTCATCACCATCAACAGCGTGCCGCCTCGCATCAGCCAGAGGTTGCGCTTGCTGTGCAGGCGCAGAAAGATCAGATTATTTTCAGCATAGATGTAGTTCACCACGATAGTGGTAAAGGCAAACAGCACGGTAATAATGGCAACGAACCCGGCGGCCCAGTTGCCGGTCAGGGAGACCATCGCCTGCTGCACCAGCTCAATGCCGTTGAGGGAGGTATGCGCCGCCGACTCGTTGGCGAGCAGAACAATGAGCGCGCTGGCGGTACAGACGACGAGGGTATCGGTAAAGACGCCAATCATCTGTACAGGCCCCTGTGCGGCCGGGTGGGGAGGCCACGATGCCGCCGCTGCCGCGGCATTGGGTGTGGTGCCCATTCCCGCTTCGTGCGACAGCATGCCGCGCTGAAAGCCGCTGGTCAGGGCCTGGCTGACGGTGTAGCCGAGCGCGCCCGCTGCCGCTTCGTGCCAGCCGAAAGCGCCACGGAAGATGGCACTGACGATGCCGGGCAGCTGCT
>NZ_LR607338.1:4154057-4157622 GCF_902164725.1 Pseudescherichia vulneris | reverse complement strand
CCGATCAGCGCGGAGACCCACATCCAGAACACCGCGCCTGGCCCACCGGCAGAGATCGCCAGCGCTACGCCCACCAGGTTACCGCTGCCGACGCGCGCCGCGAGGCTGATGCAGAGCGCCTGAAATGAGGTCAGCCCGCCAGGCTGGGGCGTCACGCTGTTTTTCAGACTTTTGCCGACGTGGCGCAGGTAGCGAAACTGAATAAATCCCGTGCGTACAGTAAACCAGATCCCTGCTCCGACAAGCAGGTAGATCATTACCGAGCCCCACAGTATTTCGTTGATAAACAGGAAAAAATCTGGCATTCACATTCCTCTTGTTCATGCCGCTAAGCCAGTGTAAACGCTGCCATTTTGCGGCAGCGCAACGCGTCGTTAATCGAGTCTACCATACTCCAGGATAGGGCACTGTCTGCGGTTGCGCTGACAGTGCGTCGTGATATCATCAGGGAAGACCGGTTACATCCCCCTAACAAGCTGTTTAAAGAGAAACACGATTATGACGGATAAATTGACCTCCCTGCGTCAGTTCACCACCGTGGTGGCCGACACCGGAGATATCGCGGCAATGAAGCTGTATCAGCCGCAGGATGCTACAACCAACCCTTCTCTGATCCTTAACGCAGCACAGATCCCTGAATACCGTAAGCTGATTGACGAGGCCGTAAGCTGGGCGAAAAGCCAGAGCAGCGACCGCGCGCAGCAGATCGTTGACGCCTCTGACAAACTGGCCGTGAACATCGGTCTGGAGATCCTGAAACTGGTGCCGGGCCGTATCTCTACTGAAGTAGACGCGCGTCTCTCCTATGACACCGAAGGCTCCATTGCCAAAGCCAAGCGCCTGATCAAGCTCTACAATGACGCGGGCATCAGCAACGATCGCATCCTGATCAAGCTGGCCTCCACCTGGCAGGGCATTCGTGCCGCTGAGCAGCTGGAGAAAGAGGGCATCAACTGTAACCTGACCCTGCTGTTCTCCTTCGCTCAGGCGCGCGCCTGTGCTGAAGCGGGCGTGTTCCTGATTTCGCCGTTCGTAGGCCGTATTCTTGACTGGTACAAATCCAATACCGACAAGAAAGAGTACGCGCCGGCAGAAGATCCGGGCGTGGTCTCCGTGACCGAAATCTACGAATACTACAAGCAGCACGGCTATGAGACCGTGGTCATGGGCGCAAGCTTCCGTAACGTTGGCGAAATCATTGAGCTGGCAGGCTGTGACCGTCTGACCATTGCCCCTGCGCTGCTGAAAGAGCTGGCAGAGAGCGAAGGTACGATTGAACGTAAGCTCTCCTTCAGCGGTGAAGTGAAAGCGCGTCCAGAACGCATCACCGAAGCCGAGTTCCTGTGGGAACACAACCAGGATCCAATGGCGGTAGACAAGCTGGCGGACGGTATCCGCAAGTTTGCCGTGGACCAGGGTAAGCTGGAAACCATGATCGGCGATCTGCTGTAATCCCGCTGCGTGACCGGGTCTCCGGTCACGCTCCTGCTTTTCGATCCTGTCTGTTGTTCCCCTCTGCGTGTATCATTCCCGTATCGATATTGTTTGAACGGAAATACTATGAATACGTTACGCATCGGCTTAGTTTCTGTCTCTGACCGCGCCTCCAACGGGGTCTATCAGGATAAGGGTATTCCTGCCCTCGAAGCCTGGCTGGCCTCCGCCCTCGCGACCCCCTTTACGATTGAAACCCGTCTTATTCCGGACGAGCAGGCGATCATCGAGCAGACGCTGTGCGAGTTGGTGGATGAGATGAGCTGCCACCTGGTCCTGACCACCGGCGGCACGGGCCCCGCGCGCCGCGACGTAACGCCCGATGCGACGCTGGCGGTTGCCGATCGCCAGATGCCCGGCTTTGGCGAACAGATGCGGCAGATCAGCTTGCACTTTGTCCCTACCGCGATCCTGTCGCGTCAGGTAGGCGTGATCCGCAAACAGGCGTTGATCCTCAATCTTCCCGGCCAGCCGAAATCAATCCAGGAGACGCTGGAAGGCGTTAAAGAGCCTGACGGGAAGGTAGTAGTGCCAGGTATCTTTGCCAGTGTACCTTATTGTTTACAGCTTCTTGAGGGGCCCTATGTGGAAACCCACCCCGAGGTGGTAGCAGCTTTTCGGCCTAAGAGCGCTCGGCGCGAAACAATCTCCTAAATAAGCGGCTTTTCTGGCATAAGCGCTGCAATAGGAGAGGGAGAGAGTGGCGTGCTGATTTTTTTACGGTATAGTAATTTTAAGTTTACATAGGCCGTAAATAATAAAATCATCCACCCCTCTTTGCACAGGGTTCGCTATGTCTGAAAACGCCCGCCCACTGAATCGCCAGGATTATAAAACGCTCTCGCTCGCTGCCCTTGGCGGCGCGCTGGAGTTTTACGATTTCATCATCTTCGTCTTCTTTGCTGCCGTCGTCGGCGCGCTGTTCTTCCCGGCGGATATTCCAGAGTGGCTGCGTCAGGTTCAGACCTTCGGTATCTTTGCCGCAGGTTATCTGGCGCGACCGCTGGGCGGCATTATCATGGCGCACTTTGGCGATCTGGTCGGGCGCAAAAAGATGTTTACCCTGAGCATTCTGCTGATGGCGGTGCCCACCCTGGCGATTGGCCTGCTGCCCACTTACGCCACTATCGGCATTGCCGCACCGCTGCTGCTGCTGCTGATGCGTCTTTTACAGGGGGCGGCCATTGGCGGCGAGGTGCCGGGCGCATGGGTCTTTGTTGCTGAGCACGTGCCTGCTCGCCGGATCGGTATCGCCTGCGGTACCCTGACGGCGGGACTGACCGTGGGCATCCTGCTGGGATCGGTGGTTGCCACGGTGGTGAACCGCACCATGACGCCGGAGATGCTGCACGACGTTGGCTGGCGTATTCCGTTCCTGCTCGGTGGTGCGTTTGGCCTGGTGGCGATGTATCTGCGCCGCTGGCTGCAGGAGACGCCGATCTTCCTTGAGATGCAGCAGCGTAAGGCCCTGGCTCAGGAGCTGCCGGTGAAGGCGGTGGTGGTGAAGCATAAAAAGGCGGTGGCGATCTCAATGCTGCTCACCTGGCTGCTCTCCGCCGGCATCGTGGTGGTGATCCTGATGTCACCGGTGTGGCTGCAAAAGCAGTATGGACTTGCTCCGGCCCTGACCCTGCAGGCCAACAGCGTGGCGACCATTATGCTCTGCATTGGCTGCCTGCTGGCTGGGCTGGCGGCGGATCGATTTGGGGCGAGCAGAACCTTTATCGTCGGCAGCATTCTGCTGGCCTGCACCAGCGGCATCTTCTATCACTTCGCCGGGACGCACCCGGAGCATCTCTCTCTGCTCTATGGCCTGGCAGGGCTGGGTGTCGGGGTGGTTGGTGCGGTGCCCTACGTGATGGTGAGGGCGTTTCCGGCCGAGGTGCGCTTTACTGGGATCTCCTTCTCCTACAACGTCTCTTACGCCATCTTTGGCGGACTGACGCCGATTGCGGTTACTCTGCTGATGAGCGTCTCGCCGCTGGCTCCTGCCTGGTACGTGCTGGCGTTGGCGCTGGTGGGCTTAGCATTAGGGATCTGGCTGCGGCAGGATATGAACCATGATGATGTA
>NZ_LR607338.1:4141370-4152946 GCF_902164725.1 Pseudescherichia vulneris | reverse complement strand
CTGCTCGTTCAGCACTTCACCCATTGCCAGATAGATCGCGCTAGCGCCGCAGACCAGACCAACCCAGCCTGCCATGTGAACGATGCTTTCGTTGTCTGCCAGGTGCCCGATGCACAGCAGCGCAAACAGCACCGTCAGGCTCAGGAACACGAACTGCAGCATGCGTGCGCCTTTCAGGGTACCGAAGAACATAAACAGGGTGAATACGCCCCAGATCCCCAGGTAGACGCCGAGGAAATGCGCGTTAGCGGCATCCGCCAGACCCATTTTGGGCATAATCAGGATCGCCACCAGCGTGAGCCAGAAGGAGCCGTAAGAGGTAAAGGCGGTTAAGCCAAAGGTATTGCCTTTTTTATATTCCAGCAGCCCGGCAAAAATTTGCGCGATGCCGCCGTAGAAGATGCCCATTGCCAGGATAACGCCATCCAGCGGGAACATGCCAATATTGTGCAGGTTAAGCAGAATAGTGGTCATGCCGAAGCCCATTAAGCCCAGCGGAGCCGGATTAGCCAACTTAGTGTCGCCCATAAATCCCCAAAAAATCATCATAAAAATGGTGAAAGTAAAGGCCCCGCCAGCAGATAGTGGGGGCGGGGCGCGGCATCATAATGAGCGGCAATCACCCTGTCTATGATCTGAACAGGGTGAAATGAAATATATTTTTGGCAGGGGGATCAGGCTTGCGCCGCGGCGGTTATCCGGCGCAGACAGGCAATGTGCAGTACGGCGGGAATGGTAACGCGATAGGCGCTGCCGCTTACGGCTTTCACACCGTTTAACGCAGCGCCCAACGGGCCGCCAAGGCCAGCGCCACGCACCAGCCCGTGGCCGAGGACGCTAACGGCGGCATGGGTACGCAGAATGCGGGTAAGCTGGCTAGCAAGCAGATGGGAAACCCCTTTCGCCAGCGCCGGATCCTCAAGCAGCAACGGCAGTAGCTCCTCAAGCTCAGTGACTTTTGCCTCAACCTCCTGCAGAAACGCCTGCTGCTGATCGGCATCCATCTTCTGCCAGGCGTTACGCAGAAAGTGCGCCAGCAGATCCTGTTCAATCTCAAAGGTAGAGCTCTCTTTTTTTGCCTTGAGCTTTAACCGTTTCGCCACGTCCAGCAAAATGGTGCGATACAGCTTGCCGTGCCCACGTAGCTTATTGGCAATGCTGTCACCACCATAATGCTGTAGCTCACCGGCAATCAGCTGCCAGTTGCAGCGGTGCTGCTCGGGATGGCCCTCCATCGCTCTGAATAGCTCGTTATGCTGTAGGGTACCTGACAGCCGCGCCTTTCCCTTATCGTTATGGGTAAGCAGACGCGTCAGCTCGGCCAGTTGATCCTCGCGGCAATGCTGAAGAAAATCCAAATCTTCGTCGTTTAGGTATCTGACGTTCATGGTGTGTTATGTCCCATAAAAGAAACGGCGAGGATCAGTCATCGCCAATGATTTTTAGCGTTGCCATATCAGAGGAGTTCACCGTATGACCAGAGAAGGTGATTTTTGCCACACAGCGCTTATTGTCGTTATCGCTATTGATATTGATCCAGTCGGTAGTCTGTCCCTCTTTCAGTGAAGAGGGCACACTCAGGCTCTGGCTGGCGCTTTTTGCGGTTTTGAAGTAAACGGATGCGCCACTCAGGTCGATATCACCGTGATCGGCGGTAAGCTGGATGCGCTTTACTACGCGGCAAACCGGCATCTTTAGCGCTAAATCGCTGGTCTCGTTTCTTGGCATAGCAATGACGCCCATCACTTTATGATCGTTTGCCTGCGCCGTACTGGTCAGCAGCATGCCCAGTGCCAGGGCGGTCGCAAGGGATAATAAGGTTTTCATCATGTTCTCTTACTCGGTTAAACCATCTTTAGTCAGCCACTATAATACCCCTGTAAATGGAAAGGTTCATGCAACTAATATTTTCTTTTTATTACAGTTTTTCAGTGAATGATTCGTTGATTTTAATCACGGCAGTGAATGCATTGCGGTGATCCAGGCAGGCAGACAAAAAAATTTTCTCGCGCGCCCCTTGATGCGTTGCGTTACGTCCCCATCTTGTAGTCAACCGAAGTGGTGAGTCTGAAAAAAAACAGTTCGGGGCAGTTGAAACCGTATCATTTGCCCTTATTACAGATTCACAACCACATGATGAACAAATTTTTAGTGGAGACGTTTAGATGGGTAAAATTATTGGTATCGACCTGGGTACTACCAACTCTTGTGTAGCGATTATGGATGGCACCACTGCACGTGTGCTGGAGAACGCCGAAGGCGATCGCACCACGCCGTCGATCATTGCCTATACCCAGGATGGTGAAACTCTGGTAGGCCAGCCGGCTAAACGTCAGGCAGTGACAAACCCGCAAAACACCCTGTTTGCGATTAAACGCCTGATCGGTCGCCGCTTCCAGGACGAAGAAGTACAGCGTGATGAAGCCATCATGCCGTACAAAATCATTGCAGCCGACAACGGCGACGCATGGATTGATGTAAAAGGCCAAAAAATGGCACCGCCGCAGATCTCTGCCGAAGTGCTGAAAAAAATGAAGAAAACGGCTGAAGATTACCTGGGTGAGCCAGTGACTGAAGCGGTTATTACCGTACCGGCTTACTTCAACGATGCTCAGCGTCAGGCAACCAAAGACGCTGGCCGTATCGCCGGTCTGGAAGTGAAACGTATCATCAACGAACCGACCGCAGCGGCACTGGCCTACGGTCTGGATAAAGAAGTGGGCAACCGCACTATCGCCGTATACGACCTCGGCGGCGGTACCTTCGATATCTCTATTATCGAAATCGACGAAGTTGACGGTGAGAAAACCTTCGAAGTGCTGGCAACCAACGGTGATACCCACCTGGGTGGTGAAGACTTCGACAGCCGTATGATCAACTACCTCGTTGAAGAGTTTAAGAAAGATCAGGGCATCGACCTGCGTAACGACCCGCTGGCGATGCAGCGCCTGAAAGAAGCCGCAGAGAAAGCAAAAATCGAGCTCTCCTCTGCCCAGCAGACCGACGTGAACCTGCCGTACATCACCGCAGACGCGACCGGTCCGAAACACATGAACATCAAAGTGACCCGTGCGAAACTGGAAAGCCTGGTCGAAGACCTGGTAAACCGTTCTATCGAGCCGCTGAAAGTTGCGCTGCAGGATGCGGGCCTCTCCGTCTCCGACGTGCAGGACGTGATCCTGGTCGGTGGCCAGACCCGTATGCCGATGGTGCAGAAGAAAGTTGCTGAGTTCTTTGGCAAAGAGCCGCGTAAAGACGTTAACCCGGACGAAGCCGTAGCTATCGGTGCTGCTGTTCAGGGCGGCGTGCTGACCGGTGATGTGAAAGATGTTCTGCTGCTCGACGTGACTCCGCTCTCCCTGGGTATCGAAACCATGGGCGGCGTGATGACCGCGTTGATTAACAAGAATACCACTATCCCGACCAAGCACAGCCAGGTGTTCTCTACTGCGGAAGATAACCAGTCTGCGGTCACCATCCATGTGCTGCAGGGTGAGCGTAAACGTGCAGGCGATAACAAATCGCTGGGCCAGTTCAACCTCGACGGTATTAACCCGGCACCGCGCGGCATGCCGCAGATCGAAGTGACCTTCGACATCGACGCCGACGGTATTCTGCACGTTTCCGCGAAAGACAAAAACAGCGGTAAAGAGCAGAAGATCACCATCAAAGCCTCTTCTGGCCTCAACGAAGATGAGATCCAGAAAATGGTTCAGGATGCGGAAGCTAACGCCGAGTCTGACCGTAAGTTTGAAGAGCTGGTACAGACCCGCAACCAGGGTGACCATCTGCTGCACAGCACCCGTAAGCAGGTTACGGAAGCAGGCGATCAGCTGCCGGCTGACGACAAAACCGCTATCGAGTCTGCGCTGAGCGCGCTGGAAACCTCACTGAAAGGTGAAGACAAAGCCGATATCGAAGCGAAAATGCAGGCGCTGGCACAGGTTTCCCAGAAGCTGATGGAAATTGCTCAGCAGCAGCACGCCCAGCAGCAGGCAGGCGGCGCTGACGCTTCTGCGAACAACGCGAAAGACGACGACGTGGTCGACGCCGAGTTCGAAGAAGTTAAAGACAAAAAATAATCGCCCTGATGTAGGGTAGAAAACCAGCACGGGCGTAGAGGTTTCCTCTCCGCCCGTGCTCGCATGTTAGGGGCAGATAAACAAATGGCAAAGCAAGACTATTACGAGATTTTAGGCGTTCCGAAAAGTGCGGAAGAGCGTGAAATCAAAAAGGCCTATAAGCGTCTGGCAATGAAGTTCCACCCGGACCGCAACCAGGGCGATAAAGAGGCCGAAGCCAAATTTAAAGAGATTAAAGAAGCGTATGAAGTCCTGACCGATGCGCAAAAACGTGCGGCCTACGATCAGTATGGTCACGCGGCATTTGAGCAGGGCGGCATGGGCGGTGGCGGCGGTTTTGGCGGCGGCGGCGCTGACTTTAGCGATATCTTTGGCGATGTATTTGGCGATATCTTTGGCGGCGGTCGTGGTCGCCAGCGCGCGTCGCGCGGGGCCGATCTGCGCTACAACATGGAACTGACGCTGGAAGAGGCCGTACGTGGCGTCACTAAAGAGATCCGTATCCCGACGCTGGAAGAGTGCGATATCTGTCACGGCAGCGGCGCGAAAGTCGGTACTCAGCCACAGACCTGTCCGACCTGTCACGGCTCCGGCCAGGTGCAGATGCGCCAGGGCTTTTTTGCAGTACAGCAGACCTGTCCGCACTGTCAGGGACGCGGTACGCTGATCAAAGATCCGTGCAACAAGTGCCACGGCCATGGCCGCGTTGAGAAGAGCAAAACCCTGTCCGTGAAGATCCCGGCAGGCGTCGATACCGGCGACCGTATTCGTCTCACCGGCGAGGGCGAAGCAGGGGAGCACGGTGCACCGGCAGGCGATCTGTACGTTCAGGTGCAGGTGAAGCAGCACCCGATTTTCGAGCGTGAAGGCAACAACCTCTACTGTGAAGTGCCGATCAACTTTGCCATGGCGGCGCTGGGCGGTGAGATTGAGGTCCCGACGCTGGACGGTCGCGTTAACCTCAAGGTCCCAAGTGAAACCCAGACCGGCAAGCTGTTCCGCATGCGCGGTAAAGGCGTGAAGTCGGTGCGCGGCGGTGCGCAGGGCGATTTGCTGTGCCGGGTCGTCGTTGAGACGCCGGTGGGCCTCAACGAGAAGCAGAAGCAGCTGCTGAAGGATCTTCAGGAGAGCTTCGGTGGCCCGACGGGTGAACATAACAGCCCGCGCTCCAAAAGCTTTTTCGACGGCGTAAAGAAGTTCTTTGATGACCTGACGCGTTAATCGCTGGCGTCTGTCAATTTTCACGAAAGCCTGGGATAACTCCCGGGCTTTTTCATTATTTCTGTTCCCTGGCGATCCAGACGGTTAAACTCCTTCAGACGATGAGTAAATTATATAGAAGGAGCCGTTGTGAAACATTTGCGCCGCTTTATTAACAGCGATGCGTCCGGGGGCGTGACGTTGATCGTTGCTGCCCTGCTGGCTATGCTTTGCGCCAATCTGGGCGCGACTCAAGAGGCCTACCGTGCCTTTCTCGACCTGCCGGTGCAGTTTAGGGCCGGTGCCCTCGATATTAATAAGAACATGCTGCTGTTCATCAACGATGCGCTGATGGCCGTCTTCTTCCTGCTGATTGGGCTGGAGGTAAAGCGCGAGCTAATCCAGGGGGCGTTAGCCAGTTTTCATCAGGCGATATTCCCGGTCATCGCCGCAGTAGGGGGGATGGTGGTCCCGGCACTGATTTTCCTGGCGTTTAACGCGCACGACCCCGTGGTCAGCCACGGCTGGGCGATCCCTACCGCGACCGATATCGCCTTTGCGCTGGGCGTGCTGGCGCTGCTGGGCAGCCGTATTCCGCCTGCGCTGAAGATCTTCCTGATGGCGCTGGCGATTATCGATGACCTGGGTGCTATCGTGATTATTGCCCTGTTCTACACCAGCGATCTGTCGATGGTCTCGCTGGGCGTCGCCGCGCTTGCAGTCGTGGTATTGGCGATAATGAACGCCCTTAACGTTCGTCGCACCGGGCTCTATATTCTGGTGGGGCTGGTTCTCTGGACGGCGGTATTGAAGTCGGGCGTGCATGCCACTATCGCCGGGGTGATCCTCGGGTTCTTTATCCCGCTGAGCAAAGAAGAGGGCGTATCGCCTTCCCGCCAGCTGGAGCATGTGCTTCATCCGTGGGTAGGTTGGCTTATCCTGCCGCTGTTTGCCTTTGCCAATGCGGGCGTGCCATTGCAGGGTGTGACGTTGAGCGGGCTGGCCTCGATGCTGCCGCTGGGGATTATTGCCGGCCTGCTTATCGGCAAGCCGCTGGGCATTACGCTCTTTACCTGGCTGGCGCTGCGGTTGAAGCTGGCGAAACTGCCTCATGGAACGGCCTTCAATCAGATCATGGCTATTGGTGTGCTGTGCGGCATCGGCTTTACGATGTCCATCTTCATCACTAACCTGGCGTTTGACGGCATCGATCCTGAGCTGGTGGACTGGGCGAAGCTGGGCATTCTGACCGGCTCGCTGCTGTCGGCGGTGATTGGCTATCTGCTGCTAAGAGTACGTTTTAGTACGCCAGCGGCATAGTCCAGACGTAAAAAAACCCGCCTTGGCGGGTTTTTTTAACAAAGCTCAGCAGACGGGCGATTAAGCCAGTTTGTTGATCTGCGCGGTCAGGTTAGCCTTATGGCGCGCTGCTTTGTTTTTGTGGACCAGACCTTTAGCGGCCTGACGATCCACGATCGGTTGCATTTCGTTAAATGCTTTCTGTGCAGCTGCTTTGTCGCCAGCTTCAATCGCTGCGTATACTTTCTTGATGAAAGTACGCATCATAGAGCGACGGCTTGCGTTGTGCTTGCGTGCCTTTTCAGACTGAACGGCGCGCTTCTTAGCTGATTTGATATTAGCCAAGGTCCAACTCCCAAATATGATCTATGTGGACAATTCAAAGGCCGAGGAATATGCCCTTTCAGCCTTCTTTTGTCAATGGATTTGTGCAAATAAGCGGCGCTACGTTGCGACGCTCGTTACGTGTGATGGGGCAAGATTCTACCAGCTTGCTGGTCATGAATACAGCCTTTCTATGACAAAAATCACTGTGAAACACGACTTTTTCTTTAGGTAGGCAGACAGCGCAATGAAATCCTTGGCGCTTTCTGTTTTACAAGGCCAATCGCCGGTTAACCTTAAACGCTGTACAAGGTATACTCGGACGATTTTCACTGTTTTGAGCCAGACATGAAGCTGATACGCGGCACACATAATCTCAGCCAGGCCCCGCAAGGGTGTGTGCTGACTATTGGTAATTTCGACGGCGTGCACCGGGGGCATCAGTCGTTGCTGCGCGGCCTGATCGCTGAAGGGCGCAAACGCGGCCTGCCGGTGGTCGTGATGATTTTTGAACCGCAGCCGCTGGAGCTGTTTGCTGGCGATAAAGCCCCGGCCCGTCTGACGCGCCTGCGTGAAAAGCTGCGCTATCTGGCCGAGTGCGGCGTCGATTACGTCCTCTGCGTGCGCTTCGATCGCCGCTTTGCTGCCCTGACGGCGCAAAACTTTGTCAGCGACCTGCTGGTGGATCGCCTGGGCGTGCGCTTTCTTGCCGTCGGCGACGATTTCCGCTTTGGTGCTGGTCGGCAGGGTGATTTCTTGTTATTACAGAAGGCTGGTCTGGAGTACGGCTTTGACGTCACCAGCACCCAAACCTTCTGCGAAGACGGCGTGCGTATCAGCAGTACGGCGGTGCGCCAGGCGCTGGCGGATGACGACCTGCCGCTGGCCGAGAGCCTGCTAGGGCATCCGTTCTCTATCTCCGGCCGCGTCGTGCACGGCGATGCGCTGGGACGCACCATTGGCTTCCCGACGGCGAACGTTCCGCTGCGCCGTCAGGTCTCCCCGGTAAAAGGGGTCTATGCGGTGGAAGTGATAGGTCTGGGCGATAAACCGCTGCCCGGCGTGGCCAATATTGGTACCCGCCCCACGGTCAAAGGGGTACGTCAGCAGCTGGAAGTGCATCTGCTGGACGTTGTAATGGACCTTTATGGCCGCCATATAGAAGTAGTGCTGCGAAAAAAGATCCGCAGCGAAAAGCGATTTGCCTCGCTGGATGAGCTGAAGGCGCAAATCGCCAACGATGAATTAACCGCCCGCGAGTTATTTGGGTTATCAAACCTGGCGTAATGGCTAAACACGTTTTTAATTACGGAACCGAGAATCTGATGAGTGACTTTAAATCAACCCTGAATTTGCCGGAAACAGGGTTCCCGATGCGTGGCGATCTCGCCAAACGCGAACCGGGAATGCTGGCGCGTTGGAACGATGATGACCTGTACGGCATCATCCGTGCCGCGAAAAAAGGCAAAAAAACCTTCATTCTGCATGATGGCCCTCCTTATGCGAATGGCAGCATTCATATCGGTCACTCGGTTAACAAGATTCTGAAAGACATTATCGTTAAGTCCAAAGGGCTGACGGGCTTCGATTCGCCTTACGTGCCGGGCTGGGACTGTCACGGTCTGCCGATTGAACTGAAGGTTGAGCAAGAGTACGGCAAGCCGGGTGAAAAGTTCACCGCCGCCGAGTTCCGCGCCAAGTGCCGCGAGTACGCTGCCGCGCAGGTTAACGGCCAGCGCGAGGACTTTATCCGTCTGGGCGTGCTGGGCGACTGGGCGCATCCGTACCTGACCATGGATTTCAAAACCGAAGCCAATATCATTCGTGCGCTGGGCAAGATCATCGGCAACGGCCACCTGCACAAAGGCGCGAAGCCGGTGCACTGGTGCGTTGACTGCCGCTCTGCGCTGGCAGAGGCAGAGGTGGAGTACTATGACAAAACCTCTCCGTCTATCGACGTGGCTTTCCAGGCCGTCGACCAGGATGCAGTAAAAGCCAAGTTTGGCCTGCCGGGCGTTAGCGGTCCGATCTCGCTGGTGATCTGGACCACGACCCCGTGGACGCTGCCAGCGAACCGCGCTATCTCCCTGTCGCCTGAGTTCGAGTATGCGCTGGTGCAGATCGACGGCCAGGCGCTGATCCTTGCCAAAGATCTGGTCGAGAGCGTGATGAAGCGCATCGGCGTGGCAGAGTACAGTATCCTCGGTACGGTAAAAGGCAGCGAGCTGGAACTGATGCGCTTTACCCATCCGTTTATGGGCTTCGACGTGCCGGCAATCCTCGGCGACCACGTGACCCTCGACGCCGGTACCGGTGCAGTGCATACCGCCCCTGGCCACGGCCCGGACGACTACGTAATCGGTCAGAAATATGGCCTCGAAACCGCAAACCCGGTGGGCCCGGACGGCTGCTATCTGCCGGGAACCTACCCGACGCTGGATGGCGTTAACGTCTTCAAAGCGAACAACATCATCACCGAACTGCTGACGGAGAAGGGCGCGCTGCTGCATCTGGAGAAGCTGGTTCACAGCTATCCGTGCTGCTGGCGTCACAAAACGCCAATCATCTTCCGCGCCACGCCGCAGTGGTTTATCAGCATGGATCAGAAAGGTCTGCGCGAGCAGTCTCTGAAAGAGATCAAAGGCGTGCAGTGGATCCCGGATTGGGGCCAGGCACGTATCGAGTCGATGGTTGCCAACCGTCCTGACTGGTGTATCTCTCGTCAGCGTACCTGGGGCGTCCCGATGTCGCTGTTCGTGCATAAGGATACCGAAGCGCTGCATCCGCGCACGCAGGAGCTGATCGAAGCGGTAGCGAAACGCGTAGAAGAGGACGGCATCCAGGCGTGGTGGGATCTCGACCCGCGCGACATCATGGGTGACGACGCCGATAACTACGTGAAGGTGCCGGATACCCTCGACGTCTGGTTCGACTCCGGCTCTACCCACTCCTCGGTCGTGGACGTGCGCCCTGAGTTTGCCGGTCATGCAGCAGATATGTATCTGGAAGGCTCTGACCAGCATCGCGGCTGGTTCATGTCCTCTCTGATGATCTCCACCGCCATGAAAGGCAAAGCGCCGTATCGCCAGGTGCTGACCCACGGCTTCACCGTGGACGGTCAGGGGCGCAAGATGTCGAAATCCATCGGCAACACCGTCTCGCCGCAGGACGTCATGAACAAGCTGGGCGCGGATATTCTGCGTCTGTGGGTGGCCTCGACGGACTACACCGGCGAGATGGCGGTATCGGATGAGATCCTTAAGCGTGCCGCCGACAGCTATCGTCGTATCCGTAACACCGCGCGCTTCCTGCTGGCGAACCTCAACGGTTTCGATCCGGCAAAAGACATGGTGAAACCGGAAGAGATGGTGGTGCTGGATCGTTGGGCGGTGGGCTGTGCCCAGGCCGCACAAGAGGACATCCTCAAGGCGTACGAGTCTTACGACTTCCATGAAGTGGTGCAGCGCCTGATGCGCTTCTGCTCTATCGAAATGGGCTCGTTCTACCTCGACATCATCAAGGATCGTCAGTACACCGCGAAAGCCGACAGCGTTGCCCGTCGCAGCTGCCAGACCGCGCTGTATCACATTGCCGAGGCGCTGGTGCGCTGGATGGCACCGATCATGTCCTTTACGGCCGATGAGATCTGGGGTTACCTGCCGGGCGAGCGCGAGCAGTATGTCTTTACCGGTGAGTGGTATGAAGGCCTGTTCGGCCTGGCCGAAACAGAAGCCATGAACGATGCTTACTGGAGCGAGCTGCTGAAGGTGCGCGGCGAGGTGAACAAAGTGATCGAGCAGGCGCGTGCCGACAAGAAGGTAGGCGGTTCGCTGGAGGCGGCGGTGACGCTCTATGCAGAGCCTGAGCTGGCGGCGAAGCTGACGGCGCTGGGCGATGAATTACGATTCATCCTGTTGACCTCCGGTGCCAAGGTTGAAGACTATACTAACGCGCCGACCGAAGCCCTGCAGAGCGAGCTGCTCAAAGGACTGAAGGTGACGCTGAGCAAGGCCGAAGGTGAGAAGTGTCAGCGCTGCTGGCACTACACGACCGACGTCGGTAAGGTGGCGGAACACGCAGAAATTTGCGGACGCTGTGTGGTTAACGTCGCCGGTGACGGCGAAAAACGTAAGTTTGCCTGATGAGTAAACCGATCTTTTCAACAGGGCTACGCTGGCTGTGGCTGGTGGTAGTCGTGCTGATTATCGATCTGGGCAGCAAGTTCCTGATCCTCCAGAATTTCAATCTGGGGGAGACGGTCTCGCTGTTCCCGTCGCTTAATCTGCACTATGCGCGCAACTACGGCGCAGCGTTTAGCTTCCTCGCCGATAAAGGTGGCTGGCAGCGCTGGTTCTTCGCAGGGATCGCCATCGGCATCTGCGTGGTGCTGGCGGTGATGATGTATCGCGCCAGGGCCTCGCAGAAGCTGAACAACATTGCCTACGCGCTGATTATTGGCGGTGCGCTGGGCAATCTGTTTGACCGCCTGTGGCACGGCTTCGTGGTCGATATGATCGACTTCTACGTCGGCGACTGGCACTTCGCGACCTTCAACCTCGCCGATACGGCTATCTGTATTGGGGCAGCGTTGATCGTGCTGGAGGGCTTTTTGCCTTCGACAGCGAAGAGAAAAGCGGCGTAAGCGCTTAACGGTAAACGCCGGGCGGCGCT
>NZ_LR607338.1:4131997-4141348 GCF_902164725.1 Pseudescherichia vulneris | reverse complement strand
AGGCCCGGTAAGCGCAGCGCCACCGGGCAAAACAAGTGAGCAATTTTCATGTCTAACTCTGTACAGAGCAACAGCGCGGTGCTGGTGCATTTCACGCTGAAGCTTGATGATGGCTCCGTTGCCGAATCTACCCGAAACAATGGCAAACCGGCGCTGTTTCGCCTCGGCGACGGCTCGCTGTCGGAAGGGCTAGAGCAGCATTTGCTGGGACTGAAAGCCGGTGAAAAGCGTGCCTTTTCGCTGGAGCCGGATGCCGCCTTTGGTATCAGCAGCCCGGATCTGATCCAGTACTTCTCGCGTCGTGAGTTTATGGAGGCGGGCGAACCGGAAATGGGTGCAATCATGCTGTTTACCGCAATGGATGGCAGCGAAATGCCAGGCGTGATCCGCGAGATTAACGGCGATTCGATCACCGTTGACTTCAACCATCCGCTGGCCGATCGCACCGTTCATTTTGATATTGAAGTGCTGGAAGTCGATCCGGCACTGGAGGCATAAGATGCAGATCCTGTTGGCCAACCCGCGCGGCTTCTGCGCCGGGGTAGACCGCGCTATCAGCATTGTTGAGAACGCGCTGGCAATCTACGGCGCGCCGATCTACGTGCGTCACGAAGTGGTGCATAACCGCTACGTTGTCGACAGCTTGCGCGAGCGCGGGGCGATCTTCATCGAGCAGATCAGCGAGGTGCCGGATGGCGCGATCCTGATCTTCTCGGCGCACGGCGTCTCTCAGGCGGTGCGTAACGAAGCCAAAAGCCGCGATCTGACGGTGTTTGACGCCACCTGTCCGCTGGTGACCAAGGTGCATATGGAAGTGGCGCGCGCCAGCCGCCGCGGCGAAGAGTCGATCCTCATCGGTCACGCTGGCCATCCGGAAGTGGAAGGCACGATGGGCCAGTACAGCAACCCGAAAGGGGGCATGTACCTCGTGGAGTCGCCGGAGGATGTGCTGACGCTTAACGTCAAAGACGAATCCCGCCTGTCGTTTATGACCCAGACCACCCTGTCGGTGGATGATACCTCTGACGTTATCGACGCCCTGCGTAGCCGCTTCCCAAAAATTGTCGGGCCGCGTAAGGATGATATCTGCTACGCCACCACCAATCGCCAGGAGGCGGTGCGCGCGCTGGCCGAACAGGCCGACGTGGTGCTGGTGGTGGGATCGAAAAACTCCTCTAACTCCAACCGGCTGGCGGAGCTTGCCCAGCGGATGGGGAAAGCGGCGTTTCTGATCGACGACGCATCCGATATCCAGGAAGCGTGGGTGGCGAACGTTGCCTGCGTCGGGGTTACCGCCGGGGCCTCCGCACCGGATATTCTGGTGCAGAACGTCATCGCCCGCCTGCAAGCGCTGGGCGGTGGAGAAGCCATTCCCCTTGAGGGCCGCGAAGAGAATATCGTCTTCGAAGTGCCGAAAGAGTTGCGCGTGGACGTGCGCGAAGTGCAGTAACCCTTAAACGATGCCGGTAGGCATCTTTTCGGTCAGATAGCTAATCAGTGCCCGCATTTTTGCGGGCATATGTTTATTTCGCGTCCACAGTAGCCATAGCTCACCAGAATAGGTGCTGATAAATTCCCACTCGGGCAACACCTGCACAATCTCCCTCCTCTCCAGCGCCTCGCGGGCGGTAAACAGCGGCAGGCTGCCAATACCGATATGCTGTTTAACCGCATCCAGACGCACGCCGGTATGGTTTGCCGCATAGCGGCCCCGCGTCTGGACGGTCTCCATCTTTTCCCGCAGACGAAATTTCCAGCGTGCGTCAGCAGGCGTTTCGCCGAGAGAGATGCAGCTGTGGCGACGCAGATCCTGCGGATGCGCGGGCGTTCCGTACTGGCGTAAATACTCAGGCGTGGCGCAGATCGCGTGGGTTACCGGCATCAGGGCTTTACCGTACAGGCCCGGCGAAGGGAAGTCGGTGATACGCAGCGCCAGATCAACGCCATCGTTAATTAAATCGACATAGCGATCCTCTAGCCGCAGGGTGACATCTATCTGCGGATAGCGGGCAAGAAACTCAGGCATCAGGGGATGGATAACGAAGCGCCCAACGGCTTTCGGTACGCTCAGGGTAAGCTTGCCCTGAGCAACGGTTTGCAGGCTGCCACCAGAGTCTAACGCCTGCCTGGCGGCCTCCAGCATCTCCTGGGCATGCTCGTAAACGGTTCTGCCTGTCTCCGTCAGGGCCAGCTTGCGGGTAGTGCGATGCAGCAGTTTACAGCCCATCTCCTGTTCAAGACGCGAGACGCAGCGGCTAATGGCCGAAGGTGTTGCTCCGCTCGCGCGCGCCGCAGCGGAGAAGCTACCCTGTTCAATGATGGTAACAAAGGTCGCAAGATCGGGAAGCAGAAGTGGGTTCATTTGTGCCTGATACGCAAAAGTGCAGTGATTGAAAAGGGAATTATCGTCCCGGAGATTATGAATATACTGTTCTCAGAGAGAGGAGAACAACCATGACTGAACGACTTTATTACACAAGCGATGCAACTCAGGGTACGGCCCAGGTGCTCAGCTGTACCGAAGAGCCTGATGGCCGCTATGCTATCGTGCTGGATAAGACCCTGTTTCATCCCCAGGGGGGAGGGCAGCCAGCCGACAGAGGAGAGATTGCTGGCATCCGCGTTGAGAGCGTCGTCCAGCGCGGAGAGAGCGTGATACATATCCTGCCGGAACCGCTTGCCGTAGGCGAAGTGACGATTCAGGTTGATGCAGAAACCCGCACTCTGCACTCGCGCTGGCACAGCGCAGGCCATCTGATCGGCTACGCGGCAGAGCGGCACGGCTGGCAGCCGATCAAGGCGCATCACTGGCCGGGCGAGGGGAAGGTCACGTTTATTGCTGGCGAGGGAGCCGCCGTACCGGACAGCGACATGCTGCTGGCAAGCATTGAGACATGGATAAGTGCCGGGCTACTGCGCCACGTGGCGTTCGAAAGCGATCGCCGTAAGGTTCGCTTTGGCGATCTGCCTGCCTATCTGTGCGGCGGTACGCATGTTTCTGACCTGCGAAATATTGATAAGCTGGTGATTGGCAGCATAAAACAGAAGAAAGGCCAGCTTACCATCAGTTATCTCCTGCCATAGCCTGTTGCTGCCGCTCAGGCAGCAATCATGTCTTTTGCTGATACTTTCCGACGTTTATCATTAAATTCTAATTATCGGCGTTTTCGGCTGGCGGCCCGTTAGCGGGCTGGTTAATCTGAAGGCGATTTATAGCATTTCATTAACAAAAGAGCACAACTATGCACGAAGCACAAATTCGCGTTGCCATTGCGGGCGCAGGTGGGCGCATGGGCCGCCAGCTGATCCAGGCGGCGCTAAACATGGATGGCGTAACGCTGGGTGCGGCGCTGGAGCGGGAGGGTTCTTCCCTGCTGGGCAGCGACGCCGGAGAGCTGGCGGGCGCGGGCAAATCAGGCGTGACGGTGCAGAGTAGCCTTGAAGCGGTGAAAGACGATTTCGATGTGTTTATCGATTTTACCCGCCCCGAAGGCACCCTGACCCATCTGGCGTTCTGTCGCCAGCATGGCAAAGGCATGGTCATTGGCACTACCGGCTTCGACGAGGCAGGTAAGCAGGCTATCAGCGACGCGGCAGAGACCATTGGCATTGTTTTTGCCGCTAACTTTAGCGTTGGCGTCAACGTCATGCTTAAGCTGCTGGAGAAAGCGGCGAAGGTGATGGGCGACTACACCGATATTGAAATTATTGAGGCGCATCATCGCCATAAGGTTGATGCTCCGTCGGGTACCGCGTTGGCCATGGGTGAAGCTATCGCCCACGCGCTAGATAAAGATTTGAAGGAGTGCGCCGTTTACAGTCGCGAAGGCTATACCGGTGAGCGCCAGCCGGGCACCATCGGTTTTGCCACCGTTCGCGCAGGCGACATCATTGGCGAGCACACCGCCATGTTTGCCGACGTGGGCGAGCGCATTGAGATTACCCATAAGGCCTCCAGCCGTATGACGTTCGCTAACGGTGCCGTTCGGGCTGCTTTGTGGCTTAAAGCACAGAATGACGGACTTTTTGATATGCGTGACGTGCTGGATCTCAACAATCTGTAGCATTTATTACCCATCGTGATGTGGTTATTGTGATCGCAATGCTTTGATTGCATGGGGCAATATTTTATTGCCCCATTATTTTATCTGTTTAATGTGATTTATGGTTTTAAATGGCTGTAATAGTGTTTCTTCTCTCTGTTTTTGGTGAAAATCGCCAGATTCTCCTCCTTCAACCCTGTTTTTACCGCTGCGTATAAAAAAGTGAAATTGATAGATGCGCGCAAGCGTTTTCCTCTGCAATTTAGCTCGCTTTTTTGCATGTTAATGTGCAGCTTATCTCTCAGGGTTGCAAAAAACCAAGAAAAAGTGGCTCGGGTGGTAGACTTTCATCAAGGTTGTCTCTAGAATGCCGCCGTTTGCCAAAAATACACCGGTAAGCAGATTTGCATTGATTTGTGGCTTCAATATGAATTAATATGCAAATAAAGTGAGTGAATATTCTCTGGAGGGTGTTTTGATTAAGTCAGCGCTATTGGTTCTGGAAGACGGAACCCAGTTTCACGGTCGGGCCATAGGGGCAACAGGTTCGGCGGTTGGGGAAGTCGTTTTCAATACTTCAATGACCGGTTATCAAGAAATCCTTACTGATCCCTCCTATTCCCGCCAAATCGTCACTCTTACTTATCCCCATATTGGTAATGTCGGCACTAACGAAGCCGATGAAGAAGCGTCCCAGGTTCACGCGCAAGGCCTAATTATTCGTGACCTGCCGCTGATTGCCAGCAACTACCGCAACACCGAAGACCTCTCTTCTTACCTCAAGCGCCATAACATCGTGGCCATTGCCGATATCGATACCCGTAAGCTGACCCGTCTGCTGCGCGAGAAGGGCGCTCAGAACGGCTGCATCATCGCTGGCGATAGCCCGGATGCGGCGCTGGCCCTGGAGAAAGCGAAAGCGTTCCCCGGCCTGAACGGCATGGACCTGGCGAAAGAGGTGTCTACCGCTGAATCCTATAGCTGGACTCAGGGAAGCTGGACGCTGGCCGGTGAGCTGCCGGAAGCGAAAAAAGAAGAGGAGCTGCCGTTCCACGTGGTGGCTTACGACTACGGCGCGAAGCGCAACATCCTGCGTATGCTGGTGGACAGAGGCTGCCGCCTGACGGTCGTCCCGGCGAAGACCCCGGCAGAAGAGGTGCTGAAGATGAACCCGGACGGCATTTTCCTCTCCAACGGCCCCGGTGACCCGGCCCCGTGCGACTACGCCATCGACGCTATCCAGGCCTTCCTGGCTACCGATATTCCGGTGTTTGGGATCTGCCTCGGCCATCAGCTGCTGGCCCTGGCGAGCGGTGCCAAAACCGTGAAGATGAAGTTTGGTCACCACGGCGGTAACCATCCGGTTAAAGATATTGATAACAACACGGTGATGATCACGGCGCAAAACCACGGCTTTGCAGTGGATGAGGCGACCATGCCAGCTAACCTGCGCGTAACGCATACCTCGCTGTTCGACGGTACCCTGCAGGGTATTCATCGTACCGATAAGCCAGCGTTCAGCTTCCAGGGGCACCCGGAAGCGAGCCCAGGCCCGCACGATGCTGCGCCGCTGTTCGACCACTTTATCGAATTGATTAAGCACTACCGTTCTACCGCCAAATAATCAGGAGCCGAGAAGACCATGCCAAAACGTACAGATATTAAAAGCATCCTGATCCTTGGCGCAGGCCCGATCGTTATCGGCCAGGCCTGCGAATTTGACTACTCCGGTGCTCAGGCCTGTAAAGCCCTGCGTGAAGAGGGTTACCGCGTCATCCTGGTTAACTCCAACCCGGCGACCATCATGACCGACCCGGAGATGGCGGACGCAACCTACATTGAGCCTATCCACTGGGAAGTGGTGCGCAAAATCATCGAAAAAGAGCGCCCGGATGCGGTGCTGCCGACCATGGGCGGCCAGACGGCGCTGAACTGCGCCCTGGAGCTGGAGCGTCAGGGCGTGCTGGAAGAGTTCGGCGTGACCATGATTGGCGCAACCGCCGACGCGATTGATAAAGCCGAAGATCGCCGCCGTTTCGATGTCGCGATGAAGAAAATCGGCCTCGATACCGCCCGTTCCGGCATTGCGCATAACATGGAAGAGGCGCTGGCGGTTGCCGCTGACGTCGGCTACCCGTGCATCATTCGTCCCTCATTCACCATGGGCGGTACCGGCGGCGGTATCGCCTATAACCGCGAAGAGTTCGAAGAGATCTGCGCCCGCGGTCTGGATCTCTCTCCAACCAACGAACTGCTGATTGATGAGTCGCTGATCGGCTGGAAAGAGTATGAGATGGAGGTGGTGCGCGATAAGAACGATAACTGCATCATCGTCTGCTCTATCGAAAACTTTGACGCCATGGGTATCCACACCGGTGACTCCATCACCGTGGCCCCGGCGCAGACCCTGACCGACAAAGAGTATCAGATCATGCGTAACGCCTCGATGGCGGTACTGCGTGAAATCGGCGTGGAAACCGGCGGCTCTAACGTCCAGTTCTCGGTGAACCCGAAAAACGGTCGCTTGATCGTTATCGAGATGAACCCGCGCGTCTCCCGCTCCTCGGCGCTAGCATCAAAAGCCACCGGCTTCCCGATTGCCAAAGTCGCGGCCAAGCTGGCGGTGGGCTACACCCTCGACGAGCTGATGAACGACATCACCGGCGGCCGTACGCCAGCGTCGTTTGAGCCCTCTATCGACTACGTCGTCACTAAAATTCCACGCTTCAACTTCGAGAAGTTCGTCGGTGCCAACGACCGCCTGACCACCCAGATGAAGTCAGTAGGCGAAGTGATGGCGATTGGCCGCACCCAGCAGGAGTCGCTGCAGAAAGCGCTGCGCGGCCTGGAAGTGGGCGCAACCGGTTTTGACCCGAAGGTGAGCCTGGACGATCCGGAAGCGCTGACCAAAATTCGCCGCGAGCTGAAAGACGCGGGCGCAGAGCGTATCTGGTACATTGCGGATGCGTTCCGTGCGGGCCTGTCGGTTGACGGCGTCTTTAACCTGACCAACGTTGACCGCTGGTTCCTGGTTCAAATTGAAGAGTTGGTGCGCCTGGAAGAGAAGGTGGCGGAAGTGGGCATCAACGGTCTCGACGCTGACTTCCTGCGCCAGCTGAAGCGCAAAGGCTTTGCCGATGCACGTCTGGCCAAGCTGGCGGGCGTGCGTGAAACAGAAGTCCGCAAGCTGCGCGAACAGTACAATCTGCACCCGGTCTACAAGCGTGTGGATACCTGTGCCGCAGAGTTCTCTACCGATACCGCCTACATGTACTCCACCTATGAGGAGGAGTGCGAGGCTAACCCGACTCAGGATCGTGACAAAATCATGGTACTGGGCGGCGGGCCAAACCGTATCGGCCAGGGCATTGAGTTCGATTACTGCTGCGTACACGCCTCGCTGGCGCTGCGCGAAGACGGTTACGAGACCATCATGGTCAACTGTAACCCGGAAACCGTCTCCACCGACTACGACACCTCGGATCGCCTCTACTTCGAGCCGGTCACGCTGGAAGACGTGCTGGAGATCGTGCGCATCGAGAAGCCGAAAGGCGTTATCGTGCAGTACGGCGGCCAGACCCCGCTGAAGCTGGCCCGTGCCCTGGAAGCCGCTGGCGTACCGGTTATCGGTACCAGCCCGGATGCCATCGACCGTGCTGAAGACCGTGAACGCTTCCAGCAGGCGGTAGACCGTCTGAAGCTGAAGCAGCCGGCAAACGCCACCGTGACCGCTATCGAGCAGGCGGTTGAGAAGGCAAAAGAGATTGGCTATCCGCTGGTGGTGCGTCCCTCCTATGTGCTGGGCGGCCGGGCGATGGAGATTGTCTACGACGAGATCGACCTGCGTCGCTACTTTATGACGGCGGTGAGCGTCTCCAACGACGCGCCGGTGCTGCTGGATCGGTTCCTCGACGACGCGGTAGAGGTGGATGTGGATGCCATCTGCGACGGCGAGATGGTGCTGATCGGCGGCATCATGGAGCATATCGAGCAGGCGGGCGTGCACTCCGGTGACTCGGCCTGTTCGCTTCCGGCCTATACCCTCAGCCAGGAGATCCAGGACGTAATGCGCCAGCAGGTGCAGAAGCTGGCCTTCGAGTTGCAGGTGCGTGGCCTGATGAACGTGCAGTTCGCGGTGAAGGACAACGAAGTTTACCTGATCGAGGTTAACCCACGCGCGGCGCGTACCGTACCATTCGTCTCCAAGGCCACCGGCGTGCCGCTGGCGAAAGTGGCTGCGCGAGTGATGGCAGGGAAGTCCCTGACCGAGCAGGGCGTCACCAAAGAGATTATCCCGCCGTACTACTCGGTGAAAGAGGTGGTGCTGCCGTTCAACAAGTTCCCAGGCGTGGATCCGCTGTTAGGGCCAGAGATGCGCTCTACCGGTGAAGTAATGGGCGTAGGCCGCACCTTTGCCGAGGCGTTTGCCAAGGCACAGCTGGGCAGTAACTCGACCATGAAGAAACAGGGCCGCGCGCTGCTCTCCGTACGCGAAGGCGACAAAGAGCGCGTCGTTGACCTGGCTGCCAAGCTGCTGAAGTTCGGCTTTGAGCTGGACGCTACCCACGGCACGGCGATTGTGCTGGGTGAAGCCGGTATCAACCCGCGTCTGGTGAACAAGGTGCATGAGGGTCGTCCGCACATTCAGGATCGTATCAAGAATGGCGAGTACACCTACATCATCAACACCACCGCAGGCCGTCAGGCGATTGAGGATTCCAAGCTGATCCGTCGCAGCGCCCTGCAGTATAAGGTGCACTACGACACCACGCTGAACGGCGGCTTCGCCACGGCGATGGCGCTGAATGCGGACGCAACCGAGAAAGTGACTTCCGTGCAGGAGATGCACGCGCAGATCGTTAAATAAGCGCCTGCAAACGTTATCCAAACCCGCTCCGGCGGGTTTTTTCATTTCTACGGGGCTGGTGGTTGTGCGGCAATGCGTTATTGTTCGCTGCCTAAGAGTGTTCTGTATTTCCCTGATACATCAGACAAATAGTCTACAGTTAGTCATGAAGATAACTGAAATTCACCTAAAAGCAGGGAGAACACCATGCAAAAGCGCATTCTCATTACGTCTATTTTGGCCGCAGCAACATTATTTACCGTAGCGGGTTGTTCCTCTAATCAGGCGGTGAAAACCACCGACGGCAAAACCATTGTGACTGACGGAAAACCAAAGGTAGACAGTGACACCGGCATGGTATCGTACAAAAATGCCGCAACCGGTCAAACAGAGCAGATCAATCGCGACCAGCTGAAAAATATGAGCGAACTCGATAACTAATTCTATCTTTTCAGCGTTATC
>NZ_LR607338.1:4104012-4131836 GCF_902164725.1 Pseudescherichia vulneris | reverse complement strand
TTCGCTACACTCTCCTCTCTACGATTTAAGGAGAATGTTATGAAGAGGATGGCTGCTGCTCTGATTCTGGGTGCAGTATCACTTTCGCTGGTAGGCTGCTCCAGCGACTATATTATGTCCACCAAAAACGGCGAGATGATCGTCACCCAGGGCAAGCCTGAAATTGATAAAGATACTGGCATGACCCGCTATGTTGACCAGCAGGGCTATAGCCGCCAGATTAAAACCGCCGATGTCTCCCAGCTGATCGAAAAAGACTAAGCAAAGCGGATCTTTCTTCTGTAAGCCCACCGATTAACTGTCTAAACTCACTGCAATTACATCAGTGCAGTTTAGACAGGTTAATGAATGATTCTGATTATTTATGCTCATCCCTATCCGCGGCATTCGCACGCGAATAAGCGGATGCTTGAGCAGGCAGGCACCCTGGACGGCGTAGAAGTCCGTTCGCTTTACCAACTTTATCCCGACTTCAATATTGATATCGCCGCCGAACAGGAGGCAATATCGCGTGCGGATCTGGTGGTCTGGCAGCATCCTCTTCAGTGGTATAGCGTCCCACCGCTGCTCAAGCTGTGGATGGATAAAGTGCTCACACACGGCTGGGCTTACGGCGAGGGCGGTACTGCACTGTACGGCAAACATCTGCTGTGGGCGGTGACCACTGGTGGCGGTGAGCACCACTTCGATATTGGATCGCATCCCGGCTTTGAGTCGCTGGCGCAGCCCCTACAGGCCACGGCGATCTATTGCGGCATGAAATGGCTGGCCCCTTTCTCGATGCATAACACCTTCGTAAACGATGATGAAACCCTGAATGCCAAGGCGCGTCACTATAAGCAGCGGCTGATGGAGTGGCTGGAGGTCAATCATGGATAGCCATACCCTAATACAAGCGCTGATCTATCTGGGATCGGCGGCGCTGATCGTGCCGATTGCGGTGCGGCTGGGACTCGGCTCGGTGCTCGGCTATCTGATTGCAGGCTGCATTATTGGCCCATGGGGGCTGCGGCTGGTTACCGACGCCGAGTCGATTCTGCACTTTGCTGAAATCGGCGTGGTGCTGATGCTGTTCGTCATCGGTCTTGAGTTGGATCCTCAGCGGCTGTGGAAGCTGCGAGCCTCGGTATTTGGCGGCGGCGCATTGCAGATGCTGGTCTGCGGCCTGCTGCTCGGTGCGTTCTGTATGGCGCTCGGTCTGCGCTGGCAGGTAGCGGTGCTGATCGGCCTGACGCTGGGGCTCTCCTCAACGGCGATCGCGATGCAGGCAATGAACGAGCGTAACCTGATGGTCTCCCAGATGGGACGCAGCGCCTTTGCCGTTCTGCTGTTCCAGGACATCGCCGCCATTCCGCTGGTGGCGATGATCCCTCTACTGGCGGCCAGCGGCGGAGCCACCACCCTGGGGGCCTTTGCTCTTTCGGCGCTGAAGGTGGTCGCCGCGCTGGCTATTGTGGTGCTGATTGGCCGCTACGTTGCGCGTCCGGCGCTGCGCTTTGTCGCTCGCTCCGGCCTGCGGGAAGTCTTCAGCGCCGTGGCGCTGTTCCTGGTCTTTGGCTTCGGGCTGCTGCTGGAGGAGGCCGGGCTGTCAATGGCGATGGGGGCGTTCCTGGCCGGGGTGCTGCTGGCGAGCTCCGAGTACCGCCACGCGCTGGAGAGCGATATCGAGCCGTTTAAGGGCCTGCTGCTGGGGCTGTTCTTTATCGGCGTCGGCATGTCTATCGACTTCGGTACCCTCGTAACCCACCCGCTGCGCATTATCATCCTGCTGGTGGGCTTCCTGGTGATTAAAACCCTGATGCTGTGGCTGATTGCCCGTCCGTTAAAGGTGCCGAGCAGGCAGCGGCGCTGGTTCGCTGTCCTGCTGGGGCAGGGGAGTGAATTTGCCTTCGTGGTATTTGGTACGGCGCAAAGCGCTAGCGTGCTGGATCCCGAGTGGGCCAAAGCGCTGACCCTGGCGGTGGCGCTCTCAATGGCCGCAACGCCGCTGCTGCTGGTGCTTCTGACCCGGCTTGATAACAAAACCACCGGTCAGCAGCAGGAAGCAGATGAGATTGATGAGGAGCAGCCGCGGGTTATTATCGCGGGCTTCGGCCGTTTTGGTCAGATTGCCGGTCGTCTGCTGCTCTCCAGCGGAGTGAAAATGGTCGTTCTCGATCACGATCCCGACCATATTGAAACCCTGCGCAAGTTTGGCATGAAGGTCTTCTATGGCGATGCGACCCGCGTGGATCTGCTGGAGTCCGCCGGGGCAGGCAAGGCCGAGGTGCTGATCAACGCCATTGACGATCCCAAAGCCAACCTGCAGTTGACCGAGCTGGCTAAAGAGCACTTCCCGCACCTGCAGATCGTTGCCCGCGCCCGCGACGTCGATCACTTTATCCGCCTGCGCCAGGCGGGCGTCGAGCGGCCCGAGCGTGAAACCTTTGAAGGCGCGCTGCGTACCGGCCGTCTGGCGCTGGAGAGTCTGGGGCTGGGAGAGTATGAGGCCCGGGAGCGCGCCGATCTGTTTCGTCGCTATAATTCAGACATGATAGAGGAGATGGCGCAGGGCGAAGATGATACCCAGGCGCGGGCGGCGGTGTTCAAACGCACCAGCGCCATGCTGACGGAGATCATCACCGAGGATCGGGCGCACCTCTCTCATACCCAGCGGCACGGCTGGCAGGGCACGGAGGAGGGTAAACACTCCGGTGATGCCAGCGACGAGCCGCAGGTTAAGCCGACGGTTTAATCATCTACGCTGGTGGCCCACAGGCAACTGCGGGCCCGCCAGCAGAATGAAAAATTTTCGTTCTCTTTACCTTTCCGCCAGTCGACGAGCGTCAGTGCTTTCCGTATAGTGGCGACAATTTTTAGCTCCGGGATATATACAATGATCAGTCTGATTGCGGCGTTAGCGGTCGATCGCGTAATTGGTATGGAAAACGCCATGCCGTGGAATTTGCCTGCCGATCTCGCCTGGTTTAAACGCAATACCTTAAACAAGCCGGTAGTGATGGGCCGCCTGACCTGGGAATCCATCGGGCGTCCGCTACCGGGGCGTAAAAATATCGTCATTAGCAGCCAGCCGGGCAGTGACGATCGCGTTCAGTGGGTTAGCTCCATCGAGGACGCCATTGCCGCCTGCGGCGATGCAGAAGAGATTATGGTGATCGGTGGTGGGCGCATCTACGAGCAGTTTTTGCCCAAGGCCCAGCGTCTCTACCTGACGCATATCGATGCGGAAGTGGAAGGCGATACCCATTTCCCGGACTACGAGCCGGACGACTGGGAGTCGACCTTTAGCGAGTTTCACGATGCCGACGCGCAGAACTCCCACAGCTACTGCTTTGAGATATTAGAACGCCGGTAACGTTTAGCGGGTGGAGACGCCTGATGGCGCTTCGCTTATCAGGCCTACAGCAGGTGTAGCCCCGGCAAGCGCAGCGCCGCCGGGGAGAACATCAGGAAGCAACGACCTCGCCTTCCCCCAGATCCAGATGGCGGCTCGACGCCTGGGTAAAGTAGGCTTTATCTTCCCAACGCAGACAGGTCAGAACGCCACCCCAGCAGCAGCCGGTATCAAGGGCGTAAACGCCTTCCGGTGTGCCTTTCCCCTCCAGCGATGCCCAGTGACCAAACACCACGCTGTACTCCTGCGTCACCGGACCGGGGATCACAAACCATGGCTTCAGCGGGGCAGGGGCGTTATCCGGCATATCTTTGCAGTACATGTCGAGCTGGCCGTTCGGGAAGCAGTAGCGCATTCGCGTAAAGGCGTTGGTAATGAAGCGCAGGCGCGCGAGACCGCTCAGCTCCTGGCTCCAGTTATTGGGCAGGTCGCCATACATCGCATCTAAAAACAGCGGGTAGGAGTCGCTGGCCAGCACCGCTTCGGCATCCCGGGCGCAGGCCTGCGCCGTCGTCAGATCCCACTGAGGGGTGATCCCCGCATGGGCCATCACCAGCTTTTTCTCTTCGTCGACCTGCAGCAGCGGCTGGCGACGCAGCCAGTTCAGCAGCTCATCGGCATCCGGCGCTTCCAGCAGCGGCGTGATCCGATCCTTCGGCTTGTTTTTACTGATGCCGGCAAACACGGCCAGCAGATGCAGGTCATGGTTGCCCAGCACAACGCGCACGCTATCGCCCAACGATTTCACGAAACGCAGCACCTGCAGGGATGCCGGGCCGCGTGCAACCAGATCGCCCGTTAGCCAGAGGGTGTCGGTTTTAGGATCAAACGCGACCTGTTTTAACAATGCGATCAGTTCATCGTAGCAACCGTGAACGTCGCCGATAAGATATGTCGACATGGATTAATGGATGAGTGTTGAAACGGCAAGTCGGAAGACCGGTATGTCGATGCGGAACGGATTGCCCTCGGCATCGATCATCTCATAGTGGCCCTGCATGGTACCCAGCGGCGTTTCGATAACCGCCCCGCTGGTGTATTGGTACTCTTCGCCGGGCGCAATGTGCGGCTGGACGCCAACCACACCTTCGCCCTGTACCTCGGTTTCACGGCCGTTGCCGTTGGTGATAAGCCAATAGCGCCCTAGCAGCTGCACGGACGCGCGTCCCAGATTGCGTATGGTCACCGTATAGGCGAAAACATAGCGCTGCTCATCAGGTGCCGACTGCGATTCGATATAGACACTCTGTACGTGAACACATACCCGGGGCGAATTGATCATGGCTTAACTCTCCTTCGGCGGCGCGTTATCCGTCAGGTAGTTTGCCAGCTGGCAGTACTGGGCGACAGAGACGTTCTCTGCTCGCACCGCCGGGTCAATACCTAACGACGTGAGAACCTCTGGCGTAAACAGATTGCCGAGGCTGTTGCGGATGGTTTTACGGCGCTGGTTAAATGCTTCGGTAGTGATGCGACTCAGCACGCGAACCTCTTTAACCGGGTACGGCATAGTGGTATGCGGTACCAGACGCACCACCGCAGAGTCGACTTTAGGCGGTGGCGTAAAGGCCGTCGGCGGCACTTCCAGCACCGGGATCACCTGACAATAGTATTGTGCCATCACGCTTAAACGACCATACGCTTTGCTGTTCGGGCCTGCAACCAGACGATTCACCACCTCTTTTTGCAGCATGAAGTGCATATCGGCGATGGCATCAGTATAGCTAAACAGGTGGAACATCAGCGGCGTGGAGATGTTATAGGGCAGGTTACCAAAGACGCGCAGCGGCTGACCCAAGGTCTGGGAGAGCTCGCCAAAGTTCATGGTCATGGCATCCTGCTGATAGATGGTCAGTTTAGGCCCGAGGAACGGATGCGTTTGCAGGCGCGCGGCCAGATCGCGATCCAGCTCGATGACGGTCAGCTCGTCCAGGCGTTCCCCCACCGGCTCGGTCAGCGCGGCGAGGCCGGGACCGATTTCGACCATGGCCTGGCCTTTCTGTGGGTTAATGGCTGAAACAATGCTGTCGATGACAAATTTATCGTTAAGGAAGTTTTGCCCGAAACGTTTACGGGCCAGGTGCCCCTGATGGACTCTGCTATTCATTGAGTATTAGTAATCATTTTGATGGCGAGATTAAGCGCCGTAATAAAACTGCCGACATCGGCTTTCCCCTGGCCCGCGAGTTCTAGCGCGGTGCCGTGGTCTACGGATGTGCGAATAAAGGGTAAACCGAGCGTAATGTTCACACCGCGGCCAAAGCCCTGGTATTTTAGCACGGGCAGGCCCTGATCGTGATACATCGCCAGCACCGCATCGGCGCGATCGAGATATTTGGGTTGGAACAGGGTATCGGCAGGCAGCGGACCGCTGAGGTGCATTCCCTCGGCGCGCAGTTCATCAAGCAGCGGAATGATGATATCGATCTCTTCGCTACCCATATGGCCGCCTTCGCCCGCGTGCGGGTTTAAGCCACAAACCAGCACGTGCGGATGGGCAATACCAAATTTGTTTTGCAGATCGTGATACAGAATGGTGATGACCTCGCGCAGCAGCGCCGGGGTAATGGCGTCGGCCACCTCCCGCAGCGGCAGGTGCGTGGTCGCGAGCGCCACGCGCAGCGCCTCGGTCGCCAACATCATCACCACCTTGGCGGTGCCAGAACGCGCTTCAAAAAATTCGGTGTGCCCGGTAAAGGGCACGCCAGCATCGTTAATCACCCCTTTATGCACCGGGCCGGTCACCAGCGCAGCAAATTCGCCGCTCAGGCAGCCGTCGCAGGCGCGGGCCAGGGTATCAACGACGTAGCCACCGTTGGCTACGCTAAGCTGGCCTGGAACAACCGGCGCGCGCAGGGCTACGGGCAGCGCCGTTAGGGTGCGTGCCTGCTGCGGCTGCGCGGGCTGGTCGGCATCGTAGGGGAGGAGCGTCAGCGGCAGACCGAGCGTTGACGCCCGGTCGGTCAAAAGCTGGGGGTCGGCGCAGATCACCAGCTCCATTGGCCAGTCGCGCTGGGCCAGCTGGACGACCAGCTCTGGACCAATCCCGGCGGGTTCGCCGGGAGTGATAACGATGCGCTGAACGTTCATTAGTTGCTCAGGATCTTCACGTAGGCGCTGGCGCGCTGCTCCTGCATCCAGCTGGCCGCTTCTTCAGAGAATTTGCGGTTCATCAGCATGCGGTAAGCACGATCCTTCTGTGCGGCGTCGGTTTTATCGACGTTACGCGTGTCCAGCAGTTCGATCAGGTGCCAGCCAAACGAGGAGTGAACCGGCGCGCTCATCTGGCCTTTGTTCAGCTTCATCAGCGCATCGCGGAAAGCCGGATCGAAGATATCTGCTGCCGCCCAGCCGAGATCGCCGCCCTGGTTAGCCGAGCCGGGATCCTGAGAGAAGGACTTCGCTGCCGCTGCAAAGCTGGTTTTGCCGCTCTTAATGTCCGCTGCGATCTGCTCCAGCTTCAGGCGCGCCTGGTCGTCGGTCATGATCGGCGACGGCTTCAGCAGAATATGGCGAGCGTGCACTTCGGTCACGGAGACGCTTTTACTCTGGCCGCGCAGATCGTTGACCTTCAGAATATGGAAGCCTACACCGGAGCGGATTGGGCCAACGATGTCGCCTTTTTTCGCCGTGCTCAGCGCTTGAGCAAAGATAGACGGCAGCTCCTGAATACGGCCCCAGCCCATCTCACCGCCCTTCAGCGCCTGTGGATCGGCAGAGTAGGTGATCGCCAGCTTGCCAAAATCATCCCCGCCACGGGCCTGCTCAATGATCGAGCGTGCCTGGCTCTCCGCCTCGTTAACCTGATCGGAGGTAGGATTTTCCGGCAGCGGAATAAGAATGTGGCTCAGATTCAGCTCGGTGCTGGCGTCGTTCTGGTTACCCACCTGCTGAGCAAGAGAGTCAACTTCCTGCGGCAGAATGGTGATGCGGCGGCGCACCTCGTTGTTACGCACCTCAGAAATCAGCATCTCCTTGCGGATCTGGCTGCGATAGGTGTTGTAGTCCATACCGTCATAGGCCAGACGGCTACGCATCTGATCCAGCGACATGTTGTTCTGCTTGGCGATATTGGCGATAGCCTGATCGAGCTGCTCATCGGTGACTTTGACACCCATCTTGGTGCCCATCTGCAGAATGATTTGATCCATGATCAGTCGCTCCAGGATCTGATGACGCAGCGTGGCATCATCAGGAAGCTGCTGGCCCGCCTGTCCGGCGTTAAGCTTTACGGATTGCATCAAACCATCAACGTCGCTTTCCAGCACAACGCCGTTATTCACGACGGCAGCGACTTTATCGACAACCTGCGGCGCGGCGAAACTGGTATTCGCAACCATGGCGATACCGAGAAGCAGCGTTTTCCAGTTCTTCATACTTTTTCCATTTCAATTAACCGCAATGCGGATTACGTGGCAAATCAACTTCATAACTAAACGACTAGATTACAAAGAGCTACTGTAAGGCAGAATATTCGAACGCAGCATCTGCTGTGTGCCCAGCCCGTAGTTCGAGCTCAGACCGCGCAGCTCGATGTTAAAGCCGACGACGTTGTCGTAGACGCTCTCTGTCGGCGCAGGTCCCCAACCGTTGAGTTTACGCTCGTAGCCGAAGCGGATAGCGTAGCAGCAAGAGTTATACTGCAAACCTAGCATCTGATCGGCGGCTTTGTTCTGCTTGGTGTCGAAGTAGTAAGCTCCGACAACGGACCAGCGATCGACGATCGGCCAGCTTGCCACCGCGCCCACCTGCGAAATACCGTCTTTGCTCTGAGGAGCATAAGCGTAATTTGGCAGCGTCGCCTGAATATACTCTTCGCTGGCGTAACGGTAGTTCAGCTGCAGGAGCCGATCCTCATCGCGACGGTACTCCAGCGTTGCGTTGCCGTTGGCCACGTTATCGAGGCGCGTATCGTACTGTACGCCGCCGCGCAGGCCCCAGCGTTCGCTCATTCGCCAGTAGGTATCACCCGCCCAAACCACCGATCCGGTCTGATCGTCTTCTTCCCATTGGATTTTGTCATCACCGGTACGGGATTCGGTGAAGTAGTAGATTTGACCCACGGAAATGTTAAAACGTTCAACCGATTCCTGATCATAAACACGCGATGTGACCCCGGTCGTCACCTGGTTCGCTGACGCGATGCGGTCGAGGCCGCCGTAGGTTCTGTCGCGGAACAGGCCGCCGTAATCAAACTGCAGCAGGGACGAGTCATAGTTGTTGATATGGCTCTGGTCGCGGTAGGGCACGTAAAGATACTGAGCACGCGGCTCCAGCGTTTGGCTATAGCCTGCAAGCCAGTTCATATCACGCTCAAAGATCAGCTTACCGTCCACCTTAAACTGCGGCATCACGCGGTTGACGGAGTCTTTTAGATCGGCGTTGTTCGTCTGGTTATAGTAGTCGAGATTGGTCTGCTGGTAGTGGGTCGCCAGCAGCTTCGCTTCGGTATTGAGGCTGCCCCACTGGTTAGAGAGCGGCAGGTTAATCGTCGGCTCCAGGTGCAGACGGGTGGCTTCCGGCAGATCCGAATTGGTATTCGAGAAGTGCACGGCCTGACCGTAGATACGGGTATCAAACGGCCCGACGTCGTTCTGGTAGTAGTTAACATCCAGCTGCGGCTGAGCGGCGTAGGAGTTGCTGTGCTCGGCGTCAAAGACCTGGAACTGTTTGGTCGTCACCGTGGCGTCAAAGTTATCCAGTGCGTAGCCCACGCTGAATTTCTGCGTGGCGTAGCCGTCGGTACTGGAGCCGTAGGTGGACGTAAAATCGTTGAAGTAGTACGGATCGCTGACCTTGGTATAGTCGACGTTGAAGCGCCATACCTGATCCATTACGCCCGCGTGCTGCCAGTAGAAGAGCCAGCGGTGTTTATCAGACTCGGTAGGATAGTCTTCTTTGAAGACATCATCCGACGGCAGGTAGTCGAACTCCATCAGACCCGCACCCGCCTGGGTCAGGTAGCGGAATTCGTTCTGCCACTGAATGCTTCCCCGCTTGTCCATATAGTGCGGCGTAATGGTGGCGTCAAAGTTCGGCGCAATGTTCCAGTAGTACGGCAGCGTAAATTCAAAGTAGTTCTTGGAGCTGTACCTGGCGTTCGGGATCAGGAAGCCGGAGCGGCGCTTGTCGCCAATCGGCAGCTGCAAATAGGGGCTGTAGAACACCGGAACCGGACCCAGCTTAAAGCGCGCGTTCCAGATCTCAGCGACCTGCTCCTCGCGATCCTGGATCACTTCGCTACCCACCACGCTCCAGGTGTTCGACCCCGGCAGACAGGAGGTAAAGGTCCCGTTGTCGAGAATGGTATAGCGGTTCTCACCGCGCTGCTTCATCAGGTCAGCGGTGCCGCGGCCCTGGCGTCCTACCAGCTGGTAGTTACCGTTCCAGACGTTGGTGTCTTTGGTGTTCAGGTTAGCCCAGCCTTTTGGCCCTTTCAGGATCACCTGGTTATCATCATAGTGCACGTTGCCCAGCGCATCGACGGTACGGACCGGCTCGGGCTGGCCCTCCGGCTGCTGCTGGTGAAGCTGCATCTCGTCCGCTTTCAGACGGCTGTTACCCTGTTGAACATCCACGTTGCCGGTAAATACGGCATCTTCAGGATAGTCACCCTTCGCGTTATCGGCGTTAATAGTGACGGGCAGCTGGTTAGGTTCGCCCTCTACCAGAGGACGGTTATAGCTTGGGACGCCCAGCAGACATTGCGAGGCGAGATCGGCTGCCAGCCCCTGCTGACTGTACAGGGCTGAGCCAATCATTGTGGCCAGAAGGGTGGGAATACGTTTTTTCATACGTTGTATTTGTTGTTCCGTCATCAGTGGCTTTTCAGCTTGCAAGCGCTCAGAGACTAACTTACTCACCTGCACAGCGCTAGTGTTAATCCTGCCCGCTTTCGAGCCTGGTAGAGAAGGCTGTGCCTGTGCACGGCATAGAATGACGGGTATGATAATGCAAATCTTAGCCGACGGCATGACCATTTGGGGAGTATATGCAGTATTGGGGAAAAGTGATTGGCGTCGCCATCGCATTAATGATGGGCGGCGGTTTCTGGGGCGTGGTCCTCGGCTTACTCATTGGGCACATGTTTGACAAGGCGCGCGGCCGTAAAATGGCGTTTTTTGCCAACCAGCGCGAGCGTCAGACGCTCTTTTTTGCCACCACCTTTGAGGTGATGGGGCATCTAACCAAATCCAAGGGGCGCGTTACCGAGGCGGATATTCAGGTGGCGAGCCTGTTTATGGACCGGCTCAACCTGCACGGCGATTCACGTGCTTTAGCCCAGCAGGCGTTTCGCGTCGGCAAAACCGATAACTATCCGCTGCGGGAGAAGATGCGTCAGTTCCGCAGCGTCTGTTTTGGCCGCTTCGATCTGATTAGGATGTTTCTGGAAATTCAGATCCAGGCTGCGTTTGCCGACGGTTCACTGCATCCGAACGAACGTGCGGTGCTGTACGTCATTGCCGAAGAGCTGGGGATCTCCCGCGTCCAGTTCGACCAGTTCCTGCGCATGATGCAGGGTGGGGCGCAGTTTGGCGGTGGCTTTAATGGGCAGCAGCAGTCAAACGGCGGCTGGCAGCAGGCCCAACGCGGGCCAACTCTGGAAGATGCCTGCAACGTGCTGGGCGTGAAGCCCACCGATGACGCTACCACCATCAAGCGCGCCTACCGCAAGCTGATGAGCGAGCACCATCCGGATAAGCTGGTGGCAAAAGGGTTACCGCCAGAGATGATGGAAATGGCGAAGCAGAAAGCGCAGGATATTCAGAAAGCGTACGAGCTGATTAAAGAGCAGAAAGGTTTTAAATAATCGGGCTGGCAGTGAGTTCGTGCCGGTGTTGGCACGAACTCTCAACCGCACTATTCAGCGAGAAACAGCTCCAGCAGCGAGTTCAAAAACAGCTTGCCGTGCTCCGTTATCTGCCATGCCTCAGCGGACTCGGTGACATAGTTGAGCGCCAGAGCGCGTTCGATCTGCGGCCGGATCGCCGACTCATCCAGCCCGGTGTAACGGGTAAACTCCCCACGTGGCGCAGGCTCCAGCAGGCGGAAGCGGTTCATAAAGAACTCAAACGGCTTGTCGGCGGTGTCCACATCATGCTGCCGGTCGCGGTAGGTTCCCTGCATATAGCCCCGCGGATGGCGCGTTTTGGCGGTACGCAGAATGCGCCCATCCGGGAAGGTCACCTTGCCATGCGCGCCGCAACCAATACCGAGATAGTCACCGAAGCGCCAGTAGTTCAGGTTATGCTGGCACTGGTAACCCGGCTTCGCATAGGCCGAGGTCTCATACTGCTGATAGCCTGCCGCCGTCAGCAGCTGGTGCCCTTGCTCGAAGATCTCCCACAGCGAATCGTCATCCGGCAGCACCGGGGGACGTGAGCCAAACAGCGTGCCCGGCTCAATGGTCAGCTGATACCAGGAGAGATGCGGTGGGTTGAGTTCGATGGCCTGACGCAGATCGTCCAGCGCCTCTTCCAGCGTCTGGTCCGGCAGGCCGTGCATCAGATCGAGGTTAAAACTGCGCAGCCCCAGACCCGTTGCCAGCCGGGCAGCGCGCTTCGCCTCCTCCGGACCGTGGATACGCCCTAGCCGCGTCAGCTTGGTTTCGCTAAAGCTCTGCACGCCAATGGAGATACGGTTAACGCCCGCCCGCTGGTAGTCGACAAAGCGGTCGGCCTCCACCGTGCCGGGATTAGCTTCCATGGTGATCTCGGCGTCAGCGGCCAGATTGAGACGCGACCGCACGCCGTCGAGCAGGGTCTGCATCGCCGGGCCTGAGAGCAGGCTCGGCGTTCCGCCGCCGATAAAGATCGTCTTTACCTCACGTCCCTGCGCCCAGGGCGCATCAGCGTCGAGATCGCTCAGCAGATGCTGAACGTAGTCGTCATGGGGGACTTCGCCCTTTAGCGCGTGCGAGTTGAAGTCGCAGTAGGGACACTTCTGCACGCACCAGGGGATATGGATGTAAAGGCTCAGAGGTGGCAAATCAGCCATTACGCAGGGCTTCCAGTAACAGTTTCAGCGCCTGTCCCCGATGGGAGACGGCGCGCTTCTCGTCAGCGCTCAGTTCGGCAGCGGTTTTGCCTGCCTCCGGCACAACGAAGATAGGATCGTAGCCAAAGCCGCCGCTGCCCGCCGGCGCACGGGCGATGGTACCCTGCCAGCTGCCGTGGCACACCAGCGGAGTCGGATCGTCGGCGTGACGCATATAGACCAGCACGCAGTGGAACTGGGCCTGGCGCTCGCCGTCCGGCACATCCTGTAGCTCCACCAGCAGCTTCTCCAGGTTCTGCTGGTCGCTGGCGTCTGCCCCAGCAAAGCGTGCGGAGTAGATCCCCGGCGCGCCGCCGAGGGCGTCAACCGCCAGCCCGGAGTCGTCGGCAATCGCCGGCAGGCCGGTAACCTGCGCAGCGTGACGCGCTTTAATGATCGCGTTCTCGATAAAGGTCAGGCCGGTTTCCTCGGCGGACTCCACGCCCAGCTCGGTTTGCGCCACCACGTCGAGACCAAAATCGTTAAGCAGCGAGGCCAGCTCGCGCACTTTACCGGCGTTGCCGGTGGCAAGAACAACTTTTTGCATAGTTAAATCCTGATTCATATAAACCGCGACCGATGGCGCTTACAGCGCCATCCACAGCCCCGGTAGCAGCATATTCCCCGTGCCCTGCAGCAGCTCGGCAATGCCCATGTTGATGACATAGAGCAGCAGCACCAGGATCATCGGCGAGAAGTCGATCCCGCCCATGGACGGCAACAGTCGGCGGATAGGGCGCAGCAGCGGCTCAGCGAGTTGCATTAGCACAAACTCAACCGGGCTGCGGCCCTGGCTGACCCAGCTCATGATGGCCATTAGCAGCAGCACCCAGAAGATCAGCTGGCCGATGGTCTTCAGCAGGATCAGCACGGCGGCAATCCAGATAATCGGCTGGAAGGTCACCACCATAAACAGCACGATGGCTTTAAGCACGCACAGCACAAACGCCAGCAGCAACGAGGCGCTGTCGAGGGGGCCCATCGCCGGAATAATGCGGCGCAGCGGCCCCACTAACGGCTGGGTGATCTTCACGATAAACTGTGAGAATGGGTTATAAAAATCTACGCGGGCCCACTGCATCCAGACCCGTAACAGCAGCACCATCGTATAAAGCTCAATTACCGTTGAGAGCAGGAAAGTCAACGTCTTCATGGCGTTCCTCAGTTTTCCTTAATTTTTTGTATAGTCACGGGCACCAAATATAGCGGTGCCGATGCGTACCAGGGTGCTGCCCGCCGCGATGGCGGCTTCCATATCGTCGCTCATCCCCAGAGAGAGCGTATCTACCGTTGGGTAGCGTAATTTAAGCGCGTCAAATGCTACAGCCATTTGCTGTGCCACCGCAAACTGCCTTTCATAATTTGACACGGGGGCGGGGATCGCCATCAGCCCGCGCAGACAGACGCCCGGCAGTTCAGCGACCTGGGCGGCGAGGGCATCCAGCTCGGCAAGGGCAATGCCGGACTTGCTCTCCTCATCACTAATATTGATTTGAATCAGGATGTTAAGCGGCGGCATCTCCGTTGGGCGCTGGTCGCTCAGACGGCTGGCGATGCGCAGGCGATCAACGGTATGGCACCAGTCAAAATGCTCTGCCACCAGGCGGCTTTTGTTGGACTGCAAGGGGCCAATAAAGTGCCATTGCAGCCCGGTTACGCCCTGCTCCTGGAAGTGGCGAATTTTATCCACTCCCTCCTGAACATAGTTTTCGCCAAAAGCGCGCTGTCCGGCGTCGATAGCCTCTGCGACGGCGCTCGCAGGTTTGGTTTTGCTGACTGCAAGCAGAGCAACATCTTCTGAAGCACGGCCGCAGCGCAGCGCAGCGGCTGAGATTTTGTCCCGGACCTGTGCCAGGTTATGCGCGATATCGTTCATCTTTTCCGGAGGCTTAATCATGGATATGGAAGACATAGTGGCCCTTAGTGTAAAGCATAACGTTTCGGATCTACACCTGTGCAGCGCCTGGCCACCGCGCTGGCGCAGGCAGGGTAAGCTCGAAGACGCTCCGTTTCCGTCGCCGGATATCGAGGCGATCCTCCGCGACACGCTGACGGACGAGCAGCAGGGAGAGTGGTGGGCCAACCGGCAGGTAGACTTTGCCCTTGCGCTGGCGAGCCAGCAGCGGCTGCGGGCTAGCGCCTTTATGCACCATCACGGTATCTCGCTGGCGCTGCGCCTGCTGCCCGCTACGTGTCCGAAGCTCTACGCCCTGGATACGCCGTCTACGCTGGAGCAGATCCTGGCCTGCGACAGCGGGCTGGTGCTGGTCACCGGCGCAACCGGCAGCGGTAAATCCACGACCCTTGCGGCGATGGTGGACTATCTCAACCACCGCCTGGCAGGGCACATTCTCACCCTGGAGGATCCGGTGGAGTTTGTTCATCAGGGCGCGCAGTGCCTGATCGAGCAGCGGGAGATAGGCCAGCACTGCCCGTCGTTTGCCGACGGCCTGCGCGCTGCGCTGCGTGAGGATCCGGACATCATCTTAATCGGCGAGCTACGGGACAGTGAGACCATTCGTCTGGCGCTCACCGCCGCCGAGACCGGGCATCTGGTGCTGGCCACGCTGCATACCCGGGGGGCGGCGCAGGCGGTAGAGCGGCTAATCGATACCTTCCCGGCCGAAGAGAAAGCCTGGGTACGCAGCCAGCTGGCGGGCAGCCTGCAGGCGGTGCTGGCACAAACGCTGGAAGCCGATAAGCAGGGCGGACGCGTGGCGCTGTTTGAACTGCTGGTCAATATCCCGGCAGTGGCGAACCTGATCCGCGAGGGCAAAACCCACCAGCTTCCCGGCCTGATGCAGACCGGGCAGCATGCGGGAATGCAGACCTTCAGCCAGAGCCGTCAGCAGCGGGTCGCCGCCGGGCGGCTGGCAGAGAAGGGCTGAGATCAGACGTGCTGTTCGAAATAGCTTTCGAGAATGATCACCGCTGAGGCGGAATCCACGCTGCCCTTGTTCAGCGCCCGGTAGCCGCCGTGGGCGAAGAGTCCTGAGCGCGCCTCAACGGTGCTCAGGCGCTCGTCGTGCAGGGCAACGCGGACCCCGAAGCGGCCATGGATCTTATTGGCAAAGTTGCGCGCCCGGGCGGTCAGCAGCTGTTCGCTGCCGTCCATGTTCAGCGGCAGACCGACCACCACCTCATCCGGCTGCCACTCTTTAAGCAGACGCTCAATCAGGTTCCAGTCCGGAGTGCCGTTTTGCGCCTTCAGCGCCGTCAGCGGACGGGCGGTACCGGTAATACGCTGGCCAATGGCCACGCCGATGCTTTTGGTACCGAAATCAAAGGCTAACAGAGTGCCGCTCATCAGGCGTGTCCCGCCACGCCGGGCATGGTAGAGATATCAATACCGATCAACTTTGCTGCATCGCGCCAGCGGTCGGCGATAGGCGTTTTGAACAGGATATTCTGGTCAGCCGGAGCGGTGAGCCAGGCGTTGTCGAGGATCTCCTGCTCAAGCTGGCCTTTCTCCCACGAGGCATAGCCAAGAGCCACCAGCACATCGGCAGGCTGCTCGTCGGTACCGAGCGTCTCCAGCACGTCCCGGGAGGTGGTGATCACCGTGTTATCCGAGATACGAATGCTTGAGGAGAATTTTGCCGGCGGCGTATGCAGGATAAAGCCGCGATCTTCTGCCAGCGGGCCGCCAAGCAGCACCGGCTTATCCAGACGGATCGCCGGATTACGCCCCTCGGGCTTGATTTTGAGCTTGTCTAGTACCCCTTCGACCTTCAGGTTCTCCAGCGGCTTATTGATGATGATCCCCATCGCGCCATCTTCGTTATATTCGCAGATATAGACCACGGCACGGCGGAAGAAGGGATCCTGGAGAGCAGGCATGGCAATCAAAAAGTGATGCTGTAAATTCATTGTCAGAGGTTCTGTTCCTGGTCAAAAAGCGACAAGTACCCAGTATGCGGTGAAAGCACCCGCTTTGCTATCCCTGCGGATCGCAAATCCGGGTCTTTCACCTGCAAACAGGCCGTTACGGGCGGGCTGAATTTAGTTGCCGAGACGCTTTTCAATCGCGTCCATCAGCATACCGGTAATGGAGACCGGGAACTCCGCTTCGATTTCACGAATGCAGGTCGGGCTGGTGACGTTAATCTCCGTCAGGCGATCGCCGATGATATCCAGACCCACAAAGATCAGCCCTTTGGCTTTCAGAGTAGGCGCGACGCGGCGGGCGATATCCCAGTCGCTGTCGGTTAATGGGCGTGGTTCACCACGTCCCCCGGCGGCCAGGTTGCCACGGGTTTCGCCGCCCTGCGGAATACGTGCCAGGCAGTAGGGAACGGGTTCGCCATCGACAACCAGCACGCGCTTGTCACCGTCTTTGATCGCCGGCAGATAGTTCTGCGCCATGCAGTAACGGGTGCCGTGCTCGGTCAGCGTTTCCGTAATCACCCCGAGGTTCGGATCGCCCTCTTTCACGCGGAAGATCGACGCGCCGCCCATGCCGTCCAGCGGTTTCAGGATGATGTCGCTGTGCTTCTGCCAGAACGCCTTAAGCTGCGCCTTGTTGCGGGTCACCAGCGTTTCCGGGGTCAGCTCTGGGAACCAGGCGGTGAACAGCTTCTCGTTGCAGTCGCGCAGGCTCTGCGGCTTGTTGACGATCAGCGTGCCTTTCTCTTCCGCGCGCTCCAGAATATAGGTGGCGTAGACGAATTCGGTATCAAACGGCGGATCCTTACGCATCAGCACGACGTCAAGATCGGCCAGCTCGATATCCTGCTCGCCGTTGAACGTATACCACTGGTCATAGTTCTGCTCGACGCTCAGGGTACGCGTGCGGGCGCGGGCCTGACCGTTGATCAGATAGAGATCCGCCATCTCCATATAGTGCAGCTCATAGCCACGACGCTGGGCTTCCAGCAGCATGGCAAAGCTGGAGTCTTTTTTGATGTTAATGCTTGCGATGGGATCCATCACAATGCCGAGCTTAATCATTCGCTTTCTCCGTTTAAACCTGTAGCCAGTCTTACCCCAAATCACCGAAACGCACCTGGAGTGCGGTAATGGCGGTGAGCGCGGTGGTTTCAGTGCGCAAAACGCGTGGTCCTAACAGGATATCAGTAAACTGATAGTCTGCGGTCATGGCGATCTCGTTCGCCGTCAGCCCGCCTTCCGGGCCAATCAGCAGCCGCACACGCTCAACCGGCAGCGGCAGCGTATTGATGCTGGCGCTGGCGCGCGGATGCAGGTTCAGCTTCAGCCCCTCATCAGGCTCGGCGCACCAGGCCTCCAGATCCATGGCCGGACGTATCTCCGGGATCCGGTTGCGGCCACACTGCTCGCAGGCAGCAATCGCAATTTTCTGCCACTGCTGGATCTTCTTGTTCAGACGTTCAGGATCCAGTTTAACCCCGCAGCGCTCAGAAAAAAGTGGCGTAATGAGGCTTACCCCCAGTTCGATCGATTTCTGGATGGTGAATTCCATCTTTTCGCCCCGGGACATCACCTGGCCGAGATGAATATGCAGCGGCGACTCGCGATCGTCGGTTTCACCGGCGATTAGGTTTACAACCACGCTTTTCTTATCGGCGCGCACGATCTCAGCCTCAAAAAGCTGGTTGCTGCCGTCAAAGAGCTGCAGGGGCTGGCCTGCGCCCATACGCAGCACGCGACCGACGTGGTTGGCCGCATCGTCGCTTAGCGCAACCTGCTGGCCAACAGTGAGGAGTTCTGGGTGATAAATGCGGGGTTTACGCATGAAAACATCGTCCGGGATAGAGCGTGCGGCAAGGCTGCCGCACGGTTAACAAGATGCCGCTAGTGTAGGTTAGCTCTTTCACCCCTGACAAGCGCGCTGCACGTAGGGATTAGCATTACCCTGAATCGTGTTGATACGCCTGTCGCGCTCACACTCCCAGGGCGTGACGGGATAGATCTTGTTCCAGGCCTCAAACAGCTGCGTCTGCTGGCGGGAGAGCGACAGCGAATAGCGATCGCGCATATAGAAGTAGATGCGGGCGATGGCCCCGCGGGCGCGGGCAGGCGGTTCGGCCAGCTTCTCTTTGAAGTCGACCTTCATGTCACACTGGCCGTACTGGCCCTCGCCGCCGTTCCACTGGCTGTACATAAAGTTGCCGCGATCGCCATTGACCTCGCCGACGGCGGGCTGCAGGTTATGCATATCGCTCTCCATCTGGCGATAGACCGGATCCTTCGCACAGTTTTTACGTCCGCCGTCCTGCCAGCACTGGCGCTGGTGGCCGAACTGCCAGGCGGGCACAACGTGCTCCCACTCGATACGGCTGGCACGGTTGGCATTTTTACGCACCTTATAGCCGCAGGATGCAAGATCGACGACGCCTTTCTTGCCCTGCCAGATAATGGTGCAGCCGCAGTAGAAATCCCCCGGCGCGTCGGCGTTGATCTTTACGCCTGCCGCCTTGGCTTGGGCGAAACTGTGAATACCCTCGGCCAGCGCAGAGTGGCAAAGGCACGCTGCCAATAGGGTAAGGGTGAGAAGGTAGGGGCGGGACATGACAAACTCCATTGCATAAGATCGTCGCACCCTAGCGAATGCGGTTCTCAGATGCAATCAGTCAGTTCACAAAAGCGTTTGCTTGTTCAGGCTGATGCCGGTTCGGCAACCAGCGGCTCGCCGCAGTGGACGCAGCGGTAGACCGCTTCGCCGCGCAGGATGCGGTTATGGCGGCGCACGGTCAGCTGATGCTGCTGGCAGGCGCAGCGGTAGGGCCACGTGTTCTGCCGTACCGAGGCCAGTTCAAACTGGTGGGTGCGGCGGGCGGGGACGCCAAGCACGCTCTCCATCATCCACTTCCACTCTTTGCCATGCGGTGCAACGCGGCCAAAATGCTTCCACACCAGCAGGTGCGCCAGCTCGTGTGGGACAACTTCGTCAATAAACGCCTGCTGATTCTCCAGCAGCAGCACCGGATTCAGGCGGATCTCATAGCTGGCCAGCCAGGCCGTACCCGCCGCCGCGCCGCGCTGCTGATAGACCAGCGTGGGTTCCGGATAGTGACGTTCAAGGAAGCGGTTGGCCTGGGCAAGCTTGTCCCGCAGGCTACGCATAACGGCCTGCTGGAGGGCGATGGGGATGCGGGGTGTTTTCATAACGTCAGAGGATAATCGCTAAAAAAAGCGGCTGCAACAGAACCCGTTGCTCAGGCAGGAAAACGCAGGGAGAAGATATGCTCCCCCCCGGCAAAGCGGTAGTCTGCCGAGCCCCCGTGCAATTCCATAATCGCTTTCACCATGGATAACCCCAACCCATAACCGGAGGAGTGGCGAGCGTTATCACCTCGCCAGAAACGGTTAAATAGCCTGTCCGGCGCATCCAGTTCGGGGCCGGGATTAATCACTTCAACGACTGTTTCGCTATCTTTCTCCCACGTATTTATGCGGATCGCCGCGTTTTCCGGCGAATAGCGCACTGCATTGCTGAGCAGGTTTAGCAGTACACGCTGGAGCAGTATCCGATCGGCCTGAAGCGTGCCCTCGCATGCAGTGACGAAAGTGATATTTTTTTCGTCGGCCTCATACTCCAGGAAATCGATAAGATTACCTATCGTCTCAGCAGACGAAACAGGCTCTTTTTTGAGCAGAATATTATTATGCTCGGCGCGGGCGAGGAAAAGAATATTTTCAGTTAAGCGGGAAAGCCCCTCCAGCTCTTCAATATTATTCGCCAGTGCCTGTTGGTATTCATCAATGGTGCGCTCTTTATTCAGGACGACCTGGTTATGACCCAGCAGAATATTGACCGGCGTACGTAATTCATGGGCCAGATCGTCAGCAAACTGATTGAGCCGGGTAAAATCGTCATCCAGCTTTTGACGCATAATATTCAACGCGCTACCCAAGGGTTTCAGTTCAATCGGCAGGGTCTTTTCATCCAGAGGCTGGCTAAGACCGCGGCTGTCTATATTCGCCGTTAACCGGCTTAGAGCATGAATAGCTTTCAGGCCGTTCCTGATCAATAGCGGGCTTAGCGCAGAGCAGAGCAGAATAGCGATGATGCAAATCATGATGCTGTTATCGCGATACTGGTCAAGCATATATTGTCGCTCTGACGCCAGCCTGGCGACGGTAATAGTCACAGGCTGGTCATAGCTGAGCGCAGCGATGCGCACCGCTGAAAGCTGTGTGCCGGCGATATCGCGTTTGGCGATTGTCTCTAAATCAGGCTTTTTCAGCGATGGCAGGGCATCCAGCAGAGAGGGATCCACGCCCGTATGATTGACGGAGATATTCCGCGCGTCGGGGGAGTGGATGAGCAGAATATCCTGACGGGTATCCATCATCCGGTTAAAATAGAGCGGAAGATTTTCTGCTTTGGCCCCATCCAGTAACAGCTGCCTGATCTGCTCAGCGCGGTTAACCAGGGTGATATCATCCCGCCACGTTAATTCGTGGCTTAGCGCCCGGTATAACGTCCAGCTTACGCCAGTGCAGGCCAACGCCATCACCAGCACAAAGGATAACGTCAGACGTAACGTCATTGATAACTCAGGTTTCACTGTCTTCATCTGCCCCGAATCTGTAGCCCATGCCTCTGACGGTGCCGATCAATTTAGTCGTAAAAGGATCGTCAACTTTTGCCCGTAGGCGACGAATGGCAACATCCACCGTGTTGGTTTCACTGTCAAAATTAATTCCCCATACCTCGCTGGCAATGACCGCGCGGGGAATAATTTCACCGACCCTGGAAACCAGCAGCCACAGCAGGAGAAACTCCTTGCGGGTTAATACTATTGTTTTCCCATCCCGGGAGACGCTTTGCTTAACGGAGTCCATCTCCAGCCCGTTAGATTTCAAATGCGTATGGGCAACGGGATTATTTCGCAGCTGGGTGCGTACCCTGGCTAATAGCTCAGCAAAGGAGAAGGGTTTAACCAGATAATCATTGGCCCCCAACTCCAGCCCTTTGACTCTGTCCTCGACCGCATCCCGCGCGGTAAGGCAAATAACCGGTGTTTGGTGCGCCGTTCTTATCGCCTTCAGAACCTGCCAGCCATCCAGGCCCGGCAGCATAATATCTAAAATAATCAGTGAATAGGGTTCATGCAGCGCGAGGCGTAACCCATCTCTGCCGTCGCTTACCGTATCCACGACATAGCCCGCCTCGGTCAGTCCCTGACTGACCCAGTCGCTGGTTTTTTGATTATCTTCAATCAATAGAATCTTCATGGATTCACTATGTCATAAGCAGCAGGCGAGGGGTAAAAATATCATCAAAGATGACGAAAATGTAATCCTGCTGTCAGGTTAACAGCGCGCGGGTCATATACATTTCAGGTACCAACTTGAACTGGAGCAATACATGAAAAAGTACATCCTGCGCGCAGCGATGCTCGCTGTTATTTCCGCATCCCCTCTTGCAATGGCGGCGGCCAACAATATTCTGAGCGTGCATATTCTCGATCAGCAAAGCGGTAAACCCGCCTCCAACGTGGAGGTGGTGCTGGAGCAGAAAAACAACGACGGCTGGCAAAAACTAAATAGCGGCTATACCGACAAAGATGGTCGAATTAAAGCGCTATGGCCGGAGCAGGAAGCGAAACCGGGTGATTACCGCGTGACGTTTAAAACCAAGCCCTGGTTTGACAGCAAAAAGCAGGAGAGTTTTTTCCCGGAGATCCCGGTTGAATTCCACATTAGCAAAACAGATGAGCACTACCATGTTCCGTTGCTGTTAAGCCCGTATGGCTACTCAACGTATCGGGGAAGTTAATCACGGCGGGTGAGGTAAAAAAGCTTCCTCTCAGGCGAGAGGAAGCGCATCAGGTTAGTTGCTTGCGCCAATATCACGCAGCTTACGGCCTTTCATCAAGTTACGCTCGATGTGTTCCAGTGAGACATGCTTGGTTTCCGGTACCAGCCACAGGGTCAGGACAATGAACAGCACGTTCAGTCCACCGTACACCCAGAAGGTGTTGGCGTTGCCCAGCGAGTTGAGCATGGTCAGGAAGGTCGCGCCGACAATCATATTGGCGATCCAGTTGGTCGCGGTAGAGCAGGTGATACCGAAATCACGCCCTTTCAGCGGCTGGATCTCAGAGCACAGTACCCAGATCAGCGGACCGGCGCTCATGGCGAAACCAATGATAAACATCAGTAGCATCGCGACGGCAAAGTACTGCGCCGTTGGCGAGTGAATACCGATGTGCATCATGGTGCCCAGAATACCCATACCGGCAGCCATCACCAGGAAGCCCAGCACCAGCGTGGGCTTACGGCCCCAACGGTCAACCAGTCCGATAGCGATAAAGGTCGCCAGCACGTTGGTCAGACCAACGATAACCGTACCCCACATCTGCTCAGTGGTATTGGTGTAACCCGCCAGCTCAAAGATCTTCGGCGCGTAGTACATGATGACGTTCATCCCGGTGAACTGCTGCATCACCTGCAACAGCACGCCCAGGAATACCGCGCGGCGGAAGTTGCTGTTCTCTTTAAACAGCGCCCAGCCACTCTGTTTTACCTTTAAGCTTTCACGGATCTCATCCAGCTCGTGCTTGGCTTCGGCGCTGGTATCACGCAGGCGCAGCAGCACGCGCTCGGCATCGTGGAAGCGGCGTTTGGCGGCAAACCAGCGCGGGCTGTCCGGCAGGAAGAAGACGCCAATCAGCAGCAGGATGGCCGGAATGATGATGACGCCAAGCATCCAGCGCCATGCGCCGCTGTAGCTAAAGGCAGTATCGGAGAGGTAGGCACCCAGAATACCGATGGTGATCATCAGCTGGTACATCGAAATCATACTGCCGCGGATCTTCTCCGGTGCGATCTCAGAGAGGTAGAGCGGGGCGGTGTAGGAGGCCACGCCGACCGCCAGCCCCAGCAATACGCGGGAGAGGATCAGCACTTCAACGTTGGGCGCAGCCGCTGAGAAGAGCGAGCCGAGTACAAAGAGGATCGCGCCAATCATCAGGCTCTTTTTACGGCCCAGCTTGAAGGAGAGCCAGCCGCTGCCGACAGCACCGACAGCGGCACCAAACATCATGGAGCTCACTACCCACTCTTGCATATGTGAACTAATCTGGAACTCGTCAGCGATAAAGGGCAGCGCGCCCGCAATAACGCCGATATCAAGGCCGAAAAGCAGTCCGGCCAGCGCGGCGAGAAAACAGACAAAGAACGTCATTGCCTTGTTCGAGCGCCCCGATTTTTTATTGTCAGGCATTCTGCCCTCCAGTTGGGTTATCAATTTTAACGGTATAAAGGTTAGGTTAGAGCTGCGTAAAAAGATGTGAACCTAATCACACGAGTGTAATCGGTTACACTAAGCTCAAAGATTGTCACTAGAAAGTAACAAGACAAATCATAGAGTTAATGAATAGTAGCGTAATCTTGTGTAAAGGGAGTCAGACTATACCGAAATACTATGTAACAAACACGCTGCGAACAGCATTTTGCCTAATTTGGCCAAATGGGCCCGCGATGAGTGCGTGTAATCGTTATCAATAGAAGAGTATAAAAAAGGCCAGCGCGAGGCTGGCCTGAAGAAGAGGGGCGTGTCTGGCTTATTTCAGGCCAGCGGCCTCGCGCAGTACGGCAGCTTTGTCGGTCTTTTCCCACGGGAAGTGTTCGCGACCAAAGTGACCGTAAGCGGCAGTCTCTTTGTAGATCGGGTGCAGCAGATCCAGCATCTGGATCAGACCATACGGACGCAGGTCGAAGAACTCGCGTACCAGCAGAGTCAGCTGCTCAGAGGCGATCTTCTCGGTTCCGAAGGTTTCCACCATGATAGAGGTCGGTTCCGCCACGCCGATGGCGTAGGAGACCTGAATTTCACACCGGTCCGCCAGGCCAGCAGCAACGATGTTTTTTGCTACGTAGCGCGCCGCGTAGGCCGCAGAGCGGTCAACTTTAGACGGATCTTTACCGGAGAACGCACCGCCGCCGTGACGGGCCATGCCGCCGTAGGTATCCACGATGATTTTACGGCCGGTCAGGCCGCAGTCGCCCATTGGGCCGCCAATAACAAAGCGGCCGGTCGGGTTGATAAAGAATTTGGTAGAGGTGTTCAGCCACTCTGCCGGCAAAATAGGCTTGATGATCTCTTCCATCACGCCTTCCTGCAGCGATTTCTGGTCGATATCTTCTGCGTGCTGGGTAGAGAGCACCACCGCGTCGATGCCGACAATTTTGCCGTCATCGTACTGGAAGGTCACCTGGCTCTTTGCATCCGGGCGCAGCCACGGCAGGGTGCCGTTTTTACGCACTTCAGCCTGGCGCTGCACCAGACGGTGGGCGTAGGTGATTGGCGCTGGCATCAGCACGTCGGTTTCGTTAGTGGCATAGCCAAACATCAGGCCCTGGTCGCCCGCACCCTGCTCCAGCGGATCGGCACGGTCAACGCCCTGGTTGATATCCGGAGACTGCTTACCGATAGCGCTCAGTACCGCACAGGAGTTCGCGTCAAAGCCCATATCTGAATGGACATAGCCAATTTCACGCACGGTTTTACGGGTGATCTCTTCGATATCAACCCATGCGCTGGTGGTGATCTCACCGCCGACTAAAACCATGCCGGTTTTAACGTAGGTTTCACACGCCACGCGTGCTTTCGGATCTTGCTCAAGAATTGCATCCAGAACCGCGTCGGAAATCTGGTCAGCAATTTTGTCAGGATGCCCTTCGGAAACTGACTCGGACGTAAAAAGGTGTTTTGCCATGTTCTCTTCACCCTGGGGGAAATTTTGTTAGCTCAAACGCCGTGCCTGTATGGGCCTTTATGAGGCGTGCAGGTTAGTGGCACAGGAAGTCTGAAAGTTAATCAGTATGGATGGATTAACATCTGGACGGCTATTTTAGGTTACTTCTTGACCCCGTTTCCAGCATTTTTTGATATTCATCGCACTATGAGTGAAATTGATGCTGACGCTTTCTCTACTCGCGCGGCAAAACGGGCTTTTTTATTTTGCATTTTCACCCCGTTATCGGTATAAAACGCCGCACGCGGCTTGTATGCCTTGACCAGCCGCTAACCAGCTGGTTGGCGTGGAGGTGATACCCAATAATGAACCGTTGTTTACTGCTAAATCTGCCGCGCCGTTCTGGCCTGCATGCATTTCCCGCTACCCGCAAATCTACTCTGCAAACCTGCCGATGTTATACCCATTTCGGCGCTTCTCAGGACTCCAGGGCCGGTTACGCCTGGTGACACCGAACAAGGGCGCTCTTGTTAATTCAGGAGTTTTCTCGTGGTTTCGCCGAACCTTGTCATACAGAGTTCGGATACGTGTTTTACAATGATATGAACCAGAAACCGGTCGCACGGCCTACGTTTCAGCATAATACGCTGGATAACCAGGCTGTTTATGGGTTGTTATCGCCTCTACGGAACGCGATAGTAGTCAACTGTTTTACACTTACTAATACAATTTGAGGTTCGCTATGTCTGACGACATTTCTTCGGTTTCGCCTTCGTCAGCGGGCGAACAGGGTGTACTACGTTCCATGCAGGAGGTAGCGATGAGCTCCCAGGAAGCCAGTAAAATGCTGCGCACATACAATATTGCCTGGTGGGGCAATAACTACTACGACGTCAACGAACTGGGCCACATCACCGTCTGCCCCGATCCTGACGTACCGGACGCGCGCGTTGACCTCGCTCAGCTGGTAAAAGCCCGCGAGGCCCAAGGGCAACGCCTGCCTGCGCTGTTCTGCTTTCCGCAGATCCTACAGCACCGTCTGCGCTCAATTAACGCCGCGTTCAAGCGCGCCCGTGAGTCCTACGGCTATAAAGGCAACTACTTTCTGGTCTACCCGATCAAGGTTAACCAGCACCGCCGCGTCATTGAATCCCTGATCCACTCCGGTGAGCCGCTGGGTCTTGAGGCCGGTTCGAAGGCAGAGCTGATGGCGGTTCTGGCGCACGCGGGCATGACCCGCAGCGTTATCGTCTGTAACGGCTATAAAGACCGGGAATACATTCGTCTGGCGCTGATCGGCGAGAAGATGGGCCATAAGGTCTATCTGGTTATCGAGAAGATGTCTGAAGTCGCCATCGTGCTGGAAGAGGCCGAGCGTCTGAACGTGGTGCCGCGCCTCGGCGTGCGTGCGCGTCTGGCATCGCAGGGCTCCGGCAAGTGGCAATCCTCCGGCGGCGAAAAATCCAAATTCGGCCTTGCGGCCACGCAGGTGCTGCAGCTGGTGGAGATCCTTCGCGAGCGCGGACGCCTCGACAGCATTCAGCTTCTGCACTTCCACCTCGGTTCGCAGATGGCAAACATTCGCGATATCGCCACCGGCGTACGTGAATCGGCCCGTTTCTACGTTGAGCTGCACAAGCTGGGCGTGAATATCGAGTGCTTTGACGTGGGCGGCGGCCTGGGCGTGGACTATGAGGGCACCCGCTCTCAGTCTGACTGCTCGGTCAACTACGGCCTGAATGAGTATGCGAATAACATCATCTGGGCCATTGGCGACGCCTGTGAAGAGAACGGCCTGCCGCACCCGACGGTGATCACCGAGTCGGGCCGCGCCGTGACCGCGCACCATACCGTGCTGGTGTCGAACATCATCGGCGTGGAGCGCAACGAATATACCGAAGCGACGCCGCCTGCTGAGAATGCGCCACGCGCTCTGCAAAGCATGTGGGAGACCTGGCAGGAGATGCACGAGCCCGGCACCCGTCGCTCGCTGCGCGAGTGGCTGCACGACAGCCAGATGGATCTGCACGATATCCATATCGGCTACTCCTCCGGCGCATTCAGCCTGCAGGAGCGCGCCTGGGCAGAGCAACTCTACCTGAACATGTGCCACGAGGTACAGAAGCAGCTGGATCCGAGCAACCGCGCTCACCGTCCGATTATCGATGAACTGCAGGAGCGGATGGCGGACAAGATGTACGTCAACTTCTCGCTGTTCCAGTCGATGCCGGATGCATGGGGTATCGATCAGCTCTTCCCAGTGATGCCGCTGGAAGGACTGGATAAGATCCCGGAACGTCGCGCGGTGCTGCTGGACATCACCTGCGACTCCGACGGGGCGATCGATCACTACGTGGACGGCGACGGGATCGCTACCACCATGCCGATGCCGGAGTACGATGCTGACAACCCGCCGCTGCTGGGCTTCTTTATGGTGGGCGCGTACCAGGAGATCCTCGGCAACATGCATAACCTGTTTGGCGATACCGAAGCGGTTGACGTATTTGTCTTCCCGGACGGCAGCGTCGAGGTGGAGCTCTCCGACGAAGGGGATACGGTGGCGGATATGCTGGAGTACGTGCAGCTCGATCCGAACACGCTGCTGACCCACTTCCGCGACCAGGTGAAGCAGACCGGGCTGGACGATGCGCTGCAACAGCAGTTCCTTGAAGAGTTCGAAGCCGGGCTGTACGGCTACACCTATCTCGAAGACGAGTAATCTCGTTTGCTCGGCAGACTCTGCGCTGCCGGGCATCTCCTGCCTT
>NZ_LR607338.1:4056124-4102873 GCF_902164725.1 Pseudescherichia vulneris | reverse complement strand
TCACAAAACCCTGATATCAGAGTGTGAGCAGCATCACCTGAAATCTTCCCGGGTCGTGACCGCCTTCGCTTTTTCTCCCGTTATTCGGCTTCCGTGTCTTTTTCTGCCATCCCCGGCAATTTACTTCCCGCTGTGGTACCGCCATGCTTACACCATCGCTTAATCGTGTTGCAGGCTGGTAATCAGGGTAGCGATGCGCTGCGGGTTGAGCAGCGTTTCGAAGGCAAGCGGATGCTGCGCGCCGTGCTGCTCAAACCACGCTGCAAGCTCCCGGTTGTGACGACTGAATTCGTGCAGGGCGGCATTGAGCTGGGAGCGGATCTCCGCCCGATCACCATATTTACGCAGCCAGAGCTTGAGCGTGAGCGCCTGAGTAAACGCGCTGTAGAGGTGAGTGTACTTCAGCGCCCGGACAACGCTGCCGCTGATGGCCTGCCGGGTTTCATCCGCCAGCGGGCAGTCGGGCAGGAGCTTAAGCGAGCGGCTGTACATGTAGTCGGCAAGAAAGCGGCTGCGCTGGATCTCCAGCTCGATCAGCTGGCGCTGCTGATACCCCAGGTCAGGATCGTCGCTGGGCATCAGAGGCTGAAAGGACTGCGTCCAGTTGGCGCTGCGGGTATCGAGATGAAGCAGGTGCAGGGCATGGGCAAAATCCGTAGGAAGACGGCTATGGCTCTGCAAGACGCGACCCAGCAGAGTCGGTGTCTTACAGCTCCACTCGTGGCTGGCAACGATAATATCGCCGATCGCGCTGAGATCGTAGGAAGAGACAGACGCCGAGGCACGCTGTTGCAGCCAGTGGCTCACAATCTGGCGGGGAGGCACGTCCGGCTCATTAACCAGGCGGGATAGGCCGGACAGATTAAGTTCATTGAGCGAACCCGATAGCGGCAGATCGGGCAGCCACTCCCAGTCGACGCGTACGGTAATGGCCTCGGGAGCGCTGCTGGCGTGCTGGCTAAGCCAGGCGAGGCGCTGCTGGATCTCCTCCAGCAGATAGCAGGGCAGCAGGGTCCAGCCATACTCCAGGCCCCAGAGATCCAGCTCCAGCCATTTTCGGTTGTCGAGGATATTAAGCAGGTTGGGGTTATTGGCAAAGCCCGGGCGGTAATCAAGCTCGGTAGCCTTAACCGAGGCGCGGACATCATCAGGAAGCGCCTCCAGGGCGACGCGCAGCATTTGCCGGGGCCAGCTTTTGTCCTGGTAATCACGCAGGATCAGCTGACGCCCCAGCTGGCGGATGCCCTGGTACAACGTTTTTAACGACGTTTTCCAGCGCTCACTGCTGACGTCGGGAGTCGATAGCGAGAGGCGCAGACCGCGCACGGCTGGCAGCGCGGCCAGGATCTGCGGAATGCTGTGCTGAAAGAAATAGTCAATAAACTCGCTTGCGCTATTTTCAGAGAGAAAGTACTCCGGGAACTTTGCCTTTAATTCATGGCTATCGGGCGTCGCTTCGCCCTGCAACCAAAACTGTAAGCCGCGGCGCTGTAAATATTCCCCGGCTCGTTGCAGATAAATAAGCGCATTTTCCTGAGCCAGCTTCAGGTTAATTAACTCGGCGCTATGACAGCGCGGTGACGGTGCGGCCAGGCGGGCTAATAACGATTGCTGATGAATAACGAGGCCCTGAAAACCATAGCGTAGCGCCATCTCTACGGTTTTTTCTAAACAGGACCAGCGCCATATTTCAGGGGCGTTAATTTCCATTAACAGATATGGCTTCGTGGTTGTCATTACGCCTATCCCGCTAGCAACGTTGAGCGGGAATGCTAGGGGCGGCGCGGTGAAAGGTCAAACATCGCTGCGTGGGTAAACCAGAAAGTGTGAGCCTGCTCGAAGACGGCCAGGCTGATTGCGTATCAATGAGAGGAAGGTATGGCTAAAGGTACAACGCTACAACTGAACTATGAGCGCTATATTGATGAAGACACCGGTGCAAATGTGACCCGTTTTACGCCAACGGATGTTATTTGCCATCGCAACTACTTTTATCAGAAGTGCTTTATTGACGGCGGCAAGAAACTTATTTTTGCCGGCGAGTTTGATACCCATCGTAATTATTATCTACTCGACCTGGCTACCGGCGTTGCCACGCAAATAACCGAAGGGGCAGGGGATAATACCTTTGGCGGCTTTTTATCTCCAGATGAAAACTATCTCTATTACGTTAAAGGGGAGCGCAATTTAATGCGCGTTACCCTGGAGACGCTCCAGGAAGAAGCGGTATACCGCGTTCCCGATGAGTGGGTAGGGTACGGGACCTGGGTGGCGAACTCCGCCTGCGACAAACTGGTTGGGGTAGAGATCCATCGCGACAGCTGGCGGCCCATCAGCGACTGGACCGTTTTTCAAGAGTTCTATGCTGAAGCGCCGCGCTGTCGGGTGATCCGCATCGATCTGCGCACCGGGGAGCGGGAGACGCTGTTGGAGGAGAACCAGTGGCTGGGGCACCCCATCTACCGGCCGTTCGATGATAATACCGTGGCCTTCTGCCACGAGGGGCCGCTCGATCGCGTCGACGCCCGCATGTGGCTGATGAATGAGAATGGCAGCAACATCCGCAAGGCCCGGGAGCCCGCGCAGGGGGAGAGCTACACCCATGAGTTCTGGGTGCCGGATGGTTCGGCCCTGATGTATGTCACCTATGTCAAAAACAGCCCCGTACGCTATCTCTGCCGCATCGACGGTGAGACCGGTAAAGATGAGCGTCTGATGGCCATGCCGCCCTGCTCGCACGTCATGAGCAACGACAGCGGTTCGCTGGCGGTAGGGGACGGCTCCGGAGTGCCCATTGATATCGCGGATAACGCGGGCTACGGCGATACCAGCGACCCCTGGCTTTGGCTGTTTGATTTAAAGAACAAGCAGGCCCACAAAATCGCCCGCCACGGCTCGTCATGGCAGGTGTTGGACGGCGACCGGCAGGTGACCCACCCGCATCCGTCGTTTACTCCCGATGAGAAAGCGGTTCTGTTCAGTACCGATAAAGACGGCAAGCCTGCGCTCTACCTGGCCGAAATTCCAGAAGACGTCTTACGCCAGATCCATGGTTAAACAAGGAGCTTCCCATGCATAAGCTTATCGCCCCCGTTGCCGCGTCGTTTTTGCTGGCGTGCTCCTGTCTTACGGCTGCCCAGGCCGCGGAGATCCGTATCTCATGGTGGGGCGGTAACAGCCGCCACCAGGCCACGCTGGAGGCCATCAAACTGTTTGAAGAGAAGTATCCGGATATCAAGGTAAAGGCGGAGTACGCGGGTTGGGAAGGCTATCTCTCGCGCCTGACGGTGCAGATAGCCGGAGGAAACGAGCCGGATGTGATCCAGACCAACTGGAACTGGTTACCGCTCTTCTCAAAGGACGGCAACGGTTTTTACGATCTCTATAGCCAAAAGGCGGTGATCGATCTCCAGCAGTACGATCCGCAGTCGTTAAGCAGCACCACGGTCAACGGCAAGCTTAACGGCCTGCCGGTGGCGGTCACCGCCCGCAGCTTCTACTACAACAAAAAGCTGTGGGAAGAGATGGGCGTTAGCTATCCGCAGAGCTGGACGGAGCTGATGGCTGCCGGAAAAGCGTTCGAGGCAAAAGATAAAGAGAAATACCCGCTGATTCTCGACTACATGGAGTCGCTGACGCTGGTGCAGTCCTGGATGGTGCAGAAGTACAACATCCCGGCCATCGACGAGAGCACGGGTAAATTCACCTACACCCCGCAGCAGTGGGAGGCTTTTTTCCAGATCTATAAGGATCTGGTGGATAGCCACGTCTTCCCCTCCATGCGGGTGCTGACCTCGTACGGCAAAACCAATACCTGGGAAATGAGGCCGTGGATCCAGGGCAAGTGGGGCGGCGTCTATATGTGGAACACCAACGCCGTGATGTATGAGAACAACCTGACCGCGCCTTACGACAAGCTGGAGCTGGGGCCGTTCTTTATGCTGCCGGGAGCCAAAGACGCTGGGCTGTTCTTTAAACCGACAATGATGTTCAGCATCGGCAAATCGACCAAGCACCCGGCGGAGGCCGCGAAGCTGATCGACTTCCTGATGAACGATCCACAGGGCGTTAAGGCCATGGGGCTGGAGCGCGGCACGCCGCTGAGTAAAAAGGCTTACCAACAGCTGAGCGAGGAGGGCGTTATTCAGGAGGACAATATCACCGTAGCCGGGATTAAATCCTCACTGGCGCTGCCCCATGCCATTCCCACCTCACCCTATTTCGATAACCCAAAATTCGTTGAGCTGTGGCGCAACACCATCGAGAACATCGATCATGGCAAGCTGACGGTGAAAGAGGCGGCGGAGCAGTTCCCGCGCAATGCCGGACGTATCTTAAGTAAAGCCGCTAAGTAATATGCCGGACCGGAACCCCCACGTTCCGGTCACGCTATCAGGGTGGATAAATGATTAAATTTAGCGCGACGCTAACGTGCCGGTACGACACGCTCTTTTCGCCTTTTACCGCAAATGAGCTGGAGCAGGGCCTGGCATGGCTGGCGCAGAGCGGTTTCGACGCCGCCGAACTCTGTATTAATGATTACGCAGGGATGAATATTCCCAAGCTGAAACAGCGGCTGGACCATTACGGGTTGGGCTGTACCACCATCGCGACTGGTCAGGCTCGCAAGCGTGACGGTTTGTCGCTGCTGGCCAGCGGAAGGGCGATTGTCGAGCGCACCCGGCAGCGCCTCTCTGAGCATATTGATGTCGCCGCCCAGCTGGGGAGCCATGTTACGATTGGCTCGCTGCGGGCAACGGACCGCAACATGAGCAAAACGCAGTATATGCATGAGCTGGCCGAGGCGATGCTGCCCTGCGTTGAGCAGGCCAGGCGGTGCGGGGTGACGCTGATCGTTGAAGCGCTTAACCGGTACGAGATGGCTCACCTGCACAGCGCAGAGGATATGATGACGTTTTTAACCCTCAGCGATGCGCCAGAAAACGTCGGCGTGCTGTGGGATATTTTCCACGCCAACATTGAGGATCGCGACTTTACGGAGGCGATTGCTACCCTCGGATCGCGTCTCAAGCACGTCCACTTTGCCGACTCCAACCGCGCGTTTCCAGGGTATGGCCATCTTCCGGTGGACGATATCTACCGGGCGCTAAAACGTGCTGGCTATGACCACGCCATCTCGCTGGAGTGCCTCTGCGTCCCATCGACACAAACGCTGATTGAGGAGGCCGGGCCGCTCATTGCTCGTCTGCGTGAACTATAATCGTCAATAGAGACGTAAACGAAGGGGGCGTGGGCAGATTATTTTGGACTTACTTGAACCCGTACAGATTAACGGCGATAATCCGCGTCAGACAAGCAGTCCCCCCATTCAAACCCTTCCTCGTCGGGCTAACGACGCGGAGGGGTTTTTTTATCGACGAAAAAGAGGTCATAGCCATGAGCACCTTAGGTCATCAATACGATAACTCTCTGGTATCTAACGCATTTGGTTTTTTACGCCTGCCGCTGAACTTCCAGCCGTACGACAGCGATGCTGACTGGGTTATTACCGGTGTGCCGTTTGATATGGCGACGTCCGGACGCTCCGGTAGCCGTCAGGGCCCGGGCGCTATCCGTCAGATTTCTACCAACCTGGCGTGGGAGCACTGCCGCTTCCCGTGGGACTTCGACATGCGCGAGCGCCTGAGCGTGGTTGACTGCGGTGACCTGGTCTACGCCTTTGGCGATGCCCGTGAGATGAGCGAGAAGCTGCAGGCCCACGCCGAGCGTCTGCTGGCGGCGGGTAAGCGTATGCTCTCCTTTGGCGGCGACCACTTTGTCACGCTGCCGCTGCTGCGCGCGCACGCAAAACACTTTGGTAAGATGGCGCTGGTGCACTTCGATGCTCACACCGACACCTACTCCAACGGCTGCGAGTTCGATCACGGCACCATGTTCTATACCGCGCCGAAAGAAGGTCTGATCGATCCGAACCACTCGGTGCAGATCGGGATCCGTACCGAGTTTGATAAAGACAACGGTTTTACCGTGCTCGACGCCTGCCAGGTCAACGATCGTTCCGTTGACGACATTATCGCTCAGGTGAAGCAGATCGTCGGCGACATGCCGGTCTATCTGACGTTTGATATCGACTGCCTGGATCCGGCCTTTGCTCCGGGTACCGGCACGCCGGTGATTGGTGGCTTGACCTCCGATCGCGCAATTAAGCTGGTACGCGGCCTGAAAGATCTGAATATCGTAGGGATGGATCTGGTGGAAGTCGCCCCGGCGTACGACCAGTCGGACATTACTGCCCTGGCCGCAGCGACCCTGGCATTAGAGATGCTCTACATCCAGGCTGCTAAGAAAGAAGCGTAAGTGATTCAGGCCGGGTATGGCGAAGCCACTACCCGGCCTGCTGAGATTTACTTAATGCCGTCTGCTTCCATACGTTCGCGAATGTGCTGTGCGCGGGCTTCGGAAGCCGGGTGATCGTCAAACATGGTGCTTTGACGGCCCGCTTCCTGCTGGGCCAGCTTCTCGAAGCTGGTGGCTAAGCCTGACGGATTGATGCCGCGTTTGCGCAGCAGATCGTAGGAGTAGTCATCCGCTTCTGCTTCCTGGCGCTGGGAGAACTGCGCGTTCACCAGCTTCTCGCCGAGATCGCCAAGCTGCGACTGGGAGAGGCTACCCACCACGCCACCCGCCGAGGCGGCGGCAACGCGTACGGCATTGGTGCCCAAGGCAACCTGCATACCGCGCTTCACGTGGCCGAGCGCAACGTGGCCCATTTCGTGGCCGATCACCGCTTCGACCTCATTGTCATTCATCATATCCATCAGTCCGCTGTAGACGCGGATGCAGCCGTTGGCCATCGCAAAGGCGTTAACGTCTTTGGTGATATAGACGTTGTAGTTCACCGCCTGGCCATTGATATTGTCGCCCAGCGCAGAGGCGATCTTATCCAGTCGCTGGCGATAGGGGCTATTGGCAGGCGCAAGCGTTGCTTTGCTGTCCAGCTCTTTACAGGATTCGTCGCTCAGCGCTTTTACCTGTGCATCCGAAAGTGAGTAGGCCTGGAATGCCTCAGCGCCCGAGCTTAATAAACCGTTTGAATCCATGTTCTGACAGCCGGTTAATGCCGCTGCCACACCCAGAGCGAGCAATGCTTGCCGAATTTTCATTGGTTATCTTCCGCATCAATATATTGATAATTTTAATGGTCTTCCCGACGCAGGGAGGCGGGAACCTTCTCTGAGTATAAAGAAAATAGCAAGCCGTGGGCGAGTGTTTGCGCAACCTGCGAGCGGCTTCCAGAGATTTCTGAAATGGCAAAAGGATGGTCCATGTACATGGCTAGCCGCTTGGGTTACATTGTTGACACTTTTTTCCGGCGTAGCCCATATTGCGCTGTAGTCAAGTCGCTACGGGCATGGCCTTTAACAGTCCGATCTGGAGTCAAAATGTCCTCACGTAAAGAGCTTGCCAATGCTATTCGTGCGCTGAGCATGGACGCAGTACAGAAAGCCAAATCCGGCCACCCGGGTGCCCCGATGGGTATGGCAGACATCGCCGAAGTCCTGTGGCGTGATTTCCTGAACCACAACCCGGCTAACCCAGCCTGGGCCAACCGCGACCGCTTCGTGCTGTCCAACGGCCACGGCTCCATGCTGATTTACAGCCTGCTGCACCTCTCCGGCTATGACCTGCCGATCGAAGAGCTGAAGAACTTCCGTCAGCTGCACTCAAAAACCCCGGGCCACCCGGAAGTGGGCTACACCGCTGGCGTTGAAACCACCACCGGCCCGCTGGGCCAGGGCATTGCCAACGCCGTAGGCATGGCGATTGCCGAGAAAACCCTGGCGGCACAGTTCAACCGTCCTGGCCACGACATCGTTGATCACTTCACCTACGCGTTCATGGGCGATGGCTGCATGATGGAAGGCATTTCTCACGAAGTGTGCTCCCTGGCCGGTACCCTCAAGCTCGGCAAGCTGGTGGCGTTCTATGACGACAACGGCATCTCTATCGATGGCCACGTTGAAGGCTGGTTCACCGACGATACCGCAGCACGCTTTGAAGCTTATGGTTGGCACGTCGTACGTGGCGTAGACGGCCACGATGCCGACGCGATTAAGCGCGCCGTTGAAGAAGCCCAGTCCGTTACCGACAAGCCGTCCCTGCTGATGTGCAAAACCGTGATCGGCTTCGGCTCCCCGAACAAGGCGGGCACCCACGACTCCCACGGCGCGCCGCTGGGCGACGCGGAAATCGTTCTGACCCGCGAGCAGCTGGGCTGGAAACACGCGCCGTTCGAAATTCCGTCTGACATCTACGCCCAGTGGGATGCGAAAGAAGTTGGCACGGCGAAAGAGAACGCGTGGAACGAGAAGTTCGCTGCCTATGCCAACGCCTTCCCACAGGAAGCCGCCGAGTTTACTCGCCGCATGAAAGGCGACATGCCAGCTGACTTCAGCGCGAAAGCGAATGAGTTCATCGCTAAGCTGCAGGCTAACCCGTCCAAAATTGCCAGCCGTAAAGCGTCTCAGAACGCCATCGAAGCTTTTGGCCCGCTGCTGCCAGAATTCCTCGGCGGCTCCGCTGACCTGGCACCGTCTAACCTGACCATCTGGTCTGGCTCTAAAGCCATCAACGAAGATGCGGCAGGAAACTACATTCACTACGGCGTGCGCGAGTTCGGCATGACCGCGATTGCCAACGGCATTGGCCTGCACGGCGGTTTTGTGCCGTACACCTCCACCTTCCTGATGTTCGTGGAGTATGCCCGTAACGCGGTGCGTATGGCTGCGCTGATGAAGCAGCGCCAGGTGCTGGTTTATACCCATGACTCCATCGGTCTGGGCGAAGACGGCCCGACTCACCAGCCGGTAGAGCAGGTGGCTTCCCTGCGCCTGACGCCGAACATGAGCACATGGCGTCCGTGTGACCAGGTTGAATCTGCAGTGGCGTGGAAGTATGGCGTAGAGCGTCATGACGGCCCGACCGCACTGATCCTCTCCCGTCAGAATCTGGCCCAGCAGGAGCGTACCGAGCAGCAGCTGGCAGACATCGCCCGCGGTGGCTACGTGCTGAAGGACAGCGACGGTCAGCCACAGCTGATTTTCATCGCCACCGGTTCTGAAGTGGAGCTGGCTGTTGCCGCATGGGAACAGCTGACTGCCGAAGGCGTGAAGGCGCGCGTGGTTTCTATGCCGTCTACCGACGCGTTCGACAAGCAGGATGCGGCGTACCGCGAGTCCGTGCTGCCGAAAGCAGTTACGGCGCGTGTGGCCATCGAGGCGGGTATCGCTGACTTCTGGTTCAAGTACACCGGCCTGAACGGCGCTATCGTCGGGATGACCACCTTCGGTGAGTCTGCTCCGGCAGAGCAGCTGTTCGAAGAGTTCGGCTTCACCGTGGAAAACGTGGTGGCGAAGGCGAAAGAGCTGCTGTAATCCGTTAACGCCCGGCGGCGCTGCGCTGGCCGGGTCTACGAGCGATTACAGGCTACCGTAGTCTTCGGCAATGCGACCGTCAGCCAGACGCACGATCCGCGGGAAGTTGCGGCGGATAAAATCGTAGTCATGGCTGATAGCGAGCACCGTGGTGCCACGCTGGCGGCAAAGTGCCAGCCAGCTTTCGAATATACCCAGCCAGCGATCGTCAAAATCGCGGCTGGGTTCATCAAGCAGCAGCATCGGCGGCGACAGTGCCTCCAGGCTTGCCACGGCGACCATCCGGCGCTGGGCAACGTGGAGATCGAGCGGATGCGCCTCGGCTACCTCTGCAAGATGGCACAGCGTTAGCGCCTCTTCGACTCTTCGTTGGATCTCATCCTGGGGCAACCTCTGCAACCGCAGGCCATACGCCACCTCGGCAAAGACTTCGCTCTGCACAATCTGATTTTCCGCCTCCTGAAACAGCACGCCGATAAGCCTTGCCCGCTCCTGTGCCTTCAGGCGTGAAAGCACATGGCTTTGGATCGAAACGCTTCCCGCATCGGGGGCAAGCAACCCGGCCATAATGCGCAGCAGCGTCGATTTACCCGCGCCGTTATCGCCAATCAGGGCCACAAACTCGCCCGGCGTCAGGTGGAGCGATACTTCGTGCAGACAGCGCAGCTCCGCCTTCGGCCAGCGAAAATCGACGTTTTCTACTTTCAGCATAGCGGCTCCAGGCCCTCGGTCGTGAGCTGCCAGGCCTGCTGGCAGAGATGGCGTACCGGCTCAAACCTGCGCTCGAACAGCACGATCAGCGCCTGCTGTGCCGTAGCCCAGGCGGCAAGGCGTTCAAGCATCTGCTGCGTGGCCTGGGGCGTCAGGCGGCTGAAGGCCTCATCCAGCAGCAGGATTTTGGGCTGCATCGCCAGCGCGCAGGCAATCACCACGCGCTGCGTCTCTCCGCCGGAGAGCGTCGCCGGGTGACGGTGGCGCAGCGGCTGGCAGTCGGTCAGGGTCAGCGCCGCGTCGATGCGGGCAAGGATCGCCTCCTCGCTCAGGCAGAGATTTTCCGGACCAAAGGCAATCTCCTCTTCCACGCTAAAGGTGCAGCCCGAGAGCTGAAGATAGGGCGACTGCTGCACCAACTGAATGGTTTGCGCCTGCGCGGCAAGCGAAAGCAAGCCGATCGGCTGCCCAAGCAGGCTGCCCGCGCCGCTAACGGTGCCGGGAAGAAAGTCCGGATACCAGCCCGCCATCAGCTGCGCCAGCGTGCTTTTTCCGCTGCCGTTGTCGCCGATAATCACCACCATACCGGGCCGCGCATAATGAAAATCGTACGTTCGCGGGGCGGCGCTGGCGTGCAACGGCTGATAGCAGAATCCCTCTAACGTAACCATAGCCATACGCCAGCCTCCGCAACGATCAGCGCCACCATGCTGTAGCGCACGGCACGTTGAAGAACGCTGTCCTTCGGTGCCCACAGCGTGGTGCGGGTACGATGCAGGCGAAAGGCCCGCATATCCAACGCCGCACCGCGCACGGCGAGATCGTTAAGCGCGCCCTGGGTCAGAGGTAGCACGAGGGCCGGGATCGCCCGCAGCCGTTGGTACCAGCGCCCGTCCAGCGGCACGCCCCGGGCGCGCTGGGCTTCATGAATGCTGGCTAGCCGATGCTTAAGCTGCTCGACGATCAGCAGGGGGCCTGAAAGCAGGTAGGCGAGACCCGGCGGCAGGCGGCTGGCAAACAGCGCGCGAATAAACTGCCGGACCGGCACACAGTGCATCCAGAGCTGGGCGGTCGAGACGATTGCCAGAATACGCAGCCAGAGCGTAATGGCCTGCGCCCAGCGTTGGGGATCGCGCGGCTGCCCGCTAAGCCATTCGGTCAGCCAACCGCCGTGCACCAGCCAGAGCCCTGCGCCCAGAGAAAACATCAGCCAGCCGACGTAGCGCGCTCGCCTGCGGGTAGCGCGAAAAAGCAGCAGGCTGGCAAAGGCGGCTGCGCTCCAGGCAGTGAGCGCCACGCCTGCGGGCAGCAGCAGCGTAGAGAATGCGGCGAGCCCCCACAGCGTGAGCGACGTAAAGGGGTGCATTTAACGTACGGCGGCCATGGTGGGGAAGTGGCGTGTGGTGCGCAGGGGCAGCTGGCGCAGCAGGATCCAGACCACGATCGCCGTGAGGATCTTATCCACCAGGTTGGCCCCGAGCACGGTGATCGCCACGGACTCAAGCAGATCCTGGCCCATGGAGTGCATCCAGGCGACAAAGAGATCGGCTCCGCTGCCGGTCACCCCGCCAAACAGGGCGGTACGCAGCGGTACGGCCACCACCGTGACCGCAAGCGTAATGATGACGCCGCTGACGACTACCTTTGGCAGGGTGCGAAACCAGCCCAGCCGTGCCAGCCAGCCGGCTACCAGGCCAATCACCATCGCCACCGGGGCAAAGGCAGCGGCAATCGGATCGGTGAGTAGTCCCCAGAGCAGGTTGGTCAGCAGGCCGGTAAGCATACCGATAAACGGCCCCAGCAGCACGGCGCTAATCAGCGTGCCGATGGAGTCGAGAAAAATCGGCAGCTTCAGCAGGCTAATCAGCTGGCCGCCGATCATATTGATGGCGATGGAGATAACGATCAGTGCCAGCGTCTGGCTGGTGAGTTGGCGACGTGCCATAGCGACCTCGTTGGGTTAGGAAAATTAGCGCGGGTTAATAACCAGCTCGTCATAGCCGGAAACGGGGCAGGGCTGGCGGCTAAAAGCAAGCGTGGTCAGCTCGCCAATCACCACTTCAAGCGTGGTGCGCACGGTACAGCCAGGCATCACGTGCCCGCCGGTCATTGCACCATGCTCATCGGCCACGCTGAGGTGCAGATGCTCACCGGCCAGCTCCAGCGTGCCGCCAAGGGAGATGACCTCAAAGGTACCACTTAAATAGGTCGTCTCTTCGCGGGCGGCGAAGCGCAGCGCCACGTCCGTCAGGCTGCCGGTGCAGCCAGCAATCCATGCCGCCTGGATTGCGTGACGCTGAGTAAACGCACGCAGGGCAGTGAGCAGCTCATCGCCGGGAAGCAGACGCAGGGCATAGAAACGCGCGCTGGATGGAGAGGTGCCGGGGATCATGGTCATAGGCCTCGTAAACGCCAAAGTGGCAGCGATCATAAGAGCGACAGCAATTCGTTTTAATGATGTATATCAGGAAAAGACCGCGGCCGATGGCAGTTTTCCGTATAAAGGAATACGGATCCCGGCAATGGAATAATTCTGCCGTAGGTTGGCGGTAAAGTGTGACGCAGATCAGATAACTGGCTTAACCCCACGGCGACAGATTCCCTTTATTCCGCGTTTCGCTTACCCTAGCTGAAGCGTTTCAGTCGAAATTCCGTTCGACATTTAACCACTTAGTCACAGTTTGTGACAGGCGAGGTTTCCCTGACTATGCCGCTGCATTACTCTGTCAGCCATCGACTCAGGGATAGCTTTGCAGGAGACTTATGACCCTACGCATCGCGATAAATGGCTTTGGTCGCATCGGGCGTAACGTGGTTCGTGCTTTGTATGAATCCGGACGCCGGGCGGAGATCGCCGTAGTGGCCATTAACGAGCTGGCGGATGACGCAGGCATTGCGCATCTGTTGAAGTATGACACCAGCCACGGCCGCTTTAGCCAGCGTGTTCATCACGAGGGCGGACAGCTATTTGTCGGCCATGACGCGATCCGTCTCCTGCACGAGCCAACCCTTGACGCGCTGCCCTGGCGCGAGCTTGAAGTCGACGTCGTGCTGGACTGCACCGGCGTCTACGGCAACCGTCAGCACGGCGAAGCGCACCTGGCCGCCGGGGCAAAGAAGGTGCTCTTTTCCCATCCGGGCAGCAGCGATCTTGACGCCACCGTGGTCTTCGGCGTCAATCAGGACGATCTGCGTGCGGACGATTGCATCGTCTCTAACGCCTCCTGCACCACCAACTGCATTATTCCCGTCATCAAGTTGCTTGATGATGCCTTTGGCATTGAGTCCGGGACGGTCACCACCATCCACTCGGCGATGCACGATCAGCAGGTCATTGACGCTTACCATCCGGATCTGCGGCGTACGCGTGCTGCCAGCCAGTCGATCATTCCGGTAGATACCAAGCTTGCGGCGGGCATTACGCGCTTCTTTCCAAAATTTAACGATAAATTTGAAGCCATTGCCGTGCGCGTACCGACAATCAATGTCACGGCAATCGACCTCAGCGTAACGGTAAACAGTCCGGTAAATGCCTACGAAGTCAACCACTTGCTGCAAAAGGCGTCACGGGAAGCATTTCATGGTATAGTTGACTATACGGAATTACCGTTGGTCTCAACTGATTTTAACCACGATCCGCACAGTGCCATTGTCGATGGCACACAGACGCGGGTCAGCGGTGCACATCTGATCAAAACGCTGGTCTGGTGTGATAATGAATGGGGTTTCGCTAACCGAATGCTCGACACGACGTTAGCGATGGCCGCGAAAGGTTTTAGGTAGGACGCGTCTTGCGTCTGCAAAACTTTAAGAATCAACGAGAGGATTCACCATGTCTGTAATTAAGATGACCGATCTGGATCTAGCTGGTAAACGCGTTTTTATCCGTGCGGATCTGAACGTACCGGTTAAAGATGGTAAAGTAACCAGCGATGCGCGTATCCGTGCCTCCCTGCCGACTATCGAACTGGCCCTGAAACAGGGTGCAAAAGTGATGGTCACCTCTCACCTGGGTCGTCCGACCGAAGGCGAGTACAACGAAGAATTCTCTCTGCTGCCGGTTGTTAACTACCTGAAAGACAAACTCTCCAATCCGGTACGTCTGGTAAAAGACTACCTGGACGGCGTGGAAGTGGCTGAGGGTGAGCTGGTCGTGCTGGAAAACGTTCGCTTCAACAAAGGCGAGAAGAAAGACGACGAAACCCTGGCGAAAAAATATGCTGCCCTGTGTGACATCTTCGTCATGGACGCATTTGGTACTGCACACCGTGCGCAGGCCTCTACCCATGGCGTCGGCAAGTTTGCTGACGTAGCGTGCGCAGGCCCGCTGCTGGCAGAGGAACTGGACGCGCTGGGTAAAGCGCTGAAAGAGCCGGCTCGCCCGATGGTGGCTATCGTTGGCGGCTCTAAAGTCTCCACTAAGCTGACCGTGCTCGACTCCCTGTCTAAAATCGCTGACCAGCTGATCGTCGGTGGCGGCATTGCTAACACCTTCGTAGCCGCTCAGGGCCACAACGTGGGCAAATCCCTGTACGAAGCTGACCTGGTTGACGAAGCGAAACGTCTGTTGCAGACCTGCGATATTCCGGTCCCGACTGACGTGCGCGTAGCCACCGAGTTCTCCGAAACTGCGACCGCGACCCTGAAATCTGTTAGCGACATCAAAGATGAAGAGCAGATTCTGGATCTGGGCGACGTGTCCGCTGAGAAACTGGCTGAAATCCTGAAAAACGCCAAAACTATTCTGTGGAACGGCCCGGTTGGTGTTTTTGAATTCCCGAACTTCCGTAAAGGGACTGAGATCGTAGCCAACGCCATCGCTGACAGCGACGCGTTCTCTATCGCAGGTGGCGGTGATACCCTGGCGGCGATCGACCTGTTCGGCATCGCTGACAAAATCTCCTACATCTCCACCGGTGGCGGCGCGTTCCTTGAGTTCGTGGAAGGCAAAGTGCTGCCAGCCGTAGCGATGCTCGAAGAGCGCGCTAAGAAGTAATGCCTGAGCAGGCGGATCGCTCCGCCTGATTTCAGACCCGTTTTCTGTAAATACAGGATTTACACCATGTCTAAAATTTTTGATTTCGTAAAACCAGGCGTGATCACCGGTGATGACGTTCAGAAAGTATTCCAGGTAGCTAAAGAGAACAACTTTGCTCTGCCAGCCGTTAACTGCGTGGGTACCGACTCCATCAACGCCGTTCTGGAAACTGCTGCGAAGGTAAAAGCGCCGGTTATCGTTCAGTTCTCCAACGGTGGTGCTGCGTTTATCGCCGGTAAAGGCTTTAAAGGCGAAGGCCAGCAGGCGGCTATTCTGGGTGCTATCTCTGGTGCGCACCACGTTCACCAGATGGCTGAGCACTACGGCGTGCCGGTGATCCTGCACACTGACCACTGTGCGAAGAAACTGCTGCCGTGGATCGACGGTCTGCTGGACGCAGGTGAAAAACACTTTGCCGCGACCGGTAAACCGCTGTTCTCTTCCCACATGATCGACCTCTCTGAAGAGTCCCTGGAAGAGAACATCGAGATCTGCTCTAAATACCTGGAGCGCATGTCCAAAATGGGCATGACCCTGGAGATCGAACTGGGCTGCACCGGCGGTGAAGAAGATGGCGTGGACAACAGCCATATGGACGCATCTGCCCTGTACACCCAGCCGGAAGACGTTGACTACGCGTACACCAAGCTGAACGCGATCAGCCCGCGCTTCACCATTGCGGCGTCCTTCGGTAACGTGCACGGCGTGTACAAGCCGGGCAACGTTAAGCTGACCCCGACCATCCTGCGCGACTCTCAGGAGTATGTTTCTAAGAAACATAACCTGCCGCACAACAGCCTGAACTTCGTGTTCCATGGCGGTTCCGGCTCTTCTGCTCAGGAGATCAAGGATTCCGTAAGCTACGGCGTAATCAAAATGAACATCGATACCGATACTCAGTGGGCGAACTGGGAAGGTATCCTGAAGTACTACAAAGAGAACGAAGCTTACCTGCAGTCTCAGCTGGGCAACCCGAAAGGCGAAGACCAGCCGAACAAGAAATACTACGATCCGCGCGTATGGCTGCGTGCCGCACAGGCCAGCATGGTGACGCGTCTGGAGCAGGCATTTAAAGAGCTGAACGCGATCGACGTTCTGTAACTTAAAGCGTGTAAAAGTGAGTGGCTCCCTCCGGGGGGCCATTTTTTTTGCCTGTATAGGGTGAACAGAGTCCGAAAAGTTAACTTATTGCGGACGTTTTGTGCGACCGGTGCGTTTAGGGTTTGGCAGAGGTGTCGTTTTTTGTTTACGCTTTGCTGACCTGCTTCACGTTTTACGTGATTTTTAACCCATTTAGGTAAGCATAAGGAACAGTGAATGGACGATCTTAATGTGCTAGGTAGCATAAACAACGCCGGCGGCTGGCTGGTGCGCAACCAGGCGCTGCTGCTGAGCTATGCCGTCAACATCGTTGCTGCGATTGTCATCCTCACTATCGGGATGGTGGTGGCGAAGGCCATTTCTAAAACGCTCAATCGGGTGATGGTCGCCCGGCATATCGATCCTACGGTAGCTGACTTTCTCTCTGCACTGGTGCGCTACGGCATTATTGCCTTTACCCTGATCGCCGCGCTGGGACGGATAGGGGTGCAGACCGCATCGGTGATTGCCGTGCTGGGTGCCGCGGGTCTGGCCATTGGCCTTGCGCTTCAGGGCTCGCTCTCTAACCTCGCTGCAGGCGTACTGCTGGTGACCTTCCGTCCTTTCCGCGCCGGCGAGTATGTGGATTTAGGCGGCGTGGCAGGGACCGTTCTGCATGTGCAGATCTTCTCTACCACCATGCGTTCCGCAGATGGTCGCTACATTGTGATCCCCAACGGCAAAATCATTGCCGGGAACATCATTAACTTCTCCCGCGAACCGGTTCGCCGTAACGAGTTTATTATCGGCGTTGATTACGATGCGGATATCGATCTGGTGAAGCAGCTGCTCACCGAGATTATCGAGTCTGACGATCGTATTCTGAAAGATCGCGAAAGAACCGTGCGCATGAATGAGCTGGGCGCATCCTCCGTTAACTTTGTGATCCGCACCTGGAGCAATAGCGGCGATCTGCAAAACGTCTACTGGGACGTGCTGGAGCGCATCAAGAAGACGTTCGATGCCCACGGCATTGGCTTCCCCTATCCGCAGATGGACGTGCACTTCAAGCGCGAGAAAGCCGCTGAGCCTGCCGAGCAGCAATAACCTCTTTAGGGCCAGCACTGCTGGCCCTGCTTCTTATTAGCACTACTGATTACTGATTAGAATTTTAAATTTCCGCTTATAATAAGGGCACGGTATAGTCTCCGCCATGAACGATTAGGTAGAGGCTATCACGGTGTTAAGTTATTATTTTCAAGGGGTTGCGTTAGGTGCGGCGATGATCCTGCCGCTGGGCCCGCAAAATGCGTTTGTGATGAATCAGGGGATCCGCCGTCAGTATCCATTGATGGTGGCTGGGCTGTGCGCCCTTAGCGATCTGGTTCTGATCTGCGCCGGGATCTTCGGCGGCAGCGCGGTGCTGATGCAGTCGCCGTGGCTCATGGCGCTGGTCACCTGGGGCGGCGTCGCATTCTTGCTCTGGTATGGCTTTGGCGCGCTAAAAACGGCCTTTAGCCAGCAGCTTGAGCTGGCTAATGCAGAAGTGTTAAAACAGGGGCGCTGGCGGATAATCGCCACGATGCTGGCAGTGACCTGGCTCAACCCTCACGTCTATATCGACACCTTTGTGGTGCTCGGCAGTTTGGGTGGGCAGTTGGCGGCAGAGCCGAAGCGGTGGTTTGCGCTCGGGACGATTAGCGCCTCGTTTATCTGGTTTTTCGGCCTGGCGCTGCTGGCAGCCTGGCTTGCGCCTCGCCTACGTACTGCTAAGGCGCAGCGTATTATCAACGTCGTCGTTGGCGTGATCATGTGGTTTATCGCGTTTCAGCTGGCGAAGGAAGGTATTCATCATCTGCAGGTGCTGTAGCACAGCGTTACCAGGCTAAGTCCGATGGACAACCGCGCCGGAAACGTTAAGCTTGCAGCCAAACGTCCGCGTCCGCGGCGAATATTCAGACAAGGAGAAGCTACGGTGAAGTTCAAAGTGATGGCCCTTGCGGCATTAGTTGGATTAGGTGCGCTGTCGGTTCAGGCAAATGAGCTGCCAAACGGCCCGCATATTGTGACCTCGGGTACGGCGAGCGTTGATGCCGTGCCGGATATCGCCACCCTGGCGATTGAAGTTAACGTTGCAGCAAAAGATGCCGCCTCGGCGAAGAAGCAGGCCGACGATCGCGTTGCGCAATACCTGAGCTTCCTTGAGCAGAACGGCGTGGCGAAGAAGGATATCAACTCCGCTAACCTGCGTACCCAGCCGGACTATGACTATCAGAATGGCAAAAGCATTCTGAAAGGCTACCGGGCGGTGCGTACGGTCGAGGTGACGCTGCGCGAGCTGGATAAGCTTAACTCGCTGCTGGACGGCGCGTTGAAGGCGGGGCTGAACGAAATCCGTGCGGTTACCCTGGGCGTTGCGCAACCGGAAGCCTATAAAGACAAGGCGCGTAAAGCGGCGATCGATGACGCCGTGCGTCAGGCCGGGCAGCTGGCGGCGGGCTTTAAGTCCACCCTGGGGCCGGTGTACAGCGTGCGCTACCACGTCTCTAACTATCAGCCTACCCCGATGGTGCGCATGATGAAGGCGGACGCGGCAACGGCGTCGGCTCAGGAAACCTACGAGCAGCCAACGATCCAGTTCGACGATCAGGTTGACGTGGTGTTTGAACTGCAACCGCAGGCGGGTCAGACGTCTCAGTCTACGCCAGCGCAGTCGACACCCGCTCAGTCAACGCAGCCAGCCCAGCAGTAACCTTCTCTTATCCGGCCGGGATCAAACCTGGCCGGATACCTTCCTGTCTTAATCCTGACGCAGCACGCGGCGACCGTGGGCCAGCAGCGCTTCGGTAACGTTGCGCATCATGCGGCTCTCCGGCGCGAAACGGTGCCAGAAGAGCATCCGTCGCTGGAACAGGCCCGGCGTCAGATCAATCAGCTCGCCGCTGTCCAGCTCGCGTTCAATTTGCAGGTGCGGGATCATGCAGCAGGTCGTTCCCTGGCGCGCCAGCTGCACAAAGGCTTCGGACGAGTTAACGATGTGGCACGGTACGCTGCCCGGCGGAAGATCGAAATTCTGCTGCAAAAAGGCCTGGTGCATGTCGTCGAGATGGTCAAACGCTACCGCCGGGGCCTTCAGCAGCGCCGAGCGGGTAACGCCGTTGGGGAAGTAGCGTTCGGCAAAAGCTTTTGAACCGACAAACAGATAGTCGAGCGCGCCGAGCCGATCCACGAGGCAGCTTGGCAGCGCCTGGGACTGGATACTGACCGCGCCGACCACTTCACCCCGACGCAGACGCTCCTGGGTACGGGTCTCATCTTCCACCTGGAGATTAAGGCGGATCGGTGAGTCAACCAGTACCGGAGCCAGGGCAGGTAACAGCCAGGTGGCCAGGCTGTCGGCGTTGACCGCCAGCGAGAGCAGCAGCGGCGTAGAGCCGGTCTGCTCATCCCCCAGCCACTCCTCTTCTAACAGCTCAACCTGACGCAGCAGCGCCAGCAGCTTTTGACCCTGTTCGGTAGGACGCGGCGGCACGGTACGAACCAGCAGTGGCTGGCCGAACATATTTTCCAGCTGTTTAATACGTTGTGAGACGGCGGACTGGGTAATACACAGCTTTTGCGCGGCGCGCTCAAACCCGCGTTCACGAATGACCGCATCAAGCGCCTGTAATGTTCTGTAGTCCGGACGTTTCATTGCTAAGAGGTGCTCCAAAGTGTGATTAACAGCACTATGACATAAATTTTGGTTCGATACAGACGAAATGCGCGCCTGCGTTTTTCACTAAGAGTTGTGACATTGATCACAGGGACATTTTAACGATCGATGCCTTATAATGCGCGCTCAGTCTCCACACCACAGGCAAACGATCATGACGCAGGATGAACTAAAAAAAGCAGTAGGCTGGGCGGCGCTAAAATACGTTGAGCCAGGCACCATTGTTGGGGTCGGCACCGGTTCAACGGCTGCACACTTTATCGATGCGCTGGGCACAATGAAGGGGCAGATTGAAGGGGCCGTTTCCAGCTCTGACGCCTCCACCGAAAAGCTGAAATCCCTTGGCATCACCGTGTTCGATCTCAACGAGGTCGATCGTCTGGGCGTCTACGTTGACGGTGCTGACGAGATCAACGGCCAGATGCAGATGATCAAAGGCGGCGGCGCGGCGCTGACTCGCGAAAAGATCATCGCCTCCGTGGCGGATAAGTTTATCTGTATTGCCGATGCGTCAAAAGAGGTCGCTATTCTGGGGAGCTTCCCGCTGCCGGTAGAGGTGATCCCCATGGCCCGTAGCGCCGTTGCCCGTCAGCTGGTGAAGCTGGGCGGCCGTCCTGAATACCGTCAGGGCGTGCTGACCGACAACGGTAACGTCATTCTCGACGTGCACGGTCTGGAGATTATCGATCCTGTGGCGCTTGAAAATGCGATTAACGGCATTCCAGGAGTGGTTACCGTCGGCCTGTTCGCCAACCGTGGTGCGGACGTGGCGCTGATCGGTACCGCCGACGGTGTGAAAACCATCGTAAAATGATCTGACGGCGAGACGCGCTCGCCGTAGAAAAAATTTCCCCTGGCTGAATTTGGTGACTTGTGTCACGTTTTCAGCCAGCGGCTGACGATCCTGCCGCGGTTTTGCCGCTTTGCTAGCATTTTCCTCTGTCAAACTTCGCTGCGTGACTTTTCTTCATACCGCCGACGCAAACGTTCATATTGCCGCAATAGTTTTTTTTGATATGTTGGCTAAAGCGAACACACACTGATTAAGAAAATAACAGGGTCGGGGAAATGGCAAAAGTATCACTGGAAAAAGACAAAATTAAGTTTTTGCTGGTTGAAGGCGTTCATCAGAAAGCAATAGAGAGCCTTCGTGCAGCGGGTTACACCAACATTGAGTACCACAAAGGCGCGCTGGACAGCGCCCAGCTGAAAGAGTCGATCCGTGATGCCCATTTCATCGGCCTGCGCTCCCGTACCCATCTGACAGAAGAGATTTTCGCTGCCGCAGAGAAGCTGGTTGCCGTCGGCTGCTTCTGCATCGGCACCAACCAGGTTGATCTTAACGCGGCTGCTAAGCGCGGCGTGCCGGTATTCAACGCGCCGTTCTCCAATACCCGCTCGGTAGCGGAGCTGGTGATCGGCGAGCTGCTGCTGCTAATGCGCGGCATTCCGGAAGCCAACGCCAAGGCACACCGTGGCGTGTGGAACAAGCTTGCCGCCGGCTCCTATGAAGCGCGTGGCAAGAAGCTCGGTATTATCGGCTACGGCCACATCGGTACCCAGCTGGGCATTCTGGCGGAGTCGCTGGGGATGAATGTCTTCTTCTACGATATCGAAAGCAAGCTGCCGCTGGGCAATGCTACCCAGGTTCAGCACCTCTCTGACCTGCTGAACATGAGCGACGTGGTGAGCCTGCACGTGCCGGAAAATGCCTCGACCAAGAACATGATCGGCGTTGAAGAGCTGGCCCTGATGAAGCCGGGCTCGCTGCTGATCAACGCCGCACGCGGTACGGTTGTCGATATTCGGGCCCTGTGCGACGCGCTGCGTAACAAGCATCTGGCGGGCGCGGCTATCGACGTCTTCCCGACCGAGCCGGCGACCAACAGCGATCCGTTTGACTCCCCGCTGTGTGAGTTCGACAACGTCATCCTAACCCCGCACATCGGCGGCTCTACCCAGGAAGCGCAGGAGAACATCGGTCTTGAAGTGGCAGGCAAGCTGGCGAAATATTCAGACAACGGCTCGACGCTCTCTGCCGTGAACTTCCCGGAAGTCTCGCTGCCGCTGCACGGCGGTCGTCGCCTGCTGCACATCCATGAGAACCGCCCTGGCGTGCTGACCGCCATCAACCAGATCTTTGCCGAGCAGGGGGTCAACATTGCCGCCCAGTATCTGCAAACGACGCCGCAGATGGGCTACGTGGTGATCGATATCGAAGCGGAAGAAGAGGTGGCGCAGAAGGCGCTGCAGAGCATGAAGGGCATTGCCGGCACTATCCGCGCGCGCCTGCTCTACTGATCCGTGTTGCCCGGCGCGCCTGCCGGGCCTACCACTGCCATGTCTGCGTTGGCGTCACCACCGCAGGCAAGGGAATATCCCACTCCTCTACCGGCAGGGTATCGACCTGCTGGCAGTCATGGGCGTAGCCTACCGGCGTAAAGCCGTGCTGCTGCCACCTCTGTAGCGTACGATCGTAAAAGCCGCCGCCCATCCCCAGCCGTTGCCCCTGAGTGTCAAAAGCCACCAGCGGCGTGATCAACACGTCCAGCGTGTCGAGTGGCGTGACGTCGCGCAGATCGAGCTTGGGCTCATAAATTTTCAGATGATTTACCACCAGCTCGCTCTCGGGATGGTAGTGCAGAAACAGCAGATTACCGGGGCTGAAGGGGTGCAAAACCGGCAGGCAGACGCGTTTGCCGCTGCGCCAGAGCTGCTCAATCAGCGGACGGGTATCAAGCTCACCGTCAAACGAGAGAAACAGCGCCACGGTGTGGGCCAATACCATCGGCGGAAACGCCATCATGCGGTTAGCGGCCTGTTGGGCGTAGCTACGCTGCTCGTCGTGGCTTAAGGCACGGCGACGCTGTCGGATTTGCTGGCGAATGAGCTGTCGGGGTGAAGCGGATAGCGCGAGTGATGTCATGGTATCAGGTAGAGGAAGGGGAATCTCCGAGATGCCGCCGCAGGCTGTAACCCTTGAACCCTTGGTTCAAGGTGAATATGTCGTCATAGTTTTAAGGCTTCTCGGACGAACCGAGCATGCTCACCAACCATGGAGCGCCACATTCTTGTGGTATGAAATATCGGCTCAGGGGACTGGCCCGCTTGCGAACATCTCAGAGAAATTTTTTCTTCACTGTCACTCTACCATAGTCGACATTGAAGTGTTATTCAAACTTAGGCCCCGGTCTTTCGTTTATGCGACCCTGATCAAGCAATGCCTGTTCGATGGTCTGCTGTAACAGTCGAATACGCTGCTCCATGCTGGATGCGTAGTCGCGGGTTTTCGCCTTTTCCTGAGCCAGTTCGTAGCTAATGTTCAACGCGGCGATGAAAACTAGCTGCTCAGTATTTGTGACTCTAGTGCGTACTTTCAGATCTTGCAACCGCTGATTCAGATCATCTGCAGCCTGATTGAGAGCGTCCCGCTGTTCAGGCGGACAGTTCACGCGCAGTGAACGGCCAAAAATTTGGATATCGACGGGTTGTGCAGACATGACACCTTCCTGCTGTTTGACTGCGCTCTACCTTGGCAACCGAGTCCTGGCTGCGAAGGGGCGACACTATAGCTACCCTGGTTAGAGGATTCAAGCAGATTCTCATAACCTGAACTCTTAGCCTATTCTCTTAACATAGCCGTAAAAAGAAACCTATACGTAAAGGTCGCAAACGCATGTTTGGCGAAAGCTGACGGCTATATCACCAGGGTCCAAAGTGGTAGCATACCATGAATCTTTCTCCCAACGACGACGAATGCGCATGTCAATACAGAACGAAATGCCTGGTTACAATGAATTGAACCAGTTACTCACCCAACAGGGTGTTGGCTTAACGCCAGCCGAGATGCACGGTCTGATCGGCGGGATGCTTTGCGGCGGTAATAACGACAGCTCGTGGCAGCCGCTGTTACACGATCTCACCAACGAAGGTCTGGCGTTTGGTCATGAGCTGGCCGAGGCGCTGCGTAAGATGCACGCTGCCACCAGCGACGCGCTGGAAGACGATGGCTTCCAGTTCCAGCTCTTTCTGCCGGACGGCGACGAGGTCAGCGTGTTTGACCGGGCCGACGCCATGGCGGGCTGGGTGAACCACTTCCTGCTGGGACTGGGCGTCACGCAGCCGAAACTCGATAAGATCACCGGCGATACCGGCGAGGCTATCGACGATCTGCGCAACATCGCGCAGCTCGGCTACGAGGAGGACGAAGACCAGGAAGAGCTGGAGATGTCGCTCGAAGAGATCGTGGAGTACGTCCGCGTGGCAGCGCTGCTCTGCCATGATACGTTTACCCGCCCACAGCCGACCGCACCGGAAGTGCGTAAGCCAACGCTACATTAAGCGTCGTACTGAATGCTAAAAAGGAGGTGTCATGACCCAGTCTGAGTTTCTTCGCCGCCGCCAGGCGCTGCTTGCGCAGATGGCCTCGGCCAGCGCGGCGCTGATCTTCTCCGCTCCGGAGGCGACCCGCAGCGCCGACAGTGAATATCCCTACCGTCAAAACAGCGACTTCTGGTACTTCACCGGCTTTAACGAGCCCGAGGCGGTGCTGGTGCTGATCAAGAGCGATGACACCCACAATCACAGCGTCCTGTTTAACCGCCTGCGGGATAAAACCGCAGAGATCTGGTTTGGCCGTCGGCTGGGCCAGGAGGCCGCGCCAGAGAAGCTGGGCGTGGATCGGGCGCTGGCGTTCAGTGAAATCGACGAGCAGCTCTACCAGCTGCTTAACGGCCTTGACGTGGTCTACCACGCCCAGGGCGAATATCCCTATGCGGATACGATCCTCTTCACCGCGCTGGATAAGTTGCGCAAAGGATCCCGGCAGAATCTCACCGCGCCGGCTTCCATTACCGACTGGCGTCCTATCGTCCATGAGATGCGCCTGTTTAAATCCCAGGAAGAGATTGACGTCCTGCGCCGCGCAGGTGAGATCAGCGCTCTGGCCCATACGCGAGCGATGCAGACCTGCCGTCCGGGCATGTTCGAATACCAACTCGAAGGCGAGATCCTGCACGAGTTCAACCGCCACGGGGCGCGCTTTGCGTCTTACAACACCATCGTTGGTGGTGGGGAAAACGGCTGCATCCTGCACTACACCGAGAACGAAAGCGAGCTGCGCGACGGTGAGCTGGTGCTGATTGATGCCGGGTGCGAGTATCGGGGCTACGCGGGGGATATTACCCGTACTTTCCCGATTAACGGCAAGTTTACCCCAGCCCAGCGCGAGATCTATGACATCGTGCTGGCCTCGCTCGACGCCGCGCTGACCCTGTTCCGTCCGGGGACCTCCATTCAAGACGTTACCAGCGACGTTGTGCGGATCATGATCGCCGGGCTGGTCAAGCTCGGTATCCTGAAGGGGGACATTGACCAGTTGATGGCTGACAACGCCCACCGCGCCTTCTTCATGCACGGCCTGAGCCACTGGCTGGGGCTGGACGTCCATGACGTCGGCGTCTACGGGCCTGACCGCTCGCGCACGCTTGAGCCGGGCATGGTGCTGACCGTCGAACCGGGTCTCTATATCGCCCCGGATGCCGACGTGCCGCCCCAGTACCGTGGCATTGGCATCCGCATCGAAGATGACATTCTTATCACCGAAAACGGCAACGAGAACCTGACCGCCAGCGTAGTCAAGAAGGCCGATGAGATCGAGGCGCTGATGGCGGCGGCGAAACATTCATGAGCGTAATTATCGTCGGCGGCGGGATGACCGGCGCTACGCTTGCGCTGGCCATTTCGCGCCTGACGCACGGCACGCTGCCGGTGCACCTTATCGAAGCTACCGCCCCGGAAGCGCAGGCGCATCCTGGCTTTGATGCGCGAGCCATTGCGCTGGCCGAGGGCACCTGCCAGCATCTGGCGCGGCTCGGCATCTGGCAGCATATTGCCCAGTGCGCCACGCCCATCACCACCGTTCACGTGAGCGATCGCGGTCATGCGGGTTTCGTGACCCTTGAGGCGCAGGACTACCGCGTCGACGCGCTCGGGCACGTCGTAGAGCTGCACGAGGTGGGGCAACGGCTGTTTTCGCTGCTACGCCGCGCGCCCGGCGTCACGCTGCACTGTCCCGATCGGGTTAGCGACTTTACCCGCAGCGAGGAGGGCGTCAGCGTGTCCCTGGAGAGCGGTAAAACGCTGCAGGGAAGCCTGCTGGTGGCGGCGGATGGCTCACGCTCGGCGCTGGCAGCGCAGTGCGGTATCGGCTGGCAGCAGACGCCGTATCATCAGGTAGCTGTTATCGCCAACGTCACGACGTCGGTTGCTGGTCAGGGGAGAGCCTTCGAGCGCTTCACCGAGCACGGCCCACTGGCGCTGCTGCCTATGTCGCAGGGGCGCTACTCGCTGGTCTGGTGTCATCCGCTGGAGAAGCGCGATGAGGTGATGGCCTGGTCCGATGAACGCTTCTGCCACGAGCTGCAAAGCGCGTTCGGCTGGCGGCTTGGGCGCATTGTCCACACGGGCACCCGCAATGCCTATCCGCTGACGTTAACTACCGCCTCGTCGCCGATATCGCACCGCGTGGCGCTGGTGGGCAACGCCGCCCAGACGCTGCACCCCATCGCCGGGCAGGGGTTCAACCTCGGCATGCGCGATGTGATGAGCCTGGCCGAGACGCTGGCTGATGCGCGGGCAGAGAATACCGACATCGGATCTTGGTCCGTGCTGCACGGCTACCAGCAGCGCCGCCAGAGTGACAAAGAGGCGACAATCGGCGTTACCGACGGGCTGGTGCAGCTGTTTGCTAACCGCTGGTCGCCGCTGGTTGCGGGTCGCAACGCCGGTCTGATGGCAATGGAACTTTTTACTCCAGCACGCGACGTGCTGGCGCAGCGAACCCTTGGATGGGTCGCACGATAACAGGCCGTAGCTTTAGGAGCGTATTTTGCAGAGTGTAGATGTAGCAATTGTTGGCGGCGGTATGGTTGGTCTGGCGGTAGCCTGCGGATTGCAGGGGAGCGGCCTGCGCGTAGCGGTGCTGGAGCAAAACCCGCCTCAGCCGCTGCCGGAGAGTGCGCCGCCTGCGCTCCGCGTCTCGGCCATCAACGCCGCCAGTGAAAAGCTGCTGACGCGTCTTGGCGTCTGGTCATCCATCGTGGCGAGCCGCGCCAGCTGCTATCACGGTATGGAAGTGTGGGACAAAGACAGCTTTGGACGCATCGCCTTTGACGACCGCAGCATGGGCTACAGCCACCTTGGGCACATTATTGAGAACGATGTGATCCATCAGGCACTGTGGCAGAAAGCGCAGCAGTGTCAGGACGTCACGCTCATGGCACCCACTGGCGTACAGCAGGTCGCCTGGGGCGAAAACGAAGCCTTTTTAACCCTGAAGGATGGCGGCATGCTGACGGCACGTCTGGTGATCGGCGCGGATGGGGCTAACTCGTGGCTGCGCGAAAAAGCCGATATTGCGCTCACCTCATGGGACTACCGTCATCATGCGCTGGTCGCGACTATCCGCACCGACGAGCCTCACGAAGCGGTGGCGCGTCAGGTCTTCCACGGCGACGGCATCCTGGCCTTCCTGCCGTTGAGCGATCCGCATCTCTGCTCTATTGTCTGGTCGCTGCCGCCGCTCGAAGCGGCAAGGATGCAGGAGGCGACGCAAGAGACCTTCAACCAGGCGCTGGACATGGCGTTCGATAACCGCCTCGGTCTCTGCCACGTTGAGAGCGAGCGGCTGGTGTTTCCGCTGACGGGGCGCTATGCACGCCAGTTTGCCGCACATCGGCTGGCGCTGGTGGGTGATGCAGCGCATACCATCCATCCGCTGGCGGGGCAGGGCGTAAACCTTGGCTTTATGGATGCCGCTGAGCTGGTCAACGAGTTGAAACGTCTGCACGGGGCAGGCAAAGATATCGGCCAGCACCTCTACCTGCGTCGCTATGAACGCAGCCGTAAACACAGCGCCGGAGTGATGCTGGCGAGTATGCAGGGCTTCCGCGAGCTGTTTGCCGGTACGCACCCGGCGAAAAAGCTGCTGCGCGATCTCGGCCTGAAGCTGGCCGACACGCTGCCGGGGGTTAAGCCGCAGCTTATTCGCCAGGCGATGGGCCTGAACGATCTGCCAGAGTGGTTACGTTAACTCGATCACACTTTCCCTCTCCAACCGTGGAGAGGGACGTGCTCGCTCATTTGAAATATTCTAATTTCACCCCTGTTTTCGGATTACTTTTTCTCATCTACTGAAATTTCTCCCTCTTGAAATCTGCGCGCTTTGCCGCGTAATGCGCTGGCTTATTGGGTATCCATCGTCTGTTTTATGATGTTTATCGCAAACTAACAGGCCTATACCAGTGTAATATCCTGCCGCCCGCTTCAGGCTTTTAGGTCATAAGCTAATGTGATGGAACATTGTTGCTTATGGTTATGCCCGCTGTTCGATGATAAGTTCAGGCGAAAGGTAACGTTTGCGTCGCCGTCTGGAACCGAGGCTTACGTGCTTACGACTTCGCCTTATTTATCCTGGCCCCGCTTATTCAATGAGGAAAAGATGGCTCAGCAAACCCCTTTATACGAACAACACACGCTGTGCGGTGCCCGCATGGTGGATTTCCATGGTTGGATGATGCCCCTGCACTACGGCTCACAGATCGATGAGCACCACGCGGTGCGTACCGATGCCGGTATGTTTGATGTCTCGCATATGACCATCGTCGATCTGCGCGGCGGCAGCTGCCGGGCGTTTCTCCGCCATCTGTTGGCCAACGACGTGGCTAAACTGACCCTGCCGGGCAAGGCACTCTACAGCGGTATGCTTAACGCCTCCGGTGGCGTCATTGATGACCTGATCGTCTACTTCTTTACCGAAGAACACTTCCGCCTCGTGGTGAACTCTGCCACCCGCGAAAAAGATCTTGCCTGGATCACCCAGCACGCAGCACCTTTTGATATCGACATTACCGTGCGTGACGATCTGGCGCTGATCGCCGTTCAGGGGCCGAACGCCCAGGCGAAAGCAGCAGGTCTGTTTACCGATGCCCAGCGTCAGGCTGTGGCTGGCATGAAGCCCTTCTTTGGCGTGGAGTCGGACGGCTGGTTTATCGCCACCACCGGCTACACCGGCGAGGCAGGCTATGAGATTGCGCTGCCGAGTGAGCAGGCGGCAGATTTCTGGCAGGCGCTGGTTGGCGCAGGCGTGAAGCCCTGCGGCCTCGGCGCACGCGACACGCTGCGTCTGGAAGCGGGTATGAACCTCTATGGCCAGGAGATGGACGAAGGCGTTTCGCCGCTGGCGGCGAACATGGGCTGGACCATTGCCTGGGAGCCAGCCGATCGCGATTTTATTGGCCGCGAAGCGCTGGAAGTACAGCGTGAAAGAGGCACCGAACAGCTGGTTGGCCTGATCATGACCGAAAAAGGCGTCCTGCGTAACGAACTGCCGGTGCGTTTCACCGACGCCAGCGGCAACTCGCAGGAAGGCATTATCACCAGCGGCACCTTCTCGCCGACGCTGGGCTACAGCATCGCGCTGGCCCGCGTACCGGCTGGGATTGGCGACACGGCTATCGTGCAGATCCGCAACCGTGAAATGCCGGTGAAGGTAACGAAACCTGTTTTTGTACGCGCTGGTAAAGCCGTCGCGTAACCTAATCTATTGTGGAGAAATGTTAATGAGCAATGTACCTGGCGATCTGAAATACAGTAAAGAACATGAATGGCTGCGCAAAGAAGCAGACGGCTCCTACACCGTTGGCATCACCGAACATGCGCAAGAGCTGCTGGGCGATATGGTGTTCGTTGACCTGCCGGACGTGGGCGCAACCGTCAGCGCGGGCGATGACTGTGCCGTTGCAGAATCCGTTAAGGCGGCCTCTGACATCTATGCCCCGGTGAGCGGCGAGATCGTGGCAGTCAACGATGCGCTCAGCGACAACCCAGAGCTGGTCAACAGCGAGCCGTACGCTGGCGGCTGGATCTTTAAAATCAAGGCCAGCGACGAAGCAGAGGTTGAAGCGTTATTAGACGCAACTGCCTATGAATCTCTGTTAGAAGACGAGTAAAGCCTGTAGGCCCGGTAAGCGTCAGCGCCACCGGGCAATTAAGCACGAACAACCACGATTCACCGCACGTTTCAGGAACCATCGCTCATGACCCAGACTTTAAGCCAGCTTGAACACCGCGACGCTTTTATCGATCGCCACATCGGGCCGGACGCTGCTCAGCAGCAAGAGATGCTGAAAACCGTTGGCGCAGACTCACTCAACGCCCTGATTGGTCAGATTGTCCCGCAGGACATTCAGCTGGCAACACCGCCGCAGATTGGCGAAGCGACCACGGAGTTTGCCGCGTTGGCCGAGCTGAAAGCCATCGCCGCGCGCAACAAGCGCTTTAAGTCTTACATCGGCATGGGCTATACCGCTGTGCAGCTGCCGCCGGTGATCCTGCGCAATATGCTGGAAAACCCAGGCTGGTACACCGCCTATACCCCTTATCAACCGGAAGTTTCTCAGGGCCGCCTTGAGGCACTGCTCAACTTCCAGCAGGTCACGCTGGATCTGACCGGTCTCGATATCGCCTCCGCGTCGCTGCTTGATGAAGCGACCGCAGGGGCCGAAGCGATGGCGATGGCCAAACGCGTGAGCAAGCTGAAAGGGGCTAACCGCTTCTTTGTTGCCGCCGACGTGCATCCGCAGACCCTGGACGTGGTGCGCACCCGCGCGGAAACCTTTGGCTTTGAAATCGTGGTCGACGACGCCGACAAGGCGCTGGATCATCAGGATCTCTTCGGCGTGCTGCTTCAGCAGGCAGGCACCACCGGCGAAGTGCATGACTACAGCGCGCTGATTAGCGAGCTGAAAGCGCGTAAGGTTGTGGTAAGCGTCGCGGCCGACTTTATGGCGCTGGTGCTGCTCAGCGCGCCGGGCAAGCAGGGGGCGGATATCGTCTTCGGCTCTGCACAACGCTTCGGCGTGCCGATGGGCTACGGCGGTCCGCATGCGGCCTTCTTTGCCGCCAAAGATGAATTTAAACGCTCCATGCCTGGCCGTATTATCGGCGTATCGAAAGATGCTGCCGGTAACACCGCGCTGCGCATGGCGATGCAGACTCGCGAGCAGCATATCCGCCGCGAGAAGGCGAACTCCAACATCTGTACCTCGCAGGTGCTGCTGGCGAATATCGCCAGCCTCTACGCCGTTTATCACGGCCCGGTTGGGCTGAAACGCATTGCGGGCCGTATCCACCGCCTGGCTGACATTCTGGCCACCGGCCTGCAGCAGAAAGGGTTGAAGCTGCGCCATGCGCACTTCTTTGACACCCTCTGCGTGGAGGTTGCCGATAAAGCCGCCGTGCTGGCACGTGCCGAAGCGGCAGAGATCAACCTGCGCAGCGACATCCATAACGCCGTAGGCATCACCCTCGACGAAACCACTACCCGTGAAGACGTGGCGATGCTGTTTGACGCGATCGTCGGCGACGGTCATGGCTTGAATATCGACGCGCTGGATAAAGAGGTGGCCCACGACAGCCGCTCAATTCAGCCGAGTATGCTGCGTGATGACGCTATCCTGAGCCATCCGGTATTCAACCGCTACCACAGCGAAACCGAGATGATGCGCTACATGCACTCGCTGGAGCGTAAGGATCTGGCCCTGAACCAGGCGATGATCCCGCTTGGCTCCTGCACCATGAAGCTGAACGCCGCCGCAGAGATGATCCCTATCACCTGGCCGGAATTCGCCGAGCTGCACCCGTTCTGCCCGGCAGACCAGGCGGAAGGGTATCATCAGATGATCAACCAGCTCTCTGAGTGGCTGGTGAAGCTGACCGGCTACGACGCCCTCTGCATGCAGCCGAACTCTGGCGCGCAGGGCGAGTACGCAGGCCTGCTGGCGATCCGCCACTACCATGAGAGCCGCAACGATGGCCACCGCGATATCTGCCTGATCCCCAGCTCCGCCCACGGCACCAACCCGGCGTCGGCGCAGATGGCTGGCATGCAGGTGGTTGTGGTCGCCTGCGATAAAAACGGCAACATCGACCTGGCCGATCTGCGTGCCAAAGCCGAGCAGGCGGGGGATAACCTCTCCTGCATCATGGTGACCTACCCGTCTACTCATGGGGTTTATGAGGAGACGATCCGCGAGGTGTGCGAAATCGTCCATCAGTACGGCGGTCAGGTCTACCTCGACGGCGCGAACATGAACGCCCAGGTGGGGATCACCTCCCCTGGTTTTATCGGTGCGGACGTGTCGCACCTCAACCTGCATAAAACCTTCTGTATCCCGCACGGCGGCGGCGGTCCAGGTATGGGACCTATCGGCGTGAAAGCGCATCTGGCACCCTTCGTACCGGGCCACAGCGTAGTACAGATTGAAGGGATGCTGACCCGTCAGGGCGCGGTCTCTGCCGCCCCGTTCGGCAGCGCCTCTATTTTGCCAATCAGCTGGATGTATATCCGCATGATGGGCGCGGAAGGGCTGAAGAAAGCCAGCCAGGTGGCAATCCTCAATGCTAACTACATTGCTACCCGCCTGCAGTCTGCCTTCCCGGTGCTCTATACCGGCCGCGATGGTCGCGTGGCGCACGAGTGCATTCTGGATATTCGTCCGCTGAAAGAGCAAAGCGGTATTAGCGAGCTGGATATCGCCAAGCGTCTAATCGACTACGGCTTCCACGCGCCAACCATGTCCTTCCCGGTTGCGGGTACGCTGATGGTGGAGCCAACGGAGTCCGAGAGCAAAGCCGAGCTGGACCGCTTTATTGATGCGATGCTGGCTATCCGCATGGAGATCGATCGCGTGCAGGACGGTGAGTGGACGCTGGAAGATAATCCGCTGGTTAACGCCCCGCATACCCAGCACGAGCTGGTGGCGGAGTGGAGCCACGGCTACAGCCGCGAGCTGGCAGTCTTCCCGGCAGGGTCTGCGAACAAGTACTGGCCGACCGTGAAACGTCTTGATGACGTCTACGGCGACCGCAACCTGTTCTGCTCCTGCGTGCCGATGAGCGAATATCAGTAATATTGTTGGCGTGATAACGTAGGCCGGGTAAGGCGAAGCCGCTACCCGGCTTTTTTATTGGGAGAACAGTATGGGTATTGCACTGGTAACCGGCGCAAGCCGGGGGATTGGCAGGGCCACGGCGCTGGAGCTGGCACGTGAAGGCTACGGCGTAGCGGTTAACTATCATCACAACGTGGATGCGGCAACCGAGGTGGTGAACACGATTGTCGCTGCGGGCGGCAGAGCGTTCGCAGTACAGGCGGACATCAGTGATGAAGCGCAGGTGCTGGCGATGTTTGCCCGTATCGACGAGGAGAGCGAGCCGCTGACCGCGCTGGTCAATAACGCGGGCATTCTGTTTACGCAGAGCACGCTGGAAAACCTCACCGCCGAGCGTATTAACCGCGTGCTGGCGACTAACGTGACGGGCTATTTTCTCTGCTGTCGCGAGGCGGTAAAGCGGATGTCGCACCGGCACGGCGGCAAGGGTGGGGCTATCGTTAACGTCTCCTCAGCGGCGTCGCGGCTGGGCGCGCCCGGCGAGTACGTGGACTATGCCGCCTCGAAAGGAGCCGTCGATACGCTGACTACCGGGCTGTCGCTGGAGGTTGCGGCGCAGGGCATTCGCGTTAACGGTGTGCGGCCAGGTTTTATCTATACCGAAATGCATGCCGATGGCGGTGAGCCAGGACGGGTCGATAGGGTTAAATCAGTGCTGCCGATGCAGCGTGGCGGACAGCCGGAAGAGGTGGCGCAGGCGATAGTCTGGCTGCTGAGCGAGAAGGCGTCGTACGTGACAGGCAGTTTTATTGAGATGGCGGGCGGCAAGTAGCCGCCGACCACGTCAAGTAGGCCGGGTAAGGCGGAGCCGCCACCCGGCATTTAACGATTACAGGTTCTCACCGTTGCTGGCGATCACCTCTTTGTACCAGTTAAAGCTCTTCTTACGGGAGCGGGACATGTCGCCGGTGCCGTCATCGTGCTTGTTCACATAGATAAAGCCATAGCGTTTGCTGTACTGGCCGGTAGTGAACGATACGCAGTCGATGCAGCCCCACGGGGTGTAGCCCATCAGATCAACACCGTCGTAAGTCACGGCTTTGATCATCTCTTCCACGTGAGCGCGCAGGTAATCAATGCGGTAGTCGTCATTGATGCTGCCATCCTCTTCCACTTTATCGTACGCGCCGAAGCCGTTTTCTACGATAAATAGCGGCTTCTGGTAGCGCTCGTACAGCTCGCACAGGGCATAGCGCAGGCCGACCGGGTCAATCTGCCAGCCCCAGTCAGAGGCTTTAACGTGTGGATTCGGCACGCTGCCTTCGAAGCCAGAGATCGCGTCACCGCTGCCGCCTTCCGCTTTCACCGCGTTGGTCATGTAGTAGCTGAAGCCGAGGTAGGCGCAGGTACCCTCGCGCAGGATCTGCTCGTCATTGGCTTCCATTTTGATATCAAAGCCGCGACGTTCCCACTCGTTCAGAACGTAGGAAGGGTAGTAGCCGCGCAGCTGCACGTCGGTAAAGACCCAGCGCTCGCGCATTGACTCCTGAGCATACATCACGTCTTCCGGCTTACAGGAGAATGGATAGAGCGGCACCATGGCCAGCATGCAGCCAACCTGCATCTCTGGATTGATCTCGCGCGCAGCCTTCACCGCCAGCGCGCTGGCAACGAACTGGTGGTGTAGCACCTGGTACATGGTCTCTTCCGGATTTTCATGCTCGGTATAGACCACGCCGGAGCAGCAGTAGCCAAACAGCGGCGCGCGCCAGTTACGCTGGTTGTTGATCTCGTTGAAGGTCATCCAGTATTTGACTTTGCTCTTATAGCGCTCGAAGACCACTTCGGCGAAGCGCACAAAGAAGTCCACCACTTTACGGTTGGTCCAGCCGCCGTAGGCCTGCACCAGATGCAGGGGCATCTCAAAGTGGGAGAGGGTGATCACCGGCTCGATATTATATTTCAGCAGCTCATCGAACATATCGTCATAGAATCTCAGACCCTCTTCGTTCGGCGTCTGCTCGTCGCCGTTCGGGAAGATACGGGTCCAGGCGATAGAGGTACGGAAACACTTAAAGCCCATCTCGGCAAACAGCTTGATGTCTTCTTTGTAGTGGCTGTAGAACTCAACGGCTTCGTGGTTCGGATAGTATTTGCCGGGCACAACTTCCTGGGTGATCTCACGCGGTACGCCGTGCGCGCCGCCGGTCAGCACGTCGCAGATGCTCGGGCCTTTGCCGCCTTTGTTCCAGCCGCCTTCAACCTGATGCGCAGCAACCGCGCCGCCCCATAAAAAGTCTTTTGGTAAGGTGATCTTTTTCATGCTTATTTATCCCGCTGTAACCGACAGAAAATAGGTTTACGCCGAGTCTAGCAAAGCCCAATCGAAAGTCACGATATAACACGTTGCCGCTTCGGTAATATGTTACAGGGAAAAAACAACCTGTTTTTTTAGGCTAATTTTTTCGCCAGCTTGCGGCCCAGGGTTTCAAGAATATAGATCACGGGAATTTGGGTAGTCAGATCGTAGCCCCCTGAAATGCGCGTCTGGGGAATATGCCAGGAGAGATTAAAATCCGCCAGTTTAGCTAGCGCCGAGTGCTCGTGGCTGGTAATTGACATCACCTTGCAGTGATGCAGGCTGAACTGGCTGGCGAAGCGCAGGATCTCCTCCGTCTCGCCGGAGACGGAGAGGACAATTGCCAGCGCGTTTTTTGCCATATCGTTGGTGACGGGGAAATAGGGATCGTCAACGTGGTTACTGAATTTACCCACGTTGGAAAAGAAGCGTGCGCCATATTTAGCCAGCGAGCCGGAGGTGCCGACGCCGACAAAAATAATACGCTCGGAAGCTAAAATAATATCGGTAGCCTGATCCAACAGGCGATCGAATTCATCGTTATTAACGCTTTTAAAAAAGCTAATAATTTCGCTGGCACCAAAATTAGCGGGCTGCGGTTCACTTTGTGCTAAATATAATTTAAAGCGCACGCGAAATTCGGAGTAGCCTTCGCACTCCAGCTTGCGGCAGAAGCGGAGCACAGTAGTGGTAGAGACGCCTGCGGCATCGGCCAGCTCGCGAATGGTCATGTACATCACCTTGTCGCGATTTTTAATGACCACGTTGTAGACCATCATCTCAAGGTTGTTGAGGCTGGCAACAGCGGAGTGGTTAAACAGGGTCACGAGGCTTCCTTTTTCAGACGGTTATCTGCACGGTGCGGCACCTCTCTATGCTGCCACATTTTGCCCGAAACGGGAAACGGCGGCGCAGCGGGGTGTTAACAAAAAAGAGAAACATCTGTAGGCCGAACGAAGCGTGAGTTAGCTACACTTTTGAACGGGATTATTTATTTTAGCTAACAGGTGTGCACTGGAATCATTCTCAGTTACTCTAGGGTGGTTATCATTCAGACAGCAATCGGCTACTGAGTGACCCGGCGCAAGCCTCTGTTTTCTGGAGTAAGCTATGGTTGATAAGCCATTAAAAAAACAGGGATATTCACTGGCTGAGGAGATAGCCAACAGCATTAGTCACGGTATTGGACTGATATTCGGTGTGGTGGGACTGGTGCTCTTACTGATGCAGGCAATGGATAATCATGCCAGCCCATTGGCCATTACCAGCTACAGCCTTTACGGCGGCAGCATGATCCTGCTGTTTCTGGCCTCAACGCTCTATCACGCTATTCCCCATCCGCGCGCAAAGCCGTGGCTGAAGAAATTCGACCACTGTGCTATCTATCTACTGATAGCCGGTACCTATACGCCTTTTTTACTGGTAGGGCTGGATTCGCCGCTGGCACGCGGCCTGATGGTTGTCATCTGGAGCCTGGCGCTGCTCGGGATCCTGTTCAAACTGACCATTGCCCACCGTTTTAAGGTGCTCTCGCTGGTGACCTACCTGGCGATGGGCTGGCTGTCGCTGGTGGTCATCTATGAGCTGGCCGTCAGGCTCTCTATGGGCGGGCTCATATTGCTGGCCGCCGGGGGCATCGTCTACTCGCTGGGGGTGATCTTCTACGTGTGCAGGCGCATCCCCTACAACCACGCAATCTGGCACGGCTTTGTGCTGGGCGGCAGTCTGTGCCACTTCCTCGCCATCTACTTCTACGTTGGCCAGTAAACTGTCACGCCGGGCGGCAATCAGCGCTTAAGCTTCCTCAAGGGAGTAGGGCAGCGGCTCGATGCTGAGCGTATTGGCATCGTCGCGCACGCGGAAGACGCTGTCCGGCTCCATATCGTTGTTCATCACTGCCTGTACCAGCAGGCGACCATCATCAAGCTGTACTGCGGCCAGGATAGTCCCGGTGCGCCGCCAGTTCTCACCCATCTTCAGCTCAAGATCTTCTCCCGCTTCCGGCAGGCGGCTCGCTTTGCCCGCCAGATACCACAGGGCACGCTTGTTAGCACCGCGGAACTTCGCCCGAGCGACCATCTCCTGGCCGGTATAGCACCCTTTCTTAAAGCTGATGCCACCGAGCGCCTGCAGGTTAGTTGCCTGAGGGATGAACTGGGCGCTGTTAGCGGCGTCGATCACCGGCAGGCCCGCTTCAATGTTCAGCGCCAGCCACTGCTGGCTGTTGTTCAGCTGCGCTTCACCGCGTAGCTTCTCGCTAATCAGCTCTGCTGTGGCCACGTCGGTGACCAGCAGGAAACGCTCTGCCGGGTGCGCGAACCACAGAATAGAGGTTGCCCCCTCCTGTACGGCCTGCTTTTCAGCGTCGGGCAGGGTGGTAAATACGTTCGCCAGCGCGGCGCGGGCCTGAAAACCGGCCACGCCCAGCAGCACGTGCTCGTCATCCGGCGCGATAGTGACCTTAGAGAAGACCGCGTATTTTTTTAACTCGGTCAGCTGAGCATCACGAATGCTGCGGCGCTCAATCAGGGCAAAGCCGCCATCGCGGCGAAACAGGCGCAGGTTGCTCCACATTTTGCCTTTGGCATCGCAGTGCGCTGCCAGCAGATGTTGATGCTCGGTCAGGGCGGCAACGTCAGCGGTGACCTGGCCCTGCAGATACTTTTCGCTATCTGCACCGGTCAGGGTTGCCAGCGCCCAATCGTCGAGCGTCATAAGCGTCAGCGGCAGACGCGCAGAGGCGGAAGGCTGGCGCGGAGGAAAAGGAGTAAAGGCCATAATAGTGTCCTGGTTTGCTTAACGCTGTTAGATGCTTAATGGTAAAAGAGCCGCCGACCAATGCAAGCGGTAAAAGCATACGATTTGTGCTCACTTCACCAAGATGCGTAGCGCCACGCAATAAAATGCAAAACGTACGCCCGGGATGTTTTATGTTGGAAGCACCCTTCCTAATTATCAACTTTCCAGTAAGGGATGAACAAAAAACACGATACACTGTCTGCACTATCGATACTTCTATATCGTAATGCAGGGAGAAGACATGGACATAAATAATAAAGCCCGCATCCATTGGGCCTGCCGCCGGGGAATGCGCGAGCTGGATATCTCCATCATGCCTTTTTTTGAACACGAGTACGATACGCTGAACGATGACGACAAACGGCTCTTCGTTCGCCTGCTGGAAAGTGACGATCCGGATCTGTTTAACTGGTTAATGAATCACGGTGAACCTGCCGACACGGAGTTGCAGAGAATGGTGCAGTTAATTCAGACACGGAATCGGGAACGTGGTCCTGTGGCAATCTGATCTACGCGTCTCGTGGCGCGCTCAGTGGCTCTCTCTTCTGCTTCATGGCCTGGTGGCAGCATTAATCCTGCTGGCTCCCTGGCCGCTGCGCTATACGCCGCTGTGGCTCATGCTGCTGTCGCTGGTGGTGTTTGACTGCGTACGCAGCCAGCGGCGTATTAACGCCTGCCACGGTGAAATCAAGCTGCTGATGGATTCCCGGCTGCGCTGGCAGGGCATGGAGTGGGATATTCTCGGCACGCCCTGGATACTGACCAGCGGCATGATGCTGCGCCTGCGTAAAAAACAGGGCGGACGCGTGCATCACCTGTGGTTGGCGTCGGACAGTATGGACGAACGCGAGTGGCGAGACCTGCGCCGGATGCTGCTCCAGCAGCCAGCGACAGGGGAGCGCTGACAAAACTCAGGCGAACTGCTCGGCCATTTCGCTGAGGATCTGTTCGCACCAGCTCTGGATGCGCTCTTCGCTCTGATCGTACTGGTTGGTTTCATCCAGCGCCAGGCCAACGAAGAGCTGACCATCGGCAATTACCGGCTTAGGGCTGGTAAACTCATAGCCCTCTGTCGGCCAGTAGCCAACAAAGGTCACGGCTTTGGCAGCCAGCTTGTCGTGCAGCATGCCGAGCGCGTCAAGGAACCACTCGCCGTAGCCGAGCTGATCGCCCATGCCGTACAGCGCAATGATTTTACCGTCGAGGTTGAGGCCGTCGAGCTGGTCCCAAACGGCCTCCCAGTCCTCCTGAAGCTCGCCAAAATCCCAGGTGGGAATGCCGAGGATCAGGACATCGTACTGCTCCATTAAGGAGACAGCGTCGTCTTTCAGGTTATGCAGCGTAACCAGTTCCGGGCCGATAACGTCGCGGATTTTCTCCGCCGCCATTTCGGTGTAGCAGGTACTGGAACCATAGAAAAGACCAATGTTCATAGCGTAAACGTCTCAATTCCTGATGGGGCTTTGCGCACAGTGTACCAGAATCAGTGGGCAATCAGGCATAATGGAGAGCCGCAGACCCCAAGAGGCTCAAATGGATCAGGATCTCGCACGCATAGAACAGTTTCTTGATGCGCTCTGGCTGGAGCGTAATCTGGCGGAGAATACGCTAAGCGCCTACCGCCGCGATCTCAGCATGGTGGCGGAGTGGCTGCACCATCGCGGTCTCTCGTTACAGAGCGCACAAAGCGACGACCTGCAGGCGCTGCTGGCGGAGCGTATTGAAGGCGGATATAAAGCCACCAGCTCTGCGCGCTTGCTGAGCGCCATACGGCGTCTCTTTCAGCATCTGTACCGGGAGAAGCTGCGGCCGGACGATCCCAGCGCGCTGCTGGCGTCGCCTAAGCTGCCGCAGCGGCTGCCAAAAGATCTCAGCGAGGCCCAGGTTGAACGCCTGCTACAGGCTCCGCTGGTGGATCAGCCGCTGGAGCTGCGCGATAAGGCCATGCTGGAAGTGCTCTATGCCACCGGCCTGCGCGTCTCAGAGCTGGTGGGGCTGACCATGAGCGATATCAGCCTGCGCCAGGGCGTCGTGCGGGTTATCGGTAAAGGTAACAAAGAGCGTCTGGTGCCGCTGGGGGAAGAGGCGGTCTACTGGCTGGAGAACTATCTTGAGCATGGGCGGCCATGGTTGCTGAACGGCACCTCAATCGATACGCTCTTCCCTAGCCAGCGCGCCCAGCAGATGACCCGGCAGACCTTTTGGCACCGGATTAAGCACTATGCTCTGCTGGCAGGCATCGACAGTGAAAAGCTTTCGCCGCACGTATTGCGCCACGCGTTTGCCACGCATCTGTTAAACCACGGCGCTGACCTGCGCGTGGTGCAGATGCTGCTTGGACACAGCGATCTCTCTACGACCCAGATCTACACCCATGTGGCCACAGAGCGCTTGCGACAACTTCATCAACAGCATCACCCCCGGGCATGATGCTGAACAGTTAAGGACGGTTATGAAAAAGAGTTTAATGATGTTTACCCTGCTGGCGGCAACGCTCTCCGGGATGGCCCACGCTGATGACGCGGCAATCAAACAGTCGCTGGCGAAGCTGGGCGTACAGAGCACCGAGATCCAGCCCGCGCCGGTGAGCGGTATGAAAACCGTTATGACCAACAGCGGCGTGCTGTACGTCACCGACGACGGTAAGCATATTATTCAGGGGCCAATGTACGATGTCAGCGGTGCGCAGCCGGTTAACGTCACTAACCAGATGCTGATGACCCATCTCAACGCGCTGGAAAAAGAGATGATTGTCTACAAGGCCGCACAGGAGAAGCACGTCATCACCGTGTTTACCGATATCACCTGCGGCTACTGCCATAAGCTGCATGAAGAGATGGCGGACTACAACGCGCTGGGCATTACCGTGCGCTATCTGGCCTTCCCGCGTCAGGGTATCCAGAGCGATGCGGCAAAAGATATGAAGTCGGTCTGGTGCGCGAAAGATCGTAACAAAGCCTTCGACAACGCGATGAACGGCAAAGGCGTACAGCCAGCCAGCTGCGATATCGACATTGCTAACCACTATGCGCTGGGCGTGCAGTTTGGCGTCAGCGGCACCCCGGCTATCGTCCTGAGCAACGGCTACGTCGTGCCGGGCTATCAGGGCCCGCAGGAGCTGAAGGCGTTCCTCGACCAGCAGAAATCTATGAGCGGTAAATAATTTTCGTGAAACATCAGAGACAACTTCGCCGCCGAACGGTGGATGAGGCGGCGGATCTCCCAGCGAACCTGCCCCCGCTGCTGCGGCGCTTATATGCCAGCCGCGGCGTAAGTTCGGCCGGGGAGCTGGAGCGCAGCGTCAGAGGGATGCTCCCATGGCAGCAGCTCAGCGGCATCGATAAAGCCGTGGCGCTGCTCTATCGCGCCCTGCAAGAGGAGCTGCGCATTGTCGTCGTCGGCGATTTTGACGCCGACGGTGCCACCAGTACCGCCCTTAGCGTGTTGGCCCTGCGTGCGCTGGGCTGCGGGAACGTCACCTGCCTGGTACCGAACCGTTTTGACGACGGCTACGGGCTAAGCCCGGAGGTGGTCGATCAGGCGCATGCTCGCGGGGCGCAGATGATCCTGACCGTGGATAACGGTATCTCCTCCCATGCCGGCGTCGATCGCGCCCATGAGCTGGGGATCCCGGTGCTGGTGACCGATCACCACCTGCCAGGAGAGACGCTGCCGGCCGCCGAGGCGATTGTTAACCCGAACCTGCGCGACTGTACCTTCCCATCGAAGTCGCTGGCAGGGGTAGGGGTCGCGTTCTACTTGATGCTGGCCCTGCGCGCCCATCTGCGCGACCAGGGCTGGTTTGCCGCACGTGGCCTGGCCGAGCCTAACCTGGCGGAGCTGCTGGATCTCGTTGCCCTTGGCACGGTGGCCGACGTGGTGCCGCTGGATGCCAACAACCGTATTTTGACCTGGCAGGGGCTGAGCCGCATTCGTGCGGGCAAGTGCCGTCCGGGCATTAAAGCGCTGCTGGAGATCGCTAATCGCGACGCACAGAAGCTGGCAGCCAGCGATCTCGGCTTTGCCCTCGGCCCACGGCTTAACGCTGCAGGACGGCTCGACGATATGTCGGTAGGCGTGGCGCTGCTGCTCTGCGACAACGTCGGTGAGGCCCGGGTGTTAGCCAGCGAGCTGGACGCGCTCAACCAGACGCGTAAAGAGATTGAGCAGGGGATGCAGGCCGAGGCGCTGGCGCTATGCGAGAAGCTGGAGCGCAGCAGCGAGACGCTGCCCGGCGGGCTGGCGATGTATCATCCTGAGTGGCACCAGGGCGTAGTGGGTATTCTCGCCTCGCGCATTAAAGAGCGCTTCCATCGCCCGGTGATAGCCTTCGCTCCGGCGGGGGACGGCCTGCTTAAAGGCTCTGGCCGTTCGATTCAGGGCCTGCATATGCGCGACGCCCTTGAGCGTCTCGACACGCTTTATCCGGGCATGATGCTGAAGTTCGGTGGTCACGCCATGGCAGCGGGGCTGTCGCTGGAGGCATCGCGCTTCGAGGAGTTCCAGCAGCGCTTTGGCGATCTGGTCACCGAGTGGCTGGATCCTGCCCTGTTACAGGGTGAGGTGGTCTCAGACGGCCCGCTTTCTTCTGCTGAAATGACGCTGGAGGTCGCAGAGATGCTGCGCGATGCCGGGCCGTGGGGACAGATGTTCCCGGAGCCGCTGTTCGATGGGCGTTTTCGCCTGTTGCAGCAGCGTATCGTCGGCGAGCGCCATCTGAAGGTCATGGTTGAGCCGGTCGGCGGCGGCCCGCTGCTGGACGGCATCGCCTTTAACGTTGATACCACTATCTGGCCGGACAACGGCGTGCGTGAAGTGAGCCTTGCCTATAAACTTGATGTGAACGAGTTCCGAGGTAATCGCAGCGTGCAGCTGATCATCGACGATATCTGGCCGATTTAGCATCACTTTCACTGTAAAAAGGGGCGCGAATCCGCTAAGATCCCGCCCTTATAACCGCATTTTGACAAGCGCAGAAAAGAATACAGCCATGTTTGAAATCAATCCTGTAAAAAACCGCATTCAGGACCTCACAGAGCGCTCAGACGTTCTTAGGGGGTATCTTTGACTACGATGCCAAGAAAGAGCGTCTTGAAGAAGTAAACGCCGAGCTGGAACAGCCGGACGTCTGGAACGAACCCGAACGCGCGCAGGCGCTGGGTAAAGAGCGCTCCTCGCTGGAAGCCATCGTCGATACGCTGGATCAGATGCGCCAGGGCCTGGAAGATGTCTCTGGCCTGCTGGAGCTGGCCGTGGAAGCCGACGACGAAGAGACCTTTAACGAGGCCGTTGCCGAGCTTGACGTGCTAGAAGAGAAGCTGGCGCAGCTTGAGTTCCGCCGCATGTTCTCCGGTGAATACGACAGCGCCGACTGCTACCTGGATATCCAGGCGGGCTCCGGCGGGACAGAAGCTCAGGACTGGGCCAGCATGCTGACACGTATGTATCTGCGCTGGGCCGAAGCGCGCGGCTTCAAAACCGAGATTATCGAAGAGTCCGAAGGTGAAGTTGCTGGCCTGAAATCGGTAACCATCAAGATCATTGGCGATTACGCCTACGGCTGGCTGCGTACCGAAACCGGCGTACATCGCCTGGTGCGTAAGAGTCCGTTTGACTCCGGCGGCCGTCGTCACACCTCCTTTAGCTCGGCGTTTGTCTATCCGGAAGTGGAAGACGATATCGATATCGAAATCAACCCGGCAGATCTGCGTATCGACGTCTACCGTGCCTCCGGCGCGGGCGGTCAGCACGTTAACCGTACGGAATCGGCGGTGCGTATTACCCACATTCCGACCAACACCGTGACTCAGTGCCAGAACGACCGCTCCCAGCATAAGAACAAAGACCAGGCCATGAAGCAGATGAAAGCGAAGCTTTATGAGCTGGAGATGCAGAAGAAAAATGCTGAGAAGCAGGCGATGGAAGATAACAAATCCGATATCGGCTGGGGCAGCCAGATCCGTTCTTACGTACTGGACGACTCCCGTATCAAAGATCTGCGCACCGGGGTTGAAACCCGCAATACGCAGGCGGTGCTGGACGGCAGTCTTGACCAGTTTATTGAAGCAAGTTTGAAAGCAGGGCTATGAGGAACCAACATGTCTGAACAACAAGCACAGGGCGCTGACGCGGCGGTCGATCTTAATAACGAACTAAAAACCCGCCGTGAGAAGCTGGCGCAGCTGCGTGAGCAGGGCGTTGCGTTTCCGAACGACTTCCGTCGTGACAGCACTTCCGATGCGCTGCACGCCGAGTTTGATGCGAAAGAGAACGAAGAGCTGGAAGCGCTGAACGTCGAAGTGAGCGTGGCCGGTCGTATGATGACCCGCCGTATCATGGGCAAGGCATCCTTCATCACCCTGCAGGACGTTGGCGGCCGTATTCAGCTCTACGTCTCCCGTGACGACCTGCCGGAAGGCATCTACAACGAGCAGTTTAAGAAGTGGGACCTCGGGGATATCCTCGGCGCGAAAGGTAAACTCTTCAAGACCAAGACCGGCGAGCTCTCCATTCACTGCACCGAGCTGCGCCTGCTGACCAAAGCCCTGCGCCCGCTGCCGGACAAGTTCCACGGCCTGCAGGATCAGGAAGCGCGCTACCGCCAGCGCTACCTGGATCTCATCTCCAACGATGAGTCCCGCAAGACCTTCAAGATCCGCTCCCAGATCATGGCCGGTATCCGCCAGTTCATGGTTAACCGCGACTTTATGGAAGTGGAAACCCCGATGATGCAGGTGATCCCGGGCGGTGCCTCTGCGCGTCCGTTCATCACCCATCATAACGCGCTGGATCTGGACATGTACCTGCGTATCGCGCCGGAACTGTACCTCAAGCGTCTGGTGGTCGGTGGTTTTGATCGCGTGTTCGAGATCAACCGTAACTTCCGTAACGAAGGCATCTCCGTTCGTCATAACCCAGAGTTCACCATGATGGAACTCTACATGGCGTACGCGGATTATAAAGATCTGATCGAGCTGACCGAGTCCCTGTTCCGCACCCTGGCGCAGGACATTCTGGGCACCACCGAGGTGCCTTACGGTGAGGAGATCTTCGACTTCGGTAAGCCGTTCGAGAAGCTGACCATGCGCGAGGCGATCAAGAAGTACCGTCCGGAAACCAACATGGCGGATCTGGACAACTTCGACGCGGCGAAAGCCATCGCTGAAAGCCTTGGCCTTAAGGTTGAGAAGAGCTGGGGTCTGGGCCGTATCGTGACCGAGATCTTCGAAGAGACCGCTGAAGCGCACCTGATCCAGCCGACCTTCATCACCGAGTACCCGGCAGAAGTGTCGCCGCTGGCGCGTCGTAACGACGAGAACCCGGAGATCACTGACCGCTTTGAGTTCTTTATCGGTGGACGTGAGATCGGCAACGGCTTTAGCGAGCTGAACGATGCGGAAGACCAGGCCCAGCGCTTCCAGGACCAGGTGGATGCGAAAGCCGCCGGTGACGACGAAGCGATGTTCTTTGATGAAGACTACGTGACCGCGCTAGAGCACGGCCTGCCGCCGACCGCAGGCCTTGGCATTGGTATCGACCGTATGGTAATGCTGTTCACCAACAGCCACACCATCCGCGACGTGATCCTCTTCCCGGCGATGCGTCCGGTTAAGTAAGACGTAACACGTTAATAGGGCCCCGACGGTAATAAACTGCGGGGCTTTTTTTATGGCGTAGCGCCACCGGGCATCCATTCCCCTGAAATGTAAATCACCGTGAAGACATTTAGCCTCCGGCGGATGGCTGCTATCATAAACAACCCCATAACAATTACCTGAGGATCCGTTTTGAGCGCAGGACGCCCGATGAGAAAACCGTTTCGCCTTATTATCTGTCTGATGCTGGGTATGCTGCTGGCTGCCTGTTCATCGAACAAGCTGTCGGATGAAGATGTTTACGTCGTTAAACGTGGCGATACGCTGTCGCGTATTTCGCGCCTGACCGGCACCAGCGTCAGAGATCTGGCGCGCCTTAACGGTATCTCTCCGCCCTATACCATTGAGATCGGCCAGCGGCTGCGAACCAACGGTTCCGGTAAAAAGACCTCCGGTAAGAGCAGCAGCGGTTCCTCCTCACGCGTCGTTACCGTGCCGCCAGCCTCCTGGCCACCGGTAGGGCAACGCTGCTGGCGATGGCCGACAAGCGGCACCGTGGTACTGCCGTACTCCTCCGCCGATGGCGGTAACAAGGGCATCGACATTGCGGGCTCGCGCGGGCAGGCGATCTATGCCGCCGGGTCAGGGAAGGTGGTCTACGTGGGTAACCAGCTGCGCGGCTACGGCAACCTCATTATGATCAAGCACAGTGAGGACTACATCACCGCCTATGCTCATAACGATACGCTGCTGGTGAATAATGGTCAGAGCGTAAAAATAGGGCAGAAGATTGCCACGATGGGCAGCTCGGATACCGACTCGGTGAAGCTGCACTTCCAGCTGCGCTACCGCGCCACCGCCATCGATCCGATCCGTTACCTGCCGCCGCAGGGCACCCCGCCGAAGTGCTAACTGATTAATTAACCATCGGTTAGCGTGCTTGCGCCTTGCCAGACGGTGCGTAAGGTTTATAATGCCTTACGCACCTCAAAGCGGGCGTAGTTCAATGGTAGAACGAGAGCTTCCCAAGCTCTATACGAGGGTTCGATTCCCTTCGCCCGCTCCAAAACTCCCCGTGTAGTAATGCTTCGATAAAATTGGCTT
>NZ_LR607338.1:4054607-4056092 GCF_902164725.1 Pseudescherichia vulneris | reverse complement strand
CGGATCCTCCCCACACTGACCAAAAAATCATTTTCGCTCAGAAGTTGAAAATTTTCTGGGTAAATAATCTGGGAACCTTTGTTGGCCGGACAGTGCCCGTTCTCGGATGGGTTATTTTGGCGGTTGATGTTTCGATGATTGGCTATCACACCGTAAATCGATTCAATACTATTGTGCGCCCGGAGGATAAAATCTGGTGAGCAATTCAATAAGCGATGATCAATACAGGGCTTTCATTCTGGATAATCTGCCAAGGGTTACAATTTTTTTCAAAGCCGTTGATATTTCAGATGATGAGGTTCTTCAGGAAACGTTTGAGCGAGAAGATATCTCAGATTTGATAGGCGCACTGTCAACGAAATTGAGTGTAAATTGTGATAATTTTCATATGGATAATCATTTCCCATGGAAGCCAAAAAATTTTTTCACAAAAAAAAATAATAATGCTGGCAAAGTACCATTGACCTTGAGAATGTTTATTGATTCGGCAAACGCAGGACGATGGCTTTACAGTTAAAGTGCGGGCCACCATGCCTAGGTGGCCCCAGAAGGGCACGACAAGATTTCGCCTGACGATTACATACCTTTCTGATAACTTTACTTACAGTATGGGATTGAGCCAAGGATAGATTATGCTCGCAAGCTCGGTTACTAAAAAGCTGCACGGTATGCTTACTATAGTGTTGTTACTGCTCGTAGGCGGTTACGCGGCCTATTACTATTTTTTTAACTCCCCGCCTCACGATACCTTTGTGAGTAAGCAAAAACTGTCAGACAGCGTCTGGTTATACGTCACGAAATACGATGAGGGAAACGCAACTGTTTCAAATATCTATCGTTTTTATCTCGATAAAGATCTTGGGAACAGTAACGTAACCAATGCTCTGAAGGATAGATCGCCTTTTATTGAAACGAATACTGATGCAGTGACAGCGACTGCCTACGGAAACACTGTAAATGTAAAAATGACTGGCAAGATTTATAACTTCACTAACTCAGATCTCTTTTACGAAAATGATATAGCAGTGATGCCCGTTATTAACCTAACCGCTAATGGCGTAAGAGACTAATACTCGAGATTTTAGGGGATGAAAGCTCAGACAAAGGAGTGTCAATGTACAAAAATTATTCAGTTATAGCCGTAGCATTTTTACTCGTGGGTTGCCCAGGGCCTGGCGATAGAATTCCGCCTAAAGAGCCCGCTAACGTAACATTAAAAGATAACCAGATTTGTATTACTGCGCCTGTCTATCCTGGGGAGTTCGTTTCTTCAGTCCAGTTCTCTGATGGACAAAACAATAATCTTCTCAAGACATTAGAACATGACCCTGTGTATATCACCAACGGGCAGTGTCTGCCAACATTTGGTTATGACTTCCAAAAGGGCCATACATATACCGTGTTTTATACAATTGAAAAAAACGCTACTGATAGCGCGCGTTACCTCTCAGCGGTTTTTTCTATGATGTAGCCCCCTGAAACACC
>NZ_LR607338.1:4053856-4054507 GCF_902164725.1 Pseudescherichia vulneris | reverse complement strand
GGAAATGGCGGGTCAAGATCACAGCGGTTTTTTCTACAAAAAATGGTCTTCAGCAGATGAACCCATAAGCTGGCTCCACAGGCGAATCATTATCGAAATACCGGCATGCCACGAGGGCATAACCGGCTTATTTAGGGATTTACTTTACCAGCAGCGAAATCAGCGGGCTGCCTTCCCGAATAAAGAGCGGGATCGTCTCTAGTTCAGCAGGAACCGAAATACGCTGCCCGCCCTGATAGCACTCTCCCTGTAAATTGACCCACTGGTGGTCGCCCGGTAGCCAAACATCGCGCTGACGTTGACCGGCGTGCATAACCGGAGCGACCAGTAAATCACGGCCAAACAGATATTGGTCTTCCACCTGCCAGCTTTCCGCCTCGTCAGGATAGTGCCAGAAGAGCGGACGCATGAGCGGATCGCCGTGATGATGCGCATTGGCGTAAAGTTCATCAATATAGGGGCGTAGCGCCTCGCGGACACCCAGCCAGCGCTGCATGATGGCGAAGTTCTCCTCACCGTAGCTCCACAGCTCGTTGGGTGAACCGCTATCGCATTGCGGAATACCGTGGCGATAGCTTTCCGGCGGTTGGATCCGCGGCTCGCGATAGCCGTGCATACGCAGGACCGGACAGAATATACCCCGTGGACTGT
>NZ_LR607338.1:4050172-4053756 GCF_902164725.1 Pseudescherichia vulneris | reverse complement strand
TCAGGCTCCTGCTTGATTTACTTTACCAGCAGCGAAATCAGCGGGCTGCCTTCCCGAATAAAGAGCGGGATCGTCTCCAGTTCGGCAGGAACCGAAATACGCTGCCCGCCCTGATAGCACTCTCCCTGTAAATTGACCCACTGGTGGCCGCCCGGTAGCCAAACATCGCGCTGACGTTGACCGGCGTGCATAACCGGAGCGACCAGTAGATCACGGCCAAACAGATATTGGTCTTCCACCTGCCAGCTTTGTGCCTCGTCGGGATAGTGCCAGAAGAGCGGACGCATGAGCGGATCGCCGTGGTGATGTGCATTGGCGTAGAGTTCATCAATATAGGGGCGTAGCGCTTCGCGGACGCCCAGCCAGCGCTGCATGATGGCGAAGTTCTCCTCACCGTAGCTCCACAGCTCGTTGGGTGAACCGCTATCGCATTGCGGAATACCGTGGCGATAGCTTTCCGGTGGTTGGATCCGCGGCTCGCGATAGCCGTGCATACGCAGGACCGGACAGAATACCGCCCACTGGAACCAGCGGATCAGCAGCTCGTGAAAGGCTGGATCGTGGATGTTGCCGCCCTGGAAACCGCCGATATCGGTAGTCCACCATGGAATGCCTGCCAGTCCCATGTTAAGCCCGGCAGCCAGCTGATTGCGGAACGAATGGAAAGAGGAGTGAACGTCCCCGGACCACGCGAGTACGCCATAGCGTTGGCTGCCTGCCCAGCTACAGCGCACCAGGTTGACGATCTCCTTTTCGCCCTCTGCACGCAGGCCATCGTAGAAGCCCTGAGCGAAATCGCGCGGATAGCGATTGCCCACTTCCAGTACCGGTCCAGCATGGTAGCGATAGTTATCGAAGTCATAGGCACGATACTCCGGCTCGGCTTCATCCAGCCAGAACAGCTTGATCCCGTAGTCAAAATAGTTTTTCTTCACCGTATCCCAGACAAACTGCCGCGCCTGCGGGTGGGTGGCGTCAAAGAAGGTCGTGTTGCCCATAAAATCGAGGTTGATCTGCACGCCGCGATCGCTGGTCACCAGCCAGCCTTTGGCTTTCATCTGCGGAAATAGCGGGCTACGCGCTTCCACGGTCGGCCAGACCGAAACCATTAGCCTGATGCCCATTGATTCCAGCTCTTCTACCATCGCCCGCGGATCCGGCCAGTCGGTAGGATCGAAACACCAGGTTCCCTGATTCGGCCAGTGGAAGAAATCGATAACCATCACTGACAGCGGCAGGTTGCGGCGGTGATATTCGCGAGCGACGTCCAACACCTCCTGCTGGGTGCGGTAGCGCAATTTACACTGCCACAGGCCGCTGATAAATTCCGGCGCGGCGGGCGGTGTACCGGTGGCTTTAGCATACTGGCGGGTCATCTCCATCACGGTATCACCAGCGGTTATCCAATAGTCCATCTCCTGGGTAACGCGGGCGGTCCATTGGCTGTGGTTTTTCGCAAAGCTAGCCTCGCCAATGGCCGGATTGTTCCATAGCAGGCCATAGCCGAGGCTGGATTGGACAAACGGCACGCTGGCCTGCGAGTTACGCTGCGCCAGCTCCAGAGAGCAGCCTTTTAGATCCAGCCAGGGCTGCTGATACTGCCCCATGCCATACAACCTTTCTCCGTTGCGGGCTTCAAAACGTACTGTTAGCTGATATTTACCGCCGGGCAGCGGTTTAAATTCTCGTCCATCCAGCTTCAGGGCGCTGACGTATTTGTCCTGGCTTTTTTCACTGGCACCGATGCCAACCGTAGAACGCTGTCGCCACATCTCTTCCAGCAGTAGATCGCCGTGCTGATTGTAAAATGCCAGCTGGCCCTTAAGGTTCAATACCGCGCTGATGTTGCCGTTGCGCAGAGTCAGGGTTTCAGCATCCCGCAAAATGTCGGCCTGGCATGCGTCTGGCGTCAGCAGAGCGTGAGGCTCGGAAGTAAACTCCGGCGCGCAGGTGGCGCGTACCCGCAGGCTATTCTTGCCCCAGGGCTCCAGACGTAAAATCTGTCGTTCGAAGCGCCATTCGATGGCGTTAGCGTGCTCAATTAATTCGCTCATGGAGAGGTCATCCTTTCACAAAAGATTGCATTTTAGCCAAATTGATTTCCTGCATGGTCTGGTCATCAAGCTTGTACCAGCGCAGCGTGGCGAAGGCCGCCAGAGAGAGCAGTCCGGGGACGATGGTGAAGAGAGCGACGATGCTGTGCATGGCCAGCGACGTCTGTTCCGGCGCGTTGGCGACGTAGCCGCTAAAGGCCAGGGTCCAGCCGACAATGGCACCGCTGAGCGCCATTCCCAGTTTGAGGACGGCGAGGAAGGTGGAGAAAATAATGCCATCCATACGTTTGCCCTGACGCCATTCGCCGTAGTCGGCAACGTCGGCCATCATTACCCACATCAGCGTGGTGGTCGCCTGATAGAGCGTCGAGACGATAAACGTTAGCGGAACCAGGACGAAAACGGATTTCGGTGCAAAGAACAGGGCGATGCTGAGCACACCGGCCAGTACCGCACAGTAGCCGAACATCTGAACTTTATTGAAGTTGCGGGTCAGACGCTTGGCCAGCAGGCTACCGGCGGCTTTGCCAAGAATATGCGCGGCGAGCATCCACATGAAATAGCTGGCGCTGCCGAGGTAATAGGTAACGAAGTACATCATCGCCCCGAGGCGGATGACGCCAAAGCCGATGTTGGTTATCACGAGCACCGCGACGACCCGCCATTGATCGTTACGCAGCAGATCCCGTAGTTCGGCCAGGTAATTGTTGTGAGTGGCGGGCGCTTTAATACGTTCGCGGGTATTGGCAAAGCAGATCCAGAACATGATCACTGCCGCGCTGGCCATAATCGCCATTGCCCAGCGATAGCCTGCCAGCTTATCCGCTCCGCCCAGGTACTCCGCCAGCGGCATCATGAAAAATGTCGACATGGCGCCACCCAGCGTGGCAAGAAAGAAGCGCCAGGACTGTAGGGAGATGCGCTCGTCGTTATCAGGAGTAATTACCGCGCCCATCGAGCAGTAAGGAATATTGATGGCGGTATACATCAGCATCATGAAGGTGTAGCTAACGCTGGCAAAAATCATTTTACCGGTCATATCCAGCGATTGCGGAACGGCATAGGTCAGGAGGCAGCTCAGGCCAAAGGGGAGGGCCAGCCACAGCATCCATGGGCGAAATTTTCCCCAGCGGGAACGGGTACGGTCGGCCATATAGCCCATCGCGGGGTCGATAATGGCATCGGCGGTGCGGGCAAGCAGAAACATGGTTCCGACGAATGCGGCCGGTAGACCCACTACATCGGTATAGTAAAACGTGAGAAAAATAATCACATTATCCAAACCAACATGGCTAGCCATATCCCCAAGGCCATAACTGATCTTTTCTTTACGGGTAACTTTCGTTGTCATTGATGTCCCCAGGTGTCGTTAAGGTACGGGTTTTATAATCGGGAACAATAGTGTGGTTGAAGCGGGAGGGTTAACAATTGCGGGATTTAATATCTGGGTTACGTAAAGTGCTTTCCGTGATACCGGTAACAAGATTGCCAGCATCGAATGCAACGCTAGCTGAGCCGTCTCAGCAGCGT
>NZ_LR607338.1:4049514-4050115 GCF_902164725.1 Pseudescherichia vulneris | reverse complement strand
AGGAGAGAATGTCACAACGTTTAAAAAGTTTCTCTCACCTTAGCGACGGGAGATATCGATCCGGCGCTATTAAGGCAAGTACTAATGGCAGTAAAAGATCTATTTACCCTGATTACAAAAATCGCATTATTCATTTTAATTATGTTTCTTGTGGCTAAATGGGTGCCCTACGATGGGGTATTGAGTGCTATTACGGAACGGTTTGATTTTGAAGGCGCACAGCGATTTACTGCTGCTATCGAGGGGGAGCCAAATCCCGAGGCGTGGGAGGCAATGTCCGATTACTTCAGCCTGTTAATTAATACGCTAATTAGCATCCCGTTACTGAGTGCACTAATAACGACATACCATATTGCCGTTAAACGCAGCACGGTTGGCTATCATGCGAAAGAGTGGATGACATCTACAGTTCGGCGATTTCTGAAGATGACCTTGTATACCTGGCTGTTCTGGATCGTTTTTCGGGTTATGCCTTATGAGCCGCTGGTTAACGGTTCGCAAAGCACGGCCGTTTACATCGCAATCTTTATTATCAACATCGCTATTACTACTGCTGCGTATATGTTGATTGTGAGACTCGTAAAAAAAGAGGCAGCACTAT
>NZ_LR607338.1:4042345-4049509 GCF_902164725.1 Pseudescherichia vulneris | reverse complement strand
TTACTTGGTTTTCTTGACTGGAAAATAAGACAATCAAACACCATCACCTCCCCGCAACCCATACTGTTCAAACTCAATGACTTCCCGCACCTTTACCAGCGCGCTGCGCAGGTTATCCATAGACACCGAGCCTAGTGCAATGCGAATGGCCTGCGGCACGCTTGCTGAAACCGAGAATGGCTCGGCGGTGGATACCGAAATATTATTATCCATTAACGCTTTTACCACCCGGTCGGCTCTGGCCTCTTCCGCCAGCGGTAGCCAGAGAAAATAGGAATCAGGATGCGTAATACAGGGGAGTGGGCCCAGACTCTCTCTTGCTACGGACTGGCGCAGCCTGGCATCGCGGCGCTTAAGCGTCTCAAACCGTGAAACGGTACCGTCCTCAATCCAGTTGCAAACCAGCGTTGTCATCAGCGAAGGCGTATTCCACGCCGTGGCCCTTATTGCCCGCTCAAGCGCAGGTCGATAGTGAGCAGGGCAGATGGCCGCACCTACGCGCAGTCCGGTGGCGACGTTTTTGGAAAAGCCGGTGACATAGACCGTTCTTTCTGGAGCAAAGACAGCGAGGGGCGGGGGTGGGCGTCGGATCAAATACGCGTAGGCAGCATCTTCAATAATCAACAAATCATGCTGCCGGGCAATGTCGGCAATCGCTTTTCGTTGCTGGCGATCCAGTACCCAGCCAAGAGGATTATGCAGCGTCGGCATGGTGTAAATAGCCCGCACCTGCCGCCGGATACAGAGCTGGCGCAGCGCCTGCAGATCCGGTCCCTCGGCAGTACAGGGAATGGCAACCAGTTCAAGATGACAGAGCGCCGCTAAGGCTTTAAAACCGGAATAGGTTAGCGCATCCACGGCGACGACATCACCGGGTTTGAGCAGGGCCATCGCGGTGATGGTCAGCCCGTGCTGGGCACCGTTAACGATAAGCAGATTCTCTGCTTCAGGGCGAAAACCGCGTTGGGTCAGGTGACGGGCGATAATTTCCCGCTCCGCCAGCCGTCCCGCATGGGGTTGATAGCGAAGGTGGGATTCGATATCCCCGCCCGCCGCCATCTGTCTGAGCGCGTCGCGCAGTCGCTCCCCTTGACCCGGCAGGGAGGGGTAGTTGAAGTTCAGATCCACTGTATCCGTCGCCACGGCGAGCTGATCCACGCCGTGTCCGGGCGGCAGCGCGATATCCCGGACAAAGGTGCCTCGTCCGGTTTCACCGCTGACCAGCCCCATTGCTTCCAGCTCGTGATATACCCGTGTCGCCGTCACCAGCGAGATATGCTCGGTTAACGCAAGCTGTCTATGCGTCGGCAGGCGGCTTCCGGCTGTGCATTTGCCGGAGCGTATAGCCTCAGCAAAATTATCTACGATCGATTTATAGCGCGCCTTCATGACATGTATCTATGACAATTTTTTGATTGTACTGGATTAAGCACACTACCATCCCGCTATTCATGACTCAAGCTGATAGAGAGTGGTAAAAAATGGTTAATGCAGTTGCGCATAAAGCGGGATCGGGCTGGCTCAGCGGTTTGCTTGGGGTGATTATCTTCAGCGGCTCGCTGCCCGCTACCCGCGTTGCCGTACTCGATATGGATCCCTTTTTTCTGACGTTCCTGCGCGCGTCGATTGCCGGTCTCCTGGCTACCGCGCTGATCGCTACTTTTCGTGAAAAGCGCCCACACAGGTCGCAGCTTGTGCCGCTGGTTATCGTTGCGCTGGGCGTGGTAGTTGGCTTTCCGCTGCTGACGGCGCTGGCATTGCAGCACGTTACCTCCGCGCACTCCATTGTCTTTCTGGGCCTGCTGCCGCTGACTACGGCGATTTTCGGCGTGCTGCGCGGCGGCGAACGGCCGCGTCCTGCTTTCTGGATCTTCTCCGTGCTGGGCAGCCTGCTGGTGGTCGGCTTTGCCCTGTCGCAACATGCCTCTGCGTCGTTGACGGGAGATCTCCTGATGTTCGCGGCCATTATTGTCTGCGGACTGGGCTATGCCGAAGGGGCAAAGCTGACCCGGGAGCTGGGGGGCTGGCAGGTCATCAGCTGGGCGCTGATCGTTGCGCTGCCCTTTATGCTGGTCGCCTCGTTTACCACGCGGCCAGAATCGTTTAGCGCGTTCTCTATGTCCACCTGGATTGCGCTGGGCTACGTATCGCTTTTTAGCATGCTTATTGGGTTTATCTTCTGGTACAAGGGGCTGGCCCTTGGCGGTATCGCGACGGTAGGACAGCTACAACTGCTGCAGCCGTTCTTTGGGCTTGGCTTATCCGCCGCGCTGTTGCACGAAACCGTCGATCCGCTGATGCTCGCCAGCACGCTGGGTGTTATTCTGTGCGTGGCCGGATCGCGAAAGTTTTCCGGGTAATCAGGGTGTTAACATACTGAGGTTTCTCGATGAGAACGATAACGACTGCCAGACTTCTTTGCACGCAGATTACCGAGAGCGACTGGGACTTTTTCCACGCGCTACAGACAGATCCGCAGGTGATGTATTACGTTGCGGATATGCCGACGAAGAAGGAGATTCGCGCCGCGTTTACGTCGCGATTGCCGCTCTGGTCACCCCAAAGCCCGCACTGGCTGTGCCTCGTGGTTTCTGACAGGACCAGCGGAAAAAAGCTCGGCGTGACGGGTTATATCCATCGCGATAGCGACTGCGCCGAAGTCGGCTTTTTATTCGCGCCCGATGCCCAGGGGCAGGGCTACGGAACCGAATCTCTGCGAGCCGTCTGCGATTACGCCTTCCGCGAGGGCGGAATCAACCGCCTTATTGCCACCGTGACCGCAGGTAATCTCGCTTCCCGCAGCCTGCTGGAAAAGGTGGGCTTCACCCTGGAGCAGGAGCTGCACGAAAGCTACCGGCTACGGAATCAACTGTATAATGACTGGCTATTTGGCCTGACGCGCAACGCCTGAGGGGGCAGCGCCTCCCGCCTTTTACCCTTGCTCTAACCCTTTCCCCGCACAAAACGACAAATTTGCAACGATGCCAACTCTATATTTTTTTTGTGATCGTTGTAACATTGTTTCGAAATTGTTGTAAAACACCGTTTCAATTGTACATTTGTCTATGTCAGGGGAATCATGCTTAACAAAATAACAAGTATTGTCATCGCGCTCATTGGGCTCGCGATGCTCTATATGGGGGCGAAGCTGCTGCTGGTCGGCGGCTCGCCATTCTACGCCGTGATGGCCGTGGGGCTCATTGCCACCGCCGTAACGCTCTACCTGAACAAACGCATTGCGCTTAGCCTCTACGCGGTGCTGATGTGGATTGTTCTGGCCTGGATCATCTACGAGGTGGGCTTTGATAAGTGGCAGTGGATCCCGCGCGGCGATCTGATTGGCGTCATCGGCCTCTGGCTGGCGATGCCGTGGGTGGTTCGTCCGCTGTTCCGCGCCAATGGTGCAGGAGAGCGTCGCTTCCATCCTTTCCTCGGCGGTACCGTGGCGGTGATGATCGCCCTGGTGATCGGTCTCTGCTTCTACGATCCGTACCCGCAGGAGGGCACCATTACTACGGCACGTAACGCCTCCAGCGCTGACGTCGCAGAAAACAACTGGACCGCCTACGGTGGCACCACCAACGGCCTGCGTTTCTCTAAGCTCAATCAGATCAATAAAGATAATGCCAGCGATCTGGAAGTAGCCTGGACCTACCACACCGGCGACCTGCGCGACAGCAAAGATGCGACCGAATACACCTTCGAGGCGACGCCGCTGAAGGTCAACAACGCGCTCTACTTCTGTACGCCGCACAATGAAGTTCACGCTCTCGACCCGCAGACCGGGGCGCTTAAGTGGAAATACGTTCCTGAGAAGGATCGCTCCTACCTCCAGCAGCACCAGACCTGTCGTGGCGTAAGCTACTACGACGGCAGCGCAGCCGCGCAGAACAGCAGCTCAGCCCAGCCGGCAGCGACTAATGCTGCACCGGCGGCCTGTACTCGCCGCATCTTCAACGCCACTACCGATGCAAAACTGATCGCACTGGATGCCGATACCGGTAAACCGTGCGCCGATTTCGGTACTAACGGCGTTGTCGATCTGCATGACAACATGGGCACCGTTCGTCCACACGCGCTGATGCAGACCGCTGCTCCGCTGGTTGCCGGTAAGCTGGTGATCCTCGGCGGCTCCGTGATGGATAACGGCTATAACACCGGTAACCCGTCTGGTGTGATCCGTGCCTTTGACGCCGAGACCGGTCGTCTGGTCTGGAACTTCGATCCGGCAAATCCTGAGAATACCCAGCCGATTGCCGCCGGGCAGACCTTCCCGCAGGATACCCCTGTGGCCTGGGCTACTCTTAGCGCCGATCTGAAAAACGGCCTGGTCTACGTGCCGTTTGGCAACGCTTCGCCGGATGAAGTGGGTACCCAGCGCGATCCGCAGAGCAACACCGAGAAGTTCCGCGACACGCTGGTGGCGCTGGATCTCAACACCGGTGCGTTCAAATGGCGCTTCCAGTCCTCAACGCACGACCTGTGGGACCGCGATAACCCGTCCCAGCCGTCGCTGCTGGATATCGACTACCAGGGTAAAAAGCAGCCGGTTGTTATCCTGCCGACCAAAACCGGTAACCTGTTTGTGCTTAACCGTCTGACCGGGGAGCCTGTCTACCCGATCAACCAGCAGAAAGTATCGACCGAAGGCGGCATACCCGGGGAGAACTTCTCGCCGACCCAGCCGGTTTCCGCGCTGAACTTTATTCCCGATCCGCTGAGCGAAAAAGCGATGTGGGGGATCACGCCGTTCGATCAGATGGCCTGCCGTATCGATTTCAAATCGCTGCGCTACGACGGTAACCCGTGGACGCCAGCCACCGAAGGCGGCTCCATTGTCTTCCCGGGTAACATCGGCGTGTTTAACTGGGGGTCGGTGGCTATCGATCCGGAGCGTCAGATCCTGATCGCTTCGCCAGTGCGTCTGGCCTATAAATACAACCTGATCAAACGTACCCCGCAGACAGAAGAAGAGCGTCTGTTTACCAAGGAGAACTCGCCGTACTGGAACGAGAACTTCCAGGGGACTTACGCGATCCACATTCAGCAGCTCTCTTCCGATCTGGGCATTCCGTGTATTGCTCCACCGTGGGGCCGCATGGTGGGTGTCGATCTGACCACCGGTAAAACGGAGTGGATGCGTCGAGTAGGGACGACCAAAAACCTCAACACCACTTTCCTGCCAGGGCGTTTCCCAATCGGCTTCCCGATGGGGATGGTCGCTCACGGTGGTCCGTTGGTGACGGCGGGTGACGTGGTGTTCCACGGCGCAACGGCAGATAACTTCTTCCGCGCCTACGACATCAACACCGGTAAGCTGCTGTGGCAGACCGAGCTGCCAGCAGGCGGCCAGGCGACGCCAGCGACATACCTGGGTAGCGATAACAAGCAGTACGTAGTTATTGCTGCGGGCGGTCACGGCTCGCTGGGCACCAAAGGCGGCGACGCCGTGGTGGCCTACCGTCTGAAGTAATCTTTACCCTCTCTGCTACGGGTCAGCCGACCCGTAGCATGTTATATGCATTCATGGATCCCTGTGCCGGGAATCAAACCTAAAACTCTCTTACATAAAGCCTGAATTTTTGTTTGAAAGATAATTCCTCACCTTTCTTTGGGTAATCAGCGCATGTTAGCACTCTATATTATTTGATATGGCTTATTAGTATGCGTGATTAGCTATAAGCTATATTTCCTTATTAACCGCTTTAAAACATAGAATGTAATAACCATGATAAGCGTAAAGCTCCAGCGGCCAATTAGGAAACCATAAGTATAGCTATCTACGGGCGTATCAAAAGCTAACGAAAGCATCAACATAATATTCAAAACTGCTGATAAGACTCCAAGTAGCGCTGACAGAGTTATACCTGACCATAGTAAAAAAACTATTAATTTCTTCATTGTGTGGATACGTTTTTATCTGAGCAAGGTGATAAAGAAACCTTAAGCTTTTCTCACCTATAAGTAAAACAAAGCATTGTTGCTTAATGAAATTAATTTATAAGTTAAGTATATCTAACAAACATAGAGCCTCATTTTCACTTTTAATGCGGTTTTGCCTGATTCTGATAATCATACGCAAAAGATTGCTAATGCCTCGCCGTGTTTTGTCTACGATTGCCTATACCGTAACTCAAAAAAGGGGTATTGCGCATGGCTTTACGTTCATTAGGCACGACGGGATTACACATTCCGCCGCTGGTTTTTGGCGGTAACGTCTTTGGCTGGACCGTTGATGAGAAGCAGAGCTTCACTCTGCTGGATGCGCTGCTGGAGCGCGGCCTGACCGCTATCGACACCGCTGACGTCTACTCTGCCTGGGCACCGGGTAACAAAGGTGGCGAATCCGAAACCATTCTCGGCAAGTGGTTCGCTGCCCACCCTGGTGCACGTGAAAAGATCACCCTGTTTACCAAAGTGGGATCCGACCTTGGCGAGCCGGGGAAAAAAGGGCTCTCTGCCCGCTGGATCGAGCAGGCGGTTGATGACTCCCTGAAGCGCCTGCAAACGGACTATATCGATCTCTACTTCTCCCACTGGCCAGACGACAGCACGCCGTATGAGGAGACCCTCAGCGCGTATGAGAAGCTGCTGAAGGCGGGCAAGATCCGCGCCGTTGGCGCATCCAACCTCAACGCATCGCAGCTAGAAGCGTCACTTAAGGCGGCCGACGCCAACGGTCTGCCACGCTATCAGGTGCTACAGCCGGAGTATAACCTCTACGATCGCGACGGCTTTGAAGGCGAATTGCAGGAGCTGGTGGTGCGGGAGAATATTGGCGTGGTGACTTACTACAGCTTGGCCTCCGGCTTCCTCTCCGGGAAGTATCGCAGCGAGAAGGATCTGGGCCAAAGCCAGCGCGGCGAGGGCGTCGGTAAATACCTTAACCCGCGCGGCTACGCCATTCTGGAGGCGCTGGACAGCGTTGCAGAGAAGCACAACGTCAAGCCTGCCCAGGTGGCGCTTGCCTGGCTGATCAGCCGCCCCGGCGTGACCGCGCCTATCGCCAGCGCGACCAAAATTGAGCACATCGACGGCTTCGTTGAGGCCATCAATCTTCAGCTGACGCCGGACGATATTCTCGCCCTGGATAACGCTGGCGCATAACGCGTTCTCTCTGCCCGGTGTTTATCACCGGGCACTCTACAGCGGCAGCCACCGCCA
>NZ_LR607338.1:4007525-4040751 GCF_902164725.1 Pseudescherichia vulneris | reverse complement strand
GCCCTGCCGTGCCGGGGCTGCCGTTGATTACCGCCAGAAACACACTGCCGTCAGGTATTGCGCTGCTGCGCGATGCGCTGCGCCAGCTGGTGAGCGACCCGGCGTATCGCACCCAGTGTACCGCACTGTTGATCAGCGGCTTTAGCGAGGTTTCACGGCAGGATTACGCTTCCCTTTTCATCGGTGATTATCCACACCTGTAAATAGTCCTTTCTATTTTCCACTATTTTTCACCAATCCAATGCGCAGTAGAGTTCATCCATGCCCTGACGATGCGGTGACGGGCAATCCCGCTACTCACTATTAAACAGGTAAGGAACAAGAAGATGAACAAACAACTCGACGGTAAAATTGCGCTGGTCACCGGCGGTACAAGCGGCATTGGTCTGGCAACCGCGCAGGTGCTGGCGGCTCAGGGTGCGCAGGTATTTATTACCGGACGTCGCCAGGCCGAACTGGACGCAGCGGTAGATGCCATCGGCGCGGCGGCAACCGGCATTCGCGCCGATGCCTCTAAGCTGGCGGAGCTGGACGCGGTCTATGCCCAGATTGCGAAACAGGCCGGGCGGCTGGACATTCTGTTTGCCAACGCTGGGGGCGGCGACATGCAGCCGCTGGGTGCCATCAGCGAAGAGCACTTTGACCGCATCTTTGGCACCAACGTGCGCGGCGTGGTGTTCACGGTACAGAAGGCGCTGCCGCTGCTGGTGGATGGCGCATCGGTGATTTTAACCGGATCGACCACCTCGGTTAAGGGCACTGCCAGCTTCAGCGTCTACAGCGCCAGCAAAGCCGCCGTACGCAATTTTGCCCGCTCATGGGCGCTGGATCTGAAAGATCGCGGCATTCGCGTCAACGTGGTCAGCCCTGGCCCGGTTCGTACCCCAGGCCTCGGTGAACTGGTGCCGAATGAGCATCGTCAGGGGCTGTTTGACGCCCTCGCCGCCCAGGTGCCGCTGGGCCGTCTCGGTGAGCCAGAGGAGATTGGCAAAGTGGTCGCATTTCTTGGCTCCGACGCGGCCAGCTTTATCAACGGCGCAGAGCTGTTCGTGGATGGCGGTATGGCGCAGATCTAAAGGCTCAGCGTCTCGTACTTCGATCAATGTAAAACTATTTCAGAACCTGGCGAGAGCCACCCGCGCGGTCTACGGTTAAGTGACACTAAAAGACAATTCAGCGGGTAACCTTGCAATGGTGAGTGGCAGTAAAGCGGTCGTTTCGCCTCATCGCGAAATCGAAGTAATGAGACAATCCATTGACGATCACCTGGCTGGCCTGTTACCTGAACCCGACAGCCAGGATATAGTCAGCCTTGCAATGCGTGAAGGCGTCATGGCACCGGGAAAACGGATCCGTCCGCTGCTGATGCTGCTGGCCGCCCGTGACCTCCGCTACCAGGGCAGTATGCCCACGCTGCTCGATCTCGCCTGCGCCGTTGAACTGACCCATACCGCGTCGCTGATGCTCGATGACATGCCCTGCATGGACAATGCCGAGCTGCGCCGCGGTCAGCCCACTACCCACAAAAAATTTGGTGAGAGCGTGGCGATCCTTGCCTCCGTTGGACTGCTCTCTAAAGCCTTTGGCCTGATCGCCGCCACCGGCGATCTGCCGGGGGAGAGGCGTGCCCAGGCGGTCAACGAGCTCTCTACCGCCGTGGGCGTGCAGGGCCTGGTGCTGGGACAGTTTCGCGATCTCAACGACGCCGCCCTTGACCGTTCCCCTGACGCTATCCTCAGCACCAACCACCTCAAGACCGGCATTCTGTTCAGCGCGATGCTGCAGATCGTCGCCATTGCTTCCGCCTCGTCGTCGAGCACGCGAGAGACGCTGCACGCCTTCGCTCTCGACTTCGGCCAGGCGTTTCAGTTGCTGGACGATCTGCGTGACGATCACCCGGAAACCGGTAAAGATCGTAATAAGGACGCGGGAAAATCGACGCTGGTCAACCGGCTGGGCGCGGATGCGGCCCGGCAAAAGCTGCGTGAGCATATTGATTCCGCCGACAAACACCTCACTTTTGCCTGTCCGCAGGGCGGGGCCATCCGACAGTTTATGCATCTGTGGTTTGGTCATCACCTTGCCGACTGGTCACCGGTCATGAAAATCGCCTGATACCGCCCTTCCGGGTTCAAGCCGTACATAACGATGGAACCACATTACAGGAGTAGTGATGAATGAAGGACGAGCGCCTTGTTCAGCGTAAAAACGATCATCTGGATATCGTTCTCGACCCCCGTCGCGCCGTAACCCAAGCCAGCGCTGGCTTTGAGCGCTGGCGCTTTACCCACTGCGCCCTGCCGGAGCTGAATTTTAGCGACATCACGCTGGAAACCACCTTCCTTAATCGGCAGCTACAGGCTCCGCTGCTGATCAGCTCCATGACCGGCGGCGTTGAGCGCTCGCGCCATATCAACCGCCACCTCGCCGAGGCGGCGCAGGTGCTAAAAATTGCGATGGGGGTGGGCTCCCAGCGCGTCGCCATTGAGAGCGACGCGGGCTTAGGGCTGGATAAAACCCTGCGGCAGCTGGCCCCGGACGTGCCGCTGCTGGCGAACCTCGGCGCAGCGCAGCTGAGCGGCAGGAAAGGTATCGACTACGCCCGACGGGCCGTGGAGATGATCGAGGCGGATGCGCTAATTGTGCACCTCAACCCGCTGCAGGAGGCGCTCCAGCCCGGCGGCGATCGTGACTGGCGCGGACGGCTGGCGGCCATCGAAACCCTGGTGCGTGAACTGCCCGTTCCGCTGGTGGTGAAAGAGGTGGGGGCAGGTATCTCCCGTGCCGTAGCCGGGCAGTTGATCGACGCTGGCGTTACCGTGATTGACGTCGCGGGTGCGGGCGGCACCAGCTGGGCCGCCGTTGAAGGCGAACGGGCGGCGACCACCCAGCAGCGCAGCGTAGCCAACGTCTTTGCCGACTGGGGGATCCCCACCGCTGAGGCGCTGGTTGACATCGCCGAGGCCTGGCCGCAGATGCCCCTTATTGCCTCGGGCGGTATTAAAAACGGCGTCGATGCGGCGAAAGCGCTGCGGCTCGGCGCGTGCATGGTAGGGCAGGCCGCTGCCGTGCTCGGCAGCGCAGGCGTCTCCACGGAGAAGGTGATCGATCACTTCAACGTGATCATTGAGCAGATGCGGGTTGCCTGCTTCTGCACCGGTAGCCGTAGCCTGAGCGAGCTACGGCAGGCGGATATCCGCTATCTGCGGGATGCGCCATGAGCCATTTTGCTATTGTGGCACCGCCGCTCTACAGCCACGCGTTGGCGCTGCATGCCCTGGCGCTAGAGCTTGCCCAACGCGGCCATCGGGTGACCTTTCTCACTGGCAACGTCGCCTCGCTGGCCGAGCAGGAAACGGAGCGGGTGGCGTTCTATCCGCTTCCCGCCAGCGTGCAACAGGCCCAGCGCAACGTCCAGCAGCAGAGCAACGGCAACCTGCTGCGGCTGATTGCGGCTATGTCATCCCTGACCGATACGCTCTGCCAGCAGCTGCCCGCTATTTTGCAGCGGCTGGCGGTAGACGCGCTGATTGTCGATGAGATGGAGCCTGCCGGGAGCCTGGTCGCCGAGGCGCTGGGATTGCCGTTTATCTCAATTGCCTGCGCGCTGCCGGTCAACCGCGAGCCCGGTTTGCCGCTGCCGGTGATGCCGTTTCACTACGCTGAGGATAAGAGAGCCCTGCGGCGTTTTCAGGTCAGTGAACGCATCTACGATGCGCTGATGTACCCGCACGGGCAGACGATCCTGCGCCACGCCCAGCGCTTTGGTTTGCCGGAGCGCAGGCGTCTCGACGAGTGTCTCTCGCCGCTGGCACAGATTAGCCAGTCCGTTCCGGCCCTCGATTTTCCACGCCGGGCGCTGCCGGACTGTTTTCACTATGTTGGGGCGCTGCGCTACCAGCCACCACCGCAGGTAGAACGCTCGCCGCGCAGCACGCCGCGGATCTTTGCCTCGCTGGGCACCCTCCAGGGCCACCGTCTACGCCTGTTTCAGAAGATCGCCCGGGCCTGCGCCAGCGTGGGGGCGGAGGTGACCATTGCCCACTGCGATGGTTTGCCCCCGGCTCAGGCCGACTCGCTCTACGCCTGTGGTGCGACGGAGGTGGCCAGCTTTGTCGACCAGCCGCGCTACGTTGCTGAATCAAACCTGGTGATCACTCACGGCGGTCTCAATACCGTGCTGGATTCACTCGCCGCTGCCACGCCGGTGCTGGCGGTGCCGCTCTCTTTCGACCAGCCCGCCGTGGCTGCCCGGCTGGTCTATAACGGGCTGGGCCGCCGGGTATCGCGCTTTGCCAGACAGCAGATCCTGGCGGATGAGATTGCCCAGCTGCTGGGGGATGAGACTCTGCATCAGCGTCTGGCGACGGCCCGCCAGCAGCTTAACGACGCCGGGGGCACGCCCCGTGCGGCGACCCTGATTGAACAGGCCATAGCAGGGAGTGAGAGCGTATCGTGAGGGATCTCATTTTAGTCGGCGGTGGCCTGGCCAACGGGCTGATCGCCTGGCGACTGCGCCAACGCTACCCGCAGCTTAACGTACTGCTGATCGAGGCCGGGGAGCAGATTGGCGGGAACCATACCTGGTCATTCCATGAAGACGATCTTACGCCCGAGCAGCACGCCTGGCTGGCCCCGCTGGTGGCCCACGCCTGGCCGGGCTATGAGGTGCAGTTTCCCGATCTTCGCCGTCGCCTCGCACGCGGCTACTACTCTATTACGTCAGAGCGCTTTGCCGAGGCCCTGCAGCAGGCGCTGGGAGAGAACATCTGGCTAAACTGTCCGGTGAGCGAGGTGTTACCCAATAGCGTGCGGCTGGCTAACGGCGAGGCGCTGCTGGCCGGAGCTGTGATCGACGGACGCGGCGTGACCGCCAGTTCGGCGATGCAGACCGGCTATCAGCTCTTTCTTGGTCAGCAGTGGCGGCTGAGCCAGCCCCACGGCCTGACCGTACCGATCCTGATGGACGCCACGGTGGCGCAGCAGCAGGGCTATCGCTTTGTCTATACGCTGCCGCTCTCCGCCGATACGCTACTGATCGAGGATACGCGCTACGCCAACGCCCCGCAGCGTGATGGTAACGCCTTGCGCCAAACCATTACCGACTATGCGCACAGCAAAGGGTGGCAGCTGGCCCAGCTCGAACGCGAGGAGTCTGGCTGTCTGCCGATTACCCTGGCGGGTGACATCCATGCTCTGTGGGCCGATGCGCCAGGCGTGCCGCGCTCGGGAATGCGGGCGGGACTGTTTCACCCCACCACCGGCTACTCGCTGCCGCTGGCGGTGGCCCTCGCCGACGCGATTGCCGATAGCCCGCGGTTGAGCAGCGTTCCGCTCTATCAGCTCACCCGGCAGTTTGCCGAACGCCACTGGCGCAGGCAGGGATTTTTCCGCCTGCTGAACCGAATGCTCTTCCTGGCGGGACGCGAGGAGAACCGCTGGCGGGTGATGCAGCGCTTCTACGGGCTGCCGGAACCTACCGTAGAGCGCTTTTACGCCGGTCGGCTCTCTCTCTTCGATAAGGCCCGCATTTTGACGGGCAAGCCACCGGTTCCGCTGGGAGAAGCCTGGCGGGCGGCACTGAACCATTTTCCTCAGACCCATGTTCCTGACAGACGAGATAAAGGATGAAAAAAACCGTTGTGATTGGCGCAGGCTTTGGTGGCCTGGCGCTGGCGATTCGCCTGCAGGCGGCAGGGATCCCAACCGTACTGCTGGAGCAGCGGGACAAGCCCGGCGGTCGCGCCTACGTCTGGCATGACCAGGGCTTTACCTTTGACGCCGGGCCGACGGTGATCACCGATCCCACCGCGCTTGAGGCCCTGTTTACCCTGGCCGACAGGCGCATGGAGGATTATGTCAGGCTGCTGCCGGTCAAACCCTTCTACCGGCTCTGCTGGGAGTCCGGGAAGACCCTGGACTATGCGAACGACACCGCTGAGCTTGAGGCGCAGATTACCCAGTTCAATCCGCGCGACGTCGAGGGCTACCGGCGCTTCCTGGCTTACTCCCAGGCGGTATTCCAGGAGGGCTATCTGCGCCTCGGCAGCGTGCCGTTTCTCTCTTTTCGCGACATGCTGCGCGCCGGGCCGCAGTTGCTTAAGCTCCAGGCGTGGCAGAGCGTCTACCAGTCGGTTTCGCGTTTCATCGAGGATGAGCACCTGCGCCAGGCCTTCTCCTTCCACTCCCTGCTGGTGGGCGGTAACCCCTTCACCACCTCGTCCATCTACACCCTGATCCACGCCCTTGAGCGGGAGTGGGGGGTCTGGTTCCCCGAGGGCGGCACCGGGGCGCTGGTGAACGGCATGGTGAAGCTGTTTACCGATCTGGGCGGGGAGATGGTGCTCAACGCCCGGGTCGAAGAGCTGGTGGTGACCGATAACCGCGTACGCCAGGTTCGGCTGGCGGATGGTCGTACCTTTGACGCCGACGCCGTGGCCTCGAACGCTGACGTGGTGAACACCTATAAAAAGCTGCTCGGCCACCATCCGGTAGGGCAGAAGCGGGCGGCGACGCTAGAGCGCAAAAGCATGAGCAACTCGCTGTTTGTGCTCTACTTCGGCCTGAACCAGCCCCATCCGCAGCTGGCGCACCACACCATCTGCTTTGGTCCCCGCTACCGGGAGCTGATCGACGATATCTTTACCGGCAGCGCGCTGGCGGATGACTTCTCGCTCTACCTGCACTCGCCCTGCGTGACCGATCCCTCGCTCGCCCCGCCTGGCTGCGCCAGCTTCTACGTGCTGGCTCCGGTGCCGCATCTTGGCAACGCGCCGCTGGACTGGGCGCAGGAGGGGCCGAAGCTGCGCGACCGCATTTTTGACTATCTTGAAGAGCGCTATATGCCCGGCCTGCGTAGCCAGCTGGTGACCCAGCGGATCTTTACCCCGGCAGACTTCCACGACACGCTGGATGCGCATCTGGGCTCGGCCTTCTCCATCGAACCGCTGCTGACCCAGAGTGCCTGGTTCCGCCCGCACAACCGCGACAGCGACATTGCCAACCTCTACCTGGTGGGCGCAGGCACTCACCCCGGCGCAGGCATTCCAGGCGTGGTGGCCTCGGCGAAAGCTACCGCCAGCCTGATGATCGAGGATCTACAATGAGCCAACCGCCACTGCTTGACCACGCCACGCAGACCATGGCCAACGGCTCGAAGAGTTTTGCCACCGCCGCCAAGCTGTTCGACCCGGCCACCCGCCGTAGCGTGCTGATGCTCTACACCTGGTGTCGCCACTGCGATGACGTCATTGATGACCAGACCCACGGCTTCGCCAGCGAGGCCGCGGCGGAGGAGGAGGCGACCCAGCGCCTGGCCCGGCTGCGCACGCTGACCCTGGCGGCGTTTGAAGGGGCCGAGATGCAGGATCCGGCCTTCGCTGCCTTTCAGGAGGTGGCGTTGACCCACGGCATTACGCCCCGCATGGCGCTCGATCACCTCGACGGCTTTGCGATGGACGTGGCCCAGACCCGCTATGTCACCTTTGAGGATACGCTGCGCTACTGCTATCACGTGGCGGGCGTGGTGGGCTTAATGATGGCCAGGGTGATGGGCGTGCGGGATGAGCGAGTGCTGGATCGCGCCTGCGATCTGGGGCTGGCCTTTCAGCTGACGAATATTGCCCGGGATATTATTGACGATGCGGCTATTGACCGCTGCTATCTGCCCGCCGAGTGGCTGTACGATGCCGGGCTGACCCCGGAGAACTATGCCGCGCGGGAGAATCGCGCCGCGCTGGCGCGGGTGGCGGAGCGGCTCATTGATGCCGCCGAGCCGTACTACATCTCCTCGCAGGCCGGGCTGCACGATTTGCCGCCGCGCTGTGCCTGGGCGATCGCCACCGCCCGCAGCGTCTACCGGGAGATCGGTATTAAGGTAAAAGCGGCGGGAGGCAGCGCCTGGGATCGCCGCCAGCACACCAGCAAAGGTGAAAAGATTGCCATGCTGATGGCGGCTCCGGGGCAGGTTATTCGAGCGAAGACGACGAGGGTGACGCCGCGTCCGCCTGGTCTTTGGCAGCGTCCCGTTTAGGCGGGCGGCCATGGCGTTCGCGCAGGATCGCCTGGAGGTCGGCAGGCTTGCGGGCGTAAATAAAGCCGAAGGAGACGCAGCCCTCCCGGCCGCGCACCGCATGGTGCAGGCGGTGGGCGACGTAGAGCCGCTTCAGGTAGCCCCGGCGCGGGATCCAGTGAAAGGGCCAGCGCTGGTGCACCAGACCATCGTGCACCAGGAAGTAGAGCAGGCCGTAGACCGTCATGCCGCAGCCAATCCACTGCAGGGGCCAGACGCCCGCCGTGCCCACGGCAATCAGCGCGATAGCCACCCCGGCAAACAGCACCGCAAAGAGATCGTTTAGCTCAAACACGCCCTTGCGCGGAGTGTGGTGTGACTCATGCCAGCGCCATCCCCAGCCGTGCATAATGTAGCGATGGGTCAATGCGGCGATGCCCTCCATCGCAATAACGCTCAAGATGACGATCAGACTATTTACTAGCATAGCGGTGCGCGCTCCTGCGACTGAGACTGGCTTAAGCAAAACCCTTAGCCTCTAAGCATAGTCGCAATCGCCAGGGGCGCGCGTCGGTGTCAGGCCAGCGCCTGCTGCAGATCCGCCAGCAGATCCTGCTCATCTTCAATGCCCACCGACAGGCGGATCAGCTGCGGCGTAATGCCGTTCGCCAGGCGCTGCGCCAGCGGGATCGAGGCATGAGTCATGCTGAACGGCTGGCTCACCAGGCTCTCAACGCCGCCCAGGCTCTCGGCGAGGGTAAACAGCTTCAGTTTGCTAATCACCTCTGCCGCACGCTGGTCGTCACCTTTGATCACAATGGAGATCATGCCCCCCGGCTGAGCCATCTGCTGGCGCGCGAGGGCATACTGCGGATGGGACGTCAGCCACGGGAACCACACTTTCTCCACCTGCGGCTGCTGCTCAAGCCAGCGGGCCAGCGCCAGGGCGTTGCTGCTGTGGCGCTCGATACGCAGGGCGAGGGTGCGGATCCCGCGCAGGGTCAGGAAGCTGCTGAACGGATCGAGCACGCCGCCCACCGCGTTTTGCAGGTAGCCCAGCTTCTCCGCCAGCTCAGGGCGATCGCCCACCACCGCCAGTCCGGCGACCACGTCGGAGTGGCCGTTGAGGTATTTTGTGGCGGAGTGCACCACGATATCAAAGCCCAGCGTCAGCGGGCGGTGGATCAGCGGCGAGGCGAAGGTGTTATCCGCCACGCTAATGACGTTGTGACGGCGGGCGATCTCGGCGATAGCCGCCAGGTCTGCCAGTTTTAGCAGGGGGTTAGTGGGCGTCTCTACCCAGATCATCCGCGTATCCGGACGGATGGCGGCCTCCAGCCCGACAAGATCGTCCGGCTTCACCCAGCTTATCTGTAGCCCGGTGCTGCGGCGGCGCACGTTTTCAATCAGTCGATAGGTGCCGCCGTAGACGTCATCGATGGCGACGATATGGCTATCTTTATCCAGCAGCTCCAGTACGGTGGAGATTGCCGCTAGACCGGAGGCGAAGGCGTAGCCACGCGTGCCGCCTTCCAGCTCGGCGATAGCGCTCTCCAGGGCATGGCGCGTCGGGTTGCCGCTGCGGGAGTATTCGTAGCCGGTATGCTGCCCCGGTGCCGGCTGGGCAAAGGTCGAGGTGGCATAGATAGGCGGCATCACCGCCCCGTGCTGGTCGTTAAACGCCCCGCTGTGTACGCTGAGGGTCGCCAGGGCGTTACCAGGCGCAGCGGGCGCGGGCTGGCCATCATCCTGCAAGCCCTGCTGTTGCAGCCACTCGTCGTTAAACATGCGGGAGAGATATTTGTTGCCGCTGTCGCAGGCGAAGGTCACGACCCGCTTCGGCGTCGTCTGGGCCTGGCAGTAGCGCAGGGCAGCGGTCAGCAGCGTGCCGGTGGAGGAGCCAGCCAGCACCCCCTCGCGCTGTAACAGCTGGCGGGCGGTGGCAAAGGCCTCTGCATCCGTCACCCGATACGCCTGGCGGACGTTCTCCAGATGGGCGAGAGGAGGAATAAAGTCTTCGCCGATTCCCTCGACCCGCCAGGAGCCCGCTTCGCCGTGCTCTCCGGTCTCAACCTGATCCGCCAGAATCGAACCCACAGGATCGGCGAGGACAAACTCGGTGTGCGGTGAGTGTGTGGCAAACCATGCCTGGAGGCCACCCAGCGTGCCGCCGGAGCCTACGCCCACGACCACAGCATCAATTCTGCCTGCCAGCTGGTCGAACAGCTCCGGGGCGGTGCCCGTGGCGTGCGCCAGCGGGTTAGCCGGGTTGGAGAACTGATCGATGTAATAGGCACCCGGCGTCTCCTCCGCGAGGCGGCGGGCGTAGTCCTGATAGTACTCCGGGTGTCCTTTCGTCACGTCGGAGCGGGTAATAAGTACCTGAACGCCGAGCGCGCGCAGATGGTAGATCTTCTCCTGGCTCATCTTGTCCGGCACCACTAGCACCAGCCTATAGCCCTTTTGGGCGGCAATCAGCGCCAGCCCCAGACCGGTGTTGCCTGCGGTGGCCTCAATAATGGTCCCGCCGGGTGCGAGCAGACCCTGGCGCTCGGCCTCATTAATCATCGACAGCGCGACCCGATCCTTGATTGAGCCGCCGGGGTTCTGGTTCTCCAGCTTGAGAAAAAGCTCGCACGAGCCGGTATCCAGTTTATGGAGCTGTAAAATCGGCGTCTGACCAATAAGGTCGGTAATGGAGTGGTATACGGACATGTTGTGTCACCTGTTATGAGATGCGATAGCAGGAGGATAGGGCGGCGAAAAACAGGTTTTAAAGAATGATTCTCTGCTAAATAGAACGAAATGGCATATCTGTGCTGTTTAGCCGTCAGGATGGAAAGCCATCTGGATGTAACGCCGGATGGTGCTGCGCTTATCCCGCCTACAAAACAAAGAGTTAGAGCCTATCCCTGCTATCGCAGACCGTAAACCAGTGCAAATCTTATGCGCTTTTTCGCTAACGGTTGCTGAATTAATCCTATAGACGGCAGGTCATGGTATACGCCCTATAGATCTGTACGTTATATCTTATGCATTCTTTGTTATTTCAAAGATAATAACGCCTGTTTATCATCATTCAGACATCCATACTGCTAAACTGCCATAACGGATACACCAACGAAATGATCGTCCTGAGGAATATCTCTAAGATTTTTGACCACGGAAAGGTACCTATTACCGCCGTGGATAATGTGAACTTGACGGTTGAGCAGGGGCAAATTTACGGCATCATCGGCTACAGCGGCGCGGGAAAAAGTACCCTGATCCGCCTGCTCAATGGCCTGGAGAAGCCCACTGAGGGTAGCGTGACCATCAACGGCCAGGATATCTCCGCTGCACGCGGTGAGAGCCTGCGCCAGGCGCGGCTGAAGATCAGCATGGTCTTCCAGCACTTTAACCTGCTCTGGTCGCGTACGGTAAATGAGAACATTGCCTTCTCGATGCAGATCGCGGGCGTGCCGAAAGCAAAAATCACCGCCCGGGTGGCGGAGCTGGTTGAGCTGGTGGGCCTGACCGGGCGTGAACACGCCTATCCGTCCCAGCTGAGCGGCGGGCAGAAGCAGCGCGTTGGCATCGCCCGTGCGCTGGCGAACAGCCCGGACGTGCTGCTGTGCGACGAAGCGACCTCGGCGCTCGACCCGCAGACGACCGATCAGATCCTCGATCTGCTGCTGGATATCAACCGCCGCTTCAAGCTGACCATCGTACTGATCACCCATGAGATGCACGTGGTGCGCAAGATTTGCGATCGCGTAGCGGTCATGGAGAACGGCAGAGTGGTGGAAGAGGGCGACGTACTGGATGTCTTTACCCGTCCGCAGCAGCCGATCACCCGCCAGTTTGTGCGTCAGGTGAGCCAGTATGCGGAAGAGGAAGCGTTTAACCCGGAGTTGGCTAACGATCTGGCTGGCAGCGTCATCAAGTTGACCTTCACCGGTCATAGCACGCACAAGCCGATTGTGGGTGAGCTTACCCTGCGCTACGGCCTGCCGTTCAATATCCTGCACGGTAAAATGACCCAGACGGCGCACGGCGTTTTTGGACAACTTTGGGTGCACGTGGTGGCAACCCAGGAACAACTAGACAATATCCTCGCAGATCTGCAGAAAAGCGATATTGACGGCGAGGTGATCAAACATGGCTGAGAATCTATTCCCCCATCTGCGTCTGGACCAGCTCTGGTCCGCTACGCAAGAGACGTTGTATATGACGGCGCTCTCTGGCGTCGCGACCTTTGTGCTGGGGATCCTGCTCGGGCTGGCGCTGTTTTTAACCGCCAGGGGCGGACTGTTCCAGAACAAGCCGCTCTACAGCGTGATCTCCATCGTGGTGAACGTCTTCCGTTCGATTCCGTTCATCATTCTGATCGTGCTGCTGATCCCCTTCACCAAGACCATTGTTGGCACCATTTTAGGGGCCAACGCCGCGCTACCGGCGCTGATCGTGGGTGCCGCGCCGTTCTATGCCCGTCTGGTAGAGATTGCGCTGCGTGAAGTGGATAAAGGCGTCATTGAAGCCACGCGCTCTATGGGTGCGCGCCTCAGTACGATCGTGTTTCGGGTGCTGTTGCCTGAATCGTCGCCTGCGTTAGTGTCAGGCATCACCGTGACGCTGATCGCGCTGGTGAGCTACAGCGCCATGGCCGGGGTAATCGGCGCGGGCGGTTTAGGAAATCTTGCTTATCTGGAAGGATTCCAGCGTAACCACAACGACGTCACGCTGGTGGCGACGGTGACCATTTTGATCATCGTCTTCATCATCCAGTTCTGCGGCGACGTGATTACCTCTCTGTTAGATAAACGCTAAACACAACAACAAATTGGGAACCAACATCATGAAAAAGACACTGACACTGATTGCCGCAGCAACCCTTAGCGCCCTGAGCTTCGCCTCCTGGGCTGATACCCTGACCGTTGGCGCATCTAACGTGCCGCACGCAGAGATCCTGGAGCAGGCTAAACCTATCCTTGCCAAACAGGGTATCGACCTTGAGATCAAACCGTTCCAGGACTACATCCTGCCGAACACTGCCCTGGCCAGCCGCGACATCGACGCCAACTACTTTCAGCACATCCCGTACCTGAACAGCGTGCTGAAGGATCACGAAGGCGACAAAACCTATGACTTTGTCAGCGCCGGTGCGATCCACATTGAGCCGATCGGTATCTACTCGAAAAAATACAAGTCGCTGAAGGATCTGCCGCAGGGTGGCAAGGTCATCATGCGTGATGCCGTTGCGGAAGAGGGCCGTATCCTCTCTATCTTCGAGAAAGAGGGCGTGATCAAGCTGAAGCCGGGCGTGAATAAAGTTAACGCGCGCATCAGCGACATCGTGGAAAACCCGAAGAAGCTAGAGTTCCTGCCGAACGTAGAGGGCTCTCTGCTGCCGCAGATGTATAACAACGACGAAGGCGATGCGGTGGTGATCAACGCCAACTACGCTATCGACGCCGGCCTGAATCCGGTAAAAGATCCGATTGCGGTAGAGAGCGGCGAAAACAACCCGTACGCTAACATCATCACCGTACACCGTGGCGACGAGAAGAAGAAAGACGTCGTCGCGCTGGTGAACGTGCTGCACTCGAAAGAGATCCAGGACTGGATCCGTACCAAGTACAAAGGCGCGGTGATCCCAGTTAACAACTGAGTTTGATGCATTAGAAAGGCCCGCTAAACAGCGGGCTTTTTTTTTGCGCGTAAATAGATGCTTAAGAAAAGTATTATACGAATTTAATAAAGTCACACATGTGACTATTTGTTACCTAATTTATTAACTAGCTGATAAGTAAAGGATTTAATTTATTATAAGATATTTGTAATTATTTCGTTAATATCCGCCCGCTGTGATCTGTGTCGTTATTTATAGCCAAAAAAGCCTCGCTTTGTTGATATTCATCACGTCTTGATTTGCCTAATTTTTTGAAACAAACAATTACGATCTCGATCACTAAAATAAAGTTGTTTAAAAAATAAAATGCAATTCCATAAAAACGGAACATCATTTTAATTTTTTGAGGGTGGCTATGTTTAAAAATACTCTGATCCTTGCGTCTCTCATCGGTGCCTCTTTTGCTGCGCAGGCTGTGACTGTCGATCTGCGTCATGAATATATTGATAATGAAACTAACGCCGACCGCGTATCGGTTTCCCACCGCTTTGATAACGGCCTGGGTTTTGGCGTCGAAGCAAAATGGAAATCGGGCGGCGATGATGCAGATAAACCATTAACCGAAATGGTTGGCAACGGTCATGAAGAATCCATAAACTGGCGCTGGAAAGCGACAGATAACATTGCCCTCACCCCGGGCTTTAATATCGAAAGTAAAGACACCTTCTCAATCTATAAACCTTATCTGCATGCGCAGTATAGCTTTGATAACGGCGTCTATATCGCCGGTCGCTACCGCTATGAGTATACCCGCAACCCGGACTCGAATGTGGTTGATAACAAAGTAAATAAATTTGATGCATGGGTAGGCTGGGCAATGGGCGACTGGCGTCCCGAGCTGAACTACGTCTACGCGAAAAGCTCCGAAGACGTTATTCGTGAAAACAACAAAACCTATTCTAACGAATATAACGCCAAGCTAGCCTATAAATGGGATAAAAACTGGGCCCCTTATGCGGAAGTGGGTAACGTCGGCGTGCGAAATACCGACGAGCGCCAAACGCGTTTCCGTGTCGGCGTAGCATATACCTTCTAACAGAACCCTCATGAGAAGACCCCGGAGCAGTTGGCCGGGGTTTTTTCGTTATATTAAGATTGGCAAAAGGAAATAGATTTTTGAGAAGGGATAGTGCAGATAAAAAAAGGCCCTCCATATGGAGGGCAAGGCCAGTTACTAAACACACTCAATTATGCTTTAAGCCATTCACGCTGTTCAGGAAGCCGGGCAATATAGAGCGCAGGCTTACCGTCTTTGTCGGAGCTAAATAGAACCGCGCTGTCGTCCGGCGTAAATGACGGATGCGGGTGGGTCACCTGCCGGCTATTTGCCACCGTGGCCCAGGAGGTATCGTGACGCGCCGCGCGGAAGTAACGCTTCTCCGCCACGTCGAACACGTAGATATAGGGATCGTTATCAATGCTGTAGCCGTCGGCATCGTTGACGTCCACCGGCGAGCCTGAGCCATCACCCACCAGCAGCGTGCCGTCAAAGTTGCTCATCAGATGCGAGCAGGCCGGCATCGCCATGATCGCTTCATTAACCCCGGTGTTCGGATCAAAACGATAAACGGTGCGGCCCTGCTCTCCCTTGAGGTAGGAGACGTAGACCAGCGCCGAGCCGTTCGGTACCCAGAATTCATGGGTGCAGCTTTCGCCTTCAGCATGGGTCTTCACTTTACGGATGTTGCTGCCGTCCTCGTTTACCAGCCACATGCGAGCATCCACCAGGTCGTGAGGGCCTTCGTGGCAGAAGGCGACGGTGTTGTCGTCAAACGGACGGTAGATAGGGTGGCCCAGCCAAAGCTTCTCTTCATGAATTGTAGCGCTTTCGCCGGTCTGCAAATCGACGCGCAGCAGGCGGCAGCGAGGCCCCTTCAGGAAGAAGTCATGGAAAATTTTCCAGTCGTTGAGCGGCGTCCAGTCGCTTTTGGCAATTTCGATGCCGACCAGCTTGGTGCAGTCGCTGTTCGCCACCCAGGTGCCGTAGCCAACCCACTCATCCGGTACGCGATACACTTCCCGCTCGGCCAGGGTTTCCAGATTCACTTCCCGCAGGGTGCGGTCGTTTTTAACGTAGTAAAGGGCGCTATCATCCGGCGACAGGAAGCCGCCAAAGGTATTATCACCCGCGCCCTCGGTCAGCTGTACCGCTTCGGCCTTGGCTATGTTCAGCAGATAGTAGTTCCAGTGACCATCGAATTCACCTGCAAAGAGCAGATGGCTGCCATCATTAAAAAAGCATTTCTGATAGAAGTAATTACGATGACAGGTGACTTCGGGAGGGGTCAAGCGGATCACTTCCGCGCCCGTGTCGGGATCGCGGCTGACTGCATAGTTGAGCTTAACCCGCATACCTTTCGCCATACTTATCTCCTTGTTAAGGGGGCCTGTCACGATGTATCGGCCAGCGTAATGACCCAAATGGATTATGAGTTTAAAAACTAGGTGTTAAATTATCAAAACATCGTTTCAGTATGTGTGATTGGTCACGCACTTTATAAGAAAAAAGTCGGCGGATATTGAGTTTTGGTATGAGGAAAACGGACGTCTTTGTTTTATGACGAGAAAAATCAACGAGATAGCCAAAATTCAAAGATTTTATAAGCTATTGTTAAATAATGCTTTTTCCTGGGCGTCGTCGGGTGGGATTTGCCTGCATGTCGACGTCAACGCCTAACAATCGTGATCCTAATTGCAATTTTCAAATGAAATCGCAGAAAAAATGAAACAATGTTTTATTTGCAATTGAAAACACGTTTTAGCCGGGATAATATGGCCGCCATACTACAAAACGGAACAGCGTTTCGTTGCGCCGTTATGTGACGTTTGGTCAAAAACGATTTTGGAGGTAAATGTGGAAGTCAGACAAAGCATCCACAGCGCGCATGCTAAGACGCTGGACACTCAGGGGCTGCGCGACGAGTTCTTAGTTGAGCAGGTATTCGAGGCCGACGCTTACACCATGGTGTACAGCCATATCGACCGCATTATCGTTGGCGGCATTATGCCGGTAGCAAAAACCGTCGCCGTCGGTGGCGAAGTGGGCAAGCAGCTGGGCGTCAGCTACTTCCTTGAGCGCCGCGAGCTGGGCACCATCAACATCGGCGGGCCGGGCACCATCACCGTTGACGGCCAGTGCTATGAAATCGGCCATCGCGATGCGCTCTATGTGGGTAAAGGGGCCAAAGAGGTGGTGTTTGCCAGCGTCGATCCGGCAAAACCGGCCAAGTTCTACTACAACTCCGCTCCGGCGCACACTGCATACCCGACCAAAAAAGTGACCCCGGCAGACGTTGCCCCGGTGACCCTTGGCGATCCGCTCACCAGCAACCGCCGCACCATCAACAAATACTTCGTGCCGGACGTGCTGGAGACCTGCCAGCTGAGCATGGGCCTGACCGAGCTGGAGCCAGGCAACCTGTGGAACACCATGCCGTGCCATACCCATGAGCGCCGGATGGAAGTCTACTTCTACTTCAATATGGATGAGGACGCCTGCGTGTTCCATATGATGGGCCAGCCGCAGGAGACGCGCCACATCATCATGCACAACGAACAGGCGGTGATCTCACCGAGCTGGTCTATTCACTCTGGCGTGGGTACTCGGGCTTACACCTTCATCTGGGGGATGGTAGGCGAGAACCAGGTCTTTGATGATATGGACCACGTTGCCGTTAAGGATCTGCGCTAAGTCGCGGAGAGCAAAGCAAACCATGCCTGGCGAACAGGCGCAGATAGATTAAGGAACCACTATGATTCTGAATGCATTTTCTCTTGAAGGTAAAGTTGCGGTTGTCTCTGGCTGTGATACCGGCCTGGGCCAGGGTATGGCGCTGGGTCTGGCAGAAGCGGGATGCGACATCGTCGGGATTAACATCGTTGAGCCGACCGAGACCATCGAGCGCGTTACCGCCCTGGGTCGCCGCTTCCTGAGCCTGACCGCTGACCTGCGTCAGATCGACGGCATCCCTGCGCTGCTGGAGCGCGCAGTGAGCGAGTTCGGCCATATCGACGTGCTGGTGAACAACGCGGGTCTGATCCGTCGTGAAGACGCGATCAACTTCAGCGAAAAAGACTGGGACGACGTGATGGATCTGAACATCAAGAGCGTATTCTTTATGTCCCAGGCGGCGGCAAAACACTTTATCGCCCAGGGCAACGGCGGCAAAATCATCAACATCGCCTCAATGCTCTCTTTCCAGGGTGGCATCCGCGTACCGTCCTACACCGCCTCTAAAAGCGGCGTGATGGGCATTACCCGCCTGATGGCGAACGAGTGGGCGAAGCATAACATCAACGTTAACGCTATCGCACCGGGCTACATGGCGACCAACAACACCCAGCAGCTGCGTGCCGACGAGCAGCGCAGCGCTGAGATCCTCGACCGCATCCCGGCGGGCCGCTGGGGTCTGCCAAGCGATCTGATGGGGCCGGTGGTGTTCCTGGCCTCCAGCGCCTCTGACTACATCAACGGCTACACCGTGGCGGTAGACGGCGGCTGGCTGGCGCGTTAATCCAGCGTAGTTACATGTCGGGTGGCGTTGCGCTTACCCGACCTACAAGATCCTGCCTCACGGCGGGATTTTTTATCTCTTGAAATCAGATAAGTCCATATTCCTTGTCGAGAAATATCCATATCAAAATGCCAAATAAAGGCGCTTCCCTGTTTATTTATTAGCTAAAACATCATATTAAAATAATTTGATAATATTAAATGTGGTTATTAAAGTGGAATATCCATCACATAAACTATATACATAGCAATATTATCCATATCTATGACTGTTAACCCCTGACACCTTTCGCTGTCCCTCTCTTACTTTCAATAGACGATTTACTACTTCAGGCACCAAAAGATGAGTTCATTGAGTCATAACGCACCGTCATTGCCGCGCGCGTTGCAGGATACGCGGCGCATGAATCTTTTTGTCTCTATCTCCGCCGCCGTGGCCGGTCTGCTGTTTGGTCTGGATATTGGCGTGATCGCCGGGGCGCTCCCCTTTATTACCGACCACTTTACGTTGACCAGCCGCCAGCAGGAGTGGGTGGTGAGCAGCATGATGCTGGGGGCGGCCATCGGGGCGCTATTTAACGGCTGGCTTTCGTTTCGCCTGGGGCGTAAATACAGCCTGATGGCGGGGGCCATTCTCTTTGTCGTGGGATCCCTCGGGTCGGCTTTCGCTATCAACGTCGAGGTGCTGATCTTCTCAAGGGTGATCCTCGGCGTCGCGGTGGGCATCGCCTCCTATACCGCGCCGCTCTATCTCTCCGAGATGGCGAGCGAGAACGTGCGCGGCAAGATGATCAGCATGTACCAGCTGATGGTCACCCTGGGCATTGTGATGGCCTTTCTTTCCGATACGGCGCTGAGCTACTCCGGTAACTGGCGCGCCATGCTGGGCGTATTGGCCTTGCCGGCGCTGGTGCTGATCGTGCTGGTGATCTTCCTGCCAAACAGCCCGCGCTGGCTGGCGGAGAAGGGGCGGCATATTGAGGCGGAAGAGGTGCTGCGCATGCTGCGCGATACCTCCGAGAAGGCGCGCGAGGAGCTAAACGAGATCCGCGAAAGCCTGAAGCACAAGCAGGGCGGGTGGGGGCTGTTTAAAGCCAACCGCAACGTGCGCCGGGCGGTGTTTCTCGGCATGCTGTTGCAGGCGATGCAGCAGTTTACCGGGATGAACATCATTATGTACTACGCCCCGCGCATCTTTAAGATGGCCGGGTTTACCACTACCGAACAGCAGATGATCGCCACCCTGGTGGTCGGCCTGACCTTTATGTTCGCTACCTTTATCGCCATCTTTATGGTCGACAAAGCCGGACGTAAGCCCGCGCTGAAGATCGGTTTTAGCGTCATGGCCTTTGGCACGCTGGTGCTGGGCTACTGCCTGATGCAGTTCGATAACGGCACCGCCTCCAGCGGCCTCTCCTGGCTCTCTGTGGGCATGACCATGATCTGCATCGCCGGATACGCCATGAGCGCCGCGCCGGTAGTGTGGATCCTCTGCTCGGAGATCCAGCCCCTGAAGTGCCGCGACTTCGGCATTACCTGCTCGACCACCACCAACTGGGTGTCGAACATGATTATCGGCGCGACCTTCCTGACGCTGCTTGACGCCATCGGTGCGGCGGGAACCTTCTGGCTCTATACCGCGCTGAATATCGTGTTTGTCGGTATTACGTTCTGGCTGATCCCGGAGACGAAAAACGTCACCCTGGAGCACATTGAACGCAGGCTGATGGCGGGAGAAAAATTAAGAAATATCGGGGTATAAACCGTAGGCCGGGCAAGCGCTCGCGCCGCCCGGCATCTTGCATTAACGCATCGCGCGTTTCAGGATACGCTCGGCCTGGCGCTGGAAGTCAGCCGCAGTCTCTTCCACGGTTTTCTGGCCGTAGTCGATGTACTGCAGGGAGGTACCAAACTGGGCCACCACCTGCGGATCGTCAAAGTAAGGCGATACCGTCAGCTTGGCAGGCAGGGACTGCGCCAGGCGCAGGCCAGATACCGACGGATCCTCCTCTTTGATGGTGCCGTTCGCGGTCAGCGTCTCAACTGCCGCTTTACTCAGCGGTACGCCACGCTCAAGGCCCAGCGTCTCCGCCCCCTCTTTGCTGTTCAGCAGGAAGTTAATCAGCTGCGCCGCCTCTTTCGGATGCTTAGTCGATTTACCAATCGACAGCATCTGGGCCGGTTTAAAGAACAGGCCCGCGTCGGTCGCGCCCGGCAGCATCGGGTAGCTGCCCAGCGCCAGCTTCGCCGGTGGCTTCAGGTTGTCAGAGTATTTGGTGATGGTGGAGTTCCACATGTAGGTGCCGCCCCACTCACCCTCGATCCACGGCTTCATCTCATACATGTTGCTCTTACCAAACGACGCGTAATATTTGGTATCCGGCATCACGTGGTTGTCGACCAGATCCTTATAGGTCTGGAAAAATTCCACCCACTGCTCTTTGCTGTAGGCGAATTTTTTGGTCTTCTCGTCTACCGCCGGAATGTTGTACTTCTGAATCATGTAGGAGTTTAGCAGCGCCAGGGTGTCCTGATGCTCCAGCACCACCGGGTAGTACTGCTTGCCCAGCTTGCTCTCAAAGGTTTTGCCCGCGGCTTTCAGCTCATCCCAGGTTTTAGGGTACTCAACGCCCGCTTTTTTCCAGGTCTCATCGTTGAAGTAGAAGACGCGCGCGGTCACAGAGATGGGGATCCCGTTCAGCTTGCCGTTGACGGTGGTCGACTTCAGCTCTTTCGGATCGAACTGGCTCAGATCGATCACGTCCTTCAGCTGGTTGAGATCGTAGAAGCCGTCGCCGTTTTTAGAGAAGATCGGCAGCCAGTTCCAGTTGGTCTGCATCACGTCAGGCTCGGTGCCGCCAGCAATCTGTGTCGTCAGGCGGGAGAGATGACCGTCCCAGCCGGTATATTCTGATTTGACGTTAATGTCCGGGTGCTGCTTGTGGAACTCCTCGATCGCCTTCAGCGTCACCTGGTGACGACCATTGCCGCCCCACCAGGACATACGCAGGTCGACGCTATCCGCCGCCTGTGAAGGAAGGGCGCTCAGGCCTAATGTGGCGGAGATTGCTGCGCTTAAAAGCACTTTTTTCATTTTTATACTCCAGTTAGAGAGAGATGTTCTGTTCAGTTTTCGCGTCAAAGATATGACACTTATCCATGTCAAACTTAAAATAGACCTTACGGTTAAGGCCCTTTTCAATCATCGGTTTAGCTTCGTCGGATGGGATACGGGCGGTCAGCTCATAGTCGGCAACCTTGAGATAGACGAAGAACTCATGGCCCATGTTCTCGGTTCGCACCATCTCGCCGCTGCAGCAGCCTTCGGCGAACGGTTCATCGGAGAGGGAGACGAACTCCGGACGCACGCCGAAAAACACCGACTGGTTCTGATACGCGGCGACTTTCTCCTGCTGGCGCGCGTTCAGCGGCAGGCTCTCATTGCCGATGGTGATATGCAGGCGGCCCGCTTTATCGATCAGCTTGCCGGGCTTGATGTTCATCTCCGGCGCGCCGATAAAGCCCGCTACGAACATATTTTTGGGGTGGTGATAGAGATTGTCCGGGGTATCAACCTGCATGATATGCCCCAGCTTCATCACGCAGATGCGATCGCCCATGGTCATGGCTTCGGTCTGGTCATGGGTTACGTAAACGGTGGTAGCCGGTTTCCCGGACTTCTTCAGCTCCTTGTGCAGATCCGAAATACGGATGCGCATGGAGGCACGCAGCTTGGCGTCAAGGTTAGAGAGCGGTTCGTCAAAGAGGAACACGTCCGGCTTCTTCACAATCGCCCGGCCTACCGCCACACGCTGAGCCTGGCCACCGGAGAGCTGGCGCGGCAGGCGCTCCAGCAGCTCTTCCAGCTCAAGGATCTTCGCCGCTTCATCGACATATTTATCGATCTGCGCCTTCGGCATCTTGCTCAGCTTGAGGCCGAAGGCGAGGTTTTCCCGCACCGTCATGTGTGGGTAAAGCGCATAGTTCTGGAACACCATCGCAATGCCGCGCTCTTTCGGCGCGAGGTTGTTGACGATCTTCTCCCCGATACGCACTTCGCCGCCGCTGATGGTCTCCAGACCGGCCAGCATGCGTAGGGTCGTGGACTTGGCGCAGCCGGACGGCCCGACAATCACCATAAACTCCCCGTCAGCGATCTTCAGGTCGATACCATGTACCGCTTTAAAGCCGTTGGAGTACACTTTTTCCAGCTTGTTGAAAATAACTTCAGCCATGATATTTCCCTCTTAACCTTTAATTCCGCTGCTGGTCACGCCCTGTACGAAGTAGCGTTGAGCCAGGAAGAAGACAATGATGGACGGCAGAATGGAGATACTCGCCATTGCCAGAATTTCGTTCCACGGCGCGCCTTCGGTCACGTCGATGGACATTTTCAGCGCCAGAGCAATCGGGTACTTATCCACGCTGTAGACGTAGATCAGCGGGCCGATAAAGTCGTTCATCGACCACATGAACTGGAACAGCGCCACCGAGATAATCGCCGGTTTCAGGATCGGCACTACCACGTACCAGAGCACCTGGGCAGAGTTACAGCCGTCAATCTGCGCTGCCTCTTCCATGTCACGCGGTACGCCGCGCAGGAACTGGATCAGCATGAAGACGAAGAAGCCCTGGGTGGCAAAGGCCAGCGGCAGATAGAGCGGCATATAGCTGTTGAGCATGCCCATCTCACGGAACATCAGGTACTGCGGGATCAGCAGCACGGTGCTTGGCAGCAGCATGGTGGTGATCAGCGTGGCGAACCAAAACTTCTTCCACGGGATCTCGAAGCGGGCAAAGCCGTAGGCCACGATGGTGGAGGAGATAATGGTCAGGATCACTTTCGGGATCACATACTTGAAGGTGTTCAGCATGTAATGGCCGAAGTTATACTCGGTACCGGTTTTCCAGCCGTTGATGAAGCCGTCCCAGGTGGCGTTGGCTGGCCACAGGCTCAGGGTGGTGAAGATCTCGTGGTTCGGTTTGAACGACGCTGAGAACATCCACACCAGCGGGTAGAGCATCAGCAGGCCAACAAACAGCAGGATCACGTAGCGGATGCTGGCGTTGATCTTCTCTTTACGCAAGGTACGCGCGACTTCCTTGTCAGCGATGCTTCTTGCCGTAGAAATTTGTTGAACGTCAGCCATTTTTGCCTCCCTTATCGGCGGAGTAGAAGACCCAGTATTTTGATGACTTAAAGGCAATGGAGGCGAAGACAGCCACCACCAGGAACAGTACCCACGCCAGCGCCGCGCCGTAGCCCATATCGAAATACTTAAAGGCGGTGTCGTAGATGTAGAGCGAGAAGAGATAGGTGTAGTAGGTTGGGCCGCCGCCGGTAATGACGTACGGGCCGGTAAACTCCTGGAACGCCTGAGTGGTCTGCATAATGAAGTTGAAGAAGATCACCGGCGTAATCAGTGGCACGGTCACCTTCATAAACATCTGCCACTTCGACGCGCCGTCGATCATCGCCGCCTCATACTGCGACTGGGGTACGTTTTGCAGCGCGGCGAGGAAGATCACCATGGCAGAACCAAACTGCCAGACGCGCAGCAGGGTCACGGACATCAGCGCCAGCGACGGCTCGCCCAGCCAGTTGATAGGATCGAGTCCGAAAACGCCGATAAAGCTGTTCAGCAGGCCGTCGATGGCAAACAGCGCACGCCACAGCACGGCGATGGCAACGGAGCTGCCCAGGATAGATGGAATGTAGTAGGCGGTACGGAAGAAGCCGATGCCGCGTAATTTAAAGTTAAGAACAAACGCAATCCCCAGCGCAAAGGCGAGCTTCAGCGGGATAGTTAAAAAGACGTAGGCAAAGGTGACGCCCATCGATTTCCAGAACAGGGAGTCTTCGGTCAGCATGTAACGGTAGTTTTCAATCCCGTTAAATACCGGCGGACTCATTAAGTCATACTCAGTAAAACTGAGGAAAAACGAGGAAACGAAGGGAAAGGCCGTAAAGACGATCAACCCAATGATATAGGGCGATATCCAGGCCAATCCCAGCAGTCTGTTTTCATTCATATATACCTGCCTGGGTGTATGATTGCTTTTTAAAACGGTGTTTTAATTTATCTTATTGCGATTTATTTCTGCGTCATTCGATTAATTATGGAAATGTGATCAAAGTCGAAACGACGTTTCAATAAGGTGAGCCAGGTGACATTTCCAGTGTGCAAGCCGGGTAAGTGCCTGGATAAATGAATGATTATCCCGCTAATGATTTGATGTAAATAAAAACGCCCTCGCGGCGGAGGGCATCGATTTTGTAGGTCGGGTAAGGGGANCCACCCGACATAGCCGTGATTAATACGCTGTGAGGAAATCCTCACGGACCGGCGTAAAGGTATCGAGCAGGGTACCCGCTTTTAAGCAGACGCAGCCGTGCACGATGTTTGGCTCTTTATAGAGAGTGTCCCCGGCGCGAACGATATGTTTCTCATCGCCGATAGTAAATTCAAACTCGCCGGATAAAACATAGGTAAGCTGTTCATGAGGGTGGTTATGCAGCGGGCCAACCGCGCCTTCGCTAAAATTCACCTCTACCGCCATCATTTTGCCCGCATGGGCCAGAATGCGCCGGGTAACGCCATTGCCCAGATCGTCGAGCTGGGTCTGCTGGTGGAAAGTAAACATGAGAGCGTCCTGTAGTAAAATAGTTTAAGAGTAAAACAATGTTTCATTAAATTTATATCAGCCAGCGTTAAAAAGAAACGCGATGCCTAATAAGTGGAAAGCCGATCACAAGTTTGCTTTCACGGGCGGATAACAGGGGAGAGGTAAGATGAAAACGATAGGGCTGCTGGGCGGCATGAGCTGGGAATCGACCATTCCCTACTACCGTCTGATTAATGAAGGAATAAAGGCCCGGCTGGGTGGGCTGCACTCTGCCAGCCTGCTGCTGCACAGCGTCGATTTTCATGATATCGAGGCCTGCCAGTCGAGCGGCGATTGGGACAAGGCCGGGGACATACTTGCCAGCGCCGCCGCAGGGCTTGAGCGCGCCGGGGCCGAGGGGATCGTGCTCTGTACCAACACCATGCATAAGGTCGCCAGTCAGATCGAGGATCGTTGCAGCGTGCCGTTTTTGCACATCGCCGACGCTACTGCCCGGGCGATCCAGAAAGCCAACCTGCAACAGGTCGCGCTGCTGGGCACCCGTTACACCATGGAGCAGGATTTCTACCGCGGGCGAATGCGTGACGCCTACGGTATTGAGACCAGCGTCCCGGACGGAGAGGATCGCAGTAAGGTTAACCAGATCATCTTTGACGAGCTATGCCTGGGCACCTTTAGCGCGCCGTCGCGGGCTTACTTTATCGATCTGATTGCGCGGATGGCGAATCAGGGGGCGCAGGGGGTGATCTTCGGCTGCACCGAAATTGGCCTGCTGGTCTCTCAGGATCAAAGCCCGATCCCGGTGTTTGATACTGCCGTGCTGCACGCCGCCGACGTCGTCGACTTTATGCTGGACTAACGCTCAGTCAGCACCGCTTCTAACGGCGCGATAATGCGTGACACGGTCTGCTGCAAATGGGCGGAGAAGGCATCCACCAGCGCGGAGGCGGGGCGGTGCAGGGGGCGGATCAGGCTGACGGTAAAGGGTACGTCGACGCTGAAGGGCCTGACCACTACGCCGCTGCTGGCATAGTCGAGGGCGGTGAGCGGGTTGACCACCGACACCCCGACGCCAGCGCGGACCATTGCGCAGACGCTGGCGGCGCTGTGGGTCTCTACGACCATGCGGCGTTTCACCTGGTGCTCGCTGAACAGGGCATCCAGCAGCTGGCGATAGCTGTCCGAGCGCGACAGGCTAATGTAGTTTTCGCCCTGAAAATCCTGGGGAGTAAGCACCTTGCGCTGCGCCAGCGGGTGCCCGGCGGGCAGGACGCATACCTCGTTGAGGGTCAGCAGCGGCGCGCGTTCGGTCCCGGCGGGGGTACTCAGGGTTTCGGTCAGGCCGAGGTCATGACGCTGGGCAGAGAGCCACTCCTCCAGCAATGGCGACTCCTGCGGCACCACGTTGAGGCTCACCTCCGGGTAGCGGGCGAGAAAGGGTTGTAGCAGCAGGGGAAGAAACGACTGAGAGAAGACCGGGAGGCAGACGATAGAGAGCTCCCCCTGACGGAACTCCCGCAGGCTCTCGGCGGCGCTGACGATGCGATCCAGGCCGTACCACGAGCGTTGCACCTCTTCAAACAGGCGCAGACCCTGCACTGTGGGGTGCAGTCGCCCCCGCGAACGTTCAAACAGCGTCAGGCCAATCACCTTTTCAAAGCGCGCCAGCTCCCGGCTCACGGTGGGCTGCGAGGTGTGCAGCAAACGGGCGGCCTCGGTCAGGTTCCCAGCGGTCATCACGGCGTGGAAAATTTCGATATGGCGAAGGTTAACGGCGGGCATAGGCTTTCCTGCGGCGCAAGGTATATCAGATATGAATAGAATCGTAACATAACGATATTTTTTATTCCCTTTGGCCTGTGGCGTAATAGTGAAAAATGAATATGGAGTTCGCTATGCCACGCCCGTTAAATAACACCGATACCGCGCTCACTGCCGCCAACCTGCACAGCCTGGTAGCTGAATTTGGCTGCCCGGTCTGGGCCTACGACGCCGAAATTATCCGCCGCCGTATTGCCCAGCTGGCCCAGTTTGACGTGGTGCGTTTCGCCCAGAAGGCGTGTTCCAATATTCATATTCTGCGTCTGATGCGCGAGCAGGGCGTCAAGGTCGATTCGGTATCGCTGGGCGAGATCGAACGCGCGCTGGCGGCAGGCTATCAGCCGCAGAACGGTGCGGATGAGATCGTCTTTACCGCCGATGTGATCGACCCGCCGACGATGGCCCGCGTGCATGAGCTACAGATCCCGGTTAACGCCGGATCGGTGGATATGCTGGCTCAGCTGGGCGAGGTCTCTCCGGGTCACCGCGTCTGGCTGCGGGTTAATCCGGGCTTCGGCCACGGTCACAGCCAGAAAACCAATACCGGTGGCGAGAACAGCAAGCACGGGATCTGGTACAGCGATCTGCCCGCCGCGCTGGAGGTCATGCAGCGCTACCAGCTTAAGCTGGTGGGAATTCATATGCATATCGGCTCGGGCGTGGACTACGGCCATCTTGAGCAGGTCTGCGGCGCGATGGTCAGCCAGGTGATCGAGTTCGGTCAGGATCTGGAGGCGATCTCCGCCGGGGGCGGGCTGTCGATCCCCTATCGTGAAGGGGAAGAGGCGATCGACACCGATCACTACTTTGGCCTGTGGAACAGCGCCCGGGAAAAAATTGCTGACCACCTGGGGCATCCGGTGAAGCTGGAGATCGAGCCGGGACGTTTCCTGGTGGCCGAATCCGGCGTGCTGGTGGCGCAGGTGCGCAGCGTCAAAGCGATGGGCAGCCGTCACTTTGTGTTGATCGACGCGGGCTTTAACGATCTGATGCGCCCGGCGATGTACGGCAGCTATCACCACATTAGCGCTCTGGCAGCAGACGGTCGCGATCTGACGGCTGAGCCGCTCATCGATACCGTAGTCGCCGGTCCGCTGTGTGAATCCGGAGATGTCTTTACCCAGCAGGCGGGCGGGGAAGTTGAAACCCGCGCCCTGCCTGTGGTGGTGCCGGGAGATTATCTGGTGCTGCATGATACCGGAGCCTATGGCGCATCGATGTCATCCAACTACAACAGCCGTCCGCTACTGCCGGAGGTGCTGTTTGACCGCGGCGCGGCGCGGCTGATCCGCCGTCGGCAGACTATCGACGAGCTGCTGGCGCTGGAGCTGCTGTAAGACGATGAGCCTGAAGATCCTGCCTCTGTACGACGCGCCGCACTTTGCGGATCAGGTAACCGACTGGCTGTGGCAGGCCTTTGGCGACACGCTGTCGCGGGACTTTTTTGCCAGCGTGGTTGCCCACAGTCAGCAGCCTGAGGCGTTGCCTGTGACGTTCATTGCCACCGAAGGCGAGAGGCTGCTGGGCACGGTGGGGCTCTGGCGCTGCGATCTCATCAGCCGCCAGGATCTCTGGCCCTGGCTGGCGGCGCTGTATGTCGATGAGGCCGCGCGCGGGCAGGGGATGGCGGGCAGGCTCCAGCAGCACGTGAAGGATTACGCCCGCGAACGGGGCTTTACCCAGCTGCATCTCTACTCCGCCTGCCGCGATTTTTACGAGCGCTTTGGCTGGCACTATATCGGTGATGGGCTGGACTACCCGGCCACCACGGTGCACCTCTACCGCTGCGCGCTTTAGCTCTCCTGCGGTGTGCCCACCGAGTGACGGCGCACCAGCGTCGGGCTAAAGAGGTGGGTGATCTCTGGCAGGGGCTGCTCTTTCGCCAGTGCCAGCGCCAGTTCTGCGGCCTGGGTTGCCATCGTGATGATCGGGTAGCGCACGGTGGTCAGACGCGGACGGACGTAGCGGGAGATCAGCACGTCATCAAAGCCAATCAGCGAAATTTCGCCCGGCACCTCAATGCCGTTATCGTTTAATACGCCCATCGCCCCGGCGGCCATCGAGTCGTTATAGCAGGCAACGGCGGTAAAGTGCCTGCCACGCCCGAGCAGCTCGGTCATCGCCTGCTCGCCGCCGCTCTCATCCGGCTCGCCCCACGTCACCAGCCTGTCGTTACAGGGCAGGCCGTTCTCCCGCAGTGCATCGTAATAGCCCTGAAGGCGATCTTCCGCATCGGAGATGGCATGGTTAGAGCAGAGATAGCCAATTTTGGTATGTCCCTGCTGGATAAGATGCCGGGTGGCCAGCCATGCGCCATAGCGATCGTCCAGCGCCACGCAGCGCTGCTCGTAGCCGGGCAGAATACGGTTGATCAGCACCATGCCAGGCATCTGATCCATCAGCGCGGCTAACTCTTCATTGGGAATGCTTTTGGCGTGCACCACCAGCGCCGCGCAGCGGTGGCGCATCAGCTGCTCAATGGCGCGCCGCTCTTTCTGTTCGTTATGGTAGCCGTTACCGATCAGTAAAAAGTTACCGGTATGGTAGGCCACCTGCTCTACGGCTTTGACCATGGCACCAAAAAAGGGATCGGAGACGTCGCCGACCACCAGTCCAAGGGTCTCCGTCGACTGCTGGGCCAGCGCGCGGGCGTTGGCATTGGGATGGTAGTTGAGTGACGCCATGGCACTCTGCACCGCCTGTCGGGAGGCGTCGCTGGCTTTAGGGGAACTGTTAATGACGCGCGACACCGTGGCGACGGAGACACCTGCGAGCTTTGCAACATCCTTTATGGTCGCCATTCTAAACCTTCTTTGATGGGTAAGCGTTTACACGTGGTTAAGTGTTGCGGAAAAGTGCGGCAGGTTCAAGGCTCTTGCTTTTCTGAAGTGCGCAAACGTGAGCCAAAGCGCATGTGCAGTGTGAAACCGTTACACCGTTGCTAACGGGTAAATAAAACAGAAAAAGGGTAATTCAAACCTTTAGTTACACTTTGCGATGAGCTGTTGCGATTGTTCCCTGGCATCCACTGGGGGGAGGGGCCACAATCAAGATCCCAGAGGTATTGATTGGTGAGATTTCAGTACGTATAGAGTACTCACTTTTTGCACCAACCTGCGCGGATGCGCAGGTTTTTTTTCGCCCCGATTTTGCCGCCCGCTACACTTCTCGTGTAATCTGCCACAATCTGCCATACCCAAACGACTGACACAGGAAGTTAATGATGCTGGGATTTTTCCGTACCCTCTTCCGTCTGCTTTATCGTGTAGAGCTCACGGGCAATACGCAGGCACTGAGCGGCGAGCGCGTCCTTATAACCCCAAACCACGTCTCCTTTATTGACGGTATTCTGCTGGCGCTGTTCTTACCGGGGCGTCCGGTGTTTGCGGTCTATACCTCAATTAGCCAGAGCTGGTACATGCGCGCCCTGTCGGGCCTGATCGACTTTGTTCCGCTCGATCCCACCAAGCCGATGTCGATCAAGCAGCTGGTGCGGCTGATCGAGAGCGGGCGACCGGTGGTGATCTTCCCCGAGGGGCGTATCTCCGTTTCCGGCTCGCTGATGAAGATTTATGACGGGGCGGCCTTTGTGGCTGCTAAATCGCGAGCGACGGTGATCCCGGTGCGCATCGAAGGCGCGGAGCTGACCTTCTTTAGCCGCCTGAAGGGGCTGGTGAAGCAGCGCCTCTTCCCGCGTATTAGGCTGCATATCCTGCCGCCGACGCAGCTGCCGATGCCCGATGCCCCGCGTGCCCGCGATCGCCGCAGGCTGGCGGGTGAGATGCTGCATCAGATCATGATGGAAGCGCGCATGGCCGTGCGTCCGCGGGAAACGCTGTTCGAAGCCCTGCTGGCGGCGCAGTACCGCTACGGCGCGGGCAAGAACTGCGTCGAGGATATCAATTTCAAGCCCGATACCTACCGCAAGCTGCTGACCAAAACGCTGTTTGTGGCGCGTATCCTGGATAAGTACAGCGTCCAGGGCGAAAAAATTGGCCTGATGCTGCCCAACGCGGGCATCGCGGCGGCGGTGATATTCGGAGCCATCGCCCGAGGACGTATTCCGGCAATGATGAACTACACGGCAGGGGTGAAGGGGCTGGGCAGCGCCATTACCGCCGCGCAGATCAAAACCATCTTTACCTCCCGCCAGTTTATGGAGAAGGGCAAGCTCTGGCATCTGCCGGAGCAGTTGACCCAGGTGCGCTGGATCTATCTGGAAGATCTGAAAGGCGACGTGACGACCGCCGATAAGCTGTGGATCTTCGGCCATCTACTGATGCCGCACCTCGCCCAGGTGCCGCAGCAGCCGGAGGATGACGCGCTGGTGCTCTTTACCTCCGGTTCCGAGGGCAATCCGAAAGGGGTGGTGCACAGCCATAAAAGCATTCTTGCTAACGTAGAGCAGATCCGGACCATCGCGGACTTTACCGCCCGGGATCGCTTTATGTCGGCTCTGCCGCTGTTCCACTCCTTTGGCCTTACCGTGGGGCTCTTTACCCCGCTGCTGACCGGGGCAGAGGTCTTTCTCTATCCCAGCCCGCTGCACTACCGTATCGTGCCGGAGCTGGTTTATGACCGTAACTGCACCGTGCTGTTTGGCACCTCGACCTTCCTTGGGCACTATGCCCGCTTTGCCAACCCTTACGACTTCTACCGCCTGCGCTATGTGGTCGCCGGGGCGGAAAAACTACAGGAGAGCACCCGCCAGCTCTGGCAGGATAAGTTTGGCCTGCGGGTGCTGGAGGGCTACGGCGTCACCGAGTGCGCGCCGGTGGTCTCCATCAACGTGCCGATGGCGGCGAAGCCGGGTACGGTGGGGCGGATCCTGCCGGGCATGGATGCGCGCCTGATGGCAGTGCCGGGCATTGAAGAGGGCGGCAGGCTCCAGCTGAAGGGGCCGAACATCATGACCGGCTACCTGCGCGTTGAGAACCCTGGCGTGCTTGAGCATCCGGCGGCAGAGAACGCCGAGGGTGAGATCGAGCCCGGCTGGTATGACACCGGGGATATCGTGCGCTTCGATGAGCAGGGCTTTGTGCAGATCCAGGGTCGGGCCAAGCGCTTCGCCAAAATCGCCGGGGAGATGATCTCGCTGGAGATGGTAGAGCAGCTGGCGCTTATGGCCTCGCCGGACAAAATGCACGCTACGGTTGTGAAGAGCGACGCCAGCAAAGGCGAGGCGCTGGTGATGTTTACCACCGACAGCGAGCTGACCCGTGAGACATTGCTTAAGCAGGCGCGTGCCCAAGGCGTGCCAGAGCTGGCCGTGCCGCGTGATATCCGTTTCCTGAAGCAGCTGCCGGTATTGGGCAGCGGCAAGCCGGATTTTGTTACCCTGAAGAGCAAACTCGACGAGGCGGAAGCGGAACATGCATGAGCCAGTAAGCACGAACAACTCTCTCCTGTCGAAGGGGATGCTGGCAGTCACTGCCGCTCAGTTCCTCTCGGCGTTTGGTGATAACGCCCTGCTGTTTGCCACCCTTGCGCTGCTCAAGGCGGAGTTTTATCCCGACTGGAGCCAGCCCATCCTGCAAATGGTGTTTGTAGGTGCTTACATACTCTTCGCCCCCTTTGTCGGTCAGGTGGCGGACAGCTTCGCTAAGGGGCGGGTGATGATGTTTGCTAACGGGCTGAAGCTGCTCGGTGCGCTGAGTATCTGCGTGGGCCTAAACCCGTTTGTTGGTTATACGCTGGTGGGCATTGGCGCAGCGGCCTACTCTCCGGCTAAATACGGCATCCTCGGCGAGCTGACCACCGGCGATAAGCTGGTGAAGGCCAATGGCCTGATGGAGTCTTCGACTATCGCTGCCATCCTGCTTGGCTCGGTAGCCGGGGGCGTGCTGGCGGACTGGCATGTGCTGGCAGCGCTCGGCGTCTGCGCCCTGGTCTACGCCGGGGCGGTGGTAGCGAACCTGCTGATCCCCAAACTGCCTGCGGCCCGGCCTGGCCAGAGCTGGCGTTTTGCCCCGATGACCCAGAGCTTCTTTCACGCCTGTAAAACGCTGTGGCTGAATGGCGAAACCCGCTTCTCGCTGGTGGGCACCAGCCTGTTCTGGGGCGCGGGGGTGACGCTGCGCTTCCTGCTGGTGCTGTGGGTGCCGGTGGCGCTCGGCATCAGCGATAACGCGACGCCAACTTACCTTAATGCCATGGTGGCGGTGGGTATTGTTGTCGGTGCGGGCGTGGCGGCGAAGCTAGTGACGCTGGAGAAGGTGGCTCGCTGCATGCCTGCCGGGATCCTTATTGGCGTGGTGGTGACGCTCTTTTCGTTACAACATGCATTGCTGCCTGCTTACGGTCTGCTGGTGCTCATTGGCATCCTGGGTGGATTTTTCGTCGTGCCGCTCAATGCGCTTTTGCAGGAGCGCGGGAAACGTTCCGTCGGGGCGGGCAACGCCATCGCGGTGCAGAACCTGGGCGAGAACGCGGCAATGCTGCTGATGCTGGGGCTCTATTCGCTGGCGGTGAAGGCGGGCGCGCCGGTAGTCGGGGTCGGGGTTGGCTTTGGCGTGCTGTTTGCGCTGGCGATTGCTGGCCTGTGGCTGTGGCAGCGCCGTCGATAAAAAAATATGCCCGGCCG
>NZ_LR607338.1:4005524-4007441 GCF_902164725.1 Pseudescherichia vulneris | reverse complement strand
GGCCGGCGTATTCCGCCGGGCTATTCACTTACGGTGCCGGGTAGGTATAAACCTTATGCACCGCTTCAATCTCCGCTAATACCTCTTCGCTCAGCTCCAGATAGAGGCTCTCAACATTGGTTTTTAGCTGCTCCATGGTCGTGGCGCCCAGCAGAGTGCTGGCCACGAACGGCTGACGGCGGACAAAGGCCAGTGCCATCTGCGCCGCGTCCAGATTATGCCGTCTAGCGATATCCACGTAGGCAGCGATCGCTTTTTGCGTCTGCTCGCCGCTGTAGCGCGTAAAACGGCTAAACAGCGTGTTGCGCGCCCCGGCGGGCTTCGCACCGTTCAGGTATTTGCCGGTCAGGGTGCCGAAGGCCAGGCAGGAGTAGGCCAGCAGTTCAACGCCCTCAAACTGGCTCACCTCTGACAGACCGACCTCAAAGCTGCGGTTAAGCAGGCTATAGGGGTTCTGGATGGTGACGATGCGCGGTAGGTCGTGCTTATCCGCCAGGTGCAGATAGCGCATCACGCCAAACGCCGTTTCGTTTGAGACGCCGATGTAGCGGATCTTGCCCGCCCGCTGACACTCGGTCAGCGCTTCCAGCGTGTCGAGAATGGTGACGGCGGGGGCGGATTCGGCCCACTCATAGCCCAGCTTGCCAAAGCAGTTGGTTGGGCGCTGCGGCCAGTGGACCTGGTAGAGATCGAGATAGTCGGTTTGCAGGCGTTTCAGGCTGGCATCCAGCGCTTCACGGATATTCTTGCGATCCAGTACCTGATTCTGGCGAATGCCGCTGTCGTTATTGCGGCTCGGCCCGCTTACCTTGGAGGCGATAACCAGCTTTTCACGGTTGCCGTGCTTCGCCAGCCAGTTGCCGACGTAGGTCTCGGTTAAACCCTGCGTCTCCGGGCGCGGCGGCACGGGGTACATCTCTGCCACATCAATCAGGTTGATACCCTGGGCTACGGCGTAATCAAGCTGTGCATGGGCCTCGGCTTCGCTGTTCTGCTCACCAAAGGTCATTGTGCCCAGCCCCAGCGTGCTTATCTCAAGCGAGCTGTGAGGGATACGGTGATAATGCATAGCCGGCTTCCTTGTTTTTTAACAACGTCAGGGGCTTCCTGACAAAGGAATATAAACATGGCAGAGGGGAGGCAAAAGGGGAAGAGAAAAATCAAAAGGCCAGCAGATTGCTGACCTTAGCACTTATCGTTCGATAATTTGCGACACGTCATCACGGTTAATCTGCATCTCGTTGCCCTGCAGGTCGCGGTAGCTGACCAGCCCGGTATCGTCATCTACTGCTGGCTTGCCTTCGGTCAGGATCATACGGCCATCTTTTGTCGCCATCACATAGTCGCTGCTGCATCCTGAAACTGCGCAGGCTAAACCCACTGCGGAAATCACTACTGCCCATTTTTTCACGGCTTTTCTCCTTCTCAAGGCCAAAATCTGTATTGAGTGTAGTAATAACGCATGGATACGAAAGGAAAAAGCGGGAAAATCTTAAAAGACTACAAGAAATAGCGGCATTCGCCACGGTTTACCATACGCATAGCATGGTAATATTTTCGCGTTGTAATTAACGTTACAAGTAACGGAGAAGGAGAGATGGAGATACGCGTGAAAACGCTTGAGGAGAAGGTCGAGTCGCTGGTAACGGATGTCGCTGTGATTAAGTCTAACTATGCAACAAAGGAGGACGTTTCAACTATCAGGGTAGAAATAGCAGAGACTAACGTCAGGATTGCAGATGTAAAGGCCGAGCTCCATAGTACGCTTAGAGCTCTGGTAACGACGATCGTTGGCTCAATGATTGCGATTACCGGCGTCGCTTCAGGCGTCATCATCAAATTTCTCGCCCATTAATGTAGCGATGGCTCCCCCATAGCGGGGGAGCGAGCGCAGCGGATTCTTTTGATTACGCAATC
>NZ_LR607338.1:3965752-4005424 GCF_902164725.1 Pseudescherichia vulneris | reverse complement strand
AAACGACGCGCCAGGGTAAGTAGCGATGGCTCCCCCGGAGCGGGGGAGCGAGAGATCACAGCGGATTCTTTTTATTGCGCAACAGGTTCAGGGTCTCGACGGCAATCGAGAAGAACATGGCGAAGTAGATGTAACCTTTCGGCACGTGGATGCCAAAACTCTCCAGCATCAGCGTAAAGCCAACCAGGATCAGGAACGACAGCGCCAGCATTTTTACCGATGGGTGTCGATCGACAAACTCGCCGATAGGACGCGCGGCAAACATCATCACTCCGACGGAGATCACCACCGCCGCCATCATAATGAACAGATGATCCGACAGACCCACCGCCGTAATGACCGAGTCGAGGCTAAAGATAATATCCAGCATCATGATCTGCACGATGGCACCGAGGAAAGAGTGAACGTTGGTTTTCAGCCCCTCCTCTTCACCTTCGATCGTTTCATGGATCTCCTTGCTGGCCTTCCAGATCAGGAACAGACCGCCGAGCAGCAGGATCAGATCGCGGGCAGAGACCGCATGATCGAAAACGCTGAACAGCGGGGTCGTCAGCCGGATGACCCAAGAGATTGAGGCCAGCAGCGCCAGACGCATCAGCATTGCGCCTGCCAGACCGATACGCCGGGCATGGTTGCGCTGTGCGGTCGGGAGCTTAGCAACGACCAGAGAGAGGAAAATAATATTGTCGATCCCGAGCACAATCTCCAGCAGCGTCAGCGTACCGAGCGCGAGCCAGGCGTTGGGATCGGTTATCCATGCAAATAACATCGTAAAGTCCTGCCAAAAAATGAAGCGCTAATTATAAGCTTCCGGCAGACAAGGGCAAAAAATTTAATAACCCTGCAACAAAAAATGTCGCGCCAGCAGCGCGCGAGTGAAGTTCTTTTTCAAATAGAAGCCGCGCGGCAGCGTCAGAATCGGCTGGCCATGCTGGCCCACCGCCTCGGTCAGGGCCTTACTGTTCGCCGCCTTTGGCCGAAGTTGTAGCACCTCGCCATGACGGGCGGTAATGCTCTCTACCTGACCCAGCACGATAAGATCCATCAGCTCCTCCCAGTCCATGCGCAACTGCTGCTCTTCCTGCTCGCTGGGACTCCACAGCAACGGCGAGCCAACCCGGCGGCTGGCGACAGGAAGCTCCCGCGAGCCCTCTACCGGGATCCACAGCACCCGCTTCAGCTTGTGACGCACGTGGCTGCTCTCCCATGTGACGCCGCTGTTGCCGGTGAGTGGCGCAACGCAAACGAAGGTTGTCTCCAGCGGACGGCCCAGGCTATCCACCGGAATGGTCTTCAGCTCTACCCCCAGCGCAGCGAAATCTTGCTCAGGCTTGCTGCCCGCGCTCGCCCCTAGCCAGCGCTCCAGCAGCACCCCGGTCCAGCCCTTATCACGCTTGAAGTCTGCCGGAACCGGCAGTCCAGCCAGTGCACCCAACTCGCCAAGGGTCAGCCCGGCCAACCGCTGCGCCTGCTCAAGCAAAGCGCTTTCCGAGTCCGGTGGAGAGGTAAAAGGAGAGAGCGGCAGCATATGTACAACCTCTGGTTAAAAAATGAACAGTAATAGTGCACAGGGGGCAACGCGATAGATTTTTTCCCGCAGCGATAAACAACGCAATGATTTTTAGGATTTTTTTCCCTTGCGCTGTGTTTGTTGCGCAACGGCTCGCAATGTTTTCCAATTCTGGTCACTGACAATGAACAGGATCTTACACCATGTTATCCACAGAAAAGTGGGATAAGTGGGAAAAACCCGCACTACTGTTTCCATTTACAGCCTTGACGTGCGACCAAAATCGAATTTTCGCACAAATTGTGCTTAACTTATTGGCACAAACTGTGGATAAAACCGACTCTGTTCGATCTTTCATCAGTTGTCGGATCGTGCCTGTGATACACATCACATAATGATCCCGATAGCATAAAGATCGGGGTATAACCTAATGAATAGTCCCAAATTATTTTTACGAGTGATAAACTGATTGTCCAGGGCCGTCAGGGTTTTCCCGGAGTAATTCCGTACTTCTGCACAACTCTATCCACAGAAATCGTGAATAAAACCGCCGCCGATGCGCCCATTCTGTTTATAACTCAGGTGATAATTGTGAGTTATTCAAATGTTATTCGGTTATAGCGCATTGAGAGAGTGGTTTACCGTATCTCACGAGTGTGAAACAATCGTTTAATTCAGGTTTATTTTGAGGTAGTCCGGTGATTGATGACGATGGCTACCGCCCAAATGTGGGTATCGTAATCTGTAATCGACAAGGCCAGGTTATGTGGGCCAGGCGCTTCGGTCAGCACTCATGGCAGTTTCCCCAGGGGGGTATCAACCCTGGAGAGTCCCCGGAGCAAGCTATGTACCGAGAGCTGTTCGAAGAGGTGGGGCTGAGCCGTAAGGATGTACGTATTCTTGCTTCGACCCGCAGCTGGTTACGTTACAAGTTACCGAAACGTTTGGTGCGTTGGGACACAAAGCCGGTTTGTATCGGCCAAAAACAGAAGTGGTTTCTTTTGCAATTGATCAGCAACGATGCGGATATCAATATGCAAACCAGCAGTACCCCTGAGTTTGATGGCTGGCGCTGGGTAAGCTACTGGTATCCTGTTCGTCAGGTTGTCTCGTTTAAGCGCGATGTTTATCGTCGGGTGATGAAGGAGTTTGCAGGTGTGGTCATGGCGCTGGCAGAGAGCACCCCAAAGCCACAACACTCTCCTGCCTGGCGACGTAAGAGAGGATAAGCCATACATATCATGCTCACCCGGTTACGAGAAATAGTTGAGAAAGTTGCCAGCGCGCCGCGCCTTAACGAGGCGCTGGATATTCTGGTGACGGACATCTGTCTGGCGATGGATACCGAGGTCTGTTCGGTCTACCTTGCCGATCACGACAGACGCTGCTATTACCTGATGGCGACGCGCGGTTTGAAAAAGCCGCGCGGTCGCACCATCACGCTCGCATTCGATCAGGGTATCGTCGGCCTGGTAGGCAGGCTGGCGGAGCCGATTAACCTCGCCGACGCGCAAAAGCACCCCAGCTTTAAATATATTCCCTCGGTTAAAGAGGAGCGGTTCCGCGCCTTCCTTGGCGTGCCGATTATCCAGCGGCGTCAGCTGCTGGGCGTGCTGGTGGTACAGCAGCGCGAGCTGCGCCAGTTTGATGAGAGCGAAGAGTCATTCCTGGTCACGCTGGCCACCCAGATGGCGGCGATCCTCTCCCAGTCACAGCTTACCGCTCTGTTTGGTCAGTATCGCCAGACGCGTATTCGTGCCCTGCCTGCCGCACCCGGCGTTGCCATTGCCGAAGGGTGGATGGATGCCACGCTGCCGCTGATGGAGCAGGTCTACGAGGCCTCGACGCTGGACACCGCCCTTGAGCGTGAACGACTTACCGGCGCACTGGAAGAAGCCGCCGGCGAGTTTCGTCGCTACAGCAAGCGCTTCTCTGCCGGGCAGCAGAAAGAGACGGCGGCCATCTTCGATCTCTATTCCCACCTGCTGTCAGACGCCCGCCTCAGACGCGAGCTGTTCGACGAGGTCGATCGCGGTTTCGTGGCCGAGTGGGCGGTGAAAAAGGTCATCGGACGCTTTGCCGAACAGTTTGCCGCCCTCTCCGACGGTTATCTCAAAGAGCGTGCTGGCGACTTGCGCACGCTGGGGCAGCGCCTGCTGTTCCACCTCGACGATAGCCTACAGGGCCCCAATACCTGGCCCGAGCGCTTTGTGCTGGTCGCCGACGAGCTCTCCGCTACCACGCTGGCCGAGCTGCCTCACGATCGGCTGGTGGGCGTCGTAGTACGCGACGGCGCGGCCAACTCCCACGCGGCAATCATGGTGCGCGCACTGGGCATCCCGACGGTCATGGGGGCCGATATTCAGCCCTCGGTGCTGCATCGTCGTACGCTGGTGGTGGATGGCTACCGGGGTGAGCTGCTGGTTGATCCTGAGCCGATCCTGCTTCAGGAGTATCAACGTCTCATCACCGAAGAGAACGAGCTAAGCAAGCTCGCGGAGGATGAGGTTAACCTTCCCGCCCAGTTGAAAAGCGGCGATCGGGTTAAGGTGATGCTCAACGCCGGGCTGAGTCCTGCGCATGAGGAGCAGCTTGGCAGCCGTATCGACGGCATTGGCCTCTACCGAACTGAGATCCCGTTTATGCTGCAAAGCGGCTTCCCTTCTGAAGAGGAGCAGGTTGCCCAGTATCAGGGGATGCTGCAGCTCTTTAACGAGAAGCCGGTGACCCTGCGTACGCTGGACGTCGGGGCGGATAAGCAGCTGCCCTATATGCCCATCAGCGAGGAGAACCCCTGCCTTGGCTGGCGTGGGATCCGTATTACGCTCGATCAGCCAGAGATTTTCCTGATTCAGGTGCGGGCCATGCTGCGCGCCAACGCCGCCACCGGCAACCTCAGCATCCTGCTGCCGATGATCACCAGCATTGAAGAGGTGGACGAAGCTCGCCGCCTGATTGAGCGCGCCGGGCGGGAAGTGGAAGAGATGATCGGCTACGCCATCCCCAGACCGCGCATTGGCGTGATGCTGGAAGTCCCTTCCATGGTCTTTATGCTGGCGCATCTGGCCAGCCGGGTCGATTTTATCTCCGTCGGTACCAACGATCTCACCCAGTACCTTCTGGCAGTGGATCGCAACAACACCCGTGTGGCAAGCCTCTACGACAGCCTGCATCCGGCGGTGCTGCGGGCGCTGGCGACTATCGCTCAGGAGACGGAGCGCTATGGCATCGATCTCTGCCTGTGCGGTGAAATGGCGGGCGATCCGATGTGCGTGGCGGTGCTGATCGGTCTTGGTTACCGTCATCTGTCGATGAACGGCCGTTCGGTGGCCCGCGTTAAATATCTGCTGCGTCATATCGACCGCGAGGATGCCGAGACGCTGGCAAACCGTACCCTGGAAGCGCAGTTTACCAGCGAGGTACGCCATCAAGTGGCTGCCTTTATGGAGCGCCGTGGCATGGGTGGCCTGATCCGCGGCGGACGCTAGCGCACCGGCGGCGGGTAAAGGGAAGATACAGATCTTTTACAACTTCGCCCTAATCGCCCGCCTGGCTTATGCTATGATTCCCAGCTTTGGAGCGCCCTGTTAAGCGAGCGCACATCTTAACCGCTGTCGATTTTTGGCGGAATAACAACACTTTGTGGTGACAGATGAATAATGGATATCTGCGTTTTCCCGATTTCGATCCGGTAATTTTCTCTATCGGACCGGTTTCGTTGCACTGGTACGGCATGATGTACCTCGTTGGCTTTATTTTTGCCATGTGGCTGGCTGGCCGCCGCGCAAATCGTCCCGGCAGCGGCTGGACAAAAAACGAAGTGGAAAACCTGCTCTATGCGGGCTTCCTGGGCGTCTTCCTTGGCGGGCGCATCGGCTATGTGCTGTTCTACAACTTCCCGACCTTTATCCAGGATCCGCTCTATCTGTTCCGCGTCTGGGATGGCGGGATGTCCTTCCACGGCGGCCTGGTTGGCGTGATCGTGGTGATGATTATCTTTGCCAAACGCACTAAGCGTACCTTCTTCCAGGTCTCTGACTTTATTGCACCGCTGATCCCGTTTGGGCTGGGTGCAGGGCGACTGGGTAACTTTATCAACGGCGAACTGTGGGGCCGCGTCGATCCAGGCTTCTCGCTGGCAATGCTGTTCCCTAACTCCCGTGCTGAAGATATGGCACTGCTGCCTTCGCACCCGGAGTGGCAGTCTTTTTTTGACACCTATGGCGTACTGCCACGCCACCCTTCACAGCTTTATGAGCTGGCGCTGGAGGGGGTTGTGCTGTTTATCATCCTTAACCTGTTTATCCGTAAGCCGCGCCCGATGGGTGCAGTATCAGGCCTGTTCCTGATCGGCTATGGCGCATTCCGCATTATCGTGGAGTTCTTCCGCCAGCCGGACGCGCAGTTTACCGGCGAGTGGGTGCAGTACATCAGCATGGGCCAGATCCTCTCTATCCCAATGATTATTGCGGGCGCGCTGATGATGGTCTGGGCGTACCGCCGTCGCCCGCAGCAACACGTCTCCTGAGGAATCATGAAACAGTATTTAGAACTGATGCAAAAAGTGCTGGATGAAGGCACACCGAAAAACGACCGTACCGGCACCGGCACGCTTTCCATTTTTGGCCATCAGATGCGCTTTAACCTGCAGGAGGGCTTCCCGCTGGTGACCACCAAGCGCTGCCACCTGCGCTCAATCATTCATGAGCTGCTGTGGTTCCTGCAGGGCGATACCAATATCGCCTACCTGCATGAAAACAACGTCTCTATCTGGGACGAGTGGGCCGACGAGCAGGGTAATCTCGGCCCGGTCTACGGCAAACAGTGGCGCGCATGGCCCACGCCGGACGGCCGCCACATCGACCAGATCGCGACCGTGCTGAACCAGCTGAAGACCGATCCGGATTCCCGACGGATCATCGTCTCCGCCTGGAACGTGGGCGAGCTGGACAAAATGGCGCTGGCCCCATGCCACGCGTTTTTCCAGTTTTACGTGGCGGATGGCAAGCTCTCCTGCCAGCTCTACCAGCGCTCCTGCGATGTCTTCCTCGGCCTGCCGTTTAATATCGCCAGCTATGCGCTGCTGGTGCATATGATGGCGCAGCAGTGCGACCTGGAGGTAGGTGACTTCGTCTGGACCGGCGGCGATACCCATCTCTACAGCAACCACATGGAGCAGACGCACCTGCAGCTGAGCCGTGAGCCGCGCGCGCTGCCGAAGCTTGTTATCAAGCGTAAGCCGGCGTCGCTGTTTGACTACCGCTTCGACGACTTTGAGATCGAAGGCTACGATCCGCACCCCGGCATCAAAGCCCCGGTCGCTATCTGATAATCAGAGCCTGCCACAGCCGGCGCGTTACTGCGCCGGTTTTTTTCCCCTTTTACCCCATTCTGCGACCCGCTTTCCCGCTGTGATGTAACCCTCTGCAATCCCCGATATTTTTCCCGTAGCGCCTCGTAAAAGCGAGCATCTCACCTCGCATGCATCGCGCATCAGGCGCAGAGTACGGCCATGAAAAAAGAGCAGGGTTACACCCTTATAGAGATCGCGGTGGCGACGATCGTTATGGTGATCCTTGGCGCATCGGGGCTGTACGGCTGGCAGAGTTATCAGGCGCACCAGCGTCTGTGGCAAACCGCCTGGCAGGTGCGTGACTATCTGGAGTTGCTGCGGGACGACGCCAATTGGCACAACCGGGATCGCAAGGTACAGGTGAGGCAGGAGAGCGGCCGCTGGTGCCTGCTGGCGTCAGCTGATGCGCAGGCAACGTGCGGCGCGGATAATCCCTTTGCGCTGCGTCCGCTCTGGCCTGAGGTGGCGCTGGTGGATATCACCCCCTCGCTCGGCTTTTATGGGCTGCGCAATACGGCATGGGCTGGACATATCACGCTGCGCAGCGAGGCGGGGGAGTGGCAAATCATTGTATCGAACTGGGGGCGGATAAGAGTATGCCAGCGTACAGACAGCGGATCATGCAGCTGACCGAAGGTGGTTTCTCCCTGCTGGAGGTGCTCATCGCGATGACCATCGGCAGCGTACTTCTGCTCAGCGCCGCCCGCTTTTTACCTGCGCTGCAAGCGGCGATGCTCCATCAGACCCGGCAGCAAGCGCTGGAAGAGGCAGTTTGGCAGCATCTCTTCACGCTGGGAAAGCATCTTCAGCGGGCTGGCTACTGCCGGGGAGAGTGCAGCGGAGAGCCGCTGGTGATGGGGCGGCAGGGAACCTGCGTTATTGTGCAGTGGGATGCCAACAGCAATGGTCGATGGGAGCACTCGCCCCTCGGCGAGGCCGAGCAGACCGGCTTTCGCTTGCAGAGCGGCGTACTGGAGATGCGGCAGGGGGCAGAGAGCTGCGAAGAGAAAGGGTGGGATAAAATCACCGATCCCGCCACGATCAGCGTCCAGCGCTTCACCGTGCTTCGTCAGCCGCAGGGCATTTTAGCCCCCATGCTGACGGTCACGCTGGCGGCGGCTCCCCTTAACCATCCCGAGGAAGCCATTAGCGCGACGTACAGCGTGGCGGGGTACAATTTATGAAAAGTGAAATCTGTGAGAGACGAAAGAGGAATATCATCCCTGGCGCTGGTGCTCCTGCTGCTGGTGCTGGGTAGCCTGATGCTTAACGGTTTAAACCAGCGCCAGCGCACCCATACGCAGCGCATTACCAGCGAAAGCCGTGCAATGCGCAATTTGGCCGATGCCCACTCGGCGCTGGAGTGGGGGCGAATGCAGGCCTGGCAGATGCAGCCTGCCGTGCAGTGCCGGGAGCATCACCGCCAGCCGTGGCGGGTCTGCCTGCGCATTTTTGCCGACCGGACGCTGCTGCTGATCGCCGCCAGCGGGAGCGAAACCCTGTGGCGCAGCGGTGCGTTAGGCGAGAGCGGCGTGACGTTTTCGCCCCACGGCTGGAGCGATTTTTGCCCTCTCAAGGAGACACGCCAGTGTCAGATGCCGTAGCCCGCCAGAGGGGCTTTAGCCTGCCGGAAACGTTGCTGGCAATGGTGCTGCTGGTCATGGTTGTCACGGCGCTGACAGGGTATCATCGCGTGCTGCTGGAGGGCTTCACCGCCTGGAGCCACTATCGCTATCTGTGGCGCTACGGCTGGCAGCAGGCGCAGCCCCGGCCCGCGCCGCTACCGCCGGGCTGGCAGGTCAGGCGGATACAGACAACGGACGCCGGATGTGTCAGCATCAGCGTAACCATCACCTCGCCGGTGGGCAGGCAGGGGAAGATGACGCGGTTATATTGCCCAGTTTATGAGTAGTCAGGAGCGTTTATGTTAAGGGTCTATCACTCCAATCGTCTGGATGTGTTGGAAGCGTTGATGGAGTTTATCGTTGAGCGCGAACGGCTCGACGATCCCTTTGAGGCCGAAATGGTGCTGGTACAGAGTACCGGCATGGCGCAATGGCTACAGATGACGCTGTCGCAAAAGTTTGGCATCGCTGCCAATATCGACTTCCCGCTCCCGGCGAGCTTTATCTGGGATATGTTTGTCCGCGTGCTGCCGGACATCCCGAAAGAGAGCGCCTTTAATAAACAGAGCATGAGCTGGAAGCTGATGACCCTGCTGCCGCAGATGCTGGAGCAGGAGGCGTTCACCATGCTTCGCCACTACCTCAACGACGATGATGACAAGCGCAAGCTGTTCCAGCTCTCGTCTCGGGTAGCGGATCTCTACGATCAGTATCTGGTCTTTCGCCCGGAGTGGCTGACCCGTTGGGAAGAGGGCGGCCTGATCGACGGCCTCGGTGAAGCGCAGATCTGGCAGGCACCGCTCTGGCGGGCGCTAGTGGAGCACACCGCAGCGCTGGGGCAGCCGCACTGGCACCGCGCCAACCTCTATCAGCGTTTTATCAACGTGCTGGAGTCTGCGACAACGCCGCCTGCCGGGCTGCCTTCCCGGGTGTTCATCTGCGGTATTTCGGCCCTGCCGCCGGTCTATCTCCAGGCATTGCAGGCGCTGGGCAAGCATGTGGATATTCACCTGCTGTTTACCAATCCCTGCCGCTACTACTGGGGCGATATCAAAGATCCGGCGTTTCTCTCCCGGCTTATTGCCCGCCAGCGTAAACACCACCTTGATGCCCATCCGGTGGCCCTGTTCCGTGAAGATCAGCCGGTAGAGGGCCTGTTTAACAGCGAAGGCGAGCAGGAGGTGGGTAACCCGCTGCTGGCCTCGTGGGGCAAGCTGGGGCGCGACTACATCTATCTGCTGGCAGGGATGGATCGCTACGACGATCTCGATGCCTTCGTTGATATTACGCCCGGCGCGCTGCTGCAAAACCTGCAGTATGACATTCTGGAGCTGAAAAACAGCGCCGTCGCTGGCGTGACGGCCCAGGAGTATGAGCGCAGCGACGCCAAGCGCAAGCTGGAGCGGGAGGACCGCAGCGTGGCGGTACACGTCTGTCATAGCCCGCAGCGGGAGGTCGAGGTGCTGCACGATCGCCTGCTGGCGATGCTGGAAGACGATCCAGATCTCTCCCCGCGCGACATCATTGTGATGGTGGCGGATATCGACAGCTACAGCCCCTTTATCCAGGCGGTATTTGGCAGCGCCAGCGGGGAGCGCTATCTGCCCTATGCTATCTCCGACCGCCGCGCCCGTCAGTCGCACCCGGCATTACAGGCTTTTATCAGCCTGCTTTCGCTGCCGGACAGCCGCTTCCAGTCGGAGGATGTGCTGGCCCTGCTGGACGTGCCGGTGCTCGCCGCACGGTTTAACATCGATGAAGAGGGGCTGCGCTATCTCCGCCAGTGGGTCAACGAGTCCGGCGTACGCTGGGGCATGGATGACGACAATGTGCGCGAGCTGGCGCTGCCTGCGACCGGGCAGCACACCTGGCAGTTTGGCCTGACGCGTATGCTGCTTGGCTATGCAATGGAGAGCCGTCAGGGTGAGTGGCAGTCGGTGCTGCCCTACGATGAGTCCAGCGGCCTGATTGCCGAGCTGGTGGGCCATCTGGCCTCGCTGCTGATGCAGCTCAGACTGTGGCGCAAAGGGCTGGCTCAGGATCGCCCGCTGGCCGAGTGGCTACCGGTCTGCCGCGACATGCTCAATGATTTCTTCCTGCCGGATCCTGATACCGAAGCTGCGCTGGCGCTGATTGAACAGCAGTGGCAGGCGGTCATCACCCAGGGCGTCGGCGCACACTATGACGAGGCGGTGCCGCTCTCGCTGCTGCGCGACGAGCTGGCGCAGAGGCTCGATCAGGAGCGCATTAGCCAGCGCTTCCTCGCCGGGCCTATCAATATCTGTACCCTGATGCCGATGCGCTCGATCCCCTTTAAGGTCGTTTGCCTGCTGGGGATGAACGATGGCGTCTATCCGCGTGCGCTGGCCCCGCTCGGCTTTGATTTGATGAGCCAGAAACCGATGCGCGGCGACCGTAGCCGCCGGGACGATGACCGCTACCTCTTCCTGGAGGCGCTTATCTCCGCGCAGCAGAAGCTCTACATTAGCTATATCGGGCGCTCGATTCAGGATAACAGCGAACGGTTCCCGTCGGTGCTGGTACAGGAGCTGGTGGACTATATCGGGCAGAGCCACTATCTGCCCGGCGATGAGGCGCTCACCTGCGACGAAAGCGCACGACGGGTAGTGGATCATATTACTCACCTGCATACGCGAATGCCGTTCGATGCAGAAAATTTTATTGCTGATGAGCTGCAAAGCTACGCCCGGGAGTGGTTGCCCGCCGCCAGCCAGCAGGGGGTGGCTCATGCCACCTTTATTCAGGAGCTGGACGATGAGCCGCTGGAGACGCTGGCGTTTGAGCAGCTGCAGCGCTTCTGGGCGCATCCGGTACGCGCTTTCTTCCAGATGCGTCTGAAGGTTAACTTCCGCCCCGAAGCGAGCGATATTCCCGATGCCGAGCCGTTTATCATTGATGGCCTGGACCGCTACCAGCTCAACCAGGCGCTGCTCAACACCCTGGTAGAGGAGGAGGACGTCGAGAAACTCTTCCGTCAGTACCGTGCGGCAGGCCAGCTTCCCTACGGTGCATTTGGTGAGATTGTCTGGGAGAGTCAGCATCAGGAGATGCAGCAGCTGGCATCGCGGGTTCACGAGCACCGCAAGCCAGCCGAGAGCATGGAGATCGAGCTTGACTGCGGCAAGGTACACCTGACCGGCTGGCTACAGCACGTGCAGGAGGATGGCTTGCTGCGCTGGCGTCCTTCGATGCTGAAGGTTTCACAGGGGCTGCAACTTTGGCTAGAACATCTTGTCTACTGTGCCAGCGGCGGAACGGGAGAGAGTCGGCTGTTTGTCCGCAACGATAAAGCCTGGCAATTCCCACCTCTCAAGCAGGATGAGGCCCTGAAGTACCTTGAAGAGCTGGTCGAGGGCTACCGGGAGGGGATGAAAAAACCGCTGCTGCTGCTGCCCGAAAGCGGTGGCGCATGGATAAAAGCCTGTTATGACGCGACAAATGATGCGATGTTAAAAGACGAGGAGACGCTCGCTAAGGCACGGAGCAAATTCCTGCAGGCTTATGAAGGCAATATGGTGGTCAGCGGCGAGGGGGAGGACGTATGGTACCAGCGCCTGTGGCGTACCCTTGAACCTGAAAACTATGCCGAGATAGTTAAGCAGGCAGAGCGTTACTTACTGCCGCTCTTTCGCTTTAGTCAGTCCTGATGAAGTGTGTAAAAATTGCGCAGTGGAAGGGCTTCCATTATGATGCGCAGCGAATCACGGACTGATTGGATATGCCGGTACTGCCGGCACTGGTTTGTTAATGATGAGGTTCGTGAATGCCCAGCAGCACCTGGTTCAAAGCGTTAGTCTTATTTGTCGCCTTCTGGGCACCGTTAAGTCAGGCAGACACCGGTTGGCAACCCGTTCAGGAAACCATTCGTAAAAGTGATAAGGACACCCGTCAATATCAGGCTATTCGCCTCGATAATGGCATGGTGGTTCTCTTGGTTAACGATCCGCAGGCGGTGAAATCGCTCTCCGCACTGGTGGTGCCCGTTGGCTCGCTGCAGGATCCGGAGGCGCATCCCGGCCTGGCGCACTATCTTGAACACATGACCCTGATGGGCTCCACCCACTATCCCCAGCCGGACAGCCTTGCTGAATTTTTAAAGCTGCATGGCGGCAGCCACAATGCCAGCACCGCACCCTACCGTACCGCGTTCTATCTGGAAGTTGAAAACGACGCGCTGGAAGGGGCCGTGGATCGGCTGGCAGATGCCATCGCCTCGCCGCTGCTTGATAAAAAGTATGCCGAACGCGAGCGTAACGCGGTCAACGCCGAGCTGACGCTGGCCCGCTCCCGGGACGGGATGCGCATGGCCCAGGTGAGCGCCGAAACCATCAATCCGGCACATCCCGCTGCACGCTTCTCTGGCGGTAACCTGGAGACCCTGAGCGACAAGCCGGGCAGCCCGGTGCAGGAGGCGCTGCTGGCCTTCCGCGACAAATACTATTCGGCGAACCTGATGAAGGCGGTAGTCTACAGCAATCGTCCGCTGCCGGAGCTGGCCGCCATCGCGGCGAAAACCTTTGGCCGCGTGCCGAACAAAGCGCTGGAGCTGCCGAAAGTTGACGTGCCGGTGGTGACCGACGCGCAGAAAGGGCTGATCCTCCACTATGTGCCGGTGATGCCGCGCAAGGTGGTGCGGGTTGAGTTCCGCATCGATAACAATACGTCGCAGTTCCGCAGTAAAACCGACGAGCTGATCACCTATCTGATTGGTAACCGCAGTCCGGGCACGCTCTCTGACTGGTTACAGCAGCAGGGTCTGGCCGAAGGGATCCGCGCCGACTCTGACCCCATCGTTAACGGCAATAGCGGCGTGCTGGCGATATCCGCGACCTTGACCGACAAGGGGCTGGCACACCGTGATGAGGTGGTTGCAGCTATTTTTAGCTATCTCCAGCTTCTGCGTGAGAAGGGCGTGGACAAGCGCTACTTTGACGAGCTGTCCCACGTGCTGGATCTCGACTTCCGTTATCCCTCAATTACCCGGGATATGGACTACGTCGAGTGGCTGGCGGATACCATGATCCGCGTGCCGGTTGAGCACACCCTCGACGCGGTAAACATTGCTGACCAGTTTGATGCCGAGGCCGTTAAGGCGCGTCTGGCGATGATGACGCCGCATAACGCCCGCATCTGGTACATCAGCCCGCAGGAGCCGCACAATAAAACCGCCTATTTTGTCGACGCGCCTTATCAGGTCGATAAGATTAGCGACCAGACTTTCGCCGACTGGCAGCAGAAATCCAACGCCATCGCACTGTCGCTGCCGGAGCTGAACCCCTATATTCCGGATGATTTCACGCTGCAAAAGCCAGCGAAAAATTACACCCATCCCGAGTTGATTGTGGACGATCCCACCCTGCGCGTGGTTTACATGCCGAGCCGCTACTTTGCCAGCGAGCCAAAGGCTGACGTTAGCGTGGTGCTGCGCAATCCGCTGGCGATGGACAGCGCTAAAAACCAGGTGATGTTCGCCCTGAATGACTATCTGGCCGGGCTCGCCCTGGATCAGCTCAGCAACCAGGCCGCCGTTGGCGGGATTAGCTTCTCCACGAATGCCAATAACGGCCTGATGCTCAATGCTAACGGCTATACCCAGCATCTGCCGCAGCTTTTCAAAGACCTGCTGGCGGGCTACTTCAGCTATACGCCAACCGAGGACCAGCTGGCGCAGGCGAAATCCTGGTATGCGCAGATGATGGACTCCGCCGAGAAGGGCAAAGCCTACGAGCAGGCGATCATGCCGGCGCAGATGCTTTCTCAGGTTCCCTACTTCCAGCGTGAAGAGCGCCGGGCGCTGCTGCCGGAGATCACCCTGAAAGATGTGATCGCCTACCGCGATCGGCTGAAAAGCAACGCCCGTCCGGAGTTCTTAATCGTCGGCAATATGAGCGAGACGCAGGCGAAAGACCTGGCCCACCAGGTGCAGGATCAGCTTGCGGCGAAGGGAAACCAGTGGTGCCGCAACCGCGACGTGCTGGTGGACAAAAAGCAGGGAATAATCTTTGAAAAAGCGGGCAGCACCAGTGACTCGGCGCTGGCCGCCGTGTTTGTCCCACCGGGCTATGACGAGTACCGCAGCTCGGCCTACAGCGCGATGCTGGGGCAAATCATCCAGCCGTGGTTCTACAACCAGCTGCGTACCGAAGAGCAGCTCGGCTATGCGGTGTTTGCCTTCCCGATGAGCGTTGGCCGCCAGTGGGGACTGGGCTTCCTGCTTCAGAGCAGCGACAAGCAGCCGTCGGCGCTGTGGGCGCGCTACCAGGCCTTCTTCCCAACGGCGGAAGAGCGGCTGCGCAAAATGAGCGCGGAAGAGTTTGCCCAGATCCAGCAGGCGGTGATCGCCCAGGTCACTCAGGCCCCGCAAACGCTGGGGGAAGAGGCGACGCAGATCAGCAAAGATTTCGATCGGGGTAATATGCGCTTTGATTCCCGTGATAAAGTTGTCGCTGAGATTAAACAGCTGACGCCGCAGAAGCTTGCCGACTTCTTCCACCAGGCGGTGGTAGAGCCGCAGGGGATGGCGATCCTGTCCCAGGTCTCCGGCACACCAAGTGATAAATCCGGGTATGTACACCCTGAAGGCTGGAAGGTATGGGACAACGTCAGCGCGCTGCAGCGCACGCTGCCCCTGATAAGTGAGAAACAATGAGTAACCCCGCTGAGACTTTAGACCCCCTGCGCCTACCCTTACGCGGTGAGCGCCTGATTGAAGCCTCTGCGGGCACCGGGAAAACCTACACCATCGCCGCCCTCTACCTGCGCCTGCTGCTGGGCCTGGGCGGCGAGAGCGCCTTTTCGCGTCCGCTTACCGTGGAAGAGCTGCTGGTGGTGACCTTTACCGAAGCCGCCACCGAAGAGCTGCGTGGCCGTATCCGCAGCAACATTCACGAGCTGCGCATCGCCTGCCTGCGTGAAAGCAGCGCCGATCCGCTCTATGCCCGCCTGCTTGACGATATTCCCGATAAGCAGCAGGCGGCGAGCTGGCTGATGCTGGCCGAGCGGCAGATGGATGAGGCCGCGGTCTTTACCATTCACGGCTTCTGTCAGCGTATGCTGAGCCTCAACGCCTTTGAGTCCGGCATGCTTTTCCAGCAGCAGCTGATTGAAGATGAGTCCCTGCTGCGCGCGCAGGCCTGCGCGGACTTCTGGCGTCGCCACTGTTATCCGCTGCCTCGCGACATTGCCGAGGTGATCCATGCCTCGTGGAAGGGGCCGCTGGAGCTGCTGAACGCAATTAACCGCTATCTGCAGGGAGAGGCACCGGTAATCAAATCCCCGCCGCCTGCGGATGAGACCCTGGCCTCGCGCCATGCGAAAATCATCGCCCGTATTAATGCTATCAAGCAGCAGTGGCTTGCGGCGGTAGCGGAGCTCGATCCCCTGATTGAAAATTCAGGCATTGACCGACGCAAGTTTAACCGGGGTAACCAGGGCAAGTGGATCGAGAAGATCAGCGCCTGGGCGCAGGAGGAGACCCGCAGCTACCTGCTGCCAGACGCGCTGGAGAAGTTCGCCCAATCCTTTTTAACCTCGCGCACCAAGGCGGGCGGCGTTGTGCCGGAGCACCCGCTGTTTGTCGCCATTGAGGGCCTGCTGGCCGAGCCGCTTACCCTCAGCGATCTGGTGCTGACCACCGCCATGCGGGAGATCCGCGAGGCGGTGGCGCGGGAGAAGCGCCGTCGCGGCGAGCTGGGCTTTGATGACATGCTGAGCCGTCTCGACCAGGCGTTGAACAGTGAAAACGGCGAGGCGCTGGCGACCGCGATCCGCCAGCGTTTTCCGGTGGCGATGATCGATGAGTTTCAGGATACCGATCCCCAGCAGTACCGTATTTTCCGCCGCATCTGGCGACAGCAGCCGGATACCGCGCTGCTGCTGATTGGCGATCCCAAGCAGGCGATCTACGCCTTTCGCGGCGCGGACATCTTCACCTACATGAAAGCACGTGGGGAAGTTAGCGCTCACTATACGCTCGATACCAACTGGCGTTCCGCACCGGGCATGGTCAATAGCGTGAATACCCTGTTTAGCCAGATGGACAACGCCTTTATGTTCCGCGAGATCCCCTTCATGCCAGTGAAGGCGGCGGAAAGAAACCAGCCTCTGCGCTTTGAGCTGAACGGTGAAACCCAGCCCGCCATGAACCTGTGGCTGATGGAGGGCGATGGCGTCGGCATTGGGGACTACCAGACCTTTATGGCCCAACTCTGCGCGGCGCAGATCCGCGACTGGCTGGTGGCGGGTCAGCAGGGGAGCGCCCTGCTGCATGACGGCAAGCGTTCCCGGCCGGTGCAGGCTTCTGACATAACCGTCCTGGTACGCAGCCGCCATGAAGCAGCGCTGATCCGTGACGCCCTGACGCTGCTGAACATCCCTTCGGTGTATCTCTCCAACCGCGACAGCGTCTTTGAGACGCCGGAAGCGCAGGAGCTGCTGTGGCTCATCCAGGCAGTGCTGACGCCCGAGCGGGAGAGCACCCTGCGCAGCGCCCTGGCGACAGGGATGCTCGGTCTGACCGCCCAGGATATTGAGCAGCTCAATAAGGATGAAGAGGCCTGGGATCGGGTAGTTGAGGAGTTTGACGGCTACCGCCAGACGTGGCAAAAGCGCGGCGTGATGCCGATGCTACGCACCCTGATGGCCCAGCGCAATATTGCGGAAAACCTGCTGGCGACCTCCGGTGGCGAGCGGCGGCTAACCGATATTCTGCATATCAGTGAGCTGTTACAGGAGGCGGGAGCGCATACCGAGAGCGAGCATGCGCTGGTGCGCTGGCTGGCGCAGCATATCGCCGAGCCGGACAGCAACGCCGCCAGCCAGCAGCTCAGGCTGGAGAGCGACAAGCACCTGGTGCAGATCGTCACCATCCATAAAGCGAAAGGGCTGGAGTATCCGCTGGTCTGGCTGCCGTTTATCGCCAACTACCGGGCGCAGGATCAGGCTTTCTATCACGACCGCACCTCCTTTGAGGCGGTGCTGGATCTTAGCCAGGCCGACGAGAGCATTGAGTTAGCCGAGGCGGAGCGGCTGGCGGAGGATCTGCGTCTGCTCTACGTGGCGCTGACGCGCTCCGTATGGCACTGTAGCCTTGGCGTTGCGCCGCTGTTCCGCCGTCGCGGAGAGAAGAGCGGCGAGAGCGATTTCCACCATAGCGCGCTGGGCAGGCTGATCCAGCAGGGCGAGCCGCGCGATGCCGCAGGCTTACGCCACTGCCTGGAGGCGCTATGCAGCGACGATATCGTGCTGAGCATTCCCGGCACGCCGGATAATTCGCGTTGGGAGTACACCCTCTCCCTGCCGCCATCGCTGCGCGCCCGACACATTGACCGTCCTATTCTCGACGACTGGCGGGTAACCAGCTACTCTGGCCTGCAGCAGCGCGGGCACGGTATCGCCCAGGATCTGCTCCCGCGGCTGGACGTTGACGCCGCAGGTGAACGCCAGGCGGACGAGGCTCCGGCCTTAACGCCGCACGCGTTCCCGCGCGGGGCGTCGCCGGGCACCTTCTTACACGGTCTGTTTGAAGATATCGATTTCACCCAGCCGGTGACCGAGGAGTGGGTGAGCGAACATCTGCAGGCGGGCGGTTTTGACGAGCAGTGGCAGCCGATGCTGCTGGCATGGATCAACGCCGTTCTGCATGCACCGCTTATTGAATCCGGGTTGTCGTTAAGCCAGCTTACCGAGAAAGATAAGCAGGTGGAGATGGAGTTCTATATTCCGATTGCCCAGACCCTGACCTCAGATAAGCTGGATGCGGCGATCCGTCGCTACGATCCGCTCTCAGCGGGCTGTTCGCCACTGGATTTCCGCGACGTGCGCGGCATGCTCAAGGGCTTTATCGACCTGGTTTTCCGCCACAACGGGCGCTTCTACCTGCTGGACTACAAGTCTAACTGGCTGGGCGAGAGCAGCGAAGCCTATACCCGAGAGGCGATGGCGGCTGCCATGCAGTCGCACCGCTACGACTTACAGTATCAACTTTATACTCTGGCGCTACACCGCTATCTTCGCCACCGCATTGCGGACTACGATTATGAGCGCCACTTTGGCGGCGTGATCTACCTGTTCCTTCGCGGTGTCGATGCGCAAAACAGCGAGCAGGGCATCTATACCACCCGCCCCGATGTACGTCTGATTAGCGAGATGGATGCCCTGTTTAGCGGTGAAGAGGCCAGTGAAGACTATCAGGAGACCGCACAGTGACGATGCAAACTCTGCTTATAGAGGCGCTGGCTCAGAAGCTGTTTCGCCCGTTGGACGTCCAGTTTGCCCTGACCGTGGCCGGACGCGACGAGCCAGCGGTAACCCTGGCGGCGGCGATACTCAGCCGCGACGCGGGGGAGGGCCATGTCTGTCTGCCCCTCTCCCGGCTGGCGGCTGAGGCCGAAGATAAGAGCCATGCACTGCTGACGGCGCTGTTTGCCGAGGCCGGTGCGCCCTGCGACTGGGCTGGGATCCTACAGCGATCCGACGCCGTCAGCGACGGTCATGCCCCTGCGCCGATGGTGCTGGCCGGGGATCGCCTCTACCTTAACCGTATGTGGTGCAACGAGCTGACCGTAGCGAGTTTCTTTAGCGAGGTTAACCAGCCGCTGAGCGTGGATGAAGACCAGCTGCGTCAGATCCTGGACGGGCTTTTCCCGCCAACGGAGGAGATCAACTGGCAGAAGGTGGCGGCAGCAGTGGCGCTGACCCGGCGGATCTCGGTGATCTCCGGCGGACCCGGCACCGGAAAAACCACCACGGTGGCGAAGCTGCTGGCGGCGCTGGTACAGATGGCGAACGGCGGCCGCTGCCGCATCCATCTGGCGGCCCCGACCGGGAAAGCCGCGGCGCGTCTGACGGAGTCGCTGGGGGCCGCCCTGCGGCAGCTGGCATTAACCGACGATCAGAAAAAGCGCCTGCCGGTGGAGGCCAGCACGCTGCACCGCCTGCTGGGTGCTCAGCCCGGCAGCCAGCGCCTGCACTATCACGCCGGGAATCCGCTGCACCTTGATGTGCTGGTGGTGGATGAAGCGTCGATGATTGACCTGCCGATGATGTCGCGGCTGATTGATGCGCTGCCCGCCCATGGGCGAGTGATTTTCTTAGGCGACCGCGATCAGCTGGCCTCGGTAGAGGCGGGAGCGGTGCTGGGGGATATCTGTGCGTGGGTTAACGCGGGCTTTACCCCGGCGCGGGCGGAGCAGCTCTCCCGCCTGACCGGCATGGCGGTTCCCGGTGGCGAGCCGGGCGGGGCAGGCGCATTGCGCGACAGCCTCTGCCTGCTGCAAACCAGCTACCGCTTCGGCAGCAACTCTGGCATTGGTCAGCTGGCGGCGGCGGTAAACCGGGGCGATAAGAAGAGTACCCGCTCGGTATTTAGCCAGGGCTTTAGCGACATTGAGCACAAGCCTCTCCAGGCTCGTGACGATTATCAGGCACTGTTAGACGATGCGCTGGCAGGCTACGCTCGCTATCTGCAGCTGGTGCGGGATGAGGCGGAGCCGAAGGCGATCCTCGCGGCGTTCAGCGAGTATCAGCTACTCTGCGCCCTGCGCGAGGGACCGTTTGGCGTAGCAGGCCTCAACGAGCGGCTGGAGCAAACTCTGGCGAACCAGCGGCGGATCGGCCGGACGCCACACTCGCGCTGGTTTGATGGACGCCCGGTGATGATCTCTCGCAACGACAGCGCGCTGGGGCTGTTTAACGGCGATATCGGCGTGGCGCTGAACCGGGGGCAGGGGACGCGCGTCTGGTTCCCGCTGCCGGACGGCAGCATCAAATCGGTGCAGCCCAGCCGTCTGCCGGAGCACGAAACGGCCTGGGCAATGACGGTGCATAAATCGCAGGGCTCGGAGTTTGACCACGCCGCGCTGATCCTGCCTGGGCAGATGGTGCCGGTGGTGACTCGGGAGCTGGTCTATACCGCGATCACCCGCGCCCGCCGTCGCCTGTCGCTCTATGCCGACGAGCGTATTCTGGTGCAGGCCATTGCCACCCGTACCGAACGACGCAGCGGCCTTGGCGAGATTTTTGCCCAGGTCAAATAGCGACATCCCTACCCGGCCGGGTAGGGAAGAACGTGCTTAGGTAAGGTCGGCCATCAGCACCTTTGAGCGGCGCTGATAGTTGTACATCTCTTTCTTGCTCTCCGGCAGCAGGTCGATATCCACCGGCGTAAAGCCGCGCTCCTGGAACCAGTGAATGCTGCGGGTGGTTAGCACAAACAGCTTGCTAAGGCCCATCTGCCGCGCCTGAAGGGCCACACGCTCCAGCAGCGCTTCCCCCCGCGACGAGCTGCGGTAGTCCGGGTGCACCGCCACGCAGGCCATCTCGCCAATTTTCTCTTCCGGGAACGGATAGAGCGCCGCGCAGGCGATAGTCAGGTTGTCGCGCTGAATAATCGTGAACTTGTCGATCTCCATCTCCAACTGCTCACGGGAGCGCCGCACCAGAATACCCTGCTGCTCCAGGGGACGGATCAGCTCCAGAATACCGCCGATGTCGTTGATGGTGGCGCGGCGGATCTGCTCGGCGCTCTCCATCACGATCTGCGTCCCGATGCCATCGCGGGAGAAAAGCTCCTGCAACAGCGCGCCATCTTCCTGATAGCTAATCAAGTGGCTGCGACGCACGCCACTGCGGCAGGCCTTCACCGCGCCGCGCAGGAAGCGCACCGTGCCGGAGTGATAATCCTGCCGCCCCTCCAGCTCTTCCACCCGTGCCTGCGCCTCGTTGGGGAACAGTTCCGAGACGATATTGCCCTCGTCGTTGATTACCCCCTGCGAGGAGCAGAAGCCGATCATCTTCTCCGCCTTCAGCTTGATCGCGAGCTGGGTGGCGACCTCTTCCGAGGTGAGGTTAAAGCTCTCCCCGGTCACGGAGACCGCCACCGGCCCCAGCAGCACAATCGCGCCGCCGTCGAGCTGGCGATGGATCGCCTCTTCATCAATGCGGCGAATACGTCCGCTGTGGCAGTAGTCGACGCCGTCATCCACGCCCAGCGGCTGAGCAATGATAAAGTTGCCGCTCACCACGTTGATATGCGCCCCCTGCAGCGGCGTATTGTTGAGGCTCATCGAGAGCCGGGCGGTGATATCAAGCTGTAGCAGCCCCGCCGCCTGTTTGACCAGTTCCAGGGTTTTTGCGTCGGTTACGCGGGTATGCTTGTGATAGATAGGCTCGTGGTGGTGCTCCGCCAGGTTGGCATCGATCTGCGGCCGTGCGCCGTAGACCACCACCAGGCGAATGCCGAGGCTGTGCAGCAGCCCTATGTCATTGACGATGCTGGAAAAGTTCTCATGCTCGATGGCTTCACCGCCCAGCATGATGACAAAGGTTTTTCCCCGATGGGCATTAATATAGGGAACAGAGTGGCGGAATCCCTGTACCAGTTCGGTTCGACGCTCCTTCACCACGGCACAACCCTCATTGCATGATTATTCGTAATTTATGTATTTTTATTCTTTTATTGCCGTGGGCGCAAGTCAAAATTTCACCGGGATGCAAGAAAAATCTCCACATTGTCACCGCCGTTAAATCAATGTTTACCCTTTTGTTGATGACAGTTTATGCATCATTCGTTAAAGTTTTTCGTCAAGCAGGCCGTTTTAATAATAAATGTCATATTTTTTGCTCGGGAGAGGCATGTCAGGATCCAACTCAGCTCTTAGCCGTCGCCAGCTGTTGCAAGGCGCTGGCGCTCTGTGGTTGCTTAGCGTAAGCAAGGCAGGTTTAGCCGCGGTAAGTCAGATTATTGCCGTCCGCGTCTGGCCTGCATCGACCTATACGCGCATTACCGTGGAGTCAAACCGGGTGCTGAAATACCGTCAGTTCGCCTTAAGCAACCCTGAACGGCTGGTGGTGGATATCGAAGGGGTGAACCTTAATTCGGTCCTGAAGGGGATGGGCACACAGATCCACGACAGCGATCCCTTTATCAAATCTGCCCGCGTGGGTCAGTTCGATCCCAATACCGTGCGGATGGTGTTTGAACTTAAGCAGAACGTCACGCCACACCTCTTCTCGCTGGCTCCGGTAGCCGAATTTAAAGAGCGTCTGGTGATGGATCTCTACCCGGTTAACGGGCAGAACGAGCAGGATCCGCTCCTGGCGCTGCTGGAGGATTACAACAAAGGCAGTCTGGAGAAGCAGGTTCCGCCTGCCCAGAGCGGACCGAAGCCGGGCAAGGCCGGGCGCGACCGTCCGGTAGTGATCATGCTCGATCCCGGCCACGGGGGCGAGGATCCGGGGGCGATCGGCAAATATAAAACCCGTGAAAAAGATGTGGTGCTACAGATTGCCCGCCGCCTGCGCGCGCTGATTGATAAAGAGGCCAATATGAAAGCCTACATGACGCGCAACGAAGATGTCTTTATTCCGCTGAAGGTGCGGGTCGCTAAGGCGCAGAAGCAGCGCGCCGATCTCTTTGTCTCCATCCACGCCGACGCCTTTACCAGCCGGGCCGCTCGCGGCTCATCGGTTTTTGCGCTATCAACGAAAGGGGCCACCAGTACGGCGGCAAAATACCTCGCCCAGACGCAGAACGCCGCCGACCTGATTGGTGGCGTAAGCAAGAGCGGCGATCAGTATCTGGATCACACTCTGTTCGATATGGTGCAGTCCCTGACCATTAACGACAGCCTGAAGTTTGGCAAAGAGGTGCTAAACCGCCTCGGGCACGTCAACAAGCTGCATAAAAACCGGGTCGATCAGGCGGGCTTTGCGGTGTTGAAAGCGCCGGATATCCCGTCGATTCTGGTAGAGACGGCGTTTATCAGTAACGTGGAAGAGGAGCGCAAGCTCAGAACCTCAGCGTTTCAGCAGGAGGTCGCGGAGTCGATTCTGGCTGGGATCAAGGCGTACTTTGCTGATGGTGTGACGTTGGCCCGCAGGGGCTAACGTTTTTCCCGCTCGTTTTCCCGGAAGGTTTTCCGGGAGACAGATACAAAAAAACACCCGGAAGGGTGTTTATTGTTGAAGTGGTTGCGGGGGCCGGATTTGAACCGACGACCTTCGGGTTATGAGCCCGACGAGCTACCAGGCTGCTCCACCCCGCGTCCGAGTCTTCTACTTCTTATTTTACTACACAATTTTACTTCACAGTGTTGGTTGCGGGGGCCGGATTTGAACCGACGACCTTCGGGTTATGAGCCCGACGAGCTACCAGGCTGCTCCACCCCGCGTCCGTCTCTGCTTATTCAGCAGGTTTCTTTCTTTCACACTGTATTGGTTGCGGGGGCCGGATTTGAACCGACGACCTTCGGGTTATGAGCCCGACGAGCTACCAGGCTGCTCCACCCCGCGTCCGTGGAAGCGCACTATACTCCGCTCGCTCTTTGACGCAACCCTTTTTCGAGAAAATTGTTAAATAATGAAAGTATCTGCATAAAAAAGGCACATTATGCGCGTTTTTTGAGCGTAATTGCCGTTAAGTTCCGTATTTCGCATTTCATTAGCGAAACTGGTTTGTTATCTTCATCACGCCCCCTGGTTAACCAAAAGATGAGAAACAATGAAAGGACGTTGGTCGAAGTATCTCCTCACGGGCGCAGCGCTGGCTTTGCTTGCCGCCTGCTCCTCAAAACCGACCGATCGCGGTCAGCAGTATGAAGATGGGAAATTAACCCAGCCTTTCACCCTGGTAAACCAGCCCGATGCGGTGGGTGCGCCGATTAACGGCGGTGACTTTGCCCAGCAGGTAGGCCAGATCCGCAGCGCTTCGCCGCGCCTCTATGGCAACCAGAGCGCCGTCTACAGTGCGGTGCAGGAGTGGCTGCGCGCCGGGGGCGATACCCGCACTATGCGCCAGTACGGCATTGACGCCTGGCAGATGAACGGCACCGATAACTACGGCAACGTTCAGTTTACCGGCTACTACACGCCGGTCGTCCAGGCCCGCCATACCCGACAGGGCGAGTTCCAGTATCCTATCTACCGCATGCCGCCTAAACGTGGCCGCCTGCCGTCCCGGGCAGAGATCTACGCGGGCGCGCTCAGCGACAACTATGTTCTGGCCTACAGCAACTCGCTGATGGACAACTTTATTATGGACGTGCAGGGCAGCGGCTATATCGATTTCGGCGACGGCAGCCCGCTTAACTTCTTCAGCTACGGCGGTAAAAACGGCCACGCCTACCGCAGTATCGGTAAAGTGCTGATCGATCGTGGGGAAGTGAAGCGCGAAGATATGTCGATGCAGGCGATCCGCCACTGGGGCGAAACCCACAGTCCGGCGGAGGTGCAGGAGCTGCTGGAGCAGAACCCATCCTTTGTCTTCTTTAAACCGCAGTCCTATGCGCCGGTGAAAGGTGCCAGCGCCGTGCCGCTGATTGGCCGCGCCTCGGTGGCCTCCGACCGCAGCATTATCCCGGCGGGAACCACCCTGCTGGCGGAAGTGCCGCTGCTGGATAATAACGGCAAGTTCAACGGTCAGTATGAGCTGCGCCTGATGGTGGCCCTCGACGTGGGTGGCGCGATTAAGGGTCAGCACTTTGATATCTATCAGGGGATTGGTCCCGAGGCCGGGCACCGCGCCGGATGGTATAATCACTACGGTCGCGTCTGGGTATTGAAAAATGCGCCGGGGGCAGGAACCGGTAACGTCTTTAGCGGCTGAGTATGCTAATCTGCGCGCCCAATTTTACTCTCTGAGGTCTTATGTCTGTGGTAATCAGCGACGCCTGGCGTCAGCGTTTTGGCGGCACGGCGCGGTTATACGGTGAAGAGGCGCTGGCACTGTTTGCTGGCGCGCATATCTGCGTGGTCGGCATTGGCGGCGTGGGCTCCTGGGCGGCGGAGGCGCTGGCCCGCACCGGGATCGGCGCTATTACGCTGATCGATATGGACGACGTCTGCGTGACCAACACCAACCGGCAGATCCACGCCCTACGCGACAGCGTTGGGCTGGCCAAAGCCGAGGTGATGGCGGAGCGCATTCGCCAGATCAACCCTGAGTGCCTGGTGACGGTGGTGGACGACTTCGTGACCGCCGACAACGTGTCGACGCTGCTGAACAAGGACTTCACCTATGTCATTGATGCGATCGACAGCGTGCGCCCCAAGGCTGCGCTAATTTCCTACTGCCGCCGGTATAAAATTCCGCTGGTGACCACCGGCGGCGCGGGCGGGCAGATCGATCCGACGCAGATTCAGGTCAGCGATCTGGCAAAGACGATCCAGGATCCGCTGGCGGCCAAGCTGCGCGAACGGCTGAAAAGCGACTTTGGGGTGGTGAAAAACAGCAAGGGCAAGCTGGGCGTGGACTGCGTCTTCTCTACCGAGGCGCTGGTCTACCCGCAGGCAGACGGCTCGGTCTGTGCCATGAAGAGTACCGCAGAGGGGCCGAAGCGGATGGACTGCGCCTCCGGCTTTGGTGCGGCTACCATGGTCACCGCCACCTTTGGTTTTGTGGCGGTCTCCCATGCGCTGAAGAAGATGATGGCCAAGGCGGCTCGCACTCCGTAGGCCCGGTAAGCGTAGCGCCACCGGGCGTTTTCACCCCTGACGCGCCGCCTCAACCACCGCCTCGCTCAGCGCCGCCAGGCCCTGTGTCCGCGAGGCGCTCAGCTGGGCGCGCAGGCCAAGCTCATCAAACAGCGCCAGCGGATCGTCCGCCAGCAGCGCGTCGGCGCTTTTCCCCTCGACGGCGGTCAGCAGAACCGCCAGCAGGCCGCGTACGATGCGCCCCTCACTGTCACCAAAGAAGTGCATTTTCCCCGTTGCCGTGCGCGTATGACCCAGCCAGACCCGGTTTTCACAGCCGGGGATCTCCCGAGCCTGCGCCTTTAGCTCTTCCGACAGGGGCGGCAGCTGCTTGCCGAGCATAATTAGCTGGCGATACTTGTCCTCCCACTGGGTCAGCGGGCCAAAGGTCTTTTTCAGCGTCTCTTCGGTGACGGCGGTGCCAAACGGGTGTCCGGCAAAAGCAGGGCTAGTCATTAATCCACCAGTATCTCAAGGGCGCGATCGACGGCGTTAACCAGCGCGTCGACGTCGGCTTTCGTGTTGTAGGGCGCAAACGAGGCGCGCAGCGTCCCGCTCACGCCGAGGGCTGCCAGCAGCGGCTGGGCGCAGTGCTGCCCGGCGCGCAGGGCGATCCCGTACTCTGCCAGCAGGGTAACCATATCGCTGTGATGCACGCCGGCAAAATCAAACGCCAGCAGGCTGGAGTCCTGGCAGCGGAACGAGCGGAAACCAGGACGCTGGGCCAGCGCCTCTTCGGCCAGCGTCGCCAGGCCACGGCTATAGCTCTCGGCCTGCACGATATCAAACCCCTCCAGCCACTCCAGTGCGGCGCAGAGGCCAATCACCCCGGCGACGTTGGGCGTACCCGCCTCCAGACGATAGGGCACGGGCTGAGTGGTAAAGCCGTCGAAGGTCACTTCGGCGATCATCTTGCCGCCGCCCAGCCAGGGCGACATCTCATCCAGCAGGCTGGCTTTGCCGTAAAGCACGCCGATCCCGGTCGGACCATACAGCTTATGGCCAGAGAAGGCGTAGAAGTCGATGCCCAGCTTCTGCACGTCGGCGGGAAAGTGCACCGCACCCTGCGCGCCGTCAACCACCACCACCATGCCTGCACCGTGGGCCCAGGCGATAGCGCGAGCCAGATCCGGGCAGCCGCCGGTAACGTTAGACATCTGCCCAAGGGCGAGAATACAGCTGCGCGGGGTAATCAGCTCATCAAGCTGCTCAACGTCCGGCACGCCGTTGGCCGCCAGCGGCAGCTTAACGATGCGTGCCCCGGTCTGCTCGGCCACCATCAGCCAGGGCACCAGGTTGGCATGGTGCTCGGCCACGCTGACGATGATCTCATCTCCCGCCTTCAAGCGCGGACGGGCATAGCACTGGGCGACCATATTAATGGCTTCGGTGGTGCCTCGCGTCCAGACGATATTCTTGCCGGAGGGGGCGTTTAGCAGAGCCGCAACGCGATCCCGCGCCGCTTCATAGCGTGCCGTCAGCCGCTGGGCCTCGGCAAACTGGCTGCGGTGGACGTTGCCTGCGCTCAGGCTGTAGAACTGCTGCGTGGCGTCGATCACCGCCTGGGGCTTCAGCGCCGTGGCGGCAGAGTCCAGGTAGATACCGGCATCGGCAAGCGCCGGGAACTGGGCGCGAAACTGCGCAGGATTAAAAGCGTTCATAGAATTCCTCATATCAATATAAGGATCGTCGCGCAATTTTCACCAATGTACAAGCAAAGTGCTAACCATCGGAATTATCTGTTTATCCTGGCGAATTTATGTAAGCCGATTATGCTGATAAGTGTTAGGTGACACTTGAAGCCTGTTTAGAAAAACGGTTTGAATAGCATTTATTGCTAAAAGGAGAAGAAGATGAAAAAGACTGCCGCAATTATCTCTGCTTGTACACTGGCTTTTGCCCTGAGCGCCTGTTCTGGTCCGAACTATGTCATGCACACCAATGATGGTCGTACGATTGTTTCCGACGGTAAGCCGAAGACTGACGATCAGACCGGGATGATCTCGTATAAAGATGCGAACGGTAATAAACAGCAGATTAACCGCAGCGACGTAAAAGAGATGGTCGCGCTGGAGAAATAATCTCGGGTTAAGCTACTGAAATTTAAGCTACTAAAAATAGCCTAAAAAAAAGCACCGCAATTCGCGGTGCTACATTAATCACTATGGACAGACAGGGTAAATGTACAGGAAGTGAAATAGGGTAGCGTTGCTACCATGGTCTGAATCGCAGACCAAATGCAAACACAACAACACAACATCACAACCGTAAGCCAAAAGCCCATCAGAACACGCATTCCAAAAAAAGCTTTTCGTTCCGGCTCAGGAAGTGCCGCCACTATAGGTATTTGCTGGTAGTTCCTCAACGGACAATTTATAATGGCTCAGATAAAAAAAACTAATAGGTAACGTGTTGTTTCCTGTTTGTTAAAATGATTTAACACCTAAGCCAAATAACCCATGTCTAAGCGATTACCGCCCTTAAATGCATTACGTGTTTTTGATGCCGCCGCCCGCCATTTAAGTTTTACTCGCGCCGCCGATGAGCTTTTTGTGACGCAGGCCGCAGTAAGCCACCAGATCAAGTCTCTTGAGGATTTTCTTGGGCTCAAGCTGTTCCGCCGCCGTAACCGATCCCTGCTGTTAACGGAAGAGGGACAGAGCTATTTTCAGGATATCAAAGAGATTTTTTCCCAGCTCACCGAGGCCACGCGCAAGCTGCAGTCGCGCAGCGCAAAAGGGGCGTTAACCGTCAGTTTATTGCCCAGCTTTGCCATTCAGTGGCTGGTGCCAAGACTCTCTAGCTTTAACTCAGCTTATCCGGGAATCGACGTCCGTATCCAGGCCGTAGACCGTGAGGTCGATAAGCTGGCGGACGACGTCGACGTGGCCATTTTTTACGGCCGGGGTAACTGGCCAGGCTTGCGTGTTGAAAAATTATACGCAGAATATCTGCTTCCGGTCTGCTCACCGCTGCTGCTGACCGGTGACAAACCGATAAAGGCCCCTGAGGATCTGGCAAAGCATACGCTGCTGCATGATGCCTCGCGCCGCGACTGGCAGACCTATACCCGCCAGCTGGGCCTGAATCTTAACGTGCAGCAGGGGCCCATCTTCAGCCACAGCGCCATGGTGCTGCAGGCGGCGATCCACGGTCAGGGCGTTGCGCTGGCAAATAACGTGATGGCCCAGTCGGAGATCGAAGCCGGTCGTCTGGCCTGTCCGTTTAACGACGTGCTGGTCAGTAAAAACGCCTTTTATCTGGTTTGTCATGACAGTCAGGCAGAACTGGGTAAAATAGCCGCCTTCCGCCAGTGGATCCTGGCCAAAGCGGCAGCCGAGCAAGAAAAATTTCGCTTTCGCTATGAGCAATAACGTATATAGGCGCGCGGTTAGCGCATGACTTTAGGGTAAGACTATGACCAGCCGATTTATGCTGATTTTTGCCGCCATCAGCGGTTTTATTTTTGTGGCCCTGGGCGCATTTGGCGCACACGTATTGAGTAAATCGTTAGGCGCGGCCGAGATGGGCTGGATCCAGACCGGTCTTGAGTACCAGGCGTTTCACACCCTGGCAGTCTTTGGCCTGGCGGTAGCGATGCAGCGCCGGATCAGCATCTGGTTCTACTGGAGCAGCGTCTTTCTGGCGCTGGGTACGGTTCTCTTCAGCGGAAGCCTTTACTGCCTCGCGCTGTCGCATCTGCGCCTGTGGGCGTTTGTCACCCCAGTCGGCGGCGTTAGCTTCCTTACCGGCTGGGTATTAATGTTAATTGGCGCAATTCGTCTGAAACGTAAAGGCCCTGGTCATGAATAAGCTTGTACTGCTGTGTCGCCCCGGATTTGAAAAAGAGTGCGCCGCAGAGATCACCGATAAGGCCGGGCGGCTGAACGTGTTTGGTTTTGCCCGCGTCAAAGATAACGCTGGCTATGTGATTTTCGAGTGCTACCAGGCCGAAGAGGCTGACAAGCTGGCGCGGGAGCTGCCGTTTAGCTCGCTGATTTTTGTGCGCCAGATGTTCGTGGTCGGTGAACTGCTTCAGGATCTGCCTCCGGAGGATCGCATCACGCCGATCGTTGGCATGCTGCAGGGCGTGGTCGAGAAGGGCGGCGAGCTGCGCGTTGAGGTGGCGGATACCAATGAAAGCAAAGAGCTGATGAAGTTCTGCCGCAAGTTCACCGTGCCGCTGCGCGCTGCGCTGCGTGAGGCGAAGATCCTCACCAGCTACGAAACCGCCAAGCGTCCGGTGGTGCATGTCTTCTTTATCGCGCCCGGCTGCTGCTATACCGGCTACTCCTACTCCGACAATAATTCGCCGTTCTACATGGGCATCCCGCGCCTGAAGTTCCCGTCCGATGCGCCGAGCCGCTCTACGCTGAAGCTGGAAGAGGCGTTCCACGTCTTTATCCCGGCGGACGAGTGGGATGAGCGCCTGGCCAACGGCATGCACGCTGTCGATCTTGGGGCCTGCCCCGGCGGCTGGACCTATCAGCTGGTGAAGCGCAATATGTGGGTTGCGTCGGTGGATAACGGTCCGATGGCCCAGAGCCTGATGGATACCGGACAGGTGACCTGGCTGCGGGAAGACGGTTTTAGATATCGCCCAACGCGCAGCAACATTACCTGGATGGTGTGCGATATGGTGGAGAAGCCTGCGAAAGTTGCCGCCCTGATGGCGCAGTGGCTGGTTAACGGCTGGTGCCGGGAAACCATCTTTAACCTCAAATTGCCGATGAAAAAGCGCTATGAGGAGGTCTCGAACAACCTCGCGTACATTCAGCAGCAGCTGGAAGCGAACGGCATCAACGCCCAGATCCAGGCCCGTCAGCTCTACCATGACCGCGAAGAGGTGACGGTGCACGTCCGTCGCTGGTGGGCAGCCGTAGGTGGCCGTCGCGACGAGCGTTAAGTTATTGGTTTAATAGGCCCGGTAAGCGCAGCGCCACCGGGCGGTTACACTAACCTTAGCTGTTGTAAATTGCCGTCGAGGTGCAGTTCTGTCTGTAGCGTTGCCACCTCGCGGCAGATAAACGCCATCTCCCGGTGCGCCTCAAGCTTGCCGCGCCACTTCTCCGGCACCTCGTTCAGATGGGCGTAGATCCCTTCCAACGTTTGAAACTGCGTCAGCAGCTGAGCGGCGCTCTTCTGACCAATCCCCGCCACGCCGGGTATTTTCGAACTGCTGATGCCCGCCAGTCCCCAGAAGTCCGTTAGCTGCTCCGGCAGAACGCCAAACTCGCCTGCAATAAAGGGCGCATCCAGCCAGCGCTTTTGAAAGTAGTCGCGAATGCGCAGGGTGGGGGAGAGAAGCTGGCAGTAGCCTTTATCGGTTGAGACGATGGTCGCCTGATGTCCCGCCTGGGCCACCTTGACCGCCAGGGTGGCGGCGAGATCGTCCGCCTCGTTACCCTCGGAGATCCAGCAGCGCACGCCGCGCTGTTCAAACGCCGCGCGCAGGGCAGGCATTTCGCCGTGCAGGGTATCGGGCATCGGCGGACGACCCGCCTTATAGTCCGGCAGCTTCTGGTGCCGCCAGCCGCTGTTGCGGGCCTCGTCGTCAAACACCGCGACCGCGTGGGTCGGCTGGCTGTGAACAATCAGCTGTCCCAGCGCGTGCGTACAGACATCCACGCAGGGTGAGCCCTGTACGGCATGAATACGGCGAATAAGGTTAAGTGCATCAACGATAAGCAGATGAACGGCCACGCGATCCTCCCGGCAATGACAGACCGGCTAAGGGTATCATTGACGGGAGGTGGTGACCATTCATCGCTCAGGGGATCAATCGCAGGCGACGATTTTCATTGCCAGCCCGCCGCGGGAGGTCTCGCGGTATTTGGCGTTCATGTCCTTGCCGGTTTCGTACATGGTTTCGATCACCTTGTCGAGGCAGACGCGCGGCTCGCTAGTGCGACGCAGCGCCATCCGCGCGGCATTCACCGCTTTGACAGAGGCGATGGCGTTACGCTCGATGCAGGGAACCTGTACCTGACCGGCAACCGGATCGCAGGTGAGACCCAAGTTGTGCTCCATGCCGATTTCCGCCGCGATGCAGACCTGGGTCGGGCTACCGCCCAGCAGCTCGGTCAGCCCGGCAGCCGCCATTGAGCAGGCGACGCCAACTTCACCCTGACAGCCCACCTCCGCCCCGGAGATCGAGGCGTTCATCTTATAGAGCGAGCCGATGGCGCTGCACACCAGCAGATAGCGCGCCAGCGAGTTAGCGTTCACTTCGCGGATGAACTTGTCGTAATAGGCCAGCACGGCGGGAACGATACCGCATGCGCCATTGGTTGGTGCGGTGACCACGCGCCCGCCAGCGGCATTCTCTTCGTTGACCGCCAGGGCAAACATGTTGATCCAGTCGACCACCGCCATCGGATCGGTGGTGGTTTTATCGCTGCTCACCAGCATCCGGCGCAGTGCTGCCGCCCGACGCGGAACCCGCAGCTTGCCCGGCAGCGCCCCTTCAGTGGTGATCCCGCGCTCGATGCCGCCGCGCATGACCGCCCAGACGCTGGCGAAGTGCTGCTCCAGCGCCGCTTTGCTGTGCAGGGCCAGCTCGTTCTCCATCATCAGCCCGGAGAGCGACAGGCCGGTCTGCTGACAGTGGCGCTGCAGATCGGCGGCGTTCTTATAGGGATAGGGCACGGCAACCGGCGAGTCGCTGGTCTGGCCGAAGTGCGCCTCATCGACGATAAACCCGCCGCCGATAGAGTAGTAGGTCTGGCTGTAAAGCAGCGTATCGCCTGCCAGGGCGCTGATACGCATCCCGTTTTCATGCAGAGAGAGGTTATCAGCATGGAAGTTCATGCTCTGCTCAAGAGGAAAATCGACCTCATGCTGACCGTTCGCCAGCGGCAGACGGCCTCGGGCACTGACATCAGCAATAAATGCCGGGATGGCATCGATGTCGACGCTGTCCGGCAGGTTGCCTGCAAGGCCCATAATAATGGCTATATCGGTGTGGTGGCCTTTGCCGGTAAGCGACAGCGAGCCATATACGTCAACCACCACGCGGGTAGTCTCGGCAAGGATGCCGCGCGCTACGAGGTCATCGGTAAACTGCTTTCCGGCTTTCATTGGCCCGACGGTGTGCGAGCTGGAGGGACCAATACCAATTTTAAAGATATCGAATACGCTGATCATACTGATTGTCCATGGCGTAGTGCTGGGTTCGCCGCCCGGGTGGGCGGCGAGGGGGGATAACTTAAGCAGCGAAGAGGTGATACAGGGAGTAGAAGATCGCAGAGATAGCGATCAGACCCATCACCACCACAAACGCGTTGCTAATGTGGCCGCTGTATTTACGCATCGCCGGGACTTTCTGAATGGCGTACATCGGCATCAGGAACAGGATCATCGCGATAACCGGGCCGCCCAGGGTTTCGATCAAGCCGAGGATGCTCGGGTTCAGCGTCGCAACCAGCCAGGTGGTCAGCAGCATGAAGATCGCCGTGATGCGGTTCAGCTTGCCGATCTCCATGGTTTTGCCTTTGCCGCGCAGGGACTTAATGATCATCCCGTTAAAGCCTTCGCGCGCGCCCAGGTAGTGGCCGAGGAAAGATTTAGTGATTGCGACCATGGCGATAATCGGTGCCATCCACTCAATGACCGGGGCATGGAAGTGGTTAGCCAGGTAGGAGAGGATAGAGATGTTCTGCTCTTTCGCCGCAACCAGATCGGCCGGGGCCAGGCTCAGCACGCAGCTGAAGACAAAGAACATCACCGTCAGCACCATCATGATGTGGGCATAGGAGAGGATGCGGGAGCATTTTTTCTCTGCGTCATCGCCGTACTCTTCGCGTTTAGCAACGGCGAAGGAGGAGATGATCGGCGAGTGGTTGAAGGAGAAGACCATCACCGGGATCGCCAGCCACAGGGTCATCCACAGGCCTTGTCCGGTGTTAGCGGCAGCATCAAAGGAGAGGGTCTCCAGCGCCGCGCCGCTCCACTGTGGGATCAGGTAGAGCGCCAGCAGCATCAGGGCAATCACAAACGGGAATACCAGGATGCTCATCGCCTTAACGATCATCTTCTCGCCGAAGCGCACGATGGTCATCATGCCGACGATCAGGATCAGGGACAGCACGACGCGCGGCGGCGAAACCATGCCCAGCTGGTGGGTCAGGAAGCTGTCGACGGTGTTAGTGATCGCCACGCTGTAAACCAGCAGGATCGGGTAGATAGCAAAGAAGTAGAGCAGGGTGATGACCTTACCGGCACCCACGCCAAAATGCTCTTCCACCACTTCGGTGATGTCTTCGCCAGGGTTTTTCCCTGACAGCACGAAGCGGGTCAGGCCGCGGTGGGCAAAAAAGGTCATCGGGAAGGCGATAATCGCCATGATGATCAGGGGGATCATGCCGCCGACGCCGGCGTTAATCGGCAGGAACAGCACACCTGCGCCAATCGCTGTGCCATACAGGCCCAGCATCCACATGGTATCGCTCTTACGCCATGTGCTTCGCGTTGCCTGCGAAGCAATGGTGCTGGTTTGCGTGGTTTCCATCTCTATCTCCATTTACTTTAAAAGCTAAATATCAGGCGCTTAGTCAAATCTGATGAAAAAGCGCCCAACGGTAATATGAAATTGGGTTAAGTAACGTATTGGGATTATTTTTCTCCGTTACATTTTGCGGCGGAACGATACATTTATGTTATGACCCTGACAGTGATCGCGATCTCAATTGCAATAATCCACTTTCTATATGGCTGTGTTTAGACCAACGCGCTGCTAAAAATGCCCACAGGGAGATTTATGGTGGCGAAGGCTATCATCGCCAGGATTTGCGATCAAAGCGCCAGGCATGAAATACGATAATCACCCGGTAAAAAGCGCAGATGGCAGCGTTTTATCAGATTTAAGCAAAACTTTTCTGGATAAATAACGGCGTGCACTTTTCAAGCAATCGATTGCTTTTAGGCGGAGGGATTAGAAATATAAGTTCGGTGTATGTATTGAGTAGGCCGGGTAAGCGGAGCGCCACCCGGCAGGTCAGGAAAAATCAGGCACAAATTTCGTAGCAGGGGATATAGGCCGAGCCTGGCAGCTTCATGCGGTGCTGGGCCACAAAGCCCTGGAGCAGATCGTCCATCCGGCGCATCATTGCCCGGTCACCGTGGATCTTGTACGGTCCGGCGGCTTCAATGGCACGAATGCCTACCTCTTTGACGTTGCCCGCCACGATCCCTGAGAAGGCGCGACGTAGGTCTGCCGCCAGCACCTCCACCGGCCGATCCGGGTAGAGCTGAAGGTTAGCCATGTTCTCATGGGTCGGCTCGAACGGCATCTGCAGATCCGGCGTAATGCGGATAGACCAGTTAAAGCTGTAGGCGTCTCCGGTATCGCGACGGTGCTCTTTCACCAGCGGCATCGCTTTTTTCATCTGGCGAGCCACTTCCGGCGCATCGTCAATGATGATGCGGTAGTAGCGGCGGGCCGATTCGCCGAGCGTATGGGTAATAAACTCGTCCAGCACGCGGAAGTAGTCTGCGCTCTGTTTTGGCCCGGTGAGGATCAGCGGCAGCACCTGATGCTGGTTGGCCGGGTTCATCAGAATGCCGAGCAGGTAGAGCAGCTCTTCTGCCGTTCCCACGCCGCCGGGGAAGATGATGATCCCGTGGGCGATGCGTACAAAGGCCTCCAGACGCTTCTCGATATCCGGCATGATCACCAGCTCGTTGACCAGCGGGTTAGGCGGCTCGGCGGCGATGATGGACGGTTCGGTCATGCCGATAAAGCGTCCTTCTTTATAGCGCTGCTGGGCATGGCCCACCGCCGCCCCTTTCATCGGGGCTTCCATCGCGCCAGGGCCACAGCCGGTGCAGATATTCAGCTCGCGCAGGCCCAGCTGCGTTCCGACGCGGCGAGCGTAAAGGTACTCGGTTTCATTGATCGAGTGGCCGCCCCAGCACACTACCATATTAGGCGCTTCGCCCACGTGCAGCGCGCGGGCGTTGCGCAGGATCGAGAAGACCAGGTTGGTGATGTGGGTGGAGCTCTCAAGGTTAAGGTGCTGGAAGCGCCCGGCGTTGTGGATCTGTCCGTTGACGAACAGGATATCGCGCAGCACGGCAAAGAGGTTAGCCTGGAGCGAGCGGATAATACGTCCGTCAACGAATGCCTCTTCCGGCGGGTTGATCAGCTCCAGCTTTACGCCGCGTTCGCGACGTAACACGTTGATATCAAAATTCTCGAAGCGGGACAGCAGCTCTTTACTGCTGTCGGTCTGGCTTCCTGAGTTTAGAACGGCAAGTGAACAGTTACGAAACAGTTGATAAAGGTCGCTGCTGGCCGAGCTTTTAAGCATATCGACTTCCAGCTGCGACAACAGATCCATTGAGCCTAGCGGGCTAATATGTGTAATCAAGTGAACTCCTTATGGGGCGAAGATCGCCGCTCCCTGTGATTACAATAGCCCTGGCATGTGACGTTTAACAACCTCAGGCGCGGAATCCACCGCGCAAATCAGTAAAAAATCGTACTTTTTGCCGCCGTTACTGGCGCACCAGACGACCGGTCGCGGGCTGGAAGTCGGTGTTGCTACGCCACGGGTTGATATCCAGACCGCCGCGACGGGTATAGCGGGCATAGACGCTCAGCGTTTCCGGCTGGCAGAAGCGCAGCAGATCGTTAAAGATGCGCTCTACGCACTGCTCGTGAAACTCATTGTGGTGGCGGAAGGAGACCAGATAGCGCAGGAGCTTCTCGCGATCGATCTGCGGCCCGCGATACTGAATCTGAACGGAACCCCAGTCCGGCTGGTGGGTGATCAGGCAGTTGGACTTCAGCAGATGGCTGACCAGGGTTTCCTCCACTACGCTGCCATCCGCGGCGTTTTGCAGATAGTCGGCGTTGAACTGGTAGTCATCGATCACGATATCCTGGTTATCGATGCACTTACCGTTGAAGTGGGCGATCGGCTGGCCTTCCAGCTCATCCAATGCATAGAGCATCACGCTCACTTTGCCCTGCGCGCAGGCGCTGAGATCCCGCTCCAGCGTCTCGCGGACCTCTTCCCAACGGCTAAAGCGCGTTTGGTTAAAACTGTTCAGGTAGAGCTTAAAGCTTTTTGACTCCACCAGATTGATGCTGCTGTAGTCCAGCTCGACATGGCCCACTGCAACCTGCGGCAGGCCGTTGGCGTTGAGCCATGACAGCTCATACAGCGTCCAGATGTCACCGCCGTGGAAGGGCAGGCTGTCGGCATGCAGGCCGAGGGGATCGCGATTCAAGCTGCGGGGAACGCCCTGCAGCAGGGTTGCGTCGTAGGTATCGCAGTAGCGGGTGGTTTTGCCCAGGGTCAGGCCAGCCAGCGCCTGGTGGTTATCATAAGAAGAAGACATGTTTCATCGCCGTTTTGCAGGTAAACTCTCAGCCTTAAGTTTATCCTGGCTGAGTGAAGAGAGGAACCGGTGGACCAAGAGACATCCCTTGCCCTGAAGGCTTTTACCGCGCGCTACTGCGACGCCTGGCATGAGACCCACAATAGTTGGCCGCAGAGTGAGGCGCTGTATGGCGTGCCGTCACCCTGTGTGATCTCCTCGCTGGAAGACCGGGTCATCTGGCAACCCCAACCTTTTGATGCAGTAGAAAATGTAAACGCTGTTGAACGTGCATTAGATATTGTGATACAACCTGCAGTTCACAGCTTTTATTCCACACAGTTTGCCGGTGATATGCTGGCACGATTCGAGAATGAGACGCTGACGCTCCTGCAAACCTGGAGTGCGGACGATTTCCTGCGTGTTCAGGAGAATCTCATTGGACATCTGGTGACGCAGAAGCGATTAAAGCTGCCACCCACGCTATTTATCGCCACGCTCGATAGCGAACTCGATGTCATCTCGATCTGTAACTTAACCGGCGAGGTGGTGAAAGAGACGCTCGGTACCCGTCATCGCACCGTGCTCGCCCCTTCGGTAGCGCTATTCCTTCAGCGGCTTGAGCCTGTCATGTAATCCAATCCTCTATTACGCGTGTGAGAGATCTCTTACAGGTGTGTAGGATATTGCCATTTTGTTAAAAAATATTTTGAAGATGTAAAATCGATAAAGCAAATCTAAATCAGGTATTTACTAAAAACTGCGCAACATTTAACGCAAATTAATCCGCACTAAAGTCTTATGGCATGCTTGCAAGACGAAGCGGAAAGGTCGATTCTAATTGTGTCGACAGGATGTTGAACACGAAGTGAATATCAGGATGATGTCGCTTCTGACACAGGACATACCGGGACGGTATTACAGGGAAAGGCTTCAGGATGAAGCAGAGAGGATAACGCCGGAGCGCGTTAAAGGACACCTCCAGGAAGGAGAATGTGAACCGGGCAGGATATCCGGTGAATCAGGATGATTAGGATGTCGCTTAATGGATTAAGCGTGTCGTATCGGGCGATGCGAGCAGGCAGCATGGTTTATGGATGAACAGGGTTTATGGATGAACAGGTCAGGAGACCGCAGGAAAAGTTTTCATGGATGAGCAGGGAGCATCAAGGTAGCCGGACTGCTGCTAAACGAACCGGGAGCACTGTTTAATTACAGTGCTCCCTTTTTTATTTCCCCTTCCGCAATGCTATTCTGCGCGCCAGTTCGATCGTCATTGAGGTTTCTATGTCTCTTCATATCAGCGTACGCGAGCAGCTGCACGCCATTGAGGCGCTGCTGCGCGAGAAAAAAGTCTGGCAGGGCGTTGCGCCAGAGAGCAGTGCGTTTGCCAGCACGCAACCCTTCTGCCTGGATACGCTTGCCCCGCTGGAGTGGCTGCAGTGGGTGTTAATCCCCCGTATGCACGCCCTGCTGGATAGCGGTCAGCCGCTGCCGCAGACCTTTGCCGTGACCCCTTATTACGAGATGGCGCTCGATGCCAGCGATCCGCTGCGCGATGTCATCCTTGTGCATCTGCAACGCCTTGATGCGCTCTTTGCCGGTAGCGACGCCTGATGCTGGAGATTATTTATCAGGATGAGTGGCTGGTGGCGGTGAACAAACCCTCCGGCTGGCTGGTGCACCGTAGCTGGCTCGATCGCGATGAAAAAGTGGTGGTGATGCAAACCGTGCGGGATCAGATTGGTCAGCACGTCTTTACTGCTCACCGTCTGGATCGGCCCACCTCCGGCGTGCTGCTGATGGGGCTCTCCAGCGAGGCGGGGCGTCTGCTCTCCCAGCAGTTTGAGCAACACCTAATCCAGAAGCGCTACCATGCGATTGTCCGCGGCTGGCTGATGGACGCCGCCACGTTGGACTACCCGCTGGTAGAGGAGCTGGATAAGATCGCCGATAAGTTTTCCCGCACTGACAAAGAGCCGCAGCCAGCGGTTACCCGCTATCGCGGGCTGGCGACCGTTGAGCTGCCGGTTGCCGTCAGCAAGTTTCCGACAACCCGCTACGGGCTGGTAGAGCTGGATCCGCAAACCGGACGCAAGCACCAGCTGCGCCGTCACCTTACCCACCTGCGCCATCCGATTATTGGCGACAGCAAGCATGGCGATCTGCGTCAGAACCGCAGCGCGGCGGCGCACTTTGGCCTGAATCGGCTCATGCTGCACGCCAGCGAGCTTTCCCTGACCCATCCCTTTACCGGCGAGCCGTTGACGCTGCGCGCTGGGCTGGACGACGTCTGGATGCAGGCGTTAACCCAGTTTGGCTGGCGCGGCCTTCTCCCGATGAATGAGTGCGGATCCTACAGTGTATAG
>NZ_LR607338.1:3964896-3965652 GCF_902164725.1 Pseudescherichia vulneris | reverse complement strand
CATGTCCTTAAACGTAAAGCATCGCAGGGGTTGAGTTTGTGCCGGACAGCAGCCAGGATGAAACCTGGCAGTTAGCAACCAGGGAGTGAAAAATGGCAGAGATTGGTATTTTTGTTGGCACCATGTATGGCAACTCATTGCTGGTGGCCGAAGAGGCGGAGACGCTGCTGACCGGACAGGGGCACCAGGTTAAGGTCTTTGAGGATGGGACGCTGGCGGACTGGGCCTATTACCAGGACAAAACCGTGCTGGTGGTCACCTCCACGACGGGGCAGGGCGATCTGCCGGATAACATCGCGCCGCTCTACGCGGCGATCCGCGACTCGCTCGGATTCCAGCCCAACCTGCGCTACGGCGTGATTGCGCTGGGTGACAGCACCTACTCCCACTTCTGCGGCGGCGGGAAACGGTTTGCCGAGCTGCTTGCAGACCAGCAGGCGCAGCGCGTCGGTGAGATTCTGCTTATTGACGCCAGCGAACACCCCGAGCCCGAGACGGAGTCGAACCCGTGGGTTGAGCAGTGGGGAACCCTGCTAAAATAGATCCCATTTAGCCCTCCCGCCTGGGGAGGGCCATAATCTTTTTCCTCTCTTTTATCCCTGACGCTTTTCAATTCCGTGAACTCCCCCCCATCGCCTTGTGCCTATGCCCCAAAGCAGAGTGATAAGCATCCTGAATATTGTGTGCGTGCACGGTGAGCAGAAACTGGCCGCTTCATATACTTTTCTCGCCAGTTATTAAAACGCAGTCCGCAGG
>NZ_LR607338.1:3942743-3964796 GCF_902164725.1 Pseudescherichia vulneris | reverse complement strand
CTAATCAACGGGGAGCAGGTCACAGGGAGCTAACGAACCGCTGCACAGAGACTGCAATAAAACACCCGTACGTCATTCTGATACCCCTACAGGTTGTGCTTTTCAGAATGAATGTAGCTCAACGCTATAATTCAGGAGTGCAATAATGAGTTCATTAAGCCACGCAGCGAGCAGCGCCGAAAAGCGCACTAACGCTCGCTACTGGATAGTGGTGATGCTGTTTATCGTCACGTCCTTCAACTATGGTGACCGCGCGACGCTGTCCATTGCCGGCTCTGAAATGGCAAAAGATATCGGTCTTGATGCTGTTGGCATGGGGTATGTTTTCTCTGCATTTTCATGGGCCTATGTTATCGGCCAAATCCCCGGCGGCTGGCTGCTCGACCGCTTTGGTTCAAAACGCGTTTACTTCTGGTCTATCTTCATCTGGTCGCTGTTTACCCTGCTGCAGGGCTTCGTGGATATCTTCAGCGGCTTCGGCATCATCGTTGCGCTCTTCACCCTGCGCTTCCTGGTGGGCTTAGCGGAAGCGCCATCCTTCCCCGGCAACAGCCGCATCGTGGCGGCCTGGTTCCCGGCGCAGGAGAGGGGCACGGCGGTCGCAATCTTTAACTCCGCCCAATACTTTGCCACCGTCATCTTCGCCCCGATCATGGGCTGGCTGACCCATGAGGTGGGCTGGTCGCACGTCTTCTTCTTCATGGGCGGTCTGGGCATTATCATCAGCTTTGTCTGGCTGAAGATGATCCACGAGCCGAATCAGCACCCTGGCGTGAACAAGAAAGAGCTGGAGTACATCGCCGAAGGCGGCGGGCTGATCAACATGGATCAGCCGGGCAACAAAGTAAAAGTGCCGTTCAGCGTCAAGTGGGCGCAAATCAAGCAGCTACTCAATTCGCGCATGATGATCGGGGTTTATATCGGTCAGTACTGCATTAACGCCCTGACCTACTTCTTTATTACCTGGTTCCCGGTCTACTTGGTGCAGGCGCGCGGCATGTCGATTCTGAAAGCGGGCTTTGTCGCCTCCATCCCGGCCATCTGCGGCTTTGCCGGTGGCGTGCTGGGCGGCATCATCTCCGACTGGCTGATGCGCCGTACCGGATCGCTGAACATCGCCCGTAAAACACCTATCGTATTAGGGATGCTGCTGTCGATGGTGATGGTGTTCTGCAACTACGTCGATGCGGAGTGGATGATCATCGGCTTTATGGCGATGGCCTTCTTCGGCAAAGGCATCGGCGCGCTGGGTTGGGCCGTGATGGCCGACACCGCACCGAAAGAGATCAGCGGCCTCTCCGGCGGCCTGTTCAACATGTTCGGTAACATCTCCGGGATCGTCACCCCGATCGCCATCGGCTACATCGTGGGCACCACCGGCTCCTTTAACGGCGCGCTGATCTACGTCGGTGTCCATGCTCTGGTCGCGGTACTGAGCTATCTGGTGCTGGTGGGCGATATCAAACGTGTTGAACTGAAACCTGTGACAGGACGCTAACGATGAGTATGCAATCCAGCCCCGTTATTACCGATATGAAAGTGATCCCCGTCGCCGGCTACGACAGCATGCTGATGAATATCGGCGGGGCACATAACGCTTACTTCACCCGCAATATCGTGGTGCTGACCGACAACGCCGGGAACACCGGCGTTGGGGAAGCGCCCGGCGGTGAGGTGATCCTTAAGACGCTGACCGATGCGATCCCGATGGTGATCGGCCAGCAGGTTGCCCGCTTAAACCAGGTGGTTCAGCGTGTGCACAAAGGCAACCAGGCGGCTGACTTTGATACCTTCGGCAAAGGTGCCTGGACCTTTGAGCTGCGGGTAAATGCGGTAGCGGCCCTGGAGGCCGCGCTGCTCGACCTGCTGGGTAAAACGCTTGGCGTGCCGGTCTGCGAGCTGCTGGGGCCAGGTAAACAGCGCGACGCCGTGACGGTGCTCGGCTACCTGTTCTACGTCGGCGACCGGCAGAAGACCGATTTGCCGTATCGCGTCAAAACCGAGGGCAACCACGACTGGTATCATCTCCGTCATCAGGAGGCGATGAACAGCGAGGCGGTGGTGCGCCTGGCGGAGGCGTCACAGGATCGCTACGGCTTCAAAGATTTCAAACTGAAAGGCGGCGTGCTGCCGGGCGAGCAGGAGATTGACACTGCCCGCGCGCTGAAAAAGCGCTTTCCGGATGCTCGCATCACCGTCGATCCCAATGGCGCGTGGCTGCTGGATGAGGCCATTGAACTCTGCAAAGGGCTGAACGATGTCCTGACCTACGCGGAAGATCCGTGCGGTGCAGAGCAGGGTTTCTCGGGCCGGGAAGTGATGGCGGAGTTCCGTCGGGCAACCGGTCTGCCGGTGGCGACCAATATGATCGCCACCAACTGGCGTGAGATGGGCCACGCGGTGATGCTCAACGCGGTGGATATTCCGCTGGCGGATCCGCACTTCTGGACGCTCTCCGGGGCGGTACGCGTGGCGCAGCTGTGCGACGACTGGGGTCTGACGTGGGGCTGCCACTCCAATAACCACTTTGATATCTCACTGGCGATGTTTACCCACGTTGGTGCCGCCGCACCGGGTAATCCGACCGCCATCGACACCCACTGGATCTGGCAGGAGGGCGACGCGCGCCTGACCAAACAGCCGCTGGAGATTAAGCACGGCCAGATTGCCGTACCGGACGCGCCGGGCCTTGGCGTGGAGCTGGACTGGGACCAGGTACAGAAAGCCCACGAGCTGTATAAGACGCTTCCGGGCGGAGCGCGTAATGACGCGGGCCCGATGCAGTATCTGATCCCCGGCTGGACGTTCGATCGCAAACGCCCCGTCTTTGGTCGACACTAAATTTGTTATAGAAGGATAAAACGATGAGCAATCAATTTTCTTCCCCGGTCGTCACGTCCATGCAGGTGATCCCGGTTGCGGGCCACGACAGCATGCTGATGAACCTGAGCGGAGCGCACGCGCCGTTCTTCACCCGTAACATTGTTATCATCAAAGACAACTCGGGTCATACCGGCGTGGGTGAGATCCCGGGCGGCGAGAAGATCCGCCAGACGCTGGAAGATGCCGCCGCGCTGGTGGTAGGTAAAACCGTTGGCGAGTACAAAAACATTCTGACCGCCGTCCGCAACCAGTTCGCCGACCGTGACTCGGCGGGCCGTGGCCTGCAAACCTTTGACCTGCGTACTACCATCCACGTAGTGACCGGGATCGAAGCCGCGATGCTGGATCTGCTGGGCCAGCACCTGGGCGTTAACGTGGCGACCCTGCTCGGTGACGGTCAGCAGCGTAGTGAAGTAGAGATGCTCGGCTACCTGTTCTTCGTCGGCAACGCCAAAGCGACGCCGCTGCCGTACCAGAGCCAGCCGGATGATCCATGCGACTGGTATCGCGTGCGGCATGAAGAGGCGATGACTCCGGACCGCGTGGTGCGTCTGGCCGAAGCGGCCTACGAGAAATATGGCTTTAACGATTTTAAACTTAAAGGCGGCGTGCTGGCGGGCGAAGAGGAGGCCGAGTCCATTGTGGCGCTGGCGAAACGCTTCCCGCAGGCGCGCGTGACCCTCGACCCCAACGGCGCATGGTCGCTGGCCGAGGCGATCAACATCGGTAAGCACCTGAAGGGCGTGCTGGCCTACGCGGAAGATCCGTGTGGCGCAGAGCAGGGCTTCTCTGGCCGTGAGGTGATGGCCGAGTTCCGCCGCGCCACCGGTCTGCCGACCGCCACCAACATGATCGCCACCGACTGGCGGCAGATGGGCCATACGCTCTCCCTGCAGTCCGTGGATATCCCGCTGGCGGATCCGCACTTCTGGACCATGCAGGGCTCCGTACGCGTGGCGCAGATGTGCCATGAGTTCGGCCTGACCTGGGGCTCGCACTCTAACAACCACTTCGACATTTCACTGGCGATGTTCACTCACGTGGCAGCCGCCGCGCCGGGTAAAGTCACTGCTATCGATACCCACTGGATCTGGCAGGAGGGCAACCAGCGCCTGACCAAAGCGCCGTTTGAGATCAAGGGCGGGATGGTGCAGGTGCCGAGCACGCCGGGTCTGGGCGTCGAGCTGGATATGGATCAGGTGATGAAGGCGCACGAGCTGTATCAGAAGCACGGTCTCGGCGCGCGTGACGATGCTATGGGCATGCAGTATCTGATCCCTGGCTGGACGTTTGATAACAAACGTCCGTGCATGGTGCGTTAATGCAGAGGCCGGTCCCGGCGGGATCGGCCTGTTCCCTGTTTTTCCGGCTGTAGGGTTTAGGCAATCACACTCTGCGTAAGGACGGCTTATGAAAATTGTTATCGCACCGGACTCCTATAAAGAGAGTTTGAGCGCCCTTGATGTCGCGACCGCCATAGAGCAGGGCTTTCGTGAGATCTTTCCCCAGGCGGAGTACATCAAACTGCCGGTGGCGGATGGCGGTGAAGGCACGGTTGAAGCGATGGTTGCCGCCACTCAGGGGCGGATCGTCGAGGTTGCCGTGACCGGCCCGCTTGGCGCTCAGGTTGAGGGCTTCTATGGCCTCTCCGGCGACGAGCAGAGCGCCTTTATTGAGATGGCGGCAGCCAGCGGCCTTGAGCTGGTGTTACCCGAGCAGCGTAATCCGCTGATCACCACCTCGTGGGGAACGGGGGAGCTGATCCGTCATGCGCTGGACGCAGGCGTTAAGCATATCATTATCGGCATCGGCGGTAGCGCCACCAACGACGGCGGCGCAGGCATGGTGCAGGCGCTGGGGGCGAAGCTGCTGGATAGCGAAGGCAACGCCCTCGGGCAGGGCGGCGGCGCGCTGGAGACGCTGGCGCGGATCGACATCAGCGAACTGGACAGGCGACTGCACGACTGCCGTATTGAGGTTGCCTGCGACGTGACCAATCCCCTGACCGGCAAAGAGGGCGCAACGGCGATCTTTGGGCCGCAGAAAGGGGCGACGCCGGAGATGATTACCCGTCTTGATGCGGCGCTGGCGCACTATGCCCAGCTGATCAAGCGCGATCTCGATCTCGACGTGCTGGATCTTGCCGGGGGCGGGGCAGCAGGCGGCATGGGCGCGGCGCTGTTTGCGTTCTGCGGTGCCGAGCTGCGGCAGGGCATTGAGATTGTCACCGACGCGCTGCACCTCGATCGCTATGTTGCCGAAGCGGATCTGGTGATCACCGGCGAGGGGCGGATCGACAGCCAGACGGTACACGGCAAAGTCCCGGTGGGCGTGGCAAAGGTGGCGAAGCGCTACAACAAGCCGGTGATCGGCATCGCGGGTAGTCTGACGGCGGACGTCGGCGTGGTGCACGAGCACGGCATCGACGCGGTATTCAGCGTGATCTACGGTATCTGTACCCTGGATGACGCCCTGAAAAACGCGGCGGAAAACGTGCGCATGACGGCGCGCAACGTGGCAGCGGTGTTGAAAGCGGGCCAAGGGTTGCGTTAATCGAAAGCATCGTCATGCCCGGTGGCGCTACGCTTACCGGGCCTACATAGGGCACCATATCCGCCGTAGGCCGGGCAAACGCAGAGCCGCCCGGCATTACCACGATTTATCACCCAATCCATCTACGCGCTTCCCGCGCCACGTTATCCATCTCATCCAGCAGCTCCAGAAACTCTGGCTCCAGATCCTCTGCGGGCATGCCGCTGCGCAGATGGTGTTCGATCAGATGACACAGCCGCTTGAGGCGCGGTACGCCGCTGTAGCCGCAGCTGCCGTGCAGCTTGTGAATGGCCTCAACTAAATCTTCAGGCGCTTCCCCCACCAGCTGCTCCTCAACCTTATTGCGGATCTCCGGCAGGAAGGCGATCAGCATCTGTAGCATCTCCCGCGCCAGATCGGGTTTATTTGCCGACTGGCGCAGGGCCAACTGCCAGTCCAGGGAGACCTCAGGATTCTGCGGTACGTCTACCGACTCCGGCTCCGGCGGCGTGAGCCACTGGCTGACCCCAGGGCCGGGAAGATAGCGCAGCAGCAGGCTGTGGAGTTTCTCTTCTTCTATCGGCTTCGCCAGATAGCCGCTCATCCCGGCGTTCAGCAGCTTCTCTTTTTGCCCGGCCATGGCGTGGGCCGTTACCGCGATCACCGGCGTCTGCTGCTGGTGCGGCAGCTGGCGAATGGTTTCGCAGGCGCGAATGCCGTCGATATCGGGCATCTGAATATCCATCAGGATCAGATCGAACTGCATCTGCTTCGCACAGTCGATCGCGCTATGACCGCTGTCGCACAGCTGGACATACTGAACCTGATCCTCAAGCAGCGCGCCGATAAGCTTCAGGTTGGCCGGATTGTCATCCACCGCCATCACGCTCATCGGCAGCTTGCGGTCGTCGTTAAGCGCCTGCTCGCGAGGACGATTCAGGCGGCAGTACTCGGTCAGAGCAGGCAGCAGGCGCGTGGAGGTAAGCGGTTTTAACAGGCACGCGGCGGCACCCTCCTGCTTGAACTGCTCGGCGTTGATCTGCACGTGACACGGCAGCGCCAGCAGCAGGAAATCGGTCATGGAGGCGGCCTTTGCCAGCCGCTCGTGCTGCATGGTGAGCGGCTCGCGCAGGGTCACCGGCACGGCCAGCAGCAGGATATCGTAGTGCGCCTCCGGCAGGGCAGAGAAGGTCGGGCTGTAGATCACCTCCAACGGCGTTCCCTGGAGCAGATCCAGCGTGCTTTGGGCGGCGGCAGCGTTCGGCTCAACGTAGGCCAGCCGCTTACCGGCGAGGCAGTCGGTAGGTAGTCCTTCGCTGCTGACGTTAGGGTTAAGATCGAGGTTAATGTGGAACCAGAACGTCGAACCCCGCCCGGGCTGGCTGTGGAAGGAGATATCGCCCCCCATCTCGTTTACCAGCCTCTGGGTGATCACCAGCCCCAGCCCGGTACCGCCGTGCCGCCGAGAGATGCTGGCATCCGCCTGGCGGAACGCCTGGAAGAGCCGGGACTGATCGCGCTCGGGAATGCCGATTCCGGTATCGCGTATCTGCATCTCGATCTGCACCTTGTTGTTGCTCAGGGCGCGCTTCTCTACCAGCACATCAATATTGCCGTTTTCAGTAAACTTAATGGCGTTGCCGACCAGGTTGGTAATGACCTGTTGCAGGCGCAGCGGATCGCCAATCACATTGTCCGGCACGTCGTTTTTGACATTGAGCGTTAGCTCCAGCCCTTTGTCGTGGGCCGAGTGGGCGAGCAGGGTGACCACCTCGTCGAGGGCGTTACGCAGCGGGAAGGGAATGCTCTCGAGGATCAGCTTACCCGCCTCCAGCTTAGAGAAGTCCAGCACGTCGTTAATGATGGTAAGCAGGTTATCCGCCGAGCGCTCAATGGTATGCAGATGATCGCGCTGGGTCGGCGTCAGCTCGGATTTCAGCGTCAGGCGGGTAAAGCCAATCACACCGTTGAGCGGGGTGCGCAGCTCGTGGGACATATTGGCCAAGAACTCGGACTTGATGCGGGCCGCTTCCTGGGCGCGCTTCTTGGCCAAATCCAGTTCGACGTTCTGGATCTCCATCTGCTCAAGGGTTTCGCGCAGATCCGACGTCGCCTGATCGATGTTGTGCTGCATCTCCTCGTGGTAGGCCGCCAGCGACATCGCCATCGAGTTGATGCCGTTTTTCAGCATATCCAGCTCGCCCAGCATAAAGCCCTCAACGCGGCTATCCAGCTGGCCCCGGCGAATGTGGTCCACCGTATTGACCATGTTGCGGATAGGCCCGGTAACGTCGCGCATCAGCCGCCAGCCAAAGATCAGCGCGATCCCCGTGCAGAAGAACATCATCATGGCGGCGATAAAGATCTCTTTATACTGCTGTAAACGCACGGAGCGGAGATCCAGCTCCAGCGCGACGTAGCCCAGCATGTTATTGGTCGCTTTGACATCCGGCATGGCGGGCTCGTCGGGTGAATAACCCTCGGAGACAATGGGCGTGCGCAGGATCATCAGATCGCCATGGCGCGTCACGCTCAGCAGGCGAGGGAAGGCCGCACCGTCCGGGAGCTTTAACTCTTTGGGATCGAGATGAAAGTTAGAGGTCACGAACAGCCGGTTATTGTCATCGTAGACGGAGATGGCACGCACGATATCGGAGTGACGGCGGTGCAGAATGCTGATCAGCTGGCCGATTGAGTCCCGGTTCTGCAGGTTCATACCGTATTCACTCGCCACCGCCAGCGGCTCGATAATGCTTGCCCCCGCATCCTCAAGCTGCTGCTGTAAGTCATTGTAGCGGTGGACAACAAAGAAAACGCTAAGCAGTAAACCGATCAGAACGGTTGGCGCTAAGATTAAAATCATCATTCGCGCCCGCAGGCTGTAGTTGGTCATGGAGTTCCGTTATGGGACAATTAGAGTCATTATGTTTGATTGAGAAAAATCCCGGCAATGGCGCAATTCTACTCTGCAAAACGGCGCGTGACGACGCGTGAGATCATAACCGTAACAGTAAACGACCTGGATCCCTTTGGCCAGGGCGTTGCACGCCACAACGGCAAAGCGCTGTTTATCCCCGGACTGCTGCCCGGCGAGCGCGGCGAAATTACCCTAACTGAAGATAAGCGCCAGTTCGCGCGCGGGGCCGTGAAGCGTCGTCTTAACGACAGCCCGGATCGCGAAACGCCGCCGTGCCCGCACTTTGGCGTCTGCGGCGGCTGCCAGCAGCAGCATGCCAGCGTGGCGCTGCAGCAGCGCAGCAAAAGCAAGGCGCTGGCGCGTCTGATGAAGCACGACGTAGACGACATCATCGCCGCCGAGCCGTGGGGCTACCGGCGGCGGGCGCGACTGAGCCTGAATTATCAGCCGAAGACGCAAACGCTGGAGATGGGTTTTCGCAAAGCCAGCGCCAGCGAGATCGTCAACGTGGTGCGCTGCCCGGTGCTGGCGCCCCGTCTTGAGGCATTGATCCCTTCACTACGTGAATGCTTACAGCGCCTGGAGGCGGTACGCCATCTTGGCCACGTTGAGCTGGTGCTGGCCGATAACGGCCCGCTGATGGTATTGCGCCATACGGCTCCCCTTCCGGCTGGCGATCGCGAAAAACTGGAACGCTTTTCGCATTCTCAGGGCGTTGCGCTGTTTCTTGCTCCGGAAAGCGCCATACTGGAGCAGGTATCCGGTGAGTTGCCCTGGTACACCTCGGACGGGCTACGCCTGACCTTTAGCCCGCGTGATTTCATTCAGGTTAATGATAAAGTGAACCAGCAGATGGTAGACCGGGCGCTGGCGTGGCTGGATATTCAGCCGGATGACCGGGTGCTGGATCTCTTCTGCGGCATGGGCAACTTTACCCTGCCGCTGGCAAAACGCGCCGCCAGCGTGGTGGGCGTGGAGGGGGTGGCGGCCCTGGTGGCAAAGGCGCAGGAGAACGCGCAGCAGAACGGGTTGCAGAATGTGACCTTCTTCCATGAAAACCTGGAGGATGACGTGACAAAACAGCCCTGGGCGCAGCACGGTTTCACGAAGGTGTTGCTCGACCCGGCACGCGCGGGCGCGGCAGGGGTGATGCGGCACGTGCTAAAACTATCCCCAAAAAAGGTGGTCTACGTGTCATGCAACCCCGCGACGCTTGCCCGAGACAGCGAAGCATTATTAAATGCGGGCTACACTATGTCGCATCTCGCGATGCTGGATATGTTCCCGCACACCGGCCATCTGGAATCGATGGTGTTATTTGAGCGCGAGTGATTAATTCGGGCTTGCCGAATTCGGCAGGCTTCGTCCCTGAAAGGAGAGGACAATGGTTGCGGTAAGAAGTGCACATCTTAATCGAGCGGGTGAATTCGATTCGAAAAAATGGATCGCAAGTCTGGGTATCTCCAGTCAGCCGTCGTGTGAGCGCTTAGCCGAAACCTGGGCGTACTGCCTGCAACATACTCAGGACCACCCTGACGCCGAGCTGCTGCTGTGGCGCGGCGTCGAGATGGTGGAAATCCTCTCCATGCTCAGTATGGATCTCGACACGCTGCAGGCCGCGCTGCTCTTCCCGCTGGCGGATGCCGAGGTGGTAAGCGAAGCGGTGCTGCGCGAAAGCGTGAGCCAGTCCGTAGTTGCGCTGATCTACGGCGTGCGTGATATGGCGGCGATCCGCCAGCTCAAGGCCACGCACACCGACGCCGTCTCCTCTGAACAGGTCGATAACGTTCGCCGCATGCTGCTGGCCATGGTGGATGATTTCCGCTGCGTGGTTATCAAGCTCGCCGAGCGCGTTGCGCACCTGCGCGAGGTGAAGGACGCCCCGGAAGACGAACGCGTGCTGGCGGCCAAAGAGTGCACCAACATCTACGCCCCGCTGGCGAACCGGTTGGGCATCGGCCAGCTGAAGTGGGAGCTGGAAGACTACTGCTTCCGCTATCTGCACCCGGACGAGTACAAGCGTATCGCCAAGCTGCTGCACGAGCGGCGCATCGATCGTGAACGTTATATTGATGAGTTCGTCGGTCACCTACGCGCTGAAATGAAGCGCGAGGGGGTGAAGGCCGAAGTCTATGGTCGGCCTAAGCACATCTACAGCATCTGGCGCAAAATGCAGAAAAAGCATCTCACCTTTGACGAGCTGTTTGACGTGCGGGCGGTGCGTATCGTCGCCGAGCGCCTGCAGGACTGCTACGCCGCGCTGGGGATTGTCCATACCCACCATCGTCACCTGCCGGATGAGTTCGACGACTACGTAGCCAACCCGAAGCCGAACGGCTATCAGTCGATCCACACCGTGGTGCTGGGGCCGGGCGGCAAAACCGTTGAGATCCAGATCCGCACCAAACAGATGCATGAGGATGCGGAGCTGGGCGTTGCCGCGCACTGGAAATACAAAGAGGGCACCACGGCGACCAGCGCCCACAACAGCCACGAGGATCGCATCGCCTGGCTGCGGAAGCTGATTGCCTGGCAGGAAGAGATGGCGGACTCCGGCGAAATGCTCGACGAGGTGCGCAGCCAGGTCTTTGACGATCGCGTCTACGTCTTTACCCCGAAAGGCGACGTCGTGGATCTGCCCGCCGGCTCGACGCCGCTCGATTTCGCCTACCATATTCACAGCGACGTCGGCCACCGCTGCATCGGGGCCAAGATTAGCGGACGTATCGTGCCCTTTACCTATCAGCTACAGATGGGCGATCAGATTGAGATCATCACCCAGAAGCAGCCGAACCCGAGCCGCGACTGGCTGAACCCGAACCTTGGCTACGTCACCACCAGTCGCGGACGCTCGAAGATCCACGCCTGGTTCCGCAAGCAGGATCGTGACAAGAACATTCTTGCCGGTCGCCAGATCCTTGACGATGAACTCGCACACCTGGGCATCAGCCTGAAAGAGGCGGAGAAGCTCCTGCTGCCGCGCTACAACTTCAATGAAATGGAGGAGCTGCTGGCGGCCATCGGCGGGGGCGATATTCGCCTTAACCAGATGGTGAACTTCCTGCAGTCGCACTTTAACAAGCCCAGCGCCGAAGAGCAGGATGCCGCCGCGCTGAAGCAGCTGCAGCAGAAATCCTATGCGCCGCAGGGGCGCAACGGCAAAGACGATGGCCGGGTGGTGGTTGAGGGCGTCGGTAACCTGATGCACCACATCGCCCGCTGCTGCCAGCCCATTCCGGGAGATGAGATCGTCGGCTTTATCACCCAGGGGCGCGGGATCTCTATTCACCGCGCCGACTGCGACCAGCTGACGGATCTGCAATCCCACGCGCCGGAGCGCATTGTCGATGCGGTATGGGGCGAGAGCTACTCGGCGGGCTACTCGCTGGTGGTGCGCGTTACCGCCAACGATCGCAGCGGCCTGCTGCGCGATATCACCACGATCCTTGCCAACGAGAAGGTGAACGTGCTTGGCGTAGCCAGTCGGAGCGATACCCGGCAGCAGCTGGCTACCATTGATATGAATATTGAGATCTATAACCTGCAGGTGCTGGGACGCGTGCTCGGCAAGCTCAACCAGGTGCCAGACGTGATTGACGCCCGTCGTCTGCACGGCGGTTAACCGCATACTCTGCTATTTTCCCCGGCGGCGCATTACTCGCCGGGGATTCGCTCTACCGTAGGCCGGGTAAGCGTTAGCGCCACCCGGCGTTCTATTCAGGAAATCATATGAATCAAATCAACCGCTTGCTGGACATTATGCAGCGTCTGCGCGACCCGGAAACCGGCTGCCCGTGGGATAAAGAGCAGACCTTCGCCACCATCGCCCCCTATACGCTGGAAGAGACCTACGAGGTGCTCGACGCCATCGCCCGCAACGATCTTGACGATCTGCGCGGCGAGCTAGGGGATCTGCTGTTTCAGGTGGTGTTTTATGCCCAGATGGCGCAGGAGCAGGGGCATTTTGACTTCAACGACATCTGCGCGGCCATCAGCGACAAGCTTGAACGCCGCCATCCGCATATCTTTGCCGATGCGACCGCCAGCAGCAGCAGCGAAGTGTTGGCGCGCTGGGAAGAGATCAAAACCAGCGAGCGGGCGGAAAAGGCTCAGCACTCGGCGCTGGACGATATTCCCCACGCATTTCCCGCGCTGATGCGTGCCCATAAGATCCAGAAACGCTGCTCGGCGGTGGGCTTTGACTGGGACTCTCTCGGCCCGGTACTGGATAAGGTGCATGAGGAGATCGATGAGGTGATGCACGAGGCAAAACAGGCGGTCGTGGATCAGGCCAAACTGGAAGAGGAAGTGGGCGATCTGCTGTTCGCCACCGTCAATCTCTCTCGTCATTTAGGGGTAAAAGCCGAAACCGCGCTGCAAAAAGCGAACCTCAAATTTGAGCGCCGCTTCCGGGAAGTTGAGCGAATTGTCGCCGCCCGTGGTCTGACAATGACCGGTGTCGATCTCAACACCATGGAAGAAGTCTGGCAGGAGGTAAAGCGCCAGGAATCTGATCTCTAACGAATTTTGTGAATCAAGCGCGAAAAGTGGGGTTTTTTAAATAACAAGCGCTTGATTTGCGTCAAAAACATTTACCGCAAACGAGCTATTTTCTCTCTCCCCGTTATGAGCTGAAGATGAGAAGAGGAGGGATAATGAAAGTTTGTGGCGACAGCCTGGTTCCGGTATACTACTTTCCCGTCCTGGTTATTCCATCGTCTTTTAAACCTAACTTCTCAGGTTCAGCATGACAACGAACTATATTTTTGTGACCGGCGGGGTTGTATCCTCTCTGGGTAAAGGCATTGCAGCCGCCTCCCTCGCAGCCATTCTTGAAGCCCGTGGCCTTAACGTGACCATGATGAAACTGGATCCGTATATCAACGTCGATCCGGGTACCATGAGTCCAATCCAGCACGGGGAAGTGTTCGTTACGGAAGACGGCGCTGAAACCGACCTGGATCTGGGCCACTACGAGCGCTTCATTCGTACTAAGATGACGCGCCGCAACAACTTCACTACTGGCCGTATCTATTCCGACGTACTGCGCAAAGAGCGCCGTGGCGACTATCTGGGCGCAACCGTTCAGGTTATTCCGCACATCACCAACGCCATTAAAGAGCGCATCATTGCCGGTGGCGAAGGTCACGACGTGGTGCTGGTTGAGATCGGCGGTACCGTGGGTGATATCGAATCCCTGCCGTTCCTTGAAGCCATTCGCCAGCTGGCGGTGGATATCGGCCGTGAGCACGCGCTGTTTATGCACCTCACCCTGGTGCCGTACATGGCGGCAGCGGGCGAAGTGAAAACCAAGCCTACGCAGCACTCTGTAAAAGAGCTGCTCTCTATCGGTATTCAGCCAGATATCCTCGTTTGCCGTTCCGATCGTACCGTACCAGCCAACGAGCGTGCGAAAATTGCATTGTTCTGTAACGTGCCGGAAAAGGCCGTTATTTCAATGAAAGACGTCGATTCGATTTATAAAATTCCGGGCCTGTTGAAATCACAGGGGCTGGACGATTATATTTGTAAACGATTCAGCTTGAACTGCCCGGACGCTAACCTGAGCGAATGGGAACAGGTTATCTACGAAGAAGCGAATCCGTCAGGTGAAGTCACCATCGGTATGGTCGGCAAGTACATTGAGCTGCCGGATGCCTACAAGTCGGTGATTGAAGCGCTGAAGCATGGCGGCCTGAAAAACCGTGTTACCGTCAACATCAAATTGATCGATTCGCAAGATGTTGAAACACGCGGCGTAGAAATTCTGAAAGATCTGGATGCTATCCTGATCCCAGGTGGCTTCGGCTACCGTGGCGTAGAAGGCAAAATCGCCACCGCGCGCTATGCGCGTGAACACAATATTCCTTATCTGGGCATCTGCCTGGGTATGCAAGTTGCGCTGATCGAGTTTGCGCGCAACGTGGCGGGGATGGACAACGCTAACTCAACGGAATTTGTGCCAGACTGTAAGTTCCCGGTTGTGGCTCTCATTACCGAATGGCGTGACGAAGAGGGCAACGTCGAAGTGCGCTCTGAGAAGAGCGACCTGGGCGGCACAATGCGTCTTGGTGCGCAGCAGTGCCAGCTTGATGACGATAGCCTGGTGCGTCAGATGTACGGTTCGTCGACTATCGTTGAACGTCATCGTCACCGCTATGAAGTTAACAACATGCTGTTGAAACAAATTGAAGCTGCGGGTCTGCGTGTTGCAGGCCGTTCCGGCGATGATCAGTTGGTCGAGATCATCGAGGTGCCAAACCATCCGTGGTTTGTTGCCTGTCAGTTCCACCCGGAATTTACTTCAACGCCGCGCGACGGGCATCCGCTGTTCTCAGGCTTTGTGAAAGCCGCCAGCGACTACCAGAAACGTCAGGCGAAGTAAGAGTTAGAGCGACAGTGCATCCTTAGGGATGCACTGTTTGTCTGGAGTTTTAATTAACTTGTACTGAGGAAATCCTAATGTCCAAAATCGTTAAAGTCATCGGTCGTGAAATCATCGACTCCCGTGGTAACCCGACTGTTGAAGCCGAAGTACACCTGGAAGGTGGTTTCGTCGGTATGGCTGCTGCCCCATCAGGTGCTTCTACTGGTTCCCGCGAAGCGCTGGAACTGCGCGATGGCGACAAATCCCGTTTCCTGGGTAAAGGCGTGACCAAAGCCGTTGGCGCGGTTAACGGCCCGATCGCTCAGGCTATCCTTGGCAAAGACGCTAAAGATCAGGCTGGCATCGACCAGATCATGATCGACCTCGACGGTACTGAGAACAAATCTAACTTCGGTGCTAACGCAATTCTGGCTGTTTCCCTGGCGAACGCCAAAGCTGCCGCTGCCTCTAAAGGCCTGCCGCTGTATGCGCACATCGCTGAACTGAACGGCACCCCGGGCAAATACTCTATGCCGGTTCCGATGATGAACATCATCAACGGTGGCGAGCACGCTGACAACAACGTAGACATTCAGGAATTTATGATTCAGCCGGTTGGCGCGAAATCCCTGAAAGAAGCCGTACGTATGGGTTCAGAAGTGTTCCACAACCTGGCGAAAGTGCTGAAGTCTAAAGGCATGAACACCGCTGTGGGCGATGAAGGTGGCTACGCGCCGAACCTGGGTTCCAACGCCGAAGCACTGGCTGTTATCGCTGAAGCGGTAAAAGCAGCGGGCTACGAGCTGGGTACCGACATCACTCTGGCGATGGACTGTGCAGCCTCTGAGTTCTACAAAGATGGCAAATACGTTCTGGCTGGCGAAGGCAACAAAGCATTCACCTCTGAAGAGTTCACCCACTTCCTGGAAGATCTGACCAAACAGTATCCGATCGTTTCCATCGAAGATGGCCTGGACGAGTCTGACTGGACCGGCTTTGCTTACCAGACCAAAGTGCTGGGCGACAAAATCCAGCTGGTTGGCGACGATCTGTTCGTAACCAACACCAAGATCCTGAAAGAAGGCATCGAGAAAGGCATCGTTAACTCCATCCTGATCAAATTCAACCAGATCGGTTCTCTGACCGAAACGCTGGCTGCGATCAAAATGGCGAAAGACGCTGGCTACACCGCGGTTATCTCTCACCGCTCTGGCGAAACTGAAGATGCAACCATCGCTGACCTGGCTGTGGGCACCGCTGCTGGCCAGATCAAAACCGGTTCTATGAGCCGTTCTGACCGCGTTGCTAAGTACAACCAGCTGATTCGTATCGAAGAAGCGCTGGGTGAACAAGCGCCGTACAACGGTCGTAAAGAGATCAAAGGCCAGGCATAATCCCCTGACTTTTCGCTCTTAATAGAAAACCCGCTTCGGCGGGTTTTTTTATTGCTGCAATAGCGCAGCTGCTGCACATGACCTGAGGGCAGGGATCTGCGATACTTACGTTTTACAGCCAAACAGAGATGAGTATGCAGTACCCGATTAATGAGATGTTCCAGACCTTGCAAGGCGAGGGTTACTTTACCGGCGTTCCCGCTATTTTTATCCGTCTGCAGGGGTGCCCGGTAGGCTGTGCCTGGTGCGATACCAAGCACACCTGGGATAAGCTCGCCGATCGAGAAGTGTCCCTCTACAGCGTGCTGGCAAAAACCAAAGAGAGCGATAAGTGGGGCCCGGCAAGCAGTGAAGATCTGCTGGCCATCATTGAGCGTCAGGGCTATACCGCCCGCCATGTGGTGATCACCGGCGGCGAACCCTGCATTCACGACCTGATCCCGCTGACGATGCTGCTGGAGAAAAACGGCTTTAGCTGCCAGATCGAAACCAGCGGCACCCACGAAGTGCGCACCTCGACCAACACCTGGGTGACGGTTTCACCGAAGGTGAATATGCGCGGCGGGTATGACATTCTCCAGCAGGCGCTGGATCGTGCGGATGAGATCAAGCACCCGGTTGGCCGGATGCGTGACGTTGAGGCGCTGGATGAACTGCTGGCGACGCTGCACGACGATAAGCCGCGAGTGATTGCGCTTCAGCCGATCAGCCAGAAAGAGGATGCGACGCGTCTGTGCATTGAAACCTGCATCGCTCGCAACTGGCGTCTGTCGATGCAGACGCATAAGTATCTGAATATTGCCTGATATAGACCGATACGCCCGGTGGCACTAATGCTTACCGGGCCTACACGATCGCCTCTCACTCTCCGCGATAGACGCAACCCGCCGTACAGGTTTCTTTGATTGTCACTGCGCTCAGCAGCGGCACAAGCGGCTTCATCTCTTCCCAGATCCACTTCGCCAGCACTTCGCTGGTTGGGTTTTCCAGGCCGGGGATATCGTTCAGATAGTAGTGATCCAACCGGTCGTAGGTCGGCTTAAACGCCGCCTTTAGCTCGGAAAAGTCCATGATCCATCCCGTATGGGGATCGACATCACCGGTAATTTCCAGGCGCACCATAAACGAGTGGCCATGCAGGCGACCGCATTTGTGGCCTTCCGGTACGTGTGGCAGACGGTGAGCGGCTTCGAAGATGAAATCTTTAAATAACGTGGTAGACATGATGAATTCTCAGACAGGCAAAAACCGCCGCATACTACCGGAATTGACCTTTTTTGGCATTAACTAAAACAGGCAAAAGCGGTAAAGCCTGCCCTATTGTCATTAAATTCATACTTTACCCTTTCAAATCAATACATTAATTAACCTGTTTTACTGTTAATAACTATGACTAAAAGCGGTTAGCGTTTTTAGTTATTTGTTATTTCCATCCCTTCTTTAATTGTTATTATTCACGCCGTTAACCTTACACTCTGTTCTGTTTTTACGCTTTTTTACTCGCTTTGCTTACTGGAACATAACGACGCATGACGACACAGGCCCCACCTTCCGCTTTGCTTCCGCTGAACCCGGAGCAGCTGGCGCGCCTTCAGGCAGCCACCAACGATTTAACACCGACCCAGCTCGCCTGGGTTTCTGGCTATTTCTGGGGCGTGCTTAACCAGCAGCCTGGCGCAGCAGCGATGGCGGCAGCGCCGGCTCCGGCGGCAGAGACGCCGACGATCACGCTGCTCAGCGCATCGCAAACCGGTAACGCCCGTCGCATCGCAGAAGCACTGCGTGACGATCTGCTGGCGGCGAAGCTCAACGTCAACCTGGTCAACGCTGGCGACTATAAATTCAAACAAATTGCCAATGAAAAGCTGCTGGTTGTGGTTGCTTCGACCCAGGGTGAAGGGGAGCCACCGGAAGAGGCGGTCGCCCTGCATAAGTTCCTGTTCTCGAAAAAAGCGCCGAAGCTTAACGGGAGTGCCTTCGCCGTGTTCGGCCTGGGCGATACCTCCTACGAATTCTTCTGCCAGTGCGGTAAAGATTTTGACAGCAAGCTGGCGGAGCTGGGTGCCGAGCGCCTGCTGGATCGCGTGGATGCCGACGTTGAGTATCAGACGGCGGCCAGCGAGTGGCGGGCCCGTATCGTTGAGATCCTGAAGGCCCGCGTGCCCACCGAAAGCCCGGCCCAGGCGGCAGTGACCGCCACCGGCGTGGTCAACGAGGTCTTCTCCAGCCCCTATACTAAAGAAGAGCCGCTGGTCGCCACGCTCGCCGTGAACCAGAAGATCACCGGTCGTAACTCCGAGAAAGACGTTCGTCATATCGAGATCGATCTGGGCGACTCCGGTCTGAGTTACCAGCCGGGCGATGCGCTGGGCGTGTGGTATCAGAACGATCCGGCGCTGGTGCGCGAGCTGGTTGAGCTGCTGTGGCTGAAAGGCGACGAGCCGGTCACCGTGGATGGCAAAACGCTGCCGCTCTCTGACGCGCTGGAATGGCATTTTGAGCTGACGGTCAACACCGCCAGCATCGTTGAGAACTACGCCAAACTGAGCCGCAGTGAAACCCTGCTGCCGATGGTAGGCGACAAGGCGCGACTCCAGCACTACGCCGCAACGACGCCGATCGTCGACATGGTGCGCTTCTCTGCGGCCCAGCTGGATGCCGAGGCGCTGATTAGCCTGCTGCGTCCTCTGACCCCGCGCCTCTACTCCATCGCCTCATCCCAGGCGGAAGTCGAGAGCGAAGTGCATGTCACCGTTGGCGTGGTGCGCTATGACGTTGAAGGCCGCGCCCGCACCGGCGGCGCATCAGGCTTCCTCGCCGATCGCGTCGAAGAGGACGGTGAGATCCGCGTGTTCATTGAGCACAACGATAACTTCCGCCTGCCTGCTAACCCAGAGACGCCGGTGATCATGATCGGCCCTGGCACCGGTATCGCGCCGTTCCGCGCCTTTATGCAGCAGCGTGCGGCGGACGAGGCACCGGGTAAAAACTGGCTGATCTTTGGCAACCCGCACTTTACCGAAGATTTCCTGTACCAGGTGGAGTGGCAGCGCTACGTCAAAGAGGGCGTGCTGAACCGCATCGATCTGGCCTGGTCCCGCGACCAGAAAGAGAAAATATACGTACAAGATAAGCTGCGCGAACAGGGCGCAGAGCTGTGGCGCTGGATCAACGAAGGTGCGCACATTTATGTCTGCGGCGACGCGACGCGTATGGCGCGCGACGTTGAGCAGGCTTTACTGGAAGTGATTGCCGAGTTCGGTGGCATGGATACCGAAACGGCTGACGAATATTTAAGTGAGCTGCGCGTAGAGCGCCGTTATCAGCGAGATGTCTACTAATGAGCGATAAACACCCTGGTCCGCTGGTGGTCGAAGGTAAACTGACCGACGCCGAGCGTATGAAACGTGAGAGCAACTACCTGCGCGGTACGATTGCGGAAGATCTGAACGACGGGCTTACCGGCGGTTTTAAAGGTGACAACTTTCTGCTGATCCGCTTCCACGGTATGTATCAGCAGGATGACCGTGATATTCGTGCCGAACGTGCCGAGCAGAAGCTGGAGCCGCGCCATGCCATGATGCTGCGCTGCCGTCTGCCGGGTGGGATCATCACCCCGGCGCAGTGGCAGGCCATCGACACGTTTGCTGAAGAGAAGACCCTCTACGGCAGCATTCGTCTGACCAACCGTCAGACCTTCCAGTATCACGGTATTCTGAAGAAGAACGTTAAGCCAGCCCATCAGATGCTGCATGAAGTGGGCCTGGACGCGCTGGCGACCGCCAACGACATGAACCGTAACGTGCTCTGCACCTCTAACCCGATTGAGTCGGAGCTGCACGCGGAGGCCTACGAGTGGGCGAAGAAGCTCTCTGAGCATCTGCTGCCGCGTACCCGCGCCTATGCTGAGATCTGGCACGACGCGGAGAAGGTGGCGACCACCGATGAAGAGCCGATCCTCGGGCAGACCTATCTGCCACGTAAGTTCAAAACCACGGTGGTGATCCCGCCGCAGAACGACGTCGATCTGCACGCCAACGACATGAACTTTATTGCTATCGCCGAGAACGGCAAGCTGATCGGCTTTAACCTGCTGGTGGGCGGTGGTCTCTCTATCGAGCACGGTAACAAGAAAACCTACGCCCGCACCGCGAGCGAGTTTGGCTTCCTGCCGCTGGAGCACACCCTGGCGGTGGCAGAGGCGGTCGTAACAACCCAGCGCGACTGGGGCAACCGTACCGATCGTAAAAACGCCAAGACCAAATACACCCTTGAGCGCGTGGGCGTTGAGACCTTTAAAGCGGAAGTCGAGCGCCGGGCGGGCATGAAATTCGAGCCGGTTCGTCCGTACGAGTTCACCGGCCGCGGGGATCGCATCGGCTGGGTGAAGGGCATCGATAACAAGTGGCACCTGACGCTGTTTATCGAAAACGGCCGTATTCTTGATTATCCGGATCGTCCGCTAAAGACCGGCCTGCTGGAGATCGCGAAGATCCACAAGGGTGATTTCCGCCTGACCGCGAACCAGAACCTGATCGTTGCGGGCGTACCGGAGAGCGAGAAGGCGAAGATTGAGGCACTGGCGCGTTCCCACGGTCTGATGGATGCGGTAAAGCCGCAGCGCGAGAACTCCATGGCCTGCGTCTCTTTCCCGACCTGTCCGCTGGCGATGGCGGAAGCGGAGCGTTTCCTGCCGAGCTTCGTCGATAAAGTCGAAGCGATTATGGAGAAGCACGGCGTGGGTGACGATCATATCGTGATGCGCGTGACCGGCTGCCCGAACGGCTGTGGCCGTGCGCTGCTGGCGGAGCTGGGGCTTGTAGGTAAAGCGCCGGGGCGCTATAACCTGCATCTTGGTGGCAACCGGATGGGTACGCGCATTCCGCGCATGTACCGTGAGAACATCACCGAGTCTGAGATCCTCGACTCTATCGACGTGCTGGTAGGCCGCTGGTCGAAAGAGCGCGAAGCGGGCGAAGGCTTCGGCGACTTCACCGTTCGCACGGGCATCATCCGTCCGGTGCTGGATCCGGCGCGGGATTTCTGGGAGTAACGTGGTCATGCCCGGTGGCGCGTTGCTTACCGGGCCTACTAAACCGTAGGTCGGGCAAACGCAGTGCCGCCCGGCGTAACAGGCAAACGAGGTTCTTATGTCCGTACTCGATCTAAATGCCCTTAACGATCTGCCAAAAGTTGAACGCATTCTGGCTTTGGCGGAGACCAACGGCCAGCTTGAAAAACTGAGTGCTGAAGAGCGCGTCGTCTGGGCGTTAGAAAATCTGCCCGGCGAGTATGTGCTCTCCTCAAGCTTTGGTATCCAGGCGGCGGTCAGCCTGCATCTGGTGAATCAGATCAGCCCGGACATCCCGGTGATCCTGACCGATACCGGCTACCTGTTCCCGGAGACCTACCAGTTCATTGATGAGCTGGCAGACAAGCTCAAGCTGAACCTGAAGATCTACCGTGCAGAGCAGAGCCCGGCGTGGCAGGAAGCGCGCTACGGTAAGCTGTGGGAGCAGGGTGTGGAAGGTATTGAGAAGTACAACGAGATCAACAAGGTCGAGCCGATGAACCGCGCCCTGAAAGAGCTGAAGGCACAGACCTGGTTTGCTGGCCTGCGCCGGGAGCAGTCCGGCAGCCGCGCCACGCTACCGGTGCTGGCAGTTCAGCGCGGGGTGTTTAAGGTGCTGCCGATCATCGACTGGGACAACCGTACCGTTTATCAGTATCTGCAGAAGCACGGGCTGAAGTACCACCCGCTGTGGGACCAGGGCTACCTCTCGGTGGGCGATACGCACACCACCCGCAAATGGGAGCCGGGCATGGCAGAGGAAGAGACCCGCTTCTTCGGCCTCAAGCGCGAATGCGGGCTGCACGAGGGGTGATATAACGCTCCCAACGGAAAATGCTGACTTTCGAGTCGGCATTTTTTTTGGATATTTCGGTGCGGAGAGCGGGGG
>NZ_LR607338.1:3930625-3940995 GCF_902164725.1 Pseudescherichia vulneris | reverse complement strand
CAAGGCTCTCGATAAGCACCCTGAAATTTTTGAAGAGCTAAAGCAAGCCTAACATCCCAGATTGGCCGCACTCATGCCGGGCGGCGCTGCGCTTGCCCGGCCTACCAAACTACGATGGCGTTATGAGTTCTTCTCCGCCTTCGCCAACTCCTTCATCAGCGGCAGCATAATCCGCATCACGTCGCGGCTGCGGCGCTCGATGCGGCCGGGCAGGGCGCTGTCGATGAACTGCTGGTTATCCAGACGCACGTTATGCCAGCTGGTGCCGTCGGGAAACGCTTTGGTTTTTGCCCGCTGCTGGTAGCCATCTTTTTTCCCCAGCGACCAGTTCGTGGCCTCGACGGAGAGCACCGGGATACCCGCGCGATCGAACACTTCGCTGTCGTGGCAGCAGTCGGTACCTTTCGGATAGTCTGGGTTCAGGCCCGGATTGGTGGTGGCGGTGATACCGTGCTGGCGAGCGATGGCTAAAGCGCGATCCCGCGTCAGCTTGCGCACGGCGGCAGGCGTGCTTTTGCCGCTATTAAAATAGAGCTTATCGCCAACGATCAGGTTATCGAGGTTGATCACCAGCAGGGTGTTTTTCTTCTCGGCGTCGCTCATGCGCTGTAACAGATTTTCCGCGCCCAGCCGTCCCTCCTCTTCGCCGCTGGTGGCGATAAAGCGGATGCCGTATTGGGTCTGCATATCCTTCAGCCGATCAGCCAGCTCCAGCATCACCCCCAGTCCGGCGGCGTTATCGTCGAGCCCCTGTAACGTCAGGCCGCCAAGGTTGTTATCGCTATCGGCATCGCTGCGCGGCGCGTAGGTATCGAGATGCGCCATCACAATGATCTGCTGAGCCAGCTTGCCTTCGTGGGCGGCGATGACCGTACTGCCGGTCACGTTGTGCCAGTTCTGGTTCTTATTGCGTGAGGTATAGATGTAGCGGCTGTTGAACTTGCGGATGTCGCTCTGGTAGCCCATCTGTTCAAACTGCTGGCGCAGATAGTCGGCTGAGAGCATCTCCGCAGGTGTGCCGGTCATGCGGCCTGGGAAATAGGTAGCAATATGGCGAGCCTGCTCGCTGGCCATCTCGCCGAGCTGGCCGATCGTAGCCTGTGCCGGCACGGTAAAGCACACACCGAGCGCCAGAGCCATAGCGAGGTGGCGCAATGCGGGAAACATAGGGAGTCCTTAAAAATGAAGCAAAATTTTTGACCTGCTTAGTATGAAACTGTGATCGGAGTTACACAATTTCAATTACGCTTAAACGCCCGTATTTTCTCACGTTAAGCACTTTTTGATATTTGCTTTTGCTCAACGTTATTCCATTGAGTAACTACTCATTCCAATTCGTAATTTCATTCGGTCTTAGACGCCCCCTATAGTCCCTCTATCCCTTGTTTTTAGCGACGCATGCGACAGATAACAGACGCACAGAACAGATCGTCTCGTGTGGTCAATTTCCCTTTAAGGAACGGTTATGGATCAAAAACGACTCACCCACCTGCGACAACTGGAGGCGGAAAGCATCCATATTATTCGCGAGGTGGCGGCTGAATTCTCCAATCCGGTGATGATGTACTCTATCGGTAAAGACTCCAGCGTTATGCTGCACCTGGCACGCAAGGCTTTCTATCCGGGTACGCTGCCTTTCCCACTGCTGCATGTCGACACTGGCTGGAAATTCCGTGAGATGTATGAGTTCCGTGACCGTACCGCCAAAGCCTACGGCTGCGAGCTGCTGGTACATAAAAATCCGGAAGGCGTAGCGATGGGGATCAACCCTTTCGTGCACGGCAGCGCCAAGCATACCGATATCATGAAGACGGAAGGGCTGAAGCAGGCGCTGAATAAGTACGGCTTTGACGCGGCCTTCGGCGGTGCGCGCCGCGACGAGGAGAAATCCCGCGCGAAAGAGCGTATCTACTCCTTCCGCGACCGCTTCCACCGCTGGGATCCGAAAAACCAGCGCCCGGAGCTGTGGCACAACTATAACGGCCAGATCAACAAAGGTGAGAGCATCCGCGTCTTCCCGCTGTCGAACTGGACCGAGCTGGATATCTGGCAGTACATCTACCTGGAAAATATCGAAATCGTTCCGCTCTACCTGGCGGCTGAGCGTCCAGTGCTGGAACGTGACGGCATGCTGATGATGATCGATGACGACCGCATCGACCTGCAGCCGGGCGAAGAGATTAAACAGCGCATGGTGCGCTTCCGTACCCTCGGCTGCTGGCCGCTGACCGGCGCAGTAGAGTCTGACGCCAGGACGCTGCCGGAGATCATCGAAGAGATGCTGGTCTCCACCACCAGCGAACGCCAGGGGCGCGTCATCGACCGGGATCAGGCCGGCTCGATGGAGCTGAAAAAACGCCAGGGATACTTCTAAGGAGCCGCCATGAATACCACTATTGCCCAACAAATTGCTAATGAAGGCGGCGTCGAAGCGTACCTGCACGCCCAGCAGCACAAAAGCCTGCTGCGCTTTCTGACCTGCGGCAGCGTCGACGACGGCAAAAGCACCCTGATTGGCCGTCTGCTGCACGACACGCGCCAGATTTATGAAGATCAGCTCTCCACGCTGCACAACGACAGCAAGCGCCACGGTACCCAGGGCGAAAAGCTCGACCTCGCACTGCTGGTGGATGGCCTGCAGGCCGAGCGTGAGCAGGGGATCACCATTGACGTGGCCTACCGCTACTTCTCTACTGAAAAACGCAAATTTATTATCGCCGATACCCCGGGGCACGAGCAGTACACCCGTAACATGGCTACCGGGGCCTCGACCTGCGATCTGGCGATCCTGCTGATTGACGCGCGTAAAGGCGTGCTGGATCAGACCCGTCGCCACAGCTTTATCTCCACCCTACTGGGCATTAAGCACCTGGTGGTGGCGGTAAACAAAATGGACCTGGTGGAGTTCAGCGAAGAGACCTTTGACACGATTCGCCAGAGCTACCTGACTTTTGCCGAGCAGCTGCCGGGCAACCTCGATATCCGCTTTGTGCCGCTGTCGGCGCTGGAAGGAGATAACGTTGCCAGCCAGAGCGCAAGCATGCCGTGGTACAGCGGCCCGACCCTGCTGGAAGTGCTGGAGAGCGTTGAGATCCAGCGCGTAGTCGACACCCAGCCGATGCGCTTCCCGGTGCAGTACGTTAACCGTCCGAATCTCGACTTCCGCGGCTTCTCCGGTACCGTGGCCTCCGGCAGCATCAAGGTGGGCCAGCGCGTTAAGGTACTGCCGTCAGGCGTAGAGTCCACGGTGGCACGCATTGTCACGTTCGATGGCGATCTACAGGTGGCGGGCGCGGGCGAAGCGGTCACCCTGGTGCTGAAGGATGAGATTGACATCAGCCGAGGCGATCTGCTGCTGGATGCGCAGGAGAGCCTGCCAGCCGTGCAGAGCGCCGCAGTAGACGTGGTCTGGATGGCCGAGCAGCCGCTGACCCCTGGCCAGAGCTACGACATCAAAATCGCCGGCAAGAAGACCCGTGCGCGGGTGGACGGCGTTCAGTATCAGGTGGACATCAATAACCTGACCCAGCGCAGCGTCGATGCGCTGCCGCTTAACGGCATCGGCCTGGTTGATCTGACCTTTGACGAGCCGCTGGTGCTGGATAAATACCAGGACAACCCGGTTACCGGCGGGATGATCTTTATCGACCGCCTGAGTAACGTTACCGTTGGGGCGGGCATGGTCAATCAGCCGAACGCTGACGCCGTGGCTGCGCCGTCTGAGTTCAGCGCCTTTGAGCTGGAGTTGAACGCGCTGGTACGCAAGCACTTCCCACACTGGGGCGCGCGCGATCTGCTGGGAGGCAAATAATGGCGGATCATGACGAGAACGTCGTCTGGCACGCCCATCCCGTCACCGCGCAGCAGCGGGAGCAACTCCACGGCCACCGTGGGGTTGTGCTGTGGTTTACCGGGCTATCCGGCTCGGGTAAATCCACGGTGGCCGGGGCGCTGGAGGAGGCATTGCATCGGCTGGGTGTGAGCACCTATCTGCTCGATGGCGATAACGTACGCCACGGTCTGTGCAGCGATCTGGGCTTCAGCGACGACGATCGCAAGGAGAACATCCGCCGAGTGGGCGAGGTCGCCCGGCTGATGGTCGATGCGGGGCTGGTGGTGCTAACGGCTTTCATCTCTCCGCACCGTGCCGAACGGCAGATGGTGCGCGAGCGCGTAGGCGAGGGGCGCTTTTACGAGGTCTTTGTTGATACCTCCCTGGCTACCTGCGAAGCGCGGGATCCCAAAGGGCTGTATAAAAAGGCACGGGCCGGTGAGCTACGCCACTTTACCGGCATCGATTCCGTTTATGAGGCACCTGAGTTACCCGAGGTGCATCTGGACGGCGAACAATTAGTAACAAATTTAGTGGCTCAATTATTAGATCTACTGAAACGGGACGATATTATCAGATCCTGAGACAACGCCGGGTTTTGCGCCCGGCAAGTCAGGTCACAGGATCCACTATGCGCAATAGCCAGAATATTACTATTACCCCATCTGAAACCGGCGTTGCCAACGAAGAGACGACCTGGTCACTGCCAGGCGCTGTCGTTGGCTTTGCCTCATGGCTGCTGGCGCTAAGCATTCCGTTCCTGCTGTACGGCTCTAACACCCTCTTTTTCTTTCTCTATACCTGGCCGTTCTTTCTGGCGCTGATGCCCGTTGCGGTTATGGTCGGGATTGCCATCCACTCCTTGCTTAACGGCAGGCTGGTTTACAGCAGCCTGGTGACGGCGCTCGCCAGCGTCGCCATGTTCGGCATGCTATTTATGTGGCTGATGGGTTAAAGCACGCCATAATTCAAACCGTAACGCTTTTTAAGACGATGTTTCCAGGAGTGGACAGTGCCTGGAGCGCGTGAGGTATGGTACATTTGGCAGCGTCGTTACGGCATCGGCTTAGAGTGGAGTCCTGGCGTAAGTTATGGGATGATGATGCCGTTTTACAGGGGGCAGGATGGGTAAATTAACGCTGCTGTTGCTGGCTTTGCTGGTCTGGCTACAGTATTCATTGTGGTTTGGCAAGAATGGCCTCCACGACTTCAGCCGCGTCAGCGATGATGTCACAGTCCAGCAGGCAACAAACGCTAAGCTAAAAGCGCGCAACGATCAGCTGTTCGCCGAAATTGACGATCTCAACGGCGGCCAGGAAGCGATTGAAGAGCGTGCACGTAACGAACTCAGTATGACCAAGCCGGGCGAAACCTTTTATCGTCTGGTTCCGGATGCGTCTAAACGCACTCCAGGGTCACCACAAAATAATCGATAACAGGCCCAGGTTTTCTTACATGGCAGCAATAGTTCCGGCCATCTGTGCCGTCGTACCGGCCGCCGGATTTGGCCGTCGTATGCAAACGGAATGCCCTAAACAGTATCTTTCGATTGGCAATAAAACCATCCTTGAACACGCGGTTGCGGCGTTGCTGGCAAATCCGCGTGTTAAACGGGTGATTATTGCCGTCAGCCCTGGCGACGAACGCTTCGCCCGGCTGCCGCTGGCGCATCATCCTCAGGTGATCGTAGTGGACGGTGGTGCAGAGCGCGCCGATTCGGTGCTGGCCGGGCTGCACGCTGCCGGCGATGCCGAGTGGGTGCTGGTGCACGATGCGGCCCGTCCCTGCCTGCATCAGGACGATCTCTCCCGCCTGCTCTCTCTTAGCGAAACCAGCCGTACGGGTGGCATTCTGGCTGCCCCGGTGCGCGATACCATGAAGCGCGCTGAGCCTGGCAAGAGCGCCATTGCCCATACCGTGGATCGTAACGATCTGTGGCACGCGCTAACCCCCCAATTTTTCCCCTTGCCGCTGCTTAAACTGTGCCTGACGCGGGCGCTTAACGATGGGGCAACCATCACCGATGAGGCCTCAGCGCTGGAGCACTGCGGTTACCATCCCGAGCTGGTTGCCGGTCGCGCTGATAATATTAAAGTGACGCGGCCTGAAGACCTGGCCCTGGCAGAATTTTATCTTACCCGTAACGCCTCTATGGAGAACTGATAATGCGTATTGGACACGGCTTTGACGTACACGCTTTTGGCGGCGAAGGCCCGATCATCATCGGCGGCGTACGTATTCCCTATGAGAAAGGCCTGCTGGCGCACTCCGATGGCGACGTGGCCCTGCACGCCTTAACCGATGCGCTGCTTGGCGCGGCGGCGCTGGGCGATATCGGCAAGCTCTTTCCGGACACCGATCCGGCATTTAAAGGCGCTGACAGCCGCGAGCTGCTGCGCGAAGCCTGGCGTCGTATCCAGGCGAAAGGCTATACCCTTGGCAACGTGGATGTGACCATCATCGCCCAGGCACCGAAAATGCTGCCGCATATTCCGCAGATGCGCATCTTTATTGCAGAGGATCTCGGCTGCCACATGGATGACGTTAACGTTAAGGCCACCACCACCGAGAAGCTGGGCTTTACCGGACGCGGCGAAGGCATTGCCTGCGAAGCCGTGGCGCTGTTAGTCAAGGCGGCTAAATGACCGAGTTTGACGCGCTGACGTACCTGCATGGCAAACCGCTGGGCAGCGGCCTGCTGAAGGCTAACCCGGAAGATTTCGTCGTGGTAGAAGATTTAGGCTTCGCACCCGACGGCGAGGGCGAGCATATTCTGGTGCGGGTGCTGAAGACCAGCTGCAATACTCGCTTTGTCGCCGACGCGCTGGCAAAATTCCTTAAAATTTCCGCCCGGGAGGTCAGCTTCGCCGGGCAGAAAGACAGGCATGCAGTGACCGAGCAGTGGCTCTGCGCCCGCGTGCCGGGTAAAGAGATGCCGGATCTCAGCGCGTTTCGGTTGGAAGGCTGCCAGGTGCTGGAGTACGCGCGTCACAAACGCAAGCTGCGGCTGGGCGCGCTGAAGGGCAACCAGTTTACGCTGGTGCTGCGCGAGGTCAGCGATCGCGCTGACGTCGAGGCGCGTCTTACGGCAATCGCCGAGCAGGGCGTGCCGAACTACTTTGGTGCGCAGCGCTTTGGTATCGGCGGCAGCAACCTGCACGGTGCGCTGCGCTGGGCGCAGAGCGATGCCCCGGTGCGCGATCGCAATAAACGCAGTTTTTGGTTGTCGGCGGCCCGCAGCGCGTTGTTTAATCAGATCGTCAGCGAGCGCCTGAAAAAAGCGGACTTTAATCAAGTTGTTGACGGCGATGCGCTACAATTAGCGGGGCGCGGAAGCTGGTTCGTGGCCACGCCGGAAGAGCTGGCCGCGCTGCAGACACGCGTTGATGACAAAGCGCTGTTGATTACCGCTGCGCTGCCGGGCATCGGCGAGTGGGGAACCCAGCGTGAAGCGCTGGCGCGTGAAGAGGCGGCCATTAGCGATTCGCCTCTGTTACAGTCTCTGCTGGTGCGCGAAAAGGTTGAGGCATCGCGCCGAGCCGCGCTGCTCTATCCGCAGCAGCTGAGCTGGAACTGGTGGGATGATGTCACTGTCGAACTGCGCTTCTGGCTACCAGCCGGGAGCTTTGCCACCAGCGTTGTAAGGGAACTTATCAATACATCGGGTGATTATGCGAATATTGCTGAGTAACGATGACGGGATCCATGCGCCGGGTATTCAGACTCTGGCCCATGCTTTACGGGAATTTGCCGATGTGCAGGTTGTCGCGCCCGATCGTAACCGCAGCGGAGCCTCTAACTCCCTGACGCTGGAATCGTCACTTCGTACCTTTACCTTCGAGAACGGCGATATCGCCGTGCAGATGGGGACGCCTACCGACTGCGTCTTTCTGGGCGTCAATGCGCTGATGCGCCCGCGTCCGGATGTCGTCGTCGCCGGGATCAACGCCGGGCCGAACCTTGGCGACGATGTGATCTACTCCGGGACGGTAGCCGCGGCAATGGAAGGGCGTCACCTTGGTTTCCCGGCGCTGGCGGTCTCGCTTAACGGCTACACGCACTATGACACCGCCGCCGCCGTGACCTGCTCCATTCTCCGCGCCCTGAGCCGGGAGCCGCTGCGCACTGGCCGCATCCTCAATATCAACGTGCCCGATCTGCCTCTCGATCAGATCAAAGGCATTCGCGTGACCCGCTGCGGCAGTCGCCATCCGGCGGATAAGGTCATTCCGCAGGAGGATCCGCGCGGCAATACGCTCTACTGGATTGGTCCGCCGGGTGAGAAACACGATGCCGGGCCGGACACTGACTTTGCCGCCGTGGATGAAGGCTACGTCTCGGTGACGCCGCTGCATGTCGATCTTACGGCGTACGGTGCGCGTGACGTTGTTTCGGACTGGCTAAGTCGTGCCGGGGTGAACACGCAATGGTAAGCAGACGCGTACAAGCCCTTCTCGATCAGTTACGCAGCCAGGGCATTAAAGATGAACATGTCCTGGAGGCCATCGCACGGGTTCCCCGTGAGAAATTTATTGATGAAGCGTTTGAACACAAAGCGTGGGAAAACGTCGCGCTGCCTATCGGCCAGGGGCAGACCATTTCGCAGCCCTATATGGTGGCGCGGATGACCGAACTGCTGGTGCTGACGCCGGACTCCAGAGTGCTGGAGATCGGCACCGGCTCTGGCTATCAGACTGCTATCCTGGCGCATCTGGTGCGCCATGTCTGCTCCGTTGAGCGCATCAAGAGTCTTCAGTGGCAGGCGCGCCGTCGCCTGAAGCAGCTCGATCTGCACAATGTTTCTACGCGTCATGGTGATGGCTGGCAGGGGTGGCAGGCACGCGCCCCGTTTGATGCCATTATTGTGACGGCCGCACCGCCGGAGATCCCCGCTGCGCTTCTGGCGCAGCTGGATAACGGCGGCATTCTCGTTTTACCCGTGGGCGATGAGCACCAGCAGCTAAAGTGCATTCATCGACGGGGAAGCGAATTTATCATCGAAACCGTGGAAGACGTACGCTTTGTCCCGCTGGTGAAAGGCGAACTGGCCTGAGACCCGGATTTTTCCTAAAGTTTTCAGCGAGTTTAAGCGTAAGGTGGGGCGGCGTTAAATAACGCCACGGTTTTCAACACGCACAAGCAAATACATTTTTGGGGGATAAATGAGCACGGGAAGCCCAACATTCACCTTAAGCCGGATTGCGGCACTGTCACTGGTTTCGCTCTGGCTGGCAGGATGCTCAAATTCTGGTAATCCACCCGCACCGGTAAGCTCGGTTGACGGCGGCAACGCGTCCGGCAGCAGCACCGAGTCCGGGATGTTAATTACCCCTCCACCGAAGATGGGCAGCACACCGCAGCAGGCACCGCAAATTCAGCCGGTTATCGCGCCGCCAACGACCATTCAGCCAGCGACCCCTCAACCGGTGACGTCGCAGCCAGTTCAGACGCAAAATGGTCGAATTGTTTACAATCGTCAGTATGGGAACATTCCGAAAGGTAGCTATACTGGCGGCAGCACTTACACGGTGAAACGCGGTGATACACTGTTTTACATTGCCTGGGTAACGGGTAATGATTTCCGTGACCTGGCCCAGCGGAATAACGTTGCCGCCCCGTATGGCCTGAATGTCGGGCAAGTTCTCCAGGTCGGGAATTCATCCGGCACGCCAATTACTGGCGGTAATGCAATTACTCAGGCCGATGCTTCCGCGCAAGGAATCGTGACTCCGCCTGCACAAAAATCAACCGTAGTAGTTGCGCCGCAACCGACAATTACGTATTCTGAGGACTCAGGTGAACAGAGTGCTAACAAAATGTTGCCGAACAACAAGCCTGCGACGGTAGTCACAGCGCCTGTTACAGCACCTACGGTTAGCAATTCTGAGGTAAGTACCACCGAACCGACAGCCAGCAGTACGTCAACCAGCGCACCAATTTCAACATGGCGCTGGCCTACTGATGGCAACGTTATCGATAACTTCTCTGCAACCGAAGGTGGCAATAAAGGGATCGATATTGCAGGGTCGAAAGGCCAGGCTATCGTCGCGACCGCAGATGGACGCGTGGTATATGCCGGTAACGCTCTGCGCGGTTACGGTAATCTTATCATCATCAAACATAACGATGATTACCTGAGTGCCTACGCCCATAACGATACGATGCTGGTCCGGGAACAACAAGACATCAAGGCGGGGCAGAAGATAGCTACCATGGGTAGCACCGGAACCAGTTCTACACGTTTGCATTTTGAAATTCGTTACAAGGGGAAATCCGTCAACCCGCTGCGTTATTTACCGCAGCGATAATTTGGCAAAGTCGTTATACTATCTTTGCTTTGCCGTGGCAGCTTGTGCAAAAGCCGCTGCCGCGACGAAGAAAAGGGGTATGGAGATTTTGTTCAGGGATCACGGGTAGGAGCCACCTTATGAGTCAGAATACGCTGAAAGTTCATGATCTAAATGAAGATGCGGAATTTGATGAGAACGGAGTTGAGGCTTTCGATGAGAAAGTCCTGAATGAAGAGGAACCCAGTGAT
>NZ_LR607338.1:3927055-3930525 GCF_902164725.1 Pseudescherichia vulneris | reverse complement strand
GGACATCCTGGCCGATGAGAAAGACAACGGTCCGGAAGACACCACGCAGGACGATGACATGAAGCAGAGCATCGTCAAATGGCTGTTCGAATTGAACGCCAAACAGCGTGAGGTGCTGGCACGTCGTTTCGGTCTGCTGGGCTATGAAGCTGCAACGCTTGAGGATGTGGGTCGTGAGATTGGCCTGACTCGTGAACGCGTTCGTCAGATTCAGGTTGAAGGTCTGCGTCGTCTGCGTGAAATTCTGCAGACACAGGGGCTGAATATCGAAGCGCTGTTCCGCGAATAAGCGACACCATTCCAAAAAAGGCCAGTCATCTGACTGGCCTTTTTCTTTTGTGTTTTCGCACTGCAAAGATTTTCACTAAACCCGTAGGCCGGGCAAGGCAGAGCCGCCGCCCGGCATAACCCAAATTAATTGAGCGTATAGTCCAGAGTGATCTCAGCCTTCAGCAGCTGGGAAACTGGGCAACCCGCTTTGGCTTTATTGATGATCTTATCGAAAGTCTCTTTTTCGATATTTGGCACTTTCACCGTGCTGGTGAGCGCGATTTTAGTGATCGCGAAGCCGCCGTCGACCTTATCCAGCGACACATCTGCCGTGGTGTCGATGCTTTCCGGCGTATAGCCCTCTTCACCCAGCATTAACGACAGCGCCATAGAGAAGCAGCCCGCGTGTGCGGCACCAATCAGCTCTTCCGGGTTAGTTCCGGCAGCGCCTTCGAAGCGGGTGTTGAAACCGTAAGGCTGCTGCTTTAATGCGCCGCTCTCGGTAGAGATGGTGCCTTTACCGCCTTTGATGTCGCCTTCCCAGTGTGCCTGACCTTTCTTATGGATCGTCATCTGTTCGCTCCTTTTTTGGATGAAACCCTAAGTATAGAAGCTCAGGCCAGGCCCACAGAAAACTACGCCATATTCTTAAGGCGATAGATCCACTCCAGCGCCTGGCGCGGAGAGAGGGTATCCGGGTCGAGAGTTTCCAGCGCCTCAACAGCCGGATGCGTCTCCTCCGGTGCGGCGAGCAACGACATCTGCGTGCCGTCGACTTGGGTGGCCGCCGCGTTTGGCGTAATGCTCTCCAGTTCGCGAAGCTTCTGCCGGGCGCGCTTGATCACCTCTTTCGGCACGCCCGCCAGGGCCGCTACCGCCAGGCCATAGCTTTTGCTGGCCGCGCCATCCTGCACGCTGTGCATAAAGGCAATAGTATCCCCGTGCTCCAGCGCATCAAGATGCACGTTAGCAACGCCTTCCATCTTCTCCGGCAGCTGGGTCAGCTCGAAGTAGTGGGTAGCAAACAGGGTCAGCGCCTTAATGCGGTTCGCCAGGTTCTCTGCGCAGGCCCACGCCAGCGACAGACCGTCGTAGGTGGAGGTGCCGCGCCCGATCTCATCCATCAGCACCAGGCTGTTTTCCGTGGCGTTGTGCAGGATGTTAGCGGTTTCGGTCATCTCGACCATAAAGGTTGAACGCCCGCTGGCCAGATCGTCCGCCGCACCTACGCGGGTGAAGATGCGGTCGATAGGACCAATCTCTACCTTCTGCGCCGGGACATAGCTGCCGATATAGGCCAGCAGGGCAATCAGCGCGGTTTGGCGCATATAGGTACTTTTACCGCCCATGTTGGGCCCGGTAATAATCAGCATCCGCCGCTGTGGCGAGAGGTTCAGCGGGTTGGCAATAAACGGCTCGTTCAGCACCTGCTCAACCACCGGATGACGCCCTTCGCTAATACGGATGCCCGGCTTATCGCTAAAGGTTGGGCAGCAGTAGTTAAGGGTGTAAGCCCGTTCTGCCAGGTTAACCAGTACGTCAAGCTCCGCCAGGGCGCTGGCGCTCTGCTGAAGATCGGCCAGATGCGGCATCAGCAGGTCAAAAAGTTCATCATAGAGCTGTTTCTCCAACGCCAGCGCTTTGCCTTTCGAGGTCAGCACCTTGTCTTCATACTCTTTCAGCTCAGGAATGATATAGCGCTCGGCGTTCTTCAGGGTCTGGCGACGCACGTAGTGAATAGGCGCATGATGGCTCTGGCCTCGGCTGATCTGAATAAAGTAGCCGTGCACCGCGTTATAGCCCACCTTCAGGGTGTCGAGACCCAGCTTCTCGCGCTCGCGGATCTCCAGCTTATCCAGATAGTCCGTTGCACCATCGGCCAGGGCGCGCCACTCGTCTAGCTCGGCATTATAGCCGGGGGCAATCACGCCGCCGTCGCGGACCAGCACCGGCGGGGCATCGATGATTGCCCGCTCCAGCAGCTCGCGCAGCTCGCTAAATTCGCCCATTGTCTCCCGCAGCCGCTGAACCGGCGCGCTGTCGACCTCGGCCAGCATCTCTCTTAGGGTGGGGAGCTGCTGGAAGGTGTGGCGCATGCGGGCCAGATCGCGCGGGCGCGCAGTGCGCAGGGCCAGACGCGCCAGAATACGCTCCAGATCGCCAACCTGACGCAGCACCGGCTGGAGCTCGGCAGTGGCGTCCTGGAGTGCGGCGATGGTCTGCTGGCGCTCGGTTAGCGTTTTGATATCACGCACCGGCATATGCAGCCAGCGTTTAAGCATGCGGCTACCCATCGGCGTGACCGTGCAGTCAAGCACCGAGGCGAGGGTGTTCTCAATGCCGCCGGCCAGGTTCTGGGTGATCTCCAGGTTACGGCGGGTCGCAGCATCCATAATGATGCTGTCCTGCTGGCGCTCTATGGTGATTGCCCGGATGTGGGGCAGGGAGGTGCGCTGGGTATCTTTCACGTACTGTAGCAGGCAGCCCGCAGCGCACAGGCCGCGCGTGGCGTTCTCTACGCCAAAGCCCACCAGATCGCGGGTGCCAAATTGAAGGTTCAGCTGCTGGCGGGCGGTATCGATCTCAAATTCCCACAGCGGACGGCGGCGCAGACCGCGTCGGCCCTCAATCAGGGCGGTCTCGGCAAAATCTTCGGCGTAGAGCAGCTCTGCTGGATTGGTACGCTGGAGCTCAGCGGCCATGGTCTCACGATCGGCTGGCTCGCTCAGGCGAAAACGCCCGGAGCTGATATCCAGGGTAGCGTAGCCAAAGCCCTTGCTGTCCTGCCAGATGGCCGCCAGCAGGTTGTCCTGACGCTCGTGCAGCAGCGCTTCGTCGCTGATGGTGCCTGGCGTGACGATGCGCACCACCTTGCGCTCAACCGGCCCTTTGCTGGTGGCCGGATCGCCAATCTGTTCACAAATAGCCACCGACTCACCGAGGCTGACCAGCTTCGCCAGATAGTTCTCCACCGCGTGATGCGGCACGCCCGCCATCGGAATGGGTTCACCCGCCGAGGCACCACGTTTGGTCAGAGAGATGTCCATCAGCTGCGAAGCGCGTTTCGCATCGTCATAGAACAGCTCATAAAAATCCCCCATCCGGTAGAAGAGCAGGATATCCGGATGCTGGGCTTTCAGCTTCAGGTACTGCTGCATCATCGGCGTGTGGTCTGATAGATCCTTGTCAATAGACTCATT
>NZ_LR607338.1:3894713-3907827 GCF_902164725.1 Pseudescherichia vulneris | reverse complement strand
ATATCTAACATTAATTATGCAGTTAAATCTTAATCCTTAAAACATATTGTTTCTAATTTTCAAGACGTATTTATTTTCACCGTTCAGCTGTTTCTTAATCAACTTATTCGCTCCCAAACGCAGCCACTCTTCCTCAAGAGCGGCTGCGTTTGAGTGCTAACCATACCAGCAGGAATACGCTATGCGATTCACGATTATTTCGACAAAACCTGGCCATCAGCCACCCCTGAGTAGCTTCGAATTTTATGCGCCCGGTGGCACCATTGGTCGCGGAACGGATAACAATCTGGTGCTGCCGGATAACGACCGCACGATTTCTCGCCTGCAGGCTATTGTCCATGTGGATGCCCAGGGCGAGTGCCACATCACCAACCGGGGCAGCGTGACCCGTGTGGCGCTGAATGATATTCCCCTGGAGCGCGGACGCCAGGTCGAGCTGCAGGATGGCGACATCCTGGGTATTGATGACTACCGCATCGAGGTCACCAGCCTGCAACAGCAGGCTGCGCCGGTAAGCCGTCCGGCAGCGGTGATTACGCCGCCGCCGCCGAAACCTGCCGCCGCGCCAGCGCCCGCATCGAAGCCAGACCGCGACTCTGCGCAAGCGGACGCCGCACCTACGGCGGTGCCTACGGAGATCTGGGACAGCCTGATGCAGGAGTTCTCTATCTCCGACAGCATCTCAAGCAGCCGCGCCAGACCGCAGCCTGCTGAATCTCACGATCCGTTCTCGCAGCCCAAGGAGCCGGAACGCAACGCCGAGGATCCGCTGGCAATGTTCCAGAACAGCGATCCCCAGCTGGAGCGTAAAAACGTTAATACCGACTCGCTGTTTAGCGATGAGGCGCTGTTTAAAAGCGACAGTATTTTCAATGACGCGACGCCCAGCACGCTGGTGCCGCCGAAAGAGAGCGAGCCTTCGTTGCCAAAAGAGGAGCCGAAGGATGAACTCGATCCGTTGGCGCTGTTCGGCGGCTCTGCCAGCGCACCTGCCGCGCGTAATGACGATCCGCTTGGGCTGATGGGCGGCGCACCGCTCACCCATCCTGACGATCTCTCTTCGAAAGACGATCTGTCGGCTAAAAACAGTCTGTCGCCCAAAGACGATCCGCTGCTTAGGAACGATGCGCCCGCTGAAGATAACGATCCCCTTGGCCTGATGGGCGGTGCGCCGCTGACCGCTGCACCTGAGCAGAAGCCTGAACCTGAATTGACGTCAAAGCCTGAAACCGTCGCGCCGCTGGCCCAGACGCCTGACGATGCCGATCCGCTGGCTAACTCGCCGCTGTTTGCCGCCGAGCCGCTGCCGGAGGCGCCGCATGCTGAACCTGACATGCCAGCCGAAGAGCCAGACCGCCAGGACTACGCGGGCTTTACGATGCCTACGCCGCAGGCGGTTGCGCGCACACAAATGCAGACGCCTAAAGGCCGCCTGCGTATCGATCCTGTGCAAAACGCCGCCTCTGCGTCCTCGTCCCAGCACCAGCCTGCCCGGGGCGATGTACTGCAGGGCGAGCTGCTGGAAGCCCTGCTGGAAGGGATGGGCCTTGGCGATATGCAGCCGACGCCGCAGTTTGACCGGGAAAATATGCGCCAGCTCGGGCAGATGCTAAGCATGTTCTCTCAGGGTACGGTAGCGCTGCTCTCGTCGCGATCGATCCTCAAACGCGGCGTGAAAGCGGACATGACCATGGTGCTGGACGACGCCAACAACCCGTTCAAGCTGCTCCCTTCCGGGAAAACGGTGCTGATGCAGATGTTTGGTACCCGCATGCCGGGCTTTATGCCGCCGAAAAAATCAGTGCGCGATGCGCTGATCGATCTTCAGGCACACCAGCTGGGCATGATCTCCGGTATCCGCGCCATTATCGCCGCCATGCTGCAATCCTTTAACCCGGAGCAGCTCGAAGAGCAGGCGAAGCTGGATGGCGTGACGTCGCGTCTGTCCCTGCCGGGCAGCCGTAAAGCCGCACTGTGGGACTACTTCATTCGTACCTACGGCCAGACGGCAGGCGAGATTGAAGATGACTTCCATACCCTGTTTGGCGAAGCCTTCCTGCATGCCTATGACATGGAGGTGAATCAGTACAAAGACTCACAAAGCGGATCGGAAGAAGAATGAATATCGCAACGGCCTCTCTCTCCCGCCAGGGAACGCGCGCCAGTAACCAGGATCAGACGGGAGAAAACATCGGGGAGCGCGCGGCCTGCTTCGTGGTGTGTGACGGTATCGCAGGCCTGCCGGGCGGTGACGTCGCGGCTGAGCTTGCCCGCAACAGCATTATCTCGCGCTTCGACGGCGATAAGCACCTGAACGCACAAGAAATTCCCGACTATATTCAGCAGGCGAACCGTGCCATCCTCAGCGAACAGCAGGCGGTGCAGGACTACCGCCGGATGGGCACCACGCTGGTCAGCCTGTTTATCGATCGTGACTACAAGCTGGCCTACTGGGCGCACGCGGGCGACAGCCGCCTCTATCTGTTTCGTCGCGGCTGGCTCTCCCACGTGACTACCGACCACAGCCTGATCCAGCAGATGAAAGATGCCGGACACCAGACGGATAACATCAACAGCAATCTGCTCTATCTGGCGCTGGGCATAGAGAACGGCGGCCCGGAGGCGAGCTACAGCGATGTCGTCCAGGTCGAAGATGGCGATGTCTTTCTGCTGTGCACCGACGGCTTCTGGCACGGCGTTAGCGAAGAGCAGATGAAGCAGTCGCTGCATATGGTCAACACGCCCCAGGAGTGGCTGACGTTAATGCAGCAGCTCATTCAAAAAAACAGCGAAAGCGAGGGAAGCGCTCAGGATAACTACACCGCCGTGGCGGTATGGATGGGCAGCCCTCAGGACACCACCTTGCTGCATACGCTTTCTGATGCAGCTCAGTTTTTCCCCCTCCGGGATTGATTAGGCACACAAGGACTTATATGAAACTTTGGCTATCGGGTTTGGCGCTTCTGGCTGTCGCGGGCACCGCACAGGCTGAAAACTATCGCATCGTGCAGTCGCCTTCACAAAAGCTGGATATCTGGATAGACGATATCAAGGACAAAACGCCGCAGAGCTGGTGTAAGCAAGACGTCGCGTTACGCATCGTGGCGAACGGCAATAAAGAGGTCGCAATACTCGACAGCTTTATGCCTCGCCTGGGCGCGCTGCTGGAAAACCAGTGCGGCAAGCTGCAGCAGCTGTCGTGGACGCTGAACGATCCCGCGGGTGCGACGCTGGCCCAGGGTACGGCAAGTAAAAACAAAGAGTGGGCGGTCACAGTCGCGCAGTCGCAGCCGCAGCCGCAGGTAGCCGCAGCCACTAACGATGCGCTGATCCCGCCTGCCGTTAATCCAGAAACGCTCTCGGTCGCGGCAGATCGCACGCCATGGCAGGAGTTTACCCTGCAAAATGGCTGTCATCTGCGTACTTTCTGGCAGGGCGGCGCGGCCGCACCGGCGCTGTTTATTCCGGCATCCGGCACGGCGAGCTGCGAAAAAGGCAGCTGGCTGAGCGGTCATGCTGTGATGACGCAGGCCAGCAGCATCGGGCAGCAAGAGACCCCGGTGACCTATGTTCACGGCTTCCCGGTCACTGGCCTGAGCGACAGCGTTAATGCGGATGATGTACTCATCACTTCCGTGAATAAAGAGCGCATGGTTTTCAGCACCAAAGGTAGCGAGCAGAGCTGGATGATCCTGCCTTACGACAGCGCGCTAAATAGCTGGAAGAGCGAGGGCACGGTGGTGGTGCAGGTCTCTCAGGAGCTGGCCAGCGACGATGCGCAACTGCAGACGCGTTTGCAGGCCGTGAAGCAGCTCTGGACCCCGTGGTTGGCCCCTAATGCCACGCTCAAAATTGTCCTGGTCGATGCGCTGCGCCCGCAGCTGCGTGATCCTGCGGTCGGTGCCTGGCGCGCCGCGAACTAAGGAGCAGCTATGAATATGCTTTATCAACATCTGGGTGAGGAGTCGATTAACGACGCCCTGCTGCGCCTGGAAACCGAGATCAAATCCCGTCCGGCGGACGCCGATCTGCGCGCCGCGTTTGTTCAGTTTTTGGCCCTGAGCGGTAACTGGACGCGGGCGATAACCCAGCTGAAAAGCTGGCTGGCAATGAAGCCGCAGGCGAAGCCTACCGTAACGCTGCTTGAGCAGGCCATGCAGGGGGAACTGCAGCGTGCCCAGGTTCTGGCAGGCCTGGCGCGCCCGTCGATGCCGGATACACAGTGGCCCTGGCTGGCTACGCTCGCCTCGGCGCTGGCTGAAACCGGGGAGCGCGCCCGGACGCTACGCCTTGAGGCGCTGGAGCAGGCAGAGGCCAGCGCTGGCCTGCTTACGTTTGATAACGAAGAGACCCAGGCCTTTGCATGGCTGATGGATGGCGACGCGCGCCTGGGGCCGGTCTGTGAAACTATCCTTAACGGTCGCTATTTCTGGCTGCCCTTTAGCGCCATCGAAGAGATCCGTTTTCAGGCTCCGGCCAGCGTCACCGACCTGGTGTGGCGTCACGCGCTGGTGCGCCTGACCGATGGCACCGAGCAGGTCTGCCAGCTTCCGGCGCGCTATCCGTTTGATTCCGATGCGGCTGACGACGTCAAGCTGGGTCGGGCGACTGAATGGCTACCACTTGATAACGACGGCGTGCTGTATCAGGGTCTGGGTCAGAAAGCGTGGCTTAGCGATCAGAGTGAAAGCCCGCTGCTATCACTCAGCCTGATTACCTTTACGGCAGGCAGCGAGCATGAATAAGCCCGAAGGCGATCTGTTGCGCAGCGGCTGGCAAGCCCGCAGCAAGCAGGAGAGAGTGGGCGCGCGCGACAAGATGCAGCCCTCGCTGCTGGATCGCCTGACGGACAACGAGCCCGGAAAGCAGCGAGAGCCAGCAAACAGCAACTTTATTACCCACTCTGCTCTGCGCCAGCAGGTGCTGCGCGATCTGCAGTGGCTGTTTAATACCATCAACCAAGACTCGTCCCACGATCTCAGCGCCTTGCCGGAAGTGCGCCGCTCGGTGGTGAACTTTGGCGTTGCGCCGCTGGCGGGTAAACGGATGTCGGATATCGAATGGCACGATATCCAGCGCAAGTTGACCGAGGCGATTATCAACTTTGAGCCGCGCATTATGGCGCAGGGGCTGCAGGTGCGTTGCATATCCGACACGGCATCGCTGGATCTGCACAACGTGCTGTCGATTGAGATCAAAGGACGTATGTGGTGCGTACCGTACCCGTTGGAGTTTCTTTTTCGCACGGATGTCGATCTGGAAAACGGTCATTTCGAACTTAAAGATGCGGGGTAACTATGGAAAGTAAACTGCTTGAGTACTACAACCGCGAGCTGGCCTATCTGCGGGAGATGGGCGCAGAGTTTTCCCAGCGCTACCCCAAGGTGGCCGGGCGGCTGGGGATGCAGGGTATCGAGGTAGCAGATCCGTATACCGAGCGCCTGATGGAAGGCTTTGCCTTTTTGACCTCCCGCGTTCAGCTCAAAATGGATGCCGAGTTTCCGCGTTTCTCCCAGCGCCTGCTGGAGATGCTGGCCCCCAACTATCTGGCTCCTACGCCCTCCATGGCCATCGCCGAGCTACAGCCCGACAGCGGGCGGGGCGACTTGAGCAACGGGTTTATCGTGCCTCGCGGCACCATGATGGACAGCCTGGCGCTGAAAAAGAGCGGGGTCACCTGTAGCTATACCACGGCGCATGACGTCAACCTGCTCCCGCTGAAAATCGATAGCGTTGAGCTGGGCGGCGTGCCTGCCGATCTGCCTCTTGCCCAACTTGGCCTCAGCCAGCAGGGGATCACCAGCGCCCTGCGGATCCGCATCGCCTGCGATGGCCCGCAGCACTTGGGTCATCTCAACTTTGACCGGCTGGATTTCTTCCTGAGCGGCCCCGACATCGAAGCGCTGAAGCTACTGGAGCTGGTAATGGAGCACCACGTTGGCGTTGTCTGCCAGACCGTAGGCGTGCAGCCGCAGCGTCAGCAGCTGCCGGAGAACGCCTTGCGTCAGGAGGGCTTCGACGCTGACCATGCGCTGCTGCCAGAGGATCTACGCAACTTTGACGGCTACCGGCTGCTTCAGGAGTACTTTGCTTTCCCGGCGCGCTTCCGCTTTATCAGCCTGAGCGGGCTGGGCAAGCTGATTAGCCGCTGTGAAGCAGAGCATGCGTTTGATATTTTCATCCTGCTGGATAAAACCGACGAGCAGCTGGAGCGGGTCGTGGACGCCAGCCACCTGGCGATGCACTGCACGCCAGTGATCAACCTTTTCCCGAAGGTGGCCTCCCGCCAGAAGCTGAGTGATAACCAGCACGAATGCCATCTGGTGGTCGATAATATCCGTCCGCTGGATTATGAGATCTATGCGGTAAACAAGATTTACGGTAGCGCCGACGGTCAGCGTGACGACCAGACGTTTCGTCCGTTCTGGAGCACCTGGAGCCAGGATGCGGGCAACTATGGAGCCTACTTCTCCCTGCGCCGCGAGCAGCGCGTGCTGTCCGAACATGCGCTGCGTTACGGCACCCGTACCGGCTACACCGGCTCGGAGGTGTTTGTCTCGCTGGTGGATGAGCAGCATGCGCCGTGGCAAGAGAGCCTGCGCTATATTACCGCCGAGGTGCTCTGTACCAGCCGCGATCTGCCGCTGATGCTCCAGCAGGAGCTCGGCCAGTTTATCCTGTCCGATTCGATGCCGGTGAAAAAGCTGAGCCTGCGTAAAGGCCCTACGCCGCCGCGTCCGGCGCTGGCGGAGGGGTTCAGCACCTGGCGGCTCATCAGCCAACTGCAAATGAACTATTTGAGCCTGATGGACAGCGAAAACGAAGATGGTGCCGCCGCGCTGCGCCAGCTGCTCGGGCTGTATGCGGGCCTGGCCGAAGCGCCCATTGCCCGCCAGATCGAGGGCGTTCGCCACTGCGTGCTGGAGCCGGTTCATCGCCGCGTGCCGGAGCCGGGGCCTATCGTTTTCGCCCGCGGCATCGGCATTACCCTGACGGTGGACGAGCAGGCCTTTTCCGGCTCCAGCCCGTGGCTGTTTGGCAGCGTGCTGGAGCGCCTTTTCGCCCGGCTGGTCTCCATCAACAGCTTTACCGAGTTCACGCTTAAGAGCCAGCAGCGGGGCGAGATTGGCTACTGGGCACCGAGAATGGGCAAAAGGGCGCTGATATGAGTGAAACCGTGACTACGCTACGGCGGGTTCATCGCCTGACGCCGTTGCCGGAGACGTTCTGGCGCGGGGTGATGGACGCGCCCTGGCGCTACGATCTGTTCCAGCTGCTGAGACGCGTTGACGCCCAGGGGGGCGAGCGTTACCCGCTGGGCCGCGCGCCGCTGCCCAAATTTGAGCCGCTGCGTATCGGTCAGCAGCCCTCTATGAGCTTTGCCCCCTCCACGGTGGCACAGGTTCGCCAGCGCGCGCAGAGCGGGTTGCATGAGGTCTCTATCCTGAGCTTCGGCATGTTTGGCCCCAACGGCCCGCTGCCAGTGCATATGACGGAGTACGCCCGGGAGCGTATCCATCACCATCAGGACGATAGCCTGGCCGCGTTCGCCGATCTCTTTCATCATCGACTGACGCTGCTTTTCTACCGCGCCTGGGCCGATGCGCAGCCCGCCGTGTCGCTCGATCGTCCTGACAATAAGCGTTTTGACCGCTACCTGGCGTCGCTTATCGGCATGGGGCAGCCGGGCCAGATGGCAAAAGGCAGCCTCAGTCCACACGCGCGCTTTACCCATGCCGGACACCTGACGCGCCACAGTCGCGATCCGGAAGGGCTGGAGAAGATCCTGCGTAACTACTTTAAGGTGCCGGTAAAGCTGGCGATGAACGTGCCGCAGTGGATGCCGCTCTCCACTCGTGAGCAGGCGCAGCTCGGTGCGGGTCGACGTCTGCCCCGGCTGGGCCAGTCGGCGTTTCTTGGCGTAGCCGTCCGGGACGTGCAGCATAAGTTTCGTATCGAAATAGGCCCGCTGAGCGCCGAGGAGTATGACCGCTTTCTGCCTGGCGAAGCCTGGGTAACGGAGCTGCGCGACTGGGTGCGCCAGTATCTTGGCCTGGAGTATCAGTGGGATACGCAAATTTTATTACGAGCCGATGCGGTACGCGGCGTGGCACTCGGGGGAGCAGGTCGGCTGGGGTATAACACCTGGCTTGGACAACAGCCTCTGCCGATACCCCGCGGCGACCTGGTTTTTAGCGCAGAGCTCTGATTTTCGTCTCTGACGTCACACATCAATGTTATCAATGGAACCGAACATGTCAGAAATCAGCCGTGCCGTGCTTTTCGGCAAACTCGATACGCTGTTATTTACCTCGCTGGAAAGCGCCACCGCCTTCTGCAAGCTGCGCGGAAACCCGTATGTTGAGCTGGTGCACTGGCTGCATCAGCTTATGCAGCAGCAGGATGGCGATCTACAGCAGGTGATCCGCCACTTCTCTCTCGATGAGCCGCAGCTCACCCGTGATATCGTTGCCGCGCTGGATGCGCTGCCGCGTGGGGCCAGCTCGGTCTCCGATCTCTCTGAGCATATCGATAGCGCCGTTGAGCGCGCCTGGGTATACGGTTCGCTGACGTTTGGCGTAAGCCGTATTCGCGGCGGGCACCTGCTCATTGGCCTGCTTAAAACCTGGAACCTGGCGAACGTGCTGAAAAGCATCTCCGCCCAGTTTGGCCGTATCAACGTTGAGGTGCTGCTGGAGCAGTTCGACGCCATCTGCGCCCAGAGCAAAGAGACGCAGCAGGCCGCCGCTGCCGCAGAGGCACCTACCGGCGGGGTTCCTGCTGCGCAGGGCACCCTGGCGCAGTACGGTCAGGATCTGACGGCCCGCGCCAGAGAGGGAAAAATCGATCCGGTTGTCGGGCGCGATGAAGAGATCCGCCAGATAGTGGATATTCTGATGCGTCGTCGACAGAATAACCCGCTGCTGACCGGGGAAGCGGGGGTCGGTAAAACGGCGGTCGTGGAAGGATTAGCGCTGCGTATCGCCGAGGGCGACGTGCCGGAGCCGCTGCAAAATATTCAGCTGTGGCTGCTGGATATCGGCATGTTGCAGGCGGGCGCGGGCATGAAAGGGGAGTTTGAGGCCCGGCTCCAGGCGCTGATCAATGAGGTTCAGTCCAGCGTGACGCCGGTGATCCTGTTCATTGATGAAATTCATACTCTGATTGGCGCTGGCGGCCAGCAGGGCACCGGTGACGCCGCCAACCTGTTAAAACCGGCCCTGGCGCGTGGTCAGCTACGTACTATCGGCGCAACCACCTGGGCGGAATACAAAAAATACATTGAGAAGGATCCGGCCCTGACTCGCCGTTTCCAGACGGTACAGGTGCATGAGCCGGACGAGGCGAAAGCCGTACTGATGCTGCGCAGCACCGTCTCGCCGCTGGAGAAGCATCATCAGGTGCTGCTGCTGGATGAAGCCGTCAGCGCGGCGGTGAAGCTCTCCCATCGCTATATTCCCGCGCGTCAGCTGCCTGATAAAGCGGTCGCGCTGCTCGATACCGCCTGCGCCCGCGTCGCGGTCAGCCAGAGCGCACCACCAGCGCAGCTTGAAGCCTGCCTGCGCCGTATTGCTGCCCTCGACGTCGAGATCGAGATTGCCGGACGTGAAGCGCGGGTCGGGGTCGGTGAAAGCGACCGGGTCGCCACCCTTCAGGCGGAGCGCGATCAGCAAGAGACCCAGCGCCAGGCGTTAAACCAGCGCTGGGAAGAGGAGCGTGGCCTGGTCAGGGAGATCATCCGCCTGCGCGCGGCGCTGTTTGCCGCCGAGGATGAGGAGACGACCGAACTGCGTAGCCAGCTCGCTGACCAGCAGCAGGCGCTGAAGACCTTGCAGGGCGATGCACCGCTGCTGTTTGCCGCCGTGGATGAGAACGTGGTGGCCGCCGTGGTCTCCGACTGGACCGGCATCCCGCTGGGGCGGATGGTGAAAAACGAGATCGACGCGGTGCTGAGCCTGGCCGATACGCTCAATCAGCGGGTAATTGGCCAGCGCCACGGCCTGGAGCTGATCGCTCGCCGGGTTCAGACCTCGCGTGCGAAGCTTGACGATCCCAACAAACCCATCGGCGTCTTTATGCTGTGCGGCCCCTCCGGCGTCGGTAAAACCGAAACCGCGCTGGCGCTGGCTGAGTCGCTCTACGGCGGCGAGCAGAACGTCATCACCATTAACATGAGCGAGTTCCAGGAGGCGCATACCGTCTCCACCCTCAAGGGCGCGCCTCCGGGCTACGTGGGCTATGGCGAGGGTGGCGTGTTAACCGAGGCGGTTCGCCGTCGTCCGTACAGCGTGGTGCTGCTGGACGAAATTGAAAAAGCGCATCCGGATGTGCATGAGATCTTCTTCCAGGTCTTTGATAAGGGCTGGATGGAGGATGGTGAAGGACGCCTGATCGATTTCCGTAATACAATCATCATCCTCACCTCTAACGTCGGTACGGATCTAATTAGCGCCATGTGTGCCGATCCAGAGCTGATGCCGGAGCCGGAGGCGCTGGGCGGCGCGCTGCGTCAGCCGCTGCTGCAGGTCTTCCCGCCTGCGCTGCTGGGTCGCCTGCTGGTGGTACCTTACTACCCGCTCAGCGACGACATGCTGGGCCAGATTGTTCGCCTTCAGCTTAAACGCATCCAGCGCCGTCTGGAGGAGAACCACGGTATACATTCAGAATTTGACGACAGCGTGGTTGAGCAGATTGTTCAGCGCTGTACCGAGGTCGAGTCGGGCGGGCGTATGGTTGACGCCATTCTTACCAATACGCTGCTGCCGCAGATGAGCCAGATTTTACTCACCGCCAGCCGCAGTGATGAGCAGTATCAACGTCTGCGCGTCACCTGTGAGCAGGGGGAGTTTCACTGTCAGTTTGCCGTGTAACGCAATCATCAAGAGAACTGTTAAACATGATGGATAATGATAACAATCGGACTGTCCCAAACGCGCTGCCGGTCGGGTACCGTTTCAATGAGTTTGAGATAAAAGAGGTGATTGGCGGCGGTGGATTCGGCATCGTCTATCGTGCCTGGGACCACCAGCTTGAGCGTACTATCGCCATTAAAGAGTTCATGCCCGCCTCGCTTGCCGTGCGTGGCGATGACATGACCCTGGTGCTGCGCAGCGAGCGCTTCGGTAAGGCGTTTTCTGCCGGGCTGAACAGCTTTATCCAGGAGGCGCGCCTGCTGGCGCGCTTTAACCATCCTAACCTGCTGCACGTCCTGCGCTTCTGGGTCCAGAACGATACCGCCTACATGGGGACGCTGTTCTACAGCGGGACCACGCTCTCTCGTCTGCGCGAGCAGAAGCCAGAGATGGTCAACGAGGCGTGGATCCGCCGCATGCTGCCGATGCTGTTTGGCGCAATCAAGACCATTCACGATGAAGGCTACCTGCATCGCGATATCTCCCTGGATAATATTCAGATCCAGGATAACGGCCTGCCGGTACTGCTCGACTTCGGCTCGGCACGACGCACCATCGGTAACCTCTCCGACGAGACGGAGACCATGCTGCGCCCTGGCTTCGCGCCTATTGAGCAGTACACCGATGACAACGAGAGCGAGCAGGGGCCGTGGACCGATATCTACGCGCTGGGTGCCGTGATCCATACCCTGATTGCCGGTTCGCCGCCGCCGGTGAGCGTGGTGCGCTCGATTCAGGATACCTATAAACCGCTGGCCGAGCTGCAGCCGGCGGGCTATTCGCTCTCCCTTCTCCAGGCCGTGGATCGTGCGTTGATGCTGCGCATGGACGATCGCCCCCAGTCGATTGACGAATTCGCCGCCCTTATCGACATGCCCGTTGCGGGCATTGACGACGTGCTGAGCGCCAAAAAGCCGGGCACCATGCTGGTCCCGGTCGAGGAGACGCCAGAGCCGACCTCTGCCCTGGACTGGCGGCGCTACAAGGTTCCGGCCATTGGTGCCGCGGGAATTATCGTCGGTATCGTGGCGGGCGCGCTGCTGTTCAGCGGCAGCGACAATGAGACGCCGGAAACCGCCAGCGTCGATAGCGCCGTCACCGCCCCGCCAGCGCCGACCGAGGCTCCGGCCGCTGCGCAACCCCAGGCCGCACCGGCGGTGGAAAGCGCGCCACCGGCAGCGGTTGAAGCCGAGCCAATTGTGCTGGTTTACATTCGCATGCTGGAGGGAGAAACCTTGCAGATCAACGGCGAGTCAAAGGCGCTGCGCCCGGCGACCAACGGCTACGCCTCTCTTACTCTCCCGGCAGGGGAATTTACTTTTGAACTGCAGGGGAGCGGTAAAACGCGCACGCAGACGCTGAACATTGCCAAGCCCGGCACGTGGCTGGTGAACCCGTAAACGCGGCGGAAGTCAGGGAGGGGTGACAGGACAAAGCCTATGTACAACATTAAATTTATCTATCTTTTTAGTGAAAAAGTGCCGCCCGCGATGTTCGATAGAATTATGCGGCCTTCGGTAGCCGGGCAGTGGATCATGTCGGTACCGGAAAACTCGTTACGCTCGCTGTTTACGCGCTACGATCTGCTTCAGTGGGTTACCGGAGCCAACCCAAACCAGTCTGGGCGCAATACGCGAAAGCTTATCGTGCAGGATCTGGAGATTGGCAGGCTGGCGGCGATTGATAATAGTGCTCGCGGTTGGTCAGCGGCGACGGAGATGTTTTACATCAACGGTGAGGGCGAGCTTACGCTCGGCCCATCGGGGAAGGAGGGGTTGAGCTGGCAGTACTCGGTAAGCACCGTCATCGACCGCTACGAAGCCATGGTGCGGGCGTATGAACGTCCACCAGCTACCGTGATCCCTGCGATGCATGTGGTGAAATCCAAAGCACCTCAGGTGGGAGAGCAGGCAACACCTGGAAAAGACAATCAGACCTATGCCGCGCAGCTTCAGGAGATGACCAAGGCCCAGCGCTGGCAGGCACGAAAAGATCTGATCGGCAAGGGTAGTGCCAGTCCCTTTCCGGATGCGCAAATTGCTGCCAAGCGGCTGGCAGCAAACAATATCGCCGTAGAAAAAGCGAAGCTTGCAGAGAACGTCTACAAAACCGTCGACCCGCTGAAAGTGACGCCGGGGGTGCCAGAGGGCTGGGCAGATATCAGCAATGATAATGCGGTGCTGAGTAAGCTTGGTCTCAAG
>NZ_LR607338.1:3892718-3893752 GCF_902164725.1 Pseudescherichia vulneris | reverse complement strand
AAACGATAAAAAAACAGCACCCCGGTTAAAAATCATTACTAAACTGGTGAGGGCGGGTGCGGATCCGCTCCAGCCTCGCCCAGCAGGTGGAAGCAGCCCGGCTGAGTTTGTATTGCAGGGTGACAGTGCGGACTGGATAAATGCAATGCTTGACGGTGGTTTATCTCCTGATGCGAAAAGCAAAACGTTCAATAAACCTATTATATTTGACACGCTTGAAGCTAAAAATACCGAGACGCTAAAAGCAATGCTAGATCGAGGCGTTGATATCAATATTCCGGATACGTTAGGAAATACATTGCTGATTGATGCTTTGGATTTTCACTCATACGAGCATGTCTTGTTACTACTAGAACGTGGGGCTAATACGAATAGCCGGGACAGTAATGGCTGGACGATGGGTAATCAGCTGCAACGCTTTGTGAACCGGGCAAAGCCAGGCAGTGATGAATACCAGATCCTGACGAAGATAAAAGAGAAGCTGATTCAAAAAGGCGGTGAGTGGCCACCTTCGCCTCCCGTTCGACCAGCTGAGTAACTATGTTATTCGTTTTACAGATATTGTGATAACAAGGAGTGGTTAATGAAAGCACTATTTTCAGTGTGCCTCGCACTGATGTTTACTTTCATCGTGCAGGGATGCAGGCAGGGAATGGATTTGAATCCGCAGGATTACTTCAGTGGCCAGCAGCTCGTTCTGGCAAAGGCAATCGAGCACGGCGAAGTCGACGAGGTAAAAAAACTCGCGCCGAATACCGATCTTAACAAGCCCGGACAACAGGATATGACGCTGCTGTTCTGGGCCATCAGCAATGCCATAAACGATAAAAAAACAGCACCCCGGTTAAAAATCATTACTAAACTGGTGAGGGCGGGTGCGGATCCGCTCCAGCCTCGCCCAGCAGGTGGAAGCAGCCCGGCTGAGTTTGTCTTAAAAGGAGACAGTGGAGACTGGATCAAGGCAATGCTTGATGGTGGGCTTTCACCTGATGCGAAAGATAAAACGTTTCATGAACCCATTCTTTTCGAAACAA
>NZ_LR607338.1:3885832-3891605 GCF_902164725.1 Pseudescherichia vulneris | reverse complement strand
GCCCGACCCCATTGAATAAATGAGAAATAAATTATGACCACAAGAGAAAAAGTCTTCTATTTCTGGGGCGTTATGGATGCGATCGGTATTGCCTGGTACATTATGGGGCCGATCTCGTCTCTGGAAAATATGTGGGCATCAGCGGCCGGTAACCTGGCTGTGGTGATCCTCTTTTTTGCCTCTGCCGGTCCCCTGGCGGGGCTGTTTTATCTGGCTTATATCATTACACCATTTACGTTTTTTATCTCGGCATGGCTTTTTTTCAAGAGAAGCGGGGCCGCCATCAAATTTGCCCTGGTTCAGGAAGTGCTGCGTTTTTTGACGTTCCGCTGTTCAATTGCGCTCTTCCCCTTACTTGCCGGGAAGGTAGGAATTGCAGGAGGCTGGATGAATATCTCTCTGCTGATCCTCTCTGAGGCACTAAAAATAGGATCGCTCATCTACGTGGCTAAAAAACACCCCATCAAGCGGGACGAGTCTGAATCGAAATAAATCCAGGTACCAATTTGGGTAGGTTAATCTTGCCAGCACCTTTAATTTACCATCACATCATCTGCATCGCATAAACCGTATGGAATAAAGATTATGCTTAACCGTATCACTGTCCAGCTTCCCGTTGAGGGACTGCTTTTCTGGAAACTCTCTGGCCGTGAGGCGCTCTCAGAGACGTTCGCGCTAACGCTGACCCTGCTCGGTACCGATGCCCGCCTTGACCGCAGTACGCTGCTGGGCCAGCCGGTGACTATCACCATCCCGACGCAGAGCCTGCTGTCGCCGCGTTATATCAACGGCAAAATCACCAAGGTAGGCGTGAGCGCGGTCGAGCTGTCCGGGTCGCGCTATGCGGTATATGAGCTGATCGTTGAACCCGATCTGTGGCCAATGACGCGCGACCGCAACCTGCGCATCTTCCAGGGCCAGACGGTGCCGCAGATCGTTAAAACCCTGCTCGGAGAATGTCAGGTCAACATCGAGGATCGCCTGGTGTCCAGTTACCGGGTGTGGGAGTACTGCGTTCAGTATCAGGAGAGCAGCTTCGACTTCATCAGCCGCCTGATGGAGCTGGAAGGCATCACCTACTACTTTAAGCACGAAGCGGATCGCCATACGCTGGTGTTAACCGATTCCGCCACCCAGCATGAACCCTTTAGCGGCTACGAGATGATCCCGTATCACATGACGCCGTCGGGCGGTAGCACGGATGAAGAGGGCATCAGCCAGTGGGCGCTGGCCGACAGCGTAACGCCAGGCATCTACAGTCTTGACGACTACGACTTCCGCAAGCCGAACGCATGGCTGTTCAAGGCCCAGCAGAACCCCACCTCGCCGAAGCCGGGCGGTATTGACGTCTACGACTGGCCGGGGCGCTTTGTTGAGCACGGCCACGGGGAGTTCTATGCCCGCATCCGTCAGGAGCGCTGGCAGGTAGAGCACCAGGAGATCCATGCCACCGCGACGGCAATGGGTATCGCGCCGGGCTATACGTTTGCTCTGCTGAATGCCCCCTTCTTCAGCGACAATGGGGAGTATCTCACTACGGCGGTGCACTATCAGTTCGAAGAGAACCGCTACGCCAGCGGCGCGGACGGCTTTACCATTCACCGTATCGATTTCTCGGTCATCCCGACATCGGTGGTGTTCCGCCCGGCGCAGGCTACCCCCTGGCCGCGTACCTTTGGCCCGCAGACCGCACGCGTGGTCGGCCCTGAGGGCGAATCCATCTGGACCGACAAATATGGCCGCGTGAAGGTGAAATTCCATTGGGATCGGCTGGCGAAAGGGGATGACACCAGCTCCAGCTGGATCCGCGTCTCTAGCGCCTGGGCAGGCCAGGGCTACGGTAGCGTGCAGATCCCGCGCGTGGGTGATGAAGTGGTGATCGACTTTATCAACGGCGATCCGGACCGGCCGATCATCACCGGGCGCGTCTACAACGAGGGCAGCATGCCGCCGTGGACCTTACCCGCTGCCGCCACGCAGATGGGCTTTTTCAGCCGCAGTAAAGACGGGCACAAAGACAACGCTAACGCCCTGCGCTTTGAGGATAAGGCAGGCGCTGAGCAGATCTGGGTGCATGCCGAAAGGAATATGGATACTGACATTGAAAACAGTGAAACCCACAGCGTCGGTGTCGATCGGACAAAAACCATCGGTCAGGATGAACACGTCAAGGTTAAGCGCAACCGCGACGTGAACGTTGGGGTCAATTCAACCAGCAATACCGGAAGCCAGCACAAGATTAACGTCGGTGAAAACCAAACCGTCTTAACCATGGATAAAGACGGCAATGCCCTGCTGGAAGCCAATACCTCCATCAAGCTAAAGGTGAAGGATAACTATATTCTTATCACGCCATCGACCATCGAAATTATCGTTGGTGAGGGTACGCTGAAGGCAGAGAGTATTACCGAAGCCTCCTTCAAAGGGACGGAGATGACCAAGCTGGGCGGCGGAAAAGATGGCGAGCTGAAAGTGAATGACACGCTTAATATCAGCGGAACCAACCTGACCGATATTAAAGGCGCTGTCGTTAAAATTAACAGCTAATTTCAGCAGAAGGATAGTGATTATGGGACAACCTGCTGCGAGAGCAACAATCGACACCAGCGCGCATACCGGTCCAATACAGTCCGGAAGCCCCGATGTGATCATCGGTGGTTTTCCTGCCGCCCGTAAGGGGGACACCTTGTCCTGTTCAAAGCACGGCAGCGGTGCGATCGTTGGGGGATCCAGCACGGTTCTGGTGAACGGTGTGCCGCTTGCGCGCTTAGGGGATCAGACTAAGTGCAACACCAGCGGCTCGCCTGCACCCGCTGCGCCGAAACCCGCTGCACCGCAGTACTGGGGGGGAACAGCGGCGAAAAAGGCCGGTGAAGATGGCATGATGCATGGCGACAACTACGATGCTCGCGTGCTGGGTGCGTATGCCAGTATGGAGGATAAAAGCCTTAACGGCGATCTTGATACCGGCTCGGTCGGCTTTTCAATGTCCGACATTACCCTCGGTAACATGAAAAGTCAGGATTTGGTAAGAGGCGAGATGCGTAATAAGCTCGCTGTCGGCAATGCCACCGGTTCACTCTATGGCGGCGATAATAGCATTTACGGTTTCAATGCTAATGGCGCTTTGACAGGAGTGCAGTATGGCGGTACCGCCGCTGCCGGTAAAGAGAAGTGGTTATATGGCGGCGTTGCAGGGGATGTTACCATCGGTACGGCAGAAGCCAAGGCCGTGCTTGAAGGGTATACCGGTAATAATGGACGATACGGTTTTACCGCCGATGTAGGTGCGGAAGCAAAAGGGATAAAAGCCGAAGGGATGGCCAACGTTGATATTCTCGGCTTTATCATTGCGGATGCAAAAGCCGACGTTAATGCTGGCTCATTTGGGGGATCGTTAGGCGGAAGCTTATTTTGGGATGCCACCGACTACTCTGCCAATGTAAGGTTGACTGGAGGGGTAGCAACATTCGTCGGACTCAAGGGTGATGCGAGCGTAAAGGTGGTATTTAGTCGTGTCTTCGACCTCATTGACTATATCTGGGGTGACGATGACGAGCCTGCCGCCACCCCAGCTCCGGTAGACAGCGGTGATGGGACAATTATTACCGGGTGTGTTACTGTTTTGGTCGGCGGTTAAAAAGTATATGGAGAGAGTTGCATAATGAAATGGATAGGCTTTATTTTATTTATAGTCATTACCCTAGTTTATATCTGGAATGGTAGGGATCTGTTTACCAAAAAAGAGTGGCGCGCCTTTGTAGTGAAATTTGTTGCTGTGCTGATCGGAACCTTTATGTTAGCGATCGTTTTGGCACTGCTGGGGAAACACGGGCATTTGATGTCTAAAGAGACAGCGAAGATGCTAACGGTGCTTATCTCTGCCTCATTTATGACAATATTGCTTTCTAAATTCTTTGTGGTAATGCTTTGTACTCTCTTTGATATTATTATGCGCTTCCATAAGCGCTATAACACCGAGAAGAACTATTTAAAGTTATCAGCAATAGTCAATAAATATGGTCCAAAATTGCGCGTGCTGGCAAAATGCCTGGCATCACTTGGCTGTATCCTTATGTTTTACGGTATCTGGTTTGCTACCACGGTTTAAGTTGAAGAGGTTTTATGAACACCGAAAATAACTACCCTTTTCCCGTTGCATCCACAGCCAGCAACGAAGACATTGAGGCGAACTACTGGAAGTGCCTGTACACCTCTTCTGATAAGCAAATGCTTCAGTACTGGGTGGTCCTGCCGAAGCGCGTCAAACCCGCAGAGCTGACCCCGCAGCACATTGCCGAGGTCGGTCTGACTAACCTTGGCCGCTACGTGACGAATGACGCCCAGCCCTATATGGAAGTGTGGGCTGCTTACGAGCGCTGTGAGTGGGAGATGAATCCGGCGGACTGGCTGTTTAATAAGCTGGAGCTGATGGGCGAGAAAGTGCTGAATCAGCGTCTGATTGTCAATCCTGCTGGTAGCGGCGTCTTTGCCGATGTGCTGACGCTTAAAACCCACTCCTCCGGCGACGAAGTGATCTCACGCTTTACCGTGCACAAGGACTACAACCCTGAAGAGGGTGGCGGCAACTACTTCCTGATTAAAGCGGCCTGTGCATCGCGTGACTATCCGGCGCTGGCAAATGATATGTACTTTACGGTGGTGAACTGGGATCTGATGCATCGCAGTAATCTGGCTCTGGCGGAACTGCTGAAGACCGTAAGCCTCAGCAATAAAAACAGCAGCGGCTTTAAAATCCCTGATTCCTGGCAGGCTAAGGCGCTGACGGATACGCGGCTGGTGGTTGAGCATACCTTTGGCGATATCAACTATGGCGTGATTAATCTGTGCTTCTATTCGCAGGAGACGCTATTTAATGCGCAGGATGTCTTCATGGTTGCTACCAAGCGTTTCCATGAGCATGAAACTGCCGTCACGTTGACCACTGACGCGCTGAGTACGGTTAAGAACGAGTTTAACCCCTCGCTGGGAGAAACGCTCTCCACCTGCCAGGGCGAGCTATACAGCGTCGAGGAAAAGATGCGCGCTATATACCAGTGCTATATTTTTAGCTTGGGTAAAGCGTGGTGCTACGTAGAGCTGGTCGGCAGGCACCGCAATCACAGCGATTACCACTTCGAAGCGAATAAACGCTGTCTGGAAATTATTCTTTCAACTTTCCATATTGAAAAACCTTAGGGCATCACTTAAGTCGACGATACCTGCCAGTTGCTATCATGGTAACTGGCAGGAGTATAGTAAAGTGTTGATTACAGTATACCTTTAATCAATCATTCGTATTACGCAGGGACGAGGAAAATGGGCTGGTTTGGTTTTATTGTTTTTTTAGGCTTGGCGCTACTCCTGATCTGGAATAGAAAAGATCGTTTTTCTAGAAAACAATGGGTACGTATGGCTTTACTGCTTGGGCTAATTCTTTTAGGGACATTCATTATAGGCTTCTTTTTTAAATGGTTGTCCCTGTCGCTCTCCATCTTTTCAATAGCAACGGCCAGGCATTATACGGCTATCGTTTCCCTGTCATTCTTGTGTTTATGGGGAGTGAAATTGGCGGTTGTCTTGTTATGCACCATTTTTGCAAGGATCATGGGATTCCATGAAGTGCACAACGCTGAAAATTATCAAAAAATATTATCTATCTCGAATAAATTGGGCCCGGCTCTATTAATAGCGGCAAAATGTTCGGTTTCAATCAGTGCGTTCGTGATGTTCTATGGTATCTGGTTTGGAAACAATGTTTGAGTTAATGCGC
>NZ_LR607338.1:3875428-3884231 GCF_902164725.1 Pseudescherichia vulneris | reverse complement strand
AAAAAGAGTTATACACCGCGCTGCGCCATCAGTTTCGCAAGGTCGACCAGACGGTTAGAGAAGCCCCACTCGTTGTCATACCAGGCGAGGATCTTGACCAGCTTGCCGCCGATTACCAGGGTAGAGAGGCCATCGATTATCGAGGAGCGCGGATCGCCCTGATAGTCGCTGGAGACCAGCGGCTCGTCGCTGTAGCCCAGAATGCCCTGCAGTGGCCCCTCGGCGGCGGCCTGACGGAAGGCATCGTTGACGTCATCCACGGTCACGTCGTGCTTCAGGGTCACGGTCAGGTCAACAATTGACACCACCGGTACCGGCACACGCAGCGAGTAGCCAGTGAGGCGGCCTTCCAGTTCAGGAATAACCTTGCCGAGCGCCTTCGCCGCGCCGCTGGAGTAGGGGACAATCGACAGGGCCGCAGCACGCGCCCCGCGCAGGTCTTTCTCCGGCTGATCGTGCAGCGCCTGGCTGTTGGTGTAAGCATGGGTGGTGTTCATCAGGCCATGCTCAATGCCGAAGCGCTGATGCAGCACCTGAGCGGCAGGGGCCAGGCCGTTAGTGGTGCAGCTCCCGTTGCTTACCACAAAGTGCTTCTGCGGATCGTAACTGTCGTGGTTGACCCCCAGCACGATGGTGAGATCGTCGTTCTTGCCTGGGGCAGAGATGATCACCCGCTTAGCACCGCCGTGGGTGATATGCACCTCGGCTTTTTCGCGATCGGTAAAGAAGCCGGTGGCCTCAATCACAATCTCAACGCCGACGCTGGCCCACGGAATATTTGCCGGGTCGCGCTCGGAAAAGACCCTAACGGGTTTTCCATCTACCTTCAGTTCACCTTCTGCTGCCTCCACCGGTACGGGGAGCGTCCCCAGCAATGAGTCATGCTTTAACAGATGCGCTAGCGTTTTGCTGTCCGTCAGATCGTTGATTGCCACAATCTGCACCTCTGCATTACCTAACGCGGCACGAAGCACGTTGCGACCGATCCTGCCGAAGCCATTAATACCGACCTTAACCATGATGTACTCCTGTTATGCTGTAACTGGAATCAGAGTAGGCCGCGCCCGTAATGGCGTAAATGACAAAAAAGGATCACTTTACGCCATCTTGCGGCTGTGAAAGCGCTGACGATACTCGCCGGGGGTGAGCTTGAGCTGCTTCTCGAAAATTCGGCGTAGATTGATGCTGGTGCCAAAGCCGGTTGCTACCGCCACGCGCTCCAGCGTATCCATGGTCTGCTCAAGACGGTTTCTGGCAGCCGCCAGACGCGACTCTGCCACATAGCGTGCTGGGGTGGTGCCCGTCTCACGGGTAAAGACGCGGGTAAAGTTGCGCGGGCTCATTGCCGCCCGATCCGCCAGCGCCTCTACTGACAGATCGGCGGTCAGGTTCTCCTGGATCCAGCGCTGCACGTCGCCAATCGGGCCAGGGCCGTCGGCATCAAGCAGCTGGAAACGGCTGAACTGCATCTGCCCGCCGGGACGGCGCAGATACATCACCAGATCCTGGGCCACGTCGCGCGCCAGGGTAAAGCCGTAGTCCTCTTCCACCAACGCCAGCGTAAGATCGAAGCCGGAGCTAACCCCGGCAGAGGTCCAGATATGGCCATCCTGAATATAGAGCGGCCCGCCTTCTACCTTCACCAGTGGATAGTGGGACTGCATCTCCTCCAGCCGCCGCCAGTGGGTCGTTGCCCGGCGACCATCCAGCAGGCCCGCCTGGGCCAGCAGAAGCGCACCACCGCAGATAGAGACCACCCGACGCGCATGAGGAGCGGCAAGACGCAGCCAGTCCACAACCGCGCTGTTCTCCTGCTCGTTCATGCCCTTGCCGGTCACCATGATGGTATCCCGCGGCTCGGTATAATCGAGATCCACCAGCCTGAAATCTGCCAGCAGATTTAACCCCGACTGACCATGAATGACCTGGTGAGGCTGGGTAGTGGCGATGTCTATCCGATAGCGGGCGGAGGAAAACTCTTCCAGATGCAGGCGGTTAGCGTGCATCAGAATATCGGCAATACCGGCAGCCTCAAATAACATACCGCCATCAGGGACAATTATAAGAAACGTCTTCATGTCCTGAAAAGTAACCTTTTTATAAAATAAGTCAACTTTTTACTGCACAGATAAAAGCGCCGCTGTTCGTCTGTTTTTTGTTATACGGCGAGATTAAATGCCAAAAGTATTAGAAAAAGTGGTGTTAAAATTTTCTTTTTAACGTGACTTGTTTAACAGTGATGGCAAAAAAAATATTCCGCTGCTAACGTTTGCACACATCGAGATCTTATTATTAAAACGTGCCTTAATACACTCTGGAAACTGTTGAAATACGAAGAAAGTAGTAATTTAAATTAATTTTTCGTGAAAGCTAATAAATTACCGTGATGCGCGGGGATGCCCCTCGCATATTGCAGCAGCATATTAATGATAATGCTTATTTATTCCGGCATAAGGAAATAAGGACAGCACAGCTATGTTCAGCATTCACCGACGTAAAAATTTAGTAAAACGCTTTCGTTCCGGCACGTGCTTATTTACTGCAAGTATTATGCTGCCAACGTTCGCGTACGGAGCCTCTCCTGAATACGATGCCCTGATTGTGCAGGCACGGGAAGGGGAGCGAGCACCGCTGCTAAATTACTTAAAGGCTCAGGAACAGCAAACGCCGCTCACGCCCGATCAGGTCGCTGACTGGCTGCAGGTTACCGCCTGGGCAGATGACAATGCCGAGACGATCCGTATCTGGCAGCGCTATCAGGATCGCCTTCAGGTTCCGCCACGTGGGCGTATTGCTGTCGCCCGCGCGCTGCGTAACCAGAAAAATTGGAATGCCTCGCTGGCTGTCTGGGAGAGCGTCCTCAAGGACGATCCAAAGAATGCTGATGCGCGTACCGGCTGGATCATGACGCTGGCAGACGCCCGCCGTAACGAGCAGGCGATCACCGAAGCCAACAGATGGGCTGCGGAGGAGTCGGGAGCCGAGCGTGATGCGCTGGTGGCCTACGTCTACCATTCGCAGGGTAAAAACTGGGATGCGCTGCTGGCGACCAGCCGCGCCGAGGCGCTGGATCCGCAGAACAAAAGTGCCCAGTCCACCAAGCTGGCGGTGCTCTCTGCCAACCGTATTGCCGGGCCGGCGCTGGATCTCACCCCGCCTTCTGTCGCTTCAGGCCCCCTCGAGCGGCGGCTGGAGCTGGACGCGGTTGCCCAAACCGTGCGCTCGGCGTTTACCCCTACCCGTAACGAAGAGGAGCGTTTCCTCGTCGCAGATAAAGCCATCGCCCGCTACGACGCGCTGCTTACCGCCTGGAAGGACGATCCGTCGGCGCAGGGCGACGTGCGCCGCGCCCGTATTGACCGCCTGGGGGCGCTAGTGATCCGCAAGCGCACCAAGGAGACCGTGCAGGAGTATGAGTCACTCTCCGCCGACGGCCAGCCGATCCCGGACTACGCCAAGCGCTGGGTGGCCTCCGCCTACCTGGCGGAGAAGGATCCGCAGACAGCCGAAAAGATGCTGATGGCGATCTACTACCCCAACGGCCCGATCCCGGCGACGCCGCTGACCGAAGACGATCACCAGGATCTCTTCTATGCCCATATCGACAGCGGCAACTACCCGGCGGCGAAGCGCCAGGTCGACGATCTGGTTAAAAAGAGTCCCTACCTGATGCGGGTTTTGGGCTCTCCCGTGCCGCAGCCTAACGATAGCTGGCTGCTGGGCCAGAGCCTGCTTACCCAGTATGAGATTGAGACCAACGACCTGCCGGAGGCCCAAAAGCATGCGGAGTGGCTGGCGCGTACCGGCTCCGGCAACCAGGCGCTGCGCATTACCTACGCCTCGGTGCTGCTCGCCCGTGGCCTGCCGCGCCAGGCCGAACGCGAACTGAAGCTGGCTGAGGTGATCGAGCCAAGCAACCTTGAGCTGGAGAAGCAGCAGGCCTGGAACGCTCTTGAGTTGCAGGAGTGGCGGCAGGCGGACGAGCTGACCAACGACGTCATCGCCCGCAGCCCGGATGATGAATCCTCCCTGCGCCTCGCCCGCGCCCGTGAGGTACACAATAAGAGCGAGCTGCGGATCAACGGTTCACAGGGGATCTCTTCTGATAGCCCGGTCAGCGGCCAGCACGACTTCATCTTTAACGCGGCGCTCTACAGCCCGCCGATCGCCGACAACTGGCGGCTTTTCACGGTCTACAACTTCGCCAGCGGCGAATTCGAAGAGGGTAAGGGGATCAACCGCGATCTCGGCGTCGGTACCGAATGGACGGCGCGGGACTACTGGGCCGAAATGGAGGTATCAACGCGTAACTATGGCGACGGGCAGAAGACCGGCGGACGTCTGTCGGCGTGGCATGACTTCAACGATAACTGGCGGCTGGGCGGCTCTGCGGAGCGGCTGTCGCGCAATACCCCACTACGCGCCCTGCGCAACAACGTCTATGCCAACAGCGGCGATCTCTATCTGCGCTGGCATCAGACCGAGCGCCGGGAGTATCAGCTCTCTTTCGCCGCCTCGCACTTCTCTGATGATAACGATCGCATCGAGTACGGCCTGAGCGGCAAAGAGCGGCTGTGGACTACCCCGCGCTTTACCCTCGACTTCACGCCGGGCATTAGCGGCAGTACCAACACCAAGGAGGATGTCTACTACTACAACCCGAAACGCGATCTCTCTGTCGTGCCGGCGCTGACCGCCGAGCATGTGATGTATCAGCACTACGACACGATATGGAAGCAGGAGATTGCCGCTGGGGCAGGGGCCTACTGGCAAAAAGGTCACAGCGTCGGGGCAATAAATCAGTTTGGGTATGGACAACGGGTTCAGTGGAACAACGTCGTGGACGGCGGATTGATGCTGACCTGGGATAAACGTCCCTACGACGGTAAGCGTGAGCGGAATATCTCCCTCGCATTTGATTTGAATGTCAGGTTCTGAGGACAGGTCATGTTTAAGAAATGGCTGCGAGCCGCAACACTCATCGCCGGATGGATGCTCATCACCGCCTGTAGCAGTGCTGAGAAGCCGGGTTATCTTCCACCTTCTGCCAGACCGCCGCTGAACGCGGACAGTGCCTGGCCAAAAAACAGTTTTCTGGTACTGGGGTATCACGACGTTGAGGATGGCGCTGCGGACCAGCGCTACCTCTCGGTGCGCACCAGCGCACTGAACGATCAGATCGCCTGGCTGCGTGACAATGGTTATCAACCGGTTTCCGTACAGCAGGTGCTGGATGCTCACGACGGTAAAATCACGCTACCGGAAAAGGCGGTGATGCTGACCTTTGACGATGGCTACAGCAGCTTCTACACCCGCGTCTGGCCGATCCTCAAAGCCTACAACTGGCCTGCGGTCTGGGCCCCGGTGGGCAGTTGGGTGGATACACCCGCCAACCAGCCAATCGACTTCGGCGGTTTAAAAACGGCGCGTGACAAGTTCGCCACCTGGCAGATGGTCAAGGAGATGGGCGAGTCACCGCTGGTTGAAGTGGGGGCACACACCTGGGCGTCCCACTACGGCATCCAGGCGAACCCGCAGGGCAGCAAGGAGCCAGCCATTGCTAACCGTGGCTACATCAAAGCCACCGGCAAGTATGAAACCGACGAGGAGTATGAGGCGCGCATCAATAAGGACCTGGATCTGGTGACCAATAAAATCGCCGAGGTCACAGGTAAAGCGCCACGCGCGTGGGTCTGGCCCTACGGAGCGGCCAACGGTACGTCGCTGAAGCTGATCCATCAGCACGGCTATCGGATGGCCTTTACCCTCAACCAGGGTCTGGCTAACGCGGCGAACCTGGAAGATATCCCGCGCATCCTGATCACCAACAATCCGTCACTGAAAACCTTTGCCAGCCAGGTCGCCCAGGTGCGTGAGAAGCAGAACATGCGCGTGATGCATATCGATCTCGACTATGTCTATGACAAGGATCCGGCCCAGCAGCGACGCAACATCGACATGCTGATCCAGCGCGTGTACGACATGAAGATCTCCCATGTCTTCCTGCAGGCGTACGCCGATCCCGAGGGCGACGGCAACATCCGCGAGCTCTACTTCCCGAACCGCTGGCTGCCGATGCGTGCCGATCTGTTCAACTTTATCGCCTGGCAGCTACAGAGCCGCGGCGGGGTGAACGTCTATGCCTGGATGCCGGTATTGGCTTTCCAGATGGACGATCCGCTCCCGCGCGTCACGGCCTGGAACCCGGACACCAAGCGCAGCGCGGTAGAGCGCAAGCAGTACGTGCGCCTGTCGCCGTGGAGCCCGGAGGCCCGGAGGCGTATCACCGACATCTATGAAGATCTGGCAAAAGGGGCCGCCTTCAACGGCGTGCTGTTCCACGATGACGCCTTCCTGAGCGATTTCGAGGATGCCTCGCCGGATGCGCTGCGCGCTTACAAGGCAGCAGGTTTCCCGGGCAGCATCGAGGAGATCCGCAGCAATCCAGAGACCTTTAAACGCTGGACGCGCTTCAAGAGCAAGACGCTGATCGACTTTACCCGCGATCTCACCGCGTCGGTACGCGCCATTCGTGGGCCGCAGGTGCAAACCGCCCGCAACATCTACGCCCCGCCGATCATGGAGCCAGAGAGCGAAGCGTGGTTCGCACAGAACCTCGACGATTTCCTGGCTACCTACGACTGGACTGCACCGATGGCCATGCCATGGATGGAGGGCGTGCCGGAGGGCGAGGACAAAGCCTGGCTGGACAGGATGGTGAAAATTGTGGGTCAGCGCCCCGGTGCGCTAGATAAAACCGTCTTTGAACTGCAGGCGCAGGACTGGCGTGCTGACGCGAAAGAGAAAGATATCAGTGGCAAACAGATGACCGAGTGGATGCGCCAGCTCAAGCTGAGCGGTGCGGACAGCTACGGCTACTACCCTGACGATTTCCTTAACGATCAACCCGAGATGTCTGAGATCCGCTCTGCCTTCTCATCATACTGGTATCCGCAAAAATGACCGATCGCATTGTAGCGTTTCTCATACTGTGCCTGATGTTCAGCTTCCCGCTGGGGGTCGCGGCGATTTTTACCGGCGACATGATCCTGAACTTCGTCTTTTTCTGGCCGCTGTTTATGTCCGCGTTATGGATCAGCGGCGGGCTCTACTTCTGGTTCCATCGGGAGCGTCACTGGCCGTGGGGGCCAAACACGCCGCCGCCGGATCTGGAGGGGAACCCGCTCATTTCCATCCTGATCCCTTGCTATAACGAGGGGCTGAACGCGCGCGAAACCATTGAGGCGGCGCTGGCCCAGCGCTATGAAAATATCGAGGTGATCGCCATCAACGACGGCTCAAAGGACAACACCGGCGAGGTGCTGGACCAGCTGGCGATTGAGTATCCGCGTCTGCGGGTGATCCATCTGGCGGAGAACCAGGGCAAAGCGGTGGCGTTGCAGACCGGTGCGGCCTCGGCGCGGAGCGATTTCCTGGTCTGTATCGATGGTGATGCATTGCTGGATCGCGATGCGGCGGCCTATCTGGTGGCACCGCTGCTGCAATACCCTCGTGTTGGGGCGGTCACCGGCAACCCGCGGATCCGCACCCGCTCTACGCTGGTGGGCCGCGTGCAGGTTGGCGAGTTCTCCTCGATCATCGGCCTGATCAAGCGCACCCAGCGCGTCTACGGTCAGGTGTTCACCGTCTCCGGCGTGATTGCCGCCTTCCGCCGCCGCGCGCTGTCGGAAGTGGGCTACTGGAGCCCGGATATGATCACGGAAGATATCGACATCAGCTGGAAGCTGCAGCTGCGTCACTGGACCGTATTCTACGAGCCGCGTGCGCTCTGCTGGATCCTGATGCCGGAGACGATGAAAGGTCTGTGGAAGCAGCGCCTGCGCTGGGCCCAGGGCGGAGCAGAGGTGTTTATCGTTAACATGCGCCGCCTGTGGGCCTGGGAGTATCGCCGCATGTGGCCGCTATTTCTGGAGTTTTGCCTCTCGACCGCCTGGGCGTTTGCCTATGCGGTAACGATCCTGCTGTTCCTCGTTGGGCTGGTTTTCCCCATGCCCAGTTCTCTCCATGTACAACATCTGTTCCCACCGGCTTTTACCGGGCTCATGCTCGGCGTGGTTTGTCTCCTGCAGTTTTTGGTGAGTTTGATTATTGAACGACGCTATGAGCAAGGTATCGGCGCGTCGCTTTTCTGGATCATTTGGTTCCCGGTGGTTTATTGGATGTTGAGCTTGTTCACAACGTTGGTCGCCTTCCCCAAAGTGATGCTGATGCGCAAGCGCAGCAGGGCGCGCTGGGTAAGTCCTGACCGTGGTATAGGAAGAAATGATCCATGAAACAACCGCTGATTTTTACTGAACTGCGTATCATGCCGCGTATTTTTGACGTGGCCCTGACCCTGATTGCCTGGCTGGGGTTCTCCTACCTCGTCTATGCAGGACTGATAAACGCGCTGGCCAACGCGCCGTTTATTGGCTTTGGCCCGCTCTTTTCTACCGTCAACACGGTGACGTTCTACCTGATGGTGGCGCTGATCAACGCGGCGGTGCTGATTGGCTGGGCCAAATATAATCAGATCCGCTTCCGCGTCGAGCGCCGCAAGCGCCGTCCGGGACTGGGTCGCGATGAACTGGCAGCCAGCTTCCGCATCGCCCCGGCGCTGGTACAGGATCTGAGCAACGGCCGTGTGCTGACCGTGTTTCACTACGACAACGGGGCCATCAGCCGCGCGGAGGTAGACAAAGGCCTTATCGCCAGCGTTGCCTAACGCCGTTTAGCGCCTTGCCCAGAACGCGGGAGAGCGACCTGGGCAAGGTACTTCCTCCTACCAAAAACACACTTCTCG
>NZ_LR607338.1:3821531-3874425 GCF_902164725.1 Pseudescherichia vulneris | reverse complement strand
CCTACCAAAAACACACTTCTCGGTTATATTGTTAATAAACCAGAGAGGGTGTCTATGAAATTTCCCGGTGTACCCGTTAATGAAAAAGAGCGCTTAAAATCGCTCTATATGATGGATCTGCTTGATAAAAAAGATGATGAGCGGCTGCAACGCCTTACCCGGTTGGCAAAAGCGACCTTTAACGTGCCCATTGCGCTTATCACCCTGTTGGACCGGGATCGGCAGTGGATGATCTCCTGCGAGGGGTTCAATATGCGCCAATCCTCGCGCAACGTCTCCTTCTGCGCCCACGCGATCCTGCTGCAGGGCATTATGATCGTTAAAGATGCGCTGAAGGACGATCGCTTCGACAATAACCCACTGGTACACGATGAACCCTTTGTGCGTTTCTATGCGGGCTGCCCGGTGCGCCTGCCCGATGGATCGATCGCGGGCACTATCTGCCTACTTGATAATAAGCCACGGGAGTTCAGCTCCGACGATATTAATCTCCTGCTCGATTTAGGCGCGATCGTTGAAGATGAGCTGGTGATTATTGGCATGGCGATGACCGATAAGCTCACCGAACTGCCTAACCGGCGTGGATTTTTCCAGATAGGCGATAAACGTTTTGCCGAGCTCACCCGGGACGCGACGCCTTTTTCGCTGCTCTATTTCGTGGTCGAGGACCTCCAGTCTCTTAATGATATTTGGGGCCACGCCGAGGGAGATAACGCCCTGCGAGCCTTTGCCAAGTGCCTTAATAGCTGCATGAAAAGCGGTGACGTCTGTGGTCGCGTGGACAGCAGTGCTTTTGCCGTGCTGCTGGCGCATAACGGACAGAATGATGCCGACGCGTTTTTATTCAATCTGCAAACTAAAATAGATGACTGGTATAGTCATGTAGGTAAGAAATATCCGTTAAATTACTCCTACGGCATGCTGGAAAATAGCACAGGAAAATATGATGACCTCGTGGATATGCTAAAGGATGCCGATACGGTGATGTATTCCGAGAAGCGCAAGGGGCGTTAATTGAGAGAGGGTTAAGGGGGCAATAAAAAAGCCCCCGTAAGGGCCCTTCTATTAATGAGGTACTTCAGAGACCTTCTGAACTTCGGACTGGTTTATCTGCTGCTTAACGCCGTTGGCATCTTTATAGCCTAACAGGCCTGCATCGGTCTGCTCAGGTTTGCCATCGGTGATGATGGTCCGGCCATCATTGGTATGAATCGCGTAGCTGGTACGGGTACAACCAGACAGGGCCGCTGCGCCAAGTAAAATTGCAACAGGTAAAACGATCGCTTTTTTCATTAGACTCTCCTGATTGTCAGTTGAATATTAAAGACCTCATCAAAACGTGATTAAAATCGAAGCCTTGGAAATAAGTGTAGAAGACTTTTTTAATTCTACAACCTTCTCATGAGTTCAGGTGACCTGCCAATAAAGGGGGGTGCCATAAACCTCGACAAAATAATCGATAACCGCACGTACTGTTAAAGGCGGATGCCGGGTATTGGGATAAATCACGGCAATATGCTGCGGTCCAGCATTAATTGTGGGGTGATAGTCAGCTAATAGCTCAACTAATGTTCTCTGCCGTAGACAGTTACCCACCATCCAGTCTGGAAATAACACAATTCCCATGCCGCCTAGCGCAGCGGTAAGCAGCGTCTCAGCATTATTTGAGCTGAGGTGGGCTGCTACCGGGTAGTGCACCCACTCGCTGCCCTCGGCGTTAAATAGCCAGCGATTAGGGCCGGAGGAGCCGCTGTAGACCAGGCAGCGATGCTGATTCAGTTCCGCTGGCGTCTGCGGTACCCCGTGTTTTGCCACGTAGTCCGGCGACGCGGCGAGGTAGTAGCGCTGGGTGCCTAAAATACGCGCGTGAAAAGAGGAGTCGGTTAGGGTGCCAATGCTAAAGATCAGATCGGCGGCGTCGCGATGGGGATCGATATAGTCGTCGGTCTGGTTCAGCTCAATCTGTAGCTGCGGATAGCGCGCCACCAGGCCGCTGAGCCAGGGGGCAATATGGTGCTGACCAAAGAACACCGGGGCATTGATACGCACCAGCCCGGCGGGCACGGCAGCGCGGTTTTGCAGCTCCGTTTGCGCGCTGTGCATGTTTTCCAGCATGGCGCGAGCGTGCACCATAAACAGGTGACCCGCTTCGGTAGGGATCACCGCCCGGGTATTGCGATAGAAAAGCTGCTGCCCCAGCGCGTTCTCCAGCTGGATCACGGTGCGAGAGATCATCGAGGCGGAGACGCCCTCCCGGCGCGCCACCGCTGAAAAACTCTGTTTATCATAGACGGCAACAAAAAAGCGCAGTGCGCGCAGGGTGATCGAGCCTGTATCGTTCATTAGTGCAGAACCTGCAAAGGTGTTTCCCGCATTATAGCGTTTTTTAATATTGAAGGTTGCTTTAGGCTGCTGCGCTTCTGTTCTTAAGGAATACGTAGTCATGCAATTCTTACTGATTTTACTGGTGATCGTGGGCGGCATGGGGCTGTCGGTAGAGGCTGGCATTCTCGGCCCGCTGGGGGGCGAGGTAGGGCACCTGTGGGCCACCTTCAGCATCTTTGGCGTCGGGGCCGCGCTCACCTTCCTGCTGATGCTCTTTTTCAGTCCGCGCAACAGCCCCTCCTTTTTCAGCCAGCCCGGCTGGCAGCTGCTCGGCGGCGTGCTCGGCCCGGCTTACGTGGTGATCCTCACCCTGGCCGCGCCGATCGTTGGGGTAGCCATGTGCATGATCGGCATTCTCGCCGGGCAGGTGTTTAAGAGCCTGGTGATCGATCACTTTGGACTCTTTGGGACCGGGCGCAGACAAATTGATGCAAAGCGCCTGTGGGCTCTGGTTTTCATCATCGCCGCGCTGGCGCTGGTGGCAAAAGGATAACGAAAAATGATTCTACTGATGATTATTCTCTCCGTGGTGGGCGGCGCGCTGCTGAGCGTGCAGGCGGCGATCAACGGCCAGCTAGGCAGCAAGGTGGGCGTGTTTCGCAGCGCATTTTTGACCTTCTCCGTTGGCGCGCTGATTACCGCCCTGCTGATCTTCTTCTTTGAGACTAAGCATGCGGTGACCCTGCTGGAGGTGCCGAAGTGGCAGCTGCTCGGCGCGCTGCTGGGCGTGCCCTATATCGTGATTATGGTGCTGGCGGTGCAGCGTATCGGCACGGCGGTGGCCACCGTGGCGGTGATCTTCGGCCAGTTGGCGATGAGCATGCTGATCGACAACTTTGGCTGGCTGCATAACGAGGCGATCCCCTTCTCCGCTACCAGACTGGGGGCAGTGGTTTGCCTCGGTATCGCCCTCTGGTTTATCTACTCCGGCAGTAAAAGCCGTGCGGTAGAGTAGGGTATTGCACCATCACATAGCACTGCCCAATTTTGGGGCGCACTTTTCGCCTGCTGCGCTCGCAGCAGGCACCGTTTGCGGGCGTTAGCGCCTGGCATAGCTTTTGCACTGTTCTAGGTAGAAGGCAGCGCAACATAACTTATCTGTAAAAATAGCTGGCTAGGGTTCCGGTTCATCGCTGATGAATGCTGGTCCGAGAGCTGGCGACCTCTCTGAGGTTACACGGCGGGACAAAAGCCCGGGAGACAGCAGCACCAGAGGGTGTCGCGCTGCTCCCTGTTTTTGTGCCAACCCGAGGTCAGATAATGAAAAAACGTTCCTTTCTCCGCACGCTTGCTCTGTCGCTGGCCCTGCTTACCAGCGTTCCCTCATTTGCGGCGGCTAAAAAAGAGTTCAACGTCTGCTGGACCATCTACGCGGGCTGGATGCCGTGGGGCACCATCAGCAGCGAGAAGATCATCGACAAATGGGCGAGTAAGTACGGCATCAAAATCAACATCGTCCAGCTCAATGACTATATCGAATCCATTAATCAGTACACCGCCGGCCAGTTTGACGGCTGCACCATGACCAATATGGATGCGCTGACCATTCCGGCGGCGGGCGGGGTCGATACCACGGCGCTGATCCTCGGCAGCTACTCCGAAGGCAACGACGGCGTGGTGCTTAAGGGCGAAGGCAAAAAGCTCGCCGACCTGAAAGGGATGAAAATCTACCTGCCGGAGCTGTCTGTTTCCCACTATCTGCTGGTTCGCGGTCTGGAGAAGGCCGGATTGCAGGAGCGTGACGTGACGGTAGTGAACACCTCCGACGCTGACATCGTCTCTGCGTTCGCCACCGATGACGTCCAGGCGGCGGTGGCGTGGAATCCGCAGCTCTCCACCATCAAGGCGACGCCAAAAACCACTGAGGTCTTTAGCTCTACCGCCGTGCCGGGCGAGCTGATCGACATGATGGTGGTCAATACCGAAACGCTGAAGGATAACCCGGCTCTGGGCAAGGCGTTGACCGGAGCATGGTACGAAATGATGGGCCTGATGAAAGCCCAGGATGCGAAGGCGCTGAACGCCATGGCGGCAGCCTCCGGCACCGATCTGGCGGGCTACCAGGCGCAACTAAAAACCACCCATCTCTTCTATACCCCGGCGGATAACCTCGCGTTCACCACTTCGGGCGATCTGGCGAAAACCATGCAGCGCGTGGCGCAGTTCTCCTTTGACAAGGGGCTGCTGGGTGACGGAGCGCAGAGCGCGGACTTTATCGGCATGGCCTTCCCAGGCAACGTGACCCAGGGCGATGCGGGCAACGTCAAGCTGCGCTTTGACGACAGCTTCGTGAAGCTGGCCGCCGACGGCAAACTTTAAGACTAACGGAGCCTGTGCATGCGACAAATTAACCGCCACCCACAGCCTGGTATGCGCCTTATGCTGGTGCTGCTGCCGTTTGTTTTGTTGCTGGCGGCCTACTTTCTTGGCTCCGCGGTACGCCTTGAGGCTAACCCGCACGACAAGCTGCTGCCGGGCCTCGACGGTATGCTGGCCGCCATTGATCGGATGGCTTTCACGCCAGACAGGCGCAGCGGCGACTACCTCTTCTGGCTGGATACCCTGGTGAGCCTGGCGCGCCTGCTCACCGGGCTGGTTATCGCCTCGCTGATTGGGCTGTGCATCGGCATCACCGCCGGGGTCTTCCCGATGTGGCGAGCCTCGCTGTCGCCGCTGATGACCGTGCTGTCGATGATCCCTCCCCTGGCGATCCTGCCGGTGCTGTTTATCGTCTTCGGCCTCGACGAACTGTCGAAGATCATGCTGATCGTTATCGGCATTACGCCGATGCTGGCCCGCGATCTTGAGCACAGGGCGCGGGAGATCCCCCAGGAGATCCTGATTAAGGCCCAGACGTTGGGAGCCAGCAGCTGGACCCTGGTATTGCGCGTCGTGCTGCCGCAGCTGCTGTCGCGCCTGCTTACCTCCCTGCGGCTGCTGCTCGGATCCGCGTGGCTGTTCCTGATCTCCGCCGAGGCGATCTCCTCCACCGCCGGGCTGGGCTACCGCATCTTTCTGGTCCGCCGCTATATGGCGATGGACGTCATCATTCCGTACGTTGTCTGGATCACTCTGCTGGCCTGGCTGATGGATCTGGCGCTGCGGGCGTTGCACAAAACCTGTTTTCCCTGGGCGGAAGGAGGGAAGGCATGAGCTTTATCGATATCAACAATATCTGGCAAGAGTACGGCAACCACGTGGTGCTGGAGCGGGTCAACCTGCAAATTCAGCAGGGGGAGTTTTGCTCCATGGTCGGGGCATCGGGCTGCGGCAAATCGACCTTCCTGCGCCTGCTGCTGGGCCAGGAGCGCCCCACCCGAGGCAGCATTACCCTTGACGGCCAGCCACTGGCGGCGGAGCCGGATCGCAGCCGCGGCGTGGTGTTTCAGCGCTACTCGGTGTTTCCGCACCTTAACGTGCTGGATAACGTCGCTATCGGCCTCGAACTGCCCAACAGTCCACTGCTAGGTCGCCTGTTCGGCAGCCGTAAAAAAGTAGCCCGCGAGCAGGCGACACAGATGCTGGAGAAGGTCGGTCTTGGCCATGCCCTGACCAAGTATCCGGCCCAGCTCTCGGGCGGGATGCAGCAGCGGTTAGCCATCGCCCAGGCCTTCATTATGCAGCCGCGGGTGCTGCTGCTGGATGAGCCGTTCGGCGCGCTCGATCCGGGCATCCGCAAGGATATGCACGCCCTGCTGCTCCAGCTGTGGAGCGAAACCCGGATGACCGTCTTTATGGTCACCCACGATCTCTCCGAGGGGTTCAACCTCGGCACGCGCCTGCTGGTGTTCGACAAGGTGCGCATCGACCCCCACGAGCCGAACGCTTACGGGGCGCGGATCACCTATGACATCCCGCTGAACGAGGCGCGCATGGCGGAGGTCATGACCCCGCCGTCCGCTAACGTCATTTCTTTAAGGAGCTAATTCGATGACGCACTCTCTGCATACCTCCACCGCCATTCGCGAGGAGACCGTTCCCGGCGGCGGTCACGCCTCTTTTATTCTCAAGCGTGGGCAGATCCTGCGCCTCACCGACAGCGAGGGCGGGGCGAACGTCAGCATGATGATGCTCAACGCTCACGAGAAGAGCGAGCGTCTGAACCTGCCGGATACCCTCAAGGGCCAGCACACCGCAAGGCTCACCGCCGGGCACTGCTTCTACTCCGACATGGGGCGCGTGCTGGCGGGCATCGTGGCGGATACCTGCGGCTGGCACGATCCCTTTGGCGGGGTGCTGAACGCCGAGGAGACCGCCGAGAAGTATGGTCAGGGTCGCTATCAGGAGCTGCGCAACGGCTTCTACCGCAACGGCATGGATAACCTGCTGGTGGAGATGGGCAAATGGGACCTCAATCTTGAGGATCTGCTGATGGTGGTGAACTTCTTCAGCAAGGTCAGCGTTGACGAGCAGGGGGCTTTTACCTTCCACAGCGGCTTCTCAACGCCGGGAAGCTATGTCGAGCTGTATGCGCCGATGAATACCTTGATCGTCCTGACCGCGCTGCCACACCCGATGGATCCGCAGCCCGAGTACGCTCCGCGTCCGGTGGCGCTGAGCTGGTTCGAGGCCACCGACAACGAGGCCGCCGTTAACGCGCTGCTGACCCGTCCCGAAAACGGTCGCGCTTTTACTAACACCCAGCTGTTTGCCCTGTAAGGAGCCGAAAAATGTCTCTTGTTGAAAGCCAAAAACATCCGGCAGAAGCGGTGTTTCGCCATACCATTCCGGCGGGTGAGCACTACCTGTTTGAAGTGAAGCAGGGGCAGACCCTGCGCCTGCACGATCTCGAAGGCAACCAGGCCATCGATACCCTGTTCTATAACGCCGATAACCCGCGCGAGCGCTACGATCCCCAGCGCACCCTGCGCCGTCAGAACAACGCCTACCTCACCACCGGAAGCGTGTTGTGGTCGGGGCTGGGCAATCCGCTGCTGACCATCGTGGCCGATACCTGTGGCCGCCACGACACCCTCGGCGGAGCCTGCGCCCAGGAGAGCAACACCGTGCGCTACTCGCTCGACAAACGCTACATGCACAGCTGCCGGGATAACTTTCTCTGCGCCTGTCTGCACGATGGTCGTCTGCACAAGCGCGATATCGGGGCCAACATCAACTTCTTTATGAACGTGCCGGTAACGCCGGAGGGCGGGCTGACCTTTGAGGACGGCATCTCCGCTGCGGGTAAGTACGTTGAGCTGCGCGCGGAGTGCAACGTCATCGTGCTGATCTCCAACTGCCCGCAGCTTAACAACCCGTGCAACGGCTGGAACCCGACCCCTGCGGAGGTGCTGGTATGGAACTGAGCCGCCTGCGCCTCGTACTCTACCGTCTGTTTGCTGTACGGGCCAATCGCCTGACGCTGGACAATAAGCCGCAGCAGTAACACCCTTTTCCCCCTGGACGACCAGGCGGCGAGATTATTCCCGGCGGGACGACCCGCCACGGTTCGGGTCTGGATCATGTTTACTAAATTACTCATTGCTAACCGGGGCGCTATCGCCTGCCGTATCCTGCGCACCCTGCGGGAGATGAACGTGAAAGGGGTGGCGGTTTGGTCGGAGTCCGACGCCAGCAGCCTGCATATTCGCGAAGCCGACGAGGCGATCAGCCTGGGCGAAGGCCCGGCGGCGCAAACCTACCTGCAGGTGGATAAGATCCTCGCCGCCGCCCAGGAGAGCGGGGCCCAGGCTATCCATCCCGGCTACGGCTTCCTGTCGGAAAATGCTGCTTTTGCCGACGCGTGCGAGGCCGCCGGGATTGCCTTCGTTGGCCCAACTCCCGAGCAGCTGCGCATCTTTGGCCTCAAACATACCGCTCGCGCGCTGGCGAAAAGCCACGGCGTGCCGCTGCTGGAAGGCACCGAGCTGCTGGCCGACGTCGCGGAAGCGCTGGTTGCGGCAGAAAGCGTCGGCTACCCGGTGATGCTCAAGAGCACGGCGGGGGGCGGTGGGATCGGAATGCGGGTCTGCTATAGCCCGACAGAGCTGGCGGAGGCCTTCGACGCGGTGCAGCGGCTGGGGAAAAATAACTTCAGCGATGCGGGCGTCTTTATTGAGAAGTACATCGAGCGTGCCCGCCATCTGGAGGTGCAGATCTTTGGCGACGGCGAAGGGGAGGTGATTGCTCTCGGCGTACGCGACTGCTCGGTGCAACGGCGTAACCAGAAGGTGCTGGAGGAGACTCCCGCCACCGCGCTGCCTGAGGGAATGGCCGAGGCGCTCTGCCAGGCGGCTATCGAGCTGGGCAAGGCGGTGAGCTACCGCAGCGCCGGCACGGTGGAGTTCGTTTACGACAGCAGCGCGCAGCAGTTCTACTTCCTGGAGGTCAACACCCGGTTGCAGGTCGAGCATGGCGTCACCGAGCAGGTGTGGGGCGTGGATCTGGTTCAGATGATGATCGCCCTGGCAGCAGGCGATCTGCCTCCGCTGGCGGAGATCGCGGCTGGCTTAAGCCCGCGCGGGCATGCGATCCAGGCCCGCGTTTATGCCGAGGATCCGGGCCGTGAGTTCCAGCCCTCGCCGGGCCTGCTGACCAACGTGAATTTTCCGCAGCAGGATCGCACTACGCTGCGGATCGACACCTGGGTAGAGTCGGGCTGCGAGGTACCGCCATTTTTCGATCCGCTGCTGGCCAAGATCATTACCTACGCCGCTACCCGCGACGAGGCGATCGATCGGCTGGATAGCGCGCTGGAAGAGACGCGCCTCTACGGCGTAGAGACTAACCGCCAGTACCTGGGGCAGATTTTGCGCGACGCGCCCTTTGCCAGCGGCCAGCCATGGACCCGCTGCCTTGAGAACCTGAGCTATCAGGCGGCGACGCTGGAGGTGATCAGCGCCGGGACGCAAACCACGGTGCAGGACTATCCGGGACGGCAGGGTTACTGGGCGGTGGGCGTGCCGCCATCTGGGCCAATGGACGATCGCGCGCTGCGCCTTGGCAACCGTCTGTTAGGCAATGCCGACGATGCGGCAGGGCTGGAGATCACCGTCAGCGGTCCGATCCTGAAGTTTAATACCGATGCGGTGGCGGTCGTCACCGGCGCAGCGATAAGCGTCGAACTGGACGGCCAGTCGCAGGCCATGAACTGTACTTTCTTCATTCGTGCTGGCACCACGCTAACCCTGGGAGATACCCTGGAGGCGGGCGTGCGCAGCTACCTCTGCCTGCGCGGCGGTCTCGACGTGCCGGACTATTTAGGCAGCAAGAGCACCTTTACCCTCGGCCAGTTTGGCGGTCACGCCGGGCGCGCTCTGCGCACCGGGGACGTGCTGCACCTTGCGCCGTTAACCGATACCCGCTGCGGCGCGGCCCTGCCTGCGGCGCTGCATACGTCCCTCGGGACGGTACGCGAGCTGCGGGTGATCTACGGCCCGCACGGCGCGCCAGAGTACTTTACGCCCGAGTGGATCCCGACCTTTTTTGCCACCGAGTGGGAGGTGCATTTCAACTCCAGCCGCACCGGCGTGCGTTTGATTGGCCCAAAACCGGAGTGGGCGCGCGACAGCGGCGGCGAGGCGGGGCTGCACCCCTCGAATATTCATGACAACCCTTATGCCATTGGCGCGGTGGACTTTACCGGCGATATGCCGGTGATCCTCGGCCCGGATGGCCCAAGCCTCGGCGGCTTTGTCTGCCCGGTGACGGTCATCGAGGCGGATCTCTGGCAGCTTGGCCAGCTTAACGCCGGGGATCGGGTGCGCTTCGTGCCGGTGGATATCGACACCGCCCGCCTGCTGGCGCAGGGGCGCAGCCAGGAGCTGGCTAGCCTGCAACCGGTGGCGATCAACTGGCAGATGCAGCCGCTCACCTCGCCGGTAGTCATGGAGACTGGGGCAGCGGACAAGCGGCTGGTGGCGCGGCTCTCTGGTGATACCCATCTGCTGCTGGAGATTGGCGATGCCGAGCTGGATCTGGTTTTGCGCTTTCGCGGCCACGCTCTGATGCAGGCCCTGGAGGCGCTGGCCCTTGACGGGGTGATTGACCTGACGCCCGGCATCCGCTCGCTACAGGTACACTATCAGCCGGAGGCGCTGACGCTATCGCACCTGCTGGCGATCGTACGCGAAGTGTGGCACTCGGTATGTCAGCAGGAGGATCTGCAGGTGCCGTCGCGTGTGGTCTGGCTGCCGCTGTCGTGGGACGATCCGGCCTGCCAGAAAGCCATCGACAAGTACATGACCACCGTACGCCGGGATGCGCCCTGGTGTCCAAGCAACCTGGAGTTTATCCGCCGCATCAACGATCTCGACAACATTGACGAGGTTTATCGCACGGTGTTTGACGCCAGCTATCTGGTGATGGGCCTGGGAGATGTCTATCTCGGCGCGCCGGTGGCGACGCCGCTCGATCCGCGCCACCGGCTGGTGACCACCAAATATAACCCGGCGCGTACCTGGACGGCGGAGAACTCGGTCGGGATCGGCGGGGCGTATCTCTGCGTCTACGGCATGGAGGGGCCGGGCGGGTATCAGTTCGTGGGACGCACGCTGCAGATGTGGAATCGCTATCATGCGGTCGAAGATTTCGGCGGTAAGCCGTGGCTGCTGCGCTTCTTCGACCAGATCCGTTTCTACCCGGTTTCTGCCGAAGAGCTGCTGACCATTCGCCGCGACTTCCCGCTCGGGCGCTATCCGCTGCGCATTGAGCAGAGCACGCTGCGGCTGGCGGAGTACCAGCAGTTTCTGGCCGAGGAGGCGACCAGCATTGACGCCTTCCGCCACCATCAGCAGGCGGCGTTTAATGCTGAAAGAGAGCGCTGGGTAGCCTCCGGCCAGGCGCACTTTGATAGCAACGACGCTATGCCGGAGCTGGGTGATGATGCGCCGCTTCAGGCGGGGCAGCGTGGCATCGACAGCCCCATTGCCGGTAATCTCTGGCAGGTGCTGGTCAAGCCGGGCGACAGGGTGAAGGAGGGGGACGTAATGGTGATCCTGGAGTCGATGAAGATGGAGATCCCGTTGCGGGCCACCTGCGATGGCATCGTGGATCAGGTTCGGGTGCAGCCGGGATCGTCGGTGCGGGCCGGGCAGTGCGTGGCGGTGGTTAACGCCGAGCGCGCCATGGTTTAGCGCACGCGGGCGCTCTTCGGCGGGCTGGCTTTCAACGGGGCGTTAACCGGCATCTCGTCGGCCCACTGGGTGGCTGAGGACATCATCTCAGCCACCATTCCGCGCGTCAGTCCCAGCCGGTAGGCATGCTGGCTGGCCTCCTCCCACTTCCGCTGTTCGTACAGCTCGGCCAAACCAACAAACTGGTGCAGCAGACCCCGGTGCTGTTGCAGGGCCATGCGAACGTCCTGAGAGATCACCACCTGGCCGATCAGCTCCTCCAGCGGGATCTCGAATACGGCGTCCAGCAGCGAGAAGAGTCCCACCATGAACGCGTCGTTGGCCGAGACCCTGCCACGCAGGCGGGCCGCCGCCAGCTCGCAAAACTTGGCGCGGATTAGGCTTTGATAGTAGGTTTCATTGGTTTTAACGTCTTTCATTGAGCTGAGGCAGGTGACCAGCACAAAGCGCCGCAGCTCTTTGGCCCCCAGATAAACCACAATATCCTTCAGCGAGTGGCTGCGCGTCCCCTTAATGCCCCGGGTGTTATAGAGAATGTTCTGCGCATAGCGCATCACCTTATAGGAGAGGGCGACGTCGTGCTTGAGCAGATCTTCGATACGCTGCAGGTTAGGCGCGTCGGAATTCACCTCCTGAATCAGATTCAAAGAGACGATATGGTTCTGCACCAGCTTATTGCTTTTGTAGACCACCGGCTTGCTAAAGAAATAGCCCTGGAACAGGGTAAAGCCGGCGTTTTTAAAGAGTTCGTATTCGTCAAAGGTTTCGATCTTTTCTGCCAGCAGCAGGGTATTTTTCAGCAGCGCCTCGCGGCACAGCAGATAGTCCTGTATTTCCGGCCAGCTATTTTCTCGAATATCAAATTTGATAATGCTGATGTAGGGAATAAAGATATCCCAGTCGCTGCTGAGAGAAAAATCATCCAGCGCAACGCGAAACCCTTGCTGATGCAGTCTTTTAATAGTGGCGAGTAGGGCCCCGGTCGGCTCGGCGGTTTCAAGGATCTCAATAACCACCCGATCTTTAGGCAGCGTTTCTGCCAGCCCCTGGAGCAGCAGTTCATAGGGAAAGTTAACAAACACCGTGCCCGACTCTTTCTGGCCGTCGCTGGGCGCACCAAAGAATTGCTCTTCGATGAGCTGGGCGGTAGCGTGTTCAGGTGAAACGTTGGGGAAACGATTAGCCATACTGTCCCGAAACAGGAGCTCATAGCCAAACGTCTGCAAATTTTCATCAAAAATCGCCTGTCTGGCGACAAAAGAAAACATTCTCTATCCTCACCCCAGCGCTTTAGCTTTTCACTATGCCGCGTAATGCGCGGGCTGACTAATACTTTTCACAAATTATCCCTTATTTGTAAAGTTTCGTCACAAAAAAAGTGTGTCTGTTTATCTTTTAAAAACAGTTGCTTGACAGGTGGGCTTATTTTTAGGAGTAAGAGATGGGCGGGAAAATAGAGCGCGCCGCTCAGACCAGAGGCCCGAACGGCGCAGAAACTGCAGTTACGCGGTCTGCCAGGAAGATTTTACTTCTTCCGAGTTCTTGTTGAGAACCACGTTGTTACCGTCAACTTTTTCTACCCAGCTTAGAGGGATATAGTGGTGCACACCGCCGGAAGCCGAATCACTTTTTGCCAGTTTGATCTTGTCTTCGCCTTCGAGGTGGTCAACGGTGCCAACGTGGGTACCACAGCTGGCGATAACCTGAGCGTGTTCACGAATTTCACTTTTATTAACCATACATCCTCCTTTGTTGTGATGAATTTTGAGTATAGTCAACGTTTTTAACTCTGTAGGGCAGAACAATCTGAACTCTTTGAGCCGCTCGTGCAGAAGATGTAATATGGATACCTCTTTCTCCTTCCAGGAGCGTCTTCTATGGCTGGCCCTCGCATCGCCCGTGAAAAACTCACTATCCGCAGGATGATTGCCCTCTATCAGCGCGGCGCGCCCGCTGCCTCCACGGAAGAGGGACACTACGATGCGCTCTTTGCCTATGCGGAAAAACGTCTGGATAAGTGCGTTTTTGGTGAGGAGAAGCCGGCCTGTAAGCAGTGCCCGGTACACTGCTACCAGCCGGCGAAGCGGGAAGAGATGAAGCAGATTATGCGCTGGGCCGGGCCGCGTATGCTGTGGCACCACCCGATCCTCACTGTGCGCCATCTGATTGACGATAAGCGCCCGGTGCCGCCGTTGCCCGAGAAGTATCAGCGCAAGAAATAATTTACCCCAACATCGTTTTGTCAATGCCTAACCGTTTCATGCGTGAGAGCAACGTGGTGCGCTTGAGGCCCAGACGCTGGGCGGCCCCTTTCGGCCCGGCGATGACGCCGTTGGTCTCTCGCAGCACCCGCAGGATCAGCTGCGTTTCTTCTTCACCGTCCTGGGCGACCGCTACCGGCGTGGTCGCGGCAACGGCAATCTCCGGCAGCGACAGCTGCAACACGCTGCCGCGCGTCAGCAGCACCGCCCGCTCAATCACGTTCTCCAGCTCGCGCACGTTGCCCGGCCACTCCATGCTGGAGAGGGTGCGCAGCGTTTCAGCAGGGATGCTGTCGATATTGCGTCCCAGCCGCCGGGCGATTTTAAAGGTGAAGGCCTTCACCAGCAGGGGGATATCCTCCGGACGCTCGCGCAGGGGTGGGATATGGATCGGGAAGACGTTGAGCCGGTAGTAGAGATCGCTGCGGAACTCGCGATCCTGCACCATCTGCCGGAGATCCCGATTGGTAGCGGCGATCAGCCGGACGTCGGTCTGGATCAGCTTGTTGCTGCCGAGGCGCTCAAACTCCTGCTCCTGCAACACGCGCAGCAGCTTGGGCTGCAGCTCCAGCGGCATATCGCCTACCTCGTCCAGGAAGAGCGAGCTTTTATCCGCCAGCTCAAAGCGTCCGATGCGCTGGGCGCTGGCCCCGGTAAAGGCCCCCCGCTCGTGACCAAAGAGATCGCTCTCCAGCAGTCCAGCAGGCATCGCCGCGCAGTTCATCTTGACCATCCGCCGCGTGTTGCGGCCGCTCAGGTTGTGGATCGCCCGGGCAATCAGCTCTTTGCCGGTGCCGGTCTCGCCAAGGATTAGCACCGTGCTGTTGCTCTGGGCCACCATCTCCACCTGCTTGAGGACGCTGAACATCGCCTCGCTGCGGCCGATGATCTCCCCGAACTCACCCTCGACGTTGTTTAGCTGTTCGGTCAGGGCGAGGTTCTCATCCACCAGCCGCTCCTTGAGGCGCTGGATCTCCTGGTAGGCAAGGGCGTTGTCGACGGCAATCGCCACCCGCTCGGCAATCTGGCGCAGCAGCTGCAAGTTGGCGGTGGTGAAGACCTTCTCCTCACACTGGGCCAGCTTAAGTACGCCCAGCAGATTGTCGCCGGACATCAGCGGCAGCAGGCAGAGCGTCTGGAGCTGATTGCCCCATGTTTCAAACAGCCGCCGCTCGTAGGGGGCCAGCCGGTCGCGCTCATGCAGGTTGAGCAGCAGCATCTCTTTGCTCTTAAATACCCGCTCGGAGAGGGTGCCAGCCTCGTCAACCTCGCTCTGCTCGTGCAGGGGCGCGCGCTCGTTGAGGTAGTGGGTGGAGTAGATGTTCAGCTTGCCCTTGCGGCTGCTGCGCAGCACGATGCTGATGGCGTCGATATCGAAATAGCGGTGGATCTCTTTGGCAATCTCACCCACCAGCTCGTCCATATCAAGGCGGGAGAGCACCGCGTTGGTGATGGCAACCAGAATGCGAAAGTTGTCGCGCTCGCGGCACAGGAGATCGTAGTCCGGGCCGCTGTCGACCCGGCTCTGGATCTGCTCCACCACCACGCCAACGATCTGGGTGAAGGTGTGCAGGCGCTCCATCTCCTGGGCGCTCCAGGGCCTGTCATCACGGCGGATAAACTCGCAGCCGCCGAAGATCTGCCCCTCTGCCGCCAGCGGCAGCAGTGCGTAGTGGCCAAAGGCGGGGTAGAGATGACTTTCCGCAAGCTGCGGCCAGGCCGCGCTAAAATCCTGGTAGCCGCAGTGCAGAGCCTGCGGGCGTGAGAGAATGCGGCGCACCGGGCCGTGGGCCAGGGCGGTTTCATCCTCATACGCCACGGGCATGCCGTCGGGGCCAGAGGCGTAGTAGCTAGCCCGACGATCGCCGGCGCGCCAGAGAACAATTCCGGCGCGATCCGTCAGCGCCGCCTCCCTGACCAGCCCGGACAGGGTTTGTGCCAGCGCGGCGAGATCCGGCTGCTGTAATAGAGTCCGGGTGACATCGAACAGCCCCTGCTGTCCGAGATCGCCCATCGGTGTATTCGACATTGTGATAATCCAGAAAGGCACCGAACGGGGTGCCAAAAGCCTAATCGTTTTTTATCTTACCTGCAAAATGCCTTAGCAAATGCGCGGCAGGGGTTCAGAATGGGGGAGATCTAGGGTGCGCTTCACGCCGTAAAGACCACTCAGCCGTACCCCTTTTCGGGCCACGACCTCACCAATAATTGCCGCATCACCACCCAGCGGATGCTGGCGCAGCCGTTCAACCGCAGCTTCGGCGGCCTGACGCTCGGCAACAATCACCAGCTTGCCCTCGTTGGCAAAGTTGAGGGCGTCAAGGCCCAGCAGCTCGCACACGCCGCGCACGGCGGGCTTCACCGGCAGGCTGGCCTCGTTAAGCTCAATGCCGCAGCCGCTGCTGGCGGCAAACTCATGCACTACCGCGTTGACGCCGCCGCGCGTGGCGTCGCGCAGGGCCTTAATGCCGTCAATAGCGCGTAGGGACTGGATCAGCGGCGTGAGCACAGCACAGTCACTTACCAGCTCGCCGTCCAGCCCGAGCTGCTCGCGCAGGTTGAGAATGGTCGCGCCGTGGCAGCCCAGCGTGCCGCTTACCAGCACGACGTCCCCCGGCAGCAGCGCCTGCGCGCGCCAGTTCAGCCCGGTGGGAATTGCGCCGATGCCTGCGGTGTTAATAAACAGCTTATCCGCCGCCCCGCGCTGCACCACCTTGGTGTCGCCGGTGACGATGGCGATATCTGCCGCCTTCGCCGTGGCCGCCATGCTGTTGACCACCGCCTGCAGAGTCGCCATCGGCAGCCCCTCCTCAAGGATAAAGCCGCAGGAGAGATAGCGCGGGATCGCGCCGCTGACCGCAATATCGTTAGCGGTACCGCACACCGCCAGTTTGCCGATATCGCCCCCTGGAAAGAAGAGCGGATCGATCACATAGCTATCGGTGGAGAAGGCCAGCCGATCGCCGCCCGCCGCCAGCTCAGTAAGATCGAGACGGGCTTGATCCTCCTGTTCTGCCAGCCAGGGGTTATCAAAGGCCTGCATGAACAGGGCGTTAATCAGCTGCTGCATCGCCTGGCCTCCGCTGCCGTGGGCCATTTGCACCGTACTCATACTTCACACTCCTGGGCGCGATAGTGATACCAGGCGGCGCACGCCCCTTCTGAAGAGACCATCAGCGCGCCGAAGGCGGTTTGTGGGTTGCAGGTTTGACCAAATAGCGGGCACTGGTGCGGCTTACAACGCCCCGTCAACACCTCGCCGCAGCGGGCGCGCGGATCGTCGTAGGTCTGCTGCGGACGGAGCTGAAAATGCGTTTCGGCATCGAAGCGCCGGAATGCATCGCTGAGACGCACTCCGGAGTGGGCAATCACGCCCAGCCCACGCCACTCACTTTCGCCCTCAACGGTAAACACCCTGGCGATAGCCTGCTGCGCCAGCGGATTGCCGTTGTCGGGCACCACCCGCCGGTATTGGTTCTCTACCCGGCTACAGGCTGCTATTTTCTGCTCAACCAGCATCATCACGCCTTGCAGTAGATCAAGTGGTTCGAATCCAGCCACCACTAATGGACGCTGAAACTCATCGGCGATGAAGCCGTAGGCCGCCGTGCCGGTCACCATGCTGACGTGGCCGGGGGCCAAAAAGGCGTCGATGCTGTTATCCGGCTGCTCCAGCAGGCTGCGCAGCGTGGGGCCGAGGGTAATATGCTGGCAAAAGAAGAAGAAGTTGGTGAGGTTGCGGGCGCGGGCCTGCTCCAGGGTCACAGCGGTGGCGGGCATGGTGGTCTCAAATCCTAGCCCAAAAAAGACCACCTTGCGATCGGGATTGGCCTCCGCAAGCTTCAGCGCATCCATCGGTGAATAGACCATGCGCACGTCGGCCCCGCGTGATTTCGCCACCAGCAGCGAGCCATTTTTTCCCGGAACGCGAATGGCGTCGCCAAAGGTACAGAAGATCACCTCCGGACGGCTGGCAATCTCCACGCAGGCGTCGATGCGCCCCATCGGCAGGACGCAGACCGGGCAGCCGGGACCGTGAATAAATTCGATATTCTCCGGCAGCAGCTGGTCGAGGCCAAACTTAAAGATAGCGTGCGTATGTCCCCCGCACACCTCCATAATCCGCAGCGGGCGCGCCGGGGTGTAGTCGAGACGGTGGGCGCGGTCGCATAAGCGTTCAAGCAGCTGCATCACCGCCTCTGGGGCACGGTACTCATCAACGAAGCGCATCAGGCATTCTCCCCATACAGCAGCGCGCCGACGTCTGGCTCGACCTCAAACATATTTTGCAGCGCCGCCAGGGTGTCGCGGGCCTCGGCTTCGTCGATCACGCTCATGGCAAAGCCGACGTGGACCAGCACCCACTGGCCGAGGCGGGAGCAGCCGGACTCATCCACGCTGCCCACCAGGGTCAAATCGACGTCGCGCTGAATGCCGCACACTTCAACCTTCGCCTGTAGCCCGTCGATGGCGCTGATCTGTCCTGGGACGCCTATGCACATGGCTGCGCCTCCAGCCAGGCCAGCCACTGGTCCATGCCTTCGCCGCTGGTGGCGGAGAGCTGAATAATCTCAATGTCCGGGTTCACTGCCCTGGCGCTGGCGAGGCATTTTTCCACATCAAAGTGGAGGTAGGGCAGCAGGTCGATTTTGTTGAGCAGCATCAGTGAGGCGGCGGCAAACATATGCGGATATTTGAGCGGCTTGTCTTCGCCTTCGGTGACCGACAGCACCGCCACCTTATGGCGTTCGCCAAGATCGAAGCTGGCCGGGCAGACCAGGTTGCCAACGTTTTCGATAAACAGGATCCCGCCGTTGGCCAGCGGCAGGCGCGGGGCGGCGTCGGCGATCATCTGCGCGTCCAGATGGCAGCCTTTGCCGGTATTGACCTGAATGGCCGGGGTGCCGGTGGCGCGAATGCGTGCTGCGTCGTTGACAGTCTGCTGATCGCCCTCGATCACCGCACAGGGAACGTTACCTTTCAGGCGCAGCAGCGTTTCGCTCAGCAGGGTGGTTTTACCCGCGCCGGGGCTGGAGACCAGATTAAGCACCAGCTGCTGCTTCGCGGCAAAGCGGGCGCGGTTGCGGGCCGCAAGGTGATTGTTTTTGGCTAAGACGTCGATCTCGATCTCCAGCATCCGCCGCTGGCTCATGCCCGGTGCATGGGTTCCGGCAACGCCGTGGCCGTAGTGGAGATCGCCTTCCGGCGTCCGGGCGGGGGTAAAGGATGACGTTTTCACCCCGGTAATAGCCTGGCCGCTGCGCTGGGCAGGGGCGAAGGGGGCGCTGCGAAATGGCGAGTGGGGGCGGTGCTCATCGCCCTCTATATAGAGATTGCCTTCGCCGCAGCCGCAGGTACTACACATAGTCTACTCCTGTTCAATTTCGAGTCGCTGGATCTGCAGGCCGTCGTCGGCCACGATCTGCAACATGTTGCTCTGGCACTGGGGACAGCGCCGCACCCGCTGGCTCAGCAGGGTCACATACTGCTGGCAGTTTTCGCACCAGCACTCCGCCTGCTGCTCGTCGATATGCAGCGTGCAGCCTTCCGCCAGCGTGCCCCGACATACCAGTTCAAAGCAGAAGGTGAGGGCGCTGCTCTCTACACAGGAGAACGCGCCTATCTTCAGCCATACGCCGGTCACCCGCCGTGCGCCGTGCGCCGCCGCCTGCTGCTCAATAAGCTCCAGCGCCCGCTGGCATAGGGTTATTTCGTGCATAGGGCCTCCCGTTATTCACAGCGCCAATAATGCAATAACGGTGCCAGCCAACGAAAACGACGTTACTGACGATGTCGACGCTGACGAAATGACACTGCCATTCAATTAATTTCATTAAAAATCAAATAGTTAAAAAATGGCATGGAAAGTGCTATATGGGCTGGTCACAACTAACCGGGTAATCTGAAATGACCATTTGGGAAATTAGCGAAAAAGCTGACTTCATTGCCGAACGGCACCATCGCCTGCAAGAGGAGTGGCAGGCTTACTGCAACTCGCTGGTGCAGGGCATTACGCTCTCCAAAGCCCACCTGCATCACGGCATGTACTGCGCGCCGGAGCGGGATCTCTGCTTTGTGCTGTTCGAACACTTCCTTATTACCGTCGCCCTGGCGGACGGCTTTAACAGCCACACCATCCACTATCTGGTGGAGAGCAAAAACGGCGGCGAGCAGCTACTGATTGCCGAGGCCCAGCTGGCGCAGGATGGCCGCATCGATGGCCGGATCAACAATCGCGACCGCGCCCAGGTGTTGGAGCACTACTTAGAGAAGATCGGTCCAGTTTACAACGGCCTGTATTCAGCCATTCAGCAGGACACGCCGGTAGATCTCCGCCAGCTCGTCAATCAATCCGCCCAGGCCTCGGTGGCCTGAATGCCTGCCGTGTCGAGGAGTGTCGAAATGACAGGCCGTCGGCACGATTTCGTCAAAAATGACCACCTGAGGAGTGTCCGGTGAATCGTTTTGTTATTGCTGACGCCACGCTCTGTATCGGCTGCCACACCTGTGAAGCCGCCTGCTCAGAGACGCACCGCCAGCACGGGCTGCAATCGATGCCCCGCCTGAGCGTGATGCGCAGCGCGAAAGAGTCTGCCCCGCAGCTTTGTCACCACTGTGAGGATGCGCCCTGCGCCGGGGTCTGCCCGGTCAACGCTATCAATCGCGTGGACGGCGCGGTACAGCTCAATGAGAGCCTGTGCGTGAGCTGCAAGCTGTGCGCAATCGCCTGTCCTTTCGGCGCGATTGAGATGAGCGGCAGCCGTCCGCTGCATATTCCGGCTAACGCCAACTCACCGAAAGCGCCTCCCGCGCCGCCTGCCCCTGCTCGCGTCAGCTCCCTGCTCGACTGGGTGCCTGGCATACGCGCCGTAGCGGTGAAGTGCGATCTCTGTGACTTCGATGAGGGCGGCCCGGCCTGCATCCGCACCTGCCCAACCGGCGCACTGCGGATGGTGAATTCGCTGGATATCGCCCGGGCCAGCAAACGCAAGCGCGAGCTGACCCTCAACGGCGACTATGGCGACCTCTCGCTGCTCAACCTGCAAGGAGGCGCGAAATGAGCGCATTTATGCTGATCGACCTGGCCGTCCTGCTGTTTGTTGCAGCGGCGGTGCTGGCGTTGCTTTTTTCGTTTCATCGCGGCTTAAGCGGCCTGCTGGCCGGTGTTGGCGGAGCGGTGGCCTGCGGAATGGTGATCGCCGTGGCTGCCGGGCTGTTAACCGGCAGAACCGCAAGCGGGGAGAGCGCCGTGCTTTACCTGCCTCAGCTGATCCGCCTGACGCCGCTCAACGCCGTCTGGCTGCTGGCGATCGCCCTGCCGGGGTTTTTTATCAGCCTCTATAACGTGGCGTGGCACCGACATGCGCAGGTGAAGGTTAACGGCCTGCTGGTCAATCTGCTGATGGCGGCGGCGGTCTGCACTATCGTCGCCAGCGATCTGCTTACCCTGGTGGTGATGGCAGAGATCATGGCGCTGTGCGGCGCGTTTCTTACCGGCTGCGCGCAGTCCGGCAAGCTGTGGTTTACCCTGGGCCGCATCGGAACGCTGCTGCTGGCTGCGGCCTGCTGGCTGCTGTGGCAGCGCTACGGCACGCTGGAGATTACTGGCCTCGCGGCGCGCTTCGTTGATGAGGGGCCGGGAACGGCGGTCTGGCTGCTCTGGCTGGTGGGATTCGGCATGCTGGCGGGAATTATCCCCTTGCACGGCTGGGTACCGCAGGCGCATGCCGGGGCCGATGCCCCTGCCGCCGCGCTCTTCTCCGGCGTGGTGATGAAGGTCGGGCTGTTTGGTCTCTTTGTCCTGCCGCTGCTGGCCGGGCAGGCCATGCCGCTGTGGTGGGGCCTCGGCCTGCTGCTGCTCGGGGCGGTAACCGCGTTTGTCGGCGGCCTCTATGCCCTGATGGAGCACAACATCCAGCGCCTGCTGGCGTACCACACCCTGGAAAATATCGGCATTATTCTGCTGGGCCTCGGCGCAGGCCTGACCGGGGTCGCCCTCGGCCAACCGGCGCTGATTGCGCTGGGCCTGGTGGGTGGGCTCTATCACCTGATCAACCACAGCCTGTTTAAAACCCTGCTGCTGCTGGGCGCGGGCAGCGTCTGGTTCACTACCGGCCATCGCGATATTGAGAAGCTCGGCGGCATCGGTAAACGGATGCCGGTTATCTCTCTGATGATGCTGGTGGGGCTGATGGCGATGGCCGGGCTGCCGCCGCTGAACGGCTTTGCCGGTGAGTGGGTGATCTACCAGGGCTTCTTCGCCTTAAGCGGCAGCAACCTCTTTATCGCCCGCCTGCTCGGCCCGCTGCTGGCGGTGGGGCTGGCGATCACCGGTGCGCTGGCGGTGATGTGTATGGCCAAGGTTTACGGCGTCACTTTCCTTGGCGCACCGCGTACGCCGGAAGCCGCCAATGCCCGCCGCGCGCCGTGGCTAATGACCGCTTCGGTCGTCGGGCTGGCTGTGTGCTGTCTCATCGGCGGCGTCGCTTCGCCGTGGCTGCTGCCGCTGCTCTCCGCCGCGGTGCCGTTACCGCTCACTACCACAAGCGTCGTTTCCCAGCCGATGATTGCCCTGCTGCTGATCGCCTGTCCGCTGCTGCCGTTCATCATCATGATGCTGTTCAAAGGTCACCGCCTGCCGTCGCGCTCGCGTGGTGCGGCCTGGGCGTGCGGCTACGAGCATGAACAGTCGATGGTGATCACCGCGCACGGGTTCGCAATGCCAGTGAAAGAGGCCTTTGCGCCGGTGCTCGACCTGCGTAAGCGGCTCAACCCGGTGGCGCTGATGCCGGTCTGGCAGCGTGCTGCTCCGGCGCTGGTTCGTCGCCTGGCGCTGGTCGAGCTGGCGGTGCTGGTGGTTATTGTTATTTCACGAGGAGCCTGAACATGAGCGTTCTCTATCCGTTACTTCAGGCGCTGGTGCTCTTTGCCTTTGCGCCGCTGCTGTCCGGGATAAGCCGCGTGGCCCGTGCCCGCCTGCATAACCGCCGTGGGCCAGGGGTACTGCAAGAGTACCGGGATCTGATCAAGCTGCTGGGGCGTCAGAGCGTCGCCCCGGCGGATGCCAGCTGGGTATTCCGCCTGATGCCCTTTGTGATGATCGGCGTGATGCTGACCATCGCCACCGCGCTGCCGGTGGTGACCGTGGCCTCCCCGCTGCCGGCGCTAGGGGATCTCATCACCCTGATCTACCTCTTTGCCATTGCCCGCTTCTTCTTTGCCATCGCCGGGCTCGATACCGGCAGCCCCTTTACCGGCCTCGGAGCCAGCCGTGAGGCGATGCTCGGCGTATTAGTAGAGCCGATCCTTCTTCTCGGCCTGTGGGTCGTGGCGCTGGTGGCGGGCTCGACCCACATCAGCACCATGACCGCCACGCTTTGGTCCTGGCCCGCTGGGCACAGCATTCCGCTGCTGCTGGCCCTCTGCGCCTGCGCCTTCGCCACCTTTATCGAAATGGGCAAGCTGCCGTTCGATCTCGCCGAAGCCGAGCAGGAGCTGCAGGAGGGCCCGCTGACCGAGTACAGCGGCTACGGTTTTGCCCTGCTGAAGTGGGGCATCAGCCTCAAGCAGCTGGTGGTATTGCAGCTTTTTGTCGGCCTCTTCCTGCCGTGGGGGCAGATGGTGACCTTTAGCGCGGGCGGCCTGCTGCTGGCGCTGGTGGTGGCCGTCGTCAAGCTGGTGCTTGGCGTGCTGGTGATTGCCCTGTTTGAGAACAGTATGGCGCGGCTGCGCTTCTGCGCGACCTCCCGCGTAACCTGGGCCGGGTTTGGCTTTGCATTTTTAGCCTTCGTCTCCTTGCTGGCGGCGTGATGAAAGAGAATTTGAACATGTCTGAAGAAAAATTGGGTCAGCACTACCTGGCGGCGCTGCATCAGGCCATTCCCGGCGCGGTGCTGGATGAGGCCTGGCAGACCCGCGATCAGCTGACCATTACCGTAAAGGTGAACGCCCTGCCAGAGGTGGTGGAGTATCTCTACTACCAGCAGGGAGGCTGGCTGTCGGTGCTGTTTGGCAACGACGAGCGCCAGCTCTGCGGCCGCTATGCCGTCTACTACGTGCTGTCGATGGAGCAGGGGACCAAGTGCTGGATCACCGTGCGCGTCGAGGTTGATGCCAATACGCTGGAGTTCCCGTCGGTCACGCCGCGCGTGCCTGCCGCCGTCTGGGGCGAGCGTGAGGTACGTGATATGTATGGCCTGATCCCGGTTGGCCTGCCGGACGAGCGTCGTCTGGTGCTGCCGGACGACTGGCCGGATGAACTCTATCCGCTGCGTAAAGACAGCATGGACTATCGCCAGCGCCCCGCGCCGACCACCGACAGCGAAACCTACGAGTTCATTAACGAACTGGGCAGCAAAAAGAACAACGTGGTGCCGATTGGCCCGCTGCACGTCACCTCTGATGAACCGGGCCATTTCCGCCTGTTTGTCGATGGCGAAAATATTATCGACGCCGACTACCGTCTCTTCTACGTCCATCGCGGCATGGAGAAGCTGGCGGAGACCCGCATGGGCTACAACGAGGTGACCTTCCTGTCGGATCGCGTCTGCGGGATCTGTGGCTTCGCCCACAGTACCGCCTACACCACCTCGGTGGAGAACGCGATGGGCATCGTGGTGCCGGAGCGCGCCCAGATGATCCGCGCCATTCTGCTGGAGGTGGAGCGTCTGCATAGCCACCTGCTTAACCTCGGCCTGGCCTGCCACTTCGTCGGCTTCGACTCCGGCTTTATGCAGTTCTTCCGCGTGCGTGAGACCTCCATGAAGATGGCGGAGATCCTCACCGGGGCACGTAAAACCTACGGCCTGAACCTGATCGGCGGCATTCGTCGCGACATGCTGAAGGATGACATGATCCAGACCCGGCAGCTTGCTCGCCAGATGCGCCGCGACGTGCAGGAGCTGGTCGATGTCCTGATGAGCACGCCGAATATTGAGCAGCGTACGGTAGGGATTGGCCGTCTCGATCCGCAGATCGCCCGCGACTTCAGCAACGTCGGCCCGATGGTGCGCGCCAGCGGCCACGCTCGGGATACCCGCGCCGATCACCCCTTTGTCGGCTACGGCCTGCTGCCGGTAGAGGTGCACAGCGAGCAGGGCTGCGACGTTATCTCCCGCCTCAAGGTGCGCATCAACGAGGTGCTCACCGCCCTGAATATGATCGAGTTCGGGCTGGATAACCTGCCCGGTGGCCCGCTGATGGTGGAGGGCTTCACCTATATCCCTAACCGCTTCGCCCTTGGCTTTGCCGAAGCGCCGCGCGGGGATGATATCCACTGGAGCATGACCGGGGATAACCAGAAGCTCTACCGCTGGCGCTGCCGGGCGGCGACCTACGCCAACTGGCCGACCCTGCGCTATATGCTGCGCGGCAATACCGTCTCCGATGCGCCGCTGATCATCGGCAGCCTCGACCCCTGCTACTCCTGCACCGACCGTATGACGGTAGTGGACGTACGCAAGAAGAAGAGCAAGGTCGTGCCTTACAAAGAGCTTGAGCGCTACGGCATTGAGCGTAAAAACTCGCCGCTGAAATAAGGAGTCGTCATGTTTACCTTTATCAAAAAAGTGATCAAGACCGGCACGCCCACCGCGTCCTATCCGCTTGCGCCTATTGAGGTGGATAAGCACTTTCGCGGCAAGCCGCAGCACGATCCCCGCCAGTGCATTGGCTGCGCGGCCTGCGTCAACGCCTGCCCCTCGAATGCCTTATCGGTAGAGACCCTGCTGGCGAGCAGCGAGCAGGCCTGGCAGTTTAACCTTGGGCGCTGCATCTTCTGCGGACGCTGCGAGGAGGTCTGCCCCACGGCGGCGATTACCCTCTCCCAGGAGTACGAGCTGGCGGTGTGGAAGAAAGAGGATTTTTTACAGCAGTCGCGCTTTGACCTGTGCCACTGCCGCGTTTGCGAGCGGCCTTTTGCGGTGCAGAAAGAGATCGACTACGCCATTGCGCTGCTGGCGCATAACGGCGACAGCCGGGCGGAACATCATCGCGAAGGCTTCGAAACCTGTCCAGCATGCAAGCGGCAGAAGTGCCTGGTGTCGTCCGATCGCATTGAACTTACCCGCCATATGCAGGAGGCCAGCTGATGAGCAATTTACTGGGACCGCGCGATGCCAACGGCATTCCCGTGCCGATGACGGTGGAGGAGTCCATCGCCAGCATGAAGGCGTCGCTGCTGAAAAAGATCAAGCGCTCGGCCTACGTCTACCGCGTCGACTGCGGGGGCTGCAACGGCTGTGAAATCGAAATCTTCGCTACCCTGACGCCGCTGTTTGACGCCGAACGCTTCGGCATCAAGGTTGTGCCCTCTCCGCGTCACGCCGACATTCTGCTGTTTACCGGGGCGGTGACCCGAGCGATGCGCTCCCCGGCGCTGCGGGCCTGGCAGTCGGCTCCCGATCCGAAAATCTGCATCTCCTACGGTGCGTGCGGCAATAGCGGCGGCATCTTCCACGATCTCTACTGCGTCTGGGGCGGCACCGACAAAATCGTCCCGGTGGATGTCTACATTCCCGGCTGCCCGCCGACGCCCGCCGCGACGCTCTACGGCTTTGCGATGGCGCTGGGGCTGCTGGAGCAGAAAATTCACGCTCGCCTGCCGGGAGAAGAGGATAACCAGCCTGCGGCGCTGCTGCATGAGGATATCGTCCAGCCCCTGCGGGTGCGTGTCGATCGCGAGGCGCGGCGGCTGGCGGGCTACCGCTATGGGCGCGAGATCGCTGATGACTACCTGCGCCTGCGGGCGCTGGGTGAGAGCCAGGTAGCGCGCTGGCTGGCGGCAGAAGATGACCCGCGCCTGAACGAAATTGTGGCGCACCTTAACGCCGTCGTCGATGAGGCGCGGATCTCATGAGTGAATCCGTGGTCTTCAGCCAGCTGAGCCGAAAGTTTATCGATGAGAACGACGCCACGCCCGCCGAGGCGCAGCAGGTGGTCTACTACAGCCTCGCCATCGGTCACCACTTAGGGGTAATCGACTGCCTGGAGGCGGCGCTGACCTGCCCGTGGGACGACTACCTGGCGTGGATCGCCACCCTGGAGGAGGGGAGCACTGCCCGGCGCAAGATGGCGGGCGTGCCGAAGTATGGCGAGATCGTCATCGACCATTCGCATATCGCGATGCTGGCAAGCGCCTTTGACCGGGCGCTGGCGGTTCAGACTCCGCAGCAGCAGACGTGGAGCCGCGTACTGCTCAGTCTGCTGCATGACATTTATCAGGAAAGCGCCATCTATCTGATGGTGAGGAGAGTCCGTGACTGACGTTTTACTCTGCGTAGGCAATAGCATGATGGGTGACGATGGCGCAGGCCCACTGCTGGCGGAAATGTGCGCCGCCCGGCAGCCGGGCACGTGGCAGGTCATTGACGGCGGCAGCGCACCGGAGAATGACGTGGTGGCGATCCGCGAGCTGCGTCCAGATCGCCTGTTGATCGTCGACGCCACCGACATGGGGTTAAACCCCGGCGAGATCCGTATTGTCGATCCCGACGACATTGCCGATCTGTTTATGATGACCACCCACAATATGCCCCTGAACTATCTGGTGGATCAGCTCAAAGAGGATGTGGGGGAGGTGATCTTCCTTGGCATCCAGCCGGATATCGTCGGCTTCTACTACCCGATGACGCCGCCGGTTAAAGAGGCAGTGGAAACGGTGTATCAGCGGCTTGACGGCTGGCAGGGGCAGGGAGGGTTTGCGGCGCTGTAGGATAACGCCCGGTGGCGCTGCGCTTACCGGGCCTACAAGCTAGTCTAAATCGGCTCCGTTGCTGGCGATCACCTTCTTATACCACCAGAACGACTTCTTGCGGACGCGGTCCAGCGTGCCGTTGCCCTGGTCGTCGCGGTCGACGTAGACAAAGCCGTAGCGCTTGCTCATCTCTCCCGTTGAGGCCGCCACCAGATCGATGCAGCCCCATGAGGTGTAGCCGAGCAGGGGAATGCCGTCCGCCACCGCCTCGCCCATGGCACGAATATGCTCCCGCAGATAGCTGATGCGGTAGTCGTCGTTAATCTCGCCGTTAGCATCGAACTCATCCCGCGCCCCCAGCCCGTTTTCCACCAGGAACAGCGGCTTCTGGTAGCGGTCATACATCATGTTCATGGTGATACGCAGGCCGAGAGGATCGATACCCCAGCCCCACTCGCTGGCCTCGATGTAGGGGTTTTTTAGTGACTTAACAACGTTAGCCGCGCTGGTGTTGCCCGCGTTCATCTCCGCCGAGGCGCAGCGGGAGGCGTAGTAGCTGAACGACACAAAATCGACGGTGTGCTTAAGGATCTCCTCGTCACCGGGCAGGATCTCAATAGCGATCCCCTTCTCGCGGAACATGCGCCCCGTCCACGCCGGATAAGCCCCGCGCGCCTGAACGTCAATAAAGAACAGGTTTTCGCGATCCTTCTCCAGCGCCGCCCAGACGTCCTCTGGCTTGCAGGAGTAGGGGTAGAAGTTGCCGCCCGCCAGCATACAGCCGACCTGGTTGTTCGGGTTCACCTCGTGAGCAATCTGAGTGGCCAGCGCGCTGGCGATCAGCTCGTGGTGCGCCGCCTGATACTTGACCCACTCCGGGTTCTCACCCTCCTCGAACACCAGCCCAGCGCCCGAGTAGGGGCTGTGCAGCATGATGTTAATCTCATTGAAGGTCAGCCAGTACTTCACCAGCCCGTCAAACGCCTCGAAGCAGGTGCGAGCGTAGCGGGTGAAGAACTCCACCATCTTACGGTTACGCCAGGAGCCATACTCGCGCACCAGATGCATCGGCACATCGAAGTGGCATAGGGTCACCAGCGGCTCGATGTTGTACTTCCGGCACTCCTCAAATACTGCCCTGTAGAAGGCGATCCCGTCGGCGTTGGGCGTCAGCTCGTCGCCGTTGGGGTAGAGGCGCGCCCAGGCGATGGAGGTGCGAAATACGGTGAAGCCCATCTCCGCCATCAGGGCGATATCTTCCCGGTAGCGATGATAGAAATCGATCGCCTCATGGCTGGGGTAGAACTCATCGTCGCGCAGGGTAAAGCGCTTCTCCAGGCCCAGCTTGACCGGCAGACGGTTTGCGCCGTGCGGAATGGTATCAACGGTGGTCAGCCCCTTGCCGCCTTCGCGATACGCCCCCTCCGACTGGTTGGCGGCCAGTGCGCCGCCCCATAAAAATCCCTCTGGAAATACAGACATAGTTTACCTCTTGTTAAATCAGGCTCTGGCCGCTGCCGCTGGCTTTGCCGCCTGCAACGCACGCGCTTTGGCTGCTTCATCCTCGACGGGCAGATCCTCAAAGCCCAGCAGCAGGGTGAGCACAAACGACAGCACCACCGCCAGCGCCATTACGGCAAAGACCCAGACAATGCTCATTGGATTAGCCGGATCGAAAAATTGGACGCTGGTAAAGAGTCCCGGCGCGGCCATCGAGTGGCTGGCAAGCCCGGCGATCCCGGCCACCGCGCCGCAGATAAAGCCGCTGATTAGGCTGGCGACCAGGGGACGCTTCAGGCGCACCGCCACCCCGTACAGCGCAGGCTCGGAGATACCCGCCAGAATGGCCGAGGCCGCCGCTGCCAGCGCCGTCTGGCGCAGCTCCGGGTTTTTGGTTTTCCACGCCACCGCCAGCGACGAGCCGCCCAGCGACAGGTTCGCGCCAATCTCGGACGGCATCACCATGCCCTCTTTGCCGGTCTCGGCGATGGTCTGGATGATGGTCGGGGTAAAGACGCGATGCATGCCGGTCATCACCAGTAGCGGCCAGAGCGCGCCCATGATCGCCACCGACAGCCAGCCTAAGTAGCTGTGAATGGTGTAGACCAGCGCAGAGATGGCGCTACCGATCCAGATCCCGATCGGCCCGATCAACAGGATGGCGAGCGGGGCGGCGATCAGCACGATCAGCATCGGCTTAAGGAAGTTTTTCGTTACCGCCGGGGTGATGCGATCCACCCAGCGTTCGATGTAAGAGAGGCACCAGGTCATCACAAGCGCCGGGATCACCGTGTAGGTGTACTTCACCGCCGTCACCGGAACCAGGGCGAACTCTACCTGCTGGCCCTGAGCCGCCTTGGCCATCAGCTCGATAAAGCTCGGATGCACCAGCACCCCGGCGATGGCAATCGCCAGCGACATGTTGGTTTTAAACTTCACCGCCGCCGAGGCCGCTACCATCAGCGGCAGGAAGAAGAAGGCCCCGTCGCCAATAACGGTGAGGATCGTCAGGGTAGAGGAGCCTTTCTCCAGCACGCCGGTCATCTCAAGGATCATCGCCAGCAGCTTGACCATCGAGCCACCGATGATCGCCGGGATCAGCGGGGACATGGTACCGATCAGGGCGTCGAGAATGCCTGCGCCAATGCGCCGGAGGGTCAGCTTCTGCGGCCCGGTGTCGACCACTGGCTGCATATCGGCCGGCAGCAGGCGTACCACTTCGGCATAGGCCTGCGACACCGTATTGCCGATGATCACCTGGCACTGGCTGTCGCTGCGCACCACGCCCATCACGCCGGGAGTGCTTTTCAGCGTGGCGCTGTCGATCTGCGTCTCATCTTTCACCACAAAACGCAGGCGCGTCATGCAGTGGGTGACGGCGGCGATATTGTCTGCCCCGCCCAGCGCGGTGACCACGGTCGTCGCCAGCGCGGCATAGTTTTTGGCCATCGGATTTTTATCCTGTTTTAGTATGGGGTTACGGCTGCACCGCGAGCAGTGAGACGTGATGTAGGAAACCGGTTCCACAAAATCATGCTGAGTTTCATTTTTATATTCAATGCCGGATGTTTAGATCCGTGAGGACGATCACCATGATCGCCACTGGGCAAAGCGCTGCAAATCCGCGTCGGGTGCAGTAAACTGCCGATATACAAATGAAAGGAAAGCAAATATGACCACGATGCTGGAGGTAGCGAAGCGGGCAGGGGTATCAAAGGCGACGGTGTCCCGCGTGCTGTCAGGCAACGGCTACGTTGGCCAGGAGACCAGGGAACGCGTATTCAAAGCTATTGAGGAGAGCGGCTACCGGCCGAACCTGCTGGCGCGTAACCTGGCGGCGAAAACCACCCAAACCCTCGGGCTAGTGGTGACCAATACGCTCTATCACGGGGTCTACTTTAGCGAACTCCTGTTCCATGCGGCGCGGATGACGGAGGATCGTGGCCGCCAGCTGATCCTTGCCGATGGCAAACACAGCGCCGACGAGGAGCGGCAGGCGATCCAGTACCTGCTCGATCTACGCTGCGATGCGATCGTGATCTACCCGCGCTTTCTCAGCGTCGACGAGATCGACACGATCATCGACGGCCACACCCAGCCCATTATGGTGCTCAACCGGCGGCTGCGTAAAAACAGCAGCCACTGCGTCTACTGCGACCAGAAAAGCACCAGCCTGGCGGCGGTAGAGACGCTGCTGGCCCAGGGGCACCGGGATATCGCCTTTATCACCGGCTCCCTCGACTCGCCTACCGGTAACGAGCGTCTCTCCGGCTATAGAGAGGCGCTGGAGCGGCACGGCGTGGCGGTGCGTAACGAACTGATCGTCGAAGGTAAGTGGACGCCCGCCAGCGGCTCGGCAGGCGTCGCGACGCTGCTGGAACGCGGGGTGCGCTTTAGTGCGCTGGTGGCCAGCAATGACGATATGGCGATAGGGGCCATTAGCCAGCTGCACGGCAGCGGCATTGCTGTCCCGGATCAGGTCTCGGTGATTGGCTTCGATGACATTGCCATCGCCCCCTATACCGTCCCGCCGCTGGCCAGCGTTAAAATTCCGGTCACGGAGATGATCAAAGAGACCATCAACCGCCTTATTTTTATGCTTGATGGCGGAGAGTTCACGACCCAGCCACCCTTTACCGGCGAGCTGATCCTGCGCGGCTCCGTTAGCCACGGTCCGCACGCCTGATGTCGACAGCTGTCATCGTCACAAGTGTCGATGACAGTTTCTTCTTGTTTTAAAAACTATATAAATCAATGAAATAAACTCTGGCACGATTCGTGAATACTCCGGCACACTACCGTTAATGCTGGAGAATTTGATGAACCGTTTCATCATGGCCGACGCCAGTAAATGTATTGGCTGCCGTACCTGTGAAGTTGCCTGCGTGGTCTCCCATCAGGCGCAACAGGATTGTGCCTCTTTAACCCCCGACACCTTCCTGCCGCGTATTCACGTCATTAAAGGCGTGAACGTCTCTACCGCTACCCTTTGCCGTCAGTGCGAGGACGCCCCGTGCGCCAACGTCTGCCCCAACGGCGCAATCAGCCGGGATAAAGGCTTTGTTAACGTGATGCAGGAGCGCTGCATCGGGTGCAAAACCTGCGTGGTCGCCTGCCCCTATGGCGCGATGGAGGTCGTTGTGCGTCCGGTGGTTCGCAACAGCGGCGCGGGCCTGAACGTGCGGGCGGAGAAAGCCGAGGCCAACAAGTGCGATCTCTGCCATACCCGCGAGGCAGGCCCCGCCTGCATGGAAGTCTGCCCCACCGAGGCGCTGGTCTGTGTTGACAGAGCGCGTCTGGAGCAGCTCAGCGCTGAGAGACGCCGCCGCGCGGCGCTCGATACCGCCGCTTCATTTCTCTTTTAACTGAACAGCATTTCAACTTTTAACAGGTCTGTTACTGATGAAAAAAATTACGAGCGTTTGTCCATACTGCGGCGCAGGCTGCAAACTGAAGCTGGTGGTCGATAACAACAAAATTATTCGTGCCGAAGCGGCGGAAGGCGTCACCAACCAGAATCAGCTCTGCCTGAAGGGCTATTACGGCTGGGATTTTCTTAACGATACAAAACTCCTGACGCCGCGCCTGACCCAGCCGATGATCCGCTATCAAAAAGGCGGCAAATTAACGCCCGTAAGCTGGGATGAAGCCATTCGCTACACGGCAAAACGGCTGGGGGAGATCAAGGCCCAGTACGGTGGCCGGGCGATCATGACCACCGGCTCTTCACGCGGAACCGGCAATGAAACCAACTATGTGATGCAGAAGTTTGCCCGCGGCGTGCTGCACACCAACAACGTCGACTGCTGCGCCAGGGTCTGTCACGGCCCGTCGGTAGCGGGTTTGCAGGAGGCGCTGGGTAACGGAGCGATGAGCAACTCCATCGGTGACATCGAACACTCCCGCTGCCTGCTGGTGTTCGGCTACAACTGCGCCGACTCGCACCCCATCGTTGCCCGCCGGGTGATCAAAGCTAAACAGAACGGGGCGAAAATCATCGTCTGCGATCCGCGACGGATCGAGACCGCGCGCATTGCCGATCAGCATCTGCAAATCAACAACGGCTGCAATATGGCGCTGGTCAACGCCTTTGGCTATGTGCTGCTGGAGGAGGAGCTGTACGACAGGAAGTATGTAGCCAGCTTTACCAGCGGCCTCGACGCCTACCGCGAGGTGGTTAAAGATTATGCGCCCGAAGCGGTTGAGCATCTGACCGGGGTCAGCGCCCAGCAGATCCGCCAGGCGATGCGTACCTACGCCGCAGCACCGTCGGCCACCATTATGTGGGGCATGGGTGTCACCCAGTTCGGCCAGGCGGTGGACGTGGTGAAAGGTCTGGCAAGCCTGGCGCTGCTCACCGGCAACCTGGGACGGGAGCACGTCGGCGTCGGACCGGTGCGCGGGCAGAACAACGTCCAGGGGGCGTGCGATATGGGGGTGATCCCCAACCAGTTCCCTGGCTACCAGGACGTGGTGGATCCGGTGGTGCGGGAGAAATTCGCCAGAGCCTGGGGAATTAACGCTGCGGATATGGACGACCAGGTCGGGGTTCGCATTACCGAAGTGCCGCACCTGGCGCTGGAGGGCAAGGTCAAAGCCTACTACATCATGGGTGAGGATCCGCTCCAGACCGAAGCCGACCTGGGCCTGGTGCGCAAGGGCTTTGAGGCGCTCGACTTCGTGGTGGTGCAGGATATCTTTATGACCAAAACCGCTGAGCAGGCGGATGTCCTGCTACCCGCGACCTCATGGGGTGAACACGGGGGCGTCTTTACCTGCGCCGATCGCGGCTTCCAGCGTTTCGAGAAGGCAGTGGACGCGCAGTACAACGTCAAGCGCGACTGGGAGATCATCAGCCTGATCGCCACCGAGATGGGCTACCCGATGCACTATGACAGCAACCAGCAGATCTGGGATGAGCTGCGCGAGCTGTGCCCGCTCTTCTACGGCGTCACCTACGAGAAGATGGGCGATATGGGGCACGTGCAGTGGCCCTGTCCAACGCTGGATCATCCGGGAACGCCCTATCTTTACCAGGGCAATAAGTTCGATACCCCTGACGGCAAAGGGCACCTGTTTGCGGCGCAATGGCGCGCGCCCGCCGAGGTGCCGGATGCCGACTTCCCGCTGGTGCTCTGCACCGTGCGCGAGGTGGGCCACTACTCCTGCCGCTCGATGACCGGCAACTGCGCGGCGCTGCAAACCCTCGCCGACGAGCCAGGCTTTGTGCAGATCAGCCCGGACGATGCGCAGGCGCTCGGTATTCATGACCGGCAGCTGGTGTGGGTGGAGTCCCGGCGCGGGAAGGTAATCAGCCGTGCCGACGTGAATGAGCGCATTAATCGCGGCAGCGTCTACATGACCTACCAGTGGTGGATTGGGGCCTGCAACGAGCTCACTCAGGACAATCTTGATCCGATCTCCAAAACGCCGGAGACCAAGTACTGCGCGGTGAAGGTCAGCGCCATTGCCGATCAGCCCTGGGCAGAAAACTATACCCAGACCACCTATCAGGCGATGAAAACCCGCCTGCGCGACGCGGCGGTGTAGGGGCATGAGCGATAGCGGCGTCCTTATCCGCGTGCGGGGCAAAGTTCAGGGGGTGGGCTTCCGCCCCTTTATCTGGCAGCTGGCGCAGCGGCTCCAGCGTACCGGCGACGTCTGCAACGACGGGCAGGGCGTGGTGGTGCGGCTCTGGGGAGAGGAGGCCGGGTTTATGGTGCAAATGCGGCAGGCCTGCCCGCCGCTGGCGCGCATTGACCAGACCGAGGCCGTGCCGTTTCACTGGCTGCAGCGTCCTGTGGCGTTCACTATTCTGCCCAGCGCGGGGGGCGGCATGGATACTCAAATCGTGCCGGATGCGGCAACCTGTCCGGCCTGCCTGGCAGAGATGAACGATCCCAGGGATCGCCGCTATCGCTACCCCTTCGTCAACTGCACCCACTGTGGGCCGCGGGTGACCATTATCCGCGCTATGCCCTACGACCGCCCGCAGACCGCCATGGCGGCATTTCCGCTCTGTCCGGCCTGCGAGGCGGAGTATCGCAACCCGGCGGATCGCCGCTTTCACGCTCAGCCGGTGGCCTGCCCGGAGTGCGGCCCGCAGCTGGCATGGCATGCGGCGGGCGAGACGCTGGCAGGAGAGGCGGCGTTGAGGGCGGCGGTGGCCGTGCTGGATGCAGGCGGCATCGTGGCGGTGAAGGGCCTCGGCGGCTTTCATCTCGCCTGCGATGCGCATAACCCGCAGGCAGTGGCGCGTCTGCGTCTGCGCAAGCGGCGTCCGGCCAAGCCGCTGGCGGTGATGATTGCCGATGCGCAGAACCTGCCTGAGGCGGCCCGCGCGGCGCTGGAGATCCCGGCCGCGCCGGTGGTGCTGGTGGATAAAACCCTCCTGCCCGAGTTGGATGCGGCTATCGCGCCGGGGCTCAACGAGGTAGGCGTCATGCTGCCTGCCAATCCCCTCCAGCATCTGCTGATGCAGAGCCTTAACCGTCCGCTGGTAATGACCTCCGGCAACCTCAGCGGTAAACCGCCCGCGTTAACTAACCACGAGGCGCAGCGGGATCTCGCCGCCACCGCCGACGGTTTCCTGCTGCATAACCGCGATATCGTCCAGCGGATGGACGACTCGGTCGTGCGGGCCGACGGAGAAGTGCTTCGGCGCTCGCGTGGTTTTGTACCGGACGCGCTGCCGCTGCCGCCAGGCTTTACCGATGTGCCGCCGCTGCTCTGCATGGGGGCGGATATGAAAAATACCTTCTGCCTGGTGCGCGGCGGGCAGGCGGTAATGAGCCAGCACTTCGGCGATCTCGGTGACGAGGGCGTCGAGGCGCAGTGGCGACAGGCGCTGGATCTGATGCAGTCCATCTATCACTTCTCTCCTCGCCAGATTGTCTGCGATGCCCATCCGGGCTACCGATCCAGCCAGTGGGCGGCGGAGAGCGGGCTGTCGGTTATGCAGGTGCTGCATCACCACGCCCACGCGGCGGCCTGCCTGGCCGAGCACGGCTGGCCGCTGACGGGCGGAGACGTTATCGCCCTGACGCTGGACGGGATCGGCATGGGTGCCGATGGCGCGCTGTGGGGGGGAGAGTGTCTGCGGGTGAACTACCGCGAGTGCGAACATCTGGGCGGTCTCCCCGCCGTGGCGCTCCCCGGTGGCGATCTGGCCGCGCAGCAGCCCTGGCGGAACCTGCTGGCTCACTGCCTGGCATTTGTCCCGGAGTGGCAGGGCTACCCTGAAACCCAGCCGGTGCAGGCGCAAAACTGGCTGCCGCTGGCGCGGGCAATTGAGCGGGGGATTAATGCGCCGCTGGCCTCCTCCTGCGGGCGTCTGTTTGACGCCGTGGCCTGTGCGCTGGGGTGCGCCCCGACAACCCTGAGCTACGAGGGGGAGGCGGCCTGTCGACTGGAGGCGCTGGCCGAACGCTGCGCTGGCGTGGCGCATCCGCTCACCTTGCCGCTGCACGCGGGCAGGCTCGATCTGACGCGCTTATGGCAGCTGCTGCTGGGCTGGCAGGCGGAACCGCAGGCGCGAGCGTGGGCTTTTCATGATGCGCTGGCCCACGGCCTGGCAGACCTGATGCGCCAGCACGCCGACGCGCACGGGATCCACACGCTCTGCTTTAGCGGCGGGGTGATCCATAACCGGCTCCTGCGCGCGCGCCTCGCGTTTTACCTTTCTGATTTTACGCTGCTGTTTCCTCGCAGGCTGCCTGCGGGGGACGGTGCACTTGCCTTTGGGCAGGCGGTGATTGCCGCCGCCAGACATTTATAACTAAGGAACTGATGATGTTGATGCGAATTTTACGCAGCGAGCCGCGTGCGGCGCTGCTAATGCTGGGGCTAACGATGGCTAACCTGCTGGCCCGGGGCTGGGCGTGGCACGCCTTTGCCAGCAGCCCGGCACTGATGGCTGCCAGCCTGCTGGCGTGGGGCTACGGGCTGCGCCACGCGGTCGATGCGGATCACATCGCCGCCATCGATAACGTGACGCGCAAAATGATGCAGCAGGGCAAACGCCCGTTTGGCGTCGGGGCCTGGTTCTCTCTGGGCCATTCCAGCATCGTCGTGCTGGCCTCTGTGGCCATTGCCGCCACGGCGGCGGCGTTCCAGCACCGGATGGCGTGGTTTCACGAAACCGGCGGTATGATCGGCACGGCGGTGTCGGCCATCTTTCTGCTGGCAATGGCGCTGGTGAACCTGGTGATTTTGCGCGGCGTATGGCGCAGCTTCCAGGCCTTGAAGCAGGGTAAGCCGGTGGATGCCGAAAGCGCCACGCCGGGTGGGGTGATGCACTGGCTGTTTAGCGCCGCCTTTCGCCTGGTAGGCAGGAGCTGGCACATGTATCTGGTGGGCTTTCTCTTTGGCCTGGGGTTCGATACCGCAACGGAGATTGGCGTGCTGGGGATCTCTGCTGCCAGCGCCTCTAACGGCATCTCTATCTGGTCGATTATGGTCTTCCCGGCGCTGTTTGCCAGCGGCATGGCGCTGGTGGATTCGCTGGATAATTTGCTGATGGTCAACGCCTACGGCTGGGCCTTTGCTAAACCCCAGCGCAAGCTCTACTACAACATGACCATCACCGGTACGTCAGTGGTGGTGGCGCTGGTTATCGGCGGGCTGGAAGCGCTGGGGCTGCTGGTGGATAAGTTCGCCCTGAGCGGCGGCGTATGGGATGCTATCGCCTCGCTGAACGATAACCTCGGCGACGCCGGTTTTATCGTGGTGGCGATTTTTATCCTTTGCTGGCTAGCCTCGATTGTTAACTATCGGATACGGGGCTATGACTCGCTGGCGGGAGCTGCTTCAGCAGAGTAAACGCCTCTTTCATGCGCTCCTCGCTAATCGCAAAGGCGCAGAGCTGACCGTCTTCATCAAACCCCTGAGCGACCATCCCCGCCGCGCTGGTTTCCATCTGCCAGCGCAGATCGCGTCGTCCGGCGTCGCCCGCCAGCTGTAAGGGCAGCTCAGGGGTTTTGACCTTTATCAGCATCGCGGGTAGCTTAAGCGGAACGCTGGCACCGAGCAGGTTTTTCGCCAGGTACATGGCGCTAAGCTGAATCGGCTGGAGGAACGGCAGGACGTTGTCGTTGATCTCCGCACAGTCGCCAAGCGCATAGATATCCGGCTGCGTGGTTTGCAGGTAGCTGTCGACCTTCACCCCGCGATGCGTTTCTGCTCCGGCGCGCTGCGCCAGCGCGGTTTCCGCCCGCAGGCCGGTGGCAGCCACCACCGCATCTACTTCAATGCTGCGGCTGCGATCCAGCTGAACGCGGATACCGTCAGCGGTCTCCTCTAGCCGCTGCAGCTGCGATTTCAGCAGCAGCTGCACGCCCATATCGGTCAGGCGATGCTGTAAGCGACTGCTTACTTCTGGCGGCATCAGCGTCGGCAGAATGCTGGCTGCCCGGTCGATGAGGGCAACCTCTTTTCCGGCGCGGCAAAAATCCATCGCCAGCTCGGTGCCAATCAGACCACTGCCGATAATCATCACCCGCTGCGCGTCGCGAAGCGCGGTTTCACAGGCGCGATACTCCCGCTGGCTGTTGAGGGTAAGCATCAGCTCTCGCCCCTCAACCGGCGGCACAAAGGCGGATGCCCCCGTCGCCAGCACTAGCTTATCGTACTGCCAGGATCGATCGCCCGCTTTCACCATGTGCGCGGCGGCGTCAATATCGGTCACCCAGGTGTAGGGAAACAGACGCAGGTTAAACTGTTCGGCAAACTCCCCCGCCGTCTGGCGGGTGAGGTCGTCTGCACGCTGGCTCTGGCTGATCACGTGGCTTAAGTCCGGCTTGTTGTATTCATCGATACTGTCGGCCGCAATCAGCGTCACCGGCACGTTCGCATCAAGCTTGCGGATATTTTTCACCAGCTGGCGGGCGGCAAAGCCCGAGCCAATAATCACGATGCCGTGGTTCATTTTACCTCCGTAGCCAGTTCATCAAAGACCTCTTTACCCAGGGAGCATTCCGGGCAGAGAAAGTTGTCCGGCACATCGCACCACGGCGTCCCAGGGGCAACGTCCTGCATCGGCTCGCCTTTAGCCGGATCGTAGATCCACTGGCAGACGCTGCACTGCATGCTCGGACCCAGATCGGCGGCAGTTGCACAGGGGCTGGCCTCTGGCGCTGTTGCGGACGCAGGTGCAGCGACAGGTAATGGAGTAAGTGCCCACTGACGTGCGATATCACGGCCATGCTGGCGACAAATTTCAAGCGCATCAATATCCGGACGCCATTTCGCCTTCAGGCTTAAGGACATCTCAAAACCGGCATCCTGAAGTCGGGTAGAGAGGCGGTCTACCGCGCCGCCGCTCCAGCCGTGGGAGCCAAAGGCGCTGGCGCGTTTGTTGCGGAAGCGCAGGCCGGTCATCTCTTCTACCAGACCGGCAATTTTCGGCATCATCACGTTGTTCATGGTGGAGGTGCCCACCAGCACGCCTTTGGAGCGGAAGACGTTGGTTAATACTTCGTTCTTATCGCTGCGCGCCACGTTGAAGATTTTGACCGTTACGTTGGGGTCTACTTCGTTGATCCCCTGGGCAATGGCGTCTGCCATCATGCGGGTATTATTGGACATGGTGTCGTAGAAGATAGTGATGCGATCTTCCTGATAGTCCGCCGCCCATTTCAGATACAGCTCAACGATTTGGGTCGGGTTTTCACGCCAGACCACGCCGTGAGAGGTCGCAATCATATCCACCGGCAGGTTGAAGCCGAGGATTTCGGTGATTTTTGGCGTCACCAGGCGGCTGAACGGGGTCAGGATATTGGCGTAGTAGCGCTGGCACTGCTCAAACAGCTCGTTCTGATCCACTTCATCGTTGAACAGGCGTTCATCGCAGTAGTGCTGGCCGAAGGCGTCGTTGCTGAACAGCACCGCGTCGCCAGTCATATAGGTCATCATGCTGTCCGGCCAGTGCAGCATCGGCGTTTCAACAAAGATCAGCTGCTTGCCGTTGCCGATATCTAACGTATCGCCGGTCTTCACGGTGTGGAAGTTCCACTCCGGATGGTGATGGTGACCGTTAATGGAGTCGATGGCGTTGGTGGTGCAGTAGATCGGCGTATTCGGGATGTGCGACATCAGCTCGGTCAGCGCACCCGCGTGGTCCTCTTCAGCATGGTTAATGATGATGTAGTCGATGGCGTTAAGATCGATCTCGCTGCGCAGGTTCTGCACGAACTCGCGGCTGAATTTATGATCGACCGTATCGATCAGTACGTTTTTGCCTTCGCGGATGAGATAGCTGTTATAGCTGCTGCCGCGCAGCGTTTTATATTCGGTCCCATGGAAATCGCGCACTTCCCAGTCACGTTGACCAACCCAATGAATGTTATTTTTAACCAGAATAGACATAGCAACCTCATTTTCAATTCAGCATGTTTGACTCAGATACTTTGCTTATATCAAGTTGCGTGCCAGCTTTTTAACTTTTTGAAAATAAAGAGTTTATAGTGATGATGACTCAAGGTGGGTAGTCATTTTGACTATCATAAATGTTGTCAATATGACACTATGAATTGTCAAAATGACAGCGAGGTAACGATGAGTTTTTCAGTTGAGGTATTAGCAGAGATCGCCATCGAGTTACAAAGTGGCATCGGCCATCAGGATCGCTTTCAGCGGCTGATTGCCACTCTGCGTCAGGTCTTAGGCTGCGACGCCTCGGCGCTGCTGCGCTACAGCGCGCGGGAGTTTATTCCCTTAGCCATCGACGGCCTCGCGCCGGACGTGCTGGGGCGACGTTTTAGGCTGGAAGGGCATCCGCGGCTGGAGGCCATCGCCAGGGCAGGGGACGTGGTGCGTTTCCCGGCCGATAGCGATCTGCCCGATCCCTATGACGGGCTCATTCCGGGCCAGGAGGCGCTGAAGGTACACGCCTGCATCGGCCTGCCGCTGTTTGCCGGGCAGCATTTGATTGGCGCGCTGACCCTCGACGGCATGTCGCCGGATCGCTTTGATAACTTCAGCGACGAGGAGCTGCGGCTGATTGCCGCTCTGGCGGCGGGGGCGCTCAATAACGCCCTGCTGATTGAGCAGCTGGAGAGCCAGAATATGCTCCCGGGCGCGCCTGCGATCTTCGAGCCGGTGACCACCACCCGGATGATCGGCCTGTCCCCGGGCATGACGCAGCTGAAAAAGGAGATCGACATTGTTGCCGCCTCGGATTTGAACGTGCTGATTAGTGGCGAGACCGGCACCGGCAAAGAGCTGGTGGCGAAAGCCATTCATGAAGGCTCTCCGCGTGCAGACCAGCCGCTGGTCTATCTTAACTGCGCGGCGCTGCCGGAGAGCGTGGCGGAGAGCGAGCTGTTTGGTCACGTTAAAGGGGCATTTACCGGGGCGATCAGCAACCGCAGCGGCAAGTTTGAGATGGCTGATAACGGCACGCTGTTCCTTGATGAAATTGGCGAGCTGTCGCTGGCGCTGCAGGCTAAGCTGCTGCGCGTATTGCAGTACGGCGACATTCAGCGCGTCGGGGACGATCGCAGCCTGCGGGTTGACGTCCGGGTGCTGGCGGCCACCAACCGCGATCTGCGGGAAGAGGTGCTGGCCGGACGCTTTCGCGCCGATCTGTTCCATCGCCTGAGCGTCTTTCCGCTGGCGGTGCCGCCGCTGCGCGAGCGTGGTGAGGATGTCGTACTGCTGGCAGGCTACTTCTGCGAGCAGTGTCGGCAGCGCTTTGGCCTCGCGCAGGTGCTATTAAGCAGCGGAGCGCGTTCGCAGCTGCTACAGTATGGCTGGCCGGGCAACGTGCGCGAGCTGGAGCACGCCATCCATCGTGCCGTGGTGCTGGCGCGTGCCGCACGGGCAGGGGATGAGGTCACGCTGGAGGCGCAGCACTTTGCCTTTGCCGACGCGCCTCTGCCGCAGATAGCGGACGCCGCGCCCTCCGTGCCGGGCAGAAATCTGCGCGAGGCGACGGAGGATTTTCAGCGCCAAACTATCCGCCAGACGCTGGCACAGCATAACCAGAGCTGGGCCGCCTGTGCCCGGGCGCTGGAGATGGACGTCGCCAACCTGCACCGGCTGGCGAAGCGGCTGGGCTTGAAAGGCCAGCCAGATGATTTACCATGATTCTCAGGTCGATTTTGTATTAGGGACAACCCATGTTTAAGCGTCGTTATATTACTCTTCTTCCCGCGCTTGTTTTGCTCTCTGCCTGCAGCAGCAAACCCAAAACGCCGGAAGCGCCTCCGGCCACAACCGGTACGCCATCCGGCGGTTTCCTGCTTCAGCCGCAGCATGATGTCATTATGTCAGGCGGTGACTTTGCCAATAACCCGGCGGCAGAGCAGTTCATCAACAAAATGGTCAGCAAGCATGGTTTCGATCCCCAGCAGCTGCGTGAAATCTTATCCCAGGCGAAGCGTCTTGATTACGTCCTGCGCCTGATGGATCGCCAGGCACCTACTGGCCCAGCCCCAGTCGGCCCGAACGGCGCATGGCTGCGCTACAAGAAGCAGTTTATTACCCCGGACAACGTGCAGAACGGTGTCGCGTTCTGGAACCAGTATGAGGACGCCCTCAACCGTGCATGGCAGGTCTACGGCGTGCCGCCGGAGATTATCGTCGGCATTATCGGGGTAGAGACCCGCTGGGGCCGCGTGATGGGGAAAACGCGCATTCTCGACGCGCTGGCGACCCTGTCGTTTAACTACCCGCGCCGCGCCGAGTACTTCTCCAGCGAGCTGGAGACCTTCCTGCTGATGGCCCGCGACGAGCAGGACGATCCGCTGGAGCTGAAAGGCTCCTTTGCCGGGGCGATGGGCTACGGACAGTTTATGCCCTCATCCTATAAAAAGCTGGCGGTCGATTTTAACGGCGACGGACACATTAACCTGTGGGATCCGGTTGACGCGATTGGCAGCGTGGCGAACTACTTTAAAGCCAATGGCTGGGTGAAGGGCGATCCGGTCGCTATTCCGGCTAATGGTCAGGCACCGGGTCTGGCAAACGGCTTTAAAACTAAATACAGCGTCTCGCAGCTGGCGGCCGCTGGCCTGACGCCGCAGCAGCCGGTGGGCAACCATCAGCAGGTAAGCCTGCTGCGCCTCGACGTCGGGACCGGGTACGAATACTGGTACGGTTTGCCGAACTTCTACACCATCACCCGGTACAACGCCAGCACCCACTATGCGATGGCGGTCTGGCAGCTGGGCCAGGCGGTGTCGCTGGCCCGCGTGCAGTAGCGCTTACCCGCGATCCAAGGCCAGCGCGCGCTGGCCTTTTTTCTGAATCGGCCTCGTAAAATCCCGTCTTCGCCCCCATATTAAGAGAGAAAGTGCTATCTTATCTCTCTCATTTCAGCCGTTTACGGAGCGGTTATGACTGACAGTGAATTGATGCAGCTGAGCGAGCGCATCGGGCAGGCGTTAAAGGCGCGCGGCGCAACCGTGACCACGGCCGAGTCCTGTACCGGCGGCTGGGTGGCGAAAGCCATTACCGATATCGCCGGCAGCTCCGCCTGGTTTGAACGGGGGTTTGTCACCTATTCTAATGAAGCCAAGGCGCAGATGATTGGCGTCAAACCCGAGACGTTAGCCCAGCACGGGGCAGTGAGTGAGCCCGTGGTGGTGGAGATGGCGATCGGTGCGATTAAGGCCGCCCGCGCGACCTATGCCCTCTCCATTAGCGGCATCGCGGGGCCGGACGGCGGCAGCGAAAACAAGCCGGTCGGCACGGTGTGGTTTGGCTTTGCCAGCGCGGCGGGAGAGGGGATCACGCGGCGGGAATGCTTCGCCGGTGACCGTGAAAACGTGCGTCGTCAGGCCACCGCTTATGCCCTGCAAACCCTGTGGCAACATTTTCTACAAAGAGCTTGATACTGTATGCGTATACAGTATAATGAGCGCAACAAAACAGTAATCCCCGGCGAGCATCACCTGCTTTACCCGGCATGACAGGAGTAATAATGGCTATCGACGAAAACAAACAGAAAGCGTTGGCGGCAGCACTGGGCCAGATCGAAAAGCAATTCGGTAAAGGCTCCATCATGCGCCTGGGTGAAGACCGTACTATGGACGTAGAAACGATCTCCACGGGTTCGCTTTCGCTGGACATCGCCCTCGGTGCGGGCGGCCTGCCAATGGGCCGTATCGTAGAGATCTACGGGCCGGAGTCCTCAGGTAAAACGACGCTGACGCTGCAGGTTATCGCTGCTGCACAGCGTCAGGGTAAAACCTGTGCCTTTATCGATGCTGAGCATGCGCTTGACCCTGTGTACGCGCGCAAGCTGGGCGTTGATATCGACAACCTGCTTTGCTCCCAGCCGGATACCGGTGAGCAGGCGCTTGAGATCTGTGACGCGCTGGCGCGCTCCGGTGCGGTTGACGTGCTGGTCGTTGACTCCGTTGCGGCACTGACGCCGAAAGCCGAGATCGAAGGCGAGATCGGTGACTCTCACATGGGCCTCGCGGCACGTATGATGAGCCAGGCGATGCGTAAGCTGGCAGGTAACCTGAAGCAGTCCAACACCCTGCTGATCTTCATCAACCAGATCCGTATGAAGATTGGTGTGATGTTCGGTAACCCGGAAACCACCACCGGCGGTAACGCGCTGAAATTCTACGCCTCCGTGCGTCTCGACATCCGCCGTATCGGCGCGGTGAAAGAGGGTGATAACGTGGTAGGTAGCGAAACCCGCGTGAAAGTGGTGAAAAACAAGATCGCTGCGCCGTTCAAACAGGCTGAGTTCCAGATCCTCTATGGCGAAGGCATCAACTTCTACGGCGAACTGGTTGACCTGGGCGTGAAAGAGAAGCTGATCGAAAAAGCGGGCGCATGGTATAGCTACAACGGTGAGAAGATCGGTCAGGGTAAAGCGAATGCCACTACCTGGCTGAAAGAGAACCCGACTACCGCGAAAGAGATCGAAACGAAGATCCGTGAAATTCTGCTCACCAACCCGGACAGCAAACCGGACTTCACGGTTGACGACAACGACGTCAATGCGAAAGAGACCAACGAAGATTTTTAATAATCTGACGTAATGAACAAGGGCTGCCGATGCAGCCCTTTTTGCTATTTATCTATCCAGCAGGTGTGCCATGACAGATACCTCGCCCCGCCGCTCCGCCTATTCCCGTTTGCTCGATCGCGCCATGCGCATTCTTGGCATGCGTGACCACAGCGAACAGGAGTTCCGCCGCAAGCTGACCGCCCCGGTGATGACCAAAACCGGACCCGAACCGGTAGACGCCACCGAAGAAGATATCAATAACGTGGTGAGCTGGTGTTATGAAAACCGCTACCTCGACGATGCCCGCTTTGCCCGCCAGTTTATCGCCAGCCGCAGCCGTAAAGGCTATGGCCCGGCGCGTATCCGCCAGGAGCTGACCCAGAAAGGAATTGACCGGGAAACGGGAGAGGAGGCGATGCGCGAAAGCGACATCGACTGGATTGAGATTGCCCGCGAGCAGGCCCAGCGCAAATATGGCGATCCGCTGCCAGCGGTCTTTGCTGATAAGGTTAAAGTACAGCGTTTTTTACTCTATCGGGGATTCCTGATGGAGGATATTAAAGAACTTTGGTGAAATTTTATGGCCTGGCTGCATACGGGATTTTACTTCGCAGTCAAGAAAACTTATCTTATTCCCACTTTTTCCAGTAGCTGGTCGTCGCCTGTAACAGGGAGAAACGCCAGCTGCGACATTTCGTTAGCTTGATTTCAGGATAATTATGAGCAAGAGCACCGCTGAGATCCGTCAGGCGTTTCTCGATTTTTTCCATAGTAAAGGTCATCAGGTTGTTGCGAGCAGCTCCCTGGTACCCAACAACGATCCAACTCTGCTGTTTACCAACGCCGGGATGAACCAGTTCAAGGATGTTTTCCTTGGTCTCGACAAGCGTAATTATTCCCGCGCTACTACAGCGCAGCGCTGCGTGCGTGCGGGCGGTAAACACAACGATCTGGAAAACGTCGGTTACACCGCGCGCCATCACACCTTCTTTGAAATGCTGGGTAACTTCAGCTTTGGCGACTATTTCAAACACGATGCTATCCAGTACGCATGGGAACTGCTGACCGGTGAAAACTGGTTCAACCTGCCGAAAGATCGCCTGTGGGTAACCGTCTACGAAACCGACGACGAAGCTTACGAAATCTGGGAAAAAGAAGTTGGCATCCCGCGCGAACGTATCATCCGCATTGGGGATAACAAAGGCGGTGCCTACGCTTCTGATAACTTCTGGCAGATGGGCGATACCGGTCCGTGCGGTCCCTGTACCGAAATCTTCTTCGACCACGGCGCGCATATCGCCGGTGGTCCTCCGGGCAGCCCGGACGAAGACGGCGATCGCTACATTGAGATCTGGAACATCGTCTTTATGCAGTTCAACCGCCAGGCCGATGGCACCATGGAGCCGCTGCCGAAACCGTCCGTGGACACAGGTATGGGCCTGGAGCGTATTGCGGCAGTGCTGCAGCACGTCAACTCGAACTACGAGATCGACCTGTTCCGCGATCTGATCGCCGCCGTGGCGAAAGTAACCGGCGCTACCGATCTGAACAACAAATCCCTGCGCGTGATCGCCGACCATATTCGCTCCTGTGCGTTCCTGCTCGCCGACGGCGTACTGCCGTCGAACGAGAGCCGTGGCTACGTGCTGCGCCGTATCATTCGTCGTGCGGTCCGTCATGGCAACATGCTTGGCGCGAAAGAGACCTTCTTCTACAAGCTGGTTGCTCCGCTGATTAATGTGATGGGTGCGGCAGGCGAAGAGCTGAAGAGCCAGCAGGCGCAGGTTGAGCAGATCCTGAAAACCGAAGAAGAGCAGTTTGCCCGCACGCTGGAGCGTGGCCTGGCGCTGCTCGACGAAGAGCTGGCGAAGCTGACCGGTGATACGCTGGACGGTGAGACTGTCTTCCGTCTGTATGACACCTACGGCTTCCCGATGGACCTCACCGCCGACGTCTGTCGCGAGCGCGATATCAACGTTGACGAAGAGGGCTTTAAAGCGGCGATGGAAGCGCAGCGTAACCGCGCCCGTGAGTCCAGCGGCTTTGGTGCAGACTACAACGCGATGATCCGCGTTGACGGCGCATCCGAATTTAAAGGCTACGACAGCCTGGAGCTGACCAGCAAGGTGACCGCGCTGTTTGTTGAGGGCCAGTCCGTCGACACTATTGGCGCAGGGCAAGAGGCGGTGGTTATTCTTGACGCAACGCCGTTCTACGCAGAATCCGGTGGCCAGGTTGGCGATAAGGGCGAGCTGAAAGGCAACGGCTTCACCTTTACCGTGACTGATACCCAGAAGTATGGCCAGGCGATTGGTCACCAGGGCAAGCTGGCATCCGGCTCCCTGAAAGTGGGCGACGGCGTTAAGGCCGAGGTGGATGAAGCCCGCCGTGAACGTATCCGTCTGAACCACTCTGCCACCCATCTGATGCACGCCGCGCTGCGCGAAGTGCTGGGTACACACGTGGCACAGAAAGGCTCGCTGGTGAACGACAAGGTGCTGCGCTTTGACTTCTCCCACTTTGAAGCAATGAAGCCTGCGGAGTTGCGCGCGGTGGAAGATCTGGTTAACGCCCAGATCCGCCGTAACCTGCCGATCGAAACCCAGATTATGGATCTGGAAGACGCGCGGGCCAAAGGAGCAATGGCGCTGTTTGGCGAAAAGTATGACGAGCGCGTACGCGTGCTGAGCATGGGTGACTTCTCTACCGAGCTGTGCGGCGGCACCCACGCTTCCCGCACCGGTGATATCGGGCTGTTCCGCATCGTGTCTGAATCAGGTACTGCGGCAGGCGTTCGTCGCATCGAAGCCGTCACCGGTGAAAATGCGCTTGCCAGCCTCCATGCGCAGAGCGAGCAGCTGCATGACATTGCTCAGCTGCTGAAGGGCGACAGTCAGAACCTGGGCGAGAAAGTGCGCTCCGTTCTCGACAAAACCCGCCAGCTGGAGAAAGAGCTGCAGCAGCTGAAAGCGCAGCAGGCGGCACAGGAGAGCGCAAACCTCTCTGATAAAGCTGAAGAGATTAACGGCGTGAAGCTGCTAGTGAGCGAGCTGGCGGGCGTCGAGCCGAAGATGCTGCGTACTATGGTTGACGATCTGAAGAACCAGCTGGGTTCCGCGGTGATCGTTCTTGCCACGGTAGCAGAGGGTAAGGTTTCTCTGATTGCGGGAGTCTCGAAAGAGGTGACCGACCGCGTGAAGGCAGGGGAGCTGATTGGTATGGTTGCCCAGCAGGTGGGTGGTAAAGGCGGTGGCCGTCCGGATATGGCGCAGGCTGGCGGTACCGACGCAGCTGCGCTCCCTGCGGCATTAGCCAGCGTCAAAGACTGGGTAAGCGCAAAACTGTAATAACAAACAAAGCGAATGCGGACGCCATAGCCCTTGGGTTATGGCGTACTTGCCACTACGCTATTGATAACGATAAAGTCAGGTTGAAGTTGTGTATATCGGCTAAACTTACATTTAACAGAATGTGATGCCGTGACTGCTTACACTTTACGTGTTTGTCATCGCTTACTTTTTGGCGTTATATGATGGATAATGCCGGGATACAAGAGACCCGACTCTTTTAATCTTTCAAGGAGCAAAGAATGCTGATTCTGACTCGTCGAGTTGGTGAAACCCTCATGATTGGGGACGAGGTCACCGTGACAGTTTTAGGGGTTAAGGGCAACCAGGTGAGAATTGGTGTGAACGCCCCTAAAGAAGTATCTGTTCATCGTGAAGAGATCTACCAGCGTATCCAGGCTGAAAAATCACAACAGTCCAGCTACTGATATCATCGCGTCTCGCTTTCTGGCGAGACGCAGCTCTTTTCAGCCCGCTTTTTTTCGCTCTTCCCGCTTATTCTCCCCCTTTTGCATGACATTTTCATTTCTCTGCTCGCTTTCTTGATGCTGCGTTACGGCAAGGATCCTGCTGCTAAAACACACTTTTTGATCCTTTTCAGCGCAAATTGTTTGCGAAGTGTGCAAACGAATCAGGGCTGGGAAAAATTGTTTGACTTATAAGTCCCAGAAAGTAATATGTGCGCCAACGCAGCGACGAAGAGCAGAAACAAGTTCTTCGAAGCACTCGCAAGAGGCGTGTTGGTGAGGTGGCCGAGAGGCTGAAGGCGCTCCCCTGCTAAGGGAGTATGCGGTCAAAAGCTGCATCCGGGGTTCGAATCCCCGCCTCACCGCCATTTGCATCCATAGCTCAGCTGGATAGAGTACTCGGCTACGAACCGAGCGGTCGGAGGTTCGAATCCTCCTGGATGCACCATATTGTGCAGTGTTGCGGCAAGTTGAGCGACATTGAAAAAGCAGTAAAGCAGTATCCTGATGCATCCATAGCTCAGCTGGATAGAGTACTCGGCTACGAACCGAGCGGTCGGAGGTTCGAATCCTCCTGGATGCACCATCTTCTAGAAAAAGCAGTAAAGCACCATCCTAATGCATCCATAGCTCAGCTGGATAGAGTACTCGGCTACGAACCGAGCGGTCGGAGGTTCGAATCCTCCTGGATGCACCATCTTCTCCTGATATTATCTTCTCTGTTTCATCCTCATAATTTCTCTATCAAATATCCTGTTTACCCGCTAACTCTCTATCGCCATCAGCGACAAAACGCCCTGTTTACGTTAAAGTAATGTTCTGTTATCCGCAGTGTGAGAACGCGATGTACGAACGTTATGACGGTCTGATTTTCGATATGGATGGCACCATCCTTGATACCGAACCTACCCATCGTAAAGCCTGGCACGACGTGCTGGCGCACTATGGCATGCGCTTTGATGAGCAGGCTATTGTCGCGCTTAACGGCTCGCCGACCTGGCGTATTGCGCAGGCGGTGATTGAGTGGAACCACGGCGATCTCGATCCTTACGCCCTGGCGCAAGAAAAAACCGAGGCGGTGAAGGCGATGCTGCTGGACACCGTCGAACCGCTGCCGCTGATTGAGGTGGTGAAAGCGTGGCACGGTCGTCGTCCAATGGCAGTAGGCACCGGCAGCGAGCGCGCCATTGCCGAAGCGCTGCTGACTCACCTTAACCTGCGCCAGTACTTTACCGCCGTGGTCGCCGCCGATGACGTCGAGCACCACAAGCCCGCGCCCGATACCTTCCTGCTCTGTGCCGAGCTGATGGGGGTCGACCCGACCAAATGCGTCGTGTTTGAAGACGCTGACTTTGGTCTGGAGGCGGCGCGGCGGGCAGGAATGGATGCGGTGGACGTGCGTACGCTGTGAGCGACGCGCTGTCACTCCTTTCCCTATTTACCAGCAGCTTTCTCAGCGCCACGCTTCTGCCGGGCAGCTCAGAAGTGCTGCTGGTTGCTCTGTTAATCTCTGGCGTCAGTCAGCCCTGGCTTCTTTTGTTAATAGCAACAATGGGTAATAGCCTTGGAGGGGTGACTAACGTTATCCTTGGACGTTTCTTTCCGCTGCGGAAAACATCGCGCTGGCAGGAAAAAGCCCAACACTATTTGAAACGTTATGGCGCAGCCACGCTATTATTGAGCTGGATGCCTGTTATCGGTGATCTGCTGTGCCTGCTTGCGGGATGGATGCGCATTGCGTGGGGGCCGGTTATCTTTTTTTTATGCCTTGGCAAGGGGCTACGCTACGCCGTCCTGACGGCTGCAACCCTGCAGGGTATAACGTGGTGGCACTAATTGGTTGGTCATACGCTTTGATCGTCAACCATTACAATTATGCTTATTAGAAATGATTTCGACAGGCGGGAGGTCAACTTGATCCCGGACGTATCACAGGCACTGTCCTGGCTGGAAAAAAATCCTCATGTCCTGAAAGGGATTATGCGAGGGCTGGAGCGCGAAACGCTGCGCGTTAACGCTGACGGCACGCTTGCAACAACCGGACATCCGGAGCAGCTGGGTGCAGCGCTGACACATAAATGGATCACCACTGATTTCGCAGAAGCGCTGCTGGAATTTATTACCCCGGTTGATGGCGATATCGATCATATGCTGACGGTGCTGCGCGACGTGCACCGCTATACCGTGCGCAATCTGGGAGAGGAGCGGCTGTGGCCGCTGAGTATGCCCTGCTATATTGAGAACGGGCAGGACATTGAGCTGGCGCAGTACGGCAAATCCAATATTGGTCGTCTCAAGACGCTCTACCGTGAGGGGTTAAAAAACCGCTACGGTGCGCTGATGCAGACCATCTCGGGCGTGCACTACAACTTTTCACTGCCGATGGCCTTCTGGCAGGCAAAGTGCGGCAGTACGGATAAAGAGGCGGTCTCTGACGGCTATTTCCGCCTGATCCGCAACTACTACCGCTTCGGCTGGGTGATCCCCTACCTGTTCGGCGCGTCTCCGGCTATCTGCTCCTCGTTCCTGCAGGGCAAACCCACTACGCTGCCGTTTGAAAAGACGGAAGAGGGAATGTACTACCTGCCGTATGCCACCTCGCTGCGTCTGAGCGACCTCGGCTATACCAATAAATCGCAAAGCAATCTCGGTATTACGTTTAACGATTTAGAAGGTTATGTGGCAGCATTGAAACGGGCGATCAAAACGCCGTCTGCTGATTACGAAAAGATGGGGCTGACGAAGGACGGCAAGCATCTGCAGATCAACACCAATATTCTGCAGATCGAAAACGAGCTCTATGCGCCGGTGCGCCCGAAACGGGTAACCCGCAGCGGCGAAGCGCCGTCAGATGCGCTCCTGCGCGGCGGCATTGAGTACATTGAGGTTCGTTCTCTGGATATTAACCCCTTCTCGGCGGTGGGCGTCGATGAGCAGCAGGTGCGTTTCCTCGATCTGTTTATGGTCTGGTGCGTGCTGGCGGATGCGCCAGAGATGAGCAGCGACGAACTGCTCTGTACCCGGACCAACTGGAATCGGGTGATCCTGGAGGGGCGTAAACCGGGTCTGACCCTGGGCATCGGCTGTGAAACCGCGCAGTTCCCGCTGAAAGACGTTGGCAAAGATCTGTTCCGCGACCTGAAGCGTGTTGCGCTGACGCTGGACAGCATTGACGGCGGCACCGCCTATGCAGAAGTGTGTGACCAGCTGGTGGCGAGCTTTGACGATCCAGAGCTGACCTTTTCGGCGCGTATTCTGCACTCGATGCTTGAGAGCGGTATTGGCGGCACCGGCAAGGCGCTGGCGGCACAGTATCGTGATATGCTGCGGGAAGAGCCGCTGGAGGTTCTGCTGGACGAGGACTTCACCAAAGAGCGCGATGCATCCTGGGCGCGTCTGCGGGAGATTGAGGCGGCGGACACCGAGTCGTTTGACGAACTGTTGGCAAAACACGCCTGACAGCGCTGACAGAAAAGAAAAAGGCCACATTGCTGTGGCCAAAATTTCATCTCTGAAAACAGGGATGATGATAACAAATGCGCGTCTTTCATATATTCAGACTTGCATGCGTGCAAAGAGTTCACTTAATTTTAAAAAAATCACTCCGGAGGTGAAAAAATGCCGTTGTTGGATAGCTTCACTGTCGACCACACCCGTATGGAAGCCCCTGCTGTTCGCGTTGCGAAAACCATGAACACGCCGCACGGCGATGCCATCACCGTCTTCGACCTGCGTTTCTGCATCCCGAATAAAGAAGTGATGCCGGAGAAGGGCATTCATACCCTGGAACACCTGTTCGCAGGCTTTATGCGTGACCACCTGAACGGCAACGGCGTAGAGATCATTGATATCTCGCCGATGGGCTGCCGTACCGGCTTCTACATGAGCCTGATTGGCACGCCTGACGAGCAGCGCGTTGCCGATGCCTGGAAAGCGGCGATGGCTGATGTGCTGAAGGTGAAAGAGCAGAACCAGATCCCTGAGCTGAACGTTTACCAGTGCGGTACCTATCAGATGCACTCTCTGGACGAGGCGCAGGAGATTGCGCGTCATATCCTGGAGCGCGACGTGCGCGTCAACAGCAACGACGAGCTGGCGCTGCCGAAAGATAAGCTGCAAGAGCTGCACATCTAGTGAGCATGCCCGGTGGCGCTCGCGCTTACCGGGCCTACAAACGGCACCGCGCCCTATGTAGGC
>NZ_LR607338.1:3799952-3818787 GCF_902164725.1 Pseudescherichia vulneris | reverse complement strand
TTTTCAGCTTTTTTGCTTAGTGCGCGCCACCGCCACCGCCACCGCTACCTGCGCCAAACGGCGGTTTGGCAAACCACACCAGCCCCAGCATGACCACGAAGATCCCTGCGGAGATCCAAAATATCTCGTTGGCGGAGATAATCAGGCCCTGGTTAGTGATCTGCTGGGCTATCCAGCCCGAAGCCTGCTGCTGTGTCATCCCCATTCCCTGCAGCTGGTCATACATAAGCTGGGCGTTAGGGTTGTAGGGCGTCACCGACTCCGTGAGCTGGGCGTGATGGATCGACTCCCGGTTGGTCCACAGCGTGGTGGTAATGGACGTGCCGATGGAGCCTGCCAGCGTACGCGAAAAGTTCGACAGGCTGGAGGCGGCGGCAAGGCGCTCAGGCGGCAATCCAGAGAGGATAATGGTCGTCAGCGGCATAAAGAAGCAGGCGACGGCAAACCCCTGGATAAACTGCGGCAGCGCCGAGGCGGCAAAGTCCATGCCCGGCTCGAACGTATAGGCACGCCAGTAGAAGCAGACCGCATACATAATAAAGCTGAAGGTGACCAGCCGACGCATATCCAGCTTATGGGCAAAGCGGCCGATAATCGGCGACAGGATCACCGGGATGATCCCCACCGGCGCAGAGGCCAGCCCCGCCCAGGTGGCCGTGTAGCCGTAGACCTCCTGCAATAGCTGCGGCAGCAGCACAATCGCGCCAAAGTAGAGCATGTAGGCCATGCTGATACAGAGGCAGCCGATGGTGAAGTTGCGCGACTTAAACAGCGAGAGATCGACAATCGGGTGGTCGTCGGTCAGCTCCCAGACTATCAGGAAGCTCAGCGCCACCACCGCCACAATGGTTAGGATAATGATCTCCCTGGAGTTGAACCAGTCCAGCTCTTTACCCTGGTCGAGCATCACCTGCAGGCAGCCAATGCCGATCACCAGCAGCGCCAGGCCAACGGCGTCAATGCGCCGCTGCTCGGTGCGGGTTTCCCGTCCGCGCAGGCTCTGCATCGCCATGACCACCACCACAATGCCGATGGGCACGTTGATAAAGAAGATCCAGCCCCAGTGATAGTTATCGCTGATGTAACCGCCCAGAATCGGGCCGCAGATCGGGGCGACGATCACCGTCATGGACCACAGCGACAGGGCGATAGAGCGCTTCGCCGGCGGATAGTTGCTGAGCAGCAGACTCTGCGAGAGTGGGATCAGCGGCCCGGCAACGATCCCCTGCAGAACGCGGAAGAAGATCAGCATGTTGAGGCTGGTCGACATCCCGCACGCCCAGGAGGCGATAGCAAAGGCAATGGTCGACCACAGGAACAGCTTTACCTCACCGACGCGCTTCGCCAGCCAGCCGGTGATCGGGATAGAGATGGCGTTTGCCACCCCAAAGGAGGTGATCACCCACGTCCCCTGGCTCAGTGACGCGCCAAGGTTACCGGCAATGGTGGGGATCGCCACGTTGGCGATGGTGGAGTCCAGCACCTGCATAAAGGTCGCCAGCGACAGCGCAATGGTCATAATGACCAGCTGCGCCCCCTCCAGCGGTTTTCTCGGTTGCGTAGCGCTCATCAGGGTTAGCCCGCGTTGGCCTGCACGATATCGTTAATCAGGATATTCACCGGTTCGAGGCCGATCTCCCGCGCGTTACTCTCATAGGCTGGCGTGGTGCGTGCCTGGCTCGCCAGCATCTGGCCGTCGCTGTTGCTGGTATCTACTGTGACCAACGTTGACAGGCCAATACGCAGCGGATGCTGGGAAAGCTGGTTGGCATCCAGCTCAATACGCACTGGCAGACGCTGAACCACTTTGATCCAGTTCCCGGTGGCGTTTTGCGCCGGAAGCAGCGAGAAGGCGCTGCCGGTACCCATATCGAGACCGACTACCTTACCGGTGTAGGTCACGTCGTCGCCGTAGATATCGCTCACCACGGTTGCCGTCTGGCCGATACGCATGTGCGCCAGCTGGGTCTCTTTGAAGTTAGCATCCACCCACAGGCCAGAGGCAGGCACTACCGCCATCAGCGGAGTCGTGACGCCAATCTGCGCCCCAGGCTGAACCGCACGGCGGGAGACGTAGCCAGTCATGGGGCTGACGATTTTGGTCCGCTGCAGGGCGAGCCAGGCGTTGCGCACTTCGGCTGCGGCCTGCTTCACCGCAGGCTGATCTTCCAGGCGGGTGCTCAGAATCATCGCCTGGTTGGCGTTATACTGCTGAACTGCCACGTCGAGCTGGGCCTGGGCGCTGGTGACGGCGTCGCGAGCGTGCTGCAGCTCTTCACGGCCAATCAGGTTCGCGGTCCCCAGCGGCACGCGGCGGTTAAGATCGCTCTGCGCTTGGGCGAGGGCGGTCTTCTGCACCTCAATGTTGGCCTGATACTGCTTGCTGTTGATCATCATCTGGCGGGTCTGACGCACGCTGGACGCGAGCTCGGTCTGCGCTTTCTCGAACGCCTGCTGCGCGTCAGTGGGATCCAGCGTGACCAGCACGTCACCCTTTTTCACAAAGTCGGTGTTGTCGACCCAGACTTTCGTCACGCTGCCGGACACCTGCGCCATGATCTGAACCTGGTTCCCTGCCACGTAGGCATCATCAGTCTCTTCATGATGACGCAAAACTAAAAACCAATAGATCCCATATGCCACGGCAATAACGATAAAGAGCAAGGTCAGAATAAGCAGGATGCGCGTACGCTTACCTTTCTTATTGTTGACCGGTTGCTGCGGGGTTTGACTCTCCGCATTTGCGCTCATGTTTGTTCTCCACGATCTTATTATTTCACATCGGCTGAGCCGACCTGTTCACCAAAAGGCCAGCACGTTGTGCTGGCCTGGCAATTTCTTATGTAATCAGGATTGTCGTGCGGATCGTCGCGTTAGCGCAGCGCCTCAAGGATGACGTCTTGTTCATCCATCTCATCCAGGCGAGTAAGCAGCTTACGGGTGATCTGCTCAAGCTGCTCTTTCTCTTCAACGGTAAGCGAAGACCAGAGCTGGTGCAGGCAGTTATGCTGCGGGGGCAGCACCTGACGTAAAAATTCATGACCTTTATCGGTCAGCTGTAGATGCAGGCAGCGGCGATCGTTATCGCTCTCGCGACGTTCGATCCAGCCACGCTTTTCCAGTTCATCGGCGATACGGGTCGCGTTAGTACGGGACGAACCCAGCGCACAGCTCAGCTCAGAGGGTTGAATGCTGTGGTTTTCCTGAGACTCCAGCGTAATTAACGCCATAAATAACGTCTCGTTAATCCCTTGAGCTTTCAGCATCTTATTGCGGTTATCCAGCAGCTTCCCCTGCATGTGCATGCACAGACGGGTAAGGAGGATCTCGTTGAACGGGAAATCCTCATAGCGACTGGCGCGAAATTTTAGCATTTGTTCAATGGGCGTAAACGAACTATCCATTTTGGGTATGACCTCATTAGTTACAGCCGATATAGTAACGATAGTGACAAATAAAGTAAATGTATTAATTATGGATATACATTTAGCACCTGAAACCGTCACCAAGCGGGGATACCTTACCACCCCCGCCGTTACCTAAGTCAATAAAAGGTAAGGAGTGGTTACTCCGTAGCCGATTGCCGATGATAGCCGCGCCACCAGACCAGCAGGTTGATCAGCGCCATCACGCTGCCTGCCACGCAGACGCCGCGCCAGCCGTCGTGCTGCCAGGCGCTAGCGGAGATCAGCGACCCGGCCGCACCGCCGATAAAGTAGCTGGTCATGTAACCTGCGGTAAGGCGGTTACGCGCCTCCGGCTTAACGCGATAGATCACCGTCTGGTTGGTGATGTGTACCCCCTGCACCGTGAGATCCAGCACAACAATACCGACGATCAGCGCCAGCGCCGAGGCGTGGCCGAACCAGATGGCAATCCACGACAGCAGGAGCAGCAGCAGGCCCCAGGTGGTGGTCAGGTGTGATTTGCCCCGATCCGCCAGGCTGCCTGCGGGACGCGCACCGAGCGCACCCGCGGCCCCTGCCAAGCCAAACAGGCCGATGACGCCTTCAGAGTAGTTAAAGGGCGGGGCGGCGAGCAGGAAGGCCATGGAGGTCCAGAGAATGCTGAAGTTGGCAAAGGTAAAGCAGCCCAGCACGGCGCGGGTACGCAGCAGCCTGTCACGGGTAAAGAGGGAGAACACCGAGCCGAGCAGCTGGAAGTAGTTGAGGTGATTGTCCTGCTTGACCTTAGGCAGGCCGCGCCAGAGGGCAAACGCCATCACCACCATCAGGACGGTGGCCACCCAGTAGACCGTACGCCAGCCGCCGAGGTTCGCCAGCAGTCCGGCGACGGTGCGCGCCAGCAGGATCCCCAGCAGCAGGCCACTCATGATCGTCCCGACGACCTTGCCACGCTTCGCCGGTGTGGCGAGGGTCGCGGCCAGCGGCACAAGTATTTGCGCGACGACGGAAAAGAGGCCGGTGAGGGCAGTGCCGAGGATCATCATGCCCAGCGACTGGCTGGTGGCGGTAATTAACATCCCGCCCGCCGCGAGCAGGGTCATCACCACGATCATTGTCCGGCGCTCGAACATATCGCCCAGCGGCACCAGCAGCAGCAGGCCCGCCGCATAGCCGAGCTGGGCGGCGGTGACGATAAAACCGGCCTGGCTGGAGGAGAGCGAAAAGGCGCGCGCGATGGTATCGAGCAGAGGCTGGGCATAGTAGTTGCTGGCCACGGCGAGGCCGGTAGCCACAGACATAAGCACAATCAGCGCGGGGCTGAGCGGATGAGATGATTTGGTCATGATAAGCGATATTCAGATAAATGATTATTTATCATAACGAATTCGCGGATAGCTGGGGAGAGTTCGTGTGTCGGTTCGTGCTGTTGAAAAAATGCTCCCCCACCTGCAGGTGAGGGAGAGAGTGCTTACTGCTGCGCAGCCAGCGCCGCTTTGATCCAGCCGTCAAACTGCTGCTGGTGAGCTTTGATCCAGCCGTCAACATGGCCCTGGATATCCGCGTCCGAGGCTTTGCCTGCGTGCATCATGGCATTCTGCGCATTGATATCTGCCAGTGGGAGCTTCATCACGGAGAACAGCTTCGCCGCCGCCGGGTTTTTCTCGGCCCAGGCTTTGTTTGCCACGATATGCATGGTGTTCACCGGGAAGCCATAATTCATGCCGTTCGGCAGCTTGGTGTCGATATCCTTCTGCTCGCCCGGCAGGGAGGAGAACGGTACCTGCAACCAGACGACATCTTTACCCGGTTTCAGCACGTCGCTCACCCAGTATGGCGTCCAGGTGTAATAGATAACCGGTTTGCCCTCTTTAAAGCGGGCAATGGTGTCGGCCATCATCGCGGCATAGTTGCCGTGGCTAACGCTGACGGTTTTCTCCAGATCGAAGGCTTTGTTCTGGTGGTTGATGACCGCTTCACAGCCCCAGCCCGGCGAGCAGCCCATCATGTCGGCCTTGCCATCACCGTTGGTATCAAACAGTTTGGCGATCTTGGGATCCTTCAGCTGTTCGATATTGGTGATGTGATACTTCTCGGCGGTCTTTTTATCAACCAGGTAGCCCTGCGCCGCGCCGGAAACAAAGGTGCCTTCACGGTAGAACTTCTTATCACCACCGGCGGCAGCGTACATGTCATCATGCAGCGGCTGCCAGTTAACGGCGGTAAAGGTGGCATCGCCGGAGGCAATCGAGGTATAGCCGACGTTGTAGTCCACTTCGCTGGACTTATTTACGGTGTAGCCGAGCTTCTCAAGGGCACGACTGACCAGCAGCGTCTGGAACGACTCCTCGGAGATGGTGCTCTGGATCGGCTGAACGGTCATGCCTTTGCCCGGCAGGTCAGCGGCGAAAGTGCTGGTTGAGACAAGGGTGGCAAACGCTGTGGCAAAAAGTACGCTATGTCGCATCGTTGTTCCTTAGTTTTTAGAAGGGGCAGGTAAGCCCGGCCAGCACAGCGCCGCCGGGCAAGAAGTTACTTAATGAAAGGACGAGTCACTAATCCGATAGGACCGGAGGTATACCAGCGGCGGTTGCCACGACTGCGGGAGTCGCGACCTACGGCCTGGGTCAGGCGGTCGAGAATGATCGCCAGGATCACGATCCCGACGCCGCCGACGGTGGCAAGGCCCATATCAAGGCGGCCGATACCGCGCAGCACCATCTGGCCGAGGCCGCCCACGGCGATCATCGAGGCGATCACCACCATCGAGAGGGCGAGCATCAGCGTCTGGTTCACACCGGCCATGATGGTCGGCATCGCCAGCGGCAGCTGCACTTTAAACAGCATCTGGCGCGGGCTGGCTCCGAACGAGCGTGAGGCTTCGATCAGATCTTCCGGCACCTGGTTGATACCGAGGATCGTCAGACGCACGATCGGCGGCAGGGCGAAGATAATGGTTACCACCACGCCCGGCACGTTGCCGATACCGAAAAGCATAACGATCGGTACCAGGTAGACAAACGCCGGCGTCGTCTGCATCGCATCCAACAGCGGGCGAATAATTTTCGCCGCCCGCGGGCTGCGTGCCAGCCAGATCCCCATTGGCAGGCCAATCACCACGCAGAAGAGCAGGGCGGTCAGCACTAGCGCCAGAGTGATCATCGCCTGCGACCAGGCTCCGATCGCACCGATCAGGATCAGCGACACCAGGGTGGCAATGCCCATGCCCGCGCTGCCAAACTGCCAGGCGATCAATGCAAAGATCACAATAGCAACCGGGGCAGGCATACCCAGCAGCATCTGCTGGAAGCCGTTGAGGATATAGTCCACCGGCACTCGGATGCCCTGGAACACCGGGCGGAAGTGGGTCACCACCCAGTCGATACCGGTTGTTACCCAGCTATCCAGCGGGATCAGCGTCTTGTGGAACGGATCCATAATGTTGAAGTGTTCCGGCGCAGGCGGGGCGCTGTTCAGCCAGTCTGCGCTGCCGCCGTCGGTCGGTGCCGGGGCTGAAGAGCCCCAGGCGTCGGCAGACTGCGTTGCCGTCGATTGTGCGGCGTCTGCCGCCTCGGTGGTTCCCCACGGATTAGATTGATCAGCCATTGTTTGTCCCCTCGCGATCTAAAGCCTGCAGCAGCATCCGTTTTGAGATGATGCCGACGTACTGTTGCTCCTCACCCACTACCGGCACGGCACAGGGTGCCTGGCCTACATGGGAGAGCAGTTCGCTAAGCGGCGTCTCTGCGTCGACCGGAGCCGGAGAGTCAATTAACGCCGCGTCGATACCCTGCTGTTGGCTCAGGGCCGCCTTCAGGGAGTCGATGGAGACCGTGCCGACAAACTTGTTGCCGCGCTCAATGACATAGCCATATTCGCGGTCCTCGTCCTCCAGTAGCTTCAGCGCCGAGCGCGGGCCGAAGCCGGGGGCTTTACGCAGCAGGCCAACCGGGCTACGGCGGGCAATATCCTTGGCGCTAAACACCTGGCTGATGTCTACGCCACGGAAGAAGGTGCGCACGTAGTCATTGGCCGGATTATTTAAGATCTCATCCGGCGTGCCGACCTGCACCACTTCGCCGCCCTGCATAATGGCGATGCGGTCGCCGATGCGCATGGCTTCGTCGAGATCGTGAGAGATAAAGACAATGGTGCGCTGCTGGCGGGACTGAAGCTTCACCAGCTCGTCCTGCATCTCGGTCCGGATCAGCGGATCGAGAGCCGAGAACGCTTCGTCCATCAGCAGAATATCGGGGTTAATGGCCAGGGCGCGGGCAAGGCCCACACGCTGGCGCATGCCGCCGGAGAGTTCATCCGGATAGGCGTGGGCGTAGTTCTCCAGCCCGACCTGACGCAGCGCATCCAGCGCTTTCGTCTGGCGCTCGCCCGCAGGCACTCCCGCTAATTCCATACCAAACGCCGTATTGTCCAGTACGGTCATGTGTGGCATTAGCGCGAATGACTGGAAGACCATTGCAATCTTTTTCCTGCGCACCTCGCGAAGCTCGGCGTCGGAGATTTTGGCGATATCGACGCCATCAATCAGTACCTGGCCGCGGGTGGGTTCAATCAGGCGATTGAGAAGGCGAACCATGGTCGATTTCCCCGATCCGGAGAGCCCCATGATGACGAATATCTCGCCTTCTTCAATGGCCAGACTGGCGTTGATAACGCCAAGCGATAGCCCTGTTTTTTCCAGAATTTGTGCTTTCGAAAGTCCCTTGTCGATATATTTGAACGCACGCTGTGGGTTATCGCCAAATATTTTATAGAGATTCTTTACTTCGAGTTTAATTGCCATGCAATAAAAAAGTTCCCGTATTTATTTATATCAATAACGATCCTGATGGAAATAATGAACGGGCTATACCCTAGCACAGTGAGAATCTGAGACAACCCTCAATCGCACTCTGGCATGGAATTTGCCGAGCCGCGAACGGCGCGACTTCCAGTGATATAAGGGCCTGGGGGCGATATGCGGAGGGGCAATTTTTTTTGCTACGGCAACGGAAATTCCTCCGAATTTGCAGCGTTCAGAGGAATAATTAGCAGGAGTTAACCATACGTTAGAAAGTAATAAATTTGTAATATGAATGGCGATTTTGGGAAATATCCTGGCAGGCCCGTGGGGAATAGGGCCCGCCAGAATAACAATTAAAAATCCCAGTCTGCGTCTTCAGTTTCCACCGCTTTGCCCATCACGTAGGAGGAGCCGGAGCCGGAGAAAAAGTCATGGTTTTCGTCGGCATTGGGTGACAGCGCCGCCAGAATGGCCGGATTGACGTCGGCCATCTCCGGCGGGAACAGTGCCTCGTAGCCAAGGTTCATCAACGCCTTGTTGGCGTTGTAGCAGAGAAAGGCTTTCACCTCCTCTTCCCAGCCGGTTCCTGCGTAGAGTGCCTCGGTATAGGCCAGCTCGTTATCATAAAGATCCATCAGCAGATCGAGGGCGAAATTTTTCAATGTCTCCCGCTCGCCAGCATCCACTTTTTCCAGCCCGCGCTGGTACTTATAGCCAATATAATAGCCGTGTACCGCCTCATCACGAATGATCAGCCGGATTAGATCGGCGGTGTTGGTCAGCTTGCCCCGGCTGGACCAGTACATCGGCAGCCAGAAGCCGGAGTAAAACAGGAACGACTCCAGAAAGACGCTGGCGATCTTCTTCTTCAGCGGTGCATCAGCGGCGTAGTGCGCCAGGATAATCTGCGCCTTACGCTGGAGCGGAGCGTTCTCTTCGCTCCAGGCGTAGGCGGCATCCACGTCGCTGGTGTGGCAGAGAGTAGAAAATATCGAGCTATAGGAGCGGGCGTGCACTGCCTCCATAAAGCTGATATTAGACATCACCGCCTCTTCGTGGGGCGTAATGGCGTCGGCCATCAGCGCCGGTGCGCCGACGCCGTTCTGAATGGTGTCCAGCAGCGTCAGGCCGGTGAAGACGCGGATCGTCAGCTGCTGTTCAGCGTGGCTTAGCGTTTGCCAGGCGGGAATGTCGTTCGATAGCGGCACCTTCTCCGGCAGCCAGAAGTTGCTGGTCAGCCGGTTCCAGACCTCTAAATCCTTATCGTCCTGAATAATGTTCCAGTTAACGGCGCGAACCCGTGATAAACGGCTCATCCTCTTCTCCTTACAGCGCGCATGACACGCAGCCTTCAATTTCAGTGCCTTCCAGCGCCAGCTGACGCAGGCGAATGTAGTACAGCGTCTTGATGCCCCGCTTCCAGGCATAGATCTGCGCGCGGTTAATATCGCGGGTGGTGGCGGTATCCGGGAAGAAGAGGGTGAGAGACAGGCCCTGATCCACATGGCGCGTCGCCGCCGCGTAGGTGTCGATAATCTTCTCGGGACCAATCTCATAGGCATCCTGATAGAGATGCAGGTTGTCGTTGGTCATAAACGGGGCAGGGTAGTAGACGCGCCCGGTTTTTCCCTCCTTGCGGATCTCAATCTTCGACACAATGGGATGGATGCTGGAGGTGGCATGGTTGATGTAGGAGATAGAGCCGGTGGGCGGCACGGCCTGCAGGTTTTGGTTATAGATACCGTAGCGCATCACGTCGTCGCGCAGCTGGCACCACATCTCCCGCGTCGGCAGCACGATGCCCGCCTGAGCAAACAGCGCCCGCACAGTCTCGGTTTGCGGTTGCCAGCACTCCTCAATGTACTGCGTAAAGTATTCGCCGCTGGCGTAGCGCGACTGCTCAAAACCAGCAAAGCGCTGCCTGCGCTCGCGGGCCAGCATCATGGAGGTGTTCAGCGCATGCCAGGTAACGGTGTAGAAGTAGAGGTTGGTAAAGTCGATCCCCTCTTCGCTGCCGTAGGCGATGCCCTCCCGTGCCAGGTAGCCGTGCAGGTTCATCTGCCCGAGACCAATCGCGTGCGACGCGGCGTTGCCAGCTTCAACCGAGGGCACAGAGCGAATGTGGCTCATGTCCGACACCGCCGTCAGCCCGCGAATGGCGGTCTCCACGGTGCGGCCAAAGTCGGGCGAGTCCATGGTGTGGGCGATGTTCAGTGAGCCGAGGTTGCAGGAGATATCGTGTCCGGTTTGGGCATAGTCGAGGTTCTCGTCATAGGTCGAGGCGCTGTTGACCTGCAAAATCTCCGAGCAGAGGTTGCTCATGTTGATTCGCCCGGCAATGGGGTTAGCGCGGTTGACCGTATCCTCGAACATGATATACGGGTAGCCTGACTCAAACTGGATCTCCGCCAGCCGCTGGAAGAAGTCACGGGCGTTGATGGTGGTTTTGCGAATGCGATCGTCGGCGACCAGCGCCTCGTAGTGCTCGCTGATGGCGAGATCACCAAAGGGTTTGCCGTAGATGCGCTCCACGTCGTAGGGGGAGAAGAGCGCCATTGGCGCGTTCTCCTTCGCCAGCCGGAAGGTGACGTCCGGGATCACCACCCCCAGAGAGAGCGTTTTAATGCGGATCTTCTCATCGGCGTTCTCCCGCTTGGTATCGAGAAAGCGCAGGATATCCGGATGGTGAGCGTGCAGATAGACGGCCCCGGCACCCTGGCGTGCCCCCAGCTGATTAGCGTAGGAGAAGGCATCCTCCAGCATCTTCATTACCGGGATCACGCCGGAGGACTGGTTTTCAATTCGCTTGATCGGCGCGCCCGCCTCGCGCAGGTTCGACAGCAGGAAGGCTACCCCGCCGCCGCGCTTGGAGAGCTGGAGTGCCGAGTTAACCGCCCGGCCAATCGACTCCATATTGTCTTCGATACGCAGCAGGAAGCAGGAGACCAGCTCCCCGCGCTGCTGCTTGCCCGCGTTTAAGAAGGTAGGCGTCGCGGGCTGGAAGCGGCCGGAGAGCATCTCTTCGCTAAGCTGGCGAGCCAGCGCCTCGTCGCCCTGGGCCAGGGTCAGGGCAACCATCACCACCCGATCCTCAAAGTGCTCCAGGTAGCGTTTGCCGTCGAAGGTTTTTAGCGTATAGCTGGTATAGAACTTCCACGCGCCAAGAAAGGTGTGGAAACGAAAACCGCGCCGATGAGCGGAGGCAAAGAGCTCGACGACAAACGCCTGACCATAGCGCGCCAGCACGCTGCCGTCGTAGTACCCCTCGCTCACCAGATAGTCCAGACGTTCCTGCTGGCTGGCAAAGGCCACGGTATTCGGCAGGACATGCGCGGTGTGAAACGCCTCCACCGCCTGACGATCTTTATCCAGCTGAATGTGGCCTGATGAATCATAGAGATTCAGCATGGCATTCAGCGCATGGTAGTCCGGCGCGGCCTGCATCACACGCTCTGCGGTTGTCGTTGCCAAAATTCGCTCACTCCTTTTCGCACGTTATCGAGATCCTGCTGCGTGCCCATCAGTTCAAAACGGTAGAGGTAAGGGACGCTGCACTTTTGGGAAATCACATCCCCGGCGCGGCCATAGGCATCACCGAAGTTACGGTTGCCAGCGGCAATGACGCCACGGATCAGCGCCCGGTTTTGTGGATCGTTCAAGAAGCGGATCGCCTGGCGCGGCACCGCGCCCGCCGTGCCGCCACCGCCGTAGCTGGGAACGATCAGAATGTAGGGAACGTCCACCTGAATACGCTCGCGCTCGTTAAGCGGAATGCGCACCGCCGGCAGCCCGAGACGCTCAATAAAGCGCTGCGTATTTTCCGAGCTGCTGGAGAAGTAGACGAGGGTGCTCATGCGCTGGCTACGCGGGAGGCGGGCAGTAGGCGGTTAATCATATCCGGACGGAAGCCCGACCAGCTGGTGTCGCCCGCAATCACCACCGGCAGCTGGCGGAAACCCTGCTCCCGCAGCGTATCGGCCGCTTCCGGAACGAGATCGATATTCACCATCTCAAACTCAACGCCCCGGCTCTCCATAGCTCGTTTTGTGGCGTGGCACTGGACACAGTCGTTTCGAGTGTAAATAGTTATGCGCATGATTCGTATTCCCATTTATAATGGCGTGTCGGCGCGAAAAATCGCACCGGGATAGGTTGTTCTTGCTTACAGGAATACTAGATGTAGTTATAAAAATTATCAACCACGCTATATATAGGTTTTAGGGCAGGCTTATGCCCCGTCGGCGATGGCGACGGGGGCGGGTGGCTTTTAGCCGAAATTACAGGCGCATGGCGACGGCGAGACGGTTAAACGCATTCATCAAGCTGATAGCGCAGGTCAGATCGCTTATCTGCTCAGCGCTAAAATGGGCCAGCAGAGGTTGATAAACGCTCTCTTCCGCGTGGCTGTCGGCAATATGGGTAACCGACTCGGCCCACGCCAGCGCCGCCTGCTCTTTATCACTGAAGTGGTGGCTGATGCGCCATCCTGCCAGCGCATCGAGTTTTGCCAACTCAACGCCCGCTTTACGCAGCGCCCGGCTGTGCTTGTCGAGACAAAATGCACAGCCGTTGATCTGTGAAATACGCAGGTAGATAAGCTCAATAAACGTGTTATCAAGCGAGCACCGTTCCAGCGCCTGGCTGGCCTGAATCAGGCCGTTGTAGATGGCTGGGCTAAGTTCATAGAAAGGCTGGCGTAGTAGCTGGGTCATCACTCTTCTCCTCGTTAAGATGGCGAAAATGTAGCACTATGATGGTCTGCTCAGGAGAGCCATATTTTGATTAAAAAGGCAGACCATAATGGATGCACGCTATCAGCAAATTGCCCGGCAGCTTAAGGCCGCCATTACTTCAGGCGAGCTCAAAACCGGTAGCCGCCTGCCGTCGAGCCGCACATGGGCCCAGGAGAATGGCATCTCACGCACGACGGTTGAGCAGGCTTACGGGGAGCTGGTCGCCCAAGGATGGCTGGAGCGACGCGGACAGGCGGGCACCTTCGTGAGTCAGACTTCGCCTTCGGCGTTAGCAGAGGCACCCGCCGTGCAGCACGGCGACGAGCATGAACCAAAGCCGTTTCAGATGGGCTTGCCCGCGCTGGATCTCTTTCCACGTGCGCTATGGGCGCGGCTGACCGGCAGACGCCTGCGTACCCAGTCGCGCTTCGATCTTACGCTTGGGGATCCAGCGGGCGAAGCTATTCTGCGTCAGGCTATCGCCGACTATCTGCGCTTCTCCCGCAGCATTGAATGCCAGCCGGAGCAGATATTTATTACCTCTGGCTATGCACAGTCGATGAGCCTGATCCTGCAAACGCTGGCCCGCCCAAGGGATAGTATGTGGGTGGAGGATCCCGGGTTCCCGTTGATCTCTCCCGCCATTGATGAGGAAGGGATCCAGCGGCTTCCGGTGCCCGTGGATCACAACGGGATGGATATCGAGGCGGCGATAGCGCGCTGGCCCCAGGCGCGGTTTGCGTTACTCACTCCGGCCCATCAAAGCCCGCTGGGTGTGGCGCTCTCGCTGCCCCGCCGCAGGCAGCTGCTGGCGTGGGCGGCCCAGCACAATATGTGGATTATTGAGGATGATTACGACAGCGAGTTTCGCTATCACGGCAGGCCGCTGCCGCCGTTAAAAAGCCTTGATGCGCCGCAGCGGGTGATCTATACCGGCACCTTTAGCAAATCCCTGTTTCCGGCCATACGCACGGCATGGATTGTTGTGCCAACCGCTGAAGCTGCGGCATTTCGTCACGGGATCAACAGTATCCCGTGCAGCGTTCCCACGCTGTGGCAGTGCGCGCTGGCGGATTTTATTCAGCAGGGACATTTCTGGCGCCATTTGAAAAAGATGCGGCTGCACTATGCTCAGCGGCGCGCCTGGCTGGAAGCCGCGCTCATCCATTACGGGTTTAACGTGGTGCCCCAGTTGGGCGGCATTCAGCTGGTGGTCGCTATCGACGGCGATGACAGAGCCATTGTGGCGCGGGCGCAGCAGAGGGGGTTGGCAGTACAAGCGTTAAGCGACTGGCATAGCACGCAGCCGGGGCGCAGCGGGATCCTGATGAGTTTTACGAATATTACGTCCGCCGAGATGGCGATGCAGTGGGTAGGGCAGCTTTACGAGGAATATAAAGAAACCCCGTGAGGGTTAGCTCACGGGGTTGGATATTATCGACGGAGGCTTAGCAGCGCGCCGAGGAAGATCCCGGCGGCAGCGGCAGCACCTACGCTGCACCATGGCCTGTCTTTAACAAAGCTGTCCGCGCAGCCTGCAACATCGGTCGCTGCTTGCGTAACGCGATTGCGGCCATGCAACTTGGCTCGGGTCTGCTTCAGCAGCGCCTGTGCTTTACGACGGGCACCGTCTGCATCATCTTTTGCATCGCTTCCCCAGGACTTCAATACCGCCTCCAGAGAGTCCGCTAGCTGGCTGACATCATTATTAATATCGTCTACGCCTGCATCTACGTCGCTACGGTTTGGTCTTCTAAGCATATGATCCTCCCTTGATTTCGATGTATTAACCAGTGTAGCGCATAATTTTAACCTCTGACGGCAATCACGACTTGATGGGGCCTTTATGGACTTTTCCGAAAGCGCTGCTAATGCTCAATACTGTAAGGTGGCGCTGCTGTAGACGATGACGAGGATAAAATATGTACTTACGACCCGATGAGGTGGCACGCGTTCTTGAGAAGGCGGGATTTACCATGGACGTCGCGACGCCAAAGGCCTATGGCTATCGTCGCGGAGATAACTATGTGTATGTGAATCGTGAAGCACGGATGGGGCGCACGGCGCTGATTATTCATCCTACGCTGAAAGAGCGCAGCCAGACGCTGGCTGAGCCGGCTTCCGATATGAAAACCAGCGATCACTATCAGCACTTTCCGCTCTACTTAGGCGGCGATGCGCAGGAGCACTACGGCATTCCGCACGGTTTTAGTTCACGTATGGCGCTGGAGCGTTATCTGACCGGACTTTTTGGCGAGTCGGCCTGACTCGCCATGCCATCAGGCTTTGGCCTGATGATAGCTGCTGACCCGGAACAGGCGACGGCAGTAATCGAGGAAGTAGCCGTAGGCTGCGCCCATCACCATTGAAACCACAATATTTGAACTGACGGCAGCAGCGATCTGATGCCAGTCAGCGCCCACCACTAACAGGATCGTCACGTAGACCGGCGACTGAAACGTCACGTATGCCAGCACGTCCGCCAGGTTTTTAACCCCACCAGCAGGAGAGAGCCCTCGGGCGAAGCGCATAAACGCATCGCGATAGAGGCCATAGGGCCATGCAATGAGGATGTTTACCGGGATAGCGACCAGCCGCGAGGAGAGAGACTGCTCGAACGTCATTCCCGAGAGGAAAATCTCAATCAGCATGTTCACGACAGAACAGTAGACGACCATCGCAAACGTGTCCGCCATGGCATGACGCAGGCGAGACTGCGGAGAGAACATGCTGATGCTCCTGCATATAAGTAACTAAAAAGGAAAGGTTAGACAGCGTTTTGCGATGCTGCTTTGATTGCGCATAGAGTATATCTCTGTCTGTCAATGCACAACTAGCGTAAAATTTTTATTTATCACGCTTTTGTCGATAACATCCTCTGCGGCAGGCTGTTTTTCATCCGCTGCGTTATTTTTGGTGGGTTTTTAAGTTAATTTTTTATTAATCAATCAGTTATTAGAAAGAGAGGAACGGCGAGGGGAAGCGGTACGGTGAGCGGGCACCCACCGTAGGAGAAGCACCTTTTAGCAGACGCCGAAGTTGCCTTCTTCTCTGTACAAAGTCACATCAGCAGCCTTAATGGTTACCTTTTCACCCTGCTCATTGCTGGCAGGTACGGCAACAATCTGGTCATCATTCACTTCTACAACTTTAAGCTTCTGGCCGCCAATGCGGGGCTGAACATAATCACCAACTGAAAACATAATGTCTCTCCTCTCTTTTGATGCATTCACTATAGGCCAGGCCAGCAGCCTGAGAAAATAAATAAGACCGATTATAACTATCGTTCAACATCTTAAGCGAGATTAAGCCAAAGTTTCACGGTACGTAAAAGAGGGTAAAAGCATGGGGAGAAAGTGGCAGAGTGACTTAAAATAGCTACGCTTAAAGGGAAAATCTCTTTTTATACAGCCACCTGCATAAATTTTACACGGGAGTAACTATGGGTTTCTGGCGAATTGTACTGACGATTATTCTGCCCCCGCTGGGCGTCCTGCTTGGCAAGGGCTTTGGTATGGCGTTCATTCTGAACATCATCCTGACACTTTTGGGTTACATCCCGGGTCTGATCCACGCCTTCTGGGTACAGTCGCGTTCATAATGGCGCTTTCGGGCAGGAGACCTGCCCGTAGCCATCACGCCGCTAGCGTCTTTTAACCGCGTCGAGAATGTAGGGTTCCAGCAGCTTCGCCACGGCAGCGAAAACGGGAACCACCACCGAGTTACCAAACTGGCGGTAAGCCTGGGTATCGGAAACCGGAATACGAAACGGTGCCTGCCCAGGCTTTTCAAATCCCATCAGACGAGCGCACTCTCTTGGCGTTAAGCGCCGGGGCCGCCGCAGCTGGTTATCAGCGTTACCGAAATCAGCTTCGCCGAGCGCCCGATCCCATCCCCTGTCGATTAAAATCTCCGAACCATCTTTGTAATAGCGGGCCGACAGCGTACGCGCCACGCTCTCTGCGCGGGTGGGATCCACCAGACCGAAGCCAAAGCCGTTACCCTTAGCCTGATGTTTTTTGGCGTAGTGCCAGAGATAGTGCCAGAGCTTTTCTGACAGGATGTATTTGCTATCCGCGTCCGGCTGCAGAAGCTCACCAAAGGCAGGGCGGCGTTCCGGGTAGAAGCGGGCAACGTCGCGCAGGGTAAAGCCATGATGAATGCCCAGATCGCGTCTGAACCCTACCAGCACGATGCGCTCCCGGTGCTGGGGCAGGAAGTGTCGACCATCGATAACCTTGGGATCGTCTTTACCCACGGCGGTTGCATCGGCAACCTCATAGCCCAGCTCATCCAACGTCGCCATAATGACGGCGAAGGTTTTACCTTTATCGTGGCTCTTCAGGTTCTTCACATTTTCCAGCACGAAGATAGCGGGTTTTTTCGCTTTGATAATTCGCGCTACGTCGAAAAAGAGGGTGCCCTGCGCTTCACACTCAAAGCCGTGCGCTCGGCCGAGGGCGTTTTTCTTACTGACGCCTGCCAGGCTAAACGGCTGACAGGGGAAACCAGCAAGCAGCACATCGTGATCGGGAATAGCGGCATCGATGTGCGCATAGGCCTCGGTTTCAGACACGTCTTTATCTGCGCTGAGGGTGACCTCGCGGATATCCTGGTTAAACCGATGTGATGCTTCGTCATTAAACCAGTTAGCCTGGTAGGTACGAACCGCGTTTTTGTTCCACTCGCTGGTGAACACACACTGTCCGCCGATGGCTTCAAAGCCGTGGCGAATGCCGCCAATGCCGGCAAAAAGATCGATAAAGCGAAAGGCATAGTTGGGATGATGCGCCGGAGGGGAGGGGAGCATCTTTTGTAGCAGCTCTGCTTCTAATGCCGTCAGGGTTTTCGGTGCGCTCTTACCGTTTACCCAGCGGTTAAGCGTCTCCCGGCTCCACTCGCTCTTACCCAGCTTTCGCAGCTGCTCCGCCACATATTTTTGACCATAGATGGCCAGCACCTGGTCCAGCAGCTTCCTGTCCTGAGCCTGCTGCTGCTCCTCTTGCGTACGCGCGCGTTCCAGCAAATCCTGCGCTATCACATCAAATTCCGCCATGATCTCTCCTTGGGTTTAATGCGTGAAAATATATCACTCATTTGACCCAGCGGAACGAAGATTTTTTGTTAAATGGTGCCGGGTAACGGTTAGCCGCCTCAACGATAACCTCAGAATCGATCGGGAAGATTTCGGTTAATACGCATCAGCCTGCCTTTTTCCATCTCAATAAAACCACCCGCTTTCAGTTCGGAAAGAATTTTCAAAATAATACTTCTCGATAATCTGGAGAAGGTTTGCATATATTTTACAACGGTATAGCGCTCTTTAATAGCACAGGCATTTTCACTGTCCATATAGATGAGGTAGCCTCTAATAATTTCATAGGCCGACTGTAACCCGGACGTAGCGGTCCGGGCCGCTAACGAGTTGATAATCGTAACCATAACGTTAATAACGTCAGGCCAGAGATGCTTCTCCTCAATGACCTTTATAAAATCATCAACATTAATTGAATCAATCATACAGGGAGCAATAGCCTCATGCTGAGCAATAGAGCCGTCTGGAGCAAGTTGCCCAAGACCAATAATTGATGGGCTCATCATAATGCCCAGGTTTTGTTTTTTTTCGTCTTTACCCACTGAGCTAATCATTGCCCCATCAAGCAGAAAGTAAATTTTTCTGGCGGGTTTTTCATTTTTCACTTTTATAGGTAACGTCTGACCCGGCTCAAGAAGAGAGGGCTGCTTAACAGGAAAGTGAGATAAAATAGTGTTAATCGATTCAAGAGGCTTGTTTATTTTATGAAGTTCCATTCTTCTTCCTTATCCTTAATGGATATATTGAAGGTGGATATACTATCGTTTGAAAACAATAAAAGGAAGCAGAGAGTGCAATGATA
>NZ_LR607338.1:3779925-3781442 GCF_902164725.1 Pseudescherichia vulneris | reverse complement strand
ACGTCCTGTTGCTGTCCTTCTATTTTTGGTGGAGCTGGCGGGAGTTGAACCCGCGTCCGAAATTCCTACATCCTCGGCACTACATGCTTAGTCAGTCTTTACATTCGCTTGCCAGCTGCGGACAGACACGCCACTAACAAACTAGCCTGATTAGTTTTAACGCTTCAACCCCAGGCAGGGCATCCGCGCGATCTCTTTTGGGTTTGACCTCTCTTGATCCCCGTCCTAAGAGCGGAGGCTAGGGAGAGAGGGCTCGAAGCAGGTTATTAAGCTGCTAAAGCGTAGTTTTCGTCGTTTGCGACTATTTTTTTGAGGCTTTTAACGAGGCAAACCTCCCCTCGGCATGCACCTTGGGTTTCGCAAATCCCGTCGAATCCAGAATCAGCCCCAATGTGTTGACTACAGTATAACAGGTTTTGCCACCAACGCACCAGTCCATATCACTACAACATCCGTATGACCTTCAGTTGGTTAAAGTATGAACAGGCCCGGTTCCTCAGGCCTGAGACGCTCCGTTGTCAACGACAACCCGCTTTTATTCAGAATATAAAGTCTGAGAGAATATATTTAATATTTGCCATATAGGATATATCGCAATATTGCCGTTTCGCTTAATGTTAATAATTGAAAAACAGATCTATTCACAACATGCACTATTTAAGTGGCGCTTAAATATTAACGGCTTTGTTAATAATATATTCTGTATTTAAAAAAATGTGAAAATTTGTGACTTAGGAGTTTGCCTAATTTAAGACTATTGATTATATATTTTAATGAGATCAATTCTGCGTTGAATTTATGAAAGAGGTGATAAATCATTAAAAAACAATAACTTATAGATCCACCACCCAGTTGTTAATCAAATGATTCATTTCTGCCATTTTATTTCGGTAGCGCTCTTACTCTGCCAAAAATAAGTTTGGCACATGCACAAAAAAGCGTTCTAAATAGCGAGAGGACATTATATGGCTCCCCAAATTAACCCTACTGGGTCAGTGGATATCATAAATCAAAAAACTGGTGATGTCGTTAGCCAATATGCCCAGAGTGCCGACCGCGTTGTTAATCTGACGCAGACCAGCATCGTTCGTATCAATGCTTCCCCAGAGTCGGTTAATTACTATCAGCGCGAAGGCAATGACCTGATCGTCCATATGAACGACGGTACGACGGTACGCTACCAGCGCTTTTTTGTGCTTGATGAGAATGGCTTACACAGCGAACTGATTTTTGAAGACAGCCTGGGCACGCATCACGCTGTCTTCCCCTTTGCCGAGTCCGCTGCGCCTGCTACGGCGGAAGCAATCGTACCGGCACTCTCTGAAGCCTCTGTCGATTCTCTTGTTGGCGCAGGTGGGATCTCTGCGTTGGCCGTACTGGGCGGGATAGCCGCAGTCGGGGGTATTGTGGGTATCGCCGCCGCGGCTGGCGGCGGCGGTAGCGGCAGCAGTCGCCAGGAAGCCGAGGATAATGGTGTGCTGCCGCCCATCGATGGAACGCCACCGGAGGAGGGCGGA
>NZ_LR607338.1:3778006-3779435 GCF_902164725.1 Pseudescherichia vulneris | reverse complement strand
TTGTGCTCACGGACAGTGAAGGCCGAGCTGTGACTACCTCAATGGATCTTATGGTGGATACCGTTCCGCCCGTACTCCAGATGCCCCCCTTCGTACCAAACAATACGCTCGATCTCTCCCACCTGAATACAGACAAGATCGTCCGCGGCTTCTCCAGCAGTGAAGATCAGGGCAGCACCGTAACGGTGACGTTAAACGGTAAAAGCTACACCACTGCGGTAGATAGCCTTGGCCGCTGGCAACTGAGCATTCCACAGGCCGATATCCAGCAGCTACAGGATGGCCAAGCCTATACCGTGGAGTATCAGATCGTCGACATGGCGGGCAATGTGACGACCGGGCAGGCTGACTTCACCACTAACTTCACCAGTCCACAGGTCACTGTAGACCCGGTCACGGGGGATAACGTCCTCAATACCGCCGAGCTGCAGCTGAACCAGACCCTCTCCGGCCAAACCGTGAATATCCCGGCGGGGCAGGTGGTGACGATTACGCTGGGCACGAAAACCTACTATGCCCAGGTGATGGGTGATGGTAGCTGGAAAACCACCCTGCCAGCAGGCGATCTCGCCTCCCTGACTCAGGGCGATAATTCACTTACCGTCTCGGTAAATGACGCCAACGGCACGCCGGTAGTGCGTACCGAAACCATTAACGTCGATGGCAGCCAGACCGGTATTGCTATCGCCATTCTCTCAACCGATGACTACCTGAATGCCAACGAGGCGCAGAGTCCGCTGGAGGTGCGTGGCGTAACCACGGTGACCGGGCCGGACGTCAGTATCGTTGTTTTCTTTAACGGCAAAGAGTATGCCGTCACCGCTATCGATGCCGCAGGGAACTGGAGCGTACAGATCCCTTCCGCCGATCTGCTGCTGCTACCGGACGGTCCAAACACCGTTGAAGCGGTCGTCACCCAGGGAGCCCAGGCGGCAGGCGACATCCACACGCTGAACGTGCAGATCCACTATCTGCCTATTCCGACCATCGATGCACCGTTTGGTGATGGCTACCTGAACAGCGTCGAAAAAGGGCTGGATCAGGTGCTGAGCGGTAACACCGGCGTCTCCGGCAGCGGGCAGAGCGTGAGCGTACAGCTGGCGGGGAAAACCTATCAGGCGCTAGTGGACAGCGACGGTAACTGGCGCGCAATCGTTCCCGCCAGCGATATGCAGACCATCCCGGACGGGCTGCTGACCATTAACGTCAATGCGATTGATGCTGCGGGCAACAGCGCGCCGCTCACCAGCACCGCGCAGGTAGATACCACTCTGCCCGCGCTCAGCCTGCTGCCGCTGACGGCGGACGGCAAACTCAACGGTCAGGAGCTGGGCCAGGATCAGGTTCTGAGCGGCATCAGCTCGGTCGCTGAACGCGGCCAGCCGGTAACCGTCGTGCTGAACGGCAAAACCTATTTCACCACGGTGGG
>NZ_LR607338.1:3771774-3777678 GCF_902164725.1 Pseudescherichia vulneris | reverse complement strand
GTTCATGCTGTAGCCGCAGATCGGGCAGGCAAAGTTAGCGGAGAAGAGCAGCTCTTCAACCTTCGCATCGTCCATATCGGCGACAATCGCCGTCCCGCCGGAGAGATCCAGCGCGGTTTCAAACGATTCGGCCAGGCGCTGGGTCAGATCGTCCCGCACCTTAAAGCGGTCGATGACCACTTCGATAGTATGTTTTTTATGCAGTTCAAGGCTCGGCGGATCCGAGAGGTCACACACTTCACCATCAATACGGGCGCGGATATACCCCTGGCTTGCCAGGTTCTCCAGCGTCTTGGTGTGCTCGCCCTTACGCTCTTTGATGATCGGCGCGAGCAGCATCAGGCGCTTGCCTTCCGGCTGCGACAGCACGTTGTCCACCATCTGGCTGACGGTCTGCGCATCCAGCGGCACGTTGTGATCCGGGCAGCGCGGCTCACCTACGCGGGCAAACAGCAGACGCAGGTAGTCGTGGATCTCGGTAATGGTCCCGACGGTAGAGCGTGGGTTGTGCGAGGTCGACTTCTGCTCAATGGAGATCGCGGGCGACAGACCTTCGATGTGATCGACATCCGGCTTTTCCATCAACGACAGGAACTGGCGCGCATAGGCGGAGAGCGATTCAACGTAGCGACGCTGACCTTCGGCATAGAGGGTGTCGAAAGCCAGGGATGATTTACCTGAACCTGAAAGCCCGGTGACGACAATCAGCTTGTCGCGTGGGATAACGAGGTTGATATTCTTGAGATTGTGGGTGCGCGCGCCCCGTACTTCTATCTTATCCATTCACCTTTCCCGGTAAGAGACTCGGCGCTCGGTATGTTTGAAGGACATCCGGCGAACTGAACTGAAACGGTTAATTATGACACAAAAAAACCTGAATGGATATACAGTATAAGAATGCATCCCGGACGCATTTGTGCGAAAATAGCGCACGGCGGGCGGATTACTGGAATCCTCCTCGCAAGGTATCAAAGCGTCGCTTGGTAAGTTACAATCGCGCGCTTACACTATTGAGATTAAGAAACGTATTCAGGAGACACAACCATGGCCAGCAGAGGCGTAAACAAGGTGATTCTCGTCGGTAATCTGGGCCAGGACCCGGAAGTACGCTACATGCCGAATGGGGGCGCAGTAGCCAACATTACGCTGGCTACTTCCGAATCCTGGCGTGATAAAGCGACCGGTGAGATGAAAGAGCAGACCGAATGGCACCGGGTTGTGCTGTTTGGCAAACTGGCCGAGGTGGCCGGTGAGTATCTGCGTAAAGGTTCTCAGGTTTACATTGAAGGTGCCCTGCGCACCCGCAAATGGACCGATCAGTCCGGCGTGGAAAAATACACCACTGAAGTGGTGGTGAACGTGGGCGGCACCATGCAGATGCTCGGCGGCCGTCAGGGCGGCGGGGCACCGGCAGGTGGTCAGCAGGGCGGTGGTCAGCAGGGCGGTTGGGGTCAGCCTCAGCAGCCGCAGGGCGGCAACCAGAACCAGTTCAGCGGCGGCGCACAGCAGCGTCCGCAGCAGTCCGCTCCGGCACCGTCTAACAACGAGCCGCCGATGGACTTCGACGACGACATCCCGTTCTGAGTGCGCGCTGAGCTAGCGTAAGCCATAAAAAAACCCCGACGCGTCGGGGTTTTTTGTTTTTTAACTCAGGTGATGACCACCGGCCACTCTGGCGGCGCATGGCTGGCGACTTCAATCATTATGCTTTCGATGTTGTGCCAGATAGTCGCCACGTCGACCAGGGTGATGCCGAGCAGCCCGGTGGCGAACCAGCAGGACGCTACAACGCCGAGACCGCTGCTGATGATCGCCAGCCCAATATAGTCGGACTTACGGAATTTGATGTTCAGCGAGCTGGCTAGAAACATCAGGATTGCGCTCATAAGCTGCCAGCGCAGCAGAACAAGGCTAGTCGTAATGGTGGCCATAGTTTTTAACCTCACACGTCTGCGGGCCGCTTTCGTTGGGGTGAGGCTCGCAGGGACTGACGGGATACAATGAAACGTTATTTTTGTTTCATAAGATATGTGAACTATATCACATTTGTTCTTTTATTAGCCAGTCGTGGTGCAGGCTTTTTGAGTGCGATTTAACCATTAGAAGTGTGTGGAAATAGGTGCGTGCATTATTCGCTCAATGCGGATTGCCATAGACGAAAAAATAAACGCAGGACTCATCCTTTTTTATCGCACTGGCAGTTTGGCTTAATCAACGATCCCCTGTGGCGTTAACGAAAAACCCTTATCGATAGCTGGATAATTATTTTCCTTAATATAAACAGGGCGAACACTTTTAGTTTGGCTTACGGACAAATATTATCGTCATAACTAAATATTAGGTTATTAATGATAAAAGTCGGTTGCTAATGTCTGATGATTCATGCAACGTAATCACCTGTTTATCAAAGCTTCCTGCCGACCATGCAGGCACACATAAAGCAGGGATATAGGGCGGAAATGAATCATAGCGCACGCCGCAAGGCGCTAAGGATTGTCGGGATCATCATGGTAGTTTTGCTGCCTGTGATGCTGGCGCTATGGTTTGCTCACATCCGCGCCGTTAAAGAGACGGGCATACAGCTGCGTTCATTTGCGCAACTTGCGCTGGATAAAACCGAGCTGGTTATCCAACAGGTCGATATCGCGCGCAGTAAAGCAGAGAAATTTAACGGCAGGATCTGCTCGCCAGCGCATCGCGATAATATGCTCAATATTATCCGCGGGCAGCTTTACGTTGCCGATATAATATACGCTAATGGCGATCGTTTTTTATGTTCTACCTCAATGGCACCCGTGGAGCCCTATATTATTTCCGCAGCGGAATATACCCGCTCTCCGGACGTCTCTATCTATTATTATCGTGATACTCCGTTTTATGCTGGCTATAAGATGGTCTATATGCAGCGCGGCCACTATGCACTGGTAGTCAACCCGTTAGCCTACAGCGAAGTGATGTCGGATGACCACTCGCTGGCCTACGGCGTATACGACACGGTAACAAAGGCGTTCTTCTCGGTGAGCCCGACGGCGGATGTCCGGGTACTGGCAGGTCTGGTACAGAACAACGACTTTACCTTTCAGCAGGATGGCCGCTTTTATACCATTGCCCACTCGGAAAAGCGTCCTATAGCGATTATTGTCTCCACCTCCAGCGATCGCTATTTCCAGTTTCTCTATCATCAGGCGACGCTCACGCTGCCGCTGGGGATGATTTGCAGCATTATTATTTTGCTAATGTGGTCCCGAACCCACCAGGAAATTAATTCACCGCGCCGTCTATTGCATCGCGCCTTGCTAAAACGTCAGCTGCGGCTCAATTATCAACCGATTATTGATATTAAAACCGGCCAGTGCGTGGGGGCCGAGGCGTTGTTACGTTGGCCTGGGTTTGAAGGGCAGGTGATGAGCCCGGCGGAATTCATACCGCTGGCGGAAAAAGAGGGGCTCATTGAACGGGTAACCGATTATGCCGTTGAGGAAGTCTTCGCTGATTTAGGTCGTTTCTTATCTGAAAATCCGCAGCTGTATATCTCAATTAACCTCTCCGCCTCGGACTTCCACTCCTCTCGCCTGATTGCTTTAATTTCTGATAAAGCCCAACAGCATGCCGTCAAGGCCCAGCAAATTAAAATTGAAGTGACCGAGCGTGGGTTTATTGATGTGCCGAAAACAACGCCGGTTATCCAGGCGTTTCGTCAGGCAGGATATGAGGTGGCGATTGATGATTTTGGCACCGGTTATTCCAACCTGCACAATTTATATTCGCTGAACGTCGATATTCTGAAAATTGATAAATCCTTTATCGATACGCTGACTACCAACAGTACCAGCCACCTGATTGCGGAACACATCATTGAGATGGCGCAAAGCTTACGCCTCAAGATCATTGCCGAAGGCGTGGAAACCTCAGAGCAGGTGACCTGGCTATTAAAGCGTGGCGTGCAGTATTGCCAGGGCTGGTACTTCGCAAAGGCGCTGTCGCCCCAGGACTTTATGGCGTGGGCCCGGCAGCCGCTGCGCTGATCCGCCCGCGCTACATCTGATGCCGGTAATCGCTCGGCGTGCGATCGAACTCCCGACGGAACACGCGGGAAAAGGTCTGCTGCGAGACGTACCCCAGCTCCATCGCAATATCAAAGATTGGCCGCTGCGTCGTCCGTAGCGCCTCTGCTGCCATTACTAGCCGCCGCTGGCGGATGTAATCCCCCAGCGTCTGGTGAGTCACCGCACGAAACATCCGCTGCAAATACCACTTGGAGTATCCGGATTTCTGCGCCACTACATCAATGTTCAGGGGTTGGTCGATATGTTCATCAATCCATTCAATAAGCGTTTGAATAATTTGCTGATGGGACATACTGCTGCCTCTTTTTCAGTGCTGAAGTCGTCGTTTGGTCTGAAGCGGAGTATAATTCCTCAAGTTAACTTGAGGTAAAGGGCTTTATGGAAAAGAAATTGCCGCGTATTAAAGCGATGCTGACCCCAGGCGAGGTGGCGAGGCGTAGCGGGGTCGCCGTCTCGGCTCTGCACTTTTATGAGAGTAAAGGCTTGATTAAAAGCGTCCGTAACGAGGGCAACCAGCGGCGTTATACCCGTGACGTGCTGCGCTACGTGGCCATCATCAAGATTGCCCAGCGCATCGGCATTCCTCTGGCGACCATCGGCGAAGCGCTGAGCGTGTTGCCCGCTGGCCATACGCTGAATGCCAAAACGTGGGAGCAGCTCTCCTCCCAGTGGCGGGAGGAGCTGGACAGACGTATTCACACGCTTGAGGCGCTACGGGACGATCTTAACGGCTGTATCGGCTGCGGCTGCCTGTCGCGCAGCGACTGTCCGCTGCGTAACCCAGGCGACCGGCTGGGAGAGCAGGGAACCGGGGCCCGGCTGTTAGAGGATGAGGCAAACGACAAATAAAACTAAAGCGCCACAAGGGCGCTTTAGTTATTTCCGGTCTTTGTCTTTCGCTCTATCCCGCTCATTTACAGGAGGGTTTCCCCCGACATCTACACCCCTCGCTCGAACGCGTTGTTGAGGTTCCGGTTTGTGTTGACACTTTTAGTCTATGCCACCAGACCGGGATTGCCAGGGATAAACCCGTCAGTTTTGCCGAAATTTTTCGCGGATCATGCGCAATTTTCTATAGTTAGGGGAGGCGAGGGCAAGCCTGACAAGGCCTTATCTCATATCGATAGCAGGAGACAACCGTGATCGCTGTACATCATCTTAATCAGTCGCGTTCCCAGCGCGTTCTTTGGGCCCTGGAAGAGCTGGGTCTGCCCTACCAAATTGTGCGCTACCAGCGTGAAAAAACCATGATGGCACCCGAGGCGCTAAAGAAAGTACATCCGCTGGGGAAATCACCGGTGCTAGATGATAACGGCACAATCATTGCCGAATCCGGCGCGATCCTTGAGCATCTACAGGAAACCTATGATACCCGCGGTCAACTCAAGCCAACGGATACGCACCAGAAGCTCCAGTACCGTTTCTGGCTGCACTATGCAGAAGGATCGTTGATGCCGCTTCTGCTCATGAAGCTGGTGTTTGGCAGCCTCGGCAAACCGCCGGTGCCCTTTGGCCTGCGTACCTTGGGCAAGGCGTTAGGAGAAGGGGTGCAGAAAGCCTGGCTTAACAAGCAGCTTGAAACCCATGCGCGCTACATTGAGTCTCAGCTCGGCAGCCAGCCGTGGTTTACCGGCGAGCAGCCCAGCATGGCGGATATTCAGATGAGCTTCCCGGTATTTGCCCTGCTGGCACGCGGCGGCGTCGACCATCTGCCCAACCTTCAGGCGTGGAAAACGCGGGTTGAAAATCGTCCGGCCTGGCAGCGCGCCATTGCCCAGGGCGGCCCCTTCACGCTTCCCGGCGCGTAACTATGCTTAAAAACGATGGATGAAGAGAA
>NZ_LR607338.1:3730891-3771748 GCF_902164725.1 Pseudescherichia vulneris | reverse complement strand
CTGGTCAAAAATGTTGCCGGGTTGCGCATAGACGATAACGTTTGCGCATCCTCTGTTTGGTTTTTCGCCGTCATAAGGGAAATTTAGTAAAAACCGGTAAAGTTAAGTTGAAATACCCCCTGTGAAGGCTAGATAATCGTTTGCCTTTTTTTACAGCCGTTTTGTTTGCGCGGAGTTAAACGTTTGCTTTTTGTGGCTCTGCTTAGCCACAACCTGTTTCGGAAAGATGACGTTTAACGGGCAGTGGATTGTCCACCACGCTAAACAACGAAAAATAAAACTCTTCAGGGGATGTTTTCTATGTCTACGCCTTCAGCGCGTACCGGCGGTTCGCTTGACGCCTGGTTTAAAATTTCTGCTCGTGGCAGCACCGTCCGTCAGGAAATGGTCGCCGGGTTAACCACCTTCCTTGCGATGGTCTACTCCGTGATCGTCGTTCCTGGCATGTTAGGAAAAGCGGGTTTCCCACCTGCAGCGGTGTTCGTTGCTACCTGTCTGGTGGCCGGGGTAGGCTCTATCGTCATGGGACTGTGGGCAAACCTGCCGCTGGCGATTGGCTGTGCCATCTCACTGACCGCCTTTACCGCCTTCAGCCTGGTGCTGGGCCAGCAGATCAGCGTTCCGGTCGCTCTTGGCGCAGTGTTCCTGATGGGCGTCCTGTTTACCGTGATCTCCGCTACCGGCATTCGTAGCTGGATCCTGCGCAACCTGCCGCAGGGCGTGGCGCACGGTACCGGGATCGGTATCGGCCTGTTCCTGCTGCTGATTGCCGCCAACGGCGTTGGCCTGGTAGTGAAAAACCCAATTGAAGGGCTGCCGGTGGCACTGGGCAACTTCGACAGCTTCCCGGTGATCATGTCTCTGATTGGCCTGGCAGTGATTATTGGCCTGGAGAAGCTGAAGGTGCCGGGCGGCATTCTGCTGACCATCATTGGCGTGTCGATTGTGGGCCTGATTTTCGATCCGACCGTACACTTCTCCGGCATTTTCGCCATGCCGTCGCTGAGCGACGATCAAGGCAACTCGCTGATCGGTAGCCTGGACATCGTTGGCGCGCTGAATCCGCTGGTGCTGCCAAGCGTGCTGGCGCTGGTGATGACAGCGGTGTTTGATGCCACCGGGACTATCCGCGCGGTAGCCGGTCAGGCAAACCTGCTGGATAAAGACGGCCAGATTATCGACGGCGGCAAAGCGCTGACCACCGACTCCTTGAGCAGCGTCTTCTCCGGTCTGGTGGGCGCAGCCCCGGCAGCGGTTTATATCGAATCGGCGGCCGGTACGGCGGCGGGCGGTAAAACTGGCCTGACGGCGATTACCGTTGGCGTGCTGTTCCTGTTGATCCTGTTCCTTTCCCCACTCTCCTACCTGGTCCCGGCCTACGCCACGGCCCCGGCACTGATGTACGTTGGCCTGCTGATGCTCAGCAACGTGGCTAAAATCGACTTTGCCGATTTTGTTGATGCGATGGCTGGTCTGATCACCGCCGTCTTTATCGTGCTGACCTGTAACATTGTTACCGGCATCATGATCGGCTTCGCCTCACTGGTGATTGGCCGCATCGTCTCTGGCGAATGGCGTCGTCTGAATATCGGCACGGTGGTGATCGCCATTGCGCTGGTGGCCTTCTACGCGGGCGGCTGGGCAATTTAAGCCTCTCTGCGCCTATAAATGGGTGGCTTAGGCCGCCCATTTTTATTTTTTAAGGCACATCTTGTTTCCTTTGCGTTAGCCTGCATGTTCTATTATGAGAGGCATGATGCCTCGTCATCGTTCGTCACCTCTCGATATAAAAAACATCGCAAACAGGGAACGCATGGAAATCTTCTTTACCATTCTCATCATGACCCTTGTGGTCTCTCTCTCCGGCGTCATCACGCGCGTTTTACCGTTCCAGATCCCGCTGCCGCTGATGCAGATTGCCATCGGCGCAATGCTGGCGCTGCCGACGTTTGGCCTGCACGTTGAGTTCGATCCCGAACTCTTTCTGGTGCTGTTCATTCCACCACTGCTGTTCGCCGACGGTTGGAAAACGCCGACGCGGGAGTTCCTCGAACACGGGCGGGAGATCCTCGGTCTGGCGCTGGCGCTGGTGCTGGTCACCGTCGTAGGCATCGGCTTTCTTATCTACTGGATCGTACCGGGTATTCCGCTGGTGCCGGCCTTAGCGCTGGCGGCCGTGCTCTCCCCGACCGACGCCGTGGCGCTCTCCGGCATCGTTGGAGAAGGACGCATCCCGAAAAAAATCATGGGCATTCTGCAGGGTGAAGCGTTAATGAACGACGCCTCCGGCCTGGTTTCGCTGAAGTTTGCCGTCGCGGTGGCGATGGGCACGATGGTGTTTACCGTCGGCGGGGCCTCGGTAGAGTTCCTTAAGGTGGCGGTAGGCGGTATCCTGGCAGGCTTCATCGTGAGCTGGCTGTACGGTCGCTCGCTGCGCTTCCTCAGCCGCTGGGGCGGCGATGAGCCAGCAACGCAGATCGTGCTGCTGTTCCTGCTGCCGTTTGCCTCCTACCTGATTGCAGAACACATTGGCTTCTCGGGTATTCTGGCCGCCGTGGCTGCAGGGATGACCATCACCCGCTCCGGGGTGATGCGCCGTGCGCCGCTGGCGATGCGCCTGCGGGCCAACAGCACCTGGGCGATGCTGGAGTTTGTGTTTAACGGCATGGTGTTCCTGCTGCTGGGTCTGCAACTGCCGGGGATCCTCGAGTCCTCTCTGGTAGCCGCCGAGGCCGACCCCAACGTCGAAACCTGGATGCTGTTTACCGACATCGTGCTGATCTATGCTGCGCTGATGCTGGTGCGTTTCGGCTGGCTGTGGACCATGAAAAAATTCAGTCAGCGCTTCTTAACCAAGAAGCCGATGGAGTTCGGCTCGTGGACCACCCGCGAGCTGCTGATCGCCTCTTTCGCCGGGGTGCGCGGGGCCATTACCCTCGCGGGCGTGCTCTCTATCCCGCTGCTTCTGCCGGACGGTAACGTCTTCCCAGCCCGCTACGAGCTGGTGTTCCTCGCTGCCGGTGTGATCCTCTTCTCGCTGTTTGTTGGCGTGGTGATGCTGCCGATGCTGCTCCAGCATATGGAAGTGGGCGATCATGCCCAGCAGGCCAAAGAGGAACGTTTAGCGCGTTCGGTCACTGCCGATGTCGCGATTGTGGCGATCCAGAAGATGCAGGAGCGTCTGGCGGCCAGCAGCGAAGAGAATATCGATGACCAGCTGTTGACCGAGGTAAGTTCACGAGTGATCGGTAACCTGCGCCGCCGGGCCGATGGGCGTAATAACGCCGAGGGATCGATGCAGGAAGAGAACCTTGAGCGTCGTTTCCGTCTGGCCGCGCTGCGCTCCGAGCGCGCCGAGCTGTATCACCTGCGGGCAACGCGGCAGATCAGCAACGAGACGATGCAGAAGCTGCTGCACGATCTCGACCTGCTGGAAGCGCTGCTGATAGAAAATAAGTGATTGGATCGCCCGGTGGCGCTGTGCTGACCGGGCCTACAGGTTCGTAATTCGTAGGCCGGGTCAGGCGAGGCCGCCACCCGGCGTTTCCAGGTTCGGCGGTAACCAGAACCCCTCGCAGCACGCCAGCCATGCCTGGGCACTGTGCGACAGATAGACCCCTTCCCGCCAGATCATTCCCAGCTGCCACTGCAAATCGCTCTGCAAAGGGATCCAACGCAGCGTCTGCTTGTCCAGCCGCTGACAGATAGGCTCCGGCAAAATCGCAATCCCCACCCCCGCCTGCACCATCGCCGCCAGAAAATCCCACTGGCCGCTGCGCACGGCAATGCGCGGCTTCACATCATGCCGGTTGAAGAGCTGCATCAGCTGCTGGCTGAGGGCAAAATCCTCGTTGTAGATCAGCAGCGGATGGTCGGCCAGCATCTCAGGGGAGACCGCCTCGCACTTCAGCCAGTCGCCGGATCGGGGAACCAGCACGCACAGCGGATGACTAAATAAGGGGAGGGTGGTCAGGGCGCTCTCCTCCTCTACCGGCAGCGCCGTCATCGCCAGATCCAGCTCGCCGTTCATTACCGCCTGCTGGACCGTTAAGCCGCCAAACTCGGCGATTTTCAGCTCCACGCCGGGATGGCGCTGGCGAAACAGGCTGATGGGGCCAGCCATCAGCATCCCCACCATGGGCGGTATGCCCAGCCGCAGCACCCCTTTGTTGAGATGCTGAATATCGTCCAGCTCGGCCTCCAGCTGGCGAAATTCGCCAAGGATAGCCTGGCCACGTTCAAACACCACCCGACCGGTATCGGTGAGCAGCAGCCTGCGTCCGTCGCGGATCAGCAGGGTCGTGTTCAGCTCATCCTCCAGGTTTTTTAGCATCTTGCTGATCGTGGGCTGGGTGACGAACAGCCGCTCCGCTGCGCGGGTGAAACTCTGCTGGCGCACGACCTCCACAAAATAGCGCAGCGTTCTGATGTCCATGACTATTCCTTTCAACTATGCATGCGATGAGTTTAATTCATTTCAACCCGCTGTAGTGGCTCTCTATACTGTGTCTCCGATCACATTTCATGGATACACCCTAATGGACGTGGCGTTAAGCCGTGTTACGCCTGCTCTCCTGCGCCGATTACAAATCCCGCTGCAGGTGCTGCTCTATGCCGGACTCTTTGTCATGGCCCAGCACCTTGTGCAATGGCTCAGCCTACCGCTGCCCGCTAACCTGGTGGGCATGATTATTCTGCTCGCGCTGGTGACGTGCCGCATTGTTCCCCTCAAATGGGTGCGGGCCGGAGCAAGCTGGCTGCTGGCAGAGATGCTGCTCTTTTTTGTACCTGCGGTGGTGGCGGTAGTGAATTACGCCCAGCTGCTGCTGATCGACGGCTGGCGTATTTTCGCCGTCATCGCCCTCAGCACGCTGATGGTTCTCGGGGCAACGGCCTGGGTGGTGGATAAAGTCTACCGCTATGAACTTCGCAGGCAGCGGCCATGAGTGATTTTCAAATGGGTCTGCTCTGTCTGGCCGTCACGCTACTCATCTACTTTGCCAATAAAAGGCTCTATCGCCGCTTTCGCACGCTGCCGCTGATGCCGCTGGTCTGCACGCCGATTGTGCTGGTGCTGATGCTGGTGTTCGGTCATATCTCCTATCAGAACTACATGGGCGAGGCGCACTGGCTGCTGTGGCTGCTCGGTCCGGCAACCATCGCCTTTGCGGTGCCGGTCTATGACAACCTGCCGATGATCAAGCGTCACTGGATGTCGCTCACCGCCGGAACAATCACCGCGACGGTGGTGGCGGTGACCAGCTCGGTATGGCTGGCGCGTCTGTTCACTCTACCGGATGAGATCCAGCGCAGCCTGGCGGTGCGTTCGGTTACTACACCCTTTGCGCTGGCCGCCGCCGGACCGCTGGGAGGCCAGCCGGATCTGGTGGCGCTGTTTGTGGTGGTCACGGGTGTCTTCGGGATGGCGGTGGGGGATATGCTGTTTCTGCGACTCGCCATTCGGGAAGGCATGGCGAAAGGGGCTGGCTTTGGCGCGGCCTCGCACGGGGCGGGGACGGCGCGATCCTACGAGCTGGGCCAGCAGGAGGGCGTTGTTGCCAGCCTGGTAATGATGCTCTCCGGCGTGGTGATGGTGCTTATTGCGCCGCTGGTCGCACGGATCATGTTCTGACCAGCGGCGTGGGCTCTACTTCAATCGGGCGACCAGCTCAAATTCGCGGAAGTTAACCGGGCGCTGCTGCTGCATGGAGATATTCCCGGCAATGCCGGTGAGGATCGACATCGCGCCCGCCCGGTGATCGGCGGCGCGCTTGAGCGGATCGTCCCCCGGTTCGCCGAACAGATCCGCCAGCATAGCGTTATCTCCGCCGCCGTGGCCGCCTTCGCCAACGGTGAACTCCGCCTTCCACGGCGCGGCAAACATCGGGAAAACCGTGATGTCGCACCCTTCCAGGCTACCCTCATTCTCGCGTGCGCCGCCAGCGTTAACGTAGGACTTCTCCACCAGCTTCATCTCCAGCCGTCCCGCGCTGCCGTTAAACACTACGTTCAGCCCCTCCCAGGGCAGGTAGGCATTTAGGGAGTAGGTGAGCTGCACCTGGTTCTGGTACTTCACCAGCACCGACATGGTGTCTTCAATCGTAATCCCGTCGCTAAACACGCTCTGGTCGCGGAAGTAGTTATCCTCATGTTCGGCATCGAGGTAGAGCGCTTTCAGCTGGGCGTTGTCGGCCATCTGTAATGCAAAGGGATCCGCTTTTGCCTGCTCATAGCCGTGAGCGCGAGGATAGAACTGCGTGACGCCGCGCCGCTCGGCATTCTCTTTCCCGTAGAAGCGCAGCCCGCCCTCGGCGTAGACGCGCTCGGGATAGCTCCCCAGCCAGAAGTTCATCAGGTCAAAGTGGTGAGTCGATTTATGCACCAGCAGGCCGCCGCTGTTGCGCTTCTCCCGGTGCCAGCGGCGGAAGTAGTCCGCGCCGTGTTCGGTATTGAGCAGCCACTCAAAATGGACGGAGTAGACCTCGCCAATCGTACCGTTCATCAGCAGTTCGCGTACCTTGCTGTGGTGCGGAGCGTAACGATAGTTAAAGGCCACGCGTACGCTGCGGCCCGTCTCTTCGATAGCATTGAGGATACGCAGGGCGCGTTGCTCATCAATGGTCATCGGCTTTTCGGTGATGACGTCGCACCCGGCCCGCAGCGCCCGCACGATATAGTCATCGTGGGTGCGATCCATGGTAGTGACAATAATTGTATCCGGACGCGTTTCGCGGATCATCTCTGCAAACTGCTCTGCTTTCCAGGTGGATACCGGCTCGCTATCGCTGCTTTGTAACAGCTGATTGGCATAGTCCATCCGCGTCTGGTTGGTATCGCAGAAAGCCACCAGCTGCGCCGTTTCGTGCCACTGACCGCCAATCGCGGAGATGTACAGTCCGGCCCGACCACCGGTTCCGACAAGGGCATATCGCTTCATCGTATCCTCTCGTATTAAAACAACGTTTCAAATAGATTGGTATACTGTATCGCGACTGTAAGAAGAGAACTGTGATCCCCGGCCAGAATGGCCGGGGAGAGGGGGGTTAATGTGCGCGGCCCTGATCGATACCCAGCCCGGTTTGCGAGCGGATAAACTGGGCACGGAATTTCTCACGCTCCAGGTTACCCTCCGGTGAGTTATCGGTGGCGGAGAAGACCCAGATACCGATAAACGCCACGGCGATAGAGAAGAGCGCCGGGTACTCGTACGGGAAGATCGCCTTCTCATGGCCAAGGATCTGTACCCAGATAGTCGGGCCAAGCACCATCAGCACTATCGCTGTCAACAGACCCAGCCAGCCGCCGATCATAGCGCCACGGGTGGTGAGCTTCGACCAGTACATAGAGAGCAGAATGATAGGGAAGTTGCAGCTGGCGGCAATAGAGAAGGCCAGTCCCACCATAAAGGCGATGTTCTGGTTCTCAAACAGAATGCCGAGCAGGATAGCGACGACGCCCAGCACCAGCACGGTGATTTTCGATACTCTCAACTCGTCGCGCTCGGAGGCACCTTTGCGGAAGACGTTAGCATAGAGATCGTGCGAGACCGCCGATGCCCCGGCCAGCGTCAGCCCGGCTACCACGGCCAGAATGGTGGCAAAGGCCACGGCAGAGATGAAGCCCAGGAAGAGATTCCCGCCTACCGCGTTGGCCAGATGCACCGCCGCCATGTTGTTGCCGCCGATCAGCGCGCCCGCCGCATCTTTAAACGCCGGGTTAGCCCCGACCAGCATGATCGCGCCAAAGCCGATAATAAAGGTCAGGATGTAGAAGTAGCCCATAAATCCGGTGGCGTAGAAGACGCTCTTTCGTGCTTCGCGGGCGTCGCTAACGGTAAAGAAGCGCATCAGGATATGCGGCAGCCCGGCAGTACCGAACATCAAACCTAAGCCGAGGGAGAGGGCCGAGATCGGATCCTTCACTAGCCCGCCAGGACTCATGATGGCTGCCCCTTTTGGATGCACCGCCATCGCCTCGCTGAACAGGTTATTGAAACTGAAGCCGACGTGCTTCATCACCATAAAGGCCATAAAGCTGGCCCCGAACAGCAACAGCACTGCCTTGATGATCTGTACCCAAGTGGTGGCCAGCATGCCGCCGAACAGCACGTACATCACCATCAGCACGCCCACCAGCACCACCGCAATGTGATAGTTGAGGCCGAACAGCAGCTGGATCAGCTTGCCTGCGCCGACCATCTGGGCAATCAGATAGAGCGCGACCACCACCAGCGAGCCGCAGGCGGAGAGAATGCGGATCGGCCCCTGCTTCAGGCGGTAGGAGGCGACGTCGGCAAAGGTAAAGCGTCCAAGGTTACGCAGACGTTCGGCAATCAAAAACAGAATGATCGGCCAGCCAACGAGGAAGCCAAGCGAGTAGATGAGTCCGTCGTAGCCAGAGGTATAGACCAGCGCCGAAATGCCGAGGAACGAGGCGGCGGACATGAAGTCACCCGCGATCGCCAGCCCGTTCTGGAAGCCAGTAATATTGCCACCTGCGGTGTAGTAATCATTACGCGAGCGTACGCGTTTTGAGGCCCAGTAGGTGATGTAGAGCGTCAATAATACGAAGATCAAGAACATGATGATCGCCTGCCAGTTGGTTGGCTGGCGTTGTACCGCACCGGAGATAGCATCGGCTGCATTCGCAGCAAAAGGAAGCGTGGCGGCAAGCGCCGTCAGAAGACGTTTCATGATGCTTTTACCTCGCGCAGAACGGCCTTGTTGAGTCGGTCGAACTCCCCGTTAGCGCGCCATACATAGACGCCGGTCAGCAGGAACGAAATGACAATGACACCGATGCCGATGGGAATACCGCGCGTCACGCTGGTTCCCGCGTGGAGTGGGGTACCGAGCCACTGCGGCGCAAAGGCGATCAGTAGAATAAAGCCGACATAGATAATCAGCATGATGATGGAAAGGATAAAGGCAAACCGTTGCCGTTTCTCGACGAGCTCCCTGTAGTGCGCACTATTCTCTATCTGCTGACAAATATCGTTATTCATCACAGAGTCTCCAGACGTATTTTGTAGGGGAGGGTTTTTATTATTCCCTCTCCCATGCGGGAGAGGGTGAGGATGGAATCGTTACGACGGCATGGTGATACCCTGCTTCTCTTCGAGCAGTTTTTCTACCACGCCCGGATCGGCCAGCGTTGAGGTATCCCCGAGGTTGCTGGTGTCCCCTGCGGCAATCTTGCGCAGAATACGACGCATGATTTTGCCGGATCGCGTTTTCGGCAGTGAGTCGGTCCAGTGCAGCACGTCCGGCGTAGCCAGCGGGCCGATCTCTTTGCGTACCCAGTTGCGCACTTCGGTGTAGAGCGCCGGGGACGGCTCTTCGCCGTGGTTCAGCGTGACGTAGGCATAGATCGCCTGGCCTTTAATGTTGTGGGGGATGCCCACTACCGCCGCTTCCGCGATTTTCGGATGCGAGACCAGGGCGGATTCAATCTCCGCCGTGCCGAGGCGATGGCCGGAGACGTTGAGCACGTCGTCCACCCGGCCAGTGATCCAGTAGTAGCCGTCCTCGTCGCGTCGCGCACCGTCGCCGCTGAAGTACATATTTTTAAAGGTCGAGAAGTAGGTCTGCTCGAAGCGCTCATGATCGCCAAACAGCGTACGCGCCTGTCCTGGCCACGAGTCGAGTATCGCCAGGTTGCCTTCGGTGGCACCTTCCAGTGGCGTACCTTCGTTATCCACCAGCGCAGGCTGAACCCCAAAGAAGGGGCGGGTCGCAGAGCCCGCTTTCAGCTCGGTTGCGCCCGGTAGCGGGGCGATCATGAAGCCTCCGGTTTCGGTTTGCCACCAGGTGTCGATGACCGGGCACTTCTCATTACCGATCTTCTTCCAGTACCACTCCCAGGCTTCGGGGTTGATCGGTTCACCCACCGAGCCGAGGATGCGCAGCGACGAGCGGTCGGTACCGTCAATTGCCTTGTCGCCTTCCGCCATCAGAGCGCGGATCGCCGTCGGCGCGGTATAAAGAATATTAACCTGGTGCTTATCGACCACCTGCGCCATGCGCGCCGGAGTAGGCCAGTTTGGTACGCCCTCAAACATCAGGGTCGTTGCTCCGCAGGCCAGCGGGCCGTAGAGCAGATAGCTATGACCAGTGACCCAGCCAACGTCGGCGGTGCACCAGTAGATGTCGCCCGGATGATAATCAAAGACATACTTAAAGGTGGTGGCCGCGTAGACCAGATAGCCGCCGGTGGTGTGCAGCACCCCTTTTGGCTTACCGGTGGAGCCGGAGGTATAGAGGATAAAGAGCGGATCCTCCGCATTCATCTCTACCGGCTGGTGCTCGCTGCTGGCCTGCGCCATCACGTCGCTCCACCAGAGATCGCGCCCCTCCTGCCACTCAATATTGCCCCCGGTACGCTTGAATACCACCACGTGTTCAATAGTGGTTACGTTGGGGTTTTTCAGCGCATCGTCGACGTTCTTTTTCAGCGGGATGCTGCGCCCGGCACGTACGCCCTCGTCGGCGGTGATCACCAGCCGCGAGCTGGAGTCGATAATACGTCCGGCTACCGCTTCCGGTGAGAAGCCGCCAAAGATTACGGAGTGAATAGCACCGATGCGTGCGCAGGCGAGCATCGCCACCGCCGCTTCCGGCACCATCGGCATATAGATCGCTACCACGTCGCCTTTTTTGATGCCCTGCGCCAGCAGGACGTTGGCGAAGCGGCAGACGTCGGCGTGCAGTTCGCGCCAGGAGATATGTTTGCTCTGCTGGGCGTCATCGCCCTCCCAGATAATGGCCGTCTGGTCACCGCGCTCGGCCAGGTGCCTGTCGAGGCAGTTGGCGGCCAGGTTGAGCGTGCCATCCTCATACCATTTAATAGAGACGTTGCCCGGCGCGAAGGAGGTATTTTTTACCTTCTGATAAGGCCGGATCCAGTCAAGAATTTTGCCCTCTTCACCCCAGAAGGTGTCAGGATCGCTGACGGACTGCTGATATTTCGCCTCATACTGCTCCGGGTTAATCAGGCAATTTTCCGCGATATTGGCGGGAACAGAGTGTTTATGTATTTGGCTCATGGCTTTTGTTCTCCTTGTAAGATGTTAAGGATATGTCACGGAAACGTTAAGGGAAGAGTGAAGCACGGCTTTGTTTACTTTTTGGGCGGAAGATCACGCATTGTTTGAATGGTTGAAAATTCAGCAAATGAATCTTTGAAGGGAAATAATCACTACTGTTGATGTTTGCAGGCAGCGTAATGAAAAGCTTATCCATAACATATAGTTATGCATTAAGTGTGGGATAAAAGTCGCTTCTTATGCACTTTCGCAGTGAAAGACCCTCATCTTAAAGGGTTGCACTTGATACCATGCAAATGGTACTGATAATGCGCGTTAAAAAACCCCGCTTTACTAAGCAACGCTAATCACACCCCTTTCAGTATGTATCGCTCCGGTACACGGAATGGTGCTTCATTGAGGACGTCTGTAGTTATGAAAAATGTGAAAGTCAGCCTGGCCTGGCAGATTTTGCTGGCCCTTGTGCTGGGTATTCTTCTGGGTAGTTTCCTGCATTACCAAAGCGATAGCCGCGAGTGGCTGATTGCAAACCTGCTCTCACCGGCGGGCGATATCTTTATCCACCTGATCAAGATGATTGTGGTTCCGATTGTGATCTCCACGCTGGTTGTGGGCATTGCAGGCGTGGGCGACGCGAAGCAGCTTGGCCGTATCGGTGTCAAAACGATTCTCTATTTTGAAATCATCACTACCGTTGCCATCGTGCTGGGTATCACGCTGGCTAACGTGTTCCAGCCGGGGGCGGGCATTGATATGACGCAGCTGGCAACGGTGGATATTTCAAAATATCAGAGCACCACGGCGGAAGTGCAGAGCCATGCCCACGGGCTGATGGGCACCATCCTCTCGCTGGTTCCGACGAATATCGTCGCCTCTATGGCGAAGGGCGACATGCTGCCGATCATCTTCTTCTCGGTGCTGTTTGGCCTCGGATTGTCGTCTCTGCCTGCCGCACACCGCGATCCGCTGGTGACCGTGTTCCGCTCTATTTCAGAGACCATGTTTAAAGTCACCCATATGGTGATGCGCTATGCGCCGATTGGTGTGTTCGCTCTCATCTCGGTGACGGTAGCCAACTTCGGCTTTGCCTCGCTGTGGCCGCTCGCCAAGCTGGTGATCCTTGTCTACGTGGCGATCCTGTTCTTTGCGCTGGTGGTGCTGGGCGCGGTGGCGCGGATGTGCAAGCTGAGCATCTGGACGCTGATCCGCATCCTGAAGGACGAGCTGATCCTGGCCTACTCAACTGCCAGCTCCGAGAGCGTTCTGCCGCGTATTATTGAGAAGATGGAGGCCTACGGTGCGCCAGCGTCCATCACCAGCTTCGTGGTGCCGACCGGCTACTCCTTTAACCTCGATGGCTCCACGCTCTATCAGAGTATCGCCGCTATCTTTATCGCCCAGCTTTACGGCATTGACCTCTCTCTCGGCCAGGAGATCATCCTGGTGCTAACGCTGATGGTGACCTCGAAAGGCATCGCTGGCGTACCGGGCGTGTCGTTTGTGGTGCTGCTGGCGACCCTGGGCAGCGTGGGGATCCCGCTGGAAGGGCTGGCGTTTATCGCAGGCGTTGACCGTATCCTCGATATGGCCCGTACCGCGCTGAACGTGGTGGGTAACGCGCTGGCGGTGCTGGTGATTGCCAAGTGGGAACGCAAGTTCGACAGCCAAAAAGCGCTGGCCTACGAGCGTGAGACCTTAGGCAAGTTTAAAAAGACTGCCAATCAGTAATAGTTTATCAGTAATAAAAAACCCGCCGAGGCGGGTTTTTTATTATTCACATGGCGTGAATGTATTTATAAGAATTATAAAAGGGTGCATTAAGGACACAACGCTAACAATATGGTCGGGTTACCCCGCCCGTTGAGTTAGCCTGCTGTACAGGCTAATTTAGCCGCCACCTCCTGACGATCGTTTTTTATATTAAACTCGCAAAGCCTTCCGCGGTTAATTAAGGAAAAAGTCAGAATTGTTAGACAAACCACTAACAGAATGGCTAACAACTATTTCAATGGCGTCATGCCTTTTACTCCTTGCAAAAAAAAGGGTAAGAGGCTACTCTCAACCTGCTAGGGTTGTGTGAGAGTAGCCCCCGAGTTAATGGAAACATTGCTCGGGGCCTTCAACTCTCTGTCCACCACACTCTCAAGGTTGTTCGGAATAACACTGAGCGTGCTTAAGACAGAAAGCCTTAAGCACCCACCGGCAATGATATCGCCTTCAGGTTAAAAGAAAAGGGAAATAGCAATGTAATTCCATTGAGGTAATTACATTCTTCTGCGATGTGGTTCACGCTGCGCTATTAATAATTAATTGAATGAATATAATTAGGCTGTAATAACGGCCTCTTACTCGAGGCCGTTATTAATTAGCACAACTATTTTAACCTAATGCACTCTCCCGCAGTCGGGATTTAAGCTTGTTATACTCGTCGATGACGTACCGCTCGGCTGCCTGCTGATCGTCAATTGCCTCCACGCGTATGGCGCAGTACTTATACTCCGGCGTTTTGGTTATCGGACTCAGGTTCTCCGTGACCAGCTCGTTACAGGCTCCAATCCACCACTGGTAGGTCATGTAGACCGCGCCCTGGTTCGGACGGTCGCTGACCTGCGCCCGGGTGATGATTCTTCCCTTGCGCGAGTTGACCCATACCAGCGCCTCATCTTCGATGCCCAGCCGGGCGGCGTCAGCGGTATTGATCTGAGCATAGCCCGGCTCATCAGCCAGCGCGGCCAGCGCCGCACAGTTGCCGGTCATTGAGCGGCAGGAGTAGTGGCCCACCTCACGCACCGTAGAGAGCACCATCGGGTAGTCATCGGTGAGCTTATCAATAGGGGCAACCCAGTCGCAGGTAAAGAACTTCGCCAGCCCGGTGTCGGTATCAAACTTCTCTTTAAAGAGGTATGACGTCCCCTGGTCAGCGTCCGACTCATCGCGGCATGGCCATTGAATGTAGCCCAGCTCGCCCATTTTCTCGTAGGTGGCACCGTAGAAGTCCGGGCAGAGGTGGCGCAGCTCGTCCCAAATCTCCTGGGTATTGTTGTAGTGCATGGGGTAGCCCATCCGCGTGGCGATCTCGCTGATAATCTGCCAGTCGGTTTTCAGATCCCACTGGGGTTCCACCGCCTTGAAGAAGCGCTGGAAGCCGCGATCCGCCGCCGTATAGACGCCCTCATGCTCACCCCACGATGTTGACGGTAAAATCACATCCGCCGCCGCCGCGGTTTTGGTCATAAAGATATCCTGCACGATGACCAGCTCAAGGTCCTCAAACCCTTTGCGCACCGCCGAAAGCTCGGCATCGGTCTGCAGCGGGTCCTCGCCCATGATATAGGCCGCCCGCACTTCACCATGCGCCGCCCGATGCGGCAGCTCGCTGATGCGGTAGCCGGTATGGGCCGGCAGGCTCTCTACGCCCCAGGCGCGGGCGAATTTTTCCCGGTTTGCCGGATCGCTGATGTACTGGTAGCCCGGATAGGTGTCCGGTAGCGCGCCCATATCACACGCCCCCTGCACGTTGTTCTGCCCGCGTACCGGGTTGACGCCGACGTGCGCCTTGCCCAGGTTGCCGGTGAGCATCGCCAGGCTGGTGAGAGAACGTACGGACTCTACCCCTTGGTAGAACTGGGTCACGCCCATACCCCACAGGATTGATGCCGTTTTCGCCCCGGCATAGAGCCGCGCGGCCTGGCGGATCGCCTGAGCGCTAACGCCGGTAATATCCTCGACGGACTCTGGCGTGTAGCCTTCAACAATTTTGCAGTACTCTTCAAAGCCCTGGGTGCGGTTCGCCACGAACGCCGCGTCGTAGAGCTTCTCTTCAACAATGACATGCCCAAGGGCGTTGAGCAGCGCGATGTTCGAGCCGTTCTTCAACGCAAGGTGCATATCGGCAATGCGCGCGGTTTCGATTTTGCGCGGATCGCAGACAATAATTTTCGCCCCGTTACGCTTCGCACGGATCACATGATTGGCGACGATAGGGTGGGAATCTGCCGGGTTATAGCCAAAGATAAAGACTAAATCCGTGTTATCAATTTCCGTGATGGCATTACTCATTGCGCCATTACCGACCGACTGGTGCAGACCTGCAACCGAGGGGCCGTGTCAGACGCGTGCGCAGCAGTCGACGTTATTGGTGCCAATAACGGCGCGCGCAAATTTCTGCATCACATAGTTGGTTTCGTTGCCGGTGCCGCGCGACGAGCCGGTGGTCTGGATCGCGTCCGGACCATATTTCTCTTTGATTGCGCTTAGGCGGTCGGCGACGTAGTTCAGCGCTTCGTCCCAGGAGACCGCTTCCAGCTTGCCGCCGCGCTGGCGACGGATCATAGGTGTTTTCAGACGCGGGGTGAGGATCTGGGTATCGTTGATAAAATCCCAGCCGTAGTAGCCTTTCAGGCACAGGGTTCCCTGATTGGTTTTCCCCTGCGCCGCCTCCGCGCGAACGATTTTTCCGTTATCCACCACGAGGTTGATCTTGCAACCTGAGGCGCAGTACGGGCAAACCGTGACGACTTTTTTCATCGCTTCTGCTCCAGTTAAACACAGCGCGCTTTTGCGCTCCTGGCCCCACTATGCATCTTGCATGCCATATTGTTATTGTGGGCATTGGCAGGTATGACGGGCAAGTGCGCAGCAAAACCCTGACGAAAAACAGGGCATCGACACATTTGACGTGTCGAAAAGCGAAGGGGTGTGACAGCGGTTAAAGATCCAGCACGTCGCGGTGTGATTTGCTGCCGATCCTCACCAGAATGGCTAACACTTAGGCATGTCTCTCTGACGGGCGTAGATGATGAAACCGGCAATTCTGATAGTGGATGATGATGCGGCAGTCTGCGAACTCTTGCAGGACGTGCTTAACGAGCATGTCTTTGCCGTGCACGTCTGTCATAGCGGCCGGGAGGCGCTGACGCTTGCCGCAGAGCAACCCGAAATCGCACTGGTGCTGCTGGATATGGTGCTGCCGGACACTAATGGGCTGATGGTGCTGCAACAGCTGCAGCGCGTGCGGCCAGCGCTGCCGGTGGTGATGCTCACCGGGCTGGGCAGCGAGTCGGACGTGGTGGTGGGCCTTGAAATGGGCGCGGACGACTATATTGCCAAACCCTTTAACCCCCGCGTAGTGGTGGCCCGTCTGAAGGCGGTGCTGCGGCGCACCGGTGCGCTGGCGGCGGAGGTGTCGGTAGTCAAAGGGGCGGATATGGCGTTTAACGGCTGGAGCCTGAATACGACCCGCTGTGAGCTGCACGATCCGCACGGCCAGCTGACGCCGCTCACCCAGGGCGAGTATGGTCTGCTGCTGGCGCTGATGCAGAATGCGCGGCGGGTGCTGAACCGCGAACAGCTGCTGGCCCTCACCCATAGCGAAAGCATGGACGTTTTTGACCGCACCATTGACGTACTGATTATGCGGCTACGGCGTAAAATCGAGCTCAACCCGCATCAGCCTGCGCTGATTAAAACTATCCGTGGCCTGGGCTACGTGTTCGCTGCCGACGTGGTTCATAACGAGATCGCGGCCTGAGCATTATCGCGGATAAACGCCCGATGCTCGTCCAGGGATTTTGCGCCGTCGATGGCGTTGGCGGCCAGCAGGCTGGCCCTGGCGCAGACGTGGGCAAGCTGAATACTCTCCAGTAGCGGCCACGCTTCATGGCAGCCATAAAGGAACCCGGCGCAGAACGCATCTCCCGCACCCACGCTACCGACGATCTCCTCCTGCGCAAGGTGCCAGGAGGGGATCCAGATGCCCGGCGTCTGCGGCGTTTGTCCCCACGCCCCTTCGGGACAGTGGATCACCACCCGCTGCTTCACGCCTACGGCTAACAGCTGTGACGCCGCCTGGGCGATATGCTCGATATGCGGCTCGCCGTTTTCGTGGCGGATCGCCAGCTCGCTAAACTCGCCTGCCTCCAGCTCGTTGATCACCAGATAGTCCAGATGCTTCAGGGCCGGGTTAACCAGTGGACGGTAGCGGGGATCGCCTTTGCGCGACACCAGATCCAGCGAGGTTTCAAAGCCCAGGCTGTGCATCTGGGCCAGCAGCCGGGCGCTGCGGGTGCCAAACTCGTCGTCCGGCATATCCAGGCTGTCCAGCAGCAGCAGGTAGCCGAGATGGAAAATTTTCATGCTGTTATCAAGGCGATCGAAGGCGGGCAGATCCAGCAGGCGGTTGGCACCGGGAGAGTGGAAAAAGGTACGCTGGCCACTGGGATCGGTCATCACCTGCGACATGGAGGTAGGGGCAAAGGTGGTGCGCTGCACATGCTGGCGGTTGACGTGGTACTGCTCCAGCATCGCCATAATGTAGTCGCCGTCGTTATCTTCACCCACCAGCCCCACCGCCTGTAGCGGCAGACCGGTACGCATCTTCGCCAGCGTCAGCAGAACATTCAGCGGCGCGCCGCCGGTGGAGCGTTCGCTGTGGACGATTTCTGCCAGCCAGCCGCGCTCCGGCCACTGCACGATCTGGTGGACGTGATCCACCAGCATATTGCCCGCCGCGATGATGCCTCTGCGAGCCATCAGATTTTCCCCTCGCTGCCGAAGATGCGCATCTGCTCAGCAACAATATCGGTGATTGCCTGCTCAATGCTGAGCATCAGCTCGGCGAACTCGTCGTAGATCTGATCGCGCGCGGTCATGCTTTTGTCCACTGCGGCCAGGGCAGCCTGCGACATACCGGTATAGAAGTTGATTTTATGAATGCCCAGGCTGATGGCGCGACGGAAGTCCGCGTCGCTAATGCCGGAGCCGCCGTGCAGCACCAGCGGCAGGGCGGTCTGCTGGCGAATCGCCTCCAGACGGGTAAAATCGAGCTTCGGCTCACCTTTGTATTTGCCATGGGCGTTACCGATCGCCACGGCCAGCGCATCGATGCCGGTTCGGTCGACAAAGTCCCGGGCCTTTTCCGGATCGGTAAAGAACGCCTCGTCGGCATGGCCGTACAGCGCTCCGCCTTCGTCACCGCCTACCGCCCCCAGCTCGCCCTCAACCGAGACGCCAACCGCGTGGCACATCTTCACCACCTCCCGCGTCTGACGCACGTTCTCTTCATAGTCCAGCGTTGAGCCGTCAAACATCACGGAGGTAAAACCGAGGCGCAGCGCCTGCACGACCGCCTCAAAGTGCAGGCCGTGATCGAGGTTAAGCACCACCGGAATATCGTGCCGGGCAGCCTCATACTTCACCGCCTCTACCAGCGTATCCAGCGACAGGTACTTAAAGTGCACTTCGGCAATGTTGATGATAAACGGCGAGCGCTGCTGTTTTGCGGCGGCAAACAGCGCCCGCAAAAAGTGGGTATCCAGGACGTTAAAGGCACCCAGCGCATACTGATGCACACGGGCATGTTTCAGACCTTCGGCGAGAGAGATCAGCGGCATTGCAGCCTCCTTGTTTAGGGAACCGGGTAAAGAAATAGGGAATATTCGTTACAGAGCACCAGCTGGGCGGGCTCATCTTCTTCAATGCTGTTGTAGCGATCGCGCGGCTGCAGGAAGTGGTTGTCATGGTCATCGTCATTGACGGAGGAGACCTCGCCCACCAGCACGTCGCCAAAGCCGTGTTCGCCCCAGAAGCTGTGATACAGCCCCGGCGGCAGGCAGATACTCTCTCCGGGGGCCAGGCGCAGCTGGCTGCCCGCCGTATGCGTCTGTAAACAGCCGTCGATGGCCACCGTCACGTCGGTCTGTTCGGTCTGCTGGTCGGCTCCGGCGTTCCACAGCTCGATAATCAAGTTACCGCCGCCGCGGTTAATAATGTCTTCGCGCTTGCGCCAGTGAAAATGCATGGGGGTCAGCTGGCCGTCACGGACGTGCATGATCTTTTCCGCATAGCTTTTGGGCCATGGCGTACCGCCGGGAGAGCCATTGCGCAGGGTAAATAGCGTCAGTCCCTGCGCCGCAAAGTTCGCTCCGCCAAAAGCGGTCACGTCCCAGCCCAGCCGGAGATCAAACACTTCCTGCCAGGCATCGGCAGGCAGCTGCCGCCAGCGGGCCGGGGCGAAGCTGGCAAACGCTGGCAGGTGCACGTCATGCATAGAGAAAAACTGCCGCGTGTGGCCAAGGATTTCGTTAATCGCGGAGCGTTTCATATACGGGCCTCCAGAGGCATAGGCCGGGTAAGCGCAGCGCTACCCGGCGTTTACGTTATTTAACCGTCCAGCCTTTGTAGTTCGCCACGCTCTGCTTATCGATCATCGTGACCGGGATCAGCACCGGCTCTTTCGGCGCGGGTTTGCCCTGCAGGATGTCATAGCCAATCTCCACCGCCTTCGCCGCCATTACCTGCGGGTCCTGGGCCGGGGTCGCCACGAACAGGGAGTTCTCACGCTTCAGCGCCTCTTCCCCGTCCGGCGAGCCATCTACGCCAACGATAAAGAACTCGCTCCGCTGGGCCTGCTTCGCAGCAAGATCGGCCCCAATCGCCGTAGGATCGTTAATGGCGAATACGCCGTCGATCTTCGGATTGGCTGCCAGCAGGGAGGTCATGATCTCCAGGCCACCTTCGCGACTGCCTTTGGCGTTCTGGTTCCAGGAGAGCACCTTGATGCCAGGGTGACGTTTGAACTCGGTCTGGCAGCCCTCAACGCGGTTCTGCACCGCTGAGACCGGCGGCCCGTTGATGATCACCACGTCACCTTTGCCTTTCAGGCGATCGGTGATGTACTTACAGGCGATTTCGCCTGCCTGGGTGTTATCGGAGGTGATGGTTGCGTCAGCGCCCTCAGCCGCCACGTCAACCGCCACCACCACGATCCCAGCCTCTTTAGCGCGCTTCACCGCCGGGCCGATGCCTTTAGAGTCCGCCGCGTTGAGAATGATCATGTCGACCTTCGCAGCAATAAAGTTATCGATCTGCGACACCTGCTGGCCGAGATCGTAGCCGCTGGAGACGAGAGTCACCTTGACGTTATCCCCGGCCAGCTTGCGCGCCTCCAGCTCTGCGCCCTTGGTGATCTGGACAAAGAACGGGTTCGCCAGATCGCCCACCGTCACGCCGATGGACTTCAGATCTTTGGCCTGCGCAAACGGCGTTGCGGCAAGCAGCGCGCCAGCACAGAGCGCGGTAACTAAGGGTTTCAAACGCATATTTTGTTCCTTATCTGTAGGGTATTGTTGTTATGCACTTTGATGGTGACGGGTACGGTATTTATCGATTAGCACCGCAATGATGATCACCGCTCCTTTGATCACCAGCTGCCAGAAGTAGGAGACGCCCATCAGCGTCATGCCGTTGTTGAGGGTGGCGATAATCAGCGCCCCCACCAGCGTACCGGTGATGGTGCCAATGCCGCCGACAAAGCTGGTGCCGCCGAGGATCACCGCCGCGATAGCGTCCAGCTCGTAGCCGGTGCCAAGGTTGCCGTTGGCGCTGTAGAGGCGCGAGGCGCTCATCACCCCGCCGAGGCCGGAGAGCAGGCCGCTCATGCCGTAGACGAAGAGCAGCACCAGCCACACCTTGATCCCGGTCAGGCGCGCCGCCTGCATGTTGCCGCCAACGGCGTAGATGTGGACCCCGAGGGTGGTGCGGCGCAGGATAAACCAGCAGATCGCGATCACCACCAGGGCGATGACCACCAGCCATGGGATCGGGCCAAGGTAGTTATTACCAATCCACTCGAAGCTAATACTGGAGTTGATCACCGTGGTGCCGTCCGCCAGCAGGTAGGCCGCGCCGCGCAGGGCGGTATAGGTGCCGAGGGTGACAATAAATGGCGGCAGCCCGGCAAAGGCCACCAGCGCGCCATTAAACAGCCCCAGCACCAGGCCGAGCATCAGCGCCGCCGGAATCGACAGCATCGACAGCTCTGGGATCAGCGAGACGACCATTGCCGCCACGGCGGTGGTGCCCAGTATCGAGCCCACCGACAGGTCAATGCCGCCGGTTAAGATAATGAAGGTCATCCCCGCCGCCAGCACGATGTTAATCGACGCCTGACGGGTGATATTGAGCAGGTTGCTCTCGGTAAAGAAATTAGGCGCAATAAACCCAAAGACGGCGACGATCAGGATCAGGATCGGCAGGATCCCGATCGTTTGCATCAGATCCCCCATCAGCATTTTCTTTGCCGACGCGGATTTCGCTACCTGCTGTGGGGTAGGTGCTAAGGTCTCTTTTTTAGCCATGGTGTACCGCCTCATCTACGCCGGTTGCCAGCGTCATTATATTTTCCTGGGTGATGTCTTCTCCGTGCAGCTCGCCGGCAAGGGTGCCTTCATGCATCACGTAGACGCGGTCGCTCATGCCAACCACTTCCGGCAGCTCGCTGGAGATCATCAGGATCGCCACGCCTTTGTGTGCCATTTGGTTCATGATCCGGTAGATCTCGCTTTTCGCCCCGACGTCGACGCCGCGCGTTGGCTCGTCGAGGATCAGAATGCGCGGATTGATGGCGACCCAGCGGGAGATCAGCAGCTTCTGTTGGTTACCGCCAGAGAGTCCCCCCGCCCGAACCTGCGCGTGGGGAACGCGGATCTGCAAGAGTTGAATAGCGTCGTCGGAGATAGCCTGGGCCTTTTTGCGATCCAGCATGCCGTAGTTCGCATCGCGCTCCAGCGTCGCCATGGTGATATTTTCGGCAGCGGCCAGTTCAAGAAACAGCCCCTGCTCTTTACGGTTCTCGGTGAGAAAGCCAATGCCTAGATCGATAGCGGTACGCGGGGAGTGGATCACTACCGGCTCACCGTCAATCTCAATGACGCCACCGGTGGCGCGGCGCACGCCAAAAATCAGCTGCGCCAGCTCGGAGCGCCCCGCGCCGACCAGCCCCGCAAGGCCGACGATCTCCCCGGCGCGAACGTGCAGGCTGATAGGGTGAATTTTGCCGCCGTCGGTGAGGTTCTGCACGTTGAGGCGGGTTTCGCCAGGGGTAATATCGCGCTCTTTATTAAACAGGTCGCTGAGCGGGCGGCCCACCATCATGCGTACCAGCTCGGCCGCGTTCAGCTTGTCGCGCATCAAGCTGCCGACGTACTGCCCGTCACGCAGGACGCTGACGCGGTCGGAGAGTTCGTATACCTCGGCCATGCGGTGGCTGATATAGATAATCGCCATACCCTCATCGCGCAGGCGCAGGATCAGCTCAAACAGACGATGGGTTTCCCGGGAGGAGAGGGCGGCGGTGGGTTCATCCATCACCAGCACGCGGCTGTTGCGGTGCAGCGCCCGGGCGATCTCGACCTGCTGCTGCTCGGCAATGGTCAGCTTCATCACCAGATCGCTGGCCTTAAACTGCGCCCCGAGGCGGTTAATGACGCTCTGGGCTTGGCTAAGCATCTCTTTACGCTTAACCAGCCCACCGCTGGAGAGCTCGCTGCCGAGGAAAATGTTTTCGGCGACGGTGAGGTTCGGGGCGAGCTGCATCTCCTGGTAGATCAGGGTGATGCCAGCAGAGAGGGCATCCTTCGGGCCTTTGATGCTGTAGGGTTGGCCGTCGATCAGGATCTCACCGCTGGTGGCGGTATAGGCCCCAGCGAGGATCTTCATCAGCGTGCTTTTCCCCGCGCCGTTTTCCCCCATTAAGGCATGGATCTCACCAGGCCAGACCGTGAGATCCACACCCTTGAGCGCATAGAATTTGCCAAAGGCTTTGGCAATATTGCGCATTTCCAGTACCGGTGTCCTGCTCATGGCGGATCTCCTGCGAGGTGGGCGATATCAGCACTCCATCACAGGAACGTAAACGCAAAATGTCAGAAGCCGTTCATATTTGTCATATTGTGATTTTTCTTCCGGGAGCGTGATATGCCGCAGCAAGGAAGTCACTTTTTCGCCAGCGCGCGCGGGCGATTGCTCATCTTTAACCTGCTGGTGATGGTGGTGACGCTGATGGTCAGCGGCGCGGCGGTGCTGGGGTTTCGCCACGCCAGCCAGATCCAGGAGCTGGTGCAGCAGCAGACGCTGGACGATATGACCGGCAGTATGAACCTTGCGCGGGATACGGCGAACGTGGCGACGGCGGCGGTCAGGCTGTCGCAGGTGGTGGGCGCGCTGGAGTACCAAGGGGAAGCCGAGCGGCTGAAGGCGACCCAGGCGGCTCTGCAACGCTCGCTGGCGCAGCTGGCCCACGCGCCGCTGGCGCAAAGCGAGCAGCAGCTGGTGGCGCGCATCATTCAGCGCAGCACCGAGCTCCAGCACAGCGCAACGCAGATGCTGGAGCGGGGCCATCGCCGTCACCTGCAGCGTAACGCGCTGCTCAGCTCGCTCTACCAAAATCAGAGCTACCTGCATCAGATCCAGGGGATCATGCTGCGCGACGGCGGCAGCATGCCGGATGCGCGACTGCTGGATGAGATAGACCGCCTGATCGGCGCGGCGATCCAAACCCCTTCCCCGCGTCCAACGGTAGCGGCGCTGGATACCATTATGACGCAGCTGCCCGCGGGGGCGGGCTCACCCCTCATCAACACCGTGCTGGGCGACTTCACCGCCGAGCTGCGCAAGCTGGGACCGCTCTCCTTGCAGCTTGAGGAGAGCGATCTGGCGATCAGCTGGTACATGTACCATATCAAGGCGCTGGTGGCCTTTTTGAATACGGATATCAACCAGTACGTAGAATGCGTCGTGGACGTCTCCCTGCAGCGTATCGATCGAAGCCACCGGGAGCTGAGGTCTATCATCCTGTTTATTATCGCCTTTACCGTACTGGCGCTGGTGATCACCGGTTTTGCGGGCTGGTACATCTACCGGAACCTGGGGTCAAACCTGACGGCTATCTCCCGGGCGATGAGCCAGCTGGCGCGGGGGGAGCAGGATGTCTCGGTTCCGGCGCTACAGCGGCGGGATGAGCTGGGGGAGCTGGCGCGTGCGTTTAACGTCTTTGCCCGCAATACCGCCTCGCTGGAGCACACCTCCCGGCTGCTGCGAGAGAAGACAACCCAGATGGAGATTGACCGCACCGAACGGCAGGGGCTGGAGGAGGCGCTGCTGCACAGTCAGAAGATGAAAGCGGTGGGGCAGCTGACGGGCGGACTGGCGCATGATTTTAATAACCTGCTGGCGGTGATCATCGGCAGCCTGGAGCTGGTCAGCCCCGGTTCGCCGGATGCACCACGCATCAGCCGGGCGCTGAAGGCCGCCGAGCGAGGCGCGCTGCTCACCCAGCGCCTGCTGGCGTTTTCGCGCAAGCAGTCCCTGCACCCGCAGGCGGTGGCGATGCAGCCTCTGCTGGAAAACCTGAACGAGCTGCTGCGCCACTCTCTCCCTGCCACCCTGACGCTGGAGATTGAGGCGCAACAGCCGGCGTGGGCGGCGTGGATCGACGTTGGGCAGCTGGAGAACGCCCTGATCAACCTGGTGATGAACGCCCGCGACGCGATGGAGGGCAGGAGCGGCGTTATCCGCATCCGCACCTGGAACCAACGGGTCACGCGTAGCGATGGACGCCGCCAGGATATGGTGGCGCTGGAGGTGGCCGATACTGGCTGTGGCATGTCGCAGGAGATCAAAGCCCAGGTATTCGAACCCTTTTTTACCACCAAGCAGACCGGCAGCGGCAGCGGCCTTGGCCTGTCGATGGTGTATGGGTTTATTCGCCAGTCGGGCGGACGGGTAGAGATTGAGAGCGCGCCGGAGCAGGGGACGACGGTGCGGCTGCATCTGCCCCGCGCCTCGGAGCTGGCGCATGACGCGAGCGAGCCTGAGTCCATGCCCGATGGCGATAACACCGACCGGCTGATTCTGGTCCTCGAGGATGAGGCCGACGTGCGCCAGACGCTGTGTGAGCAACTGCATCAGCTCGGCTACCTGACGCTGGAGGCGGAAAACAGCGAGCAGGCGCTGGCGCTGCTGGACGCCGCGCCGGATATCGATTTTCTGCTGAGCGATCTGATGCTGCCGGGCAGGCTGAGCGGCGCGGAGGTCGTACAGTTTGCTCGCCAGCACTATCCCGGCCTGGCGCTGCTGCTGATCAGCGGTCAGGATCTGCGCCCGGCGGACAACCCGGCTCTGCCGGACGTTGAGCTGCTGCGTAAACCTTTTACCCGCGCCCAGCTGGCGCAGGCGCTACGAAAAGCGCAGGCGCGCTAATCAGCGGACTTCGATATGCGTGGTGCGGGGAATGGCCATCAGGCGTTCGCCGCAGGTCAGGAGCAGATCGACATCCGGTGAGAAGGGGGGCAGACGTTCGGTAAGCTCATGCACGATGCGCTCCGGCAGCTGAGGGGCAACCATGCGCTCATCGGCGATGCCGTTGCCGGTCAGACGCAGCATGCGCCCGCCGCTCAGGCTGGCAACCTGTAAAATCAGCGGGGCACGGCTGCTATCGGTTAACGTTAGCAGCACGCTGGCGAGATCGAGCGGCTGGCACTCATCGTTAAGCGGGCTGAAGGTGACAATGACCCCCGGCTCGCTCATGGCTTTAGATAGACGGCGAAAATGGTGTTGAGCACCCTGCATGGACGACCTCCGGTTAGAATCGTCCTATCCTGGCCGCCGAGTGTGACATTTAGGTTAAGTTACCATGACCGGATAATGAAGATAGCGCCAGCGCTGTCTGAAAATGGGGCGTCAGACGTTAATTCTTTTTAACGAATTCTGATTTAAGCTTCATCGGACCAAAGCCGTCGATTTTGCAATCGATATTATGATCGCCCTCAACGAGGCGAATATTTTTAACCTTGGTGCCGATCTTTAGCATTGAGGAGCTGCCTTTGACCTTGAGATCCTTAATTACCGTCACGCTGTCGCCATCTGCCAGCAGATTGCCGTTCGCATCTTTGACGATTAATTGATCGGTATCGGCTGCGGCTTCGCTTTCCGTCCATTCATAAGCACACTCCGGGCAGATAAGCAGGCCGTTATCTTCATAGGTATACTCGGATTGGCATTTTGGGCAGTGGGGAAGTGACATGTTACGCTCCTCGCAAGACTGGCAACGCGGACGCACGGCCCGCAAAACGCTCGGCAACAGGCCGAGAAAGGGGGCAATTATACACTAATACCTTACAGTTGTCGGTGCTATTATTTTTATGTAAAAGCAGAGAAAAATGTCTGGTCTTGACACAACCTGGCACAGCCGTAAGCGATGCTAGCGGTATGACGCAGGGGGAATAGGTTTATGTATGATATTTAGAATATTTTTCGCGGGAAATTGCCACTTTTCATCAATTCATATATGGTGAGATGAAGCATCAATCGCTATTCGCGACGGCATCTGGCACCCGCTCACTCTTCTGCCGAAGGGAGTTTCTTACCCTCAAATTAGGTGGGTAAATATACGAAGATATATCCTTTTTGCACATAAAAATGCGCTACGCTCTCTAATCGCTCTGGCTTCTTGGTCCGGAACGAAAGATCTGTCGATGAGTTGAGACAAAAACTATTTATTTTCCTGAGCGTCTTCAGGTGATTATCTTTTTTAGATATTTTCCACACGTAATTATAAAAGCCGAAAATTTACTAATTAAATAGCACGGCTAAATAAAAGTAAGAAAATTTGCGTTAAGGAAAGACTTTCATCATGCACACACAGACAATTTTCGAATTAAGCCAGGAAGCCGAGAGGCTGTTACAGCTTTCACTGCATAATCTCCAGTCGGTGCAGGCCATTCCTATGGCGACGCTGGATAGCGCATTATCTGCCGGAGACAGAGATACCGCCAACGTGCTGCCGTTGCATTTTAGCACCCGGGGCGTGGAGGCGCAGTACGCCACCCTTGATAACGAGCTGCGGAAAATTACCCGGCTGGAGATGGTGCTGGCCATTGTCGGCACGATGAAGGCGGGAAAATCGACGACGATTAACGCTATTGTCGGTACCGAGGTGCTGCCCAACCGTAACCGACCGATGACGGCCCTGCCCACCCTTATCCGCCATACGCCGGGACAAAAAGAGCCGGTGCTGCACTTTTCCCACGTTGGGCCAATCGACGCCCTGACGCAGCAGCTCCAGACCCGGCTGTTTACCGTTGACCGCGAGCGGCTGGCGCAGAAGCTGGAGATCGACAAGGATATGACGACCCTGTTGGATCGTATCCAGCAGGGCGACGCCTTTGATAAACACTATCTTGGCGCGCAGCCTATTTTCCACTGCCTGAAGAGCCTGAACGATCTGGTGCGTCTATCAAAAGCGCTGGAGGTCGATTTCCCCTTCTCTGCCTATACCGCCATTGAGCATATTCCCGTCATTGAGGTTGAATTTGTGCACCTCGCTGGGCTGGAGAACACCATGGGCCAGCTGACGCTGCTGGATACCCCTGGGCCAAACGAGGCCGGGCAGCCGCACCTGCAGCAGATGCTTAACGAGCAGCTGGCGCGCGCCTCAGCGGTGCTGGCCGTGCTCGACTATACCCAGCTCAAATCTATTTCGGATGAAGAGGTGCGCCAGGCGATCGCGGCGGTAGGCAAGTCCGTACCGCTCTACGCGTTGGTGAACAAGTTCGATCAAAAGGATCGCAACAGCGACGATGAGGAGCAGGTCCGGGCGCTGATCGCCGGGACGCTGATGAAGGGCAATATCAACCCTGAGCAGATATTTCCGGTCTCCTCCATGTGGGGTTATCTGGCGAACCGCGCCCGTCACGAGCTGAACCTGCGCGGCAAGCTGCCGGATCCCAACGAGCAGCCGTGGGTGCAGGATTTTGCCGAAGAGGCGCTGGGCCGTCGCTGGCGGCTGGCAGATCTCGATGATATCGCTCACATTCATCATGCCGCGGAGCTGCTGTGGGAGGATTCGCTGTTTGAGCAGCCGATCCATAAGCTGCTTCACGCTGCCCATGCTAACGCCTCGCTCTACGCCCTGCGTTCGGCATCGCATAAGCTTTTGAACTACGCCCACGGCGCTAACGAATATCTGGATTTTCGCTATCAGAGCCTGACCGTGGCATTTGAGAAACTTGAGCAAAACATCGCCCGCCTCGAAGAGGATATGACCCTGCTGAAGAACTGCCAGGCGCGGGTCACCGATGAGGTTAACCATGAGGTTGACGAGGCGCTGACCGCAGCGGATATCTTCATTAATAGCCAGCAGGCAGATATTGTCAGCGCGATCGATAGTTATTTTAAGGATGGCTCGCTGACGGAGATGGCCAACCTCAGCTTTACCAACCTGCAGCAGGACGAGGAGTTTGGCCCAGGCAAGCTAGTGTTGGAAGATGAAGGGCAGGCGCAGATCGTGCTGAGCAAGATCCGCTCCGCCTGCGAAGTCATACTGCTGGCGGCGCAGGAGAAGATTGGCCGCGAGCTGGCGCTGCGTTTCGACCAGCTGGAGAATACCCTCACGCGCTCCCTGCATGATGCCATGCGTCCTATCGAAACGCGTATTAAAGAAGAGCTAAGCCATACCGGGTTCCGGGCGCGTATCAGCCTGCCTGCCTTCCAGGCCAGCACCCTGAACTTTAATACGCGCCAGCTGTTTGTCGACGCCATTGCCTCAGAGGATCTGCCGGTGGGGCAGTCCCGCGTCGGCGGCGTGCGGGAGTCGATGTCCCGCTGGCTTAATAATCCTGGCTGGGGGTGGAGTGACTGCATCGTTACGCGCACGCGTTATGTTATTGATGTTTCACTGTTACATAAGAATTTGACCGTCCATGTTGCGCATTTTTGTGCACAAATTCGTAAAGCTTTAGCGGCACAGGTCGATGTTTCAGTTACGGCAGGAATGGCCACCTTCTTTGCCGAATTTTCGTTAAGCCTTTCCGGACTTCAGGAGAGCCTGCGTGACAGTCTGGCCATCCGCCAGCAGAACGAGTCATCGGTAATGGCGCTTCGTCAGCACCTGAAGCAGTGTATGACGACGGCAAAATGGATCCACGAGGATGCCCGCCTGCTACGCGATGATATTCAAACCCTATTCGCGGCAGACCAACCATGAAAAATCGACTACTGAACGGACCCGGGAGCACGCTGGAGTGTATCCATCCCAAGTTTATCGTCGATCTGGTGCTGGGCATTGATGCTCCCCGCCAGGCGCAGATCGTACCGCAGCAGCAGCTGTTACGCGATCGCCTGACGCAGGAGATCATGAACCAGACGCAGCTGCGCCCGTGGGCGATGGCGGGCGTCTTTAATGAGAGCGATGCCCTGCGCCTCGGTCTGGCCGAGAAGCTGGCAAGCATGTTCGATCCCGGCCAGCTTGCGCTCGCGCGTATTACCCAGCGTCTGGCTGCACTTCTGAATAGCATCGAGCGCCGTCCTGCCGCCTCCACCGCCTTGCCTGAGCAGATTAGCGAGCTGTATAAGCATTTCAGTCAGCGCGCGGCCTGGAAAGAGAAAGCCTTAACCCAGCGCGGGCTAATGGTGCAGGCGGGCGCGCATAGCGAGCAGATCTTTACCCGCTGGCGCGCCGGCAAGTACAACGGCTGGTCTATGGCCGGGCGCTGCTATATCGCGCTTGAGGAGCTCCGCTGGGGCGCATTCGGTGACGCCTGCCGTCTGACCAGTCCGGAGGCCTCCTCGCTGTTGAAGGATAATCTCCGGGCCATGGCCGCCGATTTTCTGGCCCAGGGCATTAACGCCTCGCCTGCCACGCGTCACTTCTATCATCAGTGGTTAACCACCCCCACGACGCCGGGCCTGATGGATTACAAAGATATGCTGGGCTGGCTGGGGGACTGGTGCGATGCGGATCGCCATCCGATATGCTGGACCATCACTCAAAGCTGGCAAAATGTGGCGCTGGGCATGCCGAGGCTCTGTTCGGCAACGCGGTTGGCAACGGCAATGGTGGATGAGATCTTTGGGGAGGGCGTGTAACCCCTCCCGGCTGGCAGGAGGGGCTGGAGTACAAAGACGTGTCTTAGTGGTGTAACGAGTCGGCTTCTACTGGCTTTTCTCTACTTACCGCATCCTGCGGTTCACCAAAGCGTCTTGCATAGAGTGCCGTAATAATCGGTACCAGAATCGCCGTCACAATCACGCTGGCTGCGACCAACGCCGTCGCTGATGCCGCTACCGGTTCGAACGCCGGGTTAATCTGAGCAATGATGACAGGGTTAGCCACCGCCGCGCCTGCCGCTGATGAGGCCGCAACCCCCGCCGTACCGTTACCGCCGCCAATAAACTTATCAGCCAAAATCAGTGGGATACCTGTGATGATAATCACCGCTACGCCGAGGAAGATACCCAGCAGGCCGGTGTCCATAATGACTTTCAGGTTGATGGTGTTACCCAGCGCGAAACCGAAGAACGGGATCAGCACCGGCGTGGCCTTGCTGAAGAACGCCCGCAGGTCGTGATCAAGGTTACCCAGCGCAAAACCGATCAGGAACGGCAGTACCGCACCGATAAAGTGGTGTGGCTCAAAGGAGGCCAGGCCAGCAGAGCCGAGGATCACCATGGTCATCAGCGGGCCGGACTCCAGCGACATCAGAACGAATGCGCCGGACTCCTCTTTGGTGCCGTACTGGTTCATCAGGCTGGCGTAGAGGCCGCCGTTAGTCATATCCATCGCGGAGACAATCGCCAGCACGGAAATCCCGGCAAAGAAGCCTGTCTGGATGCCCTGTTCCGGAATAAAGCTGGCGGCAATCATCGCTACAAGCCATGCGACGGCTATTTTGGTCAGCACCAGGGTACCAGATTTACGCAAGACCGTTCCGGTAGCGCGTAAATCAATGGATGCGCCAATGCAGAAGAACCAGACGGCCAGAATCGGTACCGTACCGGAAATCATACCCTTGGTGAATGAACCGAAATAGGCACCGGTATCGGGCGCTAAGGTATTTAAAATCGCGCCAAGCAGCAGCGGAACCAGCATCATCCCACCGGGGATACGTTCAATTGTGGCCTTGATTTTCATTATGAACCCTCACTTCTCATCACGCTGCACGAGCGAGAAAAATAATAGTTTTAATTTCAATTGGTTAAGGCATCCTGGCGTTGAGGCCTTCGAGCTAATCATGCAAGTCGAACCGGGGGTAACGTGACTGGCGTGGCCGTCCGCGATAGCCCGGGTTCGTTAGAACTGCAATTATGATGCGATCTTTGGAATATTGATTCAATGAAAATAAAACACTGTTTTAGTTATCTTCGTCACAGAATTCGCGTAAAGATTTCTAAAGCTTCAGGAAGGAAAAAAGAGTGTAAATACCTTGTAAAAATTACAGTTTTATAATCGCTAGCGATAAAATAATTAGCTGCGTTATTAATGGAAAAGGGTTACCTAACACCATTTTATATTTATTGCAGCCGCTTTCCTGTTAACCCTGCTCCGATCTACGAACACGGCGAAAATAGAATAACCGCACAATTTATGTGAAGTTGATCACAATTTTAATCCCTGTTAATGTTAATAGCTCGTTAACTGCCCAATCAGGCGTAAACAGGTTTAGTTGTACAGGCTTTAACCAAACTGAATAACTAAACCTGCTACTCTTGAAGAAGGATGCTGCGGCATCCCGAACGTTTAGCATCACTATAGAGGCGTATGCCTTCCTGGCCAGGCGATTTTGGGCGCAAGTCAAAAGAGGATAAAGATGCTTAAAAGGAAAAAAGTGAAGCCTATTACGTTGGGTGACGTCACCATTATTGATGACGGTAAGCTGCGTAAGGCTATTACCGCTGCATCGCTCGGTAATGCGATGGAGTGGTTTGATTTTGGTGTGTATGGCTTTGTGGCTTACGCGCTCGGTAAGGTTTTCTTCCCGGATGCTAACCCTAGCGTACAGATGATTGCTGCTCTGGGTACGTTCTCGGTTCCCTTCCTGATCCGACCGCTCGGCGGACTCTTCTTCGGTATGCTGGGTGATAAATACGGCCGCCAGAAGATACTTGCCATCACGATTGTGATTATGTCGATCAGTACCTTCTGTATCGGGTTGATACCGTCCTATGAAAGTATTGGTATCTGGGCACCGATCCTGCTGCTGATCTGTAAGATGGCCCAGGGCTTCTCCGTAGGCGGGGAGTACACCGGCGCATCGATATTCGTTGCCGAATATTCCCCGGACCGTAAGCGCGGATTTATGGGCAGCTGGCTGGACTTCGGCTCCATTGCCGGGTTCGTCCTCGGCGCGGGCGTGGTGGTAATACTCTCTACCGTTGTCGGCGAGGAGAACTTCCTCGACTGGGGCTGGCGTATCCCGTTCTTCCTGGCGCTGCCGCTGGGGCTGATTGGCCTCTATCTGCGTCATGCCCTGGAAGAGACACCTGCGTTCCAGCAGCATGTAGATAAGCTGGAGCAGGGCGATCGCGAAGGGCTGCAGCATGGTCCCAAGGTGTCGTTTAAAGAGATTGCAACCAAGCACTGGCGTAGCCTGCTGGCCTGTATCGGCCTCGTGATCTCCACCAACGTGACCTACTACATGCTCCTGACCTATATGCCGAGCTACCTGTCGCATAACCTGCACTACTCGGAAGATCACGGCGTGCTGATTATCATCGCCATCATGATCGGGATGCTGTTTGTCCAGCCGGTAATGGGCCTGTTAAGCGACCGTTTCGGCCGCCGTCCATTCGTCATTCTGGGCAGCACCGCGCTGTTCTTCCTGGCGATCCCGGCCTTCATGATGATTAACAGCGACGTGATCGGCCTGATTTTTGCCGGTCTGCTGATGCTGGCGGTGATCCTGAACTGCTTTACCGGCGTTATGGCCTCCACGCTGCCGGCGATGTTCCCGACGCACCTGCGCTTTAGCGCCCTGGCCAGCGCCTTCAACATCTCGATTCTGATTGCGGGCCTGACGCCAACGCTGGCGGCCTGGCTGGTAGAGAGCACCGAGAACCTGATGATGCCCGCCTACTACCTGATGGTGGTGGCAGTGATTGGTCTGATCACCGGTATCACGATGAAGGAGACGGCCAACCGTCCGCTGCGCGGCGCGACGCCTGCGGCATCGGATATGCAGGAAGCACGTGAGATCCTGCAGGAGCATCACGATAACATTGAGCAGAAGATCGAGGATATCGACGAGGAGATCGCGGAGCTGCAGAAGAAGCGTTCGCGCCTGGTCGATCAGCATCCGAAGATTAACGAGTAAGTTTCAGCTCTCAGTAAAAAGCGGGCCTCGGCCCGCTTTTTTATTACCTGAGATCAGCAGCCCGCCGCGATGTAATCTCCATTGGCACTTACCGGGATCACGGTTAAAAACAGCACGGTAGCAAACAGAATGAGCGCCACGCCGCCCGCAACCTTCAGCGCAGGCACAACCCACGCCAGACGCTGCGACTCGCCGCCAAACAGCGCCGTCGTACGCCCGCGGGCATAGCGCACCGCCAGCGAGAGACCCATAATCGACAGCGCCGTACCGAATGACATCGTCATAACCGCAGCGATCCCCCAGCTGACAATCCCCAGTGCGTTAGAGAAGAGCAGGATCATAATCGCCCCGCTGCACGGGCGCGCACCGATCGCCAGAATCACCCCCAGCCGCGTCTTCCAGTCACCCTGCGTCGCCATGCCTACGCCATGATGACCGCAGCCGCAGTCCAGGGCGTGCTGATGCCCGAGCGGCGTCAGCGAGGCGATACGTAGCCTGCGTGGTCTGAGGCTTTTCAGCGCCCGGTAAATAACGTAGGCACCAAAGCCGCCAATCAGCAGAGCGCTAATCTTCTCAACGTACCAGCGGCTTTCGCTCAGGTCGCCCGCCGCGAAATTAAAGCCAACCGCCAAAATAAACACGAACAGGATCGCACTCACACCCTGCATCAGGCTGCCGAGAAACGGTACTACCCGGGTGGCCAGCTGGCTCTCCTGATTAGTGCTGAGATAGGTGGTCACGATAAATTTGCCATGGCCTGGGCCAATCGCGTGCAGCACGCCGTAGAGAAACGCGCCGGTCAGCAGCCACAGGCCGCCGCTGTACTGATGGTTATTGAGCTGCAGCAGGTACATCACCAGATAGCGATGGAGCGTGATTTGCGTGCTCAGACACCACTGCAGGAAGGCGCCCCAGTGGCTGTGGAGGGTGAAGAGGGTAAAGAGCGCGATGAGCAGAAGCATCACCGCGCCGGGAATACGCCAGTGTCGGTTAAGCAGTTGCGTTGTCATGGGCTGCCAGTCACGTGAAGAGTTGCCGAATTATAGTGCATGGTGCGGCATTTTCGGCAGGAAGGCTACCCGACGCGTTAATTCACCCGCTTAGTCTCTCTGAATAATTAGGCGTGAATAGGTCGTGGTTTTCGTGGGATCCGTTTGCGAAAGCGTACCGATTTGGTCGGTGATCTGCACAATTTTCCACCCCTGTTTTGCCAGTTCTGGAATGGTTCCTTTTATGCCCCCGCCGCAGGTAAACACGGTGCTGTCATCGATATTACCCTGATCGCTTGCCAGGGCATTCACCTGACGCGAACCACAAACATGCGCTTCTCCGGCGTAAACCGATGCGCTCATACCGAGTAAAACAGCAACTAATACGCTTTTTTTCATTTTTGCCTCGCTTCGTTAATTATTTATTCCCAGAGGGAATAGCGTCTTCATGCGTGCTATAGCCGAAATCAAATCCGCCCAGTGCAGTCTCCCGCAGATACTGATTCATCGGATAGCTGTAGCTCTGTCCAATACTGACGGCGTGAACGATACGTAATAACGACTCGCCGCGCAGAAACAGGGGGTCATCGGTGATGGTAATATTCGCGCCCTGCAACGCGTTTTTTAAATCGTGATAGGCCGGTGAAACGGTAATGCTGTTATTCATGCAGCTGAACATCACCAGCAGCCCTGAGATCAGCGCCACCGGGAAAAGCAGCGGATGATGATTAAGCACGCGCACGGCACGCGAAGATTTTCTACTTAACAGAGCGGCGGTGAGGGGAACGAGAATTAAATAGAGCAGTTTTGCCAGATGGGTCAGCGCTCCAACAAGAGAGAAGATCAGCGCAACAGGCGGTACAATCACCGCGCGTGCGGCATCTTCTCCCTGCTTTTCATTCTTTCCACCCATGCTGTAACTCTGTAACGACGCGCGCAGGGTCGGTAACTGCTCTTTCACCGCCTCGTTAAGATGGGCTGCGTGTAGCTCAAGGGCAAAAAGCTTCAATCCGTCGTTGAGTGGATACGCTTCACGCACCGGCGTGCCTGCCGGGAGCAATAATTTTTCGCGGAGTGATTTTTGTATCACCTCCTGACGGAAAAAGACGGCCCAGTCGAGGCGTTTAGGGATCGTCACCCCGTTGAATACCACGGTACGCTGGGCGAGATACTGCTGTCTGACGGTTTTCGCCACTGCCGCATCAAAACCAGCCCGATCGGATGGCGACCAGTTATTGGCTACCGGAACACCCTGGGCGCGGACATTGCTGCGGACGCGGGCATAATAGCGTCGGGGGACATTCCAGGTTTTCAGTCCCTTAGCACGCAACGAGCGTTCATACCGCTGCCAGGCTTTCTCCTGCTCCCGGCGAGCGGTTTCGCTGATATCCATCTCGTCGTTGTAATAGGCTACGTACTGTTTATGGACGGCTTCCCGTGCCTGGATCCAGGCTTTATAAAAGCCAAGAACGCCGCCCTCTCTGGCGCTGATGTTGTCACGCAAATTTTGTTCCGCGCCGCTTTTCAGCAGTTCATGATAACGATCAACGGAGCTGAGCAGGATCGGCAGCATCGCCAGAAATGCTTTTCCTGACGGGCTGCTCCATGTTTGCGCCTGACCGCCGTGACTATCGAGCGGAATGCCCTCCAGCGTCTGGTGCCCATCAATCAGCGATTGCTGGTAGAGCTGCGCCAGAAGCGACATCTGCCGGAACTCACCTGTGCTGTTTGACACCTGACGTTCAATAAACCACTCCACCGCATGCCACGTTACTGCGCCGGTTAGCAGACACAGGCAAAGCACCCCACTTACGCTGGCCCTTGTCGACAGAGAGACGTTTTTCCTCTTCAGCCTGGCGATGCCCACAAGGGCAAACTGTAACACCAGAAGCGCTGCGGCAATGGCGGTTAAGGTTCTGCCGTACCGCTCCATGTTGTGAACTTCTTCTGCCGTTGAAATAGTGCCTACCAGATCCAGCAGGCGGGAGTTGAACGCCAGTTCACAGATGAGATAGGTGAGGGTGATGCCCATCACCAGCCAGTTTTGCCAGGCGGGGAGAGGGGAGCGCTTGATCCCGTCCCGCACCTCGCTATTGCCTACACCCTGCTCCGTCATGACTTAATACCCAGGCTGGTCTGGCGGGTTTTTGTTGGCTGGTAGATTTCAGTAGGCAAGGAGTTATCCAGCTCTGGCTGGGCAACCTTCGGCGGCAACGGCTCTGCGGCTTTTACCTGGGTGCGTTTCGTCGGTTTAACCGCAGGTTGTGATTTAGCCTTGCGGGACGACGTGGTTTTATTCGTAGTGCTACTCTGAACGGTTTTTTGTTGCTGAACCGCGAGCCGACGATGGTAAACCTCACCATGCTGCCAGTTGAACTGCTCAATCCGATTATCGACTTTGAAATTCAACTGCAGCTTATCCGCGCTGGCCGTCACGTCCGGCCCGATATCGCATATGCCCGTAAATGCCCACTCCTGGGAACGCGTATTCTGGAGGTCTACCAGACGGTACTGCGCCGGGCAGGCGGGCGTGGCCACCTTTAGCAGCAGCAGCGTATGCCCTTCAACCTGGTACTGGTTGATGATCCTCACCCAACTCACGCCCTCCAGCGGACGCTCAATCATCAGATTGCTCCACTTCAGGCTATAACGGCCATTCAGCTCCCGAAGCGCACCTTTTGAGCCATCGGCCAGCGTAAACTGGCCAACTTCATTGCCCAGCACGCTCGCCAGATCGGGGTTAAAAAGCATCTTACCGTTCTTATCGTAACGGACAGAGCAGCCGTTTAGCGCGAGGGCAAGTGAGAGAACCAGCAGCGTTCTCAGGATGACGTTGGGGGGTGACACGATCATGTCTCAGTTCCATTTGTGTGCGTGGTTTTTATCAATGCGAATACGTTATCCATGTCATCATGGATAACGTGCAGAAGGGTTGGCCTTGATAGGATTATGTTTTTGGTAGTTTGCCTTCGTCAGGATGAAAGGCAAACTACCATATATGGAGATGGGAGGTGGGGGCGCAGCGTTACTTTTGCGTAACGTCAGACCTTAAGCATTTTTACCGTGGCATCAATATCTATCTCATCTGCCGAGAAGATAAGCGTGGTGCCCTGGAAGGTGGTGATCGCCAGCTTTTTCAGCGAGCGCATTTCGCCCGGCTTGCTGTCTGACTTCGGTCGGATGCTGTTCATCAGGATACCCACCGACAGCACCGGGTTCTCTTTATCGATACCGGCATCAGCAGGCACTTCTTCGCTGTAAACCACGTAAGACTTGATCGAGGTGAGTTTAATGCGCTCGCCCGCGATATAGATATACTTGCTTTCCGGAGCAACCTTCACCGCGTACGCTGACAGGCCCTTGTTATTGGTGGTGGGCTCAAACGTCACCGCCGCATCCTTTTTGATCAGCTCAGGGTTGGCGACCTTAATCACATGAAAATAACGGTTATCCCCGTTCTCATCTTTGATAAATCCAAAACCTTTATCTTTAAACCACGTTGTGATTGTTCCGTTCATCGCCATTACCGCCTGATTAATCGTTTATCTACTCAATTTTTGCAGCGCGCAGTGTAAAGCACAATGCCTGCGCAGACTACGTCTTTGAACAGACGCTACTCATTGCCCCATCGATTGAGGAACTCTGCGATCTCATCGATACGTTCTGCATCAATGCTCGACTCAAGGGCCATCTCGCGCTGCGCCTCTTCGCTGATCTCTTCGTTGTTCATTAAACGGGTGATCAGCAGCTCGAAATAGCGCGCCAGGGCGTCACGTTCGGCCTCGTCTACGGGTTTGGCGGCTTCCGTCGCATACTCATCCGCAATGTCATAATATTTCAGGGGTGTTTCACTACTCATAGGCCGTCTCCAGAGTGTATGCCTGCATCATTTGCTCTATAAACTATAACGCCTCGCATGCCGTAAAGCACGCGAGGCGTTTTGTCCTGCCGGGTTGCGGTCTTAGTCGCGCCAGCCCATCGCCGGAGCCACGTGTTTCAGGATGGATTCGATAACGTGAGCGTTATAATCCACGCCCAGCTGGTTCGGCACGGTCAGCAGCAGGGTATCCGCTTCGGCAATCGCTTCATCCTGCTTCAACTGCTCGATCAGCTTGTCAGGCTCTGCGGCGTAGCTGCGTCCGAAGATCGCCCGTGTTTTCTCATCGAGAAAACCAATGCTATCGCTTTCGTTACGGCTTGAACCGAAGTACATCCGGTCGCGCTCGTCCATCAGGGCAAAGATGCTGCGGCTGACCGAGACGCGTGGCGTACGGGTATGGCCCGCTTCCGCCCAGGCTTCGCGATAGGCGCGGATCTGTTTTGCCTGCTGGATGTGGAACGGCTCGCCCGTCTCATCATCCTTCAGCGTTGAGCTTTGCAGGTTCATCCCCAGCTTGGCAGCCCATACTGCGGTGGCATTCGAGCCAGCGCCCCACCAGATACGATCCCGCAGACCCTCGGAATGCGGTTCAAGGCGCAGCAGGCCTGGCGGGTTCGGGAACATCGGCTGCGGATTGGGTTTGGCAAAGCCTTCACCGCGCAGCACGTCCAGCAGCACCTCGGTATGGCGGCGCGCCATATCCGACTCGTTTTCCCCTTCTGAGGGCGCGTAACCAAAGTAGCGCCAGCCATCGATCACCTGTTCTGGGGAGCCACGGCTGATACCCAACTGCAAACGGCCACCGGAGATCAAATCCGCTGCACCGGCATCCTCTGCCATATAGAGTGGATTCTCATAGCGCATGTCGATTACGCCGGTACCGATTTCAATCCGCTTGGTCCGCGCCCCTACGGCTGCCAGCAGCGGGAAGGGTGAGGCCAGCTGGCGGGCAAAGTGGTGCACCCTGAACCAGGCCCCATCCGCGCCCAGCTCTTCGGCGGCAACGGCCAGATCGATGGATTGCAGCAGCGCGTCAGCGGCCGAACGGGTTCCAGACTGCGGCGACGGCGTCCAGTGACCAAATGACAAAAATCCGATCTTCTTCATGGCGTTTATCCTGACTTCAGAGAAATAGGCGGCAGGCCGGAGCCTGCTTTTGATATCCCTACTCTACGCGTTACATAGTGAGAATAAATGCCATTTGTTTAACGTAATTGGTCAAATAAATTGATGGAACACAGGGAAGGGTAGCGGCATCAACCCGGCCCCTCGCTTCCTGCGGCTAGCAGGGGAACCAGCACGTCGCCGATCGGCGTGGGAATATTGTGTGAGCGGCCAAAGCGTTGTATCACGCCGTTGCGAATATCCCACTCCAGCGGGCGGTTAGCCTGGCGGTCGGCAAGAATCGAGGTACCCAGATCCACCGGGGCACGATGAAAACCGTCGACGATCTCCTGAGGCACGCTGTCGCTCAGTATCGCACCTTCCGCACGCGCAACGGTGAGTCCCTCTTGTAGATAGGCCAGCGCCAGGGCTGTGATATCCGAGCGTGAGAACATCCCCGCACGGCGATTGGCGAGCACCATCAGGCCTGCGACCGCGTTTTGCAGCAGCTTGCGCCAGGCGAGAGAGATAAAGTCGGACGATAGCTCTACCGTACAGCGTGTGCCGCTGAGCACATCCGCTATCGCTTTTGCCTGCGGTACATCCGGCAGGGTGAGTCGCGGCGCGGCGCGTAACCAGACAGAGGCGTCTGGCTCTCGCTGGGCGGGAAACCACACTATCGATGGCAGCACCTCTGCTCCGTTAACCAACGGGGCCAGCTGGTTTTTCTGCTCAACGCCGTTTTGCAGGGCGCACACGATACTGTTTTCATCGCACAGCCTCGCCAACCAACTCGCAGATTCAGCGACCTGCGTCACTTTCACCGCCACAAAGACGATATCGAACGGATGAGAAACCGCCGCTGGATCGCTCAGTACCGGGCCGGGTACCACGATTTCACCCGCCTCGTGGCGCAGCGTTAACTGTGGATGGGCGGTGCGTCCGCAAAGCAGTGGCGTGCGGCCAACTTCATGCAGCGCGGCAGCGATAGTCGTACCGATTGCACCTGGGCCGATAAGCGCAATTCTTGGATGCTCAGACATCTCGTGTTCTCCTGATGTGATTGAATAACCATTACAGTGCCAACAAGGGATAGTACGCTGGTATGCCTTACCGACTAATCTGAATTGGCACTATTTTTATATACGACCGGGCTAGTATTAATAGCAAAGTGATAAATCGGAGAATGATAATGAAAGTATTAATAGTCCTGACCTCTCACGACACCTTAGGCAACACCGGTCGTAAAACGGGTTTTTGGCTAGAAGAGCTGGCCGCACCTTATTACGCCTTTAAAGACGCTGGCGCGGAAATCGTGCTGGCCTCGCCAAAAGGCGGCAAGCCGCCGCTGGATCCGAAAAGCAATGAGCCGGACGCGCAAACTGAATTTACGCACCGCTTTGAAGCTGATGCTGATGCTATGGCTCAGCTGGCGAATACCGTCCGCCTGGACAGCGTATCGCAGGCAGATTTCGACACAGTGTTCTATCCGGGTGGGCATGGTCCGCTGTGGGATCTGGCGGAGGATAAGCACTCCATTGCGCTGATTGAATCCTTCATCGCTGCTGGCAAACATGTTGCATTTGTCTGCCATGCTCCGGGCGTCCTGCGCCACGTTAAAACACCTGAAGGTAAACCGCTGGTCGAGGGACGCAAGGTCACCGGCTTCACGAATACTGAAGAGGAGGCGGTAGGCCTGACTCACGTGGTGCCGTTCCTGGTTGAGGACGAGCTGATTGCGAAAGGGGGGATCTACTCTAAAGGCGAGGATTGGAGTTCCTATGTCCTGACTGACGGCCTGTTGATTACCGGTCAGAACCCGACATCATCGGCGGCAACTGCTGAGCAGCTGCTGAAACAACTGGCCGTATAGAACATTACGCGTCAGACTTGACACATCTCATTCTAAAAAGC
>NZ_LR607338.1:3729373-3730755 GCF_902164725.1 Pseudescherichia vulneris | reverse complement strand
GATGCGTTCTCCACCAGAACGGGTTAAGCCATGTATTTTTTTTACCCACAAAAGCGTAGACTGACATCTGATAGGTAATTTATAAACAAAGGTTAAAAAATGAAAAAAACAACCCCGGAATATACGCCTGTTGATTTGTCTCGCTGGGCACGGCGGGAGCATTTTGAAATATTTCAGTCGTTTGCTGAATGTACTTTTAACCAAACCGTCCTTCTGGATATTACCGCGCTGCTAAAAAATACAAAGCAAGCTGGCTGGAAATTTTATCCTACTATTATTTTTCTTCTTTCTAAAGTCGTAAACAGTCATGCAGAGTTCCGCATGGCCATAAAGAATAGTGAACTTGTTATATGGAATGAAGTTCATCCAAGCTACACCATTTTCCATAATGAAACGGAGACTTTTTCATCATTATGGAGTCACTACGATGGCAATATTCATCACTTCCAAAAAACCTATTCTGAAGACATGGCACAGTATCGTGATAACCTCTCTTATTGGCCTAAGGCGGAATCTCGGGAAAATGTATTTTTCATATCGGCTATTCCTTGGGTAAGTTTTACCAGTTTCAATACCAATGTTGCTCATATGCACAACTTTTTTTCCCCGATGTTTACGCTTGGGAAATACTACCAACAGGGTGATAAAATATTATTGCCTCTCGCCGTTCTGGTAAATCATTCCGTGTGCGATGGTTTCCATGTGGCAAGACTGATCAATGAGTTACAAGAGATGTGTGATGACATACTGCACCTTTCAGAGGCACACAAAATTTGATGGGCCAGACGTGTTTTACATAGAGGGGGCAGCAAAGATAGCGGTCATGCCTGGCTTGAGCTATAAATTCACAGGCAGGAAGCACATGTTCCCCTCATCCGTTTCTGATTTTCTCATCGACATAAGGCTGAGGTTTACCAAACAGATAGCCTTGTGAGAAATCACAGCCTAGCACCTGAAGGCTTTCCAACTGCTCCTGAGTTTCAACACCTTCTGCAACGGCCTTCATATTAAGGGATTTCGCCATGCCGGTGATGAGCCTGATGATATTAAGGGCGTCTTCCTGTGTTGATAGCGAATGCACAAAGGACTTGTCTATTTTGATTTTATCGAAGGCAAGCCTGCTGAGTCGCGAAAGAGAAGAATAACCGGTACCAAAATCATCGATGGAGATTTTCACCCCCAGCCCTCGCAGCATGTTGAGCGTATTCATCGGCGTATCACTCTCAGTAAAGAGTGAGGATTCAGTCACCTCCAGTTCGAGACGCTCAGCGGGGAGTCCCGTTTCGTTCAGAATGGATAGCACTATCCCGGCAAAGGCGTTGCTGCTGAGCTGGACAGGGGAAACATTGACTGAAATTTTAGCGGGGTGATCTTGACCCGCC
>NZ_LR607338.1:3695027-3729273 GCF_902164725.1 Pseudescherichia vulneris | reverse complement strand
AGGGGGCTACATCAGAAATTTTAGCGGGGATCACCCAGGAAGCGGCTTCCCGGCAGGCCATTTCGAGCACTGATTTGCCCATTTCGTTAATCATTCCTGTTTTCTCAGCCACAGCAATAAAGCTGTCCGGCGACAGGAGGCCCTTCAGAGGATGTATCCAACGAATAAGGGCTTCATAGCTGTAAATTTCCCGGCTGAATGAATCAACGATAGGCTGATAGTAAACCACGAACTCTTTGTTCACTAATGCCTGTGCCATATCATGCTCAAGGGTTCGGCTTTCTTGCAGTTTTTCTAACATCCATTGCCGGAAGACTTTTATCTTACCCGCGCCTTCATTTTTGGCTTCATAAAGCGCCAGATCGGCAAATTTGTAAAGGTAGTCGGAGCGGCGTTCAGTGTCTGAGATAACAATGCCGACACTGGTGGTTATATTGATAATCGTATTATCAAGAGTGTAGGGCTGACTAACAGTATCGATTATATTTTGGGCTAGTAAAACGGCACAACTCTCCGACAGGCCACTCGAGATAAACGCAAACTCATCACCGCCTAAACGAGAAAGCGTATCGGAAATCATACCCATTGAAATCAGACGGTGTGATATCTGGTGTAATAACATATCGCCGACATCATGACCATACGTATCATTGACCTCCTTGAATCGATCTAAATCAAACAACATCACGACCACAGAACTATTGCTTTTTACTGCACTCTCGATGGTTTCATTCAAATTACCCCAGAAAAAATGGCGATTATTCATCTGTGTCAGTGAGTCATGGAAGATGTCATACTCCAACTTTGCATTCTGAGCCTGCAGTTTTTCTTTGGAGTCTTGCAGTGCATCAGCAAGGTTCTGTACCTGAAGATGCGTCTTCAGAATATTTCTTTTTTGATAAAATACCAGCACGCCCAGTATCGCACTCATTATGATTAGCAATAAAGATGTCGCTGAGTAAATGTAGTACAGAGTCTTAATTTTGAGATTGGCGTCATTAATCGAGTTGATATCTTTATCTAACGCGCCGGACGACAGACGCCCCAGTTGGGCATTAAGCGTCTGCATTTTTTTTAGGTATTCCTGGATTTCTGAGCGGTCCATTTTCTCAAGATGCACATCCAGATACTCAAGCGTCTTCTCAAGCTGTAAAGCCAGAGTATGCTGGGCTTTATTACTCTCTATGTAATCCCTCAGATCGCCTTCTTTCATTAAATCACTCTGGCTGAGCATAAGCTCGAGACGCATGCGCACATCATCCAGAGGTATCGTCTCATCGATACTGTAAAGACCCAGCAACGATTCAAAGCGGTAATATTCTGATACCATCTGTGCAGCAGACCACGACGCGGCGTAGTGAGTCAGTTTCTGTAGCTCTTGTTGCCTTTCATGAACAAGAAAGGAGATATATCCGGTAGATATAAAAAGGAAACAAATGATGCCAGCCAGAATTCTGTTCATGTTGGTCTTCTGACCCCTTACTCAATATTCATTCTACTGACCTGCCAGGCCGATCTTGAATAATAAATCTGATTGTTCAGCTCAGGCTTGCTGTCATAAGGATAAACAACAAACAATGGGCCTTTATCACGGATGCGCATATATTCTCCGTTGATTTTTAAAGCAAGGATGACATTGTGTTTCTTAAAATCACTGAGAGGGATTTCGGTGGTGTAGTCATTGAGCGCAGTGACCTTAACAACAGTACCTTTCGCCCCGACATAGTCCATGAGCTTTTGTAGTGAAATACCCGTAAAGGTAGTGCGGCCATCATACCAGGGAGAGGTCGTCTGAAAGCTGACCATACCCAGTTTCTCAAGGCTGGCGAGATCAAAAACGGCTTTGCCACCTTCATTTGTATTTTCGATATTACCAGACAGCGTTAAAAGGATTTTACCGGCAGGTCTGGAAAGTTCACCCGCCCAGACCGGTGTGCAGAGCACAAAGCTTAACAGCATAACAATTAACCGCATTCTGACCTCGTATATCAACCCGATACTAAAGAATTATAATTTAGTTACCGTGTTATTTATATATGCTCCAGATCTATTTTGAGATTAGGATTTTGCCAAGGTTTTAATGTATTAAAATCAGTGAGTTAATGGGTTTTGCTTTTTGTATCGATATAAAAGTTTATTTTTTTGTGAGCAGGCAGGGATTTCACACAAGCAATGTCCACTCGGTAACGGTCATCACGACCGCAACCCTGGAAAGCAAAAAACCCGCCATAGGCGGGTTCTTCTAAATAGTGGTGCCCGGACTCGGAATCGAACCAAGGACACGGGGATTTTCAATCCCCTGCTCTACCGACTGAGCTATCCGGGCAACGCAGCGCATTAAACCGTAGTCGCCTCCTTCCGTCAATCAAAATCAGCGAAAAGCCGTTCAACTGCTTACTATTGCGACAATCTACGTGTTTACGCCATACGTTAGCCCAGATTTTTCAAACCATAGTTAGTCAAAGCGTGATTCACTGGCTGCCCAGCTGTAGGTGTCATCGGCCATGAGGGTGTCACCAAGCTCGTGGTAATCGAAATGATAAAACTCGGCTTTGGCTGCGTAACCAGAGTAGTCAACTACCGCAAGGCCAACGAATGCCCCAGTAAAGAATCCACCATAGCTTTGGAGTACATAATCATCTGAGAGAATTGCGGCATCTAAGGTGACAGGAATTTCCGTAAAGCTTGTCCCATCCAGACTGTATTCATAAGTATAGGTTTCCTTCCGAACCTTCGTGCGGAACCAGACGTACTCGGTGTCTTCTGGGATCTTGATGGCTTTATCTTTCAGGTGCGAGGTATATTTTCCTCGGTTGTTTTCGGCTATTTCGATTACGGAGCCATTAATTTCATTCCATGTAATGAAAACAAAGCTCCAGTGACGATCGTTATAGTAATTCGTTAACCCTGCCATTTGTTGATAGGTAAAAGGATTAAATTTTACCTTTACCTGAGCATCAAAATAAAAAGCTTGCCAGCGCCGCGCAATAAGCGATAGGTCATGCGTATTGGCTAAAGAACCTTGACCTATTAATGTTAATTTTCCGCCGCCTGTTGTGCCCATTTTTTCGGTGAACGGGACGCGAAGCGTATTCCAGTTCAGATCGAGCGTCGGCGTGTCAAACTCATCATGCTGGCTGTGATCTTCTGCGCTTTCGGTATGAATGGCATCAACGGGCCCTTTGACAAAGGTTTTTCCTCCGTGACCACCTTCAATTCGTGGCCAGCCTTCCTCATCCCAATACACTTTTTGGATAGACGTTTCTCTGCCAAGGGTTGACCAACCGCGGGGATCATAGGCCGATTCACCTGCACGATTCCATGGGCGAGCGCAGAGTGAAGCGTAATACCACTCTCCTTTGGGCGTGGAAACCAGGGCACCATGACCCTGTTTTTGGATATAGCTGTCTGGGGTGTCCACGTTAGTTAAGAACACCTCTCCTGGCTGTGTCTCAAAGCTGTTGGCGTCGAGGGTTTTTGAACGTGCAACTACCTCCTGGTGAGTGAAAACGGTCCCGCCCTGAGCGGCGAAAAGGTAGTAATAGCCATTCAGTTTGTAGATATGTGGCCCCTCAACAAGTGCAACGGCAGTGCCGCGATAAAGGGTTCGTGCTGTTTCTGGCATAGGTTTTAGGGTATGGATATCCAGCTCGGTTAAGGTAATGCCGTTAAAGGGATGGTGATACTCCCGATGATCCCAGGTTTGTTGAACGATATATTTACGCCCATCTTCGTCATGGAAAAGTGAGGCGTCAAAACCTACGCCATTAAGCTTGATCGGATCTGTCCAGGGACCACGGATATCTGTTGCGGTGGACAGATAGTTAGTCATGTCTTTAAAGGCACCCTCTGTGACTTTTACATCGGTATAAACCAGCCAAAATTTACCCTCGGCATAAGAGAGGTCTGGGGCCCAAATTCCGCCTGATGAAGGATTTCCTTTCATATCTAACAGCGTGGAAGTTGATAATGGACTGGGGAGTAGATTCCAGTGCTGCAGATCTTTGGACTCATGTAAACGAACGCCAGGAAACCACTCGAACGTAGAGCTCGCAATATAGTATGTGTCTTCTACACGGATAATACTCGGGTCGGCATTAAAGCCAGGTAAGATAGGGTTTTGAATAAGTGACATAGATTTCTACCTTTTTAAGCTGCTGCTTTGTATTTGGTTTTTTTTTGTTGTTTTAATTACACGCGTATCTCATCGAGCTGACGGTTGATGTCTTTAACATTTTTGTCTGAGATGGGATAGACTTGAATGACGATCATCGAAATGAAAGCTAAAACAATGGGGATCCACACCGCTGTCATAATGATCCCGTCGATTGCATTAGCGCTTTGTTTCGCACCTGTTTCGTTAAAACCATAGGCGGCCAGCAGCCAAAGTGGGATTGCGCCACCAAGGGTAAAACCAATCTTGAAGAAGAGCCCCATAATCGCATTAATGATGGCGGCGTTGCGCTTTCCTGATTTTAATTCGCCATAAGCAATCACTTCAGGAACTAGCGCCCACATGAATCCGGTCGCTGACGTTAAGCCCCACTGTTTAATAAAGGTTGCGATGTAAGCAAGCCACAAGGCGTCATGCATCCCTTCCCGTGACCAAACGTAAGTCAGCAGTTCACCTACGATAAACATGCCAAGGAAAAGATGGAAGAAGCCTTTTTTGCCAAAAATTTTCTTGAGCCTTGGCCAGAAAACCGGGAACAGAATCCCCGGGATGGAGGCTACCAGGCCTATAGCTCCCATCCACTCTGAATGACCGACAACAAACTGATTGAAAAAGCCATTTACGGTATTCATGAAAAACATGAACGTAAAGCCCAACATGAAAAACAGTCCGAGGATAACCAGCGGTCGGTTGTATTTCAGTTCAAGAAAGAGATCGGTTGTTTTTACGTTGGCAGTCTGTTCCGCAGTCGCGACTACACGCTCTTTCGTGAACTTATAGCAGATAAAAAGTGCCACAGCACCGATTATCATATAAACAGAGTAAACGCCAAACCAGGCGTAATTGGCTGATGGGTCGGTATAGTTTCCCATGTTAAGCTCAAGCCCAAAGAAGCCGGTATCCTTGAGGCTACGATCCTTTGGTGAAGCCATTTGGACAAACATGGGGAAGAGGGTGTAGACAAGCAGATTGGCCGTGTTAGCCAACATCATTCTTGTACTGGTCAGTTTATCAATAGATTCAGGATCTCTGGTCAGTGAAGCATTAAGAGAGCCATACGGAATGTTTACCAATGAATACACCAAATCCAGCGCCAAATAAACGACAAAGGCAAAGGCAACAGAACCTCTGATACCGGGGATAGGTGTAAAAAGCAAAGCGGAGAGAATAACCAGCGGCACGCCCGCTCTTAAGAGCCAGGGGCGATACTTTCCCGCTGCTGAAATTCTTTTGTCGACATAGGTTCCTACCATTGGATCCCAAAAAACATTGATGATTCGGACGAAAAGAAATATAAACCCTGCGGTGGCTGTACCGATAGCGTTGACGGTTAACATATGCAGAGCAAGAAAGCCGCCTATTGTGCCAAAAACAAGGTTTTGCGCAAAGTCCCCCATTCCATAACCAATACGTTCCCCGCGGGTTAATATATGGTATTCATTATGGTGACTTTTTAGTATGCCTCTACTCATTTGAATCACTTCTCCGGTTTCTTATGAATGAGGGTTACTTTCTGACACAGATGGCCGCGGAGAATCTATTGCGATTTTATATTAATTAATTATGTTTTTTTGCTTCTGTGATCGTTAAAACTCTTCAGCAGGTTGCCGCAATCTCAGTGATTTTTGCTCTATGCTGCACAAATCTTCCAGACCTTTCAGGCTGAATGATTGATGCTACACTCGGGAATCATTCAGGAGGTTGATATGGCAGACTGGCTTGAGCTGCGGCAGCATGCCGATACCGGCATCGAAACCATCCGCGCGCACTTTGAGGGTCACGCCTACGATCCGCACTGGCACGATAGCTACCTGGTGGGCATCACCCTGACCGGCACTCAGCAGTTTCACTGCCGCCGCGAGCGCCATCGCAGCACGCCCGGGGACGCGTTTCTACTGGAGCCGGGCGAGATCCACGACGGCGACGCGCCGGTAGAGGGCGGCTTTACCTACCTGACGTTCTATCTCGACGACCGCTGGCTGAGCGACACCCTGCGCGGCCTGTACGATGCCACACCCTCAAGCTACTCGCTGCACTTTGACCAGACCATTGCCCGCGCTCCGCAGCTGGTGAACACCATCGCCCAGACCTTCTTCACCCTGCATAACGATGAGATGCGCATCGTGCAGCAGGGCATGATGGACGGGCTGCTGGGCCAGCTGACGCACCACTGCCAGTGGCGCAAGCGGCTCTCGGCGGAGCGTCAGAGCGCGGCCATTGCCCACCGGGCGCGGGACTATCTCTACGCGCATCGGGGAGATAACGTCGGCCTTGACGACGTGGCGCGGGAGACCGGCACCGATCGCTTCACCCTCACGCGCTGCTTTAAGCGCGAGTTCCACCTCTCGCCTCACGCCTGGCTGATCCAGCTCCGGCTGGCGAGCGCCCGCGCCATGCTGGCAAAAGGGGAGCAGCCAGCCAGCGTGGCGGCGGCGTTAGGCTTTGCCGATCAGAGCCACCTCGGGCGCTGGTTCCAGCGGGCCTATCGTCTCTCTCCGGCGCGCTACCGCAGCTTATGCACAAATCTTCCAGACGCGACAATGAAATAACGCGACAGTCAGGACAACGATAATAAGGAGTCCTGCCTGTGAATATGTTCTATACCTATCTGCCGTTTATGCTGTTTGCCTTCGTGGCGTCTATTACTCCCGGCCCCACCAATATCCTGGTGCTCTCCAGCAGCCAGCGCTTCGGCGTGAAGGCAACGCTACCTGCCGTAGTGAGCGCCTGCGTGGCGGCCAGCCTGATTGTGCTGGCCTCTGGAGCGGGGGCAGGGGAGGTGCTGCGCCAACACCCGCTGGTACGTAGCGGGATGAGCTGGGCGGGCGTGTTGTGGCTAAGCTGGATGAGCTGGCAGCTGTTTAATGCACCAGCTGCACAGTTGGAGGGGGAGGCACAGCGGCCCTTTAGCGTTCGGGCGGCAGCCATGTTGCAGCTGATTAACCCGAAAACCTGGATGATGGCGCTGGCGGTGGTGAGTCTGTTTGCGCCCAATGGGGCGCATCCGCTGCGTGAGATCGCCGTGATGGCGCTGCTGTTTCTGATAATCTCCCAGCTCTGCCTGACCGTTTGGGCGTTCTGCGGCAGAGCAGTAAACCGAATCTTTCGCACCCCCGCCTCGCTGGTGTGGTTTCAGCGGGCAATGGCGCTGTGCCTGCTGATCTCTGCGTGGGCAGGGCTGCTGCTCTGATATCAGGTCAGTGCGCCACCCATGCGGCACTGGGCAAAGCGGAGAATATCCTCTGCCAGCCGGTAGGCGGTATCGACGTCTACCTGGCTGCGATTGACCAGCATCCGGCTGAGGCAGCCCTCCAGCACCAGCTCCATCTGTTTCGCGACCATGGCCGGATCGTCGACTTCCAGCGAGGTCAGCAGTTCGTGGGTATAGGCATACGCCGCGCGCTTTTGCTGATCCGCCAACTGATGGATAGGGTGGGCCGGATCCGGATAGATAGTGCAGGCAGCAATGAACAGGCAGCCCGGATAGCGATGGTTAGTGACGCACTCGGTGAGCGCTGTGTAGCGAGCCAGCAGCTTCTGCTCTTTGCTTAACTCATCGTTTAACAGCATCTGCCTGCGCCAGGCATCAACCTGCTGGCTGAGGTGGCGCAGCGCATCGTAATGCAGCGCCTCTTTATCGGGCCAAAAGCGCAAAAACTCGTCCAATGGATAATTAAGACGTTCGGCGATAATTTCGGGCGTCGTGGCAGCAAGGCCTTCGATCTCAAGCCACTGCAATGTTTTCCCTAAGACGTCTTCACGTTGCACGGTGTTCTCCTGCGTTTTTAGAACCATTTTTCCACTCCTGGTGTAGTTTATGGCTGGCGATTGCGCAAATGTCTACTAAATGCTTCCGCGTCCATAAATCCTGCCACCCGTTGCGCAGGCTGCGCGTTGCCCTGGGCGTCAAAGAACAGAATTGTCGGCAGGCCCGGCACGCCAAGATGGCGAAGCAGGGCGGCATCCTCGGCGCTGTTGGCGGTTACGTCCGCCTGCAACAGTACCGTCTCCTTCAGCGCCGCCTGTACCTGCGGATCGCTGAAGGTGTACTTCTCAAACTCTTTACAGGCCACGCACCAGTCAGCATAGAGATCGAGCATTACCGGTTTCCCCCTGGCCTGCGCCAGGGCCTGGTTTAGCTCATCCACGCTGGCGATGCGGGTAAAGTTCAGGTGCGCCTGCGGGGCAGAGGCGCTGACGCCAAACGCCCAGTCCTGCAGCGGCTTCGCGCTGACCAGCGCCGCGCCCAGCAGGACGATCTGTAGCACACGTATTCCGCGCCGGGTACCCGTCAAACAGGTGATAAATGCCCAGCCGAAAAACGCCACGCCGAGCAGCGACCAGAGGCGCAGGCCCCACGTCTCACCCAGTATGCGCTCCAATAAAAAGACCGGCAGGGCGAGGATGGCAAAGCCAAAGGCGATTTTGACCTGCTCCATCCATGGGCCGCTTTTTGGCAGCAGACGGTTGCCGAACAGGGTAACCAGGATCAGCGGTATACCCATGCCGAGCGCGTAAAGATAGAGCGTACCACCGCCGAGCCACAGGTTACCGCTCTGGGCAATATAGAGCAGGATGGCGCTGAGCGGCGCGGTGGTGCAGGGAGAGCAGATCAGCCCGGCGATGGCCCCCATCGCAAAGACGCCGCCCGGTGATCCGCCCTGCTGGCGGTTGCTCATTAGGCTCAGGCGCGTCTGAACAGATGACGGCAGCTGGAGGGTGAACAGACCAAACATCGACAGCGCCAGCAGGGTGAAAATTACCGACAGGCCGACTAATACATAGGGATGCTGGAGCGCCGCCTGAAACTGTAGCCCGGCGGCGGCCACGACGAGGCCCAGCGCGGTGTAGGTGAGGGCCATGCCCTGCACGTAGAGCACGGTCAACAGCAGCGCGCGTCCGGTAGAGAGGCGCGATTTGCCCCCCAGCACAATGCCGGAGATGAGCGGGTACATCGGCAGCACACAGGGGGTAAAGGCGATGCCAATCCCGATCAGCAGTGCCCACAGCGCCGAGAAGGGCAGCGTGGGCGCGGCTGATGCAGGGGCGGGTTGATCCGGCAGGCTTTGCGCCAGCGGCTGCACCTCACTCAACGGTATGACTTTGGTCTCCGGCGGATAACAGAAGCCCGCCGCCGCGCAGCCCTGGTAGGTCACGGTCAGCGTCGCCGCTTGGTTGGCTGAGCGCACCGTCACCGGCAGGCTGAGCCGCTGGCGGTAAATTTCGCTGGTGCCAAAGAATTCATCTTTGTGGCTTTCGCCTTTCGGGAGCTGGAGCGGGGCGATGTCCGCCTGCACGGGCGTGACGCTGATCTGCTGGCGATAGAGGTAGTAGCCCTCTTTGATCTGCCAGTTGAGCGTCAGGTCGTGCTCATTTTGCTGAAAGTCGAAGGTAAACGCGCTATCAGCAGGAACAAATTTCCCGGCGCCGGGCGCGTCAAACAACCCGGCAAAAGTGGACGTACTGCAAAACAGCAGGATTAACGTAAGGATGCGTTGAGCCATGAGAGGTAATCATTGTCTCCATGTGCGACGGGCAGCACTAATAGTTCGGGGGTCTGATATGGATGGTGTGATTTCAGGCAGGCAAGCAGCGCCTCCTGATGCGCAGGGGTGCTTTTCAGCAGCATCTGGACTTCATACTCCTGCTCCAGCTTGCCTTCCCAGTAGTAGAGCGAGGTGGCACCGGGCAAAATCGTCACGCAGGCGGCGAGTTTATCGGCCAGCACTTTCGCCGCCAGGTCCTGGGCGGTGGCTTCATCCGGGGCAGTACAGAGCACAACGACGGCATCAGGCGTGTTCATCGGCAATCTCGTATCAGACGAAAAAAGCCACTATAGCATGCCGCTGGCGGGGGATTAATCAACCGGGCCGCCAGGCAGCCCGATTTTAACGACATTTACACCATCATGCCTGCTACAGAACAATCCCGCCAATAACGAAGCCCAGAATGACGCACAGGGCGATGGCAATCACGCCGGGGATCAGAAAAGCGTGGTTAAAGACATACTTGCCGATGCGGGTCGAGCCGGTATCGTCCATCTCTACCGCCGCCAGCAGCGTCGGGTAGGTGGGCAGCACGAACAGGGCCGATACGGCAGCGAACGAGGCGATGGCGGTCAGGGGGGTGACGCCGAGTAGCAGCGCGGCGGGCATCAGTGCTTTGGTAGTTGCCGCCTGCGAGTAGAGCAGGGTGGCGGCAAAAAAGAGTACCACCGCCAGCAGCCATGGATAGCTGTGCAGCAGGCCGCCCGCCACGCTCTGAATATCCGCAATGTGGGTCTTCACAAAGGTATCCCCGAGCCAGGCCACGCCCAGCACGCAGATACAGGCGCTCATCCCGGACTTAAAGGTGCCGGCGTTAAGTATCTCACTGGTGTCCACCTTGCAGCTCAGGCAGATCAGCGTGGCGATGGTGAGCATAAAGACCACAATCGCCTCGTTGCGCGGCAGCACCGGGTCAGTAATCAGTCCCACCGTTGGGCTGATAATGGTGGCGTAAACCATTACCGCGGCAATGCCGATCAGAAACAGCATCACCGAGCGTTTGGCGTGAGGCTTAAGCTGAAAAACCTGATTGCCGCGCAGCTTCACTTCGCCTTTAGCAAGCCGTTCCTGATAGACCGGATCGTCTTTTAGCTCTGCGCCGAGGAAGTTACACACCACAGCAGTAAGCATGATGGCGATCAGGGTGACCGGAATACAGATCGCCAGCAGCGTCAGGTAGCTGACGCCCAGCGGTTCAAGGATCCCGGCGAAAAATACCACCGCCGCTGAAATGGGCGAGGCGGTGATGGCGATCTGCGAGGCCACCACGGCGATAGAGAGCGGGCGAGAGGGGCGGATGCCCTGCTCTTTTGCTACCTCGGTGATCACCGGTAGCGTAGAGAACGCGGTGTGCCCGGTACCGGCGAGGATGGTCATAAACCAGGTCACCAGCGGGGCGAGAAAGGTGATGTACTTGGGGTGACGGCGCAGCAGGCGCTCCGCCAGGCTAACCAGGTAGTCCATCCCCCCGGCCACCTGCATCGCGGCAATCGCAGCGATCACTGCCATGATGATCTCAATAACGTCAAAAGGGATCGCACCGGGCTTAATCTGGAAAAAAAGCGTCAGGACGAGTACGCCAAGCCCACCGGCAAAGCCGATACCGATCCCGCCGAGTCTGGCACCTAAGTAAATCGCCAGCAGGACAATCACAAGTTCCGCAGCAAACATAGTTGGCTTCCTTGATGTGTTTACAAGTTGATATTGATTTGTTGAATTTTAGTAGCATCCATAAACAAAAAGGCACGTCATTGCTGACGTGCCTTTGAGGTCTTACCCGGTTGAACGGTTACTGTTCGTTCTCATCCGTATACCGTTTTGCTTTATAAGCCGGGTGCATCAGGTTTTGCGCCGAGAAGATATCATCCAGCTCCGCCTCGGTCAGCAGGCCGCGTTCAAGCACGACCTCACGCACGCTCTTGCCCGTTTCGGCACAGATTTTACCAACAATATCGCCGTTGTGGTGACCAATAAACGGGTTAAGGTAGGTCACGATGCCGATTGAGTTATAGACGTAGCTCTCGCATACCGCTTTGTTGGCGGTGATGCCGTTGATGCATTTCTCCAGCAGGTTGTAGCAGGCGTTGGTCAGAATGTGGATTGACTCAAACATCGCCTGGCCGATGACCGGCTCCATCACGTTGAGCTGCAGCTGGCCCGCTTCAGAGGCCATCGTGACCGTGATGTCGTTACCGATAACCTTAAAGCAGACCTGGTTCACCACCTCTGGCACGACCGGGTTGACCTTCGCAGGCATGATAGAGGAGCCAGCCTGCAGCTCGGGCAGGTTGATCTCATTCAGGCCAGCGCGTGGCCCGGAGGAGAGCAGGCGCAGGTCGTTACAGATTTTAGAGAGCTTGACCGCCAGGCGCTTCAGCGAACTGTGAACCATAACGTATGCGCCGCAGTCGGAGGTCGCTTCGATCAGATCTTCCGCCGCCACCACCGGCAGGTTGCTGACTTCCGCCAGCTTCTGCACCGCCAGCTGCTGATAGCCGTCCGGGGTATTCAGACGCGTGCCGATCGCCGTCGCGCCGAGGTTAACCTCCAGCAGCAGTTCGGCGGTGCGCAGCAGGTTGCGCGTCTCTTCGTTGAGCAGAACATTAAAGGCGTGGAACTCCTGGCCCAGCGTCATTGGCACCGCATCCTGCAGCTGGGTGCGGCCCATTTTCAGAATGTCTTTGAACTCAACGGCCTTGTTCTGGAACCCTTCTCCGAGCTGGTTAATGGCATCCACCAGCTTAACGATAGAGGCGTAAACCGCAATGCGGAAACCGGTCGGGTAGGCGTCGTTGGTAGACTGGCACTTGTTGACGTGATCGTTCGGGTTCAGGTACTGGTAGTCGCCTTTCTGGTGGCCCATCAGCTCAAGGCCGATGTTTGCCAGCACTTCATTGGTGTTCATATTCACGGAGGTACCCGCGCCGCCCTGATAGACGTCGACCGGGAACTGATCCATGCATTTACCGTTATTCAGGACTTCATCACATGCGGCGACGATGGCATTTGCCACGCTTTTGGGAATGGTGTGCAGCTCTTTGTTCGCCAGCGCTGCGGCTTTCTTAACCATCACCATGCCACGTACAAATTCAGGGATGTCGCTGATTTTGTTGTTGCTGATGTAGAAATTCTCAATCGCTCTCAGAGTGTGGATGCCGTAGTAAGCGTCCGCTGGTACTTCCCTTGTGCCCAACAAATCTTCTTCGATACGAATGCTGTTTAACATGTGAACCTTCTTTTTCAAGCTGCGAATGAATGTACTAAACACACAGTACATCTGGGGTTTTGTGTGTTTGCTGACCGACGATTATTTCCTTAATCGGCCACGTACCCGGGATCATATGCTGATGATAGCGAAATGCCGTAATCTGGATCACTTATTATCTTAGTCGTTGCATCAGTTTTAATAATTTGTGAAATGCATCACCGGCCAGAGATTTTCAGCCAACCTGGCGTGCAATCCTATTGAATTATGCTTATTAAGCACCATCTCAATAAGAAGCACGCCGCAAACCTACAGGAGACGCCAGTGCGCTGGATACCGCTAATTGCAATATTTTTATACGTTTACATCGAAATCTCGATTTTTATTCAGGTCGCCCATGTCTTTGGCGTCCTGCTCACGCTGGTGCTGGTGATCTTTACCTCCGTCATCGGTATGTCGCTGGTGCGTAACCAGGGCTTTAAAAATATTTTGCTGATGCAGCAGAAGATGGCCGCCGGGGAGAGTCCCGCTGCGGAGATGATTAAGAGCGTGTCGCTGATGATTGCCGGGCTGCTGCTGCTGCTGCCGGGTTTCTTTACCGATCTGCTCGGCCTGCTGCTGCTATTACCGCCGGTGCAGAAGCTGCTGACCCTGCGCCTGCTGCCGCATCTGCGTTTCTCCCGGATGCCGGGCGGCGGGTTCAGCGCTGGTAACGAGGGCGGTCAGACCTTTGATGGCGAGTACCAGCGCAAGGACGAGTATCGCGACCGTATCGATCATAAAGACGATAAATAACCGTTGGCCGGGTAAGCGCAGCGCCACCCGGCGTTATTTAATGCACGATGGCGCGCTTGGGTAAAAACCACCACAGCGCCGCCAGCATAATGATGGCGTAGAGGCTCTTCCAGCCCACCATTGCCAGCAGCAGCAGACAGAGCAGGCCACCCACCGCTGCCAGCGCCCGATAGCGCCCCTTCAGCAAACGACATCCCGCCATCATGCACAGCATATAGATGATAATGAAAATGCCGTTGGCGTAGATAATCAGCGCGTCGAGGTTAATCTTCAGCACATAGATGACCAGCGTGCTGATAACGCAGCAGATGAGTACCGCATTCAGGGCATTAAACGGAATCTGGCGTTTTGAGAGCTGTGCCAGGCGTCCCTGTGGGTTGTACATCGCCTGAGACCAGACCAGACGGGCGAAGCTCTGAATGTAGATATTAAGGCTGGCGAAGCAGGCCAGATAGCCAATCACACAGGCGATCCACAGCGCCTTCTCACCAAACAGCTGCACCACGATCCCCGGCAGCGAGGCCGCAGCAGCACGATCGGCGCTATATGCGTCAAAGTGCAGCACAATCACCGTGCAGGCCCAGTAGACGAAGCCAGCCAGCAGCAGACCAATCATCAGCGCGCGGGGGAAGTCCCGCTCCGGACGCTTGAATTCAGAGGCCAGGTGGGCAAACGCTTCCAGACCCACGAAGCACCAGAACATCACCGACAGGGCAGCAAACAGGCCCGACGCCTCGACGTCCTGCGGGGCAGGGAAGGGGATCTCAGCGATCGTAAGATCGCCATACCACCACACGGCGGCGATCAGCGCCACGATCAGCCCGGCGACAAGGGTTTGCAGGTTAGCGCTGGAGCTGGCCCCCCGCGTTCCCACCGCCCACACCAGCAGCAGCGTGCCCAGCTCCGCCATCAGCAGCAGCGGGCCGTGCCAGCCAAACAGCGCCTGCCAGAAGCCAGCGGCAATGTGCAGCGCGGCGGGCAGTCCCACCGGGATCACCGACAGAAACAGCCAGCCCGTGACGCGTTCCAGACGCGGACCAAACGCCATGCCGACAAAATGGGCCACGCCACCCGCGCTGGGAAAGTGTCGCCCGAGCAGGGCGAAGACAATCGCAATGGGGAAAACCAGGACGATCAGCACCGGCCACGCCCACAGACTATTGTTGCCCGCCACCAGCGCCGCCAGTGCAGGCACGGCAAATACGCCAGTCCCTAACAGTGAGGTTGATAACAGCCCCACCCCCTGAGCCAGTCCCAGCTCCTGTTTTAAGCCACTCATCTATTATTATCCTGCCCCTGTCCAAAGAGCGATGATGGTAACACTTTCACAAATTTTTTTTCGTTGGCCCCTTGAAGGGTGAAAAGGCCATCCCCATCTCTCTCGTCACCAGCCGGGAAGCGAAAAGGAACCGGCGTCATCCATAACCGATACTGACTTTCTCAAAGGAGAGCTATCAATGAGTATTCGTCCACTACATGACCGTGTCATCGTCAAGCGTAAAGAAGTCGAGTCTAAATCAGCTGGCGGCATCGTTCTGACCGGTAGTGCTGCTGGTAAATCTACTCGTGGCGAGATCATCGCTGTCGGTAAAGGCCGCATCCTCGAAAACGGATCCGTGCAGCCGCTGGACGTGAAAGTCGGCGACATCGTTATTTTCAACGATGGCTACGGCGTGAAAGCAGAGAAAATCGACGATCAGGAAGTACTGATCATGTCCGAATCTGACATTCTGGCAATTGTTGAAGCGTAATCCACGCGCGAACTGAACCATACGAATTTAAGGGAAAAAGAAAATGGCAGCTAAAGACGTAAAATTCGGTAACGACGCCCGTGTGAAAATGCTGCGCGGCGTAAACGTGCTGGCAGATGCAGTGAAAGTGACCCTGGGCCCGAAAGGCCGTAACGTCGTTCTGGATAAATCTTTCGGTGCACCGACCATTACTAAAGACGGTGTTTCCGTTGCACGTGAAATCGAGCTGGAAGACAAGTTCGAGAACATGGGCGCGCAGATGGTGAAAGAAGTAGCTTCCAAAGCGAACGACGCTGCGGGCGACGGTACCACCACTGCAACCGTACTGGCTCAGTCCATCATCACCGAAGGCCTGAAAGCCGTTGCTGCGGGTATGAACCCGATGGATCTGAAGCGCGGTATCGATAAAGCCGTTATCGCCGCCGTTGAAGAGCTGAAAACCCTCTCCGTACCGTGCTCTGACTCCCGTGCTATTGCTCAGGTAGGCACCATCTCTGCTAACTCCGACGAAACCGTGGGGACTCTGATCGCGCAGGCGATGGAGAAAGTGGGCAAAGAAGGCGTGATCACCGTTGAAGAAGGCACCGGTCTGCAGGACGAGCTGGACGTGGTAGAAGGTATGCAGTTTGACCGTGGCTACCTCTCCCCTTACTTCATCAACAAGCCGGAGACCGGTTCTATCGAACTGGAAAGCCCGTTCATCCTGCTGGCTGACAAAAAAATCTCCAACATCCGCGAAATGCTGCCGGTGCTGGAAGCCGTTGCTAAAGCAGGTAAACCACTGCTGATCGTTGCTGAAGACGTTGAAGGCGAAGCGCTGGCGACTCTGGTAGTGAACACCATGCGCGGTATCGTTAAAGTGGCTGCGGTGAAAGCACCGGGCTTCGGCGACCGTCGTAAAGCCATGCTGCAGGATATCGCTATCCTGACCGGCGGTACCGTAATCTCTGAAGAGATCGGTATGGAGCTGGAAAAAGCAACCCTGGAAGATCTGGGTCAGGCAAAACGCGTTGTGATTAACAAAGACACCACCACCATCATCGATGGCGTGGGCGAAGAAGCGGCAATTCAGGGCCGTGTTTCTCAGATCCGTCAGCAGATCGAAGAAGTTACCTCCGATTACGACCGTGAAAAACTGCAGGAGCGCGTAGCGAAACTGGCAGGTGGCGTAGCGGTAATCAAAGTCGGTGCAGCTACCGAAGTTGAAATGAAAGAGAAGAAAGCCCGCGTTGAAGATGCCCTGCACGCAACCCGTGCTGCGGTAGAAGAAGGCGTGGTTGCTGGTGGTGGCGTGGCGCTGATCCGCGTAGCAAGCAAACTGAGCGAGCTGCGTGGCCAGAACGAAGACCAGAACGTCGGTATCAAAGTTGCGCTGCGCGCAATGGAAGCACCGCTGCGTCAGATCGTGCTGAACTGCGGTGAAGAGCCGTCTGTTGTTGCCAACACCGTGAAAGCGGGTGACGGTAACTACGGTTACAACGCGGCGACCGAAGAGTACGGCAACATGATCGACATGGGTATCCTGGATCCGACTAAAGTGACCCGTTCTGCTCTGCAGTACGCGGCCTCCGTTGCCGGTCTGATGATCACCACCGAGTGCATGGTGACCGACCTGCCGAAAGCTGACGCGCCTGACTTAGGCGGTGCTGGTGGTATGGGCGGCATGGGTGGTATGGGCGGCATGATGTAATCATGTTGTTCTGCACCTCGCAGAAATAAAAAGAAACCCTCGGGCAGAAATGTCCGGGGGTTTTTCTTTTGGTCATCTTTTTAGTATAAGGTTTAGACACGGACAGGTTGTGTCCAGCTGATAAGAACGAGGAATAAAATGCGCATGAAAGTTTCTGCAGGGATCGTAGGTGCGGCACTGCTGCTGGCGGGCTGTAGCTCTGGCAACGCCCTCACCGCAGGTGGACAGAGCGTTCGCTTTGTTGAAGAGAAGCCGGGCGCGGAGTGTCAGTATATCGGCACCGCAACGGGCAAGCAGAGCAACTGGCTCTCAGGCCAGCACGGCGAAGAGGGGGGCTCCATGCGCGGCGCGGCGGTAGCGCTGCGTAACCACGCCGCTGAGATGGGCGGCAACGTCCTTTACAGCGTGACCAGCCCTACCCAAGGCTTTATGTCGAGCTTTGTCCCAACCGCCAGCGAAATGAACGGCCAGGTCTATAAGTGCCCGAACTGAGGGTGATGGCCGGATAATTTGTAGGCCCGGTAAGCGTAGCGCCACCGGGCGTGACTAGTGAGTTAACTCTGACGCAGCTGCAGATCCAGCGGCGTCTTGCTTGGCTCACCGCCGATCTCCCGCGCCAGTCGTGGCACCATATAGCCTGATACCAGCGTCAACAGCTCGCGCATAATCTGGCGGGCTTCATCATCCGTCACCATAAAGTGCGCCGCGCCCTGAACCTTATCCAGCACGTGCAGGTAGTAAGGCATCACGCCCGCATCAAACAGCGCGTTGCTGAGATCTGCCAGCGTCTGGGCACTGTCGTTAACACCGCGCAGCAGCACGCTCTGGTTAAGCAGCGTCACGCCCGCGGTGCGCAGCGTCGCCATGGCCTGACGAAACGACGCATCAATCTCCTGAGCGTGGTTGATGTGGTTAACCAGTAGGATCTGCAGTGACGAGCGGGCAAAGCGTGACGCCAGCGCGTCGGTGATGCGCGCTGGGATCACAATCGGCAACCGACTGTGAATGCGTAGGCGCTTCACGTGCGGGATAGCCTCAAGCTGGGTCAGCAGCCAGTCCAGCTCATGATCTTTCGCCATCAGCGGATCGCCGCCGGAGAAGATGATCTCATCCAGCTCAGGATGCGCGGAGATATAATCCAGCGCGGCCTGCCAGTTGCGCTTGTTGCCCTGATTATCGGCATAGGGGAAGTGGCGACGGAAGCAGTAGCGGCAGTTTACCGCACAGCCACCTTTCACCAGCAGCAGCGCGCGGTTACGGTATTTATGCAGCAGTCCGGGGACAACGCTGTGCTGCTCATCTAGCGGATCGGTACTGAATCCGGGGGCGGCAACAAACTCGTCCTGCGAGGTAAGTACCTGTCTTAGCAGCGGATCGTGGGGATTTCCCCGCTCCATTCGCGCGACAAATGCCCGAGGGACGCGCAGGGCAAACAGGCGTTTCGCCGCCCGCCCTGCGAGCAAATTTTCATCGGCGTCTATATTTAACAGACGCAGTAGTTCATCCGGATCGGTAATTACATCGGCAAGTTGTACTAACCAATCTTCTCTGGATGGGGTATTTAGGGTTACAATATGCGCCATTTTGTGGCTTAGCTACCAGTTATCAATTTCAGAGGGCCTTATGGCGACTTACTATAGCAACGATTTTCGTGCTGGTCTTAAAATCATGATGGATGGCGAACCGTATGCGGTTGAAGCCAGTGAATTCGTTAAACCGGGTAAAGGCCAGGCTTTCGCCCGCGTTAAGCTGCGCCGTCTGCTGACCGGCACCCGCGTTGAGAAAACCTTCAAATCTACCGACTCCGCTGAAGGCGCAGACGTTGTAGATATGAACCTGACTTACCTCTACAACGACGGTGAGTTCTACCACTTCATGAACAACCAGACCTTCGAGCAGCTTGCTGCCGATGAGAAAGCGGTTGGCGAGAACGCGAAGTGGCTGCTGGATCAGGCTGAGTGCATCGTGACCCTGTGGAACGGCCAGCCTATCGCTGTGACCCCGCCGAACTTCGTGGAGCTGGAAATCATTGAAACCGATCCAGGCCTGAAGGGTGATACTGCAGGGACCGGTGGCAAACCGGCTACCCTCTCTACCGGTGCCGTGGTTAAGGTTCCGCTGTTCGTACAGATTGGCGAAGTGATCAAAGTTGACACCCGCTCTGGCGAATACGTCTCCCGCGTGAAGTAATTTTTGCGCTAAGCCTGTCGGCGTGGCTCCCGCTGCGCCGATGGGTTTTCTACTATCCTCTCTGCCTTACTCTCGCTCGAATTTTCTTAAAAAATCATCCTCTCCCGCCATTTTTTTGGATTTTGTCTATGCTTAAGTAGCTATACACAAATAACTTTGGCCTTAAAGGAAGATATTATGGTTAAGAAAACAATTGCAGCGATCTTTTCTGTTCTGGTGCTTTCTTCAGCATTGACCGCCTGTAACACTACGCGTGGCGTAGGTGAAGATATTTCTACCGGCGGTAGCGCGATCTCTGGTGCAGCAACTAAAGCCCAGCAGTAATCCCGGACGGTACGGCTGCTTGCCGTACCGTTACCTCACGCCCTCCGGCAGCGACAGGAACGGTGTAAAACGATTACACATCCCTAATTTCATCCGAATATTGCGCTTGTAGGTATAAACGGTTTTGCCGTTAATCCCGAGACGGCTGGCAATAGAGTGATTAGTTGTTCCTTCCATCCATAGCGATAATACCTTCTCCTCCTGCCGCGTAAGCAGCGGCGCAGCGGTCTGTGGCTCAGCATAAATTGGTCGTGCCAGTAGAGCAGTATCAATCGACTGTGCGAGCATAGCCAGCGAGTCGGTCTTAGCCAAGCGGGCCGAGATCGGAAACTGCTGACAGTAATTTTCCATATCGGCGTTATGGCCGGACTGAAATAAAATAAGCTTGCTACGATCGCTGCATGCCATAAGCAGGGATGAGAGCTGTTGAATATGGTGTAGATCGCCAGCGAAACCGTAGAGATCGGCAATAACCAGATCGGGCTGCCACTGCATGGCATGCTCTTTTGCCAGCATCAGATTATTCAGCCCGGTAACGACAACGGGAGTCGGAAATAAACCAGCTTGATTGAGCCATATCTCCAGCCCTAAACGGGTGAAATAACAACGGTCAATCAAAAGAATTTTCAGCATGTCTTTATTCGCAGTCAGGATAGGGGTGACGGCTTGCTGCTAGCAGAAAGCACACTATCATAGGGGGGAGCGCTAAAGGGTAAATGCGGGAACTCCGCTGCTAACTACCTCTATTTCTTGCTTTAAAGAGGCAAATCAGGGGGATTTATTAAAAAGTTGAAATACAGTGCACCCCAGGCGACAATTCTTTCTTCACCTCAGCCTTGCGGGACGACCCACAAGCGCCATGTTTCACCGGGGACGGCCCCACAGTCGGGAGCCTGTTATGTCCTGGTTCATTCTGTTTATTGCGGGTTTGCTTGAAGTTGTCTGGGCCATCGGCCTGAAATATACCCATGGTTTTACCCGTTTGATCCCCAGCCTTATTACCGTCACGGCGATGATCGTCAGCATTATGATGCTGTCATGGGCAATGAAAACCCTGCCGGTTGGTACGGCCTACGCCATCTGGACCGGCATCGGTGCGGTTGGGGCGGCTACGGCAGGTATTCTGCTGCTGGGTGAGTCAGCCAGCCCGGCGCGGATCGTCAGCCTGGCGCTGATCGTTGCCGGGATTATTGGCCTGAAGCTCAGCACCCACTAGCGGTTCTGCGGCACCCAAATTAACTTCTCTACGGCAAATCCCTGGCGAGTAGCGGTATCCATCAGCTGCTGTTTTACCTTGTCAGGGATAGTTCGGGTGCGCGACAGGATCCACAGGTAGTCACGGTTCGGGCCGCAGACCAGGGCGTGCTGATAGTCCTTATCCAACGCAATCACGTTATAGCCGCCGTAGAAGGGACCGAAGAAGGAGACCTTCAGCGCGGCGCGATCCGGGCTGCCGGTAAAGTAGGCCTTGCCGTCGGTGGACTGCCACATTCCCCGCGACGGGTTATAGCCTTTATTGATAACGTTCAGCCCGCCATCGTCCCGCAGCGTGTAAGTGGCGGTGACGTTAGTCAGCCCGCGCTCAAAGCGATGGTCGAGGCGGGCGATCTCATACCAGGTACCGATATAGCGTTTGGCATCGAAATGCTCGACAACTGTCACGCCAGAGGGCGGAGTAGGGGAACTACAGGACACCACGACAAACGCAGCGGCAACGGCAGCAACAATGGGTAGCAGACGCATGGTATTTTCCTTACAGGCTTTTTGCTAAGTGTAGAACCTGACTAAAGAAAATCTATTTTTACAGCGCAAGATATTTGCAGAATGCGATGCCCGACAGCGTTCCGCCGGGCATTACAGCTGTTAAAGGGTAATAACGCCAATCAGCGTGACAACGCTTAAGATCGCCGCCAGGCCATAGAACACCCATTTACCGTGGGGGACGTGGATTTTAAGATCGTGCATGCCATGATGAATGCGGTGCAGGCCGCACCACAGCGGCAGGACAATCATTAGAAAGATAAAGGCCCGGCCAATGAGGCTTTGCGCAAAGGCCAGCACGCGATCGTAGCCCAGCGCCTCGCCCGGATAGAGCCCGAGCGGCAGCAGAATGCCAACCAGCAGTACGATGACCGGCGCGACGATTGCGCCCCACATGCCGCCTGCGCCAAACAGCCCCCAGAATACCGGCTCGTCAGCGCGTTTTGGGTTTGGGTTAATCATAAGGCCTCCTTACCAGAAGAGTGCAATAAACAGGATCACCACGCTGGCCAGCGCCGTGACGGCCCACAGCGCCCTGATGACCGGCTGCGACCCCAGCTTCTCACCCTTAACAATGAGGGTGGCGGCTTTCGGGGCCAGCTCAAACCAGGTTTTGGTGTGCAGCAGCGCGGCGGCAAGCGTCAGCAGATTCAGGATAATCACGACGGGGTTTTGCAAGAAGCCGACAAAGCCCGCCCATGACTCCGGGCCATGCTTCAGCGCAAACAGGCCGTAAATCAGTACGATGCTGAACCAGACCGTGGGCACGGAGGTACCTTCGCGCAGCATGTAGAAGCGGTAAAAGGGCAGGTTTTTCCACCAGCCTGACGGCATCGGCTGCACCCAGGGTTTACGTTTCGTTGTCATCATGCACTCCTTAGCGTGGTTTCAGGGTGGCGATCAGAAAGTCTTTTGAACTCTCTACCTTACCCTGCTGAATGGCCGCCGCCGGATCGACATGCTTCGGACAGACTTCCGAGCAGTAGCCGACAAAGGTACAGCTCCAGACGCCGTTCTCACCGTTCAACTGCGCCATGCGATCCCGCTTGCCGTGGTCGCGGCTGTCTTCGTTATAGCGGTGGGCCAGGGTAATCGCCGCCGGACCGATAAACTCCGGATTCAGGCCAAACTGCGGGCAGGCGGCATAGCACAGCCCGCAGTTGATGCAGCCGGAGAACTGGTGGTACTTCGCCATCTGCGCTGGCGTCTGTCGGTTAGGCCCCTGCTCCGGCGTGCGGAGATTGCCAATAATGTAGGGCTTGATGGCCTCCAGACTTTCGATAAAGTGGGTCATATCCACCACCAGATCGCGCTCAATGGGGAAGTTGCCCAGCGCCGCCACTTTGATGCCCTTGGTGTATTCGCGCAGAAAGGTTTTACAGGCCAGCTTCGGCACGTTGTTCACCATCATGCCGCAGGATCCGCAGATGGCCATGCGGCAGGACCAGCGGTAGCTCAGGTCGGGCGCGAGGTGATCTTTGATGTAGCCCAACGCGTCCAGCAGCGAGGTCTGTTCATCGTAGGGCACCTCATAAAATACGCTATGCGGAGCGGAGTCGACCTCCGGGTTGTAGCGCACCACCTCAACGTTCATGTTTTTCATCTCAGCCATTCGCCTTCTCCTTGTTCTCGGCAGCTTCCGCTTCCCCACCGTAGACGCGTTTCGCCGGCGGCAGCGTGGTGATGTTGACATCGCTGTAGTCAAGGCGCGTTGTGCCATCACCCTCGCGGAAGGCGAGGGTGTGTTTCAGGAAGTTGACGTCGTCACGCTCGGTGCAGCCTTCGTCCAGACGCTGGTGCGCCCCGCGCGACTCTTTGCGGGCCAGCGCGGAGTGCGCCATACACTCGGCGACGTTCAGCCCGTGTCCCAGCTCAATGGTGTAAAGCAGCTCGGTATTAAAGACGCTGGAGGTGTCGGTTACGCGCACGCGCTTAAAGCGCTCCTGCAGCTCTGCCAGCTTGTCGACGGTTTTCTGCATCAGCTCCGGCGTTCGGTAAATGCCGCAGCCTTCTTCCATCGACAGGCCCATCTCATCGCGGATCGTTGCCCAGCTCTCGTTGCCCTGCTGGTTAACCAGCGCTTTCAGACGCTGCTCGACATCAACGGCCTGGGCGGTGAGGGCATTATCGGCAGCGGTACCCACGGCTCGTGAATGCGCAATAGCGCGCTCCCCTGCAAGCCGACCGAACACCACCAGCTCCGCCAGCGAGTTTGAGCCGAGACGGTTAGCACCGTGCAGGCCGACCGAGGAGCACTCGCCCACGGCAAACAGCCCTTTAATACGCGTCTCACACTGGCTATCGGTCTCGATGCCGCCCATGGTGTAGTGGGCAGTGGGACGAACCGGAATAGGCTCTTTTACCGGATCGACGCCGACATAGGCTTTAGCCAGCTCACAGATAAACGGCAGGCGCTCAAGAATTTTCTTTTCGCCAAGGTGGCGCAGATCGAGATAGACCACGTCACCGCGCGGAGTGGCGATCGTGTTGCCCTTACGCCACTCGTGCCAGAAGGCCTGGGAGACTCTGTCGCGTGGACCCAGCTCCATATATTTGTTCTTTGGCTCGCCCAGCGGCGTTTCCGGCCCCATGCCGTAGTCCTGTAGATAACGGTAGCCATCTTTATTAACCAGAATACCGCCTTCGCCCCGGCAGCCCTCCGTCATCAGAATGCCGGAGCCCGGCAGGCCGGTGGGGTGATATTGTACAAACTCCATATCGCGCAGCGGTACACCGTGAGCCAGCGCCATTCCCATGCCGTCACCGGTGACGATGCCGCCGTTGGTGTTATAGCGATAGACGCGCCCCGCACCGCCGGTGGCCATCACCACCGCATTGGCGCGGATCTGCATCAGGGTGCCTTCCATCATATTCATGGCGACCAGGCCGCGAACCTGCCCGTCGTCCACGAGGATATCGAGGACAAAATGCTCATCGAAGCGCTGGATCTGCGGGAACTGGAGGGAGGTCTGGAAGAGGGTGTGCAGCATATGGAAGCCGGTTTTATCGGCGGCGAACCAGGTGCGCTCGATCTTCATCCCGCCAAAGCGGCGCACGTTGACGCTGCCGTCCGGACGGCGGCTCCACGGACAGCCCCACAGCTCAAGCTGGGTCATCTCCGTTGGACAGTGGTGGACAAAATAGTCGACCACATCCTGCTCGCACAGCCAGTCGCCGCCGGCTACGGTGTCGTGAAAATGGTACTCAAAGCTGTCGTGATCCTGCGTGACGGCAGCAGAGCCCCCCTCGGCCGCCACGGTGTGGCTGCGCATGGGATAGACCTTTGAGACAAGGGCGATTTTCGCATTGGGATCCGCCTGGGCGGCCGCTATAGCAGCGCGTAAACCCGCACCGCCAGCGCCTATAACGACGAGATCGGCTTGAAAAGTGTGCACGACATTCCTCCAGATTGGCTGTAAACAGTTCCACTGCTCCATTATGGGTACGCCAGTATACCCGTAGGGATCTGAGGGAAATTTGACGTGTTCGATTTTTTTGCCGATCTTTGCAGCCGTTTTTTGCTCTGGCCCGTCACGAAAAAGGGTTCTGGTTGCGTAAATTTGCCGCACAGAATTTGTCTCCGGGTCCCCCGTCGAGTAGACTTCGTGCCCTTGTCTGACATCGGAGAACACACCATGAGTGAAACGGCAGCCTGGCGGCCGAGCGCATCTATTCCTAACCTGCTGAAACGTGCAGCAATAATGGCCGAGATCCGCCGTTTCTTTGCCGATCGCGGCGTGCTGGAGGTGGAGACACCCTGCATGAGCCAGGCGACGGTCACGGACGTTCATCTGTTCCCGTTTAAAACCCGTTTTGTTGGCCCAGGCCACTCGCAGGGACTGGATCTCTATCTGATGACCAGCCCGGAGTACCACATGAAGCGCCTGCTCGCCGCAGGCTGTGGACCGGTTTTCCAGCTGTGCCGCAGCTTTCGTAATGAAGAGATGGGGCGTCACCATAACCCTGAGTTCACCATGCTGGAGTGGTATCGCCCGCACTACGATATGTACCGGCTGATGAACGAGGTAGACGATCTGCTGCAACAGGTGCTGGATTGCCCGGCGGCGGATTCGCTCTCCTATCAGCAGGCGTTTCAGCGTCATCTGGATATCGATCCGCTCTCAGCCGACAAGCAGCAGCTGCGTGATGCTGCGGCCAAGCTGGATCTAAGTAATATTGCCGACCGGGAAGAGGATCGGGACACGCTGCTGCAGCTGCTCTTTACCATGGGCGTTGAGCCGCACATTGGCAAAGATCGCCCTGCGTTTGTCTATCATTTCCCCGCAAGCCAGGCGGCACTGGCGCAGATCAGCACCGAAGATCATCGTGTAGCGGAGCGTTTTGAGGTCTATTTCAAAGGCATGGAGCTGGCGAACGGTTTCCATGAGCTGACCGACGCCCGTGAACAGCAGCAGCGCTTTGAGCAGGATAACCGCAAGCGTGCGGCCATGGGCCTGGAGCAGCAGCCTATCGATTATAACCTGCTGGGCGCGCTAGAAGCGGGCCTGCCAGACTGCTCCGGCGTGGCGCTGGGTGTCGATCGTCTGGTAATGCTGGCCCTGGGCACAGAGACCCTGGCCGAGGTGCTGGCCTTTTCTGTCGACAGAGCGTAAATAACAACGCCGGGTGGCGCTCTGCTTACCCGGCCTACACGGTTGTGCCGAAATAGTGCAAAATAAAATATTACTTTTTGTGCTAATTGCTCGCTTCATATTTTGCTTTCCCTCCTGAAGTCACAATTTAAACCTCCCGCTTTGTTACTATCCAGCCGTTCGTTTGGGTAACTTTTTTACCCTTTCTCTTTCACCAGACAACATGGATAGATCTATGAGCGACACTCTTAAAAAGATGAGCCTGATGGGGCTTGTTCTCATGATATTTACGTCGGTTTTTGGCTTCGCTAACAGCGCCAGTGCGTTTTACCTGATGGGTCATAGCGCTACGCCCTGGTATATTTTTGCGGCTCTGTTCTTCTTTATTCCCTTTGCCTTAATGATGGCCGAAATGGGCGCTGCCTACCGCAAGGAAGAGGGCGGGATCTACTCGTGGATGGAGAACAGCGTCGGGCCGCGCTACGCATTTATCGGCACCTTTATGTGGTTTTCATCGTATGTCATCTGGATGGTGAGCACCGCCGCGAAGGTATGGGTTCCCTTCTCTACCTTTATCTTTGGCGCGGATATGACGCAGCGCTGGCACGTCGCTGGCTTACAGCCCACGCAGGTGGTAGGCGTTCTGGCCGTTGTCTGGATGGTGGTGGTAACCTTTGTGGCGGCCAAGGGCATTAATAAGATCGCCAAAGTTACTGCCGTCGGCGGAATTGCCGTCATGTGTCTTAACCTGGTGCTGCTGCTTGCCAGTATTGCGATTTTATTGCTCAACGGCGGACATTTTGCCGAGGCGATCAACTTCACTGCCTCGCCGAATCCGGGCTACCACTCCGATCTCTCTATGCTGTCGTTTATGGTCTTTGCCCTGTTCGCCTACGGCGGCATTGAGGCGGTAGGCGGCCTGGTGGATAAGACCGAAAACCCCGAGAAAAACTTCGCTAAAGGCATCATCTTTGCTGCCGTGGTGATCTCTATTGGCTACTCTCTGGCCATTATTCTGTGGGGCGTCAGCACCAACTGGCAGCAGGTGTTAAGCACCGATTCGACCAACCTTGGCAACATAACCTACGTGCTGATGGAGAGCCTGGGCGCAACGCTGGGCAACGCGCTGCATCTGTCGCCTGAGGCGGCCAGCCTGACCGGCGTCTGGTTTGCCAGAATAACCGGCCTGTCGATGTTTCTCGCCTATACCGGAGCGTTCTTTACGCTGATCTACTCTCCGCTGAAGGCGATTATTCAGGGGACGCCCAAAGAGATGTGGCCCGCGCCGATGACGCGATTAAATAAGAGCGGCATGCCTGAGACGTCAATGTGGCTCCAGTGCCTGCTGGTGAGCCTGATCATTCTGCTGGTCTCGTTCGGCGGCGGCACGGCATCGGCGTTTTATAACAAAGTGACGCTGATGGCGAACGTCTCCATGACGCTGCCGTACCTCTTCCTGGCGCTGGCGTTTCCCTTCTTTAAGGCCAAAACCGATCTGCATCGACCCTTTGTAATTTTCAAGTCTCGCGGCACGACGCTGGTGATGACCGGCGTGGTTGTACTGCTGGTGACCTTTGCCAATATCTTTACGGTCATTGAGCCGGTGATTGAGAAAGGGGATTTAAGTAGCGCTCTGTGGATGGCAGGCGGGCCTATCTTCTTCTCGCTGCTGGCGCTGGGGCTTTATGAGCGCTACCAGCGGCGCATCAGCCGCGTGGGTGGTTTGTCACCCCGCTAAAAAAAACGCCGCAGCGGTTAAGCTGCGGCGTTGTGACTAAACGTGATGACTACAGGCTACCCGACGGGCGTTGGCCGCGTCCGGCAGAGCTTAACGTCCTGGCGGCACGTTTGCCGTCGAGAGACTCCAGACGCATCTGGAACGGCGGGAACGGCAGGTCGATGCCGTGCTCGCGGAAGCCTTGCAGGATCAGCTGATGGATCTCGTGGCGCAGCGGCATCCGGTGACCCATCTCAGCGGCGTAGATACGCAACTCAAAGAGCTGAATACCCTGCTGCAGATCCACCAGGAAGACCTCCGGCGGCGGGTTATCGATCACCAGCGAGCAGCGCTCAGCAGCGGTGTAGAGCAGCTGGGTAACCTCTTCGCTGTTGGCATCGGAGGGTGCGGGAACGGTAAGCACTACACGCGTCACCGAATCTGACAGCGACCAGTTGATAAACTGCTCGGTGATAAACGCTTTATTCGGCACGATGATCTCTTTGCGGTCCCAGTCGCTAATGGTGGTGGCACGGGTGTTAATCTTCGTTACGCTACCGGTGAGATCGCGAATGGTCACGGTATCACCAATGCGGATCGGCTTCTCAAACAGAATGATCAAGCCAGAGATAAAGTTGGCGAAGATCTCCTGTAAACCAAAGCCTAAACCCACACCGAGCGCTGCGACCAGCCACTGTAATTTAGCCCACTCAATACCGATCATAGAGAAGCCCACCAGGCCACCGAACAGCATCAGCAGATATTTGGTGATGGTGGTGATGGCATAGCCCGTTCCCGGCGTCAGATCGAGATGCTGGAGCAGCGCCAGCTCCAGCAGGGCTGGCAGGTGCCGCACCAGCTGGGTGGTGATGATAAATACCAGAATGGCGATCAGCACCGCACCGAGGGTGATCGGCTCCAGGCTCTCTACGCCCTGTACCGTCGAGGTGACGTCCCACAGGGAGATGTTTTCCAGGAAGCCAAACGCCGAGTGGATCTCTGACCAAAGCACAATTACCGAGAGCAGGGCGATCAGCATTAGAATCGACCGTACCAGCCGCAGCGACTGGGCGCTGATGGCATCAAGATCTAGCTCGCTTTCGTCTACCTCTACCGCGCCTTCCGTACTGGTCGAGTGGGCCTGCTCCTCTTCGCCGCGGGCGCGCTGGGCCAGGATTTCTGCCCGGCGATGTCTTGCGCGGTCAAAGGCCAGACGGCGGCGCTGGATCAGCATCCAGCGGCGGATGATGTGATACACCACCAGCAGCAGGAACCAGATCGCCACCGAGGTCTCCAGCCGGGCTAGCAGCGCCTGGGCAGTTGCCAGATAACCTACGGCCGCCGCCAGCATCGCGGCCAGCGGGGCGCTCAGCAGCAGGTTCCACAGCATGCGGTTAACCATATTGTCGCCGCTGCCGGTTTTATCGACGTAGAGCGGGATCCCGGCGCGTTTCAGGCTCAGCGTGACCACGGCCAGTGCCCCGCAGATCAGCATAAAGCAGAGGCGGCCAAGGGAGCCGGAGAACTCGCGGTCGTTGAGATTATCAAACATGATCAGCGCCATAATCAGCGGCACGATCAGGCCGATACTCATCAGGTAGGAGCGCAGGCCGCGTGCCACCCGGCTGCGCGGCCAGCCAAAATGCACGACAAACAGGCCGGTCGGGCGGGCGAAGGTGGCGCAGATCATCACCACCCACAGCAGCGGCACGGTAGCGGTAACGCCATCACCGATCGCCACCGCCAGCGGATAGGGCCAGGCGGATCGCAGACCGTAGCCGAGCGTCGCCCACAGCACCGGCAGCGGGGAGGCCACGAGGATCGACCAGAACACCGTGCGCAGCGTGAGCCAGAAGTGATCCTGCGTCACTTTACCGACCTTGGCGCTGGACCGCTCCAGGAAGCGGGTAAAGTGCTTGCGGGAGTAGACGCTGAAGCCCACCAGCACCAGCGCGGCAAACAGCGGTAGCAGCGTCTCCTTGCTGGTCAGCATCATCATCGTCGCCTTGCCGAGCTGGTTAACGGTATCCAGCGAGATAAGGCGACGCAGATCCTGCACAATCTCAATCGGCCAGCTGAGCGTCATCGGGCTGACGTCGGCGGTCCAGAAGAGATAGCGGTGGGTGGCTTCGTTGACCTCTTTTAGCGCATCCTCAAGCTGGCTGTTGGAGACCTTCAGCTTGGTCAGCTCCAGGATCAGCGTGTCGCCTCCCTGCAGCAGAGAGGTGAGCAGCTCGCGCTGGGTACGCAGCTGCGCCTCCAGGATACGGCTCTGCTCGGCGGTCAGCGGCTGCCCGTCAGCCTGGCGGATCTGGCGCAGCTGAGGCTGCTTGTTGAGCAGATCCTCATAGTGCATGCGGTGCACCCGCAGCTGGGCCATCTCGGTATCCAACTGCTGCGGCTTCGGCATCTCCGGCAGTCGGGCCACCTGAGCACGCAGCGCATCGCCGAGCATGTTGGAAACCCCCAGCCACTGGGACTGCTCGCGCAGCGTATTCAGGGCCTGGCGTACCTGCAACGTCTGGCCGGCCGCCTGGCGCTGCTGGGAGGCCACCAGATCCATCCGCTGGGCCTGCTGGTTGAGGGCCTGCGACAGCTCGCGGTTAATTTTGAACTGGTCAACGATGCCCGTAGGCAGGTTGGCGCTGTTCTCTGCCAGCAGCTCGGTGCTCTCCAGGGCCTGCTCGGCCTCGCGCTGACGCTGGCTGTTAAGCTGGTTACGCAGCGCCTGCAGATAGGCATCCAGCTGCTGGGCCTGCTTCTGGGCCAGCTCGGATCGCATCCGTGCCAGCTCCTGGCGGTTATTTGCCGACAGCTGGGCAAGCTCCAGCTCATCTACCTGGGCTTTTAGCCTGGCGGAGGCCGCCTGCGCGCTCAGGGTCTGCGCCTGGGCCAGCGCGGTGGTACCGCTCTGCGTGCCGATGCGGCGCTCGACTTCGCTTAGCTGACGGCGGGCGTCGGTCTGCTGCTGCGGAAGCTGGCTTAAGGAGTCGTTAATCTCCCGGGCGCGCTCCTGCTCCTGCTGGGCCTGGCGCGTTTTTTCCAGCAGCTGGCTGCTGACCTGGAGGATCTCCTGGTTCAACGCATCGGTGGTGATGCCTGCCGGAACGGCTTTAGGCTCGTCGCGCAGGTTGTTGAACTGGCTACGCAGCGTCTGGGAGAGTTTGGGGAAGTCGTCGATGACCTGCTGATACTGTTTAGCGCGCTCAAGGGAGCCGTTACGCTCCTCAAGGGCATTCAGCGCGGACTGGAGCGCCTCCACGGTTTCCGCCTGCTCGGGTGAGGCGGCGGCCGCTTTAGCCTGCTCCAGCTCCTGGGTGATCTGTTTGGCGTCGGGGATCGTCGCAGCGTACGCCCCCGCGCTGAGGCACCAGGCCATCAGAAATGCGATAATCAGGCGCACGTTGCTATACCTTTGTAAATTAAATCTTTGTTAGATCAGACCGGGTCTTTGTTGTCGTCTACCAGCGGGTTGGCGTCGTGCTCGGCGTCAATCTCTTCCTGCGGCAGCGGGGTAGGGGTGACATCCGGAGCAACGGCCTCGGTAGAGTAAGCCAGCGGCTCGCCGATTTTCGTCACCGACAGGCTCTCTAAATGCTCAGCCAGCGCGACGCTGCCCGGTGCGAAGAGGTTGATCACCGTTGAGCCGAGCTTAAAGCGACCCATCTCCTGGCCCTTCAGCAGCGCCACAGCACCTTCGCTTTCGCCTTCCGGCCACGTCCAGCGTTTGATAATGCCTTCGCGCGGCGGCGTGATGGTGCCCGCCCAGACGGTTTCGATGCTGCCGACAATGGTCGCGCCAACCAAAATCTGCGCCATCGGGCCGAATTCGGTGTCGAACACACAGATAACGCGCTCGTTACGGGCGAACAGGTTCGGTACGTTGCGCGCGGTGAGGTGGTTAACCGAGAAGAGATCGCCCGGAACGTAGATCATTTCGCGCAGGATGCCGTTGCAAGGCATGTGGACGCGGTGATAGTCACGCGGCGACAGATAGGTGGTCGCGAAGCTACCGTCACGGAATTTGTCTGCCAGCAGATAGTTACCGGCCAGCAGCGCCTCAAGGCTGTAATGATGGCCTTTGGCCTGCAGCAGCTTGTCGTTTTCAATACGGCCCAGCTGGCTGATTACGCCGTCGGCAGGCATCACCAGCACGCTGGGATCGGTGTTAAGCGGGCGGACTTCGTCGCGCAGCGGGCGCACAAAAAAGTCGTTAAAGGTGCGATAGCTGGCGGTATCCGGCTTTTGCGCCTCCTGCATATTAACCTTGTAGTATTTGACGAACAGGTCGATGACCAGCTTGGTCAGCCATCCCCCGCGTTTGCTTGCGCCCCAGCCCGCGAGGCGAGTGAGCCACAGTTTAGGCAGAATGTATTGAAGCGAAAGTTTAAATGAGTCTAACAAGGTAGCCTCCAGGCTAGTGTTTTGGTCGTTCCTGATCCGCAACGCAGCAGCGGACCCTTAAAAAAAGGGGACGATTTTAGCGATGCTCAGCTTAATTGTCAGTCGTCGGATTCAGAAAAGTTTTTACGCGTTTTTACCTGCGCCATGCTCTCCAGAATACGGTGATAGTTTTCAAACCGGGTTTCAGCAATCTCGCCTTTATCAACGGCTTCCCGAATTGCGCAGCCGGGATCGCTGCCGTGCTTGCAGTCACGGTATTTACAGTGACCGAGATAGTCGTGAAATTCGACAAAGCCGCGGGTGATTTGTTCCGGCTCCAGGTGCCAGAGACCAAATTCCCGTACGCCAGGAGAGTCGATCACATCCCCGCCATGCGGGAAGTGATAGAGCCGCGCCGCGGTAGTGGTGTGCTGGCCGAGTCCCGAGTTGTCAGAGACATCGTTGGTCAGGATCTCTTCTTGTAATCCCAGCAGGGCGTTCAGCAGGCTCGATTTGCCCACCCCGGACTGGCCAGCAAAGATGCTGATACGATCGGTCAGCGCCTCTTCCAGCGGTTTTAAGCCGTCCTGGGTGTGACTGGAGACCATCAGCACGCGATAGCCAATCTTACGGTAGACATCCATCTGCTCGTCCACAAACGCCCTGCTTTCCTCGTCCAGCAGGTCAATCTTGTTGAGTACGATGAGCGGTTCCACGTCCAGCGTTTCACAGGCCACAAGATAGCGGTCGATGATGTTAGGCGACAGCTCCGGCAGAATGGCAGAGACAATGATGATCTGATCGATATTGGCGGCGATGGGTTTTACCCCGTCATAAAAATCGGGGCGGGTCAGCACCGACGTGCGCTCATGCACTGCCTCAACGATGCCTTTTACGTTAACCCCTTCAGCAGCGGCCTTGCCTGGACGCCAGACCACCCGGTCACCGGTGACCAGCGAGCGGATCGTGCGGCGGATGTTGCAGCGGTGAACGTGGCCATCGGCGGCTTCAACGTCGGCGTGCATACCAAAACGGCTAATGACAATGCCTTCGGCGGTTTCGCCAAACAGGTTATCGTCGTAATCCGGCTTCTCCGTAGACGTTTTAAGCCGACGCTGGTGGTTTGCTTTCACACGGCGCTGCTGGCCTTTGGAGAGTTTATTTTTACTCAATCGTACTGACTCCTGGTCGCCCCTGATGGGCAAAACCTCTATGATAGATGCTAATTTAGATAATTATAGTCGTGCGAGATGGGTGGAAAATAGCATGAGTGCAAATGAAAACAACCTGATTTGGATCGATCTTGAGATGACCGGGCTGGATCCCGAGCGCGATCGCATTATTGAGATCGCAACCCTGGTCACCGATGCCAACCTGAATATTCTGGCAGAAGGTCCGGTGATTGCCGTGCATCAGTCCGACGAACAGCTGGCGCTGATGGACGAGTGGAACGTACGCACCCATACCGGCAGCGGGCTGGTGGCGCGGGTTAAGGCCAGTACCCAGGACGACCGCGCCGCCGAACTGGCGACCATTGCTTTCCTGAAGGAGTGGGTCCCGGCGGGGACATCCCCTATCTGTGGCAACAGCATCGGTCAGGATCGTCGCTTTCTGTTTAAATATATGCCAGAGCTGGAAGCCTACTTCCACTATCGCTACCTCGATGTCAGCACCCTGAAAGAGCTGGCGCGTCGCTGGAAGCCGGAGGTGCTCAACGGCTTGAAGAAGCAAAACACGCACCAGGCGCTGGATGATATCCGCGAGTCCGTGGCCGAGCTGGCTTATTACCGTGAGCATTTTATTAAGCTGTAAGCGCAACATGCCCGGCGGCACAGGCTTGCCGGGCCTACGGTATGCGATCCGATGTAAAAATGTGCAATGTGACGAATATTGCAGCGTTTGAACTTAATTTCGCAAAATTCGCTTTGTAGGGGGTTGCAGCTAAAATGATTTCTCGTATAATGCGCCTCCCGTAACGATGAGAAATTAACGTTACGACAGCAACAAGTTTGCGGGAATAGCTCAGTTGGTAGAGCACGACCTTGCCAAGGTCGGGGTCGCGAGTTCGAGTCTCGTTTCCCGCTCCAAAACGTGTTGTTAGCAGTACCATCCAAATTC
>NZ_LR607338.1:3670946-3694512 GCF_902164725.1 Pseudescherichia vulneris | reverse complement strand
GGGGTTTTTTGCTTTGGTATTTTCTCCCTTCTTCTTGAAACTTTCTCACTTGGCACATGCAGGCTCGACATTTTGCCTATTCCTGGTTATTGTCAGCTATCTGGATGTCTACACGTTTAAACGTATGCTGTGAGGTAATAAGGTTATGCCGATTCGGGTGCAGGACGAGCTGCCAGCCGTCAATTTTTTGCGAGATGAAAACGTCTTTGTTATGACGACATCGCGTGCGACAGGTCAGGAGATACGCCCTCTGAAGGTGCTGATCCTCAACCTGATGCCCAAGAAAATCGAAACGGAAAACCAGTTCCTGCGATTGCTCTCTAACTCACCGCTACAGGTAGACGTTCGCCTGCTGCGTATCGACGCGCGTGAATCCCGTAATACGCCCGCTGAGCATCTGAACAACTTCTACTGTAACTTTGACGAGATCAGCGAAGAGAACTTTGATGGTTTGATCGTGACCGGTGCGCCGCTGGGGCTGGTTGAGTTCAACGATGTTGCCTACTGGCCGCAGATCAAGCAGGTGCTGGAGTGGGCTAAAGACCACGTCACCTCAACGCTGTTTGTCTGTTGGGCGGTACAGGCCGCACTCAATATCCTTTACGGTATCCCCAAGCAGACCCGTAAAGATAAACTCTCTGGCGTTTATGAACACTACATCACTCAGCAGCATGCGCTTCTAACCCGTGGCTTTGACGACGCGTTCCTGGCCCCGCATTCGCGCTATGCCGATTTCCCGTCAGCGCTGATCCGTGACTATACCGATCTGGAGATTCTTGCTGAATCGAGTGAGGGTGATGCCTACCTGTTTGCCAGCAAGGATAAACGTATTGCCTTCGTTACCGGCCATCCTGAATACGACGCTAATACCCTGGCTGGGGAGTATTTCCGCGATCTTGAGGCCGGTCTCGATCCAGTTGTCCCGTATAACTACTTCCCGAAGGACGATCCGCAGAACACGCCGCGTGCCACCTGGCGCAGTCACGGTAACCTGCTGTTTACTAACTGGCTCAACTATTACGTTTACCAGATCACACCGTTCGATCTGCGACATATGAATCCCACGCTGGATTAAGCGTTTCAGCCAACAAAAAAGCACCCTCGGGTGCTTTTTTTATTTCTGAAAATCACTTCCCGCTCAAGTTCAACTTTAAATTCAGATTTATCAAAGGATTGCATCGTTTTTAAAATGAAAATGGAAATTGTTTTTGATTTTGTTTTTTAATTGAGTAGGCTTAACGGAGCTGAACGAAAACTGAACACGATCTTTTGTTCAGGATGGAAATCTATTCGGATCAACGACGAGGAGCCCGCTTATGGCGCAACAGGCAACGACTACCGATGAACTGATCTTTACCCAGCCGTACGGTGAGCAGGAGCAGCATATCCTGACGCCAGAGGCCACCGCCTTTCTTACCGATTTGGTGACGCGCTTCACCCTGGCGCGCAATAAACTGCTTGCCGCACGCATCCAGCAGCAGCAGACGATCGATAGCGGCACGCGACCCGGATTTATTTCGGAAACGGCTTCCATACGTGAAGGCGACTGGAAAATTCGCGGTATTCCGGCTGATCTGCAGGATCGTCGGGTGGAGATCACCGGTCCGGTCGAGCGCAAGATGGTGATCAATGCGCTGAACGCCAACGTCAAAGTCTTCATGGCAGATTTTGAAGATTCGCTGGCACCCAACTGGCAGAAAGTGATCGACGGGCAGATCAATCTGCGCGATGCGGTTAACGGCACCATCAGCTATACCAACGAAGCTGGCAAGATCTATCAGCTTAAGCCCAATCCGGCTGTGCTGGTTTGCCGAGTGCGCGGTCTGCATCTGCCGGAAAAGCATGTCACCTGGCGTGATGAGGCCATTCCCGGCAGCCTGTTTGATTTTGCCCTCTACTTCTTCCACAACTATCAAAACCTGCTGGCCAAGGGCAGCGGCCCTTACTTCTACCTGCCTAAAACTCAGGCCTGGCAAGAGGCTGCCTGGTGGAGCGAGGTCTTTAGCTACACGGAAGATCGCTTCAACCTGCCGCGCGGCACTATCAAGGCCACTCTGCTGATTGAAACGCTGCCGGCAGTCTTTCAGATGGACGAGATCCTCTATGCCCTGAAGGATCACATTGTGGGCCTCAACTGTGGCCGCTGGGACTACATCTTCAGCTATATCAAAACGTTAAAAAATTATCCCGATCGCGTGCTGCCTGACCGCCAGGCGGTCACCATGGATAAGCCTTTCCTCAACGCCTACTCCCGTCTGCTGATTAAGACCTGCCACCGGCGCGGTGCGTTTGCGATGGGCGGCATGGCGGCGTTTATCCCCAGCAAAGAGAGCGAGCGCAACAGCTGGGTGCTGAATAAGGTAAGAGCGGATAAAGAGCTGGAGGCGAAAAACGGCCACGACGGTACCTGGATTGCCCATCCCGGCTTGGGCGATACGGTGATGTCCATTTTCGATACCGCGCTTGGCGACAATAAAAACCAACTCTTTGTCACTCGGGAGGAGGACGCGCCGATTACGGCCGAAGAGCTGCTTGCGCCCTGCGACGGCGAACGCACGGAAGAGGGGATGCGGGCTAACATTCGCGTTGCAGTGCAGTACATCGAAGCATGGATCTCCGGCAACGGCTGTGTGCCAATCTATGGCCTGATGGAGGATGCCGCAACGGCAGAGATCTCCCGTACCTCTATCTGGCAGTGGATCCATCATCAAAAGACGCTCAGCAACGGTATGCCGGTGACCAAAGCGCTGTTTCGCCAGATGCTCGGTGAGGAGATGCAGGTGATCCAGCAGGAGCTGGGCGAGCACCGGTTCAGTCATGGTCGCTTTGCCGACGCCGCTCGCCTGATGGAGCAGATCACTACCTCTGACGACCTGATCGACTTCCTGACCCTGCCGGGTTACCGCCTCTTAGCCTAATAAAAACAGTGGAGCACAGCCATGAAAACCCGTACCCAACAAACAGAAGCATTACAGCAAGAGTGGCAAACCGCACGCTGGGAGGGCATTACCCGCCCGTTCAGCGCGGAAGAGGTGGTAAAACTGCGCGGCTCGGTGAATCCGGAGTGCACTCTGGCGCAGCTTGGCGCGGCGAAAATGTGGCGTCTGCTGCATGGTGAGTCTAAAAAGGGCTATATCAACAGCCTCGGCGCATTGACCGGTGGGCAGGCGCTGCAGCAGGCAAAGGCAGGGATTGAGGCTATTTACCTCTCTGGCTGGCAGGTGGCGGCGGATGCTAACCTTGCCGCCAGCATGTATCCGGATCAATCCCTCTACCCGGCCAATTCGGTTCCGGCGGTAGTGGATCGGATCAACAACACTTTTCGCCGGGCGGATCAGATCCAGTGGTCGGCGGGGATCGATCCAAACGATCCGCGCTACGTGGACTACTTCCTGCCGATCGTGGCCGATGCCGAAGCGGGCTTTGGTGGCGTGTTGAACGCCTTTGAACTGATGAAGTCGATGATTGCAGCGGGGGCGGCGGCGGTACACTTTGAGGATCAGCTGGCCTCGGTGAAGAAGTGTGGCCATATGGGTGGCAAGGTGCTGGTACCCACCCAGGAGGCTATCCAGAAGCTGGTCGCGGCAAGGCTGGCGGCTGATGTGATGGGCGTGCCAACATTGCTGATTGCCCGTACCGATGCCGATGCGGCGGACCTGATCACCTCTGACTGCGATGAGTACGATCGCGAGTTTATTACCGGCGAACGCACCAGCGAAGGGTTTTACCGTACCCGGGCCGGGATAGAGCAGGCTATCAGCCGCGGTCTGGCCTACGCTCCCTATGCCGATCTGGTCTGGTGTGAAACCTCGATGCCGGATCTAGAGCAGGCCCGGCGCTTTGCCGATGCCATCCATGCCCAATTCCCTGGCAAACTGTTGGCCTATAACTGCTCGCCGTCGTTCAACTGGCAGAAGAACCTGGACGACAGCACCATTGCCAGCTTCCAGCAGCAGCTCGCGGAGATGGGCTACAAGTACCAGTTCATCACCCTGGCGGGGATCCACAGCATGTGGTTCAACATGTTCGATCTCGCCCGCGCCTACGCGCAGGGAGAGGGTATGAGACACTACGTCGAGAAAGTTCAGCAGCCGGAGTTTGCCGCAGCGAAGGAGGGCTACACCTTTGTCTCCCATCAGCAGGAGGTGGGAACAGGCTATTTCGATAAGGTGACGACGATTATTCAGGGCGGCGCATCATCGGTGACCGCGCTGACCGGATCGACGGAAGAGCAGCAGTTCTGATAACGGAAACGCCCGGTGGCGCTACGCTTACCGGGCCTACGCACGGATCCGATGAGGGGAACGTATGACGCGTGGCCGAGAGCTGTTGATCGCTCAAACTATCCTGCAGGGTTTTGACGCCCAGTACGGACGCTTTCTGGAGATTACCGCCGGGGCGCAGCAGCGCTTTGAACAGGCGGACTGGCACGCCGTCCAGCAGGCGATGAAGAGCCGTATCCACCTCTACGATCACCACGTTGGGCTGGTGGTTGAGCAGCTGCGCTGTATCACCGAGGGGCGACGCCTTGACGCGGATTATTTGCTGCGGGTAAAGGCGCACTATACTCAGCTGCTGCCGGACTATCCACGCTTCGAAATTGCCGAAAGCTTTTTCAACTCGGTCTACTGTCGGCTGTTCGATCACCGGGCTCTGACGCCTGAACGGCTGTTTATTTTCAGCTCCCAGCCCGAGCGCCGCTTTCGCACCATTCCTCGCCCGCTAGCCAGGGATTTTTATCCCACCGGCGGCTGGGGCTCGCTGCTAAACACGCTGCTTGCCGATCTCCCCTTGCGCCTGCCGTGGCAGGATCGCGCTCGCGATGTGGGCTATATCCTCACGCAGCTGACAGAGAACGTTGGCGACGTGGCGCTAGCGCAGGCGCATTTACAGGTGGCAAACGAGCTTTTTTACCGCAATAAAGCCGCCTGGCTGGTGGGCAAGCTTATCCTGGCCGACAGTACGGTTCCCTTTTTACTGCCGATCCACCGCAGCGAGGCGGGCGAGCTTTTTGTCGATGCCTGCCTGACCACCCACGACGAAGCCAGCATTGTGTTCGGCTTCGCCCGCTCCTACTTTATGGTCTATGCGCCACTGCCCGCCGCGACGGTGGAGTGGCTGCGGGAGATCCTGCCGGGTAAAACCACGGCTGAGCTCTATATGGCGATTGGCTGCCAGAAGCACGCTAAAACCGAGAGCTACCGGGAGTATCTGCACTACATCGCCAGCAGCGACGAGCAGTTTATTGAAGCGCCGGGCATTCGCGGCATGGTGATGCTGGTCTTTACCCTGCCGGGCTTTGACCGGGTCTTTAAGGTGATCAAGGATCGCTTTGCCCCGCAGAAGGAGATGACTGCCGCCCACGTTCGCGCCTGCTATCAGCTGGTAAAAGAGCACGATCGCGTCGGGCGGATGGCCGATACCCAGGAGTTTGAAAACTTTGTGCTGGAGAAGCGGCAGATTGCGCCTGCGTTGATGACCCTGTTAATGACGGAGGCGGCGGGGAAAATTACCGACCTGGGTGACAGCATTTCCATCAGCCATCTCTATATCGAACGGCGCATGGTGCCGCTCAATATCTGGCTGGAGCAGGTTGAAGGTCAGCCGCTGCGGGATGCTATCGAAGAGTATGGCAACGCTATTCGCCAGCTGGCCGCCGCGAATATTTTCCCCGGCGATATGCTGTTTAAAAACTTTGGCGTGACGCGCCATGGGCGGGTGGTGTTCTATGACTACGATGAGATCTGCTACATGACCGAGGTTAACTTCCGCGACGTTCCCGCGCCGCGCTACCCGGAGGATGAGCTGAGCGCCGAGCCGTGGTACAGCGTATCGCCAGGGGATGTCTTCCCGGAGGAGTTTCGCCACTGGCTCTGTGCCGATCCGCGAGTTGGGCCGCTCTTTGAGGAGATGCACGCCGATCTGTTCCGCGCCAGCTACTGGCGGACACTGCAAACGCGTATCAAAGAGGGCCACGTTGAGGATGTCTACGCCTACCGACGTCGGCAGCGTTTCAGCGTGCGGTTTGCGGCGTAACGCCCGGCGTTTACCTTATCGCATTCCGCCATACGCCAGGGTCACCTCTTTCGCCGCCTTGATCACCAGCGCGCCCAGCTCAGTTACGCGATCGTCAGTGATACGTGAGATCGGCCCGGAGATAGAGATGGCCGCAAAGGGCTGGCGATGCTCGTCGTAGATACAGGCCGCCACGCAGCGCAGGCCCAGGGCATGCTCCTCATCGTCAAAGGAGTAGCCACGCTTGCGGGTCAGGGCCAGATCCTCTTTCAGGTGCAAGGGCGAGACCAGCGTAGCGTGTGTATAGGTGTGCAGCCCCTGACGGTGCAGCAGACCGGTAACCTGATCCTCCTCCAACTGGGCCAGGAAGGCTTTTCCCGCCCCGGAGGCATGCATCGGCAGCTTGCCGCCGATAGGGGCAGACATGCGCATCAGCTGCGTACACTGCACCTGGTCAATAATGATGGCCTGATGATCGTTCTGGTCAAGCACGGCCAGGTTCACCGTCTCGCCGGAATCCTCCATCAGCTTGCGCAGGATGGGATGCACAATCGCCAGCAGGTTACGGCTCTGTAAGAAGCTGGCACCAATGACAAACGCATGCGCGCCTATCGCCCAGTGGCCCAGCTCCCCAACCTGGCGGACAAACCCCAGCTGCTGCATGGTCGTTAGCAGGCGGTGGGTGGTAGAGTTGGGTAGGCCAGCCTGCTGGGCAAGCTCGGTCAGCGCCACGCTACCTTGAGATTCAGCGATCCACTCCAACAGCTTCAGGCCACGCGTCAGGGACTGCACCTGGCCGGTCGCAGGCGGGGTGGCTGCGGCGGCAGCGGTGCGAGGTTTTTTACCGCGTTTCGCGGGTACGGAAGCCACCATGGCCAACTCCTTTTCTGTATCGTGGAAATCATTTTCGTTTTATCTGATTATAATGCAACCTGCGGCCAGACTGATCGGATGAGTTCAGGTGAACATCTCTCATGTTTCATGCTGTTCTCTTTTCCACCTGCTGGCTTTATGCCAGTATGTCCTGCTGGCCTTTCTGGCCTGGTTGAGCGTCGTCGGGAGCACGTGTGAGCAGCAAAGTTGATCAACTGCATCAGCAGTTAAAAAAACGTATTTTGGTTCTGGATGGGGGCATGGGCACCATGATCCAGGGCTATCGTCTGAGTGAGCAGGATTTTCGCGGCGATCGCTTCGCCGACTGGCCCTGCGATCTCAAAGGAAACAACGACCTGCTGGTGCTCAGCAAGCCGGAGGTGATCTCCGCAATCCACGACGCCTATTTTGCGGCAGGCGCAGATATCGTTGAGACCAACACCTTTAACTCGACGACCATTGCGATGGCGGACTATCAGATGGAGTCCCTGTCGGCAGAGATCAACCTTGCCGCCGCGAAGCTGGCCCGCGCCTGCGCCGACGAGTGGACCACCCGCACGCCGGATAAGCCGCGCTATGTGGCCGGGGTGCTTGGCCCAACCAACCGCACCGCGTCGATCTCTCCTGACGTTAACGATCCGGCCTACCGCAACGTCACCTTTGACCAGCTGGTGGCGGCGTACCGGGAGTCGACCCGGGCGCTGGTGGAGGGCGGCAGCGACCTGATCCTCATCGAAACCATCTTCGATACGCTTAACGCGAAAGCGGCAATTTTTGCCGTGAAGGCAGAGTTTGAGGCGCTGGGCGTTGAGCTGCCGATCATGATCTCCGGCACCATTACCGACGCTTCTGGACGCACGCTCTCCGGCCAGACGACTGAAGCGTTCTATAACTCACTCCGCCATGCCGACGCGCTGACCTTCGGGCTGAACTGCGCCTTGGGACCGGATGAGCTGCGCCAGTACGTGCAGGAGCTGTCGCGCATTGCCGAGTGCTACGTTACCGCCCACCCTAACGCCGGGCTGCCCAACGCCTTTGGCGAGTACGATCTCGACGCCGGGCCGATGGCCGCGCAGATCCGCGAGTGGGCCGAAGCGGGCTTCCTGAATATCGTGGGCGGCTGCTGCGGTACAACGCCGGAGCATATCGCCGCCATGAGCCGCGCCGTAGAAGGGCTGTCGCCGCGTCAGCTGCCCGATCTGCCGGTTGCCTGCCGTCTGGCGGGGCTGGAGCCGCTGAACATCGGTGACGATAGCCTGTTTGTGAACGTCGGCGAGCGTACCAATGTTACCGGCTCGGCAAAATTCAAGCGTCTGATTAAAGAAGAGAAGTACAGCGAGGCGCTGGACGTGGCGCGTCAGCAGGTGGAAAACGGCGCGCAGATCATCGACATCAACATGGATGAGGGGATGCTCGACGCCGAGGCGGCGATGGTTAAGTTCCTCAACCTGATTGCCGGCGAACCGGACATCGCTCGCGTGCCGATCATGATCGACTCCTCTAAGTGGGAGGTCATTGAGAAGGGGCTGAAGTGCATCCAGGGCAAAGGCATCGTTAACTCCATTTCGATGAAGGAGGGCGTGGAGGCCTTTGTCCACCATGCGAAGCTGGTGCGCCGCTACGGCGCTGCGATGGTGGTGATGGCCTTTGATGAGGTCGGCCAGGCCGACACGCGCGAGCGGAAGATTGAGATCTGCCGCCGGGCCTACAACATCCTTACCCAGGACGTTGGTTTTCCACCGGAAGATATCATCTTTGACCCCAACATCTTTGCCGTGGCTACGGGCATCGATGAGCACAACAACTATGCCCAGGACTTTATCGGCGCGTGTGAAGACATCAAGCGCGAGCTGCCGCACGCCCTGATCTCCGGAGGCGTCTCTAACGTCTCGTTCTCGTTTCGTGGCAACGATCCGGTCCGTGAGGCGATCCACGCCGTCTTTCTCTACTACGCCATCCGCAACGGCATGGATATGGGGATCGTCAACGCCGGGCAGCTGGCCATCTATGACGATCTGCCCGCCGAGCTGCGCGACGCGGTGGAGGATGTGATCCTCAACCGTCGGGATGACAGCACCGAGCGGCTGCTGGATCTGGCCGAGAAATACAAAGGCAGTAAAAGTGACGATGGCGCAAACGCCCAGCAGGCGGAGTGGCGCACCTGGGACGTTAAAAAACGGCTAGAGTATTCGCTGGTTAAAGGCATCACCGAATTTATTGAGGAAGATACCGAAGAAGCACGCCAGCAGGCCGAACGCCCTATTCAGGTGATTGAAGGACCTCTGATGGACGGCATGAACGTGGTGGGCGATCTCTTTGGCGAGGGGAAAATGTTCCTGCCGCAGGTGGTGAAATCCGCCCGCGTCATGAAGCAGGCGGTGGCCTACCTTGAGCCCTATATCGAAGCCAGCAAAGAGAAGGGGCAGACCAACGGTAAAATGGTCATTGCCACCGTGAAGGGCGACGTGCATGACATCGGCAAAAACATCGTTGGCGTGGTATTGCAGTGCAATAACTACGAGATTATCGATCTGGGCGTGATGGTGCCGACGGATAAAATCCTGAAGACCGCCCGGGAAGTGAATGCTGACCTGATTGGCCTCTCCGGGCTGATCACTCCCTCGCTGGATGAGATGGTCAACGTAGCGAAAGAGATGGAGCGTCAGGGCTTTACTATTCCGCTGCTGATTGGCGGGGCAACCACCTCGAAAGCGCATACGGCGGTGAAGATCGAGCAGAACTACAGCGGCCCAACGGTCTACGTGCAGAACGCCTCTCGCACCGTGGGCGTGGTATCCGCGCTGCTGTCGGCAACCCAGCGGGATGATTTCGTTGCCCGCACCCGCAAAGAGTATGAGACCGTGCGTATCCAACATGCGCGTAAAAAGCCACGCACCCCACCAGTCAGCCTACAGGCGGCGCGGGATAATGATCTCGCCTTCGACTGGGAGAGCTACACCCCGCCGGTAGCCCATCGCCTGGGCGTGCAGGAGGTGACCGCCAGCATTGAGACGCTGCGCAACTACATCGACTGGACGCCGTTCTTTATGACCTGGTCGCTGGCGGGCAAGTATCCGCGCATTCTGGAAGATGAGATCGTTGGTGAAGAGGCGAAGCGCCTGTTTAAAGATGCTAATGACATGCTCGACCAGCTCAGCGCAGAAAAACGCCTTAACCCGCGCGGCGTGGTGGGTCTGTTCCCGGCGAACCGCGTCGACGATGACGTTGAGATCTACCGCGATGCATCACGTACTCAGGTACTGACGGTGGCACGCCATCTGCGCCAGCAGACCGAAAAGGTAGGCTTTGCTAACTACTGCCTGGCCGATTTCGTTGCGCCGAAGCTGAGCGGCAAAGAGGACTATATCGGCGCGTTTGCCGTCACCGGCGGGCTGGAAGAGGATGCGCTGGCCGAGGCCTATGACGCTCAGCATGACGACTACAACAAGATCATGGTGAAGGCGATTGCCGACCGACTGGCCGAGGCTTTTGCGGAGTACCTGCATGAGCGCGTGCGTAAGGTCTACTGGGGCTATGCGCCGAACGAGAACCTTAGCAACGAGGAGCTGATCCGCGAAAACTATCAGGGAATACGTCCTGCGCCAGGCTACCCGGCCTGCCCGGAGCATACCGAGAAGGGCACCATTTGGGCGCTGCTGGACGTTGAGAAGCATACCGGCATGAAGCTGACCGAATCCTTCGCCATGTGGCCCGGCGCGTCAGTCTCCGGCTGGTATTTCAGCCATCCGGACAGCAAGTACTTTGCCGTAGCGCAGATCCAGCGCGACCAGGTCGAGGATTACGCCCAGCGGAAAGGAATGAGCGTGAGTGAGGTTGAGCGCTGGCTCGCGCCGAATCTCGGCTATGACGCGGACTAGTTGACATTAAGCTCTTATACTAGGAGAAAACGTATACGATAAGGAGGCCGTAACCCTGTGCTAACGCTTTTACACCTGTTGTCTGCTGTTGCACTGCTGGTCTGGGGCACGCATATCGTACGTACGGGCGTGATGCGCGTTTTTGGCGCGCGTTTGCGTACCGTGCTGGGCCGCAGCGTTGAGAAAAAGCCGCTGGCCTTCTGCGCGGGCATTGGCGTCACCGCGCTGGTGCAGAGCAGCAATGCCACTACAATGCTGGTCACCTCCTTTGTGGCGCAGGATCTGGTGGCCCTGACCCCGGCGCTGGTGATTGTGCTGGGGGCTGACGTCGGTACCGCGCTGATGGCGCGGATCCTCACCTTCGATCTCTCCTGGCTTTCACCGCTGCTGATTTTTATTGGCGTTATTTTCTTCCTCGGACGCAAGCAGTCCCGCGTAGGGCAGCTTGGTCGGGTCAGCATCGGACTTGGGCTGATCCTGCTGGCGCTGGAGCTTATCGTGCAGGCCGTAACGCCGATAACCCAGGCCAGCGGCGTGAAGGTCATTTTCGCCTCGCTGACCGGCGATATTATGCTGGACGCGCTGATTGGCGCGGTCTTTGCCATTATCAGCTACTCAAGCCTTGCGGCGGTGCTGCTGACCGCGACGCTGACCGCGGCGGGGATCATCTCATTTCCGGTGGCGCTGTGCCTGGTGATTGGTGCAAACCTTGGCTCGGGTCTACTGGCGGTGCTTAATAACAGCGCCAGCAGCGCAGCAGCACGCCGCGTTGCGATGGGCAGCCTGCTGTTTAAGCTGGTAGGTAGCCTGCTGATCCTTCCCTTCGTACATCCGCTGGCAGTCGTCCTGGACAGGCTGCCGCTGCCGGATGCGGAGCTGGTCATCTATTTCCACGTCTTCTATAACCTGATCCGCTGCCTGGTGATGGTGCCGTTCGCCGGGCCGATGGCCCGCCTGTGTGAGCGGCTGATCCGCGACGAACCTGAGCTGGATATGCGCCTGAAGCCGAAGCATCTTGATACCTCGGCGCTGGATACGCCTACGCTGGCACTGGCTAACGCCGCCCGTGAGTCGCTGCGTATGGGTGACGCCATGGAGCAGATGCTCGACGGTCTGAAGAAGATCATGCACGGCGAGCCGCGTGAGGAGAAAGAGCTGCGTAAAATCGCCGATGATATCAACGTGCTCTATACCGCCATCAAACTCTATCTGGCGCGGATGCCGAAGGATGAGCTGGCGGACGAAGAGTCGCGCCGCTGGGCGGAGATTATTGAGATGTCGCTCAACCTTGAGCAGGCGTCAGACATCATTGAGCGGATGGGCAGCGAGATTGCCGATAAGTCGCTGGCAGCCCGGCGAGCCTTCTCCGTCGAGGGCCTCAACGAGCTGGATAGCCTGCTGGAGCAGCTGCGCAGTAATCTACAGTTGGCGATGTCGGTGTTTTTCTCCAGCGACGTGGCGGGTGCCCGTCGCCTGCGCCGTCGCAAGCACCGTTTCCGTATTCTCAACCGCCGTTACGCCCACGCCCACGTGGATCGCCTGCATCAGCAGAACGTGCAGAGTATCGAAACCAGCTCGCTGCATTTAGGTCTGCTGGGCGATATGAAACGCCTCAACTCGCTCTTCTGTGCGGTGGCCTACAGCGTACTGGAACAGCCGGACGAGGATGAGGAGCGCGGGGAATACTGATATTGGAAACCGCCTCGTAGATTTTGCTTTAAGCCCTGCATCATGCAGGGCTTTTTGTTTATCTTTCCTTTGATACGATGCTTTTTATATCCAAATGGGTATAATCAAGGAGAGGGAATGATAAACCATTGTATTGGGTTGGTCAGTCGAAGAAGGATCTACTCAGATGCTGCACTCATTTACCAGCGGCTCAAGGCTGCTCAGAATCATGCACAAGGATCCTGATATGCAAAATGAAATCGAAGCGGGTAGTGGGAACGTCTATACCGATTTAGGTTACGCTAACGCCGAGGAGATGCAGCTTAAGGCGCAGTTGGCAATGGCGATTCATAACATTCTACAAGAGCGTGGGCTGACTCAGCAGCAGGCGGCCCGTATTTTAGGTATGACCCAGCCTAAACTGTCGAACTTATTGCGTGGTCAATTTCGCGGGATCAGCGAGGCGAAAATGCTCGATTGCCTGACGCGGCTGGGAAGAGATGTCGATATTGTCGTCGGTAAGGCGCAAACCATACCAGGCACGATGAAAGTCGTATTCGGGTAAGGTGTAAATATTTCCGGATGGCGCTGCGCTTATCCGGCCTACAATCAGTACCGATTTCCCTCTGGCACACAAAACGGCACCCAGGGTATATTTCGCCTTTACAGGAGAAACTATGCTGACACCACAATCCACCCGACTAAACAAATACATCAGCGAGAGCGGGATCTGCTCGCGTCGCGAAGCCGATCGCTACATTGAGCAGGGCAACGTCTTTATCAACGGCAAGCGCGCCGGGATAGGAGATCAGGTTGTCGCAGGCGACGTGGTCAAGGTCAACGGTCAGCTGATCGAGCCTCGGGAAGAGGACGATCTGGTATTTATCGCGTTGAACAAGCCGGTGGGAATTGTCAGCACCACGGAAGAGAGTGAGAAAGACAATATCGTTGATTTCGTTAACCACAGCAGCCGCATCTTTCCCATTGGCCGGCTGGATAAAGATTCGCAGGGGCTGATCTTCCTCACCAACCACGGCGATCTGGTAAACAAGATCCTGCGGGCCGGTAACGATCACGAGAAAGAGTATGTGGTCACGGTCAATAAGCCAATCACCGACGAGTTTATCCGTGGCATGGGCGCAGGCGTGCCGATCCTGGGCACCGTCACCAAGAAGTGTAAAGTTAAAAAAGAGGCACCCTTCGCCTTCCGCATTACGGTGGTTCAGGGCTTAAACCGCCAGATCCGCCGGATGTGCGAGCACTTTGGCTTTGAAGTGACCAAGCTGGAGCGTACGCGTATTATGAACGTCAGCCTGACCGGGATCCCCGTGGGCGAGTGGCGTGACTTGACCGACGATGAGCTGGTAGAGCTGTTCAAGCTTATCGAAAACTCATCGTCAGAGGCGAAGCCGAAAGCGAAGGCGAAACCGAAAACCCAGGGGGTTAAACGCCCTGTGGTGAACGCCCCGAAATCAGCTGAAAAAGAGCGCAGCAAACCGGCCGGAAAACGGTTCGTGCAGCCGGGGCGTAAAAAGAAAGGGCGCTAATTAGCGCCTTCCACGGGTTGAGGTATTGGCTGACCAGGAGAAGGTCGTCTCTGCGTCGGGTTTATACGCCTGCTCTTTTTTTAGCTTGCGGGCTTTTTTGGCCTCGGTCTCACGCTGCGCCATCAGCTTATCAATGTACTCTTTCTTGACCTGATTGGTTTCCGCATTGGTTAGCGTGCGGCCATGGGCGATACGGGCGCGATCCAGCAGGGTTTTCAGCTCGCGCTGCTCGCTCTCCGTCATCTCTTTTTGCGTCAATCTTGGTGTAGCCATCGCTGAAGCCTCCTGTAGAAGAGGCTTCAGTGTAAAGCATGCCCGACCCGGCGCGAAGTGAATTAGCGCTCTTTCACCGCATCGCTTCTTTTGTGCTCATTGAGCGGTTTGCCCGACCAGTAGCTCGCCAGCAGTGAGCCGGAGAGGTTGTGCCAGACCGAGAACAGCGCACCGGGCAGGGCGGCCAGCGGTGAGAAGTAGATCTTACCCAGCGCAGCGGCCAGGCCCGAGTTCTGCATTCCCACCTCAATCGCCAGCGTCCGGCAGGTGGACTCATCAAAGCCAAACAGCTTCCCACCCCAGTAGCCGCCCAGCAGGCCGATGGTGTTGTGCAGGATCACCGCGATAATCACCACAAAGCCAACGGAGGCGATGTGCGATGCAGAGCCGGCAACTACCGCGCTGATGATCGCCAAAATGCAAAGCATCGAAAACGCCGGCAGATACGGCTCCACGGCCTTCACCAGACGCGGGAAGAGGTGATGGACAATCAGCCCCAGCCCAATGGGGATCACCACGATTTGCAGAATGCTCAGCAGCATCCCCATCACATCTACCTGAATATGCGCATCCACGTAGAGGCGCGTCAGCAGCGGCGTCGCCACCACGCCCACCAGCGTAGAGACCGACGAGATGGTGACCGACAGGGCCACATCCCCCTTGGCCAGGTAGATCATGACGTTGGAGGCCGTGCCGCTGGCAACGCTGCCCACCAGCACCATCCCGGCGGAGAGATCCGGTGGCATCTTAAAGAGCATGGCCAGCAGCCAGGCGGCGAGGGGCATCACCAGATAGTGGAGAAAAATGCCCGCTGCGACCGGAGCCGGATGCGACAGCACGCGCTTAAAATCCTCTATCTTCAGGTGCACACCCATGCCGAACATAATTAGCATCAGCAGCGTGGTCACCCACGGGCCAATGCCGGTAAACGTGGTAGGGGTGTAGTAAGCGAGAACAGAGAGCAGCAGCGCCCACAGGGGGAACAGCCGGGTAATGGCGGTTAACATAATGAATTCCTTGCAGTATTGTCGTGTCGTTGTGTCATTTAGTTATAAAAAAGCCGGGTTCGAGCCCGGCTATAGGTATTTTTTATCGTGTGCTGAAATTTTATTCAAACAAATTATGATGCAGCTTCTGCACAACCTGCTCGGCCTCTGCGCCAGGTACCAGGAAACAGAGGTTGTGGCTGGATGCCCCGTAGCAGATCATGCGGATGTTAAACGGATCGAGCACGCCAAACACCTCTTTGCCCACGCCGCAGGCTTTCGACAGATCGTTACCAATCAGCGCCACCAGGGCGAGGTTCTCTTCCACTTCCACGCGGCACAGAGACGACAGTTCGGTCAGCAGCCCCTGGGTTAGCAGCGTATCGCCCGTAGAGGTTGAGCCGGTGGTATCCAGCGTCAGGGCCACGCTCACTTCCGACGTGGTGATCAGATCGACGGAGATATTGTGGCGCGCCAGCATACCAAACACTTCGGCCAGGAAGCCGCGGGAGTGCAGCATGTTCAGGCTGTGCAGGGTCACCAGGGTCTGCTTACGGCGCAGCGCCAGGGCGCGGAACAGCGGCGGGTTCTGCGTCTCATTGCAGACCAGCGTCCCGCCCGCTTTGGGATCCTTGCTGGAGCCAACAAATACCGGAATATCGCTGCGCACCGCAGGCAGCAGCGTGGCCGGATGCAGCACTTTCGCGCCGAAGGTCGCCATCTCAGCGGCCTCTTCAAAGGCAATTTCGTCGATGCGCTTGGCGGCTGGCACCACGCGCGGATCGGTGGTGTAGATGCCGGGAACGTCGGTCCAGATATCCACCCGGGAAGCATGCAGCGCTTCGCCGAGCAGGGCGGCGGTGTAGTCGCTGCCGCCGCGGCCCAGTGTGGTGGTGCGCCCCTTCGGCTCGCTGCCGATAAAGCCTTGCGTAATCACTAACCCTTCGTCGAGGCGCGGGGCCAGCTGCTGGGCCGCCAGCTCCGCCAGGGCGGCAACGTCCGGCTCGGCGCGGCCAAAGCGATCGCTGGTACGCATCACTTTACGCACGTCAAACCACTGCGCCTGCACGCTACGCTCGCGCAGCACTTCCACAAACAGCAGGGTCGACATCAGCTCGCCATGACTTACCAGCTCATCGGTCAGCGCGGTAGAGGTGGCAAGGGAAGCGGCTTCCGCCAGGGTAGTAATATTTTCCAGCAGGCGTTCGATCTCCTCGCGGATGACGTCAGGGCGCGTCAGGCGCTCAAGGATATCGAACTGAATTTTGCGAATAGCGTCGAGCTTTACGAAGCGCTCGCTGGCCTCCAGCCCTTCGGCGAGTGCCACCAGCAGGTTGGTTACCCCCGCAGAGGCAGAGAGCACCACCAGGCGAACGCTGGCGTCGGAGAGCACCACGTCGGCGCTGCGGTTCATGGCATCGAAATCGGCGACGCTGGTCCCGCCAAATTTAGCAACAATAGGCTTAGTAACACCAAGCGGGGAAAATGCGTTGATCATAACAACCTCGTGTCAGGTGCAAATAGTCAGCCCTGGAACAAGGAGAGAGCGAAAAACGGGGTAGGCGCAGAGCAATAAACCGCTACGATTACACCCAGAAGCGCTCCACCTTGCGAGACGCACGACTGCGAACGTCTCTGGTGACAGCCCAGGGGATTCAGCCCCTGTAGCCGATGGCAAGCGCGGCCAGACGCTCTACCACCTCGGCGTTGTTCCCCCTCCTGTGCTCTCTGCGGACTGGCTCCTCAAGCACACTACCCTGGACGACGCGCCTCTTCTGGCTATTCCCTATGGGAATACATACTTTGATAACATAAGTAATCCTTTATAAATAAAGGTTTCCGGGGGGCACTGTCAACGCTACGGTTATGCGGATTTTTCATGTTCAGGGTTATCCCAGGAAAATAACTTATAAACGCTATACTTTGCCCTGTTCCGCTCTCATGAGCGCATGGCGGCCCCTTTCGGGCAAAAGCATAAAAACCGTCACAATTTTCGTCCGCAGGCGCTACAATCGACCGCAGTTAGGATCCTAAATCAGAAGAGTATTGCTATGAAAAACATCAACCCAACGCAGACTTCTGCCTGGCAGGCATTACAGAAACACTTCGATGAAATGAAAGAGGTCACTATCGCCGAGCTGTTCGCCAGCGATAGCGACCGCTTCAGCAAATTCTCCGCGACCTTCAACGATCAGATGCTGGTGGACTTCTCTAAAAACCGCATCACCGAAGAGACGCTGGCAAAGCTGCTGGACTTAGCCAAAGAGACCGAGCTGGCCGACGCGATTAAATCCATGTTCTCCGGCGAGAAGATCAACCGCACCGAAGATCGTGCGGTACTGCACGTTGCGCTGCGTAACCGCAGCAACACGCCGATTATTGTCGACGGCAAAGACGTGATGCCGGAAGTCAACGCCGTGCTGGAGAAGATGAAAACCTTCTCTGAGGCCATCATCTCCGGCCAGTGGAAAGGCTACACGGGCGAACCGATCACCGACGTGGTGAACATCGGTATCGGCGGCTCCGACCTCGGCCCGTTCATGGTGACCGAGGCGCTGCGTCCGTACAAAAACCACCTGAATATGCACTTTGTCTCCAACGTCGACGGGACGCACATCGCCGAAGTGCTGAAGAAGGTCAACCCTGAATCTACGCTCTTCCTGGTGGCGTCCAAAACCTTCACCACCCAAGAGACCATGACCAACGCCCACAGCGCGCGCGACTGGTTCCTGAAGACGGCCGGTGACCAGCAGCACGTGGCGAAACACTTTGCTGCGCTCTCTACCAATGCGAAAGCGGTGGGTGAGTTTGGTATCGATACCGCCAACATGTTTGAGTTCTGGGACTGGGTAGGCGGGCGCTACTCCCTATGGTCGGCGATTGGTCTGTCGATCATTCTCTCCGTTGGTTACGACAACTTTGTTGAGCTGCTCTCCGGCGCACACGCCATGGACCAGCACTTCGCCACTACCCCGGCGGAGAAAAACCTGCCGGTGCTGCTGGCGCTGATCGGTATCTGGTACAACAACTTCTTCGGTGCGGAGACGGAAGCGATCCTGCCTTACGACCAGTATATGCACCGCTTCGCAGCCTACTTCCAGCAGGGCAACATGGAGTCTAACGGTAAGTACGTTGACCGTAACGGCAATGCCGTGGACTACCAGACCGGCCCAATCATCTGGGGTGAGCCTGGCACCAACGGCCAGCATGCCTTCTACCAGCTGATCCACCAGGGCACCAAGATGGTACCGTGCGACTTTATCGCGCCGGCCATCACCCATAACGCCCTGTCGGATCATCACCAGAAACTGCTCTCCAACTTCTTCGCCCAGACTGAAGCGCTGGCGTTCGGTAAATCCCGCGATGTGGTTGAGCAGGAGTATCGTGACCAGGGTAAAGATCCGGCCACGCTGGAGCACGTTGTGCCGTTCAAGGTGTTTGAAGGCAACCGCCCGACTAACTCCATCCTGCTGCGTGAGATCACCCCGTTTAGCCTCGGGGCGCTAATTGCGCTCTATGAGCACAAAATCTTCACCCAGGGCGCGATCCTCAACATCTTCACCTTCGACCAGTGGGGCGTAGAGCTGGGTAAACAGCTGGCAAACCGTATTCTGCCGGAGCTGGGCGACAACAGCGATATCAGCAGCCACGATAGCTCGACCAACGGCTTAATTAACCGCTATAAATCCTGGCGTTAATATTACTTAAGTCATAATTAATAAAAGTGCCGGCATAACGCCGGCATTTTTTATGCGCGTGAGTTTATTCTGAAAATCCGCCAGGTCAGGTTATTAGTTCATCCGCTTTTTAGGAGTAAACGGGTATTGCAGTTTCTGCTATCTATTCTAACTAATTGATTTTAAGAGCCATATAATAAGAATATGACTCGGCAAAATTCCGGGTTCCATTAATCCTAAAACCCGCCTTGTAATTCTCTGTGACGCCAATCACGCGTATCGGTTGTGTATACTCGACTGCGCCTGACTCCGTTCAGGTAAATATCCATTCATTCAATGAAGGGAAATTGATATGCATAAAGTCCTGTATGGCATTTTTGCCATCACCGCGCTTGCCGCGACCTCTGCTTATGCCGCTCCGGTACAAGTAGGTGACGCAGCAGGGTCGGCGGCAACGTCGGTTTCGGCGGGAAGCTCCTCCGCGACCAGCGTGAGCACCGTCAGCTCAGCGGTAGGCGTCGCCCTCGCGGCGACCGGTGGCGGCGACGGTTCTAATACCGGAACCACCACCACCACAACGACCAGCACTCAGTAATCATCAGTGCTTTAACTCTAACCACACTTCGGTGTGGTTATTTTGCCCCTGGAGAATTGTCGTGAAGCGACCGGGAATTATTCTGCTTTGTCTGCTGCTGCAGGCGTGCTCCGGCACGACCAAAGGGCTGGGCGGTGCGCTGTGGGACAGCGTATTTGGCACCCCCGGCGTGCATCTTACCGATGAAGATATTCAGGATATGCCCTATGCCAGCCAGTATATGCAGCTAAACGGCGGTCCTCAGCTGTTTGTGGTGCTCGCTTTTTCTGAAAACGGCCAGCAGAAGTGGGCGACTCAGGACCAGTCGATTCTGGTGACCCAGCATGGTCGCCTCGTTAAAACCCAGCTTCCCGGCGATAATCTGCTTGAGGTGAACAACCTGGCGGCGGATCCGCTAATCAAACCGAACCGCATTACCGATGGCGCAGACTGGACGCGAACCCTGGGCTGGACCGAGCATGGCCAGGTGCGCTACGCCACGGCCCGCTCGCAGTTCCGCTGGGCCGGGCAGGATACGGTGACGGTGGGCAGCGATGTCACCGTGGTACGCGTGCTGGAAGAGCACGTTGAGACAGAGCAAAAATCCTGGACCAACCGCTTCTGGATAGACAGCGAGGGACAGATCCGGCGTTCGCTACAGTACCTTGGCGCGGATTGGTTCCCGGTTGAGACCACGCTCATCAAGGCGGCAAAACAATGAAGCTAACCGCAATCGCCTCGCTTATTTTTAGCCTTGCTTCCTCTGCTGCCTTCGCCGCGGGCACCGTTAAGGTTTACACCCCCGAGAGCGCGGAGCCTAAGACGCTCACCGATGCCGCGCATCTTATCGATTTAGTGGGTCAGCCTCGGCTGGCCAACAGCTGGTGGCCGGGTGCAGTCATCAGCGAGCAGCACTCTACCCAGCGTGAAACGCAGCGGCATCAGGCGCTGCTGGCGCGTCTGGCCGCCCTCGCGGCAGATGAAGAGGGAGAGGATGCCGCCGCAATTAACGCCCTTCGTCAGCAGCTGCAGGGCATCAAGGTTACGGGACGCCAGCTGGTGCCCCTCGATCCGGATCGGGTCCGGGTTCAGCCCGGCGCGAACCCGCCGCTGGAGGGCGAGTACACCCTGTGGCTCGGCGCGCAGCCTTCTACGGTCACCGTGCTGGGACTGGTGAGTAGCCCTGGCAAAAAACCGTTCACGCCGGGACGCGACGTGGCGGGATATCTCGATGAGATGGGCCTGCTGAGCGGGGCCGATCGCAATACGGCATGGGTGATCTATCCCGATGGCCGCACTCAGAGCGTACCGGTGGCCTACTGGAACAAACGTCATGTGGAACCCATGCCGGGCAGCACGATTTTTGTTGGCTTTGCTGAAAGCGTCTGGACGAAAAGCCGGGACGGCATTAACGCCGATATTCTCACTTCCCTGACGCATCGGATACCGGATTAATGAAGAAAATTTCTCTGTACAGCCTGCTGGCGCTCAGCGTCAGCGCCGCCTGCCATGCGGAAACGTATCCAGCGCCGTCAGGGCCTACCCAGACCGACTTCGGCGGCGTGGGGCTGCTGCAAACGCCCACCGCCCGGATGGCGCGTGAGGGTGAGATCAGCCTTAACTATCGCGATAACGATCAGTACCGCTACTACTCCGGTTCGATTCAGCTCTTTCCGTGGCTGGAGACGACCCTGCGCTACACTGACGTGCGTACCCGACAGTACAGCAGCGTGGACGCCTTCTCCGGCGATCAGACCTATAAAGATAAAGCGTTCGATCTCAAGCTGCGCCTGTGGGAAGAGGGATACTGGCTGCCGCAGGTGGCCGTGGGCGCACGGGATATCGGCGGGACCGGGCTGTTCGATGCCGAGTACCTTGTGGCCAGCAAGGCCTGGGGGCCGTTTGATTTCACCCTCGGGCTGGGCTGGGGCTACCTTGGCACGGCGGGCAATATCAAAAACCCGCTCTGCTCCTACGATGAAAAGTACTGTTATCGCGATAACAGCTACAACCAGGCGGGCTCTATTGACGGTAGCCAGATGTTCCACGGCCCGACATCGCTGTTTGGCGGCGTGGAGTACCAGACGCCATGGCAGCCGCTGCGCCTGAAGCTGGAGTATGAAGGCAATAACTATCAGCAGGATTTTGCCGGTCGTCTGCCGCAGCGCAGCAAAGTTAACGTTGGGGCGACCTATCGCGTAGCGGACTGGGCCGACGTCAACCTGAGCTACGAGCGCGGCAACACAGTGATGTTTGGCTTTACCCTGCACTCTAATTTCAACGATCTGCGTCCCTCTTACAACGATAACGCCCGCCCGCAGTATGAGCCGCAGCCGCAGGACGCCATTATGCAGCACGCGGTGGTGGCGAATCAGCTCACGCAGCTGAAGTACAACGCCGGGCTGGCGGATCCAAAAATTCAGGTGAAAGGCGACACGCTCTACGTGACTGGCGAACAGGTGAAATACCGCAATACCGAGGAAGGTATTGAGCGGGCGAACCGCATCATCGCCAACGATCTGCCGGACGGCGTAAAAACCATCCGCGTCACCGAGAACCGCCTTAACCTGCCGCAGGTGACTACCGAAACTGACGTGGCAAGCCTGCAACGCCATCTGGCCGGAGAGCCGCTGGGGCATGAGACGACTCTGGTACAGAAGCGCGTTGAGCCAGAGGTGCCGGAGAGCACCGAGCAGGGCTGGTATATGGAGAAGTCCCGCTTCGATTTCCATATCGATCCGGTGCTGAACCAGTCCGTAGGCGGCCCGGAAAGCTTCTATATGTACCAGCTTGGGGTGATGGCGACCGCCGATCTCTGGCTGACCGACCACCTGCTGACCACCGGCAGCCTGTTTGGCAACATTGCCAACAACTACGACAAATTCAACTACACCGATCCGCCGGACGACTCCCATTTGCCTCGCGTGCGTACCCACGTGCGTGACTACGTAGCGAATGACTACTACGTTAACAACCTCCAGGCCAACTACTTCCAGTATCTTGGCAACGGCTTCTATGGTCAGGTGTACGGCGGCTATCTGGAGACGATGTACGGCGGAGCCGGGGCCGAGGTGCTCTGGCGACCGGTGGACAGCAACTGGGCCTTCGGGATTGATGCCAACTACGTCAAGCAGCGTGACTGGCGCAGCCCGAAAGAGATGATGAAGTTCACCGACTACAGCGCGAAGACAGGACATCTGACCGCCTACTGGACGCCTTCCTTTGCTCAGGACGTGCTGATTAAAGCCAGCGTCGGGCAGTATCTGGCGGGAGATAAGGGCGGCACGCTGGAGGTGTCGAAACACTTCGACAGCGGCGTCGTCGTGGGCACCTATGCCACGCTGACCAATGTGTCACCGGACGAGTACGGGGAAGGGGATTTCACCAAAGGGGTCTACGTATCGATTCCGCTGGATCTCTTTGCCTCTGGCCCAACCCGCAGCCGGGCGGCTATCGGCTGGACGCCGCTTACCCGCGACGGCGGTCAGCAGCTTGGACGTAAGTTCCAGCTGTATGACATGACCAGCGATCGGAGCGTCAACTTCCGCTAACGCTGAGCCGGGCGGCGCAACGCTGCCCGGCCATACCATAAGTAAAGAATCTAGATCTGGATCACACTTCTGCGCTATACATAGAGCTCGCCACTGAGAATGAGGTGCCGTATGACATCGCTTATTCGTCCACGCGTTGAGTTCATCTCCACCATCCTACAGACCGTGCTAAATCTTGGGCTGCTAAGCCTTGGCCTGATCCTGGTTGTCTTTCTCGGTAAAGAGACGGTGCACCTTGCGGACGTGCTCTTTGCGCCCGAGCAGACCAGCAAATACGAGCTGGTTGAGGGGCTGGTCGTCTACTTTCTCTACTTCGAATTTATCGCCCTGATTGTTAAGTATTTTCAGTCTGGTTTTCACTTCCCGCTGCGCTATTTTGTCTATATCGGCATCACCGCCATCGTACGGCTGATCATTGTCGACCACAAGTCGCCGATGGACGTGCTGATCTACTCCGGCGCTATCCTGCTGCTGGTGATCACCCTCTGGCTCTGTAACTCAAAACGGCTGAAGCGGGAATAAAA
>NZ_LR607338.1:3653729-3670353 GCF_902164725.1 Pseudescherichia vulneris | reverse complement strand
CAAAACGGCTGAAGCGGGAATAAAAAAATGGCGCTCCAGAGAGCGCCAATAACAGTCACGAGTCAAAGTACAAATGGATAGATCAACGTTGAGGATAACAGTGGCATTACATGATGAAATCTAGCCTTTCACCCCGCCTGCTGTCAGGCCGTTAACCAGCCAGCGCTGGGCCAGCAGGAAGACAAGGGTAATCGGAATAGCAGAGAGCACCGCCGCCGCGGCAAAATCGCCCCACAGGTAGTTCTGCGGGTTGAGATACTGCTGCATCCCTACCGCCAGAGTGTAGCTGTCGACGTCGCGCAGCAGCAGCGAGGCGACCGGGACTTCGGTAATAGCGGCGATAAACGACAGAATAAACACCACCGCCAGAATCGGGACCGAAAGCGGCAGCAAGACCAGACGGAACGCCTGCCACGGCGTCGCCCCATCCAGCGATGCCGCTTCTTCCAACGAATTGTCGATGGTTTCAAAGTAGCCCTTGATCGTCCAAACATGCAGAGCGATGCCGCCCAGATAGGCGAAGATCACCCCACCGTGCGTGTTCAGGCCGATAAAGGGTACGTACTGACCGAGGCGGTCGAACAGGGCATAGAGCGCCACCAGAGAGAGCACCGCCGGGAACATCTGGAAAATCAGCATCCCTTTCAGCAGCGCCGACTTACCGGTAAAGCGCATGCGGGCAAAGGCGTAGGCGCAGGTGGTGGAGAGCACCACGATGCCCACCGCCGTAATACCTGCGATTTTCACCGAGTTCCACAGCCACAGCAGCACCGGGAACGGCGGCGGAGTAACGCGCCCGTCCGCATGTTCAACGCTGAAGCCCAGCGCCAGACGCCAGTGCTCCCACGAGATCTGATCCGGGATCAGGCTGCCGGTAGCGAAGTTACCGGGACGCAGCGAGATGGCAATGACCATCAGCAGCGGGAACATGATCGCCGCGATAAAAATCAGCAGCCCCAGATGCGTAAGGAAAAGGCGTAGCTTTTGCGATTTGGGTTGAACCATAGCCATTGTCTGTCTCTCCCTTAATCAAATTTCATGCGCGTGGCTTTCAAATTCACAATCGCCAGGACGCCAACCAGCAGGAAGATCAGCGTGGCAATCGCCGCAGCAAGCCCGAAATCCTGGCCGCCGCCGCCTTCAAAGGCGATGCGGTAGGTGTAGCTCACGAGCAGATCGGTATAGCCTGCGGGCGTGGTGGTGCCCAGGCGATCCGGGCCGCCGTTGGTCAGAAGCTGGATCAGCACGAAGTTATTAAAGTTAAACGCAAAGCTGGCGATCATCAGCGGCGTGAGCGGCACGACCAGCAGCGGCAGGGTAATGCGGAAGAAGTTCTGCATCGGTCCCGCGCCGTCCATTGACGAGGCCTCATAGAGATCGTCTGGAATCGCTTTTAGCAGGCCCATGCAGAGGATCATCATGTAGGGATAGCCGAGCCAGGTGTTAACGATGACTACCATCGCGCGGGCGGTGGTGGGATCGCTAAACCAGGCGGGCTTGGCACCGAACAGCGCCCCCAGCATCATGTTGATTTCACCGAAGCTCTGGTTAAACAGCCCTTTGAAGATCAGGATCGAGATAAAGGACGGTACGGCATAGGGCAGGATCAGCAGTACCCGGTAGATCGCCTTACCGCGCAGGGCTTCCCACTGCACAAGGCACGCCAGCACCATACCGACCGCCACGGTCAGCACCACCGTCAGCAGCGAGAAAACCACGGTCCAGACGAAGATCGCCAGGAACGGCTTCTGAATGCCTTCGTCGGTGAAGACGCGCATAAAGTTGTCCCAGCCGATGGTCACGGTATAGCCTGGGCTGAGGCGCTCGCTGCCCCAGCCGCCGTCGGCGTTGACGGCCTGATAGAAACCGACCTCGTTATTGGGACGGTATTTAACGCCGCTCTGGTTGTTAGTGAGCGTACCGTCGTCGGCAAGGGTATAGAGCGGGCGCGTGCCGGAGAACTGGCGCAGCGAGCTCATCACCACGTGGCTCTCATCCGGCAGCACGGCGGTCAGCTGCGTCAGCGCCTGGCGCTGCTGGGTAATCACGCGCAGGTTGGCGCGTTCGCCCGCAGGCAGGGCCGCTGCCTCTTTCAGGTTCAGGGTCTGCTCGCCGCCGGGGGTAAAGGGTTCCGAAACGTAGTGCTTGTCGCTCTCGCCGTCGGTCAGCACCAGCTGCCATTTATTCTCTGCCGGATAGAGGCCAAAGTTAAAGGTCTTACCCGCCTGATAGACGCGATCCATCAGCACGTCGCGAACGCGCTCCTGCGCCAGCTGGTTGGTGCTGCTGTAGTTAGTGAAGGCGATAGCGATGGTGCAGATCAGCGGAAAGAGAACAAACAGGCCCATCCCGGCGAGACCGGGGTAGACATAGCGCCAGGCGTAGGCTTTACGATTGGCGAAAATATAGAGGCCAACCGAGCTTAAGATCAGCGTCGTGATGGCAAACAGGTACTCTCCCTGGGCGTACATCAAAACCACAAGATAGCCCACCAGCAGCCCAAGCAGGGCGATCGCCGACCACTTCAGCGCGTTGCTTTGCCACCAGGCACTCTTTTTAACGACATCCATGAGACACTTCCTCAACAACCGTGGAAAACATTGTCAGTTGTAGGGCGGGTAGCCATTTGCCACCCGCCATTTTTATTACTTGGTAACACGACCCTGCGCATCTTTCAGCGCGGCGTCCACGGTCTGGCGACCGCTGGCGGCGTTGATCACTGCCGTACGCACCGCGTACCAGAAGGCAGCCATCTGCGGAACGTTAGGCATGATTTCGCCCTTCTCGGCGTTGCCCATAGTGGCGGCAATGCGTGGATCCTTCGCTAAGGTCTCCTGGAAGGATTTCAGCGCCACGGCACCCAGCGGCTTATCTTTGTTAACCGCGTCCAGGCCCTGGTCGGTCAGCAGGTAGTTTTCAATGAACTCTTTCGCCAGCTCTTTGTTCGGGCTGGCGGCGTTGATGCCCGCGCTCAGCACACCAACGAACGGTTTCGACGGCTTGCCTTTAAAGGTCGGCAGCAGCGTTACGCCGTAGTTCACTTTGCTCTTGTCGATGTTTGACCACGCCCACGGACCGTTGATGGTCATCGCGGTTTCGCCTTTATTAAAGGCGGCTTCGGCGATGGAGTAGTCGGTGTCGGCGTTCATGTGTTTGTTCTTGATCAGATCAACCAGGAAGCCCAGGCCCGCTTTGGCACCGGCGTTGTCCACGCCCACGTCTTTCACGTCATACTTGCCGTCGGCAAATTTAAACGCGTAACCACCGTCGGCGGCGATCAGCGGCCAGGTGAAGTACGGCTCCTGCAGGTTGAACATCAGCGCGCTCTTGCCTTTCGCCTTCAGCTCTTTATCTAGGGCCGGGATCTCTTCCCAGGTTTTCGGCGGGTTCGGCACCAGGTCTTTGTTATAGATCAGCGACAGGGCTTCAACGGAGATCGGATAGGCGATCAGCTTGCCGTTATAGCGCACCGCATCCCAGGTGAACGGGAACAGCTTGTCCTGGAAGGCTTTGTCGGGGGTGATTTCTGCCAGCAGGCCAGACTGGGCATAGCCACCAAAACGGTCATGCGCCCAGAGGATAATGTCCGGGCCGTCACCGGTCGCCGCCACCTGCGGGTATTTCTCTTCCAGCTTGTCCGGATGCTCAACGGTGACCTTAATCCCGGTATCCTTCTCGAATTTCTGGCCGACTTCCGCAAGGCCGTTATAGCCTTTGTCGCCGTTGATCCAGATCACCAGCTTGCCTTCTTCAATTTTGGCAAGGGCCGAGGCGGAAAACATCATCGTCGTCAGCGCGGAGAGCGCAAGGATGCGAGCGCCAGTTTTCATGTTCATAAATCCCGTCCTTTAGGTAGCGATAAATTGACGCCTCTCAGTCTCCCGGTTTGACAAGCGCTTCTCATCCTCCCCCGACCTACGCCCTGCCGCCGCGATGTGTGATCGTTGTTACATAAAACAGAGTTATGCGTACCGGCGCACACAAAAGCGCCGCAATTTTTGCTGGCGGCATCACGAAAATTGCCCGCAGCCCGTGGCCCCGGTGGCAGAGCCGTGCCGCTCATCCTCCCGTCTCCTCCCCCATAAAAAACCGGGGGGTGGAGGATTCGCCTGACTTACACATGACGCATAGTCACTGCAACTGAATGTTTCAGGGTTGTAACGAAGGAAGGGAGAAGGGCATGGCGAGCGTGCAGCTGAGGAATGTGACGAAGGCCTGGGGTGACGTAGTGGTGTCAAAAGACATCAACCTCGACATCCAGGAGGGGGAGTTCGTGGTGTTTGTCGGACCGTCAGGCTGCGGAAAATCGACCCTGCTGCGCATGATTGCCGGGCTGGAGACCATCACCAGCGGCGACTTAATGATTGGCGACACGCGAATGAACGAGATCCCCCCAGCGGATCGCGGCGTTGGCATGGTGTTCCAGTCCTATGCGCTCTATCCCCACCTCTCGGTGGCAGAGAATATGTCGTTCGGCCTGAAGCTGGCCGGCGCAAAGAAAGAGGTGATTAACCAGCGCGTCAACCAGGTTGCCGAGGTGTTACAGCTGGGCCATCTGCTGGATCGCAAGCCGAAAGCGCTCTCTGGCGGTCAGCGCCAGCGCGTCGCCATTGGCCGTACGCTGGTGGCGGAGCCGCGCGTGTTCCTGCTCGATGAGCCGCTCTCGAACCTTGATGCGGCGCTGCGCGTGCAGATGCGAATTGAGATCTCCCGCCTGCACAAGCGCCTTGGGCGCACGATGATCTACGTCACCCACGATCAGGTCGAGGCGATGACCCTGGCGGACAAGATTGTGGTGCTGGACGCCGGTCGCGTGGCGCAGATTGGCAAGCCGCTGGAGCTTTATCACTACCCGGCAGACCGTTTCGTAGCGGGCTTTATCGGTTCGCCCAAGATGAACTTCCTGCCGGTAAAAGTGACCGCCACCGCCATTGAGCAGGTGCAGGTGGAGCTGCCGAACCGCCAGCAGATCTGGCTGCCGGTAGACAGCGCTCACGTACAGGTGGGTGCAAATATGTCTCTTGGGATCCGTCCCGAGCATCTGCTGCCCAGCGACATCGCCGATGTCACGCTGGAAGGGCAGGTACAGGTTGTTGAGCAGTTAGGTCACGAAACGCAAATTCATATCCAGATCCCCGCCATCCGTCAAAACCTGGTTTACCGCCAGGGGGACGTGGTGTTGGTAGAAGAGGGTGCCACATTCGCTATCGGCTTGCCGCCGGAGCGCTGCCATCTGTTCCGTGAGGACGGCAGTGCCTGTCGGAGATTGCATCAGGAGCCTGGCGTTTAAGCATTCCCATTACAAAGAAAAGCAAGCAAAGCTTCAGGAGATAGAACGATGATTACTCTGCGCAAACTCCCTCTGGCCGTCGCCATAGCAGCAGGCGTGATGGCTGCCCAGGCGGGTGCTGTTGATTTCAAAGGCTACGCACGTTCCGGCATCGGCTGGACCGGCAGCGGCGGCCCGCAAGAGTGTTTCCAGGCAACCGGGGCTCAAAGTAAATACCGTCTTGGTAACGAATGCGAAACCTATGCTGAATTAAAACTGGGCCAGGAAGTGTGGAAAGAGGGCGATAAGAGCTTCTACTTCGACACTAACGTTGCCTACTCCGTTTCCCAGCAGAACGACTGGGAAGCGACCAGTCCGGCCTTCCGTGAAGCCAACGTTCAGGGTAAAAACCTGATCGAGGCGCTGCCAGGCTCCACCATTTGGGCAGGTAAACGCTTCTATCAGCGTCATGACGTCCACATGATCGACTTCTACTACTGGGATATCTCCGGCCCAGGCGCAGGTATCGAAAACATCGATCTCGGCTTCGGTAAGCTCTCTCTGGCGGGCACCCGTTCGTCTGAGTCCGGCGGCTCCTCAACCTTCGCCGATCGCGATCCGATTACCGGCGATCGTACCTATGACAATATCGTGCCGAACGACGTCTTTGACGTGCGTTTAGCCGGTCTGGAAGTGAACCCGGGCGGCACCCTGGAGCTTGGCGTTGACTACGGTCACACCAACCTGCCGGATGACTACTACCTGCAACCAAACGCGAGCAAAGATGGCTGGCTGTTCACCGGTGAGCACGTGCAGACTATCGGCACCGGCTTCAACAAGTTCATCGTGCAGTACGCTACCGATTCCATGACCTCTAACGGTAAAGGCATTCCGCAGGGCGCTCAGCTTAACAACGACGGCCACCTGCTGCGCTTTATCGACCACGGCTCCATCTCTATGGGCGACCGCTGGGACATGATGTACGTCGGTATGTACCAGGATATCGATCTGGATAACGGCAACGGCACCCGCTGGTGGACCGTGGGCGTGCGTCCGATGTTCAAATGGACGCCGATCATGAGCACCCTGCTGGAAGTTGGCTATGACAACGTGAAGTCCCAGCGTACCGACTCTACCAACGACCAGGTCAAAGTGACCCTGGCCCAGCAGTGGCAGGCAGGCGACAGCATCTGGTCCCGTCCGGCGCTGCGCGTGTTCGCAACCTACGCCAAGTGGGATGAGTCCTTCGGCTTTGCTAACAATGGCGGCGACAGAGTTGCTGGTTACACCGCCGGTTACGCTTACCAGGATACCTCTGCTCGTACCTTCAGCCGCGGCGATGATGACGAGTGGACCTTCGGTGCCCAGATGGAAATCTGGTGGTAAGACAGCGTTGATCTAATGCAGTACTCAGGAGGGGCTTCGGCCCCTCTTAACTCAGTAAAGATCCATCTCTGACGCGGCGCGCTATTGCCTGGCTACCGTCCCGTCATCTCTACAGAGGTCACTATAATGAAAATGAAAAAAACGCTTCTCGCGCTCTGCCTCGGAGCAGGGCTGCTCGCCTGCGTGCCCGCAGTGAGCTTCGCCGACGTGAATCTGATTCCGCAGGATACGTCAGCTGCACCGGCCATCCCGACAGGGGCGCTCCAGCAGCTCGCCTGGACGCCGGTTGCCAATTCACAAACCCAGACCACTAGCCTGGCGACGGCAGGTCAAACCCTGAACGTGCCCGGCATCACCGGTAAAGTGGCCGCCTACAGCGTACCGGCTAACATCGGTGAGTTAACCATTACCCTGACCAGCGTCGCGGATAAGCAAAAATCGATCTTTGCGCCCAACGTGCTGGTGCTTGATCAAAACCTCACCCCTGCCGCGTGGTTCCCGAGCAGCTACTTTACCTATCAGGAGCCGGGCGTGATGTCTGCCGACCGTCTTGAGGGGATCATTAAGCTGACACCGGCGCTGGGCCAGCAAAAAATCTACCTGCTGGTCTTTACCACCCCGGAAGATTTGCAGCGCACCACCACCATGATCAACCCGGCAAAGGCCTACGCCAAAGGTGTGGGTAACGCAGTACCGGATATTCCGGATCCGCAGGCGCGCCATACGCCGGACGGCACGGTGAAACTCAAAGTCAGCACTAACTCTGCCTCCAGCATCCTGGTCGGGCCGATCTTTGGCTCTTCCGGCCATGCTGCCGTGACCGTCGGTAATACCGCCGCACCGGCCACCGCCTACGCTGCTCCGGCGGCTGCACCTGCTCCGGCAGCAGCGCCTGCTCAAGCCCCGGCTCCGGCCCCGGCAGCGAAGCGTGAACCGGTACTGAACGATACGGAAAACTACTTCAACCAAGGTATTAAGCAGGCCGTCGCCAGCGGCAATATCGATAAGGCACTGAAATTATTAAATGAGGCTGAGAGCCTGGGCTCTACGTCCGCCCGCGCTACGTTTATCAGCAGTGTAAAAGGCAAGGGGTGATCGTCTCCCCACAATGCTGATTTTGTCCGTTTGGTGCACCTTCACCGGTGCACCCTTTTTCCCGATCTGCCTGTTCTGCGATACACTGTTGCTACGTTATGTACCGGAGAGTAAGGCATGCCACACCCTGCGCTAACGCAGCTGCGCGCACTGCGCTATTTTGACGACATCCCCGCCCTTGAACCGCACCTGCTTGACTGGCTACTGCTGGAAGATTCAATGACCAAGCGTTTTGAACAGCAGGGTCGTCAGGTGAGTGTTACGCTCATAAGAGAGGCGTTTGTCACCGCCGATGAGGTGCCGGAAGAGCGCCCGCTGTTGCCCGAGGCATCCCGCTACTGGCTGCGGGAGATCCTGCTCTGTGCCGACGGCAAGCCCTGGCTGGCTGGGCGTACGGTAGTGCCGGAGTCAACCCTGTCCGGTCCGGAGCTGGCGCTACAGCGGCTAGGCAATACGCCGTTGGGACGCTATCTCTTTACCTCATCAACCCTAACCCGTGATTTTATTGAAATAGGCCGTCACGCCGATCTCTGGGGACGCCGCTCCCGGCTGCGCCTCGGCGGCAAGCCGCTGCTGCTGACGGAGCTGTTTTTACCTGCATCGCCGCTGTATCGAGAGGAGTAGAAATGGAGTGGAGTCTTACGCAGGGTAAGCTGCTGGCTTATCACCGCTTAATGCGCACGGACAAGCCAATTGGCGCGCTGCTGTTGCTATGGCCCACCCTGTGGGCGCTGTGGGTGGCGACGCCGGGCGTGCCGCCGCTGGGGATCCTCGTGGTGTTTATCGCCGGGGTCTGGCTGATGCGCGCCGCTGGCTGCGTGGTGAACGACTATGCTGACCGCAAGTTTGACGGCCACGTGAAGCGCACTGCCAACCGACCGCTGCCGAGCGGCGCGGTGAGCGAAAAAGAGGCGCGTAACCTGTTTATCGTGCTGGTGTTGCTCGCGTTTATGCTGGTGCTGACCCTCAACCTGATGACCATCCTGTTGTCGATAGCCGCACTGGCGCTGGCCTGGACTTATCCCTTCATGAAGCGCTATACCCACCTGCCGCAGGTGGTGCTGGGTGCTGCTTTTGGCTGGTCGATTCCCATGGCCTTTGCCGCCGTGAGCGAGTCGGTTCCCCTGAGCTGCTGGCTGATGTTCTTCGCCAACATCCTGTGGGCGGTGGCCTACGATACGCTCTATGCGATGGTGGACCGGGACGACGACGTTAAGATCGGCATTAAATCGACGGCTATTCTCTTTGGTCGTCACGATAAGCTGATCGTCGGCATTTTGCAGGTGCTGGTGCTAGTGCTGATGGCAGCGGTGGGCTGGCTGAACGGTCTGGGCTGGGCCTTCTATGCCTCTATTGCGGTAGCAGGGGCGCTGTTTATCTGGCAACAGAAGATGATTGTGCATCGCGATCGCGACGCCTGTTTCAAAGCCTTCCTGAACAATAACTACGTGGGCCTGGCACTGTTTGTTGGGCTGGCGGTGAGTTACCTGCCCTAAAAAAGAGGCCCGGCAAGTGTGCCGGGCCTCACTATTACGCTTCCGCCTGCGTCGCGCTCTCGATGGTCAATCGCACGTCAGGCGTCACCAGATCCGCCAGCAGGAGATAGACCTGCATGGTTTTAGCCGGATCGGCATCGCCCGTATCGCTGATATAGCCTTCATCGCGCAGCGTCAGCACCAGGGTACTAAACACTGCCTTATCGAAGAACTCTGGCGCGTTGATCCCGTGCAGCACCGACAGGCGCTGGGCCAGGGTGCGGCTCTCTTTCTCCAGCGTGCCACGGTTAATGGCCGGATTAGCACTCAGCAGCCAGAAGGTAATGGCGTAGCGCTGGAGAGTCTCGCGTGCGCCCGCTGCCAGCAGCTGCAGGGTGCGTGAGCGCTGCGGGTTGAGATACAGACGCTCGTCTTTATCTACCAGCAGCCCCTGGCGCACCATCTCGGCGATCAGCACGTTCAACACCTCTGGCAGCTCGCTGTTATCCCAGCGCAGGAACAGCTCCGCTTTCAGCATCGGATAGAGCACGTCAACGTGGCGCAGCAGCTCTTCGCGCGAGATCTGGCGATGCTGGGTCACGATGGCTGCCATCAGAGAGGGCAGGACCAGCATATGCGCGATGTTGTTGCGGTAATAGGTCATCAGCACCGCCTGCTCGCGCGGCAGGATAATGATGTCGCCGATGGTGTCTTTCTCTACCTCGAACTTGTTCATCTGCAGCGCGTGGGCGATCAGCTCGCTGGCGCTTGCCGCCGGGGCGGTGGCATCAGGCGAGTAGGGCACGTTGCGCAGCAGGTCGAGATAGCAGTCCAGCTGCTCGGTCAGCTGCTCACGGGTCAGCGATCGTTGACGCGAGGCCAACAGCGCGGTACAGCAAAGGTTCATGGCGTTTGCCGCACCGGCGTTGTTAATGCGCACCATCAGATCGGCAGCGATGGTATTAACGGTCGGCGTCAGCCAGGCCGGGCGTATCGCCTCAATCGGATCGATCGACTCGCGCCACTCCGGCACATGCTGATTGAGCCAGGTCATCAGCGGAAGCGGCTCGCCAAAGTTAACGTAGCCCTGGCCAAGGTTGCGCAGCTTGCTCAGGCCGCGCAGCATCTGAAAGACGTTCTCTTTCTCTTTGGTCGCTCCGCGCAGCTCTTTAGCGTAGGTACCCACCTCCATCACGTGCTCGTAGCCGATATAAATCGGTACAAGGGTGATAGGGCGCGTGCCGCCGCGCAGCATGGCTTGCAGGGTCATCGACAGGGTGCCGGTTTTTGGATCCAGCAGACGCCCCGTACGTGAGCGTCCGCCCTCGACGAAGTACTCCACGGAGTAGCCGCGGCTGAACAATTCGCCCAGGTACTCACGGAACACCGTCGAGTAGAGCTTGTTGCCCTTGAAGGTACGGCGAATAAAGAACGCCCCGAGGCGGCGGAAAACCGGTCCGGCAGGCCAGAAGTTAAGGTTAATCCCGGCGGCGATATGCGGCGGTACCAGTCCCTGATGATAGAGGACGTAGGAGAGCAGCATGTAGTCCATGTGGCTACGGTGGCAGGGCACGTAGACAATTTCATGGCCGTCGTGCGCCAGCTGGCGGACCCGCTCGGCGTTATTCACGTTGATGCCCTGATAGAGCCGGTTCCAGGTAAAGCCAAGGATACGGTCGCTCAGGCGGATCATCTCATAGGAGAAGTTGGCCGCTATCTCCTCCATCAGGGCGATGGCGTTCTGCTGCGCTTTCTCATGAGAGATCTTTTTGCTGCGCGCTTCGTCTTCTACCGCGCGGGCAATTGCTTTTGATGCCAGCAGCTTATTAAAGAGATCCTGGCGTGCCGGCAGGCGCGGGCCCACGGCGGCAAGCCGCTGGCGAGCAAAATGCATACGCGCTACGCGGGCCAGCTTCTGGGCGATGATCTTGTCCGTGCCATGCTCAGTAGCCATCCGGCGCAGGGAGACCGGCGGAGAGAAGCGCACAAAGCTATCGCGGCCCAGCCAGGAGACGGCAAAAAACTTCTGGATGCCGTTCAGCATGCGCAGCGGCGGGTTAACTTCGCCTTTTTCGCGCCCCGGCGAGCGGCCAAACATCACCGATACCGGCACCATCTGCACGTCCAGATCCGGGTGGTTACGGTGGAGATCCAGATAGTCATGGAACAGCTTGACGGAGTCTTCTTTCGGCGTGTACCAGCTAAAAACACGCGGGCCGCTATGGATAAAGATGTAGCGCGGCAGCAGCGCGCCGTCGATCTCCAGCGGCTCCAGCGGGTCGGGCAGCTCATGTGCCAGACACTGAGCACGCAACGTCAGTAAGTCTGCCTTCGAGTTATAAGGCAAAACGTACATAATAGGGCGTGAGGTATCGAGTCCAGGTTCCTGGGCAGGTTCTGCCGGAATCGACTTGCTTTTTACCAACACGCTTAATGGTAAATTCAGTAATTTGTAGTAAATTCGTGGCCAGCCGGACATAAACAATGTGAAGCCTCTGGTTAATAATGCCATTGCGCCGCAAGAATATCAGAAAGCGCGCAGAATATCTTTTGTACCTCGGTACGCTCGCATAGACATTGACGATAATTACGTAAAAAGGTTCTTTTGATGGCCAATAATACCACTGGTTTAACCCGAATCATTAAAGCCGCAGGGTACTCATGGAAGGGTGTTCGTGCGGCATGGCTTAACGAAGCCGCCTTCCGCCAGGAGTCCGTCGCGGTGATCCTCGCCATTGTCATCGCCTGCTGGCTCGACGTAGACGCCATTACCCGCGTGCTGCTTATTGGGTCCGTTGTGCTGGTAATGATAGTGGAGATCCTGAACAGCGCGATCGAAGCGGTTGTCGACCGTATTGGCACTGATTTTCATGAGCTTTCGGGCCGGGCCAAAGACATGGGCTCGGCGGCGGTGCTGATGTCTATTCTGCTCGCGCTGGCAACCTGGGGCATGCTGCTCTGGTCACATTACCGTTAAGGCGCGCAAAATCGGGCTTGCGCGGCGATTTTGCTCAAAATTTGGTTTCAAAAACAGTTTTTGCTGTATATACTCACAGCATAACTGTATATACACCCAGGGGGCGGGATGAAAGCGTTAACAGCCAGGCAGCAAGAGGTGTTTGATCTCATTCGCGATCACATCAGCCAGACCGGCATGCCGCCGACGCGTGCTGAAATTGCGCAGCGTTTGGGATTCCGTTCGCCAAACGCGGCGGAAGAACACCTGAAAGCGCTGGCGCGTAAAGGCGTTCTTGAGATTGTTTCCGGCGCATCGCGCGGGATCCGACTGCTGCAGGAAGAGGAAGATGGTCTGCCGCTGATTGGGCGCGTCGCTGCCGGTGAGCCGCTTCTGGCGCAGCAGCATATTGAAGGTCACTACCAGGTCGATCCATCCCTGTTTAAGCCCAGCGCCGATTTCCTGCTGCGGGTTAGCGGGATGTCGATGAAAGATATCGGCATTATGGATGGCGATCTGCTGGCAGTGCATAAAACGCAGGAAGCGCGTAACGGTCAGGTGATCGTGGCGCGTATCGATGATGAAGTCACGGTAAAGCGGCTGAAAAAGCAGGGCAACACCGTACAGCTGCTGCCTGAAAACAGCGACTTCGATCCTATCGTTGTTGACCTGCGTCAGCAGAACTTCAGTATTGAAGGGCTGGCGGTTGGCGTTATTCGCAACGGCGAATGGCTCTGATATCCTATAAGTGCCTGTGGCAGTTCCTTTTATTCTGTCACAGCGCTTAATCTACTTTTTGCTCCCGCGTTTTATACCTCTTTTTTAACCTTGTCTTCCTGTCGTTTGTGCGCCTCTGAATGGTTAAATATTCCGAATAAATCTCACCCTGGAAAATCCTTAGCTACAATTATTATCACGTTCAGCAGATAACGAACGTAACGAAGGACCAACGAATATTGCTATTCAACACCGAACGATGATGAGGATACCATTATGAATAAAGACGAAGTCGGCGGTAACTGGAAACAGTTCAAAGGTAAAGCGAAAGAGCAATGGGGCAAATTAACGGACGATGACATGACCGTTATTGAAGGTAAGCGCGACCAGCTGGTCGGTAAAATTCAAGAACGTTACGGTTATCAGAAAGACCAGGCCGAGAAAGAAGTTGGCGAATGGGAAACCCGTAACGAGTATCGCTGGTAATCTCTTAGATTAACAGCCTGGATGCCCTACCCGACGGTACAAGGATGTACCGACCTATCTTCTGTTTCTATCCCTACATTAACGCGGTTTTTTCTTCACTAAAATGCTGTGATCGTGCTGGCATTCGCCCTGATGACGGCAGGCTTCCACTTCCGAACATGCGGCACAAAGCCCGTGCGCCTCTAGGACATTATGCCGTAGCGCAAAGCCCATCTTTGCCGCCAGCGCGTGCATAATATCTTCTACGCCCTCAGCCGCTTCCTCTTTCACTACGCCACAGCGATCGCAAATGAACATTGCCGACGTATGCGTAGGCTGATCGAAGAGGTGACACAGCACGTAGCTGTTTGTCGACTCAACCTTATGCACAAATCCCTGCTCCAGCAGGAAGTCGAGGGCGCGGTAAACCGTCGGCGGCTTGGCCTGTGGCTCAGATACGCGCAAAAGATCGAGTAAGTCATAGGCGCTGATCGCACCCTGTTGCAGGCTCATCAGGCGCAAAACCTCAAGGCGCTGCGGGGTCAGGCGCACGTTGCGCTGCGCGCACAGCGTTTCAGCATGTGCCAGCATCTGCTGCGAAGTGGTCTTATCCATTGGGCATCCTCAAGTGACGTAATGTAATAACGTTGAAACCGCTACTTTACCATATCCTGCGGCAAACGCCGAGATCGGAGCGCTCCTTCCGCCCGCAAGGCTGAGCTTACCCTTGGCATTTTCCTGAAATTTTCACCTCTCGAAGCAGAAAAACTTCCCGAATTGAATTTCCTCCTCTATAAGTAAAGAGCGTTTATAAAAAGACGCAGATTGTTACGAATAAAAATATCCTCTTGCAGGTAAAAAAACGAATTAGCTGCATTTAGCATCGCTTTTCACAGCAATAGTTCACCTCTCGCCAGGCGATAACTGGCAGGGCATAAATCGACCTTTGATCAATAAGACAGGGCAAACTGTGAAAAAAATTTTTAAGCTTTCGGTGGTAACACTTGCGGTCTCTTTTGGGGTAGTCACTCAGGCAGGGGCAGCGAATACATGGGCAGAAGCGCGTAGCGATGCGATGGGCGGAACCGGTGTTGCATCCGCCAGCTACGGCAGCGGCGTACTGATTAACCCGGCGCTGCTGGCCAAGGCCAAACCAGATGATAACGTGACCGTTATCCTGCCGAGCGTCCAGGCACAGATTAGCGATAAAGACAATCTGCAGGACGAAATCGATGATATCAACGACAAAGTCGACTATTACGATGATGTTATTGATAACCTGACTACGGCGCAGATTATTGCCAATCCGCTGGGCACTATCGATCAGTTCCAGGGTGCAGCGGGCGATCTTGCTGACGAGCTGGATTTCCTGAAGGGTAAAACGGCGCACGCTAATGCCGCAGCGGGCATTGCGGTAAGCATTCCCAACGATGTTCTCTCTTTTGCGTTCGTGACCAAAGCGTATGCGCATGCTCGCGTGAGTTCCGCCATCGATCAGCAGGATGTTGACTACCTGCGCAATATTCAAAACAGCGATCTGGTCGCGGCAGGCGTGGCGCTGAACGCTGCACTCTCTCCTGCCGGCTCGGATGAGATCACCCGTAACCTGAACTCCACCGCTTCTGGACGGGCCGCTATCGTCTCCGACTACGGCGTGGCCGTGGCGCGTCAGTTCCAGTTTGGCGACGTACCGGTCTCTATCGGCGTGACGCCGAAGCTGCAAAAGACCTGGCTGTTCAACTACACCACCTCTATCTACGACTACGACAGCAGCGACTTCAACAGCAGCCGCTACCGTAACGACGATACCGGCTTCAACGTTGATGCCGGTATTGCCGCTGACTTTGGTGATAACTGGACCGTAGGCCTGAGCGGGCAGAACCTGATCTCCCGCGATATCGATACTAAAGATATCCAAATCCGCAACGGCCGTACTGGGGAAGTACGCAACTACAAAGATACCTACCAGATCAGCCCGGTGGTGACCGCAGGCGTGGCCTGGCATACGGACCTGGTGACCCTCAGCGCCGACGGCGATGTCACCGAGACCAAAGGCTTTAAGAGCGAAGAGGCTTCCCAATACGTTGGCGTGGGTGCCGAAGTACGTCCGCTTGACTGGCTGGCGGTGCGTGCAGGCTACCGTGCAGATGTGAAAGGGGACGACAGCAACGTCGCCACCGCCGGTATCGGTTTTGCGCCGTTTAACCGCGTTCACGTCGACCTGATGGGTCTGTACGGTGAAGATGAAACCTGGGGCGCAGGCGCGCAGCTCAGCCTGACGTTCTAATGCTCTTCCCGCCGGAGGCGCAATGCCTCCGGCGTGCTGTTCAAATTACTTCTCTCCTGACATATCATAAGGTGTACTGAGTACATTAAAATGCTTGTTATATGTACCAAGTACACTTAAAATGTCTTAAAAGTCGCGAGCATGTCAGGGAACGAGATGTAAACTTTTATTGAACTAAATGGTTTCAGTAAGCGGCGTCATGCACTTTTGCCGGATGATGAGTTCCGAGCTTTTCAGGAGTTATTAATTGAAAATCCTGAAGCCGGAGAAACTATTTCGGGCACCGGCGGGTTTCGAAAAATTCGCTGGAGCCGTCCAGGCACAGGGAAGCGCGGCGGTGTGCGGGTAATTTATTACAATATAACGAGTAAAGGACGAATCTATCTGGCTCTGGTATATCCTAAAAAATGAGCAGGATGATTTAACGGAAGAACAAAAGAAAGTGCTGAAGCAGTTATGCAATATGCTGGTGTAACGCTGAGGTTCTGTAACTCCTATACGGGCAAAATAATAGGCCCGATGCGGCGTCAATAAGGGCGATGAGGTACAGATGAAAGACGAACTGTTTGCCGATCTGCTGGCCAGTGCAGAAGAAATGATAAAAATTGAAAAAGGTGAACTCACGCCAGAGCCACAGCATGTTCATACGTTTAGTCCGATCGATGTTAAAGCTATCCGCGAAGCGACCGGGCTAAAACAGCAGGATTTTGCAGCGGCCGTCGGCGTCAGCTACGATCTTGTAAAAAGCTGGGAAACAAAACGACGTCAGCCGACTGGCGCGCCGCGAAAATTGCTGCTGCTATTGCAGATTAATCCTTTTATTATCAATCAGCTTAAAACTATTTAATGTTGTGATGCGCCTGGTCAGCGGTATTCTTTTTTCTATACGCTTATTTTTTACATCCATAAAAAATGATCGGCTACGAATTTTGCCAGGACCATGAAGAAAACGAAAGCGTATGAGCATATACATA
>NZ_LR607338.1:3648279-3653629 GCF_902164725.1 Pseudescherichia vulneris | reverse complement strand
ATCGCAAGATATCCTCAACATACGTTATGCGCAACGTCCCCGGCGTGCTGTTCAGGCGAAATGAGTATGCTATAGTAGCGCCCCTTTTCTATTTTGATGAAAAAACGTACGCTATGCCGCCAGTCACGCCCGCTACCGCCTTCGCCGCCCATCGCTTCTCCATCGCGCCCATGCTCGACTGGACCGATCGCCACTGTCGCTATTTCCTGCGCCTGCTGTCGCGGGAGACGCTGCTCTATACCGAGATGGTAACCACCGGGGCGATTATCCATGGCAAAGGCGACTACCTGGCCTACAGCGACGAAGAGCACCCCGTTGCGCTTCAGCTGGGCGGCAGCGATCCGGCGCAGCTGGCCCACTGTGCGAAACTGGCCGAAGCCCGCGGTTATGATGAGATCAATCTCAACGTTGGCTGTCCGTCCGATCGCGTGCAGAACGGTATGTTCGGGGCCTGCCTGATGGGCAATGCGCAGCTGGTGGCAGACTGCATCAAAGCCATGCGCGATGTGGTCTCTATCCCGGTGACGGTGAAGACCCGCATCGGCATTGACGATCAAGACAGCTACGAATTCCTTTGCAGCTTTATTGATACCGTTTCCGGCAAGGGCGAGTGTGAGACGTTTATTATCCATGCCCGTAAGGCCTGGCTCTCTGGGCTCAGCCCAAAGGAGAACCGCGAGATCCCGCCCCTGGACTACCCGCGCGTCTATCAGCTTAAGCGCGACTTCCCGCACCTGACCATGTCCATTAATGGCGGCATTAAATCGCTGGAAGAGGCGAAGGCGCACCTTGAGCATATGGATGGGGTGATGGTAGGGCGTGAGGCGTATCAAAATCCAGGCATCCTGGCTGCGGTTGACCGTGAGATTTTTGGCGTAGCGCGTGACGATGCCGATCCGGTCGCGGTGGTGCGCGCCATGTATCCCTATATTGAGCGTGAGCTGAGCAGCGGTGCCTATCTCGGGCACATTACCCGCCATATGCTGGGCCTTTTCCAGGGCGTTCCAGGCGCGCGCCAGTGGCGTCGCTACCTGAGTGAAAACGCTCATAAGGCCGGGGCAGATATTAACGTGCTGGAGCAGGCGCTAAAGCTGGTCGCAGATAAGCGTTAGAAATTCGCTAAAAGTTAGCTAAATTGACTACGCCTCGCAGCGCTCTGCGAGGCGTTTTGTTTTATTATCAATGAATTACATTCTGGCATGATTCTTGTAATAACTCAGGTAACTATTGAGGGGGAAGAGCCATGCTGGAACTACTGTTTGTTATTGGATTTTTTATGATGCTGCTGGTTACGGGCGTCTCGCTGCTGGGCATTATCGTTGCTCTGGCAGTGGCCACGGCGCTAATGTTTGTCGGTGGTCTGTTTGCCTTAATGTTTAAACTGCTGCCCTGGCTGCTGCTGGCGGTCGCTATCGTCTGGGTGATCCGGGCGGTGAAAAAGCCAAAACTGCCGCTGTATCAGCGTAATAGCCGCTGGCGTTACTAAGTAATGCGGTCTTGATCACATCCTGGCACTTTTCTCTGGCAGGTTCAGCCAAACCGCATAGGATTTAGGTATTGAATCTGTCACTATTGCGCGGCTTTTGAATTCATCGAGCTGTACCCTACATACAGCCGAACTAAAAAAAGAAAGGGCTTCTCTGTTTTACAGAGAAGCCCTAATTCTTTTCCCTCGTCATACTTCAAGCAGCCGGTGCGTTGGCTGCGCTTACTCGCCCCAGTCACTTACCTATGTAAGCTCCTGGGGACTCGCGCACTTGCCGCCTTCCTGCTACTCGAATTATTTAGAGGGAATCAGGGGATCAATAAGCTCGATCCCTGCGTTGACCGGCTCTCCAGCGTTTCATGCGCGCGCTGCGCCTCCGCCAGCGGGAACTTCTGCTCCTCCGCCACGTCCACCTTAATCACGCCGCTGGCAATCAGCGAAAAGAGCTCGTTGCTCGCCTCTTCTAGCTCCTCCCGGTTAGTGATGTAACCCTGAAGGGAAGGGCGGGTGGCATACAGGGAACCTTTCTGGTTGAGAATGCCGAGGTTAACGCCGGTGACCGGGCCAGAGGCGTTGCCGAAGCTGACCATCAGGCCGTGACGCTGTAGGCAGTCCAGCGACGATTCCCAGGTATCTTTTCCTACCGAGTCATAGACAACGCACACCTTTTTACCGCCGGTGATCTCCTTGACGCGATCAACGATGCTCTCCTCGCGGTAGTTAATCACCTGCCATGCACCGGCCTGCAACGCCCGCTGCGCCTTCTGCGCGCTGCCCACGGTGCCGATCAGCTTTCCACCTAGCGCCTTGGACCACTGGCAGGCGATAAGCCCTACGCCGCCCGCCGCTGCATGGAACAGAAACGGCTCGTCGGGCTTGATCTCATAGGTTTTACGCAGCAGATAGAAGACCGTCAGCCCTTTCAGGAACGAGGCCGCCGCCTGTTCAAAGGAGATCGCATTGGGCAGAATAGCGACCTTATCCGCAGGCACGTTGTGTACCGAGCTGTAGGCACCCAGTGCCGACTGGGCATAGACCACCCGATCGCCCGCTTTAATGTGGCTAACGTTTTTACCTACTTTGCTGACTACGCCTGCTGCCTCTGTACCGAGTCCGCTTGGCAACGCCGGTGGCGGATAGAGGCCGCTGCGGATATAGGTGTCGATATAGTTGATACCGATAGCCTTGTTCTCGACCTGCACCTCGTTCTCTGCCGGATCGGTGGGAGTAAACTCCACCGCTTTTAATACCTCAGGGCCACCATGCTTGTGAAATTCAATTCTTGTTGCCATGCTTCCTCCTGAACTCTGTGGTAATCTTGCGAGCCAATTATCATCTCGGTACTCCATTCACTATGGCAGGAAATAAACCCTTCAACAAACAGACTGAACCCCGCGATATGCAAGTCGAGGGGATGAAAGTGCCGCCACACTCAATCGAAGCGGAGCAGTCGGTGTTGGGCGGTTTAATGCTGGATAACGAACGCTGGGACGACGTTGCCGAGCGCGTTGTTGCGGAAGATTTCTATACCCGCCCGCACCGACACATCTTCACTGAGATGCACCGCCTGCAGGAGATGAGCAAGCCCATCGACCTGATCACTCTGGCGGAGTCGCTGGAGCAGCAGGGCCAGTTGGACAGCGTAGGCGGTTTTGCCTATCTTGCAGAGCTATCGAAAAATACGCCAAGCGCGGCGAACATCAGCGCCTATGCTGACATCGTTCGCGAACGTGCGGTTGTACGCGAGATGATTTCGGTGGCTAATGAAATCGCCACTGCGGGCTTTGACCCTCAGGGGCGAACCAGCGAAGATCTGCTCGACCTCGCCGAATCCCGCGTTTTCCAGATTGCCGAAAACCGGGCGAATAAAGACGAAGGGCCGAAAAGTATCGATCAGATCCTTGAAGCCACCGTTGCGCGTATCGAGCAGCTGTTTCAGCAACCCCACGACGGCGTTACCGGCGTTGATACCGGCTACCAGGATCTGAATAAGAAAACGGCGGGTCTGCAACGTTCGGATCTGATCATCGTGGCGGCGCGTCCGTCGATGGGTAAAACCACCTTCGCTATGAACCTGTGCGAAAACGCCGCGATGCTCCAGGATAAGCCAGTGCTGATCTTCAGCCTGGAGATGCCCGCCGAGCAGATCATGATGCGTATGCTGGCGTCGCTCTCCCGCGTCGATCAGACCCGCATCCGTACCGGCCAGCTCGACGACGAAGACTGGGCGCGGATCTCCGGCACCATGGGTATTCTGCTGGAGAAGCGTAATATGTATATCGACGACTCCTCTGGCCTGACGCCGACCGAGGTGCGCTCCCGCGCCCGACGGATTTTCCGCGAGCATGACGGCCTGAGCATGATCATGATCGACTACCTGCAGCTGATGCGCGTTCCGTCGCTCTCCGACAACCGTACCCTGGAGATCGCGGAGATCTCCCGCTCGCTGAAGGCGCTGGCGAAAGAGTTACAGGTGCCGGTCGTCGCCCTGTCGCAGCTTAACCGCTCCCTGGAGCAGCGTGCTGATAAGCGCCCGGTCAACTCCGACCTGCGTGAATCCGGCTCTATCGAGCAGGATGCCGACCTGATCATGTTTATCTATCGTGATGAGGTGTACCACGAGAACAGCGATCTGAAAGGCATCGCAGAAATTATTATTGGTAAGCAGCGTAACGGCCCGATCGGTACGGTACGTCTGACCTTTAACGGGCAGTGGTCGCGCTTCGACAATTATGCCGGGCCACAGTATGACGAAGAATAAGGATTAACATGCAAGCGGCAACCGTAGTAATTAACCGCCGCGCTCTGCGACACAATCTGCAACGCCTGCGTGAGCTGGCTCCTGCCAGCAAACTGGTTGCAGTGGTGAAAGCGAACGCTTACGGACACGGTCTCCTGGAGACCGCGCGAACGCTCCCCGACGCCGACGCCTTTGGCGTTGCCCGTCTCGAAGAGGCCCTAACGCTGCGTGCGGGCGGCATTATCCAGCCCATTCTGCTGCTGGAGGGTTTTTTTTCCGCTGACGATCTCCCCACGCTCTCTGCGCAAAATTTGCACACCGCCGTGCACAATATCGAGCAGCTGGAGGCGCTGGAGAGGGCGGTGCTGCCTGAACCTATCACCGTTTGGATGAAGCTTGATACCGGCATGCATCGGCTGGGCGTGCGTCCCGAAGAGGCCAGCGCGTTCTATCAGCGTCTCTGCACCTGTAAAAACGTGCGCCAGCCGGTGAATATTGTCAGCCACTTTGCCCGGGCCGATGAGCCAGAGTGTGGCGCAACCGAGCAGCAGCTGGATATCTTCACCACCTTCACCGAAGGCAAGCCGGGCCTGCGCTCTATTGCGGCCTCCGGCGGCATTCTGCTCTGGCCGCAGGCCCACTTTGACTGGGTGCGTCCCGGCATCATTCTCTATGGCGTCTCGCCGCTGGATCAAAAACCCTGGGGCGCTGACTTTGGCTTCCAGCCGGTGATGTCCCTGACCTCAAAGCTGATCGCCGTGCGTCCGCACCGTGCGGGCGAGCCGGTAGGCTACGGCGGGACCTGGACCAGCGAGCGCGATACGCGTCTTGGCGTAGTAGCGATGGGCTACGGCGATGGCTATCCCCGCGCCGCGCCATCGGGTACGCCGGTACTGGTCAACGGCCGCGAAGTGCCTATCGTCGGGCGCGTGGCGATGGATATGATCTGCGTTGACCTTGGGCCAGAGGCCCAGGAGCGAGCGGGCGATCCGGTAGTGATGTGGGGCGAAGGGCTGCCGGTAGAGCGCATCGCTGAGCTTACAAAAGTAAGTGCTTACGAACTTATTACGCGACTGACGTCCCGGGTCGCGATGCGCTATGTAGATTAATGATGGCGTCCGGCG
>NZ_LR607338.1:3638966-3643934 GCF_902164725.1 Pseudescherichia vulneris | reverse complement strand
CTTCCGGTTTATTGTGTTTAACACCCCCGCCTGTAAATCTGGAGAACCACCGCGTGTTTCAAAAAGTTGACGCCTACGCTGGCGACCCCATTCTGACGCTGATGGAGCGTTTCAAAGAAGATCCCCGTAGCGATAAGGTAAATCTTAGCATCGGCCTCTATTACAACGAAGATGGCCTGATCCCTCAGCTTCAGGCCGTTGCCGAAGCGGAAGCACGCTTGAACGCCCAGCCGCATAGCGCATCGCTCTATCTGCCGATGGAAGGCCTGCCGGGCTACCGTCACACCATCGCGCCGCTGTTGTTTGGCGCTGAACACCCGGTGCTGAAGGCGAACCGCGTGGCGACTATCCAGACTCTCGGTGGCTCCGGCGCGCTGAAGGTGGGAGCCGATTTCCTGAAGCGCTACTTCCCAGAGTCCGGCGTTTGGGTTAGCGATCCGACCTGGGAAAACCACATCGCTATATTTGAAGGGGCTGGATTCGAAGTAAGTACTTACCCGTGGTTTGATAGCGAAACCAACGGCGTGCGCGTTGACGCGCTGCTGGCAAAGCTGGAAAGCCTACCCGCCCGCAGTATCGTTCTGCTGCATCCGTGCTGCCATAACCCAACCGGGGCTGACCTGACCAATCCTCAGTGGGATGCAGTGATTGAGGTGCTGAAAGCGCGCGAGCTGATCCCGTTCCTCGACATCGCCTATCAGGGCTTCGGTGCCGGGATGGAAGAGGACGCCTATGCTATTCGCGCCATTGCCGATGCCGGGCTGCCCGCGCTGGTGAGCAACTCCTTCTCGAAGATCTTCTCTCTCTATGGCGAGCGCGTTGGCGGTCTGTCCATCATCTGTGACGATGCCGACATCGCCGGGCGCGTGCTGGGGCAGCTGAAAGCGACCGTACGCCGCAACTACTCCAGTCCGCCAAACTTTGGCGCGCAGCTGGTGGCGACCGTGCTGGGTGATGCGACCCTGAAAGCCCAGTGGCTGGCGGAAGTTGAAGCGATGCGCCTGCGTATCTCTGCCATGCGCCATGAGCTGGTGAACGTACTGCGCGAGGCGGTGCCGGGTCATAACTTTGACTATCTGTTGCAGCAGCGCGGCATGTTCAGCTATACCGGACTGAGCGCAGCGCAGGTTACCCGCCTGCGTGAAGAGTTTGGTGTCTACCTGATTGCCAGCGGACGCATGTGCCTGGCTGGCCTGAATAGCAGTAATGTGCACCGGGTCGCACAGGCCTTTGCTGCTGTGATGGCATAATCAGTGCCTTCCCCGGCGTAATGCCGGGGAAAATGCTGGTAAACTTTCAGGTTTAAGGATGAATATGCGTAAAATACCCCTCGCCCTCAGTGCATTCTGTCTATTTCTTGCCGTAGGCGCTGCCAACGCTCACGCTTCCGTTCCCTCGCCGCTCTATCCGGGAACCAACGTCGCGAAGCTAGCTGAGCAAGCACCCATTCACTGGGTTTCCGTCGCACAAATCGAAAACAGCCTTCAGGGCCGCCCGCCGATGGCCGTTGGGTTTGATATCGATGATACCGTGCTCTTCTCCAGTCCAGGCTTCTGGCGTGGAAAGGAACTCTATTCCCCGCAGAGCGAAGCGTATCTGCACAATCCCGCGTTCTGGGAGAAGATGAACAACGGCTGGGATGAGTTCAGCATTCCCAAAGAGGTGGCGCGGACGCTGATCGCTATGCACGTCAAACGTGGCGATACGATCTACTTCGTGACCGGGCGCAGCCAGACCAAAACCGAGACCGTGTCAAAAACGCTGCAGGATGATTTTCAGATCCCCGCCGAGAATATGAATCCGGTGATCTTTGCCGGTGACCAGCCGGGCCAGAACACCAAAACCCAGTGGCTACAGGATAAGCGCATCAAGATGTTCTACGGCGACTCGGATAACGACATCCGCGCCGCTCGCGAAGTCGGTGCGCGAGGCATTCGCGTGCTGCGCGCCTCTAACTCCACCTACCGGCCACTGCCGCAGGCGGGAATGTATAACGAAGAGGTCATCGTCAACTCCGAGTATTGATCGGCAAAAGGCAATCGCCAGGTTGCCTTATTTTCTCCCTTTTCTGGCTGTTCTGCCCTACGTGTTACACACTTAGCATCAGGTGAAATAACTCTGGAGCAGTCTATGTGGTATCAACAAACTCTCAGGCTTGGCGCAAAGCCACGCGGTTTCCATCTGGTGACGGACGAGGTGCTGGAACAAATTCCTTCCCTTAACCGCATCAAAACGGGTTTGTTACACCTGCTGCTACAGCACACCTCCGCCTCCCTCACGCTGAATGAAAACTGCGATCCCACCGTGCGTCACGATATGGAGCAGCACTTTCTGCAGGCCGTGCCGGATAGCGCCCGCTACGAGCACGACGCGGAGGGGCCGGACGATATGCCTTCCCATATTAAATCCTCGACGCTTGGCGTATCGCTGCTGCTACCGGTGCAGAACGGTCGCGTACAGCTGGGGACATGGCAGGGTATCTGGTTGGGAGAGCACCGCATTCACGGCGGGTCACGCAAAATCATCGCAACACTACAAGGGGAAGAGAAATGATCAATTCGGAACTGCTGCCCTACTGCATGGGTAAACCAGGCGCGGAGCAGAGCGTACACAGCGACTGGAAGGCTACGCAGATCAAAGTGGCAGACGTGCTGTTTGCGATGGTGCATGACGTTGATAACCGTCCGGCGGTGTCGCTGAAAACCAGTCCGGAACTGGCCGAGCTGCTGCGCAGTGAAAATGCAGACGTGCGGCCAAGCGCGCGTCTCAACAAGGCGCACTGGAGCACCGTGTTTCTCGATGGGTCGCTGCCGAATTCGCAGATTTACTATCTGGTAGATGCGTCCTACAAGCTGGCGGTTGAAGCGCTGCCTGACGCAATCAGGCAGCAGCTTTCCGTCTAGCTATTTCAGCATCGGTTTAAGGAAGCGGGCAGTGTGCGAGGCTTCGCACTCTGCGACCGTTTCCGGCGTGCCGGAGACGAGGATCTCGCCGCCGCCGCTGCCCCCTTCCGGGCCGAGATCGACAATCCAGTCCGCCGTCTTGATCACGTCAAGGTTGTGCTCAATGACGACGATGGTATTGCCCTGATCGCGCAGCTGGTGGAGCACTTCCAGCAGCTGCTGGATGTCAGCGAAGTGCAGACCGGTGGTCGGCTCGTCCAGAATATAGAGCGTCTGGCCGGTACCGCGTTTCGACAGCTCACGGGCCAGCTTCACGCGCTGCGCCTCACCGCCCGAGAGCGTGGTGGCAGACTGACCGAGACGGATGTAGGAGAGGCCCACGTCCATCAGAGTTTGCAGCTTGCGCGCCAGCGCCGGAACGGCATCAAAGAATTCACGCGCCTCTTCGATGGTCATATCCAGCACTTCGTGGATGCTCTTGCCCTTGTATTTGATCTCCAGCGTTTCGCGGTTATAGCGTTTGCCTTTGCACTGGTCGCACGGCACGTAGATATCCGGCAGGAAGTGCATCTCGACCTTGATCACGCCGTCGCCCTGACAGGCTTCGCAGCGGCCGCCGCGCACGTTAAAGCTGAAACGCCCTGGGGTATAGCCACGCGAGCGGGATTCAGGCACACCGGCAAACAGCTCACGCACGGGCGTAAAGACCCCGGTATAGGTGGCCGGGTTTGAGCGCGGAGTACGACCAATCGGGCTCTGGTCAATATCGATCACCTTGTCGAAGTGCTCAAGCCCCTGAACCTCACGGTACGGTGCCGGCTCGGCAATGGTCGCGCCGTTAAGCTGGCGCTGGGCAATCGGGAACAGGGTGTCGTTAATCAACGTGGATTTACCCGAGCCGGAGACGCCGGTGATGCAGGTAAACAGACCTACCGGCAGGGTCAGCGTCACGTCCTTCAGGTTGTTACCGCGAGCACCGGAGAGCTTCAGCACCTTCGACGGATCGGCAGGCACGCGATCTTTCGGCACGGCGATCTGCCGCTTGCCGCTCATAAACTGGCCGGTCAGCGACTCCGGCACTGCCATAATCGCATCCAGCGGGCCTTCCGCGACCACCTGACCGCCGTGGACGCCTGCACCTGGACCAATATCAATCACGTGATCGGCGGCGCGGATGGCGTCCTCGTCATGCTCAACGACAATCACCGTGTTGCCGAGGTCGCGCAGGTGGATCAGCGTGCCCAGCAGGCGTTCGTTGTCGCGCTGGTGCAGGCCGATAGACGGCTCATCAAGCACGTACATTACCCCAACCAGCCCAGCGCCGATCTGGCTTGCCAGACGGATACGCTGCGCTTCGCCCCCGGAGAGAGTCTCTGCCGAGCGAGAGAGGGTCAGGTAGTTGAGGCCGACGTTCACCAGGAACTTCAGACGGTCGCCAATCTCCTTCAGCACCTTCTCGGCGATCTTCGCCCGCTGGCCTGCCAGCTTGAGGTTGTTGAAGAAGTCCATCGCGTGGCCGATGCTCATGTCAGAGATCGCCGGCAGCGGCGTGTCCTCAACAAAGACGTGGCGTGCTTCACGGCGCAGGCGCGTGCCGTCGCAGGAAGCGCACGGACGGTTGCTGATAAACTTCGCCAGCTCTTCACGTACCGCGCTGGACTCGGTCTCTTTATAACGGCGCTCCATATTGTGCAGAACGCCTTCAAACGGATGACGGCGCACGGAGGTGTCGCCACGATCGTTCATGTACTTGAATTCAATGCTCTCTTTACCGGAGCCGAACAGCACCACTTTTTGCACCGACGCGCTCAGGCTCTCCCAGGCATCGTCAACGTCAAACTTGTAGTGATCCGCCAGCGAGCGCAGCATCTGGAAATAGTAGAAGTTACGGCGATCCCAGCCGCGGATCGCGCCCCCGGACAGCGACAGCTCCGGGTTCTGGATCACGCGATCTGGATCGAAATACTGCTGCACGCCCAACCCGTCGCAGGTCGGACAGGCACCGGCCGGGTTGTTGAAGGAGAACATACGCGGTTCCAGCTCGTTCATGCTGTAGCCGCAGATC
>NZ_LR607338.1:3632513-3638672 GCF_902164725.1 Pseudescherichia vulneris | reverse complement strand
TCATTCCCACTCAATCGTAGCCGGTGGTTTCCCGCTGATGTCATACACCACACGCGAAATGCCATTAACCTCATTAATTATGCGGTTAGAGACGCGGCCGAGGAAATCGTACGGCAGGTGCGCCCAGTGTGCGGTCATAAAGTCGATGGTCTCAACCGCGCGCAGGGAGACAACCCAGTCGTACTTACGGCCGTCGCCCATTACGCCTACAGAGCGTACCGGCAGGAACACGGTGAAGGCCTGGCTCACTTTGTTATAGAGGTCAGCTTTGCGCAGCTCTTCAATGAAGATAGCGTCAGCACGCCGCAGCAGGTCGCAGTACTCTTTCTTCACTTCGCCCAGCACGCGAACGCCCAGACCCGGGCCCGGGAACGGGTGACGATAGAGCATGTCGTACGGCAGGCCCAGCTCAAGACCAATCTTGCGCACTTCGTCTTTGAACAGCTCACGCAGCGGTTCAACCAGACCCATCTTCATCTCTTTCGGCAGGCCGCCCACGTTGTGGTGAGATTTGATGACGTGTGCTTTCCCGGTCGCCGATGCAGCGGACTCAATAACGTCAGGGTAGATGGTGCCCTGCGCCAGCCACTTAACGTCTTCCAGCTTCAGCGCCTCTTCGTCAAACACTTCAACGAAGACGCGGCCGATGATTTTACGTTTCGCTTCCGGATCGTTCTCACCGGCCAGCGCGTCAAGGAAACGCTGCTCGCCTTCAACGTGAACAATGTTCAGACCAAAGTGATCGCCAAACATATCCATCACCTGCTCGGCTTCGTTCAGGCGCAGCAGGCCGTTGTCGACGAATACACAGGTCAGACGATCGCCAATGGCGCGGTGCAGCAGCATTGCGGTGACGGAGGAGTCCACGCCGCCGGAGAGGCCAAGGATCACCTTGTCATTGCCAACCTGCTGGCGGATACGCTCGATAGCGTCGTCGATAATTTTAGCTGGGGTCCACAGCGCTTCACACTCGCAGATGTCGCGCACAAAACGCTCCAGCATACGCAGGCCCTGACGGGTGTGGGTCACTTCCGGGTGGAACTGCACGCCGTAGAAGCGCTTCTCTTCGTTAGCCATAATGGCGAACGGGCAGGTCTCGGTGCTGGCAACGGTCACGAAGCCTTCCGGGATAGCGGTAACTTTGTCGCCGTGGCTCATCCACACGTCCAGCAGCGGATTGCCCTCTGCGCTCAGGGAGTCCTCAATACCGCGCACCAGCGCGCTCTGAGTTTTTACTTCAACCTGTGCGTAGCCAAACTCACGCTCGTTGGAGCCTTCAACGTGGCCGCCAAGCTGCATCGCCATCGTCTGCATACCGTAGCAAACGCCAAATACCGGTACGCCTGCCTCAAATACATACTGCGGCGCGCGCGGGCTGTTGTGTTCAGTGGTGCTCTCCGGGCCGCCGGACAGGATGATCCCGTTCGGGTTGAACTCACGGATTTGGGCTTCGGTGACGTCCCAGGCCCACAGCTCACAGTAGACGCCCAGTTCACGCACGCGGCGGGCAACAAGCTGGGTATACTGTGAACCAAAGTCGAGGATAAGAATGCGATGCTTATGAATATTGTCGGTCATTGACGATTGTTCCGAGGCAGAAGCAGATAGGGAAAATAAGTGCCGGGCAGCGTTACGCCCACCCGGCCTATAAATTAAATCAGGAACCCATGCGGTAGTTCGGGGACTCTTTAGTGATGGTCACGTCGTGAACGTGGCTCTCCTGAATGCCCGCCCCGCTGATGCGTACAAATTCAGCCTGCGTACGCAGCGCGTCGATAGTACCACAGCCGGTCAGACCCATACAGGAGCGCAGGCCGCCCATCTGCTGGTGAATGATCTCTTTCAGGTAGCCTTTGTACGCTACGCGGCCTTCGATACCTTCCGGCACCAGCTTGTCAGCGGCGTTATCGGTCTGGAAGTAGCGATCGGAGGAGCCTTTAGACATCGCGCCCAGCGAGCCCATGCCACGGTAGGATTTGTAAGAGCGGCCCTGGAAGAGTTCGATCTCCCCCGGGGACTCTTCGGTACCGGCCAGCATGGAGCCCACCATCACCGCCGCCGCGCCTGCGGCAATCGCTTTAGCGATATCGCCGGAGAAGCGGATGCCGCCGTCGGCGATAACCGGAATGCCGGTGCCTTCAAGGGCTTCAACCGCGTCGGAAACGGCGGTGATCTGCGGAACGCCCACGCCAGTCACGATACGGGTGGTACAGATAGAGCCTGGGCCAATACCCACTTTCACCGCGCTGACGCCAGCGTCGGCCAGGGCACGTGCGCCTGCGCCGGTCGCTACGTTGCCGCCGATGATCTGCAGGTCAGGGTATTTTGCACGAGTCTCACGAATACGCTGCAGCACGCCTTCGGAGTGGCCGTGAGAGGAGTCAATCAGCAGTACGTCAACGCCCGCGGCAACCAGCGCATCGACGCGCTCTTCGTTGCCCGCGCCCGCGCCTACCGCAGCGCCTACGCGCAGACGGCCATGCTCGTCTTTACAGGCGTTCGGCTTACGTTCGGCTTTCTGGAAATCTTTAACGGTGATCATGCCGCGCAGATGGAAGCTATCGTCCACTACCAGCGCTTTCTCAACGCGTTTTTCGTGCATTTTAGCCAGCACGACGTCACGGGTTTCGCCTTCGCGCACGGTAACCAGGCGCTCTTTCGGCGTCATATACACGCTTACCGGCTGGTTCAGGTCAGTCACGAAACGCACGTCACGACCGGTAATAATACCGACCAGCTCATAGTCTTCCGTCACTACCGGGTAACCGGCAAAGCCGTTACGCTCGGTCAGCGCTTTCACTTCATACAGCGTGGTGGTTGGCAGAACGGTCTGTGGGTCGGATACGATACCGGACTCATGTTTCTTCACGCGGCGTACTTCTTCCGCCTGACGCTCGATGGACATGTTTTTATGGATAAAACCGATGCCCCCTTCCTGCGCCAGGGCGATAGCCAGGCGTGCTTCCGTCACGGTGTCCATTGCCGCAGAGAGCATAGGAATGTTCAGGCGAATGGTTTTGGTAAGCTGGGTGCTGAGGTCGGCAGTATTCGGCAGAACGGTAGAATGAGCGGGAACGAGGAGGACGTCGTCAAACGTCAGGGCTTCTTTAGCGATACGTAGCATGGGCAATATCTCTGACCGGGTGGTTAAATATTGCCGTGGCATTATACAGAGCGTAACCGATTGCATCTACACTTTTTTGGAAAAATAGTTGCGATTGCGGCCCATCGGGTTACTATCGATTAATTAACCTTCTGATTTAAAATTTGATCTGGCTCACATGTCATCGATGCAATCCCCCGCCATTTTTACCGTTAGTCGCCTGAATCAGACGGTGCGCCTGCTGCTGGAAAGAGAAGTTGGCCAGGTCTGGATCAGCGGTGAGATCTCAAACTTTACTCAGCCTGCCTCCGGTCACTGGTACTTCACGCTGAAGGATGATACCGCCCAGGTACGCTGTGCGATGTTCCGCAACAGCAACCGTCGGGTCACCTTCCGTCCCCAGCACGGACAGCAGATTCTGGTTCGCGCCAGCATTACGCTCTACGAGCCGCGCGGCGAATATCAGATCATCGTCGAGAGCATGCAGCCCGCAGGGGAAGGTCTGCTTCAGCAGAAGTACGAGCAGCTCAAGGCGAAGCTGGCGACAGAGGGGCTGTTCGACCAGCAGAGTAAGCAGCCGCTTCCCTCCCCCGCCCACTGCGTAGGGGTGATCACCTCGAAAACCGGGGCCGCGCTGCACGATATTCTGCATGTGCTTAAACGCCGCGATCCCTCCCTGCCGGTAGTGATCTACCCTACCGCCGTACAGGGCGAAGACGCACCAGGACAGATCGTCCGCGCTATCGAGCTGGCGAACAACCGTAAAGAGTGTGACGTGCTGATCGTCGGGCGCGGCGGCGGCTCGCTGGAGGATCTCTGGAGCTTCAACGATGAGCGCGTGGCGCGGGCGATTTTCGCCAGCCAGATCCCTATCGTCAGCGCCGTCGGCCATGAAACCGATGTGACCATCGCCGACTTTGTGGCCGACCTGCGTGCGCCGACCCCGTCAGCCGCCGCAGAGATGGTCAGCCGCAACCAGCTTGAGCTGCTGCGTCAGCTGCAAAGCGGCCAGCAGCGACTGGAGATGGCGATGGATTACTATCTCGCTAACCGCACCCGTCGTTTTACCCAGCTGGAGCACCGCTTACAGCAGCAGCACCCGCAGCTGCGGCTGGCGCGTCAGCAAACCGTGCTTGAGCGGCTGCGCCAGCGGATGACCTACGCGATGGATAATCAGCTTAAGCGTTCAGGTCAGCGCCAGCAGCGGATGACCCAGCGGCTGAATCAGCACTCGCCACAGCCGCGTATTCACCGCGCCCAAAATCGCGTTCAGCAGTTGGAGTACCGTCTGGCCCAGCTGATGAGCGCCAGGCTCAGCGCCACTCGCGAACGCTTTGGCAACGCCATGACCCATCTTGATGCCGTGAGTCCACTGGCTACCCTGGCACGCGGCTACAGCGTAACCACAGCGACGGATGGCAACGTGCTGAAGCAAACCAAACAGGTAAAAGCTGGGGATGTGCTTACTACCCGCCTGGTTGATGGCTGGGTGGAAAGTGAAGTGAAAGGCGTGACCGTCGCTAAAAAAACGCGGGCACGCAAAAAAACCTGACCTGACGCTAGTTCGCCTGATGATGTCTGTCAGGCGTAACGGCAAGCATCACCCATGACAGGCCGGAAAAAACAGCCAATGCGCCAGCCGCACCGATCGCACCATAGAGCTGGCCGAAGAGAACCGAGCCTACGACCTGCCCAGCGGCCAGCATCAGGAAAGCCATACTGACGCCCGCCGCTGGTGAAGGTTGCGCAATCTCCGCCCCCTGCACCAATAGCACGCCGGACAAAATGACATACCCCGCGCCGCTCATCGCCACCACCGGAAAAAGCCACCCGTTAAAACCCTGGCTCAATGCCAGCGCGGCCAAAGACGCTGCCATAAAGAACTGCGATCCCCAGTAAACGCCCCGCATGCCGATACGTCGCGCCACGGTGCCGGTAAACACGGCGATGACGCCTGCTCCACCGCTCACCAGCCACAGGATGTTTGTCATCGCGCTATCTACCCTGGTGTGCTGCTGAAGTAACTCAGGCCCAAAGCTCCACCATGCCGCGCTGGCAATACCGCTGACAAAAGCAATAATTAACAGTCGAAACATGCCCGGCTTGCGAAAAAGGGCGCGCCAGTGCGGCGATCCCTCTGTCGATTTAGACGCACTTTTAGGCAGCGTACGCCACGCAGCGAGCAGGCATACCAGCGCCAGTAAAGCGAAAACCATGCAGGAGACACGCCACCCGCCCGGCATGAAAAAAAGAATGGGGACGGACAGGATGATGCCTCCGCTTGTTCCGGCGTTAATGGTTGTATTCACCTGCGTCTGCCGTTCATCAGGAACGGCGTCGTTCACGGCCCCCGCCAGGGCGGGAGAGGCCAGTCCAGAGCTCATACCTGCAACAAACAGGCCGAGCGCCAGATAGAGCGGCGCAGCCGCAAAAGCCAGGATAAGCAACCCGACGGCGGCCACAACGGCAGCCAATATTGCCGTGACGCGTGGGCCGAAGCGGCTGGTCAAAAAGGAGGCGATGAAAACGGATAAGCAGTAGGCTACGTAGCTACAGGCGGCAATTAAGCCAGCGACTTCTGGCGTGAAAGGGATCTCCTGCCGAATATCGGGCAGCATGAGCCCCCATGAAAATCTCGCCATCCCATAGGTTACGGCGATCAAGGCAAAGCCGGTGACTCCCAACGCCACATCTCTTTTCATTACGTTTCTCTTTTTATGAGCAGTTAAAAACGTAAGTGCTAAGAGATGATTGCGCAAATTTTGTGATTAGGCGTCAGACCTGACGAACTCGACGCGCTTTTTCGAGATTAGCCCATGACCGTGCTGGCAGAAGTAATCTACCGCACCGCAGGCCTTGAGCACCTCTAATGGCTGATGGCAATCGGGGCAGCGTGCTTCTAACGCCACATCAAGGTTACAATTTTCACAATGCGCGTGGGTGCCAACAAACTCCATCGGCTTATCACAGTTAGGACAGGTCAGTTGCATAACGCCTCCTATAATATGTCAATCAGCTAATTATAACGCGCTTATGCTTCGGCAGACAACGCAGGT
>NZ_LR607338.1:3631841-3632326 GCF_902164725.1 Pseudescherichia vulneris | reverse complement strand
ATCTAGAGGTTATCCGATGAAAGCGTTAGTGCCTTTCATTATCATAGTACTGCCGGCAGTTAATTATGCTGCGGATTTACCCGGAAGTGAATGCGCTGCCCCAGGCCATTATGCTGAAAGCATGTTACAGGTCAGCGTTAAAAACGATCTTGGGATTAAGCTGGAAAACATACAAAATAGTAAAATCGTCACGGAGATATTAAGCATTGCTCCGGTATCCGACGTGTTTGCCCGACAGATGGCTAAAGCCGATAGCGCATCCGGAAAGGGGTTATCTGAAAATGATTACTTCAAAATTTATCACAACAATCATGTCCTAAATTTAATAGTACGTTACACCTACACTAATGATATCGGTAAAAAAGACGTATTTATCTCCTCAGCACTGATGAATGATGAAGAGTGCTCAGTACGCTATAACGGCTACATGACGATATCGCGACAATTTTAAATGCCAAGTCAAGGGTCGGATTAATCTGTGCGGC
>NZ_LR607338.1:3587439-3631784 GCF_902164725.1 Pseudescherichia vulneris | reverse complement strand
GATATGCGATATGACGTTACCGGGGCATAACCTCTGTCCCGGTAACGTTGAGGTGTTATCCGGCGTTAACGGCCGGTTTAGCCTGGGCGTTTGCCAGCATGCGGCGAACCGGAACAATAAGAACGATCAGCACGGCGGCGCAGATCAAGAGAGCTACGGAGCAGCGTGCAAAGAGATCCGGCAGCATATCAAGCTGGTCAGCCTTCACGTGACCGCCAATCAGGCCTGCCGCCAGGTTACCCAGCGCGCTCGCGCAGAACCACAGCCCCATCATCTGACCGCGCATTCTTTCCGGGGCCAACAGCGTCATGGTCGCCAGACCAATTGGGCTCAAGCACAGCTCGCCAAGCGTCAGCATCAGGATGCTGCCAACCAGCCAGAAGGGCGATACCCCTGCCCCGCCGCTGTTCAGCACGTTCTGTGCCGCCAGCATCATCAGGCCAAAGCCTGCCGCCGCAAAGAGAATCCCGATCACGAACTTGGTGATACTGCTCGGACGAATGTTCATGCTCGCCAGCTTCGGCCACGCCCAGCTGAATACCGGGGCCAGCAGAATAATGAACAGGGCATTGATTGACTGGAACCACACGGCAGGGATTTCAAAACCCCCGATCATACGGTTCGTGTAGTCATTGGCGAACAGGTTAAACGAGGTTGGCTTCTGCTCAAACGCAGACCAGAAGAACGCCGCGGAGACCAGCAGGATAAAGCAGACCAGCAGTCGGGCGCGCTCTTTACGGTTCAGGCTAGCAAAGATAAACAGGTAGATGAAGTAGAGCGCCACCGACGCCGCAATCACGTATACCAGCACGCTGGCGACCGCGACCGGGTTGATGACAATCACACCCTGCGCGATCAGCGTTACGATAATCGCTACGCCGACCGCCAGCGCCAGCAGCCACATGCCCACGCCATTTCGCTTCACTACCGGGCTGTTCCAGGTGGAGTCCAGGCCCACTTCGCTGTCGTAGCGTTTCATGGCCGGAACGGCAAACACGCGGAAGATAATCAGCGCCACCAGCATCCCGATGCCGCCGATACCAAAGCCCCAGTGCCAGCCGTGGCTTTTAATCAGCCAGCCGGAGATCAGCGGCGCAATGAAGGAGCCCATATTGATGCCCATGTAGAACAGCGAGAAACCGCCGTCGCGACGCGCATCGCCTTTTTTGTACAGGGTGCCGACCATGACCGAGATACAGGTCTTGAACAGACCAGAGCCGAGCACGATGAACATCAGGCCGATAAAGAACAGGTTGTCGCCCATAAAGGCAGAGAGTGCAATCGACAGGTGGCCGAGGGCAATCAGGATCGAGCCGTACCAGACCGCACGCTGCTGGCCGAGCCAGTTATCCGCCAGCCAGCCACCCGGCAGTGCGGCAAGATACATGGTACCGGCAAAGATGCCGACAATGGCGGAGGCGTTCTCCCGCGCCAGCCCCATCCCGCCGTCATACACGGTGGCCGCCATAAACAGGATCAGCAGCGGCCGGATGCCGTAGAACGAGAAACGCTCCCACATCTCGGTGAAGAACAGCGAGCCGAGCGGATAAGGATGGCCGAAGAACGTTCGGCTCTCTTGGTGATTAACAGAGGATTGCATATTTCTCCCGAAAGGTATGTCGTTGTGCAGGTAAACGCCGCGATATACGCCGATCAGTTTCGTATCTGACCGATTTTTTTATATGCGGCGAAGAGTTATATAACCATTTGATAATCTGGCGCTAGTTTTGTCTAGTACCAACCCTGGGACTTTAAGATGAAAACTCGACGTTTGTCTACTTTCTTAGATTTTAAGTTGGCTGAGAACGAATAGTGTTTGACACAGCGCAGGAAAACTTACGCTCCCAACAGATAAAAAAAACCCGCGACAGGCGCGGGTCTTAACGAGATCGGCAGGGGTTACTTGCCTTTCTTAATATGCTTGATCAGACGCTTACGCTTACGCATCTGGTTCGGGGTCAGGGTATTGCGCTTGTTAGCGAACGGGTTATCACCCTCTTTGAACTGGATACGGATCGGCGTACCCATAACGTCCAGCGATTTGCGGAAGTAGTTCATCAGGTAGCGCTTGTAGGAGTCCGGCAGGTCTTTCACCTGGTTGCCGTGGATCACCACGATTGGCGGGTTGTACCCCCCGGCGTGAGCGTATTTCAGCTTCACGCGGCGACCACGCACCAGCGGCGGCTGGTGATCTTCCGCAGCCATGGTCATGATGCGGGTCAGCATCGCGGTGCTCTGGCGACGAGTGGAGCTGTCATAGGCTTCGCGTACGGATTCAAACAGGTTACCCACGCCGCTGCCGTGCAGGGCAGAGATAAAGTGCACGCGGGCAAAGTCGATAAAGCCCAGACGGAAATCGAGGGTCTCTTTAACCTGCTCTCTCACTTCATTGCTCAGGCCGTCCCACTTGTTGACGACGATCACCAGCGAGCGACCGCTGTTAAGGATAAAGCCCAGCAGGGAGAGATCCTGATCGGAGATGCCTTCCCGGGCGTCGATCACCAGCATGACCACGTTGGCGTCTTCAATCGCCTGCAGAGTTTTGATTACCGAGAACTTCTCTACGGTATCGGTGATCTTGCCGCGCTTACGCACGCCTGCGGTATCGATCAGCACATATTCACGCTCGTCGCGCTGCATCGGGATATAGATGCTGTCGCGAGTGGTGCCCGGCATATCGTATACCACCACGCGATCCTCGCCGAGGATGCGGTTGGTCAGGGTTGATTTACCGACGTTAGGACGGCCAACGATGGCCAGCTTGATCGGCAGATCCAGCGGATTGAAGTCATCTTCCGGCTCTTCAACCTCTTCACCGTTCTGCTCGGCTTCGAACTGCGCCCAGTAGGCCGCATCTTCGTCCACCTCTTCCTCTTCACGCGGATCGACTTCCTGCATCCACGGCACCAGCACGTGCTCCAGCAGGCTGGTCACGCCACGTCCATGGGAGGCGGCGATCGGGTGGATTTCGCCCAGGCCGAGGGAGTAGAAGTCCAGAACAGCCTGATCGGGATCGAGGCCGTCGGTTTTGTTGGCGACCAGGAAGGTCGGTTTTTCACGCGAGCGCAGGTGCTTGGCAATGGCCTCATCGGCAGGCATCAGGCCTGCACGGGCATCCACCATAAACAGCACCACGTCCGCCTCTTCAATCGCCAGCAGAGACTGCTCGGCCATACGGGTTTCAACGCCGTCTTCCGTACCGTCAATACCGCCGGTATCGATACAGATAAACTCGCGACCCTCGACCTCAGCCCGACCGTATTTACGGTCGCGCGTCAGCCCCGGGAAGTCCGCTACCAGCGCATCACGAGTACGCGTTAAGCGGTTAAAAAGGGTGGATTTGCCAACGTTCGGGCGTCCGACAAGCGCGACCACAGGAATCATGTTTAAAGCCTCATTCAAAAAATCATTGTCAACGTCGCCGATTCGCGCCGCTGGTAAATCAGTAAAAATTAAAAACAGTAAAACGGCCCCTGAAACAGGAGCCGTTTTTCAATGCTAACGACCGCCGTAATTAACGCGTAATCGCGTAGAGCGTACCGTCTTTCGCCTGGATCAGCAGCTTACCATCAGCGACAACCGGTTCGGTCAGCAGACCAGAGCTGTCAACTTTCTGCTGCGCCACGAAACGTCCGTCTTCCGGGTTGATCCAGTGCATATAGCCTTCGCTATCACCGACCACGATAGATCCATTATACAACGCCGGCGAGGTCAGGTTGCGATGCAGCAGATCGCTTTGTGTCCAGAGCGTGACGCCGCCGTCAGTCGTCAGGGCCAGCACGCGATCGTTCTGGTCTACCAGGTAGATGCGGTTGCCGTCAACGATGAAATCGTTCACCGAGCCCAGCTCGCGTTTCCACATAATCTGGCCGCTGCGCAGATCCAGCGCGGTCAGGTTACCGTTGTAGGCCAGCGTATAGACCACGCCGTTTACCACAACCGGCGTCGTATCGACGTCGCTCAGACGATCGATCTCCGTTGCGCCGGTGGCCTGGGAGATACGCTGCTGCCAGATCATCTGGCCCTCTTTCAGCATCACCGCGCTGACGCGACCGTTATCGCCGCCGACAATCGCCGCACCAAAGGCCGGAGCCGGGGCGGATTCACCGCGCAGCGACAGGGCTGGCATATCAAGGTTAACGGTCCACTTCACTGCGCCATCGCTCTCGTTCAGCGCCTGCAGCTGGCCGTTGCTGGTATGGATCAGCACCAGGCCATCGCTCACGACCGGACGGGAAAGCACTTCCCCGGCGGCGGTAGTCTGCCAGGCCTGCGAGCCATCGTTGGTGTTCAGGGCATAGACCTGCGCCTTTTCACTACCGACGTAGACGTGACCGCCTGCTACCGTCAGGCCGCCAGAGAGCAGCGCCGGACGGGTTGAGAACCAGCCGCTCTTCTCGGCCAGGCTAATAGACCACACCTCTTTGCCATCATCGGCATTGAGGGCTTTCACCGTCCCATGACGATCGGCAGCGTACACTACGCTGTCGGCAAACGCCGGGTGCAGGTTGGAATAGAAGTCGCCAATACCGTCGCCGACAGAGGTGCTCCACGCGGTGGACGGGTCAAATTGGTTCTCTACCGTCGGCAGCGGAGACATTTTGACAACGTCCTCTTCGCCGTTAAACAGAGAACAGCCGCTTAGCAAGGTGACCGACAGCAGCCCTGGCAGAAGTAATTTACGCAATTGCATCGGGTCCCTCTCAGATGGACAAATTATTGATTTTCATCTGCAACATTTCACTCAGCGCTGGAGAAGCGTCGCTTTTCGCGCCTGCTTCCCACGCGCTGCGCGCACCTTGCTTATCGCCCTTGCTAAGCAGGGCTTCACCACGCAGATCGGCTACGATGGCCGTCCAGCCTTCACCCTTGATTGACTCCAGGGTTTTCAGCGCCGCGTCAGCCTGTTTCAGCTGTACCTGAACGCGCGCCAGGCGCAGATTGATCACCGCCTTGAGGTTCTCATCACTGGCGGCGGCCAGGCCCTGTTGCAGCTGCGCTGCCGCTTTATCCAGCTGGTTGCTTTCTACAAACTGCTGGGCCAGCTCAAGGGAGGCAAAGGCACCGTAAGTGTTTTTCGTATCAGCCGCAAACTTCTCTGCGGCCGCCAGCGTCTCTGGCTTATCTGCCCGCAGCGCCGAGATGGCATTTTCATAGGCATAGGAGGATTCACGCACGGAATCATCCTGATGGCTTGTCCAGTAGCGCCAGCCTACCAGCGCGCCCACGCCTAAAATAACCCCAACGGCCAGCGCTTTGCCATTCTCGGCAAAGAAGCGTTTAATCGCATCAACCTGGTCGTGTTCGTTCTCGTAGATTTCCACGCAGTCCTTCTCCTAAACGATAATTCCCCGGGGAGATTAACCCAGTAGTGTGCGCACATGCGCGGCAACGCTATCCTGCGCTACGGTAGTCTGCTCACCAGAGCGTAAATCTTTTACCACCACGTTGCCGTCAGCCACTTCTGACTCACCCAGCACCAGCGCGACGCGAGCGCCCCACTTATCGGCACGGGCAAACTGTTTCTTAAAGTTGCCGCCGCCGTGGTTGGTCATCAATTTCACCTCTGGCACCGCATCGCGGACACGCTCAGCCAGCTGCAGTGCAGCGGCCTGGGTATCCGTACCTGATGCGACCAGGTATATATCGACAACCGGATCGGCATTAAATTCCGGATTAACTGCCTGAACTAACAAAACAAGTCGCTCCAGGCCCATCGCAAAACCTACCGCTGGGGTCGCACGCCCGCCGAGCTGTTCTACCAGGCCGTCGTAGCGGCCGCCTGCGCAGACGGTACCCTGCGAGCCGAGGCTGCTGGTGACCCACTCAAAAACGGTGCGGTTGTAGTAGTCGAGGCCGCGTACCAGACGCTGATTAACGGTATAAGCGATGCCAGCCGCGTCCAACAGTTTGCACAGACCGGCAAAGTGTTCGCGAGAGTCGTCGTCCAGATAGTCGCCCAGCGCTGGCGCATCGTTTAACAGCGCCTGCACGTCCGGGTTTTTAGAGTCCAGCACGCGCAGCGGGTTGCTGTACATGCGGCGCTTGCAGTCTTCGTCGAGCTTATCTTTATGCTGCTCAAGGAACGCTACCAGCGCATCGCGGTAGTTAGCACGCGCCTCCAGCGAGCCGATAGAGTTCAGCTCCAGGCTGACGTGATCGGCGATGCCCAGCGCACGCCACCAGCGGGCGGTGAGCAGGATCAGCTCGGCGTCGATGTCCGGGCCCTGCAGGCCAAAGACCTCGCAGCCCAGCTGATGGAACTGGCGATAGCGCCCTTTCTGCGGACGCTCGTAGCGGAACATCGGCCCAACGTACCACAGACGCTGCTCCTGATTGTACAGGAGACCATGTTCGATGCCGGCGCGTACGCAGCCCGCCGTACCTTCCGGACGCAGCGTCAGGCTATCGCCGTTGCGGTCGTCAAAGGTATACATCTCTTTTTCAACCACGTCGGTAACTTCACCGATAGCGCGTTTGAATAACGGGGTCTGCTCTACAATCGGCAAGCGGATTTCACTGTAACCGTAGCTGCCGAGCACGTTCTTAAGTGTGCCTTCAATGCGCTGCCAGATGGCGGTGTCGCCTGGCAGGTAATCGTTCATGCCGCGAATGGCTTGAATATTCTTTGCCACGTTTATTCTCTTTATAAATATAAAAATGAACCCTCAGGGCAAACCCGAACGTGCGGGCCCTGCGGGTTCAATCATACACGGGAAGCCAGCCGCTTCCCAGCGACGTTATTTTTCCAGCTGCTGAACGTCAATGCGGCGAGCTTCATCAAGCATGGAGGCCTTGGCACGGATGCGCGCTTCCAGCTGGGCGATCATGTCGCCGTTGTCCAGCCGATCCTTACGCACGCCGTCTTCATAGAGGCCGCTTTTCTTGTTGCCGCCGGTGACGCCGAGGGTAGAGACCAGCGCTTCGCCCGGGCCGTTCACCACGCAGCCGATGATCGAGACGTCCATCGGGGTGATGATATCTTCCAGGCGCTGCTCAAGGGCGTTAACCGTGCCGATAACGTCAAACTCCTGACGGGAGCAGGTTGGACAGGCGATAAAGTTAATACCACGAGCGCGGATGCGCAGGGACTTGAGGATATCGAAGCCCACCTTGATCTCTTCAACCGGATCCGCCGCCAGCGAGATACGCAGCGTGTCGCCGATCCCTTCTGAGAGCAGCAGCCCAAGGCCGATGGCAGATTTCACCGCGCCCGCACGTGCGCCACCGGCTTCGGTGATCCCAAGATGCAGCGGCTGATCGATCTGCTTCGCCAGCAGGCGGTAGGACTCAACGGCCAGGAAGACGTCGGAGGCTTTAACGCTCACCTTGAACTGATCGAAGTTGAGACGATCCAGATGATCCACATGACGCATGGCGGATTCCAGCAGCGCCTGCGGCGTCGGCTCACCATACTTCTCCTGCAGATCCTTCTCCAGCGATCCGGCGTTAACGCCGATACGGATCGGAATATTTTTGTCACGCGCGCAGTCCACAACGGTACGAATACGCTCTTCGTTGCCGATGTTGCCTGGGTTGATGCGCAGGCAGTCGACGCCGTACTCCGCCACCTTCAGCGCAATACGGTAGTCAAAGTGAATATCCGCAACCAGCGGAACGCTGACCTGCTGTTTGATGAGCTTAAAGGCTTCCGCCGCGTCCATGGTCGGCACGGAAACACGGACGATATCCGCGCCCACGCGCTCCAGGGCTTTGATTTGATTAACCGTCGCTTCCACATCCGTGGTACGCGTATTGGTCATTGACTGAACGGCGATAGGGGCACCATCGCCGATAGGTACATTCCCCACGTAGATGCGTTTCGATTTTCTACGCTGAATAGGGGCCTGGTTATGCATGAAAACTCTCCCGCGTTGCCCGTCAGTTACTGAGCTGCTGATTGTTCGGCATTGAGGGTCAGGCGCGCAACCTGGTTACTTCTGATAAAGCGGCTCAGATCGACGGGCTTGCCCTGGAACTGGATCTGCACGGCTGACGGTGCGCCAATTTTTAATTTATAAGGGGTCTGACCGGCCAGGTTCAGGTTTGCACCGCTGCGCTGGATGCCGCTGAACAGCTTCTTGCCGTTAGCATCGGTCACTTCCAGCCAGCAGTCGGCGGTAAAGGTCATGGCCAACGCGTTGGCATCGGCGGTGTTGGTTACGCCCGCCTGATCGGTTGGCAGCGGCGCTGCGCCCGGTGTGCTATTTGCCGCCGCGGTTGCCGCAGGTGCAGTGGTAGCCGCAGGGGCAGTCACCGAGTCAACGTTAGCCTGAGACGGAGAGACCACGGTGTTTTGCGCGGTGGTCTGTGCTGGCGCGGTGCTAGCAGCCGCTGGCGGCGTCTGGGTCGCCACGTCAGCAGGTGCAGTACCGGTGGTCTGCGCGTCAGCAGGCTCGGTTGGGTCGGTATTCAGGGGGACGCTTTGCGTTTCGTTGTTGTTGGCGTTCAGTTCAGCAGAGGATTGATCGGCCATGGTGCTGATCTCTTCCTGCTGGGCTTTGTGGTTCTGCCACCACCATGCGCCAGTCAGGCCAACCACGACAAAGACAATCAGCCAGGTGATGCTCGACAGCCAGCCATCGCGCTTCTTGCGGCGTTTACCAAGAGAGAAAGACTGCATCGGGGCGACTTTAGCCGCTCTGACCGGAGCCTGTTTCTCCATCATCGGCAGCAGCTCTTCTTCCGGGATGTGCACGAGGCGTGCATAGGAGCGGATATAGCCCCGCAGGAAGGTGGAAGCCAATTCGGCAGGCGCTTTGTCTTCTTCGATATCGCGAACGGTGGAAACCTTGAGGCACAGGCGTTCAGCGACCGCTTGTTGGCTTAGCCCAAGTTGTTCACGGGCGTTGCGCAGACGAACGCCAGTGGTTTGTGTTGCATTTAGGTCTTGAGTGGCTTCAGTATTCATTCGCTACAGCTGCTGGTACGTGAGATGTAAAATCAGGTGCCGGTAAGTCACAATGCCCACCCGCACCGCGAAACTTCTGGGTCAGTTAACCTTAGACCGACAGTATAAGGCTGTCAGGCCGGGGATAACAGAACAGCTTTTACCTCAAGGGCTAAACTGTTGTTCCATCGTTACATACTGCCTTAAACACGACGGAAACGCACCGTAATTATTTATCGAAACTGTATATTTAGGTTACTTACGCCACGCGATTATGCTGCACGATCCCGGTTCGGGACCGTGCAGAAAGCATAATTAAACGGCCTTAACCGAAATTGTCTCGCCCTGCATACGCTTGCGCAAGGTGCGCTTGGTACGGTCGATCACCTCACCCGCCAGCTGACCGCAGGCAGCGTCGATATCATCACCGCGAGTTTTACGCACGATAGTGGTAAACCCATACTCCATCAACACCTTAGAGAAGCGATCGATACGGCTGTTTGAGCTACGGCCATACGGCGCGCCGGGGAACGGGTTCCATGGGATCAGGTTGATCTTGCATGGGGTGTCCTTCAGCACTTCCGCCAGCTGGTGCGCATGCTCGGTTCCGTCGTTAACGTGATCCAGCATAACGTACTCGATGGTGACGCGGCCCTGGTTAGCATTTGATTTGCTAATGTAACGGCGTACGGCGTCGAGGAAGGTTTCGATATTGTACTTTTTGTTAATCGGTACAATTTCGTCACGGATTTCGTCCGTCGGCGCGTGGAGCGAAATAGCCAGCGCCACGTCAATCATGTCGCCCAGCTTGTCGAGGGCTGGCACGACGCCAGAGGTCGACAGCGTTACGCGACGCTTGGAGAGGCCAAAGCCGAAATCATCCAGCATGATCTCCATCGCCGGAACGACGTTGTTCAGGTTGAGCAGCGGCTCGCCCATGCCCATCATCACCACGTTGGTGATCGGACGCGTGCCGGTGACTTTAGCTGCGCCAACGATTTTCGCCGCGCGCCACACCTGGCCGATAATCTCCGACACCCGCAGGTTACGGTTAAAGCCCTGCTGGGCGGTGGAGCAGAATTTACACTCCAGGGCGCAGCCGACCTGGGAAGAGACGCACAGCGTGGCGCGATCTTCTTCCGGGATGTAGACCGTCTCAACGCGCTGGTCGCCCACCGCGATCGCCCATTTAATGGTGCCGTCGGTAGAGCGCTGCTCTTCCACAACTTCCGGAGCGCGGATCTCCGCAACCTCTTTGAGCTTATTACGCAGCACCTTGTTGATATCGGTCATATCATCAAAGTTATCGCTGCAGTAGTGGTACATCCACTTCATCACCTGATCGGCGCGGAACGGCTTTTCGCCCAGGTTTTTGAAAAATTCGCGCATCTGCTGACGGTTGAGATCCAGCAGGTTGATTTTGGCGTCTTTGTTGGGAACCGTCGACACGACGATTTCAGGCGTAACAGTTTGTTCTGACATAATAGATTCCGGCCTCGTTGTTACACGTTGTGGCCCCTGGAGGGTTGAAAAAAGAAGCGCCCCGGTAAGCGGCTGCTCATCCGGGGCGCTGCATTGTACAAATTCTACCGCACCAATGCCACGTCTGTCGGCGGCATTAGCGAAATAATTAACGGGTGCGGGCACACACTTCATTTTCGCCGAAGAAGAAGGCGATTTCACGGGTAGCAGACTCAACGGAGTCAGAGCCGTGGGTGCCGTTCTCGGTGAAGCTGTCAGCGTAGTCGGCACGCAGGGTACCGGCCAGCGCGTTGTCCGGGTTGGTAGCGCCCAGCAGATCGCGGTGACGCTGTACGGCGTTTTCGCCTTCCAGCACGGATACCACGATCGGGCCAGAGGTCATGAACTCAACCAGACCATCAAAGAAAGGGCGACCTTCGTGCTCAGCGTAGAAGCCACGAGCCTGCTCAACGGTCAGATGCAGCATTTTGGTACCAACGATTTTGAACCCTGCGGATTCAAAGCGAGAAAAGATGCTGCCAATAACGTTTTTTGCCACCGCGTTCGGCTTGATGATGGAAAAAGTACGTTCAATTGCCATGATAACCTCTGTTATGTGTTTTGTTGTCGTGCATACACGCGTATGACCCGGCGCGAATTATAGAGAGCAACGTCACCCTTGCCTATGGATGAAGATAACATTTTTTTAAAATAAGATGAGTTTTAGCAACAGCCAGTCGCAAACTGGCGCTACAGCACCCGAAAAAGCACCGTCGCGGTCTGCCCTACCCCGTCCATCACCACCAGCTGATACTCCCCTCGCTTCTCAAGACGCAGACTTAACGCTCGCCCATGACTGTCCAGCGGCTCACCGTTGATAAACCACCAGCGCTCCCCTTCCCCGCCCGTTGCCTGGAGCGGCAGGGAGACATACGCTTCGCCAGGAAGCCGTTTTACTACCGCGCCCTCTCTCACGCCGGTAAGCAGCAGCGGGGGCGGATACTCCTGCTGAAGCGGCGGGCAGCTAACGGAAGGCGCAGGCAGGCGTGCGGTGCGGCGCTCGCTGGCAGGTAGCCACGGCTCCAGCGGCAGAGGCCACACCACCAGGGTCTGTTGCCGGGCCTCCGGGCAGTCCGCCGCCACGCGCTGGCCCTGCGCATTGAGCCAGACCGGGAAGCGGATCCCACGGATCCCCTCCTGCTGCGGCAGTAAAAGCGTGGGCGGTTCGCTCTTGTCCAGCAGCCATGTCGCGAGACGACGACGGCAGTTGCTGTCCCCGGCTGGCAAGCTCTGACCGCCGGGCCAGCAGATGACGCCCCGGCTCACTGACTCAGGACGCGGATCGCGCGGCTGGCGGGCGACGTCCAGCGCCGAGCGGGCCTGCAGCAGATTGTTAACCTGGTTGAGCAGCGGCACGGCGCTGGCAAAGCCAAACTGCCCGGCGACCGGCGTACCGTCGGGCCGTCCCGTCCAGATGCCAATCACGTAGCGGGCATTGATACCCACCGCCCACGCATCACGATAGCCATAGCTGGTGCCGGTTTTCCACGCCAGAGGAACCACCTGGCCGAGATCGGCATCGGGAAGCGGCTGCGCCTGGGAGGCGAGGATGCGGCGAATTATCCATGCCGCCCCCGGCGACATCAGCGGTCGCTCTACCAGCGGATCGTCCGGCTGCAGGCGTAAAAATCCAGCCTTGCCGTGGCGAGCAAAGGCGCTGTAGGCGGCGGTGATGTCAGCCAGCGTCGCCCCTGCCCCGCCGAGGATCAGCGACAGGTTCGGCTCGGCGCCGGCGGGCAGGGTCAGCGGCAGCCCGGCGTTGCGCAGGCGGGCGGCGAACCGCTTCGGGCCATAGGCCTCCAGCACCTGCACCGCTGGCAGGTTAAGCGAGCGGACCAGGGCCTCGCTCATGCTAACCGGACCGTGAAAGCCGCTGTCAAAGTTGCCGGGGCGGTAATCCTCCGCCAGCCGGGGTACGTCCTGTAAGAGCGACGCCGGATGGATCAGCCCCTCGTCCATCGCCAGACCATAGACGAAAGGTTTGAGCACCGATCCCGGGGATCGGATGGCGGTGACCATATCTACATGGCTGAAGCGAGTATCGTCGTTGATATCCACGGAGCCAACCCAGCCGCGCACCTTCATGGTGGTGTGATCGACAACGATCATCGCCAGCGAGCTGCGCGGTGGCAGCTGCGGTTTAACGTTAAGGGCCAGCGCCTCCAGCTGACGTTGCAGAGAGGCGTCCAGAGTAGTGACAATTTTGCTCTGCTTATCTTTGCCCGCTACCCGTCGGGCAAAGAGCGGGGCCAGCTGCGGCATCTGCCGAGGGGCAAGCCAGACTGGCTCCTGGCGGGACTCTCGCACCTGCTGCGCCGACCAGACCTGCTGCGATGCCATGCGCTCCAGCACCTTATCCCGTGCCGCCTGCGCCCGCTCGGGCCAGCGATCCGGGCGCAGACGACTTGGTGCCTGAGGCAGCACCGCCAGCAGCGCGGCCTCGGCATAGCTCAGCTGCGCCGGAGACTTACCGAGGTAGGCCCAGCTAGCCGCGCCGACGCCCTGCAAGGTGCCGCCGAAGGGCGCGCGATTAAGATAGAGGGTCAGAATTTCACGCTTGGAGAGATGCCACTCCAGCTGCATCGCGCGCCACAGCTGGCGCACCTTGCCGCCGAAAGTGCGTGGATGGGGATCGAGCAGTCGGGCAACCTGCATGGTGAGGGTGCTGCCGCCGGAGACCACCCGGGCCGAGCGCAGATCCTGCCAGGCGGCGCGGGCAATCGCCAGCGGGTTGACCCCAGGATGTGACCAGAACCAGCGGTCCTCATAGTGGATCAGCGCCTGCAAATAGCGCGGCGACACCTCTTCAATGGTCACCGGATAGCGCCAGATGCCGTCGGCGTCAGCAAAGCGCCACAGCGGCGTGCCGTCTTCAGCCACCACCACCCGCGCCGGATTGACCTCGGCGAGAGGCAGAGGCCAGATCCGATCCGCAAGCAGCAGCGCAATAAGCAGAGCAACCAGCGCCCCCGGCAGCAACAGCCAGCGGGAGCGCCCTATACGACCACGTTTCACGCTATGGCCGGACAATCAGCGGGCCGCTTGCTGCGCCCGTTGCCCGCCACTGGGGTACGTACATCGACTCGACCTGCGGCATCGGGACCTGATAGCTTCCCGGCGTAACGGCGCGGGCCAGATAAACCAGCGTCACCGGCTGACCCTCGTTTACCGCTACCGCTGCCACAAAGCGATCGTCACGGAACTCCATATGCTGGATATCCGCCTGCTGCATCTGGTTAAGCAGGTTCTGCACCTCGCTGGCGCTCTCCTGCAGGCTGGCGCTGCTGCTGGCCAGGTTCTGGTTCTCCAGCTCCAGCCCGGCAGGCAGTAGATCAACCACCAGCGCATCCGGCACGCTCTGGCTGGCCTTCACCTCCAGCCAGACCAGCACCAGCTCGCCGCTCTTCAGCGCCGACAGCGATTTGCTCTTGCCGTCGGTGCCGAGGATCTGCCGCTCAATGTGCAAGACGTTCGATGACGGCGCTGGCGCATACTGCGCATAGCCGCTGGTATCGAGACGCAGCCAGAGCGGCGCGCTGCCAGTGTTGGTTACCTGCAGCGCCGCGAGCGTATCCGCCGCTAGCGGCAGCGTCCGGGCACGGTCGCCGCTCAGCGCCTCCCCTGCGAGTGAAGTCTGGGCCTGCCAGTTACCTGGACTTGCCGCCAGGGTTCTGCCCGCCAGGAAGAGCGCGTTGCTCTCCTGGGTCGAGAGCCAGCGCTGACCAAATGCCTGTGCGGAGAGCGTGTGCAGCAGGCGGTTTTGTTCATTTGGCAGCAGGTTATTCTCCTGCAACAGAGAGAGCATCAGGGCGTTATCCCGAATGGCGCTGCCGTAGTCCGCCAACCAGCGGGTATCATCCTGACGCGGCGTTTTTAACCCCAGCGCCACGGCCTGATCGCCTCGCTCACCGTCGCCCATCAGCTTCAGAGCAATGCCCACCTGCACCAGAGGCAGCCCTGATGCCGCCTGCTCATGGTGCTGCCAGATCTCACGCAGCGCGCCCAGGGGGGCTTTCTGCTGCTGGGCGAGCACTAGCCCGGCGTAGGCCTGCACGGCAAACTTACTTGCCTGACCGTCGTCGCTGTAGCGGATCGCCATCATGCCCGGATCCTGCAGATAGCGCAGGAGGCGATTGTTGGCCTGGGTCAGCGCCTCGGCGGGCACGCTATAGCCCTGCTGACCGGCACGCACCAGGAAGTCAGTAACGTAGGCGGTGAGCCAGTACTCTTCCGGCCCGCCTTTATCCCAGAGCGCAAAGCCGCCGTCGTCGCGCTGCATCTGCAGCAGACGTGAGATACCCGTCTCTACTGCGGCACGGCGCTTCTCATCGCTGTCACCGGCAATGCCCAACGCCTTAAGCTGTGCGGCGTTGGTATAGAGCGACGGGAAGAGACCGCTGGCGGTCTGCTCCAGGCAGCCGTAGGGATAGGCCTTCAGCTCGCGAATATAGCGCGCCAGGTTCAGCGGCGGTTTGCCGCTCAGCAGCAGCTGACCTTGCAGCGTGGCAGGGGCAAACCCTGCCAGCAGATCGGCGGGCGCAGTCCAGCTCTGGCCCGGAGCCAGCATTGTCCCGGTGTTGACCGTCTGTGCAGGCCAGGCGGGACGCACGCCAATCTTCCACTGCTTGTGCTGCGGAGCGAAGGTTTCGTTAGGCAGCGTCAGGCCGCTAATCTGGGCACTGATTTCGCCATCACCAAAGCCCTCTTTGGCAGCGATGGGTATGAAAATGGTGGTCCGCGCCTGAGGCGCGAGGCTCACCGGGGCGGGCTGCTGGCTTTGCAGCTCCACGAGGCCGCTGGCGGTAAGCGCCACGTTCAGCGTCTGCGGGCTGTCGGTCAGGTTAGTGATATCCAGCGCCAGCCGAGTGCTGTCTCCGCTGGCAAGGAAGCGCGGTGTATTTAGCTCAGCAATCAGCGGCGCGGCGACCACCACTTTGCTTTCAGCGCTGCCAAACTCATCCTCGCTCCATGCCTGGGCCATCACCCGCAGTTCGCCGTTGAAATCACCGATCGGCAGGGTCACCGTGCCTTCCCCGAGCTCATCCAGCTTCACCGGCTGCGCCTGCTGGGCGATGATATTGACGTGGTTAACCGGTGGCTTACCGCCCCGATTCAGCTCGTCGCCATCGCCACCAAAGCGCAGCGTTGCCGCCCGGCCCTGGCCTTCAATCACCTGGCCGTAGATATCATAAATATCGGCCCCGTAGCGCTTCTGACCAAAGAAGGATTTCCACGGATCCGGCGTGACGTAGTCGGTAATATTAAGCACGCCGCTGTCGACCGCCGAGAGCAACACGTTCACCTTTTTCGGCATTTCGCCTGCGCTCACGCTGGCCTTAACCTTAACGGTCAGCGGTTGGTCAGGTCGCATCTTCTGCGGACCGTCGAGGCTTATCGCCAGACGTCGGCCCTCATCGCCAAGCGGCAGATGCAGCAGGCCAACCGCACGCTTCGGCGTGGCGGCGCGGGACTTATCGCCGGGACGTACTACCAGCGTGCTGAGGTAGAGATCGTGGCGCTGCCAGGCTTTATCCACCGGAATCGCCAGATTCAGCCCCTCAGCCGGAACGTCGATCTCCTGCCACCACAGCGGACCATCGCTGGACTCCACCATCGCATACCCCTTACCGGCAGCGGGAGCAGCAATATGCAGCCGGATGGTATCGCCCGGCTGATAGGCGGGCTTGTCGAGCTTCAGGGTGACGCGGTCAGGACGCGCGGCATCCGCCCCCTCGTTGTTATCCTGCCAGCTGTAGCCTGCCCAGAAGCGCACGCTGCTGACGGTTTCATCTGGCGCTTTCACCTCAAGGCGGTAGGAGCCCCACTCCACCGGGAAGCTGACCTTGCCGGTCTCATCCGCCGCCAGGTTGAGAGACTGCTCGCCCTCCACCAGATCCTTTTGATCGAACTGGGACTGCCAGCCGTCGCTCTCGGACCAGTTCCAGTAGTAGTCGCGACGCTCACGGATCAGCCGCACCTGCAGATCGTTGACCGCTTTTTTCACGCCGTTGGCATCAACATAGACAATGTCAAACCCGGCCTGGCCGTTCTCGTCAACCGTAGGCCGGTCAACGGTGGTATCGGTGCGGTAGTCGTAGACGGATTTAGCCGCAAACTGTGGACGAATGCCCGGCAGCGCGGCGGCGGGCCAGATGGCCTGCTCGGCACGACGGGTCACCGGACGACCGCCGGACTCCAGCAGGCTCGCCTGGAGGATCAGCTGCAACGGCGAATGAGCCTCCTGCCACTGGCTTTCAGTTGTCACCTCGCCGTGGCCTTTCTCGTCCAGAGTGACCTGTACCTCATCGAGGCTGCGGGAGAGATTCTCTTCGGCAATGTTACCGAACTGGAAGCCCGGCAGCGCGGCAACGGCCTCGCGCAGCGGACGCAGGAACAGCTGCCCCTGGAGCGTGTTGCCGTTGGCGGGCGCGCCGTAGAGATAACGCCCCGTGACGTCAAAGCTGACGCTGTCGGCCATCGCCAGCGGCGCTTTTTGCGCAGTCAGGTTAAGCGCCATGCGCTCCGGCATAAAGTCTTCCACCTGGAAGCGCCACTGCGGGCTCTGGTTATCCCCGGTATTGGCGCGAACGTGCCAGATGCCGGTTGGCGCACCGGCATCCAGCGAGTAGGTAAACTGGTAGAGCCCCCCTTCCTGCGGCTGGCTTACGACGGTGCGCACCACCTGGCCGTCCGGCTTCACCACCTCCAGCTTCACTGGCTGGGCAGGGAGCGGCTTGCCGTCCCGGTCGCGCAGTAATGCGTTGAGGATCACCGTTTCGCCAGGGCGATAGAGATCGCGTGGACCAAACATAAACAGCTGCTTGCTGTAGCCTGGCTCTCCGGCAATGGCGAACTCGGCCAGATCCAGCGCCGGCAGGGTTAAATCGAGCAGCGTGGTTTCACCATCCTTGCGCGCCAGCAGCAGGGCAGCCTCTTTGTCGGTGCTCAGCACCGCATGGCCTTTGGCGTCGCTGGTGGCCTGGGCGAGGGTCTGCCCTTTCTCATTGAGCAGGGTGACCTCAACGCCCTCACCCGCCGCGCCGTTCTCCAGGCCCTGGGTAAAGACATCCAGCTGGTTATGGTAGCGATGCACCGACAGACCGATATTGCTCAGGGTAAACAGCGTGGCGGCATTGCTGTAGCTGTAGTGCCCGGCCTGATTCATAACGGCGATATAGACCCCCGCCTGCTGCAGCGGTTTGATCTCGGCCAGCGGCAGAAGCAGCTTCTCGCGGGTATTGCGCGCCGGGTTAAGATCGAAACGCCCGGTATAGACCAGATCCGCCATCTTCAGCAGCGTATCGGACTCCCAGTTAGTCAGCGAGTTGCGGTACTCCCACTGGCTGACAAAGGATGTCAGCGACTCGGGCTTCACGCGGTAGAAGTTAACGTCGACGTTGTTGACGTTGAGCGCCATCACCGGCAACCCCTCTACTACCTTGCCCGGCAGCAGCGAGCCCCGGCTGGCAAAGCCGACGCTCGGCTCCACGTCGCGGGTAGTAATGGTTTTTTCAAAACTGCTGCTGAAGGTCGCCTTGTTCAGCGCCACCAGCCCGCTATCAACGGAGACGATCAGCTCCCGGTTCGGCTCCAGATGACGGAAGCGCAGCTCTTTCAGGTTGGGTGCCAGCTCCCACGCTCCGTCCAGCTTGCCGCTCTTCTTATCGACAAGGTGCACCGTCTGGGAGAAGTCCTGATCGGGATCGAGAGGGATATTGAAGGCCAGCACCAGAGTGGCTGCGCCATCAAGCTGCACCTCTGAGGCATCCTGCAGGGACAGGGTTTTACCTGCGCTCTGGGCAGCAAGCTTCTCCCGCTGGGCGCTGTCGACTTTAGCCACCGGCTTTGGGTCAGCATCCGCGGCTTTGGTGACCGCCGCCTGTGGCGCGCCGCTGTTATCACAGCCCGCTAAAAAAGAGGTGGCGACCAGCGCCATCGCAAGCGCAGTAAAACGTAACGGTTTCATTCCTTTATCCCTGCCGTTGATCGAGAGTCAGCCATAGTATGCGCCAGTTTTTGCACTAGCCAAAAGAGAATGAAAACTCTGGAAAGCGGCTCGCAATCTTTGCTTGACGGCAGGTCCAACTGTTACGTCGATCACAGCTCATAACGTTACATGTTACGTTAGCCGTCATTTGTTTTTAAAACAAGAAGATAGCTAGCATGAAACCGCCTGACGCTGCTAACGTTACTCTGTTATCGCACCTCTGTGTGCGGTTCATAATGAGAGACGACGATGAAAAGAGCCGTTAATGCCCTACAAAATTTTGGTAAGTCCCTTTACGGTCCGGTGCTGATTTTACCCATCGTCGGCCTGTTCATTGCCTTTGGTAATTTGCTGGGCAACGGTAATGTGGCGGAGTACCTGCCCTTCCTCGGCTACCCCTTTATTCAAAGCCTCGGCCAGCTGATGGCAAAATCGGCCGTGTCGGTGCTGGTCAACCTGGCGCTGGTCTTCGCCGTGGGTATACCTGTGGGTCTGGCAGCTCGCGACAAGGGCTATGCGGCGCTAATCGGGCTGGTCACCTTCGTCGTCTTTATCAATGCCATGAACGTCACCCTGAGCCTACAGGGCGAGCTGGCGGCAGCGGATCAGATGAAAGCCGCCGGTCAGAGCATGGTGCTGGGCGTTCAGGTGCTGGAGATGGGTGTCTTTGCCGGGATCCTTACTGGCGCGCTCTCAGGCTACCTCTATAACAAATACTCCGGGGTGCAGTTCTCCGGCGCGATGGCGGTCTACTCCGGTCACTGCTTCGTGGCGATCATTATGCTGCCGGTCTCGATGCTGCTCGGCGTGATCATGAGCGAGCTGTGGCCTTTCGCTCAGCAGGGCATCAGCGCCGCCGCGCTGGCGATCAAGGGCGCAGGGCCGTTTGGCGTAGCGGTTTACGGTTTTCTGGAGCGCATTCTGGTTCCCACCGGCCTGCATCACCTGGTTTATACCCCATTCCTCTATACCGAACTGGGGGGCACGGCGGACGTCTGCGGCCAGACCTACCAGGGCGCACGCAATATCTACTTTGCCGAGATGGCCTGCCCCTCGGTGCACCAGCTGAGCAGCACCGTGGTATGGGATGCGCGTGGCATCAGCAAAATGTTTGGCCTGCCCGCCGCCGCGCTGGCGATGTATCTGACCGCTAAACCCGAGCGTAAAGCAGCGGCCAAAGCGATTCTGATCCCGGCAGCGCTTACCTCTCTGCTGGTAGGCGTCACCGAGCCGATTGAGTTCTCATTCCTGTTCGTCGCCCCGCTGCTGTTTGTTGTTCACGCGGTGCTGACCGGCATCGGCATGATGCTCTTCTATCTGCTAGGGGTTCACGCCATCGGCGCAAACGGCATTGTTGATTTCATTATCTATAACCTGCCACTCGGTACCGAAAAATCCAACTGGCCGATGTATATCGTGGTCGGCCTGATTATGTTCGCCCTCTACTTTGTCATCTTCCGCTTCCTGATCCTGCGCTTCGATATGAAGACGCCGGGGCGTGAGGAGGAAGATCAGGAGACCCGCCTCTACAGCAAGCAGGAGTATCAGGCGAAAGGTGGCAACGACGGCCTGGGCGAGGCCATTGTCGCCGGGCTGGGCGGGCGCGACAACGTTGAGGTGGTAGATAACTGCTATACCCGCCTGCGCGTAACGGTGAAAGACGTGGCGATCATCGACGAGCCACGCCTGAAAGCCACCGGCGCGAAGGGGGTGATCAAACAAGGCAATAACGTTCAGGTGGTCTACGGGCTGCACGTCAAAAAAATGCGAGAGGCCGTTGAGGCGTTTCTCTGAAGGAGGCACACATGCTTACCCCCCCATTTATTCTGTCCATCGCCGGCGGCGGCAGTACCTATACGCCGGGCATCGTCAAAAGCCTGATGGTGCGGCTGGAGGATTTCCCGCTGGCGGAAATACGCCTCTATGATATCGATGAGGCACGCCAGCGCACGCTGGCCCCGGTGGTGGAGAAGGTGATCCGTGACCACAGCGACACGATTAAATTTACCGTTACCAGCGATGCCGAAACCGCCTTCAGCGGAGCACACTTTGTCTTTGCCCAGATGCGCGTCGGGCAGTACAAAATGCGCGAGCAGGATGAGAAGATCCCTCTACGTCACGGCGTAGTAGGCCAGGAGACCTGCGGGCCAGGTGGCCTGGCCTACGGCTTGCGCACCATTCTGCCGATGGTTGAGCTTATCGACATGGTAGAGCAGTACGCGGATAAAAAGGCGTGGATCGTGAACTACTCCAACCCGGCGGCGATTGTGGCTGAAGGGGTACGTCGCCTGCGTCCTAACGCGCGGGTGCTGAATATCTGCGATATGCCGGTGGCGGCGATGCGTAACATCGGGGCCATCCTGGGGGTCGATCGTCACAAATTACAGGTGGACTACTTTGGCCTGAACCACTTCGGCTGGTTTACCCGCATCCTGGTGGACGGGGAAGACCGCCTGCCCGAGGTGCGTCGTCACGTGGCGCAGTTTGGTCTGCTGACGGAGGATGCCTCCAAGACCGATCCGCAGCACGCCGATCCCTCCTGGGTGAAGACCTGGCGCAACATTAAGCCGATTATGGATCACTTTCCGGACTATCTGCCGAACCCCTATTTGCAATATTACCTGATGCCGAACCAGATCGTTGAGCATCAAGATCCGCACCTGACTCGCGCCAACGAGGTGATGAACGGCCGCGAGAAGAAACTGTTTGCCGCCGCCGAAGAGTACCAACGCACCGGGATCCTGCCGGATGCCTTCCACGTTGGCGTTCACGGAGCGTTTATCGTCGACGTCGCCTGCTCGCTGGCCTTCGACCTGCGCCAGCGTCATCTGGTGATCGTCGAAAACAAGGGAGCAATCGCTAACCTACCCTATGATGCCATGGTCGAGGTGCCGGCCTACATTACCGCCAACGGGCCGGAGCCAGTACGGATGGGCGCGGTGCCGCTGTTCCACCAGACCCTGCTGATGCAGCAGCTGGCCTCAGAGCAACTACTGGTGGAGGCGACCATCGAAGGCAGCTATGAGAAAGCGCTCCAGGCCTTTACGCTGAACCGCACCGTGCCAACGATGCAGCATGCAAAGGCGATCCTTGACGAGATGATCGAGGCCAACCGCGACTATTGGCCACAGCTGCAAAAAGCCTGGCACGATGGAGAATCCGTATAAATTTCTGAAGCCTGCTCGCGGCGTTGAGAGGGTAAACTTGTCGGTGTGAGAAAAAACACCGACAATCCTTTAATCAACACATTAAAGGAGGCCCACCTGCTATGACTACCTCATTCTTCGTTGCTGCCGACTGGCTGATTGAACACGGCGACTCTCCTGACGTACAGATTATTGATGCGCGCATGGCACCGGTTGGCCAGGAGCACCGTGATATGCGCGCCGAGTACCGCGCAGGACACCTTCCAGGCGCGGTCTTTTTTGATATTGAGGCCCTCTCCGATCATACCTCCCCCCTGCCCCATATGATGCCGCGTCCAGAGGCGTTTGCCGTCGCCATGCGTGAGCTAGGCATTAGCAGCGATAAGCATCTGGTGATTTACGATGAAGGTAACCTCTACTCTGCGCCGCGAGCGTGGTGGATGCTGAAAACCTTTGGCGTAGAGCAGGTGTCTATCCTGGCGGGTGGCCTGGCAGGCTGGCAGCGCGACGAGCTGCCGCTCCAACAGGGTGACGTAACGCTGCCCGAAGCTGAATTTGAGGCCCACTTTGACGCCGACCGCGTGAAGCGCCTCACTGACGTGCTGCTGATCAGCCACGAGAAAACCGCCCAGCTGGTGGATGCCCGTCCTGCCCCGCGCTTTAACGCCGAGGCGGATGAGCCGCGTCCGGGGCTGAAACGCGGGCATATTCCCGGCGCGCTGAACGTGCCGTGGGGCGATCTGGTGTTTGAGGGCGAGTTAAAAACCACCGACGAGCTGAGCGCTGTGTTTGCCCGTCAGGGTGTCGATCTCAACAAGCCAATTGTGGTGAGCTGTGGCTCCGGGGTTACCGCTGCTGTGGTGGCGCTGGCGCTGGCGACGTTGGGCGTCGACGGCGTTACGCTCTATGACGGCTCATGGAGTGAATGGGGCGCGCGGAACGATCTGCCCGTTGAACCCTCCTGAGCATGGACAACCGCCTTGCGCCGCTGCTGTCGCGCGGCGAGTCGCTGACCCGCGCGGAGTATCGTGTGCTGGCCCATCTCACCGCCCACCCGCTTTTGGTGGGCAATATCACGGTGCGCGAGCTGGCACAGGAGACCTTTGTCTCTACCGCTACCATCATGCGCCTGTGTCAGAAGCTGGGCTTTAGCGGCTACAGCGAGCTGATCTGGCACTGCAAGCAGCTGCTTGCCGATACGCCGCACATCGCGGTCCCGGCGGATGAAACCGCCGATCTCTCGCTACGGTTTAACCAGTTCATCGCTAACTATCAGCAGACCTTTCGCTGGGCCACAGAGGAGAAGCGCCGCTTTTTCGCCGGCCTGCTGCGCGAGAAAGAGAGCTTTTTTCTCTACGGGGCGGGCTTCTCCTATCTCTTTGCGGAGTATCTTACCAAGAAGCTGCAGGTGCTGGGCAAGACGGCGTTTATCTCCGGGCCGGGGGACAGCCGCAATATTTTCCTCAGCAACGCCGCCCGCTATGAGGTGTTTATTGCCGTCTCCCGCAGTGGTGAGACAGAGCAGGTGCTGGATAAAGCGCGAATAGCGAAAAACGTTGGCATGACCATCGTGGCCTTTACCCGCGCCTCGGCCAATAGCCTGGCGAGCATGGCGGACCTTCATTTCGGGCTGTATGACGAGGCGGTGCATTTTGCCGCCGAAGCCGCAGGGGTAACCTCGTTCGAGTCGAACCTGGTGTTGCTGATGGATTTGCTGCTGCTGGAAGCGACGGGGTGAACGCTCACCCCGTCAGAGAAACTAGATAATACGCTGCTTGAAGTCGCGCAGGAAGCTGCCCCAGCGCCGCTCGTAGAAGGGCGTAATGTGCGCCAGCATAAAGTGGCTGATACCCTTCTCGCCTTCGGCAACCAGGCAAATATCGACAGGCTCATCGCCCGGCAGCGTGTCGGTGGCAACGCTACCGGCTGATTGGATAATCGCGTCGATGTCGCTGTCGGCCTCAACTTCAATGCCGATCAGCAAGTTGGGCTGGGCATCAGCCTCCTCTTTGATAGAGCAGAGAAACGCTCGCTTGACCGTTTTCATGGTCTTAAACAGCGTCGTCAACGAGTCAACCATCTGCGCAGGCGGCTCGGCCACCTCAGAGAGCAACAGCGCGCTGCCGCCCTCTATGACCTTCTGCTGGCTGAGGGGGTTACCCTCCTCTTTCCCCACCAGGTGGCTAATCTCACTTGGCGTAAACTCTTTGCCCGTCGACAGCTTGGCGTTGAGGAACAGCGTCTCGCCGAGAGTCATCTCAAACAGGGTGCGCACCGGCATCACCACGAAGGCCTGCTCATCCTCAACCGCCTGCTGCAGGGCCTCAAGGGAGGTAAAGAATGGGATCACCGAGGTGCCGTCATCTTTCTCCCAGTGCTGAATATCCACGGCGCTATCTTCAACCACCGTCTGGCCCTCTGCCGCCGTGCCGGGAACCCAGACGGTGGAGGCCATCAGCGTGCGGAAGAACGCAGGACGGTGACCCGGCTCGGTCGCCGCCTGCTCAAGCAGGGTCTCTAATTCGTTTTTCGTTTCAGACATAGACTCACAACTTCGTAAATCGCCGGGTGGCGCTACGCTTACCCGGCTTACATGATTATTCCGCTGTTAACAGGTTGGCGATGGTACGCACGCCCAGACCGGTTGCCCCAGCAGCCCACTGATCCACAGCCGCTTTACGGTAAGTGGCAGAGCAGTCGATATGCAGCCAGCCTTCGCGGTAGTTCTCAACGAAGTGGGAGAGGAAACCGGCGGCGGTGCTGGCTCCAGCCGGGAAGGCGGCGCTGGCGGTGTTGTTCAGTTCAGCAAAGTTAGACGGCAACTGGCTGCGGTGGAACTCCGCCAGCGGCAGACGCCAGAACGGCTCGTTCTCTGCGCTGGCGCTGGCCAGCAGGCGGTTTGCCAGCGTGTCATCAAAGCTCAGCAGCGCGTGGTAGTCGTTGCCGAGGGCCGTTTTTGCCGCGCCGGTCAGCGTTGCCGCGTCGATAATCAGCTCTGGGTTTTGCTTCACCGCGTCGATCAGGCCATCGGCCAGCACCAGACGGCCTTCGGCGTCGGTATTCATGATCTCAACGGTTTTGCCGTTGCGATAGCGAATGATGTCGCCAAGCTTGAAGGCGTTACCGCTAATCAGGTTATCTGCGCAGCAGAGATAGAGCTTCACGCGCTTGTTCAAGCCGCGCGTAATGGCAAACGCCAACGCGCCGGTGACCATGGCCGCGCCGCCCATATCGGACTTCATGGAGTCCATAAAAGCGCTCTGCTTGATGCTATAGCCGCCGGAGTCAAAGGTGACGCCTTTGCCGACCAGGCAGGCATAGACCGGGGCGTTTTTATCGCCGGTGGGGTTGTAGTCCAGCGCCAGCAGTACCGGCGTCCGCTCGGAGCCACGGCCAACGGTGTAGATCCCCATGTAGTTCTGCTCGCGCAGATCTTCACCTTTGGTGATGCGGTAGGAGATGTTCTCTCCGCCCACGCCGCTCAGCAGATCTACCGCACGCTGGGCCAGCTGCTCAGGCCCCAGCTCTTCGGGAGAGGCATTGATGGCATCGCGCACCCAATCGATAATGTTGCGGCGGCTCTCCAGCTCTTTCTGCTGGGCGTCATCCAGCGTAGCCCACTCAATTTTGCGGCTGCCTTTCGGCCCTCTGTAGCCCTGCCAGAATGCCCAGCTGCGATCGACGTCCCAGCCCTCGCCTGCCAGCTGGACGTGCTTGATGCCCATGCCGTCGATTTTACGTGCCGCACGCTGGATCAGGCCCAGATCGTCTGCGCCGGTAAGGTGCAGCGCAACGCCGTCACTGTTAATACTGTAAGCTGCTTTTTCACCCCAGCGCGCATCGGCGGGCTGAGTCGTCAGGGTAATTTTCATGGCTTCGGTTGTCATTATTCTGTCCTTATGATCAAGCCTGCAATGTGAAAACGGGCTACCCGAAGGCAGCCCGCTGTGCATTATGACGCTTCGTCTAACCAGACTAACAGAATCGCTTCCAGAATCTTTTCATTGGATGCGTTTGGTTCGTCATCAAAGTCGTCCAGTTCACAAATCCACTGGTGCATATCGGTAAAGCGCACGGTTTTCGGATCGAGATCCGGGTAAGCGTCATACAGCGCCTCGCCTATTTCACGGCTGTCACTCCACTTCAGGCCCATATCAATGCTCCCGCGCGTGGTTAATAGTATAACGCGGCATCTCGACCACCAGGTCTTCGTCGGTGACGCGAGCCTGACAGCTCAGACGGCTCTCCGGCTCCAGACCCCAGGCTTTATCCAGCATGTCGTCTTCGTCTTCGGTGCTCTCTGCCAGCGAGTCAAAGCCTTCACGCACAACGCAGTGGCAGGTGGTGCAGGCACAGGATTTTTCGCAGGCGTGTTCAATCTCAATGCCGTTACGCAGGGCAACGTCAAGAATGGTCTCACCGACATTCGCTTCCAGCACAGCGCCATCCGGACAGAGATCCTGATGGGGCAAAAATACAATCTTTGGCATATTAAACCTCGTCCACAGAGTGGCCCTTCAGCGCTTTACGAACCGATTGGTCCATGCGGCGTGCGGCAAACTCCTGGGTTTGTTTGTCTATATTTTTAATGGCTTGCTCTATGGCGTCAGCGTCATCGCCCTCGGCGGCTACACGCAGACGTGCAGCGGCGTCGTCAATAACCTGACGTTCTGCGGCGCTTAACAGCGCGGCATCGGTTCCGAGCGCGCTTTGCAGACTCTCCAGCACGCGCGCGGCCTCCACTTTCTGCTCTGCCAGCATTCGCGCTTTCACGTCTTCGCCAGCAAAGCTCATGGAGTCCTGGATCATGGTGGCGATTTCGCCGTCGGTCAGCCCATAGGAGGGCTTAACCTGAATGGAGGCGGCCACGCCGGTGGATTTCTCCATGGCGGTGACGCTCAGCAGACCGTCGGCGTCTACCTGGAAGGTCACGCGAATGTGCGCCCCGCCAGCAGGCAGCGCCGGGATGCCGCGCAGGGTAAAGCGACCCAGCGAGCGGCAGTCGGCGACCAGTTCACGCTCGCCCTGCATCACGTGGATCGACATAGCGGTCTGGCCATCTTTAAAGGTGGTGAACTCCTGAGCGCGTGCTACCGGAATAGTGGTGTTACGCGGGATCACTTTCTCTACCAGCCCGCCCATGGTCTCCAGACCCAGCGACAGTGGGATCACGTCCAGCAGTAGCATTTCGCTGTCCGGCTTGTTGCCGACCAAAATATCGGCCTGAATAGCCGCGCCGATAGCGACAACCTTATCGGGATCGATAGTGGTCAGCGGCTGGCGACCAAAGAACTCGCCGACGCGATCGCGTACCAGCGGCACGCGGGTAGAGCCCCCCACCATCACCACTTCCAGCACCTCATCGGCCTCAACGCCTGCGTCTTTCAACGCCCGGCGGCAGGAGAGCAGCGTGCGTTTAACCAGGGAGGAGATGAGATCGTTGAATTCAGTGCGGGTGATGCTGCCCTGCCAGCCCGCCACGTCAACGTCGACGCTTTCAGCATCGCTGAGGGCGATTTTTGCGGCGATGGCAGCGTCCAGCAGCTGGCGCTGCAGGCGCGGATCCTGACGATCGCTGATGCCCGCCAGCTCACGGATGCGATCCGCCAGCAGGTGGTCGAAGTCGTCCCCGCCCAGCGCGGAGTCGCCGCCGGTGGCTAACACTTCAAATACCCCACGACTCAGGCGCAGGATAGAGATATCAAAGGTGCCGCCGCCCAGATCGTAAACGGCGATCACGCCCTCTTTGCCGGAGTCGAGGCCGTAGGCGATAGCGGCAGCCGTCGGCTCGTTAAGCAGGCGCAGCACGTGCAGGCCCGCCAGTCGCGCGGCGTCTTTGGTGCCCTGACGCTGGGCATCGTCAAAGTAGGCCGGGACGGTGATGACCACGCCGTCCAGCTCGCCTGCCAGCGCTTCAGTGGCGCGAGCGGCCAGCGCCTTGAGGATATCGGCAGAGATGCGTATTGGGTTCAGCAGGCCCGCAGCGGTGGCGATCATCGGCAGGCCGTTTTCGCTCGCCTGCAGCTGATAGGGTAGATGCGGGTAGCGCGCCTGGATGTCGGCCAGCGAGCGGCCCATCATGCGTTTAACCGAGCTAATGGTGTTAGCCGGATCGTTGACCGCATTGCTGCGCGCCTCAAAGCCCACCCGGTGGCTCTGCGGCTGATAGTGCACCACGGACGGCAACAGGTGACGCCCGTCGCTGTCCGGCAGCGTTTCTGCCTGGCCGCTACGCACGGTAGCCACCAGGGAGTGTGTTGTACCCAGATCAATGCCCGCCGCCAGACGACGCTGGTGCGGCGCGGCACTCATGCCCGGCTCACTAATTTGTAATAAGGCCATGTTTGCTTCCGAAATTTAAAAATCGAGCAGCTTTTCTTCGAGTTGTTCTGCTGTGCTGCGTAGTTTATCGAGAAAACGGAGTTTACGCACCGTCTCTGCGGCATCGCTCCACGACTCGCCGTCAAGCTGCTCTACCAGGGTCTGGTGGCGCGCGGTAAACATTGCCGCGACGCGCTTCAGAAACGCCTCAAGCCGATCGGTATCGCGGGCCTGCTCAATCTCATCCAGCTCTTCGCGCAGCTCTAGCTGCTCCATCAGGAAGGCGGTGTCGCGGACGGTATGCTGCTCACTGGCGAGGTCGAAACCGTGCAGGGAGAGCAGGTACTCGGCGCGCGGCAGCGGATGGCGCAGCGTCTGCCATGCCTGGTTGATGGTCGCAGAGTGTTGGACGGCGGCAAGCTGTTCAGCAGAGGTGCCGCTGGCAAACCGGTCGGGATGGTATTGACGTTGCAGATCCTGAAAGCGGGTAGCCAGCGCCTGGGTATCCAGATGATAGCTGGCGGGCAACCCAAAGAGGGTAAAGTAATCCATAACAGTCTCGGGGTTAGGCGGGTTAAAGCAAACCCCACCGCAGAGCAGTGGGGTTGAGTCGTTCAGGCGCGGTTAAACGTGGAAGCTTTCGCCGCAGCCGCACTCATCTTTCACGTTCGGGTTAGTAAACTTAAACCCTTCGTTGAGGCCCTCTTTTACGAAGTCCAGCTGAGTGCCGTTCAGGAACTGCAGGCTTTTGCCATCGACCACGACCTTAACGCCTTTGTCTTCGAACACGGTATCTTCTGCCGCAGGCGCGTCAACAAATTCCAGCACGTAGGCCATACCCGAACAGCCGGAGGTTCTCACCCCCAGGCGCAGGCCAAACCCTTTACCCCGGTTGGCCAGGAAGCTATTTACTCGCGCGGCAGCACTGTCGCTAAGGGTAATCGACATACAAACCTCCGCTCGTTATTTCGCGTCACGCTTGCTTTTGTAGTCCGCAATCGCAGCTTTGATTGCATCTTCCGCCAGGATAGAACAGTGGATCTTAACCGGCGGCAGCTCCAGCTCATCGGCGATGTCGGTGTTCTTAATCGCCTGGGCTTCGTCCAGGGATTTACCTTTCACCCACTCGGTCACGAGGGAGCTGGAGGCGATCGCCGAGCCGCAGCCGTAGGTTTTAAAACGCGCGTCTTCGATGATGCCATCGTTGTTCACTTTGATCTGCAGCTTCATGACGTCGCCACAGGCCGGTGCACCCACCATGCCGCTGCCAACGCTGGCATCGCTGTTGTCGAAAGAGCCAACGTTGCGCGGGTTTTCGTAGTGATCGATTACTTTTTCGCTATAAGCCATTTTAAATTCTCCTGATACCGCTACCGATTAATGATGAGACCATTCAATGCTGTTCAGATCCACGCCCTGTTTGAACATCTCCCACAGCGGAGAGAGGTCGCGCAGACGGCCAATGGAGTTGCGAACCAGATTGATGGTGTAGTCAATCTCTTCTTCGGTAGTGAAACGACCTAAAGAGAAACGAATAGAGCTGTGTGCCAGCTCGTCAGTCATACCCAGCGCGCGCAGCACGTAGGATGGCTCAAGGCTTGCAGAGGTACAGGCGGAACCGGAAGAGACCGCGAGATCCTTCAGCGCCATGATCAGCGACTCGCCTTCAACGTAGTTAAAGCTGACGTTGAGGATGTTCGGTGCGCCCTGCTCAAGATCGCCGTTCAGATACACTTCTTCCATATCTTTCACGCCGTCCCACAGACGGTTACGCAGCGTACGCAGGCGTGCCATCTCGGTGTCCATCTCTTCTTTGGCGATGCGGTAGGCTTCACCCATGCCAACGATCTGGTGCACAGGCAGCGTACCGGAACGCATGCCGCGCTCGTGACCGCCGCCGTGCATCTGCGCTTCGATACGAATACGCGGTTTACGACGCACGTACAGCGCGCCAATCCCTTTCGGACCGTAGATTTTGTGGCCGGAGAAGGACATCAGGTCAACTTTCAGCTGGCTCAGATCGATAGGCAGCTTGCCCACGCTCTGGGTTGCATCAACGTGGTAGATGATGCCGCGCGCACGGCACAGTTCGCCGATGGTGGCGATATCCTGTACCACGCCGATTTCGTTGTTGACGTGCATGATGGAGACCAGAATGGTGTCGTCGCGCATGGCGGCTTCCAGCTCTTTCAGGTCGATAATGCCGTTGCTCTGCGGCGCGAGATAGGTCACTTCAAACCCTTCACGCTCCAGCTGACGGCAGGTATCCAGCACGGCTTTGTGTTCGGTTTTGCTGGTGATGATGTGCTTGCCTTTTTTCTGGTAGAAGTTGGCAGCACCTTTGATCGCCAGGTTGTCAGATTCGGTTGCACCGGAGGTGAAAACAATTTCACGCGGATCAGCGCCAACCAGCTCGGCAATCTGATTACGGGCGATATCGACCGCCTCTTCAGCATGCCAGCCAAAACGGTGTGAACGGGAAGCTGGGTTACCAAAGTTTCCGTCCAGGGTCAGACACTGCATCATTTTCTCGGCAACACGCGGATCCACCGGCGTGGTTGCGGAGTAGTCGAGATAGATCGGTAATTTCATTGCTCTATAGACTCCGTACATCGCTTCAATGCAAGGAACCAGGCAACCGGCTGGATGTACGGCCGACGTGGCGGAGCGTGGCGCTCCGGCCTGGTTCATAAATCTTTTTTATAGTGTGTTACCCGTATGAACGGGTAAATCAGGCACGCAGTTTGACGTCAATTGCGTCCTGCGCGCGGGTCGTGCGCTGTGTTTCCTGGCTGTGCTGGCGATCGGCAACGTCCATCACTTCCTGGTTATTGACCAGTTCACCGAGGGTGATATTGTTCAGGAAGCCGGTCAGACGATCGCTCAGGTCACGCCACAGCGCGTGGGTCAGGCACTTATCGCCGCCCTGGCAGCCGCCTTTACCCTGACAGCGGGTTGCGTCTACCGATTCGTCAACGGCGCTGATCACTTCGCCAACGGCGATGCTGTTGGCATCTTTACCTAACAGATAACCGCCGCCCGGACCGCGCACGCTGGCCACCAGGCCATTCTTGCGCAGGCGGGAGAAGAGCTGCTCCAGATAAGAGAGGGAGATGCCCTGACGCTCGGAGATATCAGCCAACGGAACCGGGCCCGATTCAGAGTTGAGCGCAACGTCCAGCATTGCAGTAACGGCATAACGCCCTTTAGATGTCAGTCTCATGTCTTACTTAACCTCAAACTCGCCCCTGCCCGGGGTTGTCGTTATATAGATAGTTATAAAAACAGTTATAAATGGTCTGTTACATAGCAGGCGCAAGTGTGACATTCCCGACTAAAATGGTCAACTATTTACTTGACTGTTTTAGTCAGGTATTAGGCGTTTTGTGCCGTTTTATTGCTCTTTATTCTTCTGCTCAATCGACGCCAGAATTCCGCGCAGGATGTTCAGCTCCTGGCTCTCTGGACGCGCGCGGGTAAAGAGTCGGCGCAGCTTGTTCATCACCTGTCCCGGATGATCGGGACGGATAAAACCGGTCGCCAGCAGAGTCTGCTCCAGGTGGCCGTAGAAGCGCTCAAGGTCGTCTACCAGCGGATAGGGCGTCTCTTCCTCTGCTGGTTCAGCATCGGCTTCCTGCGCCGCCAGCCAGGCCATGCGCACTTCATAGGCGATAACCTGTACCGCCATCGCCAGGTTCAGCGAGCTGTACTCCGGGTTCGCGGCAATGGCAACGTGATAGTGGCACTTCTGCAACTCTTCGTTGGTCAGGCCCACGCGCTCGCGGCCAAATACCAGCGCCACCGGCGCGTGCTGCCCTTCGCTCACGCTCTTCAGCCCGCACTCGCGCGGATCGAGCATCGGCCACGGCAGCGTACGGGAGCGGGCGCTGGTGCCCACCACCAGGCTACAGCCCGCCAGCGCCTCGTCAAGGGTGTCGACAATCTGTGCGTTACCGATGACGTCGCTGGCCCCGGCGGCCAGGGCGATGGCCTGGGAGTCCGGCTTCACCAGCGGGTTAACCAGCCAAAGATTCGTTAAGCCCATGGTTTTCATGGCGCGGGCAACGGAGCCCATGTTGCCGGTGTGAGAGGTTTCAACCAGCACGATTCGTATATTTTGCAGCATAGTTTTTCAGCGTCTTAAGAATATTTGCGCATATTAGCATAAAGCAAAGACATAATCCGAACTCGCTGGTATACTCTGCGCCGTTTTCACCCCCCGTTCTTTAACATCCAGTGAGAGATACCGATGCATCCAATGCTGACTATCGCCGTGCGCGCAGCGCGCAAGGCGGGTAATGTAATTGCCAAACACTACGAAACGCCAGACTCTGTTGAAACCAACCAGAAAGGCAGCAATGATTTCGTAACTAACGTTGATAAAGCCGCCGAGGCCGTGATTATCGACACTATCCGCAAATCTTACCCGCAACATACCATTATCACCGAAGAGTCCGGTGAACACGCAGGCGAAGATCAGGATGTGCAATGGGTTATCGATCCACTGGATGGCACCACCAACTTTATCAAGCGTCTGCCCCACTTCTCGGTTTCTATCGCCGTGCGCATTAAAGGCCGTACCGAAGTTGCCGTGGTTTACGATCCAATGCGTAACGAACTCTTCACCGCTACCCGTGGTCAGGGCGCACAGCTTAACGGCTACCGCCTGCGCGGCAGCACCGCTCGCGATCTGGATGGCACCATCCTGGCGACCGGTTTCCCGTTCAAAGCCAAACAGCATGCCCAGACCTACATCAAGATCGTCGGTAAACTCTTTACCGAGTGCGCAGACTTCCGCCGTACCGGCTCTGCCGCGCTGGATCTGGCCTACGTTGCCGCTGGCCGCGTAGACGGTTTCTTTGAGATCGGCCTGAAGCCGTGGGATTTCGCCGCAGGCGAGCTGCTGGTTCGTGAAGCGGGTGGTCTGGTGTGTGATTTCACCGGTAACCACAACTATATGATGAGCGGTAACCTCGTCGCCGGTAATCCGCGCGTGGTGAAAGCCATGCTGGCGAACATGCGTGACGAGCTGAGCGAAGCGCTGAAGCGTTAAGCATCGCTAACGCCGGATGGCGGTTTCACCTTATCCGACCTACATCGTACCCGTAGGCCGGATAAGCGTAGCGCCATTCGGCGTTTTAAAACGGTCGTAATCCCCTTCCCACCGGCACTGCACTGAGCCACATTACCACCGCCGCCGTTACCAAAATCACACCTCCGGCTAAAGCCAGCGTTGACCACCCCACTTGCTGCCACAGCACCGGCGTTTTATTGCCGCCGAGTTTGACCGCCAGCCGCCGAAAGCTATGCACCAGCAGCGCCAACGAAGAGATGGTTAGCGACGTACCTGCCGCCATCGCCATGGCCGATGCCACTCCCCAGCTAAACACCCCGATGACTTTACTGAACAGCAGGACCATGATCGCCCCGGAACAGGGTCGCATCCCCATCGACAGAATAATCATCAGCCGGGCGCGCCAGTCATCGCCGCGCGTAAGCTGCTCCGGCGTGGGCAGATGCTGATGCCCGCAGCCACAGTGGGCGTCATGTACATGATGTGGCGTAAAAGCGGTAAAGGTCGGCCTGCGTAAGAGACGACGCAGCCTGTTCAGCGCCCGCCAGCAGAGCAGAAGTCCCAGCACGCCCACCAGGGCATAGCTTCCCTTCTCTAACCAGTAGCTGCTCATATGCAGCTGGCGAGCAGGCAGCTGGAGCAGGGTCAGCACCACGACCACCAGCACAATGGCTACCAGTCCCTGTAGCAGCGATGAGGCCAGGGTCAGGCCAATGCTCGACCTCAATTTTGACGGATGAGTGGCAAGCCAGGTGGTTATTACCACTTTACCGTGGCCCGGCCCAAGGGCGTGCAGCACCCCGTAGAGAAAGCTAAACAGCAGCAGCGCCCCACCCGCCCGGCTCGGATCCGCCGCCACGCCCTTTAACAGGGCACTCATCTGCTGGTTAACCTCCCGCTGCCAGCCCGCGCTCTCCAGCATGATCCGGGGCCAGGCGTGCCACAGCTGCACCCCACCCACCACTGCACAGAGCAGCAGGAGGGCCAGCGGCCAGAGCGCACGCCAGCGGGGCGCGCTTCTCACCGAACTTAGCATCATGCCTTGCACTCCAGGGTCACGGTCTGGGCAAACTGCTTGCCGAGATCCATATCCTCCGGCGGCGCATCCGCTTTATCCAGCGACTGCGCAAAGGCTAAGGTCTCCTCTCCCGGCGTCGGCGTGTGCAGCTCTGTCTTACACTGCTTTTGCAGATCGGCCGAGAGCATAATGTCGCGCTCGCTCTGGTAGGTCATATCGACATAGTAAGTGGGATCGAAGGTGGAAAAGGTGTAGCGCTGCCCGGCCAGCGGCTGCGGCGTGGCCAGCGGCAGGGTAAAGGTCAGCACCGCCTGGTGATCGACCCGCGACATGCCGTAGTGCGTAGGCCGGTTGAGAAACTTAACCCGCTGCCCGTTATGCCAGACCTCGGTAAAGTAGTGCTGCCCCAGCACGTTGGCCATCACCTCCGCCGCCAGCTTTTTCCATACCGGTGACTCCGGCGTAGCGTCACCGGCGTCGTAGAGCAGATCGGCTGAAGTGATCTCATCCATCGTCCAGCGCATATCGAGCGCAACAAGCTGTCCGTCCGCCACTACCGGCTCGGTTTGCAGACGAATAAAGCTATGGGGATGCGCCAGCGCGGGAAGCGATAAAAACGCGAAAACCAGCGCGCCAGCGTACGGTTTAACTGTTTGCATGTGTTCCTTACGAGAAAAATTCTGTGACGCCCCCCGGCAATCCTGATGGAAAGCCCGACTGGAGGGCTTTCGCCGCCGTATCCTTTAGCTATTCTTATCGAAACCCCTAACTGGAATCCAGCAGATGACAACCGTAACGATACCGCCATCTGTGCTCTCCAGTTCACAACGCCGCTGTCATGTACTCCTAATGCTCGCCCTGCCAGGACAAACGGTGACACCAGATATACTCGGCAAGCTGAACAACGTGGACGGCACAATCACCCGGCAAGATATTGCCGACACGGGTCATGAGATCCAGCGCTACCACCGGCTGAACATTACTGTGCAGCAGGACGGCAGCTATCGCATTGAGGGCGCGGCCCTCGACCAGCGTCTCTGCCTCATCCACTGGCTCAAGCGTGCCATTCGTCTCTGCCCCAACTTTGTTAGCGCTCACTTTACTCCGGCGCTAAAAAACGCGCTTAAGCAGCAGGGTATCGCCAGAACATTGTATGACGATACTAACCTGCACGCCCTGATTAATCTCTGTTCCCGTCGCCTTCAGCGGCAGTTTGAGCAGCGAGATATTCAGTTTCTCCGTCTCTATCTACAATATTGCCTGCTTGTGCACCAGCTTGGCTTTACGCCCGCGTTTGCACCGTTGCAGCAGGCCTGGGCCGAGGCGCGGGCAGAGTATCTGGTCGCCCATGAGATTATCCGTCACTGGCAGCGCCGGGTGGTTCCGATCCCGCACGTGAGCGAGCATCTCTTTCTGGCGGTGCTGTTTATGCTGCTGCGCACGCCGGATCCGATCCGCGACAGCCATCAGCAGGACATGCGGCTGCGGGGAGCTATCCACCGGACAATCGAACGTTTTCGCGACCTCTCCGGGATGGACTTTAGCGATGAGCAGGGCCTGACCGATCAGCTCTATATTCATCTGGCACAGGCGCTGAACCGTAGCCTGTTTGGCATCGGGATCGATACCAGCCTGACGGAGGAGATTAATCTGCTCTACCCCCGGCTGATGCGTACCACCCGCGAGGCGCTGCTCTGTCTGGAGGAGGAGTACAACCTGTGCTTTACCCATGAGGAGGCGGGCCTGGTGGCGGTTATCTTTGGCGCATGGCTGATGCAGGAGAACGATCTGCACGAGAAGCAGGTGGTCCTGCTGACTGACGACGCGCCCGAGCGGGAACGGGCCATTGAGGAGCAGCTGCGCGAGCTGACGCTGCTGCCGCTGAATATCAAGTATCTGCCGCTCACCACCTTCCAGCAGGAGGGAGCCCCGCGTGAGGCCGCCCTGATTGTGACGCCTTACGTGACGCCGCTGCCGCTCTTCTCTGCCCCGCTGATCCATGCGGTGATGACCCTGAGCGAGCAGCAGCAGTTACATATTCGTGACATGCTGGAGTCTTAGGTCCGGGCGGTAACGCCGGGCCGGACAAACAGCGCGGGCAGCGCGACCAGCGCCATCACCCAGAATACGCCCTGGTGCAGATGCTGGAACAGGAAGCCAGCAAAGATGGTCATTACCGCGATGCTGCCCCCCATCGCCACCGCCGAGTAGACGGCCTGCAGGCGGATCACCTCGCTTCCCTGGCGGGCAGCGATATAGCGCATCGCCGCCAGGTGGCAGACGGTAAAGGTTCCACAGTGCAGGACCTGCACCACCAGCAGCCACGGCAGCGCCGTGGTCCAGCCCATCAACGTCCAGCGCACTATGCCGCACACCGCCGACAGCAGGAGCAGATCCCGGGCGCTCCAGCGGCGGAACAGGCGGTTGCTCAGCGCGAAGATAATCACCTCCGCGACAACGCCCAGAGACCAGAGATAGCCCACCGTTGAGGCAGAGTAGCCCGCCTCCTGCCAGTAGATGGCGCTAAAGCCGTAGTAGGCAGCGTGCGCCCCCTGCAGCAGCGAGACGCAGGCCAGAAAGCGCCCATTCTGGCCGATCAGGCTCCGCCACGCGGGCCAGCCAGCGGCGGCCTGCGCCCGACGCTCCCCGATCGGCATCACCGACGGGCGCAGCAGCATCCCGAGCAGCATGGAGATGGTCCCCAGAGTAAGCATCGCCAGGATCGCCCGGTAGTCGAAGAGGCTCACCAGCTTACCGGTCAGCGCCGAGCCGATCACAAAGGCGATCGATCCCCACAGGCGTACCCGGCCATAGTCCATGACGATCTGCTTTTGCCAGGTGTTAGCCAGCGCGTCGGTGAGCGGCACCAGCGGCGAGAAGAAGAGGTTAAAGCCGATGATGATCGCCATCAGCCAGCCAACGTGGTTGCCAGCCCAGAAGGCCAGGGCAAACAACAGCGTCAGCAGAGCCAGCACGCGTAGGGCGAACACCAGCCGGGAGGGATCGGTGACCCGAGGGGCAATGGTCAGGCTGCCGAGAAAGCGGGCGACCAGCCCTGCCCCGAGCAGCAGGCCGATGGTTTCCGGCGTCAGTCCGGTACCCTTGAGCCAAACGCTCCAGAAAGGTAAAAAGATGCCGTAGCTGAAAAAGTAGGTAAAGTAGCTCAGCGCCAGCCAGCGCGTGGAATGCAAAACCATGAATCCCTCCCGTTTTGAAGGCGTTAGTCTGGCGTTAAAACTCCACAGGTGCAAGCAAACCTGAAAGACCCCCACCGTTTGGCGAAGCGTGAATTTGCTTGCCTCGATTCAGTTCACATATTTGTAATTTGATGCGCGCTGAAGAAACCACGTCGCACTTAAGTCAAATGATAAATAAATGTTAAATTTAAGTTATAAAATAATTATTTTTTAACACAAATAGCCATTGATAACGTAATGACATTATTAATATTTAACTTTATTTTAACCTAAAATTATCCATAAATTTACATTTTCGTGCACAGATCACAATTCAAATTTCTGCGATACGTTTCCCCTTCCCTTCATTGCTAATCTTCCCTCCGTGACATGCCTCGGTCCCTAAAAAAGGTAGAACTATGAAATTCAAACTCGCATTGCTCAGCGCAGCCCTGATTTCTGCATGCATGATTTCCGGTACGTCGGTTGCAGCGGAGAAGTATGAAATTGCCGTGGTCGCCAAGGTGACCGGCATTCCGTGGTTTAACCGTATGGAAACCGGCGTCAACGAAGCGGCGAAAAAGCTCGACGTTAACGCCTATCAGACCGGTCCCTCTACGCCGGATCCGGCCCAGCAGGTGAAGGTGATTGAGGATCTGATCGCCAAAAACGTTAACGCCATTATCGTGGTGCCTAACGACGCTAAAGTGCTGGAGCCGGTGCTGAAAAAAGCTCGCGATAAAGGCATCGTAGTGCTGACCCATGAGTCACCGGATCAGCAGATTGGCCAGTGGGATATTGAAACCATCGACAGCGAGAAGTATGCCCAAGCCAACGTCGATGAGCTGGCGAAAGACATGGGCGGCAAAGGCGGCTACGCCATTTACGTTGGCTCCCTGACGGTGCCGCTGCATAACGCCTGGGCCGATTACGCCATTAAATATCAGAAAGAGAAATACCCGGACATGTTTGAGGTGACGTCGCGCCTGCCGGTGGCCGAGAGCATCGACAAATCCTACTCCACGACTCTGGACCTGATGAAAACCTATCCGCAGATGAAAGGGGTGATCGGCTTCGGCTCCCTCGGCCCTATCGGTGCGGGTCAGGCGGTGCAGAAGAAGCGTGCGAAAGAGAAAGTGGCGGTGGTCGGTATCGCCATGCCAGCCCAGGCCGCACCTTACCTGATGCGCGGCGATATCAAGAAAGCGCTGCTGTGGGATCCGAAAGATGCGGGCTATGCGCTGGTAACCGTTGCCAACCAGCTGCTGAAGGGTAAAGAAGTCACGTCCGATCTGACCATCGACGGTTTAGGGAAAGCCGATGTCGACATGGAGAAGAAAGTGATCCGCTTTAACAAGATCCTCGAAGTCACCAAAGATAACGCACAGTCGCTCGGTTTCTAAGGCTCTCCGCCTACACCAGGGAACCTCAACGCCGGCCGTCTGGCCGGCACACTCGTACAGAATGACTTAAGCGCCCACACGGGCGCTCGCAGGGGTATTGTCCATGGCCGACACCACCGCATTTATCACTCTTGAGAATATCAGCAAGCAATTCCCGGGCGTGCTGGCGCTGGATAACGTGAACCTGACGCTACAGAAAGGGGAAGTTCACTGTCTGGCAGGGCAGAACGGCTGCGGTAAGAGCACCATTATTAAAGTGATCTCCGGCGTCTATCACCCGGAAAAAGGGGCGCAGATCCAGCTCGACGGCAAATTGTTCCACCACCTAACGCCGCAGCTTTCTGCCCACTACGGCATTCAGGTTATATACCAGGATCTCTCCCTGTTTCCCAACTTCAGCGTGGCGGAGAACATTGCCGTTAACCGCTATCTGCCGGGCGGCGACGTCTGGGTTCGGCGCGGCGCAATGCGCAAGCAGGCGCTGGCGGCAATGCAGCGCATCGGCGTCAGCATCGATCCCGATAAAAAAGTCGAGAAGCTCTCTATTGCCGACCGTCAGCTGGTGGCGATCTGCCGCGCTATCGCCGCCGACGCCCGGCTGGTAATTATGGATGAGCCCACCGCCTCCCTCACCCGTCAGGAGGTTAACGGCCTGCTGCGGGTGGTCAACGAACTGAAAGCCGTCGGGATCTGCGTAGTCTTCGTCAGCCACCGTCTCGACGAAGTGATGGAAGTGGCGGATCGCATCAGCGTCATGCGCGACGGCAAGCTGGTGGGGACCTATCCGGCAAGCCAGCTCGACAGCCACGAGCTGGCGTTCCTGATGACCGGCCAGCGTTTCCACTACAGTCCACTGCCGGAAAAACCGTCCGCCGATCAGGAGCCGATGCTGGAGCTGCGTAACCTCAGCCGGCGAGGCAAATACCAGAATATCAACCTGTCGCTGCGCAGCGGCGAGATTGTCTCTATCGTTGGCCTGCTGGGTGCCGGGCGAACCGAGCTCTGTCTGAGCCTGTTCGGCATGACCCACCCGGAGAGCGGAGAGATGCGCATCAATGGCAAGCCGGTCACCCTGCGCAATAACCATGACGCCATTAAGCACGGGATCGGCTACGTCTCAGAGGATCGCCTGACCCAAGGGCTGATCATGGAGCAGTCGATCTACGACAACACCATCGTCACGGTATTTGACAAGCTACACACGCGCGGTGGCCTGCTGGATCACGGCAAGGCGAAAAAGCTGGTGGCCGATCTGATCCGCAACCTGAATATCAAAGTCTCCGACCCGCATCTACCGGTGAAAACCCTCTCCGGCGGGAACGCGCAGCGGATCGCCATTGCGAAATGGGTGGCGACCGATCCACGCATCCTGATCCTCGACTCCCCCACCGTTGGGGTGGATATCGCCAATAAAGAGGGTATCTACCAGATTGCCCGCGACCTGGCGGAACAGGGGATGGCGGTGCTGATGATCTGCGATGAGATCCCGGAAGCCTATTACAACAGCCACCGCGTGCTGGTTATGCGCCGCGGCAAGCTGGTGGCAGAGTTTAATCCGCATCGCTGTACGGAACAGGAGATTGCTGAAGTGGTTGAGGTGATCCATGAATAACAGACTTTCCCGCCTGGTCGGGCAACATGAGTTCTGGCTTGGGCTGCTGGTGGTAGCGCTGGCGGTCGGGCTGAGCATCAGCACCGACGAGTTCTTCTCGCTGGGCAATCTGACGGACGTCGCCACCAGCTACGCGATCCTCGGGATCCTCGCCTGCGGCCTGTTCGTGGTGCTGATCTCCGGTGGGATCGACATCTCCTTCCCGGCCATGACCGCCATTGCCCAGTATGCAATGGCAAGCTGGGTGATCGCCCACGGCGGCAACTTTGCTCTGGCGTTGATCATCGCGATGGCTGTCGGCCTGCTGCTCGGGTTGATCAACGGTTTCCTGGTCTACTGGCTGCGAGTCCCGGCAATTATCATCACCATCGCGACGCTCAACGTCTACTACGGCCTGCTGGTTTATGCCACCAAAGGCACCTGGCTGTACGGCTTCCCGGACTGGTTTATGAACGGCATCAACTGGCTGTCGTTCACCGCCGCCGACGGGTACGACTACGGCCTTACCCTGCCCCTGCTCTGCCTCGCGGCGGTCATTATCTTCACCGCCGTACTAATGAACTTTACCCGCCTTGGCCGCCAGATTTACGCCATGGGCGGCAACCGCGACGCGGCCTCACGCCTGGGGCTGAATCTGGTGAAGCTGCACTTCTACGTCTACGGCTACATGGGCATTCTCGCCGGGGTCGCCGCCGTGGTGCAGGCGCAGATCACCCAGTCCGTTGCCCCCAACTCACTGCTCGGTTATGAGCTGACGGTGCTGGCGGCGGTGGTGCTGGGCGGGACCAGCATGAGCGGCGGACGCGGCACCTTAACCGGCACGCTGCTTGGGGTGGTGCTGCTGGCGTTTCTGCAAAACGGCTTGACGCTGCTGAGCGTTTCCTCTTACTGGCACACCGTATTCAGCGGCGTCATCATCCTGGTCAGCATCAGCGCCACGGCCTGGAATGAAAAACGCAAACTCGCAAGGGAGCTTTGAGATGAAAGCAATCGCACGACTCTTACCCGGTGATGCCATCATCCGCCTGCAGTGCGTGATCATTATCGTCGTTGCCGTGGTCTTCTCGGCGCTGTTGGGCAGCCGCTTCTTCAGCGTCGCTAACTTCCAGTCCATCACCTCGCAGCTGCCGATCCTCGGCATGCTGGCGCTGGGAATGGGGATCACCATGCTTACCGGTGGCATTAACCTGTCGATTATCGCTGGCGCTAACGCCTGCTCGCTGGTGATGGCGGCGGTGATTGTTAGCCATCCCGATAATCCGCTGTTCCTGGCGCTGGCCCTACTGGCTGGCGCGGCGGTAGCGGTGGCGATCGGCACGCTGAACGGGGCGCTGATCGCCTGGGTGGGGGTATCGCCTATCCTCGCCACGCTCGGCACCATGACGCTGATCTCTGGCCTCAATATTCTGCTCTCTAACGGGACGGTGATCTCCGGCTTCCCGGCAGCGATCCAGTTCCTGGGCAATGCCACCGTGGTGGGCATCCCCGTGGCGCTGCTGCTCTTTTTATTGGTAGCGGTGCTGCTGTGGGTTCTGCTGGAGCACACGACCCTCGGACGCAGCCTCTACCTGGTGGGCTCCAACGAGCAGGCCACGCGCTACAGCGGCGTGAATACCGTCCGCGTGCAGATTGCGGTGTATGTCATCTCCGCCCTGCTCGGCTGGGTCGCCGCTATTTTGATGATGGCGAAATTTAACTCGGCAAAGGCGGGCTATGGCGAATCCTATCTGCTGGTGACCATTCTCGCCTCGGTGCTGGGCGGCATTAACCCCGACGGCGGATTTGGCCGCATCGTCGGCCTGGTGCTGGCCCTCATCGTGCTGCAGATGCTGGAAAGTGGCTTTAATCTGCTGGGGATCAGCAGCTATCTGACGATGGCGCTGTGGGGTGCCGTGCTGATCCTCTTTATCGCATTACAGAATCGTAAAGCCTGATGTCAGGAGAACAAATTATGGCGAGTTACTTCATTGGTGTGGACGTAGGCACAGGGAGCGCCCGGGCGGGCGTATTTGATCTAAACGGCAGAATGGTCAGCCAGGCCAGCCGGGCCATTGAAATGTATCGTCCGCAGGCTGATTTCGTTGAGCAGTCCTCCGACAATATCTGGCAGATGGTGTGCAACGCAGTGCGCGATGCGGTTAACCAGGCAGACATCAATCCCATTCAGGTGAAAGGCCTGGGGTTCGACGCAACCTGCTCGCTGGTGGTGCTGGACAAAGAGGGTAAGCCGCTGACCATCAGCCCCTCCGGGCGCAGCGAGCAGAACATTATCGTCTGGATGGATCACCGCGCCATTACCCAGGCCGATCGTATCAACGCCCTGCATCACCGGGTGCTGGACTACGTCGGCGGGATTATCTCGCCCGAGATGCAGACCCCGAAGCTGCTGTGGCTGAAGCAGCACATGCCGAATACCTGGGCTAACGCGGGCTACTATTTTGACCTGCCGGATTTCCTGACCTGGCGCGCCACGGATGACGACACCCGCTCGCTCTGCTCCACCGTCTGCAAATGGACCTACATGGGCCACGAGGATAAGTGGGACGGGAGCTACTTCCGCCAGATTGGGCTAGAGGATCTCCTTGAGCACGACGCGGAGAAAATTGGCCGCTACGTTAAAACCATGGGCGAACCGCTCGGCCACGGCCTGACGCAGCGCGCTGCCAGCGAGATGGGGCTGATCCCCGGCACCGCGGTGAGCGTGTCGATTATCGACGCCCATGCAGGTACCCTCGGCACCCTGGGAGCTAGCGGCGTCTCTGGCGAAGTAGCGGATTTCGATCGCCGCGTAGCGCTGATTGGCGGCACCTCGACGGGCCATATGGCGATCTCCCAGCAGCCGCGCTTTATCGGCGGCGTTTGGGGGCCTTATTATTCGGCGGTGCTGCCGGACTACTGGCTTAACGAAGGCGGCCAGTCGGCAACCGGGGCGCTGATCGACCATATTATTCAGTCTCACCCCTGCTATGAAACCCTGCTGGCGCAGGCGAAAACCCAGGGGCAGACCATCTATGAAGTACTCAACGCCCTGCTGCGCAAGATGGCCGGCGAGCCGGAAGATATCGCTTTCCTGACCCGCGATATTCATATTCTGCCCTACTTCCACGGCAACCGCTCGCCGCGTGCTAACCCGACGTTAACCGGGGTGATTAGCGGCCTGAAGCTCTCCCGTACGCCGGAGGATATGGCCCTGCACTATCTGGCGACCATCCAGGCGATTGCCCTCGGCACCCGGCATATTATTGAAACCATGAATCAGACTGGCTACACCATCGACACCATTATGGCCAGCGGCGGCGGCACCAAGAACCCGATCTTTGTTCAGGAGCACGCCAACGCCACCGGCTGCGCCATGCTGCTGCCGGAAGAGAGCGAAGCGATGCTGCTCGGCGGCGCGATGATGGGTACCCTTGCGGCGGGCGTGTTCGAAACCTTCCCGGAGGCGATGTCGGCCATGAGCCGGATCGGTAAGACCGTTACGCCGCAGACCAACAAGATCAAGCAGTACTATGACCGCAAGTACAAGGTATTCCATGCGATGTATGAGGATCACATGAAGTACCGTCAGCTGATGCAGGAGGGAGCATGAGTCAATCGTGGCAGCAGGCAACCGCCGCCTGGGGTATCTATAGCGAAGCGCTGGCCGGGCTCGGTCAGCACCTCAGCGAGCCACAGTGGGAGGCACTGCTGGCTGAACTGCGCGGCTGCAAAGGCAAAATTGTGGTGACGGGTGTGGGCACCTCCGGTATTGCAGCACGGAAGATTGCCCATATGCTGGCCTGCGTGGAGCGCCCGGCGATCTACCTGAACGCTACCGACGCGGCGCACGGCGACCTGGGGTTTTTACGCGCCGACGACCTGATGATCATGCTCTCGCGCGGGGGTAACTCCGACGAGCTGACGCGTCTCCTGCCAGGGCTGGCGTCCCGCAGCGTGCCGCTGGTTAGCGTGACCGAGAATGCCGATTCGGCGATTGCCCGCGCCTCCCGGCTGGTGATCTCTACCGGCGTGCGGCGTGAGATCGATCCGTTGAACATGCTGGCAACCACCTCCATCGTGCTGGCGCTGGCGATTTTCGATGCCGCCTGTGCCTGCCTGATGAGTGAGAGCGGATACTCGAAAGAGAGCCTGCTGGCGGTGCATCCCGGCGGCGATGTGGGCGTTACGTTGCGCAGCAAGCGGTAACACGCCCGCCAA
>NZ_LR607338.1:3563050-3587339 GCF_902164725.1 Pseudescherichia vulneris | reverse complement strand
AGGGACGCGTCACTGTGCAAAAGGCCGCATCAGCGGGCTTTTTTCATATCAAAGAAGAATTATGCGTAAACCGGGAAGCGGGCGCAGATAGCCAGCACTTTCTGTTTGGTGCTTTCAATGACCGCTTCGTCGTTGATGTTGTCCAGAACGTCACACATCCAGCCAGCCAGCTCTTTCACTTCCGCTTCTTTAAAGCCGCGACGAGTTACAGCCGGAGAACCGATACGGATACCGGAGGTCACAAACGGGCTCTTCGGATCGTTTGGCACGCTGTTTTTGTTCACGGTGATGTTGGCGCGGCCCAGGGCAGCGTCAGCTTCTTTACCGGTCAGGTTCTTATCAACCAGATCCAGCAGGAACAGGTGGTTTTCAGTACCGCCAGACACCACTTTGTAGCCACGGTTAAGGAACACCTCTACCATCGCTTTGGCGTTTTTAGCAACCTGCTGCTGGTAAACCTTGAACTCTGGCTCCATCGCTTCTTTCAGCGCAACCGCTTTTGCCGCGATAACGTGCATCAGCGGGCCGCCCTGCGCGCTTGGGAACACAGCGGAGTTCAGTTTTTTGTACAGCTCTTCATCACCGCCTTTGGCAAGGATCAGACCGCCACGCGGGCCCGCCAGAGTTTTATGGGTGGTGGTGGTCACGACGTGTGCGTGCGGAACCGGGTTCGGGTAAACGTCTGCGGCAATCAGACCCGCAACGTGCGCCATATCAACGAACAGGTAAGCACCGATGCTGTCTGCGATTTCACGCATTTTTGCCCAGTCGACCACGCCGGAGTAAGCCGAGAAGCCACCGATGATCATCTTCGGCTTGTGCTCTTTAGCCTGCTTCGCCATGTCTTCGTAATCAATTTTACCGGACTCATCAATACCATAAGGGATGATGTTGTACAGTTTGCCGGAGAAGTTAACCGGGGAGCCGTGAGTCAGGTGACCGCCCTGCGCCAGGTTCATACCCAGAACGGTATCGCCCGGTTGCAGCAGCGCGGTGTAGACCGCAAAGTTAGCCTGGGAGCCAGAGTGCGGCTGAACGTTAGCGTAGTCTGCGCCAAACAGCGCTTTGGCACGGTCGATAGCCAGCTGCTCAACCACGTCGACGTATTCGCAACCGCCATAGTAGCGTTTGCCCGGGTAGCCTTCGGCATATTTGTTGGTCAGCTGAGAACCCTGAGCCTGCATAACGCGCGGGCTGGTGTAGTTTTCGGAGGCGATCAGCTCAATGTGCTCTTCCTGACGTACTTTCTCTTGTTCCATCGCCTGCCACAGTTCGGCATCATAATCGGCAATGTTCATTTCACGCTTTAACATCCGCATCTCCTGACTCAGCTAACGGTAATTTTCAATGGCCCTCGGGGCACCGGCGACCAGTATAACCGATCCATTTTCTGATAACAGGTCTTGACACGGGTTTTTACGCAAACGATTGGCTCCGCGTGGCGCAAGGGTTTGTCATGCAAGAGCCCACCTCCAGAATCACGATTTCTTTTCAAGTTTATCGTGCAAATTTTTCATGACATTTCAACGTAACGGAAATACGCTATTAACCATTTACAATGCAGGGGAACTTTTATAAGATGCATTTAAAATACAACTTATAGAAATAATCAATAAGGAAAAGGCAATGCTCGATGCTCAAACTATCGCAACCGTAAAATCCACCATTCCCCTGCTTGTCGAGACCGGCCCGAAGCTGACGGCGCACTTCTATGACCGCATGTTTAAGCATAATCCAGAGCTGAAAGAGATTTTCAACATGAGCAACCAGCGCAACGGCGACCAGCGCGAAGCGCTGTTTAACGCCATTGCCGCCTATGCCAGCAATCTTGAGAATCTCCCGGCGCTGCTGCCTGCGGTAGAAAAGATCGCCCAGAAGCATACCAGCTTCCAGATCAAACCTGACCAGTACAACATCGTCGGTGAACATCTGCTGGCGACCCTTGATGAGCTGTATAGCCCAGGTCAGGAAGTACTGGAGGCGTGGGGTAAAGCCTACGGCGTGCTGGCAGGCGTATTCATCAACCGCGAAGCCGAGCTGTATGAAGCGCACGCTACCCAGCCCGGCGGTTGGGAAGGCACTCGCGCTTTCCGCATCGTGGCGAAAACGCCGCGCAGCGCATTGATCACCAGTATTGAATTTGAGCCGGTCGACGGCCAGCCAGTGGCCGAGTATCGCCCAGGCCAGTATCTCGCCGTCTGGCTGAAACCGGAAGGTTTCCCGCATCAGGAGATCCGCCAGTACTCTCTGACCCGCAAGGCCGATGGGAAAGGATATCGTATCGCCGTGAAGCGCGAGCAAGGCGGTCAGGTGTCCAACTGGCTACACGATGAAGCGCGCGTGGGTGACGTGGTCCAGCTGGCGTCTCCGGCAGGTGACTTCTTCCTCGACGTCCCGCCGCAGGCCCCGGTGACGCTGATCTCCGCCGGCGTGGGGCAAACCCCGATGCTGGCGATGCTGGATACCCTCGCCAGCGCACAGCATCCAGGCCAGGTAAACTGGTTCCATGCCGCCGAGAGCGGCGAGGTGCACGCCTTTGACGATGACGTTGCCGCCCTGGGCAGCATGCTGCCGCACTTCCAGGCGCACACCTGGTATCGTATTCCCACTGAGGCAGATCGCAGCGCAGCACGCTTTAATAGCGAAGGGCTGATGGATTTAAGCAAGCTGGAGGGTGCGTTTAGCGACCCGACGATGCAGTGCTATCTCTGCGGTCCGGTAGCCTTTATGCAGTTCGCGGCGAAACAGCTGATTGCGCTTGGGGTTGATGCCGATCGCATCCACTACGAGTGCTTTGGTCCGCACAAGGTTCTCTAAGATCTCGCTTACCCCGGCCCGCGCAGTGGGGGCCGGGGTAAGCCTGCGGACTAGTTAGATAGCTGCGTCGTCCTCTTCGCCGGTACGAATACGTACTACGCGCGCCACGTCGAAAACGAAAATTTTACCGTCGCCGATTTTCCCGGTCTGCGCCGTGCGGATAATGGTATCCACGCAGGTGTCGACGATATCGTCAGTCACCACGATCTCAATTTTTACCTTCGGCAGAAAATCCACCATGTACTCTGCGCCACGGTACAGCTCGGTGTGGCCCTTCTGGCGACCAAAGCCTTTCACCTCGGTGACGGTCATCCCGGTAATGCCGACCTCAGCCAGCGCTTCACGCACATCATCCAGCTTGAAAGGTTTAATAATCGCATCAATCTTTTTCACGGTGATCCCCTAATTCTTTTGCCTGTCAGCAGCGTCGTAATCGATTGCTCACACTACCATATTTCACGGGCGTGTGCGGCCTACTCTTTAAAGTCGTTAGCGTCCAGCTCGTGACGCGAAAGCAGCTTATAAAACTCGGTGCGGTTACGCCCGGCCATGCGCGCCGCGTGCGTCACGTTGCCCTTGGTGATCTGCAACAGCTTGCGCAGATAGTTAAGCTCAAACTGGTTCCGGGCGTCGGCAAAGGTCGGCAGGGCGGTGTTTTCGCCCTCCAGCGCCTGCTCCACCAGCGCATCGCTGATCACCGGCGAGGAGGTGAGCGCCACGCACTGCTCGATGACGTTGACCAGCTGGCGCACGTTGCCCGGCCAGGTGGCGGTCATCAGGCGCTTCATGGCGTCGGTAGAGAAGGCCCGCACAAACGGCTTATGTCGGCTGGCCGACTGGCGCAGCAGGTGGTTGGCCAGCAGAGGAATATCCTCCGCCCGCTCCACCAGCGCCGGGATCTTCAGGCTGACCACGTTCAGCCGATAGAAGAGATCTTCCCGGAATTCACCGCGCTCCATGGCCTTAGGCAGATCCCGGTGGGTGGCAGAGATGATCCGCACGTTGATATCGATATCGCGATTGCTGCCCAGCGGGCGCACCTTGCGCTCCTGCAATACGCGCAGCAGCTTGACCTGCAATGGGATAGGCATATCGCCAATTTCATCGAGAAACAGCGTGCCGCCCTCTGCCGCCTGGAATAGTCCTTCCCGGCTGCTGACCGCACCGGTAAACGCCCCGCGCGCGTGGCCAAACAGCTCCGACTCCAGCAGCTGCTCCGGCAGTGCCCCGCAGTTGATGGCAATAAAGGCATTTTTGCCGCGCGGGCTGGCGTTGTGGATCGCCTGTGCAAGGATCTCCTTGCCGGTTCCGCTCTGACCGCTGATCAGTACGCTAACGTCGGACTGGGCTACCATGTGAGCCTGCTCCAGCAGGCGCAGCATCACTGGGCTACGGGTGATGATATTCTCCCGCCACGCCTCGTCGCTGGCCGGGGCCGCATGCTCCAGGGCGTCGTCGATAGCTTTATAGAGTGCGTCTTTGTCCACTGGCTTGGTGAGAAAGCCAAACACACCCCGCTGGGTGGCAGCAACGGCGTCGGGAATCGAGCCGTGGGCAGTAAGGATGATCACCGGCATGCCCGGCTGGACGCGCTGGATCTCGGCAAACAGCTGCATGCCGTCCATCTCATCCATCCGCAGGTCGCTGATCACCAGATCGACCTTCTCCCGCGCCAGCACGCGCAGCCCCTCCTGGCCGCTTTCGGCGGTCACTACGCTATAGCCTTCGCTGGTCAGGCGCAGACCCAGCAGCTTCAGCAGGCCGGGATCGTCATCCACCAGCAGCAGATGGGCGGGTTTACGCGGCGTCATCATGGCTTCACCTCTTCCTGTTGGGCATCCGGCTGGGCCGGACGGATGCTGTCGGGGAGCTCCGCCCCGCCAGGTTTGCGCGTCGAGAGCCGCCGCTCAATGTCGGTTAAGTTTTCTAGCTTACGCGAGGTGGTTTCCAGCTCCTCGCGCAGATGCTGCTGCTGCTGACGCAGGGCCTCCAGATCGCTGTCCCGCGACTGCTGAAGCTTGGCATAGCGCGAGCGCTCCTCCGCCAGCTGGAGCTGCGTCGCCTGACCGTCGCGCCACACCTGGAACAGCGTCCGGACCTGCTTCGGCAGCTGCGGGCTGAGGGTATCCATCCGCGTGGTAAAGGCGCGTCTCTCAAGCGGGGTAATTTTGGCATTGGCCAGCAGAATGCCGCGCTTGAAGGTTGCCTGCCAGGTATCATCCGGCCAGCGCCTGGCTTCGGCGCGCGCCATCACCGGCGAGAGACGCTCCGCGCAGTCCATGCCGCGCAGCCAGTAGAGCGGATTCGACTCAACGGCCTGCCCGGTCAGCGACCAGACGTTATCGCAGGGCGTTGACAGAAAATCGGCCAGCTGATGCTGGGGAAGCTTCTCTTGCTGAACTTTATTCACCGGCTTAAGGGGGGCGTCAGGTGCGCAGCCCGCCAGCAGCAGGCAGGCTAAGCCAACAGGCAACGCGGAATGCTGCGAAATCATTTTCACAACGCGACTCAAAATATGCGACATAGTTACCTGATATAGATTCATTTAGCTTTTATCCGATCCAGCCAGCGGCAGCTCAATGCGAAAACAGACGCCCGATTCATCGCTGGTGACCAGCTGCAGTTCACCCTGCATGCGCAGAATACAGTCCCTGGCGATGCTCAGACCCAGCCCGCTGCCTTTTACCGCGCCTTTTCGCTGGTGGCTTCCCTGGTAGAAAGGTTCGAAAATCATCTCCCGCTCGGCCTGCGGAATAGGTGTACCGGTATTGGTGACCTCTATACGCAAGCGCGTGCCGTGCGGATAGCTACGAATAAGAATGTTACCGGATTCAGTGCCATAGTGCACCGCGTTAGAGTAGAGATTGTCCAGCACGCTCAGTAAAAGCACCGGCTCCGCCAGGCAGCTCTCCGCCTTCAGCGCGACCTCCGTATGCATCATTTTAGCCCGTGCCGGTAAACTGTGAGCGGAGATCACCGTCTCGATCAGCGGCGCAATGGCTACTGTCTCCAGCTCTACCGCGCCATCGGCCAGCTTGCGGTTGTAGTCCAGCAGCTGCTCGATCAGCTTTTGCAGATTGCGGCTGCTGCCGTCCAGAATCTCGACCACCTCTTTTTGCTCCGCCGTCAGCGGCCCGACCACCTCGTCGGCCAGCAGCTCCGTGCCTTCCCGCATGCTGGCCAGCGGGGTTTTCAGCTCGTGGGAGATATGGCGTAGAAACTGATGGCGCTGGGACTCCAGCCACGCCAGACGCTCGCTGAGCCAGATGATGCGTTCGCCAACGGAGCGCAGCTCGCGCGGTCCCTTAAAGGCCACCCGACTGTTCAGCGACTGCCCTGCCCCCAGCCGGTTGATCATGCGCTCAATCCCCTTCACCGGACCGATGATCATGCGGGTAAAGAGCAGCACCAGCACGAGGCTGACCAGAAAGAGCAGCAGCGCCTGCCAGCCAAAGAACTGCCCCCGGGCGGCAATCTCCTGCTGGAGCTGCTGCCCACGGTTAAACACCACCTTGCGGGTGGTTTGCACCATTTCGGTATTGGTGGCGGCGAAGGCTTCAAGGCTGGTGGAGGCCGCCTGCGTGGGGCCGCTGTTGTGGCACTGCAGCTGGGCAAGGGCGTTCAGATCCTCCCGCAGCGCCTGGGAGAGTCGCTCATCCGGCAGTACGTCAGCATGGGCGTCAAGCATGTCGCTGTAGCGTTTGCGCTGGCTCTGGTAGACCCGCGCCAGGGTGGGATCGTCAAGCACGCAGTACTGCCGATAGCTGCGTTCCATCTCCAGCGCCGCGTTGGTCATCGCCTCGCTGCGTCGGGCGTCAATAAGCGTGGTTCGGTTGGTGCGCGCCGCCTGGGCGCTGAGCGTGTTCAGGCTTTGCCACGCCTGCCAGGCCAGCACCAGCAGCGGCAGCAGAACCAGCAAAAAAGCCATAATGACAAGCTGTCGCAGGGAGCGGGGAAATGCAGGCCAGCGTTTCAACGCGTTACTCTCGTTAGAAAGGATGTACCGGAATGCTAGCTGAGGATGACGGATGGGGGAAGGCTAAAAACAATAAAGCCGGGTAAAAACCCGGCATTATCATGGAATAGGCGGTGCCTTACTCGACGTTTCGCCTCGGGCCTGAAATAGCAACGCTATGATCAGAAGTGAGACGGCAGGCACCTGTTTGTGCGTCATTCCAGGGTTTATGTAGCGCGTCCCGAAGGGGCTGACATAAGAAGGTGAATGAGCCACTGCCCTATTATATGCACAAGTTATGCCAATGTATATTATTAATACATAACCATCTGTTTATATGGCTATTTATTATTTTGTGAACTGCATCATTTTTGCGCTCTTTTTAAGCAAAGTGTCGCTGATTAGCAACACCTCAAAAGCATAAAAAATAAAGCATTTAAAATCAATAAATTAAATGTCGCCAATTGGCGACATTTAATTTTGCCGCTGTCGGGATTTTGCGACAGCGGCGTCGTACTATCAACCCAGCTGCTTACGGGCGTTGCGGAAAATACGCATCCACGGGCTATCTTCGCCCCAGTTTTCCGGGTGCCAGGAGTTCGCCACGGTACGGAACACGCGCTCCGGGTGCGGCATCATGATGGTGACACGTCCGCTTTCGCTGGTCACCGCCGTGATCCCGTTCGGCGAGCCGTTCGGGTTGGCCGGATAGGTCTCAGTGACCTTACCGAAGTTATCTACGTAGCGCAGCGCCACCAGGCCTTTGCTCTCCAGCTGAGCGAGGTGCGCATCGTCACGCACCTCAACCAGGCCTTCACCGTGGGACACCGCGATAGGCATCATCGAGCCGACCATGCCCTGCAGCAGCAGTGACGGGCTTTGCGTGACTTCAACCAGGCTGAAGCGCGCCTCGAAGCGATCGGAGACGTTACGCACAAAGCGCGGCCATAGCTCGCTGCCTGGGATCAGCTCGCGCAGATTGGACATCATCTGACAGCCGTTACAGACGCCCAGGGCCAGGGTCTGCGGACGGTGGAAGAAGGTTTCGAACTCGTCGCGTACGCGCTCATTGAAGAGAATCGATTTCGCCCAGCCCTCGCCTGCGCCCAGCACGTCCCCGTAGGAGAAGCCGCCGCACGCCACCAGCGCGTGGGCGCTCTCCAGCGAGGTGCGGCCCGCCAGCAGGTCGCTCATGTGCACGTCGATGGCGTCAAAGCCCGCGCGGTGGAAGGCAGCTGCCATCTCAACGTGGGAGTTAACCCCCTGCTCGCGCAGCACGGCCACTTTTGGCCGTGCGCCGGTGGCAATATAGGGCGCAGCGACATCTTCGTTGATGTCGAAGGAGAGCTTCACGTTGAGGCCCGGATCGTTTTCCTGCGCCTTGGCGTTATGCTCCTGATCGGCACAGGTCGGGTTATCACGCAGGCGCTGCATCTGCCAGGTAGTCTCTGCCCACCACATACGCAGCGTGGTGCGGCTTTCGCTGAACACCGCCTGGTCGTTGGCGGTAATCACGAAGCGATCGCCTGCGACGGCGCGACCCAGATAGTGTACGCAGTCGGCCAGACCGTGGGCGCTAAGGATGTTTTCCACCGCGTCACGATCCTCGGCGCGCACCTGGATCACCGCCCCCAGCTCCTCGTTAAACAGCGCCGCCAGACGGTCGCTGCCCAGGGTGGCGATATCAGCTTCGATCCCGCAGTGGCCGGTAAAGGCCATCTCGGCGAGGGTCACCAGCAGGCCGCCGTCGGAGCGGTCATGGTAGGCCAGCAGCTTACGTGCCGCCACCAGCGCCTGCATGGCGTCGTAGAAGCCCTTCAGCTGATGCACGTCGCGCACGTCGGCCGGTTTGTCACCCAGCTGACGGTAAACCTGCGCCAGCGCCGTCGCGCCCAGCGCGTTGTGGCCTTTGCCAAGGTCAATCAGCAGCAGGGCGTTATCGTCGGTAGAGAGCTGCGGCGTCACGGTGTGGCGCACGTCCTCAACGCGGGCAAACGCGGTGATCACCAGCGACAGCGGCGAGGTCATCTCGCGCTGCTCGCTTCCTTCCTGCCAGCGGGTTTTCATCGACATCGAGTCTTTACCCACCGGGATGGTCAGGCCGAGGGCCGGACACAGCTCCTCACCCACCGCCTTCACCGCCTCATAGAGGCCAGCATCTTCACCTGGGTGACCAGCTGCGGCCATCCAGTTTGCAGAGAGCTTGATGCGTTTGATATCGCCAATCTGCGTGGCGGCCACGTTGGTCAGCGCTTCACCGACCGCCAGACGGGCGGAGGCGGCAAAGTCCAGCAGCGCCACCGGAGAGCGTTCCCCGATGGACATCGCTTCACCGTAGTAGCTGTCGAGGCTGGCAGTAGTCACCGCGCAGTTGGCAACCGGGATCTGCCACGGGCCAACCATCTGATCCCGGGCGACCATGCCGGTGACCGTACGGTCGCCGATGGTCACCAGGAAGGTTTTTTCCGCCACCGCAGGCAGGTGCAGCACGCGGTTAACCGCGTCGGCCACGGTAATGTCCTGCGGGTCGAAGGCATCCCCGGCGGCTTTCAGCGACTCAACGTTGCGGGTCATCTTCGGCGTTTTACCGAGCAGGACGTCCAGCGGCAGATCGATAGGCTGATTGTCGAAGTGGCTATCGGCCAGGCTCAGGTGACGCTCTTCGGTCGCTTCGCCGATCACCGCATACGGGGCGCGTTCGCGGCGGCACAGGGCGTCGAACAGTTCCATCTGGTCGGCGGCCACCGCCATCACATAGCGTTCTTGCGATTCGTTACACCAGATCTCCAGCGGGCTCATGCCTGGCTCGTCGCTCAGGATGCTGCGCAGGTCGAAACGTCCGCCGCGACCGCCGTCGCTCACCAGCTCCGGCATGGCGTTAGAGAGACCGCCCGCGCCAACGTCGTGGATAAACAGGATTGGGTTTGCATCGCCCAGCTGCCAGCAGCGGTCGATCACCTCCTGGCAACGACGCTCCATCTCCGGGTTGTCACGCTGCACAGAGGCAAAGTCGAGGTCGGCATCGGACTGACCGGATGCCATGGACGAAGCCGCCCCGCCGCCAAGACCGATATTCATCGCCGGGCCGCCGAGCACCACCAGCTTCGCGCCTACGGTGATCTCGCCCTTCTGCACGTGGTCGGCACGAATGTTACCGATACCGCCCGCCAGCATGATCGGCTTATGGTAGCCGCGCAGCTCTTCGCCGTTGTGGCTGTTGACCTTCTCTTCGTAGGTACGGAAGTAGCCGGTCAGCGCCGGACGGCCAAACTCATTGTTGAACGCTGCGCCGCCCAGCGGGCCGTCGGTCATAATATCCAGCGCGGTCACGATACGTTCCGGCTTGCCGAAATCCTCTTCCCACGGCTGTTCAAAACCTGGAATACGCAGGTTAGAGACGGAGAAGCCTACCAGGCCGGCTTTTGGCTTCGCGCCGCGTCCGGTTGCGCCTTCGTCACGGATCTCACCGCCGGAGCCGGTTGCCGCACCCGGCCATGGCGAGATCGCCGTCGGGTGGTTGTGGGTCTCGACCTTCATCAGGATATGGGTAGGCTCCTGATGGAAATCGTAGCGGCCAGCTTCGCTATCGGCGAAGAAGCGCCCGACCTCTGAGCCTTCCATCACCGCCGCGTTGTCTTTATAGGCAGACAGCACGTGATCCGGGGTTTTCTCAAAGGTGTTTTTGATCATTTTAAACAGCGATTTCGGCTGCTGCTCGCCGTCGATCACCCAGTCGGCGTTGAAGATTTTATGCCGGCAGTGCTCGGAGTTCGCCTGAGCAAACATGTAAAGCTCGATATCGTTCGGGTTGCGCCCAAGGGTAGTGAAGGCATCGAACAGGTAATCAATTTCGTCTTCCGCCAGCGCGAGACCCAGACGCTGGTTAGCCTCCGCCAGCGCTGCACGTCCCTGCTCCAGCATGTCCACGCTCTCTACCGGCGCGGGCTGATGGTGGGCAAAGAGTTTCTCCGCGTCTTCCAGCGCATCAAAGGTCGTCTCCATCATGCGATCATAGAGCTCGGCGGCCACCGCCTGCCACTGTGTTGCGCTCAGGGTCGAGGTTTCAACGTACCAGGCAACGCCGCGCTCAAGGCGGGCGATCTGCGTCAGGCCGCAGTTATGAGCGATATCCGTTGCTTTAGAAGACCAGGGAGAGATGGTCCCCGGACGCGGCGTCACCAGCAGCAGCTTGCCGGTAGGCGCGTGGCTGCTTAGACGCGGGCCGTAGGTCAGCAGGCGGCCGAGCTGGGCGTGTTCATCGGCATTTAGAGGAGCGTTGAGGTCAGCGAAATGGACATACTCAGCGTAAATGTTGCTTACCGGGAGGGCGGCTGCCTGAAAGCGTGCCAGCAGTTTGTTGATACGGAATGCAGACAGTGCAGGCGAACCACGCAGAATTTCCATCATAAGTCTCTCGTCTTTAGCGCGTCGATGACGCTGTAAGAATGCGCCAGGGGGAAAACGGGCGTCATTATAAAGAATCCTGCTCGTCGACGAAACCGTTTGCGTGGAAATAAAATTGCCCGTAATTTTTAACAATAGATGTTACCTAATTCTCTAATAAGTTGCTAAGTGCCGCAATCTTAAGCAAAATGCCGCTCACTTCCGGATAAATGCTTTTCTATAATAATGACGACGGACTGAGGCGTCAGGCGACGCAGAGAATTAACTCCTTGAGAAAATTAAAGTTTAATTATCTGCTTATCGGCATTGTCACCCTGCTGCTGGCAGCGGCCCTGTGGCCCTCAATCCCCTGGTCTGGCAAAGCCGAAAACCGCATCGCTGCTATCCAGGCGCGCGGCGAGCTGCGCGTCAGCACCCTGGTCTCTCCGCTTACCTGGAACGCCACCAGCGATAAACCCACCGGCCTCGATTATGAGCTGGCCGAGCAGTTCGCCAGCTATCTCGGGGTGAAGCTGCGCATCACCGTGCGGCAAAACATCAACCAGCTGTTTGACGATCTCGATAACGATAATGCCGATATGCTGGCGGCCGGACTGGTCTATAACAACGAGCGCATCAAGCACTATCAGAGCGGGCCGGTCTACTATTCCGTCTCCCAGCAGCTGGTCTATCGCGTAGGCAGCCTGCGTCCGCGCACGTTAGCGACGGTGACCGATGCGCAGCTGACCGTCGCGCCAGGGCACGTTGTTATTAGCGATCTGCAGGCGCTGAAGGAGAAGAAGTACCCGGATCTGAGCTGGAAGGTGGACGAGAAGCTAGGCACTAACGATCTGCTGTTGCAGGTTGCTCAGGGGAAGCTGGCCTATACCATTGCCGACTCCGTAGCTATTAGCCTGTTCCAGCGCGTGCATCCCGAGCTGGCGGTGGCGCTGGATATTACCGACGAGCAGCCGGTAGCGTGGTTTAGCCAAAAAGATAGCGATAACGCCCTCTCCGCCGCCATGCTGGACTTCTTCAACGTGATTAACGAGGACGGCACTCTGGCGCGCCTTGAGGAGAAGTACCTCGGCCACGGCAAAGGGTTCGACTATGTTGATACCCGCGCCTTCCTGCGCGCCATCGACAGCGTCTTGCCCGACCTGCGTCCGCTGTTTGAAAAGTACGCCCAGAAGATGGACTGGCGTCTGCTGGCGGCTATCTCTTATCAGGAGTCCCACTGGGACACCCAGGCCACCTCCCCTACCGGCGTGCGTGGCCTGATGATGCTGACCAAAAATACCGCCCAGAGCCTGGGCCTGACCGATCGCACCGACGCTGAACAGAGCATCAGCGGCGGGGCGCGCTATCTTCAGGATATGATGGATCACGTCCCGGCGACGGTGCCCGAGGAGGAGCGGATTTGGTTTGCGCTGGCCGCCTACAATATGGGCTATGCCCATATGCTTGACGCCCGCGCCCTGACGGCGAAGACCAAAGGCAACCCGGATAGCTGGTCCGACGTAAAGCAGCGCCTGCCGCTACTCAGCCAGAAGGCGTGGTACAGCAGGCTGACCTACGGCTACGCCCGTGGGCATGAAGCTTACGCCTATGTGGAAAATATCCGTAAGTATCAGATTAGCCTGGTGGGTTATCTGCAGGAGAAAGCGCGGCAGCAGGAGCAGCAGATCGCTCACGAGCAGCGTATGGCGCAAAGCTATCCAGTGGTCGCTCAGGAGGAGCTGGCAGAGACGCACTATGGCGTGATGCCGCTAAGCGCCTTCTCTCCCGCCGAGGCGTTTGGTCAGTCCAGCTTTACGCTGCCGGGGATCCTGAACCAGGCGTCAGCAGGCGCTGACGCGGAGCACCCTTAGCGCGCCTGCTTTTGCGCTTTGATCGCCAGCCGACGCTGGCGGAAAAATTCACTGAGCATGCCCGAGCATTCGTCACTCAGCATTCCCTCAACGATCTCAACCCGGTGGTTCATTCCAGGATGGTGCAGGACATCCATCAGGGAGCCTGCCGCGCCGGTTTTCAGATCCCGCGCACCAAACACCAGCGTGCCGATACGGCCGTGAACCATCGCTCCCGCACACATCACGCAGGGCTCCAGGGTGACGTAGAGGGTGGTATCGAGCAGACGGTAATTTTGCAGCACTAGCCCGCCCTGGCGCAGGGCCATAATCTCAGCATGGGCGGTGGGATCGTGGCGGCCAATGGGCCGATTCCAGCCCTCGCCAATAACGCGGTTGTTGTGTACCAGCACCGCCCCGACCGGCACCTCCCCCTCATCCCAGGCGCGCTGCGCGAGCATAAGTGCGTGGCGCATCCAGTATTCATGGGTTAATTCGGTATCGGACACGGCTCAGCACTCCAGTAGTCAAAACGGGGCGCATTATACACAGGTGTAAGTGCGCACACACTATTCGAGTTGCTGAAGCTCACCGTGGGGGGTGACGCGCCACCGATGCTCGCAGAAGTAGAGCAGCGGGTTATCCTGCTTGCTGTCGCTGTAGCCGCTGTAGAGGCGCAGCGGCGTACCGATTTTCCGCTCCAGCTGCACCACCTTCTCATGACCGAGGCAGCGCATGGAGAGCACCCAGCCGCCGTGGCTGCGATGGATCTGGCTGGCGATCAGGTTGACACGCGGCAGCCACGGGGTATCAAAATAGACCTGCTCTACCAGCGGCTGCGGCGAGCCGGTGATCAGCCAGATATCGGCATCGGACGCGTCGAGGTAGTTGGTCAGCCGATCCTGCACCACCGGAAAGGCGGTGACGCGCTCGCGAAACCAGGTAACAAATGACTTTTCCAGCGCCTTAAGCCGCGCCTCGCTGTGGCCAAAAGTGCAGCCCCACAGCAGCAGGCTCATCGGCCAGCGGGCGGCCCGCCCCTTAACCAGTAATGCAATGCCGATAACCGGCAGCAAAGGTAGAACGAGCAGCGCATTGAGTGGCTGATGCCGCAGCAGATACCGCAGAAATGTCCCGAACATATCCTGCTGATGCAGCGTTCCATCCAGATCGAAAAATACAACACGACGCTCGCTATTTGCCAAACCCTACTCCTTTGGATCGTTAAAACCTAATAGCCAGGTAAACAGGAACCCGGCGATGACCGCCAATAAATAGCCTAACAGATAGATCGTGACTTTTCCGGTAACAATCGTTAAAGCCAGCGGTAAACCGGAAATGCCGAAGGTGATGACCGTCGCCACTTTCCAGTAGCAGACAAGCGCCCCACCCACCGCGCCGCCCAGGCAGGCACCGATGAAGGGCTTACCCAGCGGCAGCGTGACGCCAAAAATCAGCGGCTCACCGATGCCCAGCAGCCCTACCGGCAGCGCACCTTTGATAACGGTTTTAAGCCGGGTATTGCGCGTTTTCAGCAGCACGGCGAGCGCGGCCCCAACCTGCCCGACGCCCGCCATTGAGAGGATAGGCAGCAGGGCGTTATAGCCGTGCGCCTGGACCAGCTCCACGTGGATAGGCACCAGCCCCTGATGCAGCCCGGTAAGCACCAGCGGCAGAAAGGTTCCGGCCAGCACCGCGCCCACCAGCAGACCGCCGCGATCGATAGCCCAGCCTGCCCCATGGGCAATAGATTCAGAAATCCATCCCCCGAGCGGCTGTAGCGCCACGATAGCGATCGCCCCGGTGATGAGGGTGGTCAGCAGCGGGTTAAGAATGAGCTCCAGCGAACCCGGCAGCCGTTCGCGCAGCCGCTTCTCAAACCAGCACATCAGGGCCACCACCAGCAGCACGGCGATCACCCCGCCGCGTCCAGGCTGTAACGCTTCGCCAAACAGCGTGATCTGCGCCAGCTGCGGGCTGGAGAGAATACCTGCCATCACCCCGCCTAACGCCTGCGAGCCGCCGAATACCTTCGCCGCGTTGACCCCCACGAGAATATTCATGATCGCAAACACGGCGCTGCCAAAGATACCGAGCAGCCCCAGCAGGTTGGGATAGTGAATCGCGATATCGCCAGCAATATCGGGTCGCTTCAGGATATTGATAATGCCGGTGATCAGCCCGGAGGCGATAAACGCCGGAATAAGCGGAATGAACACGTTCGCCAGCATGCGCAGGGCGTCGCTCATCGGCGCTTTATACTGGGCTTTTGCCTGCGCCTTGTTACGGGCGATCTCATCTGGGATCGGGGCGTCCCCCGCCCCGTTGACCAGCGAGCGCATGGCATCCACCACCTGACTGGCTCTTCCCGGCCCGACAATCAGCTGATGCTGCTCGCCCTGCTTGACGTAGCCGCTGACGCCCGGAAGCGCTTTCAGCCTGCCGATATTGAGCAGCCCCTCATCCTGCACCTCAAACCGTACGCGGGTCATACAGTTTTCCAGCCGCAGGATGTTGCCCTGCCCGCCGATGCCCTGCAAAATCTCGCCTGCTAGCGTCAGTGACTTATCCATGTGAACCTCTTAGCCATTCAGCGCGGCACGTAAGAATCCCTGATGCATATCGAGCCGGGCGCGGGCGGCGTCCACGTCCAGGCCGGTCAGCACCATCAAAATAGCGGGCTTGACGTCATACCCGGTCTGCTCCAGCACGCTGCGAGCCTGCTCAAGGGTAACGCCCGTTGCTTCAACTACCATCCGGCAGGCGCGATCAATGAGCTTGATATTGCTCGCCTTCATATCGACCATCAGGTTTTGGTAGACCTTGCCAAACTTGACCATCGCCCCGGTGGAGATCATGTTCAGCACCAGCTTCTGCGCCGTGCCGGACTTGAGACGGGTCGAGCCAGTCAATGCCTCCGGCCCCACGACCGGCGAAATAGCAATATCCGCTGCCTGGGCTATCGGCGAGCCGGGGTTACAGGAGATAGCCACCGTGGTGCAGCCTGTAGCCCGGGCATACTTAAGCCCGCCGATAACGTAAGGCGTGCGTCCAGATGCCGCCAGGCCCACTACCAGATCCCGCGGGGCGAGCGACAGGTCGCGCAGATCGTCCTCCCCCAGCTGGGGGTTATCCTCTGCTCCCTCTACCGCTTTCAGCAACGCCCCTGGGCCACCGGCGATCAGGCCAATCACCAGGCCGTGCGGGACGCCAAAGGTCGGCGGACACTCCGAGGCATCCAACACGCCGAGCCGGCCGCTGGTGCCTGCGCCCATATAGATGATGCGTCCGCCTGCTTTCAGCGCCGTCGCGGCAGCATCCACTGCCCGTGCAACATCTGGCAATGTCTCTTTCACTGCCAGCGCGACCAGCGTATCCTGTTGATTAAAACGGGTTACTAACTCGATAGTCGAAAGTGCGTCCAGATCCATCGTCTCAGAATTTCGCGTTTCTGATACCAGTGAGCCAAGATTCATTATCAGTACCTTTTGAATATTTAATTCGTGTCCCGCGCAGTATAATGGAATATATAATTCATTGATGCCTGCGAACAGGATGTTTGTTGCCGTTGTCACGTTTTGCCCCTGGAGTTGTCATGAACTGTTTGATTCACATCCGTCAGCGCTATGCGGGCCTGGCGCAGAGCGATAAAAAGCTGGCGGACTTTCTGCTGACCCAGCCCGATCGCGCTCGCCATCTGAGTTCGCAGCAGCTGGCCGCCGAGGCGGGCATCAGCCAGTCGAGCGTGGTGAAATTTGCCCAGAAGCTGGGGTTTAAAGGGTTTCCGGCGCTCAAGCTGGCCATTAGCGAAGCGCTGGTCAGCACGCCAACGTCCCACTCCGTTCCGGTACATAACCAGATCCGCGGTGACGATCCCCTGCGCGTGGTAGGCGAGAAGCTGATCCATGAGAAGGTCAGCGCTATGAACGCGACCCTTGATGTGAATACCGAAGATAAACTACAGGAGAGCGTGATCATGCTGCGCGATGCGCGGCGGATCGTGCTGACCGGCATCGGCGCGTCCGGGCTGGTGGCGCGTAACTTTGGCTGGAAGCTAATGAAGATTGGTTTATACGCCGTGGTTGAGCAGGATATGCACGCCCTGCTGGCGACGACGCAGGCGATGGAGAGTAGCGATCTGCTGCTGGCCATCTCCTATACCGGCGAACGGCGGGAGATCAACATGGCGGCGGACGAGGCCTTACGCGTCGGGGCGAAGATCCTGGCGATCACTGGCTTCACCCCCAACGCGTTGCAGCAGCGTTCAACCCGCTGCCTCTATACCATCGCCGAGGAGCAGGCCACCCGCAGCGCTGCCATCTCCTCCACCAGCGCCCAGATGCTGCTCACCGATCTGCTGTTTATGGCGCTGGTGCAGCAGGATCTGGAGCACGCCCCGGAGCGGATCCGCCACAGCGAGGCACTGGTGAAAAAACTGGTCTGAGCAAAAATCGGGCGTATAATACCCGCCCTGCTTGTGTACCTTCTGAGACTTTCCGATGGCGTTGTTGATCACCAAAAAATGCATAAACTGCGATATGTGCGAACCCGAGTGTCCGAACGAGGCCATCTCGATGGGTGAGAGCGTTTATGAGATTAACAGCGATCGCTGTACGGAGTGCGTCGGCCACTACGAGACGCCGACGTGTCAGAAGGTCTGCCCTATCCCCAATACCATTCTCAAGGATCCGGCGCACAGTGAGAGCCAGGAGCAGCTATGGGACAAATTTGTCCTGCTGCACCATGCGGATAAGATTTAGCTTTCGATAATCACCGTCGCGCAGGCGTAGCGTCGTTCATCCGCCAGGGTGACGTGCATATGGGCTACGCCCAGCCGCTCCGCCAGCTTCAGCGCTTCGCCCCACAGGCGCAAGCGCGGCTTGCCCAGCTCGTCGTTAAACACTTCAAACTGGTTAAACGCCAGGCCGTTACGGATCCCGGTTCCGAACGCTTTCGCCGCCGCCTCTTTCACCGCAAAGCGCTTGGCTAGAAAGCGCACCGGCTGCTGGTGCGTTTGGTAGATCTCCCACTCGTTAGCGCTCAGTACCCGCTTTGCCAGCCGGTCGCCGGAGCGGGAGATGACCGCTTCAATGCGGTCGATCTCCACGATATCCGTGCCTAAGCCCAGAATAGCCATCAGGCACGCGCTTCCAGCATCAGGCGCTTCATCTCGGCTACCGCCTCTTTCAGGCCGCTCATCACTGCCCGGCCAATAATAGCGTGACCGATGTTCAGCTCGTGCATCTCTGGAATGCGGGCGATAGGCTTCACGTTGTGGTAGGTCAGGCCGTGACCAGCGTTAACCTTCAGGCCGAGGCTTGCCGCATAGGTGGCGGCGTTGGCGATGCGCTCCAGCTCTTTGGCCTGGGTAGCGTCGTCTTCCGCGTCCGCATAGCAGCCGGTGTGAATTTCGATGTAGGGCGCTCCCACCTCTGCGGCGGCTTTGATCTGCTCGGGATCGGCATCGATAAACAGCGACACCAGGATCCCAGCATCCGCCAATCGTGAGCAGGCGTCGCGCATCTTATCCCGCTGCCCGGCGACGTCCAGCCCGCCTTCGGTAGTCACCTCCTGGCGCTTTTCCGGTACCAGACAGCAGAAGTGAGGTTTAGTCTCACAGGCGATAGCCAGCATCTCTTCGGTGACCGCCATCTCCAGGTTCATGCGCGTATCCAGGGTCTGGCGCAGGACTTTTACGTCGCGGTCGGTGATGTGGCGACGATCCTCACGCAGATGGACCGTAATTCCGTCCGCTCCCGCCTGCTCGGCAATAAACGCCGCCTGGACCGGATCCGGGTATGCCGTGCCACGCGCGTTACGCAGGGTGGCAATGTGATCGATATTAACGCCTAACAGTAGTTCAGCCATGACAATACAATCCTCGAATATCTTTTGTTACGGTGCATCCGGCGCTGGCCGTTTCGGCACAAACTGGCGAAACAGCTCCCGGCTTTTTAACGGCTTACCGCCAAGATACGGCTTCAGGGCCGCGCGGGTAAAGCGTTTCGCCGCTTTTAACGTATCGCTATCGGGAAACTCGCGCTCGGCGAGCGCCCGCAGCTGACGGCCGGTGAAAGTGCGGTTATCGATCACCACGCTGGCGATAAACCCCTTCTCCTCCCGGTAGCGGTAGGTCATGGTGTCCTCTACCGCTTCGCCGGTCCCGGCGCAGTGCATAAAATCGATGCCGTATCCCAGGTGCCCCAGCAGCGCCAGTTCAAAGCGCCGGAGGACCGGTTCGGGCGAGCCGCTCAGGCCTGCCAGCGCCTGGATACAGTGCAGGTAATCGAAAAAAAGTTCAGAGAAGCGCGTCTCATGTTCAAGCACGCGAGAGATAAGCTCGTTGACGTAGAGGCCGCTATAGAGGGTAATACCGCTCAGAGGGAGCGCCAGCGACACCGCTTCCGCGCTGCGCAGGGTTTTGACTTCACCCCGGCCACCGAAGCGTACCAGCAGAGGCGTAAAGGGCTGGAGTGCGCCCTTGAGGTTGGAACGTTTTGCGCGTGCGCCTTTAGCAACAAGGCGCACACGGCCCGACTCTTCCGTGAAGACGTCCAGCATCAGGCTGGTTTCGCTCCAGGGACGACTATGGAGAACAAAAGCGCGCTGCCACCCTTCCATTAGCCTCTATACTCGTCGTCTTTCATGCCGCAGGTACGTTGGCCGTACCCGTTCGTTTCGGTCAATTACTTGAGGTCGTCAACGTAGCCGAGGCTACGCAGGGCGCGCTCGTCATCGGCCCAGCCAGATTTGACCTTCACCCACAGTTCAAGATGCACCGGCGCTTCGAACATCTCCTGCATATCTTTGCGGGCTTCGATACCGATGGTTTTGATCTTGGCCCCTTTGTTGCCAATCACCATCTTCTTCTGGCCTTCGCGCTCAACCAGGATCAGGCCGTTGACGTCGTAACCGCCGCGCTCATTGGTGACAAATTGCTCGATCTCGACGGTCACCGAGTAGGGCAGCTCTTCACCAAGGAAACGCATCAGTTTTTCACGGATGATCTCCGAAGCCATAAAGCGCTGGGAACGGTCGGTGATGTAATCTTCCGGGAAGTGGTGGATCGCTTCCGGCAGATGCTTACGCACGATGCTGGCAATGGTATCCACGTTCATCCCGGTCTCAGCGGAGAGCGGCACGATATCAAGGAAGTTCATCTGGCTGGCGAGGAACTGCAGGTGCGGCAGCAGATCCGCCTTCTCCTGCACGTTATCGACCTTGTTAACGGCCAGGATCACCGGCGCTTTACCGTCGCGCAGCTTGTTGAGCACCATCTCGTCGTCCGCCGTCCAGCGGGTGCCTTCCACTACGAAGATCACCAGCTCAACGTCGCCGATAGAGCTGCTGGCCGCCTTGTTCATCAGGCGGTTAATGGCGCGCTTCTCTTCCATATGCAGACCCGGGGTGTCCACGTAGATGGCCTGGTAAGCGCCTTCGGTATGGATCCCCGTGATGCGGTGACGCGTGGTCTGCGCTTTACGGGAGGTAATAGAGATCTTCTGCCCAAGCAGATTGTTCAGCAGCGTAGATTTGCCAACGTTGGGACGTCCAACGATGGCAATAAATCCGCAGTATGTTTTTTCGTTGCTCATTCCAGCTCCAGTTTTTTCAACGCCTGTTCGGCGGCTGCCTGCTCCGCCTTGCGGCGGCTGGAACCTGTGCCGACCACCGGTTCACTCAGGCCGCTTACCTGGCAGTGGATAGTAAATTCCTGATCGTGGGCTTCGCCACGCACCTGCACAACCAGATAGGTTGGCAGCGGCAGGTGACGACCCTGTAAAAATTCCTGTAAACGCGTCTTCGGATCTTTTTGCTTATCACCTGGGCTGATCTCGTCCAGGCGAGTTTGATACCAGTAGAGGATCAGCTTTTCGACGGTCTGGATATCGCTGTCGAGAAACACGCCGCCAATCAACGCCTCAACGGTATCGGCCAGAATAGACTCCCGGCGAAAACCGCCGCTTTTAAGCTCGCCCGGTCCTAAACGCAGGCACTCGCCCAGCTCAAACTCGCGACCGAGTTCAGCCAGCGTGTTGCCGCGCACCAGCGTCGCGCGCATCCGGCTCATATCGCCTTCGTCCACGCGGGGAAAGCGGTGATAGAGCGCGTTAGCAATAACGAAACTTAAAATGGAGTCACCCAAAAACTCCAGACGCTCATTGTGTTTGCTGCTGGCGCTGCGATGGGTTAACGCCTGCTGCAATAACTCCTGATGTTGAAAAGTGTAGCCCAGCTTCCGTTGAAGCCGATTAATTACGATGGGGTTCATGCGATACCAATAGGATGAATGCGTCAAAAATGCAGCACACGAAACCGACCTGAAGAAAACAACGCGGTTTCGTGTGCCGTGGCTCCCTGCGGAACCAGCCTAAACTTCGGGGGAATATTCTATACACAACGGCGAGGGATGTCGTTAGCCGTGACTGATTTATCGTGGAAATAATTTGGGTTGCAGCCAGATCCGCTGCAACCCGACGGATTAGTGGATGCCACCGATGCGATTTAAGCGCACGCCGGTCGGCCACTCGCCCTCTTGTTTCTCGAAGCTCATCCAGATCGCCGTTGCCCGGCCTACCAGATTTGCCTCCGGCACAAAGCCCCAGTAACGGCTGTCCGCGCTGTTGTCGCGGTTGTCACCCATCATGAAGTAGTGTCCCGGCGGCACGATCCAGGTTGCCAGCGGCTGGCCTGGCTGCTGGTGATAGAGCCCCAGCTGATCCTGCGCAATCGGCACGGTCAGAATGCGGTGCGTTACGTCACCCAGCGTCTCTTTACGCTCGGCAAGGCGCACGCTGTTCTCTTTGGTTTCACCCGGCGGCAGTTGGAAGAAGCCGCTGCTGGCCTCGCCACCGTTACGGCGACTAAAGGTCTGGACAAAATCGCTCGGTGCAACGTTAGAGTAGGTGATCGGCAGCGCGCTGGCGCATGCCTGACCAGAGCTGCACCCTGGCTGCACCGTTACCTGCTTGGCAACCGGATCGTAGCTGACCTTATCGCCCGGCAGGCCTACAACGCGCTTGATGTAGTCCAGACGCGGATCGTCCGGATACTTAAACACCGCGATGTCGCCGCGTTTCGGATGGCCGGTTTCGATCAGCGTTTTCTGGTAGATCGGATCCTTAATCCCGTAGGCAAATTTCTCTACCAGGATAAAGTCGCCGATCAGCAGGGTTGGCATCATCGAACCCGACGGGATCTGAAACGGCTCATAGATGAACGAGCGCACCACCAGCACAATCGCCAGCACCGGGAACACGGAGGCTCCGGTCTCCAGCCAGCCCGGCTTCGGGCTAACTTTTTTCAACGTTTTTTGATCCAGCGTATCGCCCGCCGCCGCCTGGGCTGCGGCCTGCCGCTCCCGGCGCTTTGGTGCAAATACGGCCTTGTCCAGGCACCAGAGCAACCCTGTGACCAGGGTTGCAATCACCAGGATCAGGGCAAACATGTTCGCCATACCAACTCCTTAATGGTTTATTTGCCGTCTTTACCTACGTGCAGAATGGCGAGGAACGCTTCCTGCGGCAGCTCAACGTTACCGACCTGCTTCATACGCTTCTTACCGTCTTTCTGCTTCTGCAGCAGCTTTTTCTTACGGCTAACGTCGCCGCCGTAGCACTTGGCGAGAACGTTTTTACGCAGCTGTTTCACCGTCGAGCGGGCAATAACGTGGTTACCGATGGCGGCCTGAATCGCGATGTCAAACTGCTGGCGCGGGATCAGCTCTTTCATCTTCTCAACCAGCTCACGACCGCGGTACGGCGCGTTATCGTTGTGGGTGATCAGCGCCAGGGCATCCACACGCTCGCCGTTGATCAGAACGTCAACGCGCACCATGTTAGAGGCCTGGAAGCGCTTGAAGTTGTAATCCAGCGACGCGTAACCGCGCGAGGTAGACTTCAGGCGATCGAAGAAGTCGAGCACCACTTCCGCCATCGGGATCTCATAGGTCAGTGCCACCTGTTTACCGTGGTAAACCATGTTGGTCTGCACGCCACGCTTCTCAATGCAGAGGGTGATGACGTTGCCCAGGTACTCCTGCGGCAGCAGCATATGGCACTCGGCGATAGGCTCGCGCAGCTCCTGAATGTTATTCAGCGGCGGCAGCTTGGACGGGCTGTCGACGTATACCGTCTCTTTCGAGGTGGTCACGACTTCATAGACTACGGTCGGCGCGGTGGTGATCAGATCCAGATCGTATTCACGCTCCAGACGCTCCTGAATGATCTCCATGTGCAGCAGGCCAAGGAAGCCGCAGCGGAAGCCAAAGCCCAGCGCGGTGGAGCTTTCTGGCTCATAGAACAGCGAGGCATCGTTGAGGCTCAGCTTGCCCAGCGCATCGCGGAAGTTCTCGTAGTCGTCAGAGCTGACCGGGAACAGACCCGCGTAAACCTGCGGTTTCACCTTTTTAAAGCCCGGCAGCGCTTTATCCGCCGGGTTGCGGGCGGTGGTCAGGGTATCGCCCACCGGGGCACCGAGGATGTCTTTGATCGCACACACCAGCCAGCCTACCTCACCACACTTCAGCTCGGTGCGGTCAACCTGCTTCGGCGTAAAGATACCCAGGCGATCGGCGTTATAGGTCTGGCCGGTGCTCATCACCTTAATCTTGTCGCCCTTGCGCATGGTGCCGTTGTTGATACGAACCAGGGAGACAACGCCCAGGTAGTTATCGAACCAAGAGTCGATGATCAGCGCCTGCAGCGGTCCCTCAGGATCGCCCTGCGGCGGGGGAATATCACGTACCAGACGCTCCAGCACATCACCCACCCCTACCCCGGTCTTCGCGGAGCAGCGCACGGCATCGGCAGCGTCGATACCGACAATGTCTTCAATCTCTTCCGCCACGCGCTCTGGATCGGCAGCTGGCAGATCGATTTTGTTGAGGACCGGAACCACTTCCAGATCCATTTCCATTGCGGTGTAGCAGTTAGCCAGCGTCTGTGCTTCCACGCCCTGGCCTGCATCGACCACCAGCAGCGCGCCTTCGCACGCCGCCAGAGAACGGGATACTTCATAGGAGAAGTCAACGTGTCCTGGGGTGTCGATAAAGTTCAGCTGGTAGGTTTCGCCGTCAGCGGCTTTATAGTCCAGGGTTACGCTCTGGGCTTTGATGGTGATCCCGCGCTCGCGCTCAAGATCCATGGAGTCCAGCACCTGGGCTTCCATTTCGCGATCGGAGAGGCCGCCGCAAAGCTGGATGATACGGTCAGACAGCGTCGATTTACCGTGGTCGATGTGCGCAATGATGGAGAAATTTCTTATGTTCTTCATATAGGGAGAT
>NZ_LR607338.1:3554627-3560379 GCF_902164725.1 Pseudescherichia vulneris | reverse complement strand
GTCATGGATGTGGTTTTCGACTCGCCCAGCCCGGCGGGCGTATAGCCGCGACCAAACACCTCGCGACCCAGCACGTTCTGCATGAAGCTGGCGGTAAAGGATTTGTACTGTCCGGCGAAGCGGATCGCCTCCCCTGCCACGGTGCCTGGCACGGTCCCCATCTTCATAAATGCCTGTGTGCGATCGCCAGGCTCCGACATAGCGATGTTCAGGCGATCGAGGATGTAGGCGCGCAACTGACCTTCCAGCTGGTCGCGGGCATCGGCTATAGCTCGCTCGGTTGGCTTCAGCCCTTTACTTTGCACATACCCGGAGATCACATCGTCGGGCACGCCACGAATGCCGCTGGTCGTCATGAATTTCCGGCCTTCGCTGTCGGCCATGTCCATGCGGCGGAATATCTCCCACTCACGATCTCCGATGCCATGCAGATCCAGCACCCGGCGCAAATCCTCAGGCAGGCGGGCATGCGCCTGGTCTGCGTTCTGCGCCAGCCAGTTGGTGATCATCATGGCGTTGCTGTTGCGCCCGCTTTCCGTCCAGAAGTTCATCAGGTTGTACTTGAAGAACAACTGCTGTGCGCGGCCCATTTTCCCGGTGAGGCTGTCATCGCCGGAGATGCGGCGGATTATCTCCTGAGTCATAGCATCGGAGTAAACACCGATCGATGAGAGAATTTCCTTTTGCTCAGCACTGGTATAGCGGGTAAAGCGCCCTTTCATCGCCCCCAGCACCGCCTGCATGAAGTTCTGCCCCTGATAGCGCATCTCTGTCGCGGAGATAGGCACGTCGTTGAATGAGGAGATCACCGCGCCGCCGAGCTGGCTCATACGCAGCCAGCCGCGAACGTTGGCCGATGCATTGGCCCAGCCCACACTACCAGGGATATTAAGCGATCCATCGACCTGCGGCATCACAGTGCGGTTCAGGCGGCGGATTTTGGTCATGTAATCAGCCAGTGCCGCCGGGTTGCCGGACTTGCTGACGTCATCGGCAATCGTGTCGGTCAGGTACTTGAACATGTTGCCGGGGTTGGTGCCCAGCACCCGCATCATGCCAGTGTTTCGCGCTGCGCTGTTCAGGCCACCAAATACCGCCTCTCGCAGGCTGCCGGTGCCGAACTGCTGATTGTATTCATGCCAGGAGATACCGTCTTTAAAGTGCAGCACGCGCTCCTGGCTGGCGCGCTTAGCCGCGTTTGCCGACCCCTTGAAGCCGTTCATCCAGTCCGGCTTCTCTGAGGTGAGGTGCACGCCGGAGGCCAGGCCGTTATAAACATTGCGCATGAACTGATCCCGGTCGTTTACCCCGTCGAAGGTTCGCTCGTCGAGGCGAGGCAGAATAGCGTTGCGCCAGGCGTCGAAACCAGCGGACCGGATTTTCATGATGTCGTGCGACTGCCGGACGATATAACCAGGCTCTTTGCGGATCCATGCTCCGGCCCGGTTCTCATCGATGCGCGCCGACTCCTGCCACTTCGAGATAATCTGCGCCGCTGCAACTGACTGGCGAGTCATGCCGTCGGTAGGTTCTCCGCGCCCGATGCGCCACATTGCATCGGCGATCTCACGGTCATTGCTGCCGCTGGCGATAAACTTCACCAGGTCAGCACGGTCGAAATCGAAGTTGATCCCGGCGTGGTACTTGCCCCGTAGCTGGGCCACCTCGGAAGATACAGAGCGGCGGGAGCCGGTGCGCGCATCGTTACGCCCTACCAGCATCGCTTCCAGCCCGATATCGGGGCGGTCTTTCCATGTTGTGCGCAGCTCGCCCAGGCGCTGGGCAGCGATACGGGTATTGATAGCCTTGTTGCGGGCCTCTATCTGCTTCGCCAGCACGTCGGCGTTACTCAGCTCCTCGGCGGCCCGCAGAGCAGCCTCTTCAAGAGACAGCGCCTCGTTTCCCGCCATGATCCGTTCGGTGGTATCGCGCATATCGCGCACCAGTGACTCCATTTCATCAGCTGACAGGTCACGCCCGGCGGCGGCGTTTACTGTGCGCTCACACTGCGTTAAAAACTCATTGGCTGCCATCAAATCCCCCGGTTAATCATACAGGCGGCAAAGGCCCGGAAAGCGTTGCTCATGCTATTGTCGCTGGCCTCGGCCCTAATAGCATTGAGGTTTTCGCGCATCGTGGCCGCAAGCTCCGGATTGTCGACGGCGATATCGTCCAGCAGCGCGTTGCTCAGGTTAAACTCGTTTTCGAGATCGGCAGCGGCGGCGGTGACCTCGTGGCCTGCCTGTTGGGTTTCCCGGTACACGCGATCAGCGGTTTCGCTGACCGGGCGCGCGGCTTCATCCATCTGGCGCACAGGATTCTGTATGCGCTGAATGGCGCGCTCACGCAGCGCCGGAGTATGCAGCTCGTAGAACGGTTCAACATCCGGGCTTCGGCCTTCCATCATGTGCGCCAGCGCAGCGCGGTACGCCTGCTGGTTAACCGCCCATTCAGCCTCGCGAATTGCTCCGGCGGCTGTACGAACAGCACCGGCTACTGGCGACATCTGCATGCCATCCCGGATCTGCTGCGCGCGTTCAGCAATACGCACCTTCAGGTCATCAGGGAGTTCGCCCTTATTAACCTGGGACTGGCGACCGCGTGCCTGCTCGGCGGCGGCGTTCTGCTCCAGCGTTGCGGGAGGTGAATGTATCCTTTTCCGCCTGGATGTCTTTCAGTGCCCGCGCCCGCGCATCCTTGAACTTCATCCGCTGAGACTGGTAATCGGTGGTACGCTGCTGCACGGTAGCGTCCAGCGCGTCCGCCTGCCGCTGGTTAGCTGTCAATTCGGCGCGCAGATCAGCAACGTTATCGATCTTCCCTGTCTGTAGTTCCCGCTGCTGCGCCATATACTCCGGCACAACATCATCATAGGCGCGGCTGTAGGCGTAATTCTCCGCATCGCTGGAGATTGCCGCAGCCAGATCTGAATTGGTGCCACGCTCCGGGATATTGACGCCTGCCGGAATATTGTCTGGGGTCACCACCGGAGTGGGCTGCGCGTCTGGAGTAGGGATCGCTGTTTCTGCGGCGGCAGGCTCAGCTGCGCGCCGTGGGCGCACCAGGTCGGATATCACCCCGCCGCCCGCATGCATCAGGCCGCCAGCCAGCGTGTTAAAAAAGGTGCTCTCCAGCGCGTTGCCGTACGTGAAATCATCGCCGTCAGCAGCGGCTGCCATTGCAGTAAATGGAACGGTGGCCACTGCCTGCGCAGCACCCAGGCGGGATCCGGCAACAAAGCGCTCGCCGAAACGCCCCAGCATGGATGCCGCCCGCGCCTCACCGGCGAACGGCACAAATGCCAGCGCCACGTTGCCGGGGTCGGCCATCGACCCGGCCAGGCTTGCCGTGAAGTTAAGCGGAGTAGCCACCCAGCCAGAAGGCGCAGACGCGGCGATCTGCTGGCGCGCCAACGAGTCCTTGCGCTCGGCAACGACGTGATCCAGAAACGCCTGGGTAACGCCGGTCTCCGGCACGTTGATGCTTTTCACGCCGTACTGCTTCAGCCGCTCATCAGCATCAGCTTTGCTGACTACCGCAGAGTTTGGATCGTTCGCCAGCGCATCAGCCTGCGCAAAGCGGTAGCCGGACATGACCGGCCCCTCTTCAAACCCCTGCTTAAGGGAAGACAGCAGCGATTCGCCCAGGCCGGAGGGAGCGTTGCCGATTGGCTGGTTAATCCCCAGCCCCGGATCGTCGGTATAAATTGGCATATTATCGTCCTGACTGCTGGCCGCTCTGGAAGATGTCGATCAGGTTGTCGCGCTGGCTTTCAGCGCTGTACCCCTTCGACTGCCCCGGCGTGTATTTAACAGGCGTATCGGTGAATTTAAGCAGGCTGTTCCATGTTGAGCGGTTAGCCGCGCCCAGCTTAGACAAGTCCTGGAACGACACGGATAAAGGCCGACCGTCGGCACCGTTAACAATCAGGCCGTTAAGCATCAGGGTAAGCCCCGTCTCATTGCTGTTCGTTACCCACTGCGCAGAGTCTTTGATACGTGACAGGCTCTGCTGACGGTTAACGTCTTCCGGCAGGCGGGGATCACCCACCAGCGGCATTATTTGCTCAGCAGTCAGTGCCTCAAGGTATTTACCGGCCCCGTCGTTGACGTCGCGCAGATCTACTCCGGCCCGGTTAGGCAGACGCCATGTGCCGCTGGTCTGATACTGCTCGCCGAGAATATCCTGATAGGCCTGCTTCGCCGCATCAGAGGCTGACATGCCACGCTGCATGTTGATGTACGTAAGGCGCTTGCCCTGCTCGTTGAAGTTGTTCCAGACGGCAGTACCGCCAGGCTGTACCACCATCGTGCTGGCGAAGTCTTTAGCCTTGTCGTTCCAGGATGAATCGGCGCTGTCGGCGTCGGTTTTCTCAAAGCTGCCGCGCAGATCTGACGTTTTCACGCCGCGGCTCTGCCAGAGGGCATTCGCAGCTCGCGGGTTCTCTGTGGCCATGATGACCTGCAGCGCCGGGTAAGCGTTTTTCTGTACCTGCTGCATGACCTGATCGGAGTATTTCCCGAACGACTGGGCCACCGCCTGAATAGCCGTAACGCTAGACTCCTGGGTGTTGTCGATGCGCTGCAGCAGGTTGTCGATCATGGTATCCGGCAGCACCTTTTTGCTGTTGATGCCCAGGCGGTCTTTTTCAGCCTGGATGCGCGATACCAGATATTCCCCGGACTGCTGATTGTTCTGGTACTCGGCAAATGCCGACTTAACGACGGGAGAGTTTTGCTGGAGCCAGTTACCAGGATCCGCTTCGCGGGCCTTTTGCACCTGGTTTAATTTTGCCTGGGCTGATGAATAAAGCTCGGCTTTGTATTTGAAATCAGGATCGGACTCTTTCGGCATCATGGCCTGCACGGCTGCTATTCCCTGCTGGGCGCTGCCCTGCACAATGGACTGGTAAACGGGCTGTAACGTCATCGCCTGCTGGTACTGCTGGTAGGTTTTCTCCATCTGCATGCGTTCGGCGGGCGCAGCCTGCAGCGGCATCACCGCCGCCCATTCACGGGCAGAGATCGGGGTCACCGGCTGGCCCGCTTCGAGTTTCGCGAGATCGTCCTGCATGCGGCCCTGAATAGCCACGCGACCGGCGGCGGCCTGCATGTCATACAGACCGGCAACCTTGCTCATCATTTGCGACTTTTTATCGGGACTCATGGCATTCCAGAATGGCTGACGTGACAGATTTTCCATCGTTGCCGATCCCGGGATAGCTCCAGCGCTACCGGTGACTTTCGCCACGTAGTTACGGGTTTCTTCGTAAGGGATAGCGGCTGCGAACTGGGCATTGCTGACCTGACCGGTGCGAGGATCGCCTATCTTCTCAAGCCAGCCATCTACAGCGCCTGGCCCAGCGTTATAAGCGGCCACCGCCAGCACGGGATTATTGTCATACTTCTGCATTTGCGCGCCGAAGTATGCCTGGCCCAGTTTCGCGTTATAGCGTGGGTCGTTCATCCATTTATCACGATCCCACGGGACACCAGCAAGACGGGCAGCCTCTGGCCCGGTAGACTCCATAACCTGGGCTACGCCGACGGCACCTTTCGGGGACACCAGCGGCGCACCGTCTTTGCCATACTGGTTACCGCCGCTTTCCTGCCAGATCATGGCTGAGAACAGCTGCGCCTCACTGGGCGTGTCGGTTACCTCAATCTTGCCGCCGGGCCCCAGCATCTGCTGATACATCGGTGTGTACCATGCCTCCGCCGCACCGTTGGCAGCATTCTCGCGCCAGGCTACC
>NZ_LR607338.1:3549532-3550718 GCF_902164725.1 Pseudescherichia vulneris | reverse complement strand
AATAAAGCGCGTGCCAGGGCGGTTTTCGACGCCGCCATACTGGCGAACTATGAAGTTACGGCACTTGCGCAGAGCGACGGCGTATTTCGCCATGTCAACGCGACCATAAAGTGACGGACCGATCTCACCACCGGCAAAGCTAGGTTGGATCCAGCTTAATGGCATTAGCTTAACCTCGCATTAGTAAATTCGCTCTCCGGCGCTACCGGTTCCTGGGACTCGTTCATGCTGTGCGTGCCCGCGCTCAGGATCACTCTTGCGTACATGTTCAGCGCGTTGTTGCCCAAGGATGCGTCGCCGGTCAACTGCATGTTGATGGCGGCCGCCAGACGCCAGGCCAGGGCCTCAACGAAGATAGCGTCGAACATGTTGACGTCTGCCACGCGGGAAACGTACTTCAGCCAGGCGCTGGGCTGATCGGTGTAAATAAGCTTTCCGGTACCGGCATAGTCAGCTCCGACCTCATACTGGACGCGCATTGCCGCCGTCGGGTATCGGTGGCCGGGGACCATAATTTCCGTGATACGCAGGCAGTCGGTGGGGTACTGATAGGCATACTGCCAGTCCGGTGGCGGATTCGCAGTGTCGGCCAGAGCCACACGTTTGGTGGCAAAGTTCCAGTCAAAGTCTGCCAGAACTGAGTCTCGGCAACTTTCATAGTGCAGATCGCAGGCCCCGGCCTCTTTGCTCTGCTCGTTCAGGTTGTTGATGCTGCGGCTGTTGCCGATATTGCTTAGCGCGAGGTTGCAGATCTCGATGACGGAAGGCATTACGCACCTCCACCATACAGTGTGTCAGCGGCGCTTTTCTGCTGCTCAGCCTGGGCAGGAGCCATAGCCATGTCAGTGATCTGCAGGCTGGCATCGTGGCGGGTGCCCTCTTCGGTTTCCCGCGATGAGGTGCTTTTGATGATCGCACGTGCGGTGATCATCACCTCAGTGCCCACCGCCTGTGGCGTGGCACCGAGTTTTTTAAGCGTCTCGTTGTCCAAATTTATGCTCAGCCCCCAGGGATAATCATCACGGGTCTGCGTTTTACCGCTTTCGTCCTGGTAGGTGTCGGTGCCGCTTTTCAGGTTAACCAGTTCCATACTCTACTCCTGCAAGAAAGGGGCCGAAGCCCCTCTGTTTTACCCGCGAGGCTTAAACGCCCAGTTCTTTGCGCTTTTTGGCAATACGCTCTTTCA
>NZ_LR607338.1:3547210-3548896 GCF_902164725.1 Pseudescherichia vulneris | reverse complement strand
ACGAACCACTCCAGAGGCTCGCCGACGCCAATATCGCGGCGCGTGCCATCAATCGGGGCGAGGTCGATTACGTCAGTCGAAGCCGCAGAAGCTGTAACCGCCTGCTTCTCGGAGAACATCAACAGTTTGTCGGTGATCATCTTTCTTTCTCCATACATGGGCCTTTCGGCCCATTAGTTAATGACAGGCGTTACACAACGCGGGATTCTGTTTCCAGGATCGCGTCTGTTTCACGGATCGGGATGCCACGGAAGGTGGTCCAGAATTCGCCTTCAGTCTCTTTCACGTTCAACGCCAGGGAAGCTTTATCCAGAGATTGCAGGTCCAGCGCCTGGGCAATGGTGCGGTTCATGTAGAACACAGGTTTGCCCATGCCACGGTTCGGAATGCGGTGCAGCGCTTTCACCATCAGGCTGACGATGTTGGCAGCATTCGCGGTGACCGACAGGTCGCTTACATCGATGTTCGCGATACGCACAACATAGCGCCAGTCACGCAGAGCCAGGCCGTTATCCCACTTGTAGTGGGTGCGATAGCCTTCGTAGCGGCCGCCGTTAGCATCAAACAGCGTCTTCTGCCCTTTATCTTCCATCTGAAGACCAGCCTTCTGGCCTTTCGGGAAGATGCCGTGCACGGTGTTTTCACCCCAGACCACCAGCCAGATAGAGGTGTTATCGGTGCCGGTACCGCCAGCATCAATGATGTTCTGGCCATTGCCCGCTGACTTGCTGGAGTAGCGGGACGACAGGCCCATAAACTGCTGAGGGTTAACGCTGGTATCTCCGTAGAAGAGCGTCTGAGCCATCTGCTGGTTCATGCCTTCGATGAATGCACGGTCTTCCGACAGGCGGAATTCAGCAGTGTTGCCGTTCAGATCAGCCAGAGATTTATCAACTTCGGCGTAAGTTTCCAGCATGCCGACGGAGTCAGTGACCTGTACGGTGGTGGATTTGCTCGGTTGCACGCCATAGTTCAGTAAGCGCCAGGTCGCCTGCGGCAGGCCAGAGCGAATAGTGGTACGGTGACCGGTAGGCAGGTTACCTTCGACGAACGGCATATCCATCAAAATCGGGTTGGTCTGCCCCAACAGCTCGATGATTTTATCGATCTTACCGTTTGGATCTACGCGCTTACCCCAGTCAGCCAGCGTCAGCGCAGTTAAGCCTTTAACAGCCATGGTTATTTCCTCTCTTATTTGCCATAAAGCACTTCGGCAGCAGTACGCTGACCGCTTTCTTTGCCGGTCACCATGCCGTCTTCTGACATGGCTTTACCGACCTTAACGAACACTTTGATCAGCTCGGGGTGATTACCCAGGCCTGAAGCATTCAGGTATTCTTTGAGATCCGGCGTACCGAAGGTCTCAAGCGCGCGCTGTGCTACGCCAATGTTGGCCGTGAGCTTGTCGCCACCGATCTCTTTGTCGGCCTTGACGTCGGCAGCCCACTGCTCAGTGGTCTTCTGCCAGGCTTCCGCCTGCTGCTTCTGCACCATTGGCAGGATCTGCGTGCCGTACAGGTCGACCATCTTCTGAGCCTGCTCGTTGGTCAGGTTCAGCTCACGAGCGATAGGCTCAAACTGCTCCAGTGCCGCAGTGTCCAGCTCCTGACCTTCAGTAGTCTTGAACTCATACTTCTCCGGCGCGCCTTCCGGCTTTTTCTCTTCCTGCTTCTTCTCGCCGTCCGG
>NZ_LR607338.1:3544092-3547007 GCF_902164725.1 Pseudescherichia vulneris | reverse complement strand
GTTCATAAAGCCTCTTTAAACGATGGTTAAGTTGGTCAGCGCGCCAGCGGCTACTGTGCTGGTCACTTTGCGGTTAGTGGTTCCGATAGCCAGCAGTGCGTTGTTGGTCACCGGCACGGAGTTCTGCACCTGGCCGTTAATCAGCGGCGCAACCGTAGAGTCGAGCTTCAGCACCAGCACACCGTTGACGATCGAGAGCTTGTGCGTGCCCGCTACAGTTGCCCCTGCGCTGTTCTGTACCGTTACGGCGTCACCGTCGGTCAGCAGCTTCTGATTGCTGTTTGGCGTGGTTGAGTCGCCCATCACCATTGCCTGGAAGAAGTCGTACCCACCGCTGGCGTTATTGGTGTTCCGGATCTGCACAGCGCCATAAGGCTGCCAGCCCGCCTTCAACAGTGGTGGCACCATCGTTTCCAGCTCGGCGATGGATGAGGCACGCACAAATTTGATGTCGGTAATCGGCATCTACTTCTCCTCCTGGGTGTTGGCCTCATTGGCCATCTTCAGATACTGCTCAGGGCAGACAGCCATTACGCGGCTAAACAATGCCAGCGCCAGATTTCGCTGCCCTTCGTTGAACGCGGTCACCGCCGGATCAATAGCGAACGTGGAGCCGAAAACCTTTCCCTGCTCCAGCACTGCCCAGACAACGCGGCGGCCCTGCTCAGTGCCCATTACCTGGCGGATATCATCAGCGTCACGCTCAGCGCGTATCTGCAGTCGCTTCACCTGCTCAGGATTCGGCTGATCGTCGTCCCACTCATCAGTCATTGCTGGCCTCCTGCTGCGCCTGCCAGCGCGGTAAGCGCGCTCGGCTCGGTGGTCTGCGTCTCGCTAAGGGTTTTCGCGCCTTGGGCGGCGGCCTGAGCCATCGCAGCTGCCTGCATCTGCTGCTGCTGCTGAGCACGTGACTGGCGGATCTGGTCGACCTGCTCCTGCGGGAGAATAACGGTCGGCGACACGCCGGACATTTCCGCGTAGGAGTCGATAGCCTCATCGATGTTGAGCTTGTCGAGCGCCTCCGGCTTGACCTGTGCCAGCTGGCCGATAAAGCCAACGGCCTGCGTCAGGCTGCTGAGTCCGATAGACTTCTGCGCCTGGGCCATCACTGAGATGTATTCGATGCGCAGCGGCATGCCCTGCATGACTTCGGGAGGCGGCGGCAGCATGTTCTTGCGCGCCATCAGGGAGAAAGCGCGATCGATGAGCGGGTTTAGCGCTTCGTCGTTCAGGCGCTCCAGCACCGGGCCAAGCATCAGGAGCTTCTCTTCCTTCATCTCGATCACGGCTTCCACCGGCATAGAGCGGGTGTTGATGCTCTGTAGCATCCGGAACAGGTCGACGAAGTAACAGCGGTCGATGATCTGCCGGGTGTCCTGGATGTCTGCCAGCAGGCCGGACATGTCGGGATTGACCTGGTACGCCGGGCGGAAACCGTCCTGCTGAGTCATCTGGTCGATGTAGGTGATGTCGCCTGGCAGCAGGGAAACACGCTGATTCTTCAGCGAGGACGGGCCGACCATGGGAGGGTTGGTCACCTTGTCGATGATCTGGCTTTTACGCTTCTGCTCCAGCTGGAGAGCTTTGATCTGGCCCAGCGCGGTCATGCCCGGGCATTTGCTGCCGTAGACGTCCTCGCCGTTAACAGTCCAGCGCGGGGCGATAATTGGGAACTCGTCGAAGCCGGACTCGCGCAGCAGCTTGTCGCTGTCGCCGCCGACCTCGTAGTAAACGGATTTCCATGGCTTGTTCTTCGAATCCATGCGACCGGTATCACGATCAACGTTCGGATAGACGGCGTGCATGACCTCTACCCACTGCTCATAGTTCCCGGCTTCCCACATGCCCTTAACGGAAGTGCTGACGTTGTCTTTCCCGAACTGCATCACCAGCTGGCGCACGGTCATGCTGAACTTGCGGTAACAGGTGTCGACGCTGCCGCGCGCGGAGTTAGCCAGGTGGTAGCTGCCTATCGGGAAAGGCACGGTGCGGATAATGTCGTCGTCGTCTTCGAGAACGGCCATAGCGCCGGTGCTGTAGTTGCCCAGGCTGGAATAGAGCAGCGGCAGGGACTGGTACAGGTTCGACTTGTTGAACATATCGTTCATGCGGTTCTGCACGGTCTCTAACCAGACCTTAACCGGGCCATAGTCCATCATGTCCGGATCAGGCGTAGCCAGGCGGAACCACGGGCGCGCCGGTGAAGTGATGCCGGACATCATGCCGCTGGAGAGCGTATCAGCAGCAAGGGAGGCGCTGGGGTCAACGATGCGGGAGTTACGGCGATCATTGCGATTGGCGTCACTGGTGAGAAAGCGGGATCCGCGCGGGTCGATAAACTCGCTCAGCTCGCGCCAGTGCGACACGAACGAAGCCCGGTCGTTATCCAGCTGCGCAAACTGCTTGCCGAGTCGTTCTTTCAGTGATTCCGCCATCTGCAATCGCTCCGTTACTGGCCGAGCAGGGTTTTGCCGCTGGTATTAGCGGTGGAGGTATCGCCCTGCGCACCTGTCAGCAGCGTGGAATTACGGCCTGATGCAGCGCGGCGGCGGCGGGTTTCCTCGTCGCGTGCGTCAACAACGGCGGCATCCTGCTCCTGCGGGGCAGCCTGAATCTCTGGGGCGGCGGTGACTTTAGGTGTGGATCCAACGCACATGACATAACTCCGGCTGGCTCAAATTATTACCAATTTAACCACATAAGAATTATTTAGCGTAGGGTATTGACATAAAGCACTTCAATTATTACCTTTTAGGTAAATAAGACACACATCAACGAATGACCTTTAAGCCGGGTCGTTAAATGCAAACGGCGGTGTGTGTTTTATTTCGGTGTATGGCACATGCGCCGACAGCGGTCTGAAAGGTTCCCTTGAATTTCATGCCCTGACAGGTAGCCGGAATGTGCAAGCCTGG
>NZ_LR607338.1:3541767-3543665 GCF_902164725.1 Pseudescherichia vulneris | reverse complement strand
GTGGTAATCAGTGCTCTCTTCGTTGTGGTAATTGCGGCTATGCGCGCGTGACGAGCCAAGCCCGTCCAGATGAATACGTTTCCGGGCAGTGTACGTCGCTGGAATTGGCTAATACCAGCAGGTGGAGGCACCACCGCCACAACCTAATCACTCCCGTGATGCTGTGTAGTACCCCGTAATCATTGCTTCCAGTTTGCCCGGTTCGCCGGGCATTTTTTTAAGGTGATCACCATGAGCGAGTGTATCGAGTGGAAAAAGTACAGAAGTGAAGATGGATACGGAGTACGCAGCTATAAGGGAAAGGTAGTCAAGGCTCACCGTCTAGCTTACTGCCAGAGTAAGGGTATTGAGCTATCAGAAATTGACGGCCTTGTCGTGAGGCATAAGTGCGACAACCCACCCTGCATCAATCCAGAACACCTTGAAATCGGCACTCAACTCGACAACAACAGAGATAGGGCATCAAGAAATAGATCTGCACACCTGAATGGTGAGAAGAATGGCCGGGCAAAACTAACCAGCGAGCAGGTGGAAGAAATTCGACGTAGATATGTAAGAGGCTCAAAAGACAGCAACACCGTAACCCTGGCTAAAGAGTTCGGTGTTTGTCAGTCTCACGTTAGCGACATCGTGAGAAAAGTCACCTGGTAATTATTCGTAGGGGTTATATTCTGTAATCGCCCTTCCCTGCTGGCCCTGCTGCTGCCCTGGCACATACTGCTTCTTCACCACCGGAAAAGCGTAGGTCAGCACGTAGGCGTCGGCGTTGTTAGGAGAACGGCCCAGCGTCTCTTTGATCTCTTCCTTGTCCTGCAAAATCTTCCTGCTGTCCTTGAGCCTAACCTTGTACTCCGGCGCGCTGAGCTCATCGGCTAGATCCTGGCTATCCAGTTGCGCTCCCAGCTTCAGCGCATCGCGGGCGGATTTGTACATCTCGCCGCGCTTGTTGCCCATCTCGGGATCAGCAGTGCCACCACCGAACTGTATCAGCGTCCAGTTCCGGCCCCAGTTATCACCCACCGATTTCAGGCCGGTGCCGTATCCGTAGTCGATGAATACCGCGTCAGCGCGATACTGATCTTCAAAGTCGGCGATCACCTTGGCAAACCACACATCGTCCGTGGTGCGCGGATACTCGCCCAGTTTCCGGCAGTGCAGCCCCTGACGCAGGTAGATAACCGCCGGGTCTTTGCCCTGGTGCGACGGGTCGACGCCGATGACCGTAGCCGCGTGCTGCACCTGGTCTGGCGTGATGACCCTTCCAACCGCCGGGCCCGTGAGGCCGGACGGAATAAACTGGTTTTCCGACGCATCCGGGAAGATCCCCCGCACACGCACCTTCACAAAGTCGCTATCCTCGCCGTAGTCCTCAATCCACTTCTGGAGCTGCTCTTTGTTCGTTCCCTCAACGGTGCGGCTGTCTATCTGCTTGGCCTTCCAGCGGTGCCGGTACTTGCGGAAACACTCACGGAAGCGGCCGGTGTTACGCGTCGGGTTCCCGAAAGCTACCCAGATGATCTCCGTATCTTCATCGGTCAGCGCACCCTCGGCTACCTCCCAGACCAGATCCGCGATGTTGGAGGCTTCATCGAACACGACGATGATACGCTTGCGCTCGTTATGCAGGCCCGCAAACGCTTCGGTGTTGTGTTCAGACCAAGGAATGGCATCCGCGCGCCAGCGCTTGTCATGGCCCGGATCGTTGCTGTACATCGCCGTCGCGGTGGTGGTGAACCAGTCCTTAGTGATGGACAGATTCGACCACTTGATGATCTCCGGCCAGGTCTTGGTGCGCAGCTGGTTGTCGGTGTTGGCGGTGACGACCACCTTGCAGTCCTCACAGGTGTCCATGCCCCACTTAATGAGCATCGATATGAATGCCGATTTGCCGATCCCGT
>NZ_LR607338.1:3539399-3540519 GCF_902164725.1 Pseudescherichia vulneris | reverse complement strand
CATACGGTCGGCAATGGTGAAGTTCACGTTAACGTCCACACGCTCCTTGAACGCATTCACATCGACGTGCTTGCCGATTAGCTCCAGGTTCTTGACTTTGTCCGGCCACTTAATCGACTTCAGGACGCCGATAATCTTTTTCTCGTCGCCCTTACCCTCGAATAGCTCTGCCACCTTCACGCCTGACAGGAACTGGCGCCACGCTTTCGGCCATGTGCTCAGCGGCTTGAGGCTCAGGTCATCGTCCATGATATCGCCCAGGTCAAGCTCGTCGATCTCCTTCAGCCTCATAAGCACGTAGTCAGCAGAGATACGGGATCGCTTATTGCGCTCTTCCATCAGCTCAGCGATTCGTTTCTGGATGCGTTCATCCCGCATCATCACGCTGGCCTTGGCCGCTGCCGTATTGGGCGAGAATCCTGCATCAATGGCCGCCTGTCGCTGATTTTCCGGCATCTTGACGTACGACTGGCAGTAAGCCTCCATCATTGCTGAGATGGGCTTAAACTGCGTTGATTTGCGTTTGTGAGGTTTGGGCGTCGCGGCCATTGTTACCACCATAGTAATAATTACCAATATGGTAATACTATCACGCAAAATAAAGCCGCCATAGTCGGCGGCATTTGCAAGTGATTAATGCAAATCGTGACATGTCACACCGTTAATTTCAGGTCATGCCACCCGCCGGTAACCCAGCACTGCGAATCACCCTGGCACGGGCAACTGTCTACCGGCAGCTTATCGCCGCACTTCCCGCACTGGCTTCCTGCCATCTTAGCCATCTGCTCTTTCAGGCGGGCGTCGTCCTGGCGGATCAGCAGCGCAATATACTCGTTGAGCTCATACGGACTGCGACCCGGGCGACGAGCGGCGCAGTTACGCGCCACCATGTCCAGCTCCTGCTGGTCGAGTACCAGTTCCATCTTGCGGCCACCAGCGGCAGCCTGGCGAGCACGCTGCGCTGCTTTGCGCTCGGCTGGGGATTTAGGCACGAATAGCACCCCACACCATGTTGATTAATGACTCCCAGGCAATGTAAACCCTGATTCCAGCAGCAAGGCCAAAACCGATGACCATTGCGTAAAGTAAAACGTCACACTTTGACATCACTCACTCTCCT
>NZ_LR607338.1:3532738-3534741 GCF_902164725.1 Pseudescherichia vulneris | reverse complement strand
TTCCGGCTGAGGATTCACGTTGCAGGTGGGCGTCGGCCACCCAGTAAGCTCGCTCCCGGATGTGCGGCGCACCGATGCCCGCTGACGTAAACGGGACAAGCCCGAAGGCGTAGCCCATTCCTTCCAGGTCTGACTGTACAAGGTCGAACCAGACGTTTGCGTTACCAGCTGCAACCTGCTCGCCAAAGACTGCGACAGGCTTTCGCTCGCCGATGAGCCAGGCAAAATCCGGCCAGAGGTGGCGCGCGTCATCAAACCCATCGCCTTTGCCTGCCGAGGAGAAAGGCTGGCACGGGCAGGAGCCAGTCCAGACTGGTTTATCGTCGGGCCATCCGGCAACGCGCAGGGCGTGAGACCATCCGCCGATCCCGGCGAAAAAGTGGCACTGGGTAAATCCTCGCAGGTCGTCAGGTGCGACATCTTCAATACTCCTTTCGTCAACTTCACCCGGCGCGATGTGACCGCCGGCGATTAGATTCCGCAGCCACTGGGCGGCGTATGGATCGATTTCGTTGTAATACGCAGCGGGCTTCATGCTGCCCCCTGAGCTGCCCTGAGCGCTTCGGAGAACTCGTTACGGTGTTTGTTGGCGCTCTCCAGCGCGCACTGCACGCACGTCCCGTTAAGCACGTAGCGCGGGGAATGGTGGCCATGCCGACACGGTTTGCCGGTGTTGTATTTGTTCAGGCCATCTTTGGCGGCCTGCATACGGGTGATGATTTGCACGTTGGCGACCTCACTTTTTGCTATTGATATCGGCTATTTTCGACTCACAGCGAAAAAAGATCAACCATAAATGGATATTTATTACCTGAGCGGTACGAATAGATATGAAAAGACCGCCGGGCGGCGGTCAGAGGGGAGATCAGGAGTAGAAAAAGGTGACAAGCTCGGGCTTAGTGCGAACCCATTTGCGGGCGCGGGATGCCCTGTAAAGCCCGTCCATCACGCGTTTGCCGGGCATTTTGCGCTTTCCGGTCAGATGCGTCTGGATGTAATGGGCAGTGGTTCCGGCCTCTACTGCAAACCGCTCGCGCTCATCCGGCGTCAGAGCCAGCCAGGCCTTTTTAAAATCAAACTGTGCGTTCTCGCTCATAGCTATTGCCTGATATTTATTTCAGATAATAAATATTCACCCAATCGGTAATAAAAATCAAGGAATGTTACCTGAAAGGTTCATTTACCTCTGGGGTAAATGCGCGATAATGAGAATCATCAAATCATTCATATAAGAGAAAATTTTCCTGCAATGAAAAGCATCCATGATATTCGTCGCGACAATTTAAAAGACCTGATCGACCGTGAGTTTAACGGCGTGCAGTCTCGCCTGGCGGAAAGAATGGGAACTGAGCCTAACCTGGTCAGCCGCTGGACGTCGGGAAAGAAGAATATTGGTGATGCGTCAGCACGCAAGATAGAAGCCGTTGGCAACAAGCCCCGTAACTGGCTGGACGTGGATCACTACCTGTCGCTACAGGCCGACGTGCGTGATTCCGTCGACACGTCAGAGATCGGCCTGGTAGCAGCGCATAACCTCAAGTTGTGGATGGGCCAGAACCGGGAGCTGTCATCTCAGCAGCGCGTCGCGGATGCGTCCGGCGTCAGCCAGGCGAGCATTAACCGCATGCTGCGTAACGAGGTGAGCATCACCATTGCCAATCTGGAAGCCATCGCCCGGGCGTTCGGCCGCCGGGCCTACGAAATGCTGATCCCCCCTGGTGACGCAACCGTCATCAACTATGACCGCCCTCGCTACGCATTGTTACCGGAAGGCGAGAAGGCGAAGATCGAAAGCTATGTCGATTTTGTGATAGTTCAGAGCGCACGAAGCGCTGAATAATTTCATATAAATCAAACGATAGCCCGCCATGTGCGGGTTTTTTTGCGCCTGAAATGTTACCTTTCGGGTAATTTTTTATGTTCATATCTATTGACTACCAATCACATATGGATAATTATTACCTCACTGGTAACGCATAACGCCCTCCTACAGGGCTTATCAC
>NZ_LR607338.1:3529206-3529891 GCF_902164725.1 Pseudescherichia vulneris | reverse complement strand
ATGAACTAACCAGCGAAGTTTAACCATCTCGCGGCGCAGCGCGCGCCGCACCATCTCAACGAGGAGTATCTATGAAAAATGCATTAAGCAAGAAGCAGGTGCTGGAGATGGTTCCGCTGTCGTGGAGCACCATCGATCGCCTGGAGCAGGCCGGAGAGTTTCCGCCGCGTTTCTACATCACTGACCGCCGCTGCGCGTGGAACGGCGATCAGATCGAGGAGTGGCTCGACAAGCGCCAGGCGAACAGCCCGGCAGAGTTTACCGGAAAAAAGCCTCCAGTTTCGCAGCGCGTTTTCCGCCCCGTTAGCTCAGCTGCTGCGTGAGGTGCGCATCATGGCTAAGTCCCGTCTCGAAAAGCACCACGAAGAAAAAGTGTTAGCCCGGCCAGCGCCGGGCGCTCCGGTGGCGGTAACCCCGGCAGCGATGGAGATCGAAAAGCTGGCTATAGCTCGGGAAGAGCGTGGCCAGTACCGCGTAGCGGCCAATCTCTGGCTGAAGTGCATGGACAAAGCGCGTGGAGAGGTGGAGCGCTCCCGCATCGCCGTGCGCCGCCAGCGCTGTATTGGTTTCAGCAACGGGCTGCGCCGGGGTGACTACAGCGGAATCAGCGCAGGCTGCACTTGTGGGGTGATCTATGACTAACACCACCGACAACATCAGGGTCGGCAGCGTAGTGCTGACCTAT
>NZ_LR607338.1:3527567-3528883 GCF_902164725.1 Pseudescherichia vulneris | reverse complement strand
CTGATCCGCCCTGGGCATATCGCGACAAGGCCGCCGACGGAGACCGCGGCGCTGGCTTCAAGTACCCGGTTATGAGCGTGCTGGATATTTGCCGCTTTCCCGTATGGGATCTGGCAGCAGAAAATTGCCTGCTGGCCATGTGGTGGGTACCGACGCAGCCGGTAGAAGCGCTGAAGGTTGTCGAGGCTTGGGGCTTTCGCCTGATGACCATGAAAGGCTTCACCTGGAATAAATGCGGCAGCCGGCAGCACGACAAATTGGTTTTAGGTATGGGTCATATGACGCGTGCTAACAGCGAAGATTGCCTCTTTGCCATAAAGGGGAAGCTACCTGAGCGAATGGATGCCGGGATCGTCCAGTCGTTCACTGCGCCGCGCCTGGCACACTCTCAGAAGCCGGACTATGTGCGGGAGAAACTGGTGCAACTGCTTGGCGATGTGCCGCGTATAGAGCTGTTTGCCCGCCAGTCTTCCCACGGTTTCGACGTGTGGGGAAACCAGTGCTCATCCCCGGCGGTGAGCCTGCTGCCCGGCATTGCTGAGTTCATCAAAAACCAGAAGGAGCAGGCAGCATGACAGACCATCAGATCGCAGCATGGTGCATTGGTTACGGCGTACTGCTGGCGCTGGTGTGCGTCAGCCAGTGGCTCAATCTGCGCGGGCGGGGGGTGTGCCGTGACGCGCAGTGATATCGAGAGCTACGAACGTGAAAGCGTGGTGCGCGCCCTGGGCAATCATCGCGGCCCCGGTGATGACGGCGCGCAGCAGCTTATCCGCAGCAGTGAGCGCCGCCGGGCGGCGCAGCCATCAGGTAAGAAGGTGAAGCAACGGGCGTGATTAATCACCTTTCTCCATCCACCTCTCATACTTAGCCGGAGAGAACGGCACCAGATCGGTGTGCTCCCCGGCTATCCACATGTCGATCATGTCGGCCCACTGCTGAAGCATATAAGTGCGGCCATCTGCATATTCAGCCTTGTTATAGACGGCACGCACGCCGCGCTGCTCATGAGCCAAAGCCTTTTCAATCCAGTCAGACGGGAAGCCAGCCTCATGCAACAGGGTGCTGCCGGTGCGCCTCAGATCGTGTACCGTCATCGGCTCCAGTACGTCGCCATCTTCATTGGCCTGCGCGACTGCCCGGTCGATCACCGAGTTAAGGGCTGCATTAGACAAAGGCTTGCTCGCACTGAAGCGTCCTGGCACGAGGTACTCGCTGCCACCAGCGCACATCTGAAGTCCGACCATAATATCCTGCGCCTGCCTGGGCAGATAGATAACGTGCTCACGCGATGCCTTCATTCTCGCGGCCGGAAT
>NZ_LR607338.1:3526588-3527146 GCF_902164725.1 Pseudescherichia vulneris | reverse complement strand
TGCCGCGTGCTGTCCGCCAGCGTGACGTGTTTCATGTATGCGTCGGTATGAGCGGCAAACGTCTCTTCTCCACGTATGCGCCGGATACCGTCGCGTTTTGCCGCAGCTGGCGACTGGCCTGACTTCAGGAGCTTTTTGGCAGCGATTAATTCCTCTCTGGCTTCCGCCAGGCTGATACCGTCACGGCCATACTGCCCGATCACCAGTGTCTCCCGCCTCCCGTTGATCCGGTAATCGTACCGGAACGAGATACTGCCTGACGTGAGCACGGCTACATACAGCCCGTCGCGGTCTGAGACCTTATAGATTTTGTCCTGCGGTTTTAGGTTTTTTAGTTTGGTATCGGTAAGCACATTTCACCCGGTCGCAATGATAAAAAATGACGGGATGAGCATATACCTTTGGGGTAATACCGTCACGCATACCGGCTAAAAATATGAGGTAGAGTGAATAGATATGAGTAGTTATAAACAAAAAACCCTCTAAAAAACAGAGGGTTGAATTTGGTTTTGAATAGATATGAGTAGCTATAACTTAGCTATTAATCATTCCCACTCA
>NZ_LR607338.1:3524336-3524777 GCF_902164725.1 Pseudescherichia vulneris | reverse complement strand
GCGCTCTCCACCAGCGGGCGCACGCTCCAGTAGTCGGGTTCGGGATACTGCTGACGGATATCGCTGCTATTATCGCGCCCACGGGCGGCCGGATCGAAGATGTAGTCATACCAGCTTAATGCATCGCTGTACTCCTCCTCCTGGCTCAGACGCCACGCCACCAGGTACGGCATATAGAAGAACAGCTCCCAGAAGTAGAGGCCGTTCGCACCGCTAAAGTCCATGGGGACAGCGGTATCGTTGGTCATACCGGGTTCGAGGGTTAACTGGGTGTCCCAGTTCAGCAGCGCCTGAATGCTGGCGCTGGCCTTGTTAATGAGTTCTTTGGCAAAAAGGGTGTTGAGACGGACTGGGGAAATATCTGTCCCGTCGCTGAATTTACTGTCAGTGAAGTTAAGGTAAACCGCCGTTCCCAGCGTGTCATCAATGTTAATAGAAATA
>NZ_LR607338.1:3506026-3517808 GCF_902164725.1 Pseudescherichia vulneris | reverse complement strand
CGTAATGATCAAAAAAAATAGATATAAAACAAAAAGATAGCTGACAACTAAATTTTATATAGCGGCATCCATAATAAACATGCTTGCATTGAGGAAAATCTTATATGGCAGGATTAACAATAATGAGCGTTATTTAAATTTAACTTTATTCAGTTCCACCTAAAAATTGCACGCCAGCATCATAAAAAATATGCACAATGGCTGCACCTATTAAGGCATTTAAATATATCGCATTTATTTAAGTATTATAGTACTAATGTTTTAAGTCCCTTTATTAGGAAAGTGAAGGACATTCACCCCCCGCCCAGGTAGGCTTTACGCACCTCGGGATCTGCCAGTAGCTCCGCACCGCTTCCGCTCAGGCGGATCTCACCGTTAACCATGACATAGGCACGATCGGAGAGGTTGAGGGCGTGGTTGGCGTTTTGCTCTACCAGGAACAGCGTCATCCCTCCCTGGGTCAGCTCGCGCAGCACCTGGAAAATCTGTTTTACCACCAGCGGGGCGAGGCCGAGGCTCGGTTCATCCAGCAGCAGCAGCCGGGGACGGCTCATCAGCGCCCGGGCGATAGCCAGCATCTGCTGCTCGCCGCCGGAGAGGGTCATCGCCCGCTGGCTGCGCCGCTCTTCCAGCAGCGGAAAGATGTCGTACATCCGCGCCCTGTCCTCTTTCTGGTAGCGGTCACCAATGGGGATAGTGCCCATCAGCAGATTCTCCTCCACCGTCATGTCAGGAAAGATACGCCGCCCCTCTGGGGCCTGGGCGATGCCGTTGCTGGCGATAAAGTGGGTGGATTTATGGCTAATATTCTCTCCGCGATAGCGTATCTCGCCGCTGGCGATGCGCGGCTGACCAAAGACTGACATCAGCAGCGTTGACTTGCCCGCGCCGTTCGCGCCAATCAGCGAGACGGTTTCGCCTTCGTTTACCGTCAAAGAGACGTTCTTTAAAGCCTGAATTGGGCCGTAGAATACATCGACCCGATGAAACTCAAGCAGCGGCTGGCTCATCGATCCATCGCCTCCTCGTCGGTCCCAAGATAAGCAGCAATGACGCTGGCGTTGGCCTGGATCGCCTCTGGCGTCCCGCGCGCGATAACGTTGCCGTGGTCGAGGACGATCACCCAGTCGGCAATCGACATCACCATGCCCATGTCGTGCTCAATTAGCAGCACCGTTACCCCGTGCTGCTGGCGCAGAGTCCGCACAATCCGGCTCAGGGCGTGGGTCTCAACGGGGTTCAGCCCGGCAGCGGGTTCATCAAGGCAGATCATCTCTGGCCCGGTGCACATGGCGCGGGCGATCTCCAGCCGACGCTGCTGGCCATAGGAGAGCGTCCCGGCCAGCCGGTTGGCGCACTCCACCATCTCGACCACCTCCAGCCAGTAGAATGCCCGGTCAAGGGCCTGACTCTCGGCCCGGCGGTAGCCTGGCGTATTGAGGATCCCGGCAATCAGGTTGCGGTTGGCCTGCATATGCTGGGCCACCAACAGGTTCTCTACTACCGACATCTCGCGAAACAGGCGGATATTCTGGAAGGTGCGCGCCAGCCCGGCGCGGTTCACCAGATGAGTGCCGCCAAACATCTTGTAGCCAAGCCGGGACATTAACCGGCGCGGTTGGAGGAAATCACTCACCCGCAGCGTCTGGCCCAGCACCTGCACAATGTCAGTGGTGCGTGACCGCGTCTCCAGCAGGATCGATCCGCCGGAGGCCTGGTAAAAGCCAGTCAGGCAGTTGAACACCGTGGTTTTCCCCGCGCCGTTGGGGCCGATAAGCGCGGTGATGGATCCTCGCTTCACCTCCAGACTCACGTCGTTAAGGGCTTTGATGCCGCCGAAGTGCATCATCAGATTTTCCACGCGTAGAATGGCATCGCTCATGGCGCAACGCCTTTACGCACGGCAAATCCGGCTCGGCTGGTACGCACCAGACCCCGTGGCCGCCAGATCATCATCAGCACCATCAGCACGCCAAACAGCAGCACGCGGTACTCGGCGAAATCCCGTAGCAGTTCCGGGGCGACGGTGAGGATAAACGCCGCCAGCACCACGCCGAGCGTGGAACCCATGCCGCCTAGCACCACGATAGCGAGGATCAGTGCCGACTCAAAAAAGGTAAACGAGGTGGGATTCACAAAACCCTGGTAAGTGGCGAAGAAGACGCCGGCAATCCCGGCGGTGGAGGCTCCCAACATAAAAGCCGACAGCTTGACCAGAACGTGGTTTAAGCCCAGCGATCGACAGGCGACCTCATCCTCCCGCAGCGCCTCCCAGGCGCGGCCGATGGGCATGGTGGTCAGCCGATGCTTAATAAACAGCACTAATACGACGACCAGAATCAGCACCGCGTAGATAAAGATAAACTTGAGATTAGGGTTATAGGTAATGCCAAAAAATTCATGAAAGGGGACGCCGCCGTCTCGCGCTCGGCGGTTAAACTCCAGCCCTAAAAAGGTCGGCGCGGGCGCAGAGATGCCGTTTGGCCCGCCGGTAAAGCTCACCCAGTTATTGAGCACCAGGCGGATAATCTCCCCGAAGCCGAGGGTCACAATCGCCAGGTAATCGCCATGCATCCGCAACACCGGAAAACCCAGCAGCGCGCCAGCCAGCGCGGCGATGATCGCCCCCATGGGCAGCATCACCCAAAACCCGAGGCCGAGATACTGATACCCCAGCGCCAGACCATAGGCACCGATGGCGTAAAACGCGACGTAGCCGAGGTCCAGCAGTCCGGCCAGGCCTACCACAATATTGAGTCCCAACCCGAGCAGAACGTAGATCAGCCCGAGGATCGCTACGGTCAGGAGGTATTTACTGGCAACAAAGGGAAACAGCATCGCCAGCAGCAGCAGCAGTGGCCCAATCCAGCGCAGATGGGAAGTATGATCCGGCGAGCGAACAAAGACCCCGTCGTTGGCGCTCTCAAAGCGGCGAGTAAATTGTCGCCCGCGCGTGGTTTGCAGGGCCAGGCTCAGCAGAAAGCGTCCGGCCATGACGATCGCTATCAGCAGCGCAACGCGTGCCGGAGCCAGATTAACGCTGTAGCCTTTAAGCACCACACCGACAATCGGCCCGAATACCACTAACGCGCACAGCCCGGCCAGAAGGGTATCCCGCAGGCACTGCTTCAGATCCAGCCGGGGCTTTATCGCCGCATCCGTCATGCTCGTGCTCCTCATACCTTCGCCACCACCGGACGGCCCAGCAGCCCCTGCGGGCGGAAAATCAGGATGGCAACCAGTAACGCAAAGGAGAAGACGTCCTTATAGTCAGAGTTGACCAGCCCGGCGAACTGCGCTTCGGCCACCCCCAGCAGCAGGCCGCCCAGCATCGCGCCGGGCAGCGAGCCGATCCCGCCCAGCACGGCGGCGGTAAAGGCTTTGATGCCGATGATAAAGCCAATATAGAAATCAAAGGTGCCGTAGTTCATGGTGACCAGTACACCCGCCAGCCCCGCCATCGCTGCCCCCATCACAAACACCAGCGAGATAACCCGATCGGTGTTGATACCGAGGATCGACGCCATCCGCCGATCCTGCTGGGTGGCCCGGCAGATGCGCCCTAGCCGGGTAAACTGAATGATCCAGGTCAACAGCAGCATCCCCGCCAGCGCCGCCAGCAGAATGAATATTTTGGTCCAGGTGATCTGCACAATGCCGTCCCCAACGTCCAGGCGCAGCACGCCGGTCAGCAGGGTTGGGATCCCCTGCTGATTGGGTCCCTGAGCGATCTGGACATAGTTTTGCAGGATCAGCGACATGCCAATCGCCGAAATCAGCGGCGCGAGGCGCGTGGAGTTGCGCAGCGGCCGATAGGCGATACGCTCGATGGTCCAGCCGTAGACGCCGGTAACGACTATGGTGAAGATCAGGGTGCCAAAGATGAGCAGCGGGAAGGAGTGCAGGCCAAACCACGACAGCAGCCCGAGGCCGATGGCGCAGAGATAGGCCGAGATCATATAGACCTCACCGTGGGCAAAGTTGATCATGCCAATGATGCCGTACACCATCGTATAGCCGATGGCGATCAGGCCATACACCGCGCCCAGCGTCAGGCCGTTGATAAGCTGCTGCAAGAAGAATGCATCCATGGTGAACGCCCTCGCCCCGGTGAAGGAGATTACAGCTGGTGATATTTGCCTTTGTCGTCCCACTGATAGACAACGTAGTCAGAGACCTTGAGATCGCCCTTCCCGTCCCAGGCTTTGGGCCCCATCACCGTATCGACGCTGTTGGATTTCAGCCAGGCGCTGGCCTTCTCGTTGTCTTTGCCGACGGCGTTATAGGCGGCGGCGATAGCCTGAATGGAGGCGTAAGAGTAGAGGGTGTAGCCTTCCGGCTCAAAGCCTGCGGCGCGGAATTTTTCAATGACTGCTTTTCCCGCCGGGATGGTGCGGGGATCTTTACCGAAGGTCATCAGCACGCCGTTGGTGAACTGCGCCCCGCCTGCCGCCGTGACCAGCTCCTCGGTGACTACGCAGTCGCCGGAGAAAAATTTCGCCTCTACGCCCTGCTCGCGCATCTGGCGTATCAGCGGCCCGGCCTCGGGATGGCAGCCGCCAAAGTAGACCACGTCAGGCTTCAGCGCCCCCACTTTGGTGACCAGCGCGTTGAAATCTTTTTCGCCTCGGGATAGCCCCTCATACAGCACCTCTTTAGTGCCCCGCTTCGCCAGTGCCGCGCGCATCGCGTCCGCCAGCCCCTGACCGTAGGTGTCCTTGTCGTGGATCACAGCAACTTTTTTGGCCTTCAGCACGTCGAGAATGTAGTTTGCCGCCACCACACCCTGCTGATCGTCGCGGCCGCACATGCGAAACATGTTTTGCATGCCCCGCTCGGTAATCTGTGGGTTAGTAGAGCCGGGGGTGATGGTCAGGACGCCGGCTTCGTCATAGACTTCCGACGAGGGCATCGTGGAGGAGGAGCAGAAGTGGCCTACCACGGCGGAGACCTTCTCTTCGTCTACCAGCCGGTTTGCCACCGCCACCGCCTGCTTGGGTTCGCAGGCGTCGTCCCCCTGCACCAGCACGATCTTCTCGCCCTTGATGCCGCCTGCGGCATTGATATCCGCCGCCGCCTGGGTTGCGCCCTTCCAGTACTGCGCCCCGTAGGTGGCGTTGGGGCCGGTAAAAGGCCCGGCAACGCCGATAGTGATATCCGCCTGCGCATAAAACGCAGCACCCAGGCCGCTCAGCAGAGCAAGCGGTAACGTAAGCGTTTTGATAGACATGTGTTAATCCTCAGCACGGTTCAGAACCCGCCGCCAGCGGCGTGGGAGAGGTCGCCATCACATGGCTGGCTGGGCTACGCGGTGTCCGGACCGTCCAGAATCTTAAACATAGCTGTGGGAAAGTGAGAGTGCGCATCCCGCTTGTACAAATTTGCAGCGCAGATCACTGAGTTGAGCAATTTTTCCGCTGCGCAAAAAAAACGCGCCCCGGCAGGATTGGCCATGCCGGGGCGCGGTTAGCGAGGGTCGATCGGCCGATTAGACGGTTTTGGCCCGGCTGGCGATAATGCTCTCCGCCACGTTACGCGGTGCTTCCGCATAGTGGTGGAACTCCATGCTGTAGGTGGCACGTCCCTGGGACATTGAGCGCAGCGTCGTCGAGTAACCGAACATCTCTGCCAGCGGCACGTCGGCACGGATAATCTGGCTTCCCAGCCGCTCATCCATCCCCTGTACCATGCCGCGACGGGACGAGAGATCCCCCATCACGTTCCCGGCATACTCCTCCGGGGTCTCTACCTCCACGTGCATAATCGGCTCCAGGATCGCCGGGTCGGCGCGCTTCGCCCCCTCTTTAAAGCCGAAAATCGCCGCCATTTTGAAGGCCAGCTCCGAGGAGTCGACGTCATGGTAGGAGCCAAAGGTCAGCGTCGCCTTGATATCGACCACCGGATAACCCGCCAGCACGCCGCTGTTGATCGCCTCCCGCAGGCCCTTCTCCACCGAGGGGATAAACTCCCGAGGTACAACCCCGCCCTTGGTGGCATCCTCAAAGATAAAACCCTTGCCTCCCTCTAGCGGTTCCAGGGTTAGCACCACGTGACCGTACTGCCCTTTACCGCCGGACTGACGGACAAACTTGCCTTCGATATCCTTCACCGTTTTACGGATCGTCTCCCGGTAGGTCACCTGCGGACGACCAATGTTGGCCTCTACGCCAAACTCTCGCCGCATGCGGTCGACGATGATCTCCAGATGCAGCTCGCCCATACCAGAGATGATGGTCTGGCCCGACTCCTCGTCAGTATGCAGATGAAATGAGGGATCCTCTGCCGCCAGCCGCTGCAACGCAATGCCCATCTTCTCCTGATCCGCCTTGGTCTTCGGCTCAATCGCCAGGGAGATCACCGGATCCGGAAACTCCATACGTTCAAGGGTGATCACCGCGTCCGGGGCACAGAGAGTATCACCGGTGGTGACATCCTTCAGCCCGACGCAGGCAGCGATATCCCCTGCTCGCAGCTCGTCCACCTCGTGGCGGTCGTTGGCGTGCATCAGCACAATGCGCCCAATGCGCTCCTTCTTGCCCTTAACCGGGTTCCACACCGCGTCACCTTTTTTCAGCACGCCGGAGTAGACGCGGATAAAGGTGAGCTGGCCCACGTAGGGGTCGGTCATTAGCTTAAAGGCCAACGCAGAGAACGGCTCGCGATCGTCCGGATGGCGCTCGGCGGTTGCGCCCTTCTCATCCACACCCTTGATGGCGGGAATATCAAGCGGGGACGGCATCAGCTCTACCACCGCGTCGAGCACACGCTGTACCCCTTTGTTTTTAAAGGCGCTCCCGCAAAGCACGGGCTGGATCTCACCGGCCACGGTGCGGGCGCGCAGGCCGCTAATAATCTCAGCCTCCTCCAGATCGCCGTTTTCCAGATACTTATCCATTAATTCGTCATTGGCTTCCGCCGCTGCGGAGACCATTTTCTCGCGCCACGCTTTCGCCGTTGTCAGCAGCTCCTCGGGCACCGGCGCGTAGCTGAACGCCATCCCCTGGGTGGCATCGTCCCAGATGATTTCCCGCATTTTGATGAGATCGATCACGCCGGTGAAGTGCTCTTCCGCCCCGATGGGGATCACAATCGGTACCGGATTTGCCTTCAGGCGGTCGATCATCATCTGCACCACGCGGAAGAAGTCCGCGCCCGGACGGTCCATCTTGTTGACGAACGCCAGCCGGGGCACGTGATACTTGTTGGCCTGTCGCCAGACGGTCTCCGACTGGGGCTGCACGCCGCCTACGGAGTCGTAGACCATTACCGCGCCGTCCAACACGCGCATGGAGCGCTCCACCTCAATGGTGAAGTCAACGTGGCCGGGGGTGTCGATGATATTGATGCGGTGCGGCTCAAAACCCCGATCCATACCGGGCCAGAAGCAGCTTACGGCTGCGGAGGTAATGGTAATTCCGCGCTCTTGCTCCTGCGCCATCCAGTCTGTCGTCGCTGCGCCATCGTGAACTTCACCCAATTTATGGCTCATGCCGGTATAAAACAGGATCCGTTCAGTGGTGGTGGTTTTGCCGGCATCAATGTGGGCAGAAATACCAATGTTGCGATAGCGTTCGAGGGGGATGGGTCGGGGCATGATGCGTCCTTAGTCAGTTTGACTGTTAGCGGCCAGTGCGGCCATTCAGGTTTAACGTCCTCATCATAGTCCAACTGTACGAGTATATTCGAACTATTTTAGCTATAGTTATGGATGATAATCTCGCCGCTGCTGCCGCATGGCACTCGCCGTTGGGTTTAGGTATAGTATGCGTTAGCCAGCTCGCTGGTCACTATTTGTGCTTATTGACTCAGGAACACTATGATTGCCAGCCATCCCGATCGGGCAAAAATCCGCCTCGAAAATGTACTGTTCGCGCTGGGAAATCCGCTGCGCCTGGAGATAGTCAGAACCCTGGCGGATGAAGGAGAGCAGGCCTGCGGGTCGCTGCGCAAGGACGTGGCCAAATCGACCATGACCCACCACTGGCGCGTGCTGCGCGACAGCGGCGTGATCTGGCAGCGTCCCCAGGGCAGGGAAAATCTGATCTCGTTGCGCCGGGACGACCTTGATGCCCGTTTTCCAGGACTGATGGATATCCTGCTTAATGCCATTCATGCCGAGCAATAGTTAAACGGTTTGCGAGGTCATTCGGGGGCGTGGAAGAGGTAAAACGCCGGGTGACAGAGTTGCCAGACCCGGCTTAGAAGGATTACTCGTCTTTGGCTTCAACCGCGGCGTGCTTCAGCTCACCCATCGTTTTCAGCTTTTTAGAGATTTCACGGCGCTCTTTCGAGATCTCAGCGTTTTTGATGATGTAGTCATCTACGCGGTCTTCGTAGTCGGTTTTCATGCTGGCGATGATGCCCTGGATCGCTTCAACGCTCATTCCCGGCTTGATGTAGTCGCTCAGGTTATCCAGCAGCAGAACGCGTTTCTGGTTATCGCGGATTTTTTTCTCAACGTCCTGAATTTCGCGCTGTAATTTGTTCTTACGGCGGAACAGACGTACGAACTCCAGAACGTCCTGGAATGAAGGCTTAGTAGTTTCCATTTTTACACCCCTGCTAATATCGGATTCGGATTCGTTAAAGCAACCGCTATAGGGTAAACATACTTTTAGCCGTTGCTAATGACAATGATTTTATCCCTCTAAATATCATAACGCTAAATCTGGCTGAATCGAAACAACCTGCTGCTGATTCAGTTACGGATGCGGCTTATTTGCGCAGCGCCCGGCAGATAAGATGCGAAAGCAGCTCCAGCTGCCGCGCCAGCTCCATGCTTAACCACACGTAGCCGTGCATTGGGGTTTCCGCCAGCGTCTCATCTTTATGCTGTTGGATCAGCTCCCGCAGCTCCGCCACAATCTCGTTAAGCCGCTCGCTATTAGCAAGGATCGGCTGCGGATTGCCTTCGTAGAGCGCATGGGCGATGGTGAGCAGCGTTTGCTGCGTCATGGTCTGGGTCTCGCGGATCGTCCGGGCGTTAAGCATCACGAAGTGGCTGGCCCGTGACGCCCAGTGGGCGTTGATCTGCAGTTCAAGCATACACACCATGTTGCGGCTTACGGTCTGAATGGCTTCGAAGATCGCTTTCTGAATGTGCGTCTCTTTGCTGGCTGGCGCAATCAGGCCGCGCATCTTCACTACGTCGTTGAGGATGTTTTGTAGATGCTTCTCCAGCCGTGGGCGCTCCACCAGGTTCGGTGAGAAGCCCGCCTGATAGACCCGGTTAAATTGCGTAACGTAGTTTGCCATCTGGATGCGCCAGTGCAGAAACGCCCGCTGCGGCCAGATGCCGGTAAACAGCATCGCCAGCAGCGAGCCTAAGATCACATCCCCGCCGCGCCACAGGGCGATGTTCATATCCCCGGCCGGTGCACCCACCACTACCGCGAGCGTGATGCCGATCAGCAGCGCCTGGTAGGGTTTCTTGCCCAACGCCAGCCAGCCGCAGAGAAACATCGCGGCGGCACACCAGAGCAGCATCAGCGGCAGAGAGATGACTTCCAGCTTCAGGGCGATCAGCCCCAGCGCCGAACCGAGGATAGTGCCGCCGATACGCTCGAAGGCGCGCGGCACAACGTTTCCCCAGAAGGAGATCGGCCCCATGATCACCACCAGGGTGATCAGCGGCCAGGTGCCCTCCGGAACGTCCAGCAGACGCACCAGCAGAAAGGTCAGAATAAACGCCAGCGCTATCCTGGCCCCGTGCACGAGGCGATAGTGACGATACAGGCGTATTTCAAACGGGCTAAGTGATTTGTCGGTGCGCACTACGCTCTCCGGCTAAAACGACAAAGGCGCAATTGTAGCGAATTTTCGCGCCGGGGCGTCGGCATTGTGACCGAAAGCCCCGTAAAAACCGCTTTAAATGATTAAAATCAGTAAACAGGCCGCCAGGATCAACGGTAAGCAGGCGCTTAACGTGATTTGGGCTCAACGGGAATGTGCATCTCAACGTCCCAGTAGCCGCTGCTGCTGTCTGCATTCAGGTAGCGCTCAAAGCAGGGCCGGGCAGCAATCTGGTAGTAGGCATCCGGAAGCAGGCTGTCAAAAAAGAGATCCCACGTTTTCTCAAACTCTTCGTTATAGACCCGGGCCCGGGCTACGGCGTACTGGCCGCCGGGCAGTTCGCTCAGGATCACCCCTTCGCTATTTTCCGGGACGGTAAAGCCCTCAGGAACTGAAATGACCGTGTCGGCGCGCAGCTTCTCCGGCGGGACTTCGTCGGGGTTATCGTAGTAGACGGCGATCCACTCCTGCGGCTGGAGATGTTTGGTTTGCACCCAAAGCGTGAGTTGTTCAAAGCCCTGCTTAACGGTCTTTTCCCACGGTCCTACCAGATGAAACCCGGCAATAGTGCGCTTATCGAGCTGTTTGATACTGTAGTCCATGCTGCCTCCGCGATGATTGCTGTATGGATATACACTCTCTTTTTTTAGGGGCTTTGTCACCCCTGGCCTGTTCAGTATGCGAGCAGACTCGCAGAGTTGCCAGCCTGCCCGCCGCTTCTTACAGAACGTGATGCAGATAGTCGCTCATGCGTGAGAAAACGCCGCCTTTCTCAATCGCCTCCAGGGTGACCAGCGGTGAGCGGGCAACCAGCTTGCCGTTATCATACAGCTCCACCTCGCCCACCTGCTGGTTCGCAGGCATCGGAGCTTCCAGCTCTTTACCATTCAGCACGTATTTGGCTTTGATATGATCCAGATCGGCCTTCGGCAGCGCCAGCCAGAAGTCGCGGTCCGTACCCAGCGCCACCTTCTCTTTATCGCCGTACCAGACGCGCTCGCTCCCCACCTGTTTACCCTTATGCAGGATCTGCACGGTATCAAAGTTATCATCGCCCCAGTGCAGCAGCTTGCGCGCCTGCTCCTCACGCCCTTTTGGACTCTCACCCCCCATCACCACCGCAATCAGCCGCCGCTGGCCGTTGACGCTGGAGGCGATGAGGTTAAAGCCCGCCCCGGAGGTGTGGCCGGTTTTCAGACCGTCGACGTTGAGCGACTTATCCCACAGCAGGCCGTTACGGTTCTGCTGGGTGATACCGTTCCAGGTGAGGCTCTTCTCGCTATACATGTGGTAGAACTCAGGCTCACCGTGAATGATAGCCCGGGAGAGCACGGCCAGATCGTAGGCCGTGCTGTGCTGGCCCGGCGCATCCAGACCATGGACGGTTTCGAAGTGGGTATCGCGCAGGTTGAGCTTCTGCGCATAGCTGTTCATCATCTTCACAAACTGCGGCTGGCCGCCAGCCACATAGTCCGCCAGCGCTACGCAGGCGTCGTTGCCGGAGTCAACGATCAGGCCACGGCTCAAATCGCGCACCGTGATGCGATCTCCTGGCTTGATAAACATCAGTGAGGAGCCATCAAATACTGGATTTCCCTTGGCCCAGGCGTCTTTACCAACGGTAACAATATCGTCCGGCGTGATGCGCTTGCTATCGATAGCGCGGTCAACCACGTAGCCGGTCATCAGCTTGGTCAGGCTGGCTGGGTTACGCTGCTGATGTTCATTGCCTGCGGTCAATATCTGCCCCGTGGTGTAGTCCATTAATACCCAGGCACCGGCCTGGATCTGCGGAGGCTGTACAGCAAAAGAAGGATCGGCAGCCAGCGCAGAATTCACGCAAATAGCAAGGAGGGAGGCGGCAATAAACAAACGGCGTTTCAAGAGGATATCCTTAAGGTGTGACAAAAGAGCTGACCTTTGTACGGAAAATGTTGTGTCGAATCCTGGAACAATTGCAAACAAATGTGACAGAGGGGGAGATAAATGC
>NZ_LR607338.1:3504571-3505916 GCF_902164725.1 Pseudescherichia vulneris | reverse complement strand
GACATCTGACAGACCCACCTTCCTCTTCCACGACTACGAGACCTTCGGGACCAGCCCGTCGCTGGATCGACCGGCGCAGTTTGCCGCCATCCGTACCGATGAGGATTTCACGCCGATTGGCGAGCCGGAGGTGTTCTACTGCCAGCCTGCGGATGACTATCTGCCGCAGCCGGAAGCCGTGATGATCACCGGCATTACGCCGCAGATCGCCCGAGAAAAAGGTAACAATGAAGCTGTCTTTGCGAGGCGGATCCATGACATCTTCACCGTGCCGGAAACTTGCGTGGTGGGCTATAACAACGTTCGCTTTGATGATGAAGTCACCCGCAACATTTTCTACCGCAACTTCTACGATCCCTACGCCTGGAGCTGGCAGCACGGTAACTCCCGCTGGGATCTGCTGGACGTGATGCGTGCCTGCTACGCGCTGCGCCCAGAGGGCATCAACTGGCCGGAAAACGATGACGGACTGCCAAGCTTCCGCCTTGAACATCTCACTCAGGCCAACGGCATCGAGCACAGCAACGCCCACGACGCGATGGCGGATGTCTACGCTACCATTGCCATGGCGCAGCTGGTTAAAGCCCGCCAGCCGAAGCTGTTTCACTATCTCTACACCTACCGCAGCAAGCAGAAGCTCACCACGCTGATCGACGTGCCGCAGATGAAACCGCTGGTGCACGTCTCCGGTATGTTCGGTGCCGATCGCGGCAATACCAGCTGGGTTGCGCCGCTGGCATGGCACCCTGAAAACCGAAACGCGGTGATCATGGTCGACCTGGCCGGGGATATGTCTCCTCTGCTGGAGCTGGACGCCGACGCGCTGCGCGAGCGGCTTTATACGCCTAAGGCGGATCTGGGTGATGCGTCCCCCGTACCGGTGAAGCTGGTGCACCTCAATAAGTGCCCGGTGCTGGCGCAGGCGAATACCCTGCGTCCGGAAGATGCCGACCGGCTGGGTATCAACCGTCAGGCGTGCCTGGCGAACCTGCAAATTTTGCGCGACAACCCAGACGTGCGGGAAAAAGTGCTGGCTATCTTCGCCGAAGCGGAGCCGTTTGTGCCGTCAGATAACGTTGACGCCCAGCTCTATAACGGCTTCTTTAGCGACGCCGATCGTGCAGCGATGAAAATCGTGCTGGCGACCGATCCGCAAAACCTGCCAGCGCTGGATATTACCTTTGCCGACAAGCGCATTGAGAAGCTGCTGTTTAACTATCGGGCGCGCAACTTCCCTGGCACGCTGGATGAAAACGAACAGCAGCGCTGGCTTCAGCATCGGCGTAACGTTTTTACTCCAGAATTTTTGCAGGCCTGGGCGGAAGAGCTGGAGGCACTCTACCAG
>NZ_LR607338.1:3493444-3504389 GCF_902164725.1 Pseudescherichia vulneris | reverse complement strand
AGCCAGCTTCTCAGCTGGCTTTTTTGTTTTATGAGTTCGTGCAGTTACGCAACGTCTTCGTATTGCGGGACCGGGTTGCGGAAGCTTTTGGTAACGCAGGCCAGATAAACCAGACCAATACCGCCCCAGATCAGGCCCAGAATCATTGAGCTCTCTTCCAGGTTCAGCCACAGCGCGCCCACGGTCAGGGCACCACACAGCGGCAGGATCAGGTACTGGAAGTGATCTTTCAGCGTCTTGTTACGCTTCTCACGGATCCAGAACTGTGAAATCACCGACAGGTTAACGAAGGTAAAGGCCACCAGCGCACCGAAGTTGATCAGCGCCGTTGCGGTGACCAGGTCAAAGTTAATCGCCAGCAGGGCAATCGCGCCCACCAGCAGCACGTTCCAGGCCGGAGTACGCCATTTCGGGTGCACGTAGCCAAAGAAGCGGCTTGGGAAGACGCCGTCACGACCCATCACGTACATCAGGCGAGAAACGCCCGCGTGCGCTGCCATACCGGAGGCCAGTACGGTGATGGTCGAGAAGATCAGCACGCCGAACTGGAAGGTTTTACCCGCCACGTAGAGCATGATTTCCGGCTGAGACGCGTCAGGATCTTTGAAGCGGCTAATATCCGGGAAATAGAGCTGCAGGAAGTAGGAAGCCACAATAAAGACCAGGCCGCCAATCAGTGCCGTCAGGAAGATCGCTTTCGGGATCACGCGCTCGGCGTCTTTGGTCTCTTCCGACAGAGAAGAGATGCCGTCAAAGCCCAGGAACGAGAAGCACAGAATGGTTGCACCGGTGATCATCGGCACCACATGCGCGCCTTCCGACCAGAACGGACGGGTGCTGGTCAGCGTACCCGCGCCTTCGCCGTGCGCCACGCCGTAAACAATCAGACCGACGATGGCCGCCACAATACCCATCTGCAGAATAACGATCAGGGTGTTGAAGTTGGCAACGGATTTAATGCTGCGCAGGTTCGAGATGGTCATAAAGGCCACCAGCGCCACCACAAAGATCCACGACGGCACGCTGGGCACCAGCGCTTCGAAGTAGATTTTAGCCAGCAGGATGTTGATCATCGGCATGAACAGGTAGTCCAGCAGCGATGACCAGCCCACCATAAAGCCAACAGCCGGGCTAATGGATTTTTGGGCATAGGTGTAGGCTGAGCCAGCGGACGGGAAACGACGCACCAGTTTACCGTAGCTCAGGGCAGTAAAGAGAATAGCCACCAGCGCAAACGCATACGCGGTCGCGACATGACCATCGGTCAGACCAGAGACAATGCCGAACGTATCGAACAGCGTCATCGGCTGCATATAGGCAAGACCCATCATAACAACCGGAATCAACGTAAGCGATTTACGCAGTTCCACGCGAGAGGTTTTTGGAGTAACGTTATGCGACATGGTCAGACCCCATTACGGCGAATGCCGTCGCAATAGCAAAAAATTGCCCCATTTTGTTTCTTTCCTCAGCGACAACGACTGTCGGTTTTTAAATGTGTATCTATCCGGTACGAAGCCCGGCCTCTTGGTTTTAAATGACGTTTTGATGCAAAAAAATAACCGACGCGTTTAACGTCGGTTAGTGTCATTTTTTGCAGGCGACATATTTTGCCCCAAACTGAGGCGCGATGACAAGATGGCATACACCCATCAGGCCATCTTTTTTAACTCACGCCTGATTCACGGCCACTCACCGGTTTGTAAACGCCAGCGATCGCACTATTTGCTAAAATTTCCGTGCACCACCAGCCGCTTGCCAGCCCTGCGGTCTGCTCATTCCAGCCAATCCATACCGGTTCGGTAGAGATGTGCGCCACCACCTGTTTCTCTACCAGCGCGCCGCTGTCTAAAAACGGCTGCGCCAGATAGCGCGGCAGATAACCACAGCCAAGGCCGCCAATGAGCAGATCCAGTTTAGCCTTAAAATCAAAAACGGCGATCGCCTCCTGATCCTCCAGCAGCAGCTGGGAGCGCGAGCAACCCAGTCTGGCCTCTCCTACCACGATAGCACGATGGCGTTTGATCTCGCGGCGAGGCAGCGGCTCTACCGCCTGAGCCAGTGGGTGATGAGCGGCGACGGTAAATACCTGATCCAGAGTGCCGATCCTGGCAAAGCCAAATCCGCTTAGTGAGGGTGGGTCGTGCAGCGCACCCACAATCACGTCAGCCCGCCCCTGAATGAGCGCCTCCCACGAGCCAGACAGCACGCCGTTGATAAATTTTAGCCGAGTCACGTTGTGCTGCTGATAAAAAGTGTCGATAAGCGGCAGCAGCAGCGAGAAGGGAAAGGTGTCATCCACGCCGATAGTAAGCTGGTTCTCCCAGCCCTCGTTGAGCTTAATCGCCTGCTTCTCCAGCTCGCGCACCGTGTGCAGCACCTCTCGCCCCTTCTCCAGCAGCATCTGGCCGGTGCGAGTAAAGGTTGCCCGATGGCCGCTGCGGTCAAGAAGCTGGATGTTGAGATCGCTCTCCAGCTTATGCACGGTATAGCTCAGCGCAGAGGGGGTTTTATAGAGCTTCGCCGAGGCCGCAGCAAAGCTGCCCTCTTTTTCGAGGGCATCAAGGATAACGAGAACATCCAGCAATGGTTTCATGTTCGCCCCACAGGGTGTGCGACCAGACCCCAGACTGCTGCCCTACTCCATCGGCATGATCAGCGGATCGGGATACTGATATTCAAACCCTAATTCGTTGGTGATGCGGCTCCCGTCAACAAGCTTGCCCTTACTGCCCGCGTCGCTGTCGGTAAAGTTCGGCGGTGCCAGGCCCAGCTGGCGTGCCATCACCGGGTAAAATTCAGATCGCGCAGGGTGCTTAGGCGCGCAGAGATTGTAGATATGGCCGCCCTTAGGCGACTGCAATAACAGCATAATCGCGGCGATAACATCTTCAAGGTGCACCAGATTAACGCCCTGGCTGCCGTTAGGGGCCGTTTTACCGGCGAAGAAGCGCCCCGGATGGCGGCCCGGTCCGACCAGCCCGGCAAGGCGTAAAATATCCACCGAGGTACCCGGCAAATTGTGTAGCCACTCCTCCAGCTCTTTTAAGGTTTGCCCGCTGTGGGTGACCGGTTGCAGCGGCGTGGTCTCTTTGACGTTGCCCTCAGCGTTACCGTATACCGAGGTCGAGCTGGTAAAGATAATGCGCGGAATACGCCTCGCCAGCGCGCTGTCGACAATCTCCTGCACCGCCTGCAGATAGAAGGTATCCCCGCTGCCGCTCCGTCGGGCGGGCAGCGTAACCACCAGCGCGTCCACGTTCATTAGTGCTTCCAGGTCGTCAGCGTCACACACCAGCTCGGGTTCCAGCTTCAGCGGATAGCTTTCAATACCGCACATGCGCGCCGCCTCAACGCCGTCCTGGGTGGTTTTACTGCCGGTAACATGCCAGCCCTTTGACTGCAGCGAGAGCGCTAGCGGCATCCCCAGCCAGCCTAAACCGACAATCGCGACTTTTTTCATCCTTAATTCTCCCGGCTTTCATACGTTAGGATTAAGGCTACGCCAGGCAACGGCAACTGACAATTCTGAAGGCAACATGAAATGATGTAATGATGTAAAAAAGCCCTTGCTTTCAGCGGGCAAAGTGGTTTAGGTTAATTGACAAGACATGAATAAGCATTCATTGGAAATTTTATGACACGCGTTCAATTTAAACACCACCATCATCACCATCATCCTGACTAGTCTTTCAGGCGATGTGTGCTGGAAGACGTTTGGATCTTCCAGTGGTGCATGAACGCATGAAAAAGCCCCCGGAAGATCCTCTTCCGGGGGCTTTTTTTTGAACCTAATTCAGGCAGGATAAGAGGATAAGTAGAATGTTAGATAACTCCCGTTTACGCATAGCTATGCAGAAATCTGGCCGTTTAAGCGATGATTCACGCGAACTGCTGGCCCGCTGCGGCATTAAAATCAATCTGCACACGCAGCGCCTGATTGCGCTGGCAGAGAACATGCCCATCGATATTCTGCGCGTGCGTGACGACGACATTCCTGGGCTGGTCATGGACGGCGTGGTGGATCTCGGCATTATCGGCGAGAATGTGCTGGAAGAGGAGTTGCTAACCCGTCGCGCCCAGGGCGAAGACCCGCGCTACTTTACCCTGCGCCGTCTCGATTTTGGCGGCTGCCGTCTGTCGCTGGCCACCGCCGTTGACGAGCCGTGGGACGGCCCGGCGGCCTTGAACGGTAAACGTATCGCCACCTCTTATCCGCATCTGCTGAAGCGCTATCTCGATCAGAAAGGCGTCTCGTTTAAATCTTGCCTGCTCAACGGCTCCGTCGAAGTGGCCCCGCGTGCGGGCCTGGCCGATGCCATCTGCGACCTGGTCTCAACCGGAGCGACCCTTGAGGCCAACGGCCTGCGTGAGGTAGAGGTGATCTACCGCTCAAAAGCCTGCCTGATCCAGCGCGACGGCGAGATGCCAGCGGCCAAGCAGCAGCTGATCGACAAGCTGCTGACCCGTATTCAGGGCGTCATCCAGGCCCGTGAATCAAAATACATCATGATGCATGCCCCGACCGAACGTTTGGACGAGGTGATTGCCCTGCTGCCGGGCGCTGAGCGTCCGACCATCCTGCCGCTGGCAGGCGACCAGCAGCGCGTGGCAATGCACATGGTCAGCAGCGAAACGCTGTTCTGGGAAACCATGGAGAAGCTGAAGGCGCTGGGGGCCAGCTCTATTCTGGTGCTGCCGATTGAGAAGATGATGGAGTAATGGTCATGAGCTTCAATACCGTTATCGACTGGAATATATGTAGCGACGAGCAGCAGCGCGATCTGCTGATGCGTCCGGCAATCTCCGCCTCGGAAAGCATCACCCGTACGGTGGTGGAGATCCTCGACAATGTCAAAGCGCGCGGCGACGACGCCTTGCGCGAGTACAGCGCTAAATTTGATAAAACCGAGGTCGGCGCGCTGAAGGTCACCGCGCAGGAGATCGCCGACGCCAGCGCCCGCCTGGGAGACGATATCAAGCAGGCAATGGCCGTGGCGGTGAAGAACATCGACACCTTCCACCAGGCGCAAAAGCTCCAGCCGGTGGATGTGGAAACCTTGCCCGGCGTACGCTGCCAGCAGGTAACGCGCCCGATCGCCTCTGTGGGTCTCTATATTCCCGGTGGTTCCGCGCCGCTGTTCTCAACGGTATTGATGCTGGCCACGCCGGCGCGCATCGCAGGCTGCCAGCGGGTCGTGCTCTGCTCGCCGCCGCCGATTGCCGATGAGATCCTCTATGCCGCCAGCCTCTGCGGCGTGCAGGAGGTCTTTAAGGTGGGCGGGGCGCAGGCCATCGCCGCTCTGGCCTTTGGCACCGAATCGATCCCCTCGGTAGATAAAATCTTTGGCCCTGGCAACGCCTTCGTTACCGAAGCCAAGCGCCAGGTGAGCCAGCGGCTGGACGGGGCAGCGATTGACATGCCTGCCGGTCCGTCTGAGGTACTGGTGATTGCCGACAGCGGCGCAACGCCGGATTTCGTCGCCTCGGATCTGCTCTCCCAGGCCGAACATGGCCCGGATTCTCAGGTGATCCTGCTGACGCCGGATGCACAGATGGCCGCCGCGGTCGCCGACGCCGTTGAGCGCCAGCTGGCCGAGCTGCCCCGCGCCGAGACCGCGCGCCAGGCGCTGACTGCCAGCCGCCTGATCGTCGCAAAGGATCTGGCCCAGTGTGTGGCTATCTCTAACGCCTACGGCCCGGAGCACCTGATTATTCAGACCCGCGACGCCCGCTCGCTGGTAGACAGCATTACCAGCGCGGGATCGGTGTTTCTCGGTGACTGGTCGCCGGAGTCGGCAGGTGACTATGCCTCGGGGACCAACCACGTGCTGCCGACCTACGGCTATACCGCCACCTGCTCCAGCCTCGGGCTGGCGGATTTCCAGAAGCGCATGACGGTGCAGGAGCTCTCCCGCGAGGGCTTCTCCGCGCTGGCGGCGACCATTGAGACCCTGGCGGCGGCCGAGCGTCTGCACGCCCACAAGAATGCCGTTACCCTGCGCGTTAACGCCCTCAAGGAGCAAGCATGAGCATCGAAGAATTAGCGCGCGAGAACGTGCGAAACCTGACGCCCTACCAGTCCGCTCGTCGCCTGGGCGGCAAAGGCGATGTCTGGCTGAACGCCAACGAGTTCCCTACCCCGGTGGCCTTTGAGCTGACCCAATCGTCGCTCAATCGCTACCCGGAGTGCCAGCCGAAAGCGGTGATTGAGGGTTACGCCCGCTATGCCGGTCTGCAGCCGGAGCAGGTGCTAGTCAGCCGCGGCGCAGATGAAGGTATCGAGCTGCTGATCCGCGCCTTCTGCGAGCCGGGTAAGGACGCGGTGCTCTACTGTCCGCCGACCTACGGCATGTACAGCGTAAGTGCCGAGACATTCGGCGTCGAGGCGCGCACCGTTCCGGCGCTGGAGAGCTGGCAGCTCAACCTGGAGGGCATCGCCGAGGCTCTCGACGGGGTGAAGCTTATCTATGTGTGCAGCCCCAACAACCCGACCGGGCAAATTATTGACCCGCAGGATATGCGTGCCCTGTTAGAGATGACCCGTGGCAAAGCGCTGGTGATTGCCGACGAGGCCTACATTGAGTTCTGTCCGCAGGCGACGCTCAGCGGCTGGCTGGCGGACTATCCGCACCTGGTGATCCTGCGTACGCTGTCGAAAGCCTTTGCGCTGGCCGGTCTGCGCTGCGGTTTTACTCTCGCAAGCCAGCAGATCATCGCCCTGCTGCTGAAGGTGATTGCCCCCTACCCGCTCTCAACTCCGGTCGCTGAAATCGCCGCCCAGGCCCTTTCGCCTGCGGGCATTGAGGCCATGCAGGGACGGGTGGCGCAGATCCTTAATGAACGCCGCTACCTGATCGAGCAGCTGCGCACTATTTCCTGCGTAGAAACGGTATTCGATTCAGAAACCAACTATATTCTGGCGCGCATCACCGCCTCCAGCGCGGTATTTAAATCCCTGTGGGATCAGGGCATTATTCTACGTGACCAGAACAAACAACCCTCTTTAAGCGGCTGTCTGCGGATCACCATCGGTACCCGGGAAGAGAGCCAGCGCGTCATCGACGCCCTACGTGCGGAGCAAGTATGAGCCAGAAGTACCTTTTTATTGACCGTGACGGCACCCTGATTAGCGAGCCGCCGAGCGACTTTCAGGTCGATAGCTTTGAAAAGCTGGCCTTTGAGCCAGATGCCATCCCGGTGCTGCTTAAGCTGCAGGCGGCGGGCTTTAAGCTGGTGATGATCACCAATCAGGATGGACTGGGCACGGCCAGCTTCCCGCAGGAGCACTTCACCGGCCCGCACAACCTGATGATGCAGATCTTCACCTCCCAGGGCGTGGTCTTTGACGAGGTGCTGATCTGTCCGCACCTGCCCGCCGACGAGTGCGACTGCCGTAAGCCGAAGGTGAAGCTGGTTGAAGGCTATCTTGCCGACGAGGTGCTGGATAAGGCCAACAGCTACGTGATTGGCGATCGGATGACGGACGTGACCCTGGCTGAAAACATGGGTATCACCGGCCTGCGCTACGATCGCGAGACCCTGAACTGGCGCGCCATTGGCGACCAGTTGACCAAACGCGACCGCTATGCCCACGTTGAGCGCAAGACCAAAGAGACGCAGATTGACGTGAAGGTATGGCTGGATCGCGAAGGCGGTAGCAAAATCAATACCGGCGTGGGCTTCTTTGATCACATGCTGGATCAGATTGCCACCCACGGCGGTTTCCGCATGGAGATTCAGGTCAAGGGCGATCTCTATATTGACGATCACCACACCGTGGAAGATACCGGTCTGGCGCTCGGCGAGGCGCTGAAGCTGGCCCTCGGCGACAAGCGCGGCATCAACCGCTTTGGCTTTGTTCTGCCGATGGACGAGTGCCTGGCCCGCTGCGCGCTGGATATCTCCGGGCGTCCGCACCTTGAATACAAGGCCGAGTTTACCTACCAACGGGTGGGTGACCTGACCACCGAGATGGTTGAGCACTTCTTCCGCTCGCTCTCCTACACCATGGCCGTCACCCTGCACCTGAAAACCAAGGGCAAGAACGATCACCACCGCGTAGAGAGCCTGTTTAAGGCCTTTGGCCGTACGCTGCGCCAGGCGATCCGGGTGGAAGGCGATACCCTTCCCTCCTCGAAAGGAGTGCTGTAATGAACGTGGTGATCCTCGATACCGGCTGCGCCAACCTGCACTCGGTGACATCCGCGATTGCCCGCCACGGCTATGAGCCGGTGGTGAGTCGCGATCCGGACGTGGTGCTGCGCGCCGATAAGCTCTTTTTACCTGGCGTAGGGACGGCGCAGGCCGCGATGGATCAGATCCACCAGCGCGAGCTGGTCAACCTGATCCGAGCCTGTACCCAGCCGGTGCTCGGGATCTGCCTCGGCATGCAGCTGCTGGGCAGCCGCAGCGAAGAGACCCATGGCGTTGAGCTGCTGGGGATTATCGATGAGCCGGTGGTCAAGATGGAGGACGTCGGGTTGCCGCTGCCCCACATGGGCTGGAACCGTGTCTACCCGAAAGCGGGCGATCGCCTGTTTCGCGGCATTGAGGACGGAGCTTATTTCTACTTCGTGCACAGCTACGCGATGCCGGTGAACGCCCAGACCATCGCCCAGTGCCACTACGGCGCTCCCTTCACCGCCGCCGTACAGAAAGATAACTTCTACGGCGTCCAGTTCCACCCGGAGCGCTCCGGCGCAGCGGGCGCGCAGCTGCTGAAAAACTTCCTGGAGATGTAATGATTATTCCAGCGTTAGACTTAATTGATGGCACGGTAGTACGCCTGCATCAGGGGGACTACGCGCAGCAGCGCGACTACGGTAACGATCCGCTGCCCCGCCTGCAGGGCTACGCCGCCGAAGGCGCGGAGGTGCTGCATCTGGTCGATCTGACCGGGGCGAAAGATCCGGCCAAGCGGCAGATCCCGCTGATTAAAACCCTGGTGGCTGGCGTCAACGTGCCGGTGCAGGTCGGCGGCGGGATCCGCACGGAAGAGGACGTTGCCGCCCTGCTGGCGGCGGGCGTTGCCCGTGTGGTGGTCGGATCGACGGCGGTAAAATCCCCTGAGGTCGTTAAAGGCTGGTTCACACGCTTCGGCGCAGAGGCGCTGGTGCTGGCGCTTGACGTACGCATCGATGCCGAGGGCGTAAAGCAGGTGGCGGTCAGCGGCTGGCAGGAGAACTCCGGCGTCTCGCTGGAGGAGCTGATTGAAACTTATCAGCCCGTTGGCCTGAAGCACGTCCTGTGCACGGATATCTCCCGCGATGGCACCCTGGCCGGCTCCAACGTCTCGCTGTATGAAGAGGTGTGCGCGCGCTATCCGCAGATCGCTTTCCAGTCCTCTGGGGGCATCGGCGGGCTACAGGACATCGCCGCCCTGCGCGGTACTGGGGTGCGCGGCGTGATTGTGGGCCGGGCGCTGCTGGAAGGCAAATTCAACGTAACGGAGGCGATCCAATGCTGGCAAAACGGATAATTCCCTGTCTGGACGTACGCAACGGCCAGGTGGTAAAAGGGGTGCAGTTCCGCAACCATGAGATCATTGGCGAAATCGTGCCGCTGGCGAAGCGCTATGCCGAAGAAGGCGCGGACGAGCTGGTCTTTTACGATATTACCGCCTCCAGCGATGGACGCGTCGTGGATAAGAGCTGGGTCTCCCGCGTCGCGGAAGCGATCGATATCCCTTTCTGCGTGGCGGGCGGGATTAAATCCGTCGACGACGCGGCGCAGATCCTCTCCTTCGGCGCGGACAAGATTTCCATCAACTCACCGGCCCTTGCCGACCCGGAGCTGATCACCCGCCTCGCCGACCGCTTTGGCGTGCAGTGTATCGTGATCGGCATTGACACCTGGTTTGATGAGGCCACCGGCAAGTATCACGTTAATCAGTATACCGGCGACGAAACCCGGACCCGCGTCACCACCTGGGAGACCCTCGACTGGGTGCAGGAGGTACAGAAGCGTGGTGCGGGTGAGATCGTGCTCAATATGATGAACCAGGACGGGGTGCGTAACGGGTACGATCTCGTGCAGCTGAAGAAGGTGCGTGAAGTCTGCCATGTACCACTGATCGCTTCGGGCGGCGCGGGTACCATGGAGCACTTCCTGGAAGCGTTCCGGGATGTTGATGTCGACGGGGCGCTGGCCGCCTCCGTGTTCCACAAGCAGATTATTAATATTGGTGAACTGAAAGCGTACCTGGCATTGCAGGGCGTGGAGATAAGGATATGTTAACAGAGCAACAACGTAGCCTGCTGGACTGGACGAAAACCGATGGGCTGCTGCCTGCCGTGATCCAGCACGCGGTGTCCGGTGAAGTGCTAATGCTGGGCTATATGGACCAGCAGGCGCTGGCCAAAACCGAAGAGAGCGGGCTGGTCACCTTCTACTCGCGCACCAAGCAGCGCCTGTGGACCAAGGGTGAAACCTCCGGCAACGTGCTTAACGTGGTCAGCATCACGCCCGACTGTGATAACGACACGCTGCTGGTGCTGGTCAACCCCGTCGGCCCGACCTGCCATACCGGCACCACCAGCTGCTTTGGTGAAGAGAAGAGCCATCAGTGGTTGTTCCTTTACCAGCTGGAGCAGCTGCTGGCCGCGCGCAAAAGCGCCGATCCTGCCAGCTCCTACACGGCGAAGCTCTATGCCAGCGGCACCAAGCGCATCGCCCAGAAGGTGGGTGAAGAAGGCGTAGAGACTGCACTCGCTGCGACCGTTAACGACCGCGAGGAGCTGACTAACGAAGCCTCGGATCTGATCTATCACCTGCTGGTGCTGCTGCAGGATCAGGATCTGGACATGACGGCCATCATTGAGAATTTGAGAGCGCGGCACAAGTAGTGCCGCAGAGATAAAAAAACCGGGCTTGCCCGGTTTTTTTTATTACGCTTTCGGCTGGTAGTTTCGCAGCGAATTGCGGGTGAGCACGTAACCTGAAC
>NZ_LR607338.1:3488034-3489295 GCF_902164725.1 Pseudescherichia vulneris | reverse complement strand
CGGCATAAGCCACGACGTCACGCAGCGCCTGCTGGTAGTCATCAGCAATCTGCTTGAAGTAAGGAGCCAGCAGCAGGTTGGCAATCGCCGGGGTCTCAGCGTAGGCGTCGGTAATTTTCTGCAGGAACTGGGCGCGGATGATGCAGCCAGCGCGGAAAATCTTCGCGATTTCACCGTAGTTGAGATCCCAGTTGTACTCTTCAGACGCAGCACGCAGCTGCGAGAAGCCCTGAGCATAGGAGACGATTTTGCCCAGGTAGAGCGCACGACGTACCTTCTCAACGAACTCGGCTTTGTCACCGGCCGGCTGGGCCTGTGGTCCGCTCAGGACTTTAGAGGCGGCAACGCGCTGCTCTTTCAGGGAAGAGATGTAACGGGCAAATACGGATTCGGTGATCAGCGACAGCGGCTCACCCAAGTCCAGTGAGCTCTGGCTCGTCCACTTACCGGTGCCTTTGTTGGCAGCTTCATCAAGGATTACATCGACCAGGTATTTACCCTCTTCATCTTTCTTCGTGAAGATATCTTTGGTGATGTCGATCAGGTAGCTGCTCAGCTCACCTTCGTTCCACTCGGTGAAGGTCTGGGCCAGCTCTTCATTAGAGAGGTTCAGGCCGCCTTTCAACAGGGCATAGGCTTCTGCGATCAGCTGCATATCGCCGTATTCGATGCCGTTATGCACCATCTTCACATAGTGACCAGCACCATCAGCGCCGATATAGGTCACGCACGGTTCGCCGTCTTCCGCTACTGCAGCAATCTTGGTGAGGATCGGCGCAACCAGCTCATAGGCCTCTTTCTGACCGCCAGGCATAATGGAAGGCCCTTTCAGCGCGCCCTCTTCACCGCCGGAAACGCCGGTACCGATAAAGTTGAAGCCTTCAGCAGAGAGTTCACGGTTACGACGAATAGTGTCGTGGAAGAAGGTGTTACCGCCATCAATGATGATGTCGCCTTTATCCAGGTAAGGCTTAAGCGAGTTGATGGCGGCATCCGTGCCCGCGCCCGCCTGCACCATGAGCAGAATGCGGCGTGGTGTCTCAAGGGACTCAACAAACTCTTGCACGGTGTAGTAAGGCACCAGCTTCTTGCCTGGGTTTTCGGCAACAACCTCTTCCGTCTTTTCGCGTGAGCGGTTAAAAACGGAAACGGTATAGCCACGGCTTTCGATGTTGAGCGCCAGGTTGCGCCCCATGACGGCCATACCAACAACGCCGATCTGCTGTTTGGACATTACATACTCCTGTCAGTGTGTTCACTG
>NZ_LR607338.1:3477059-3478127 GCF_902164725.1 Pseudescherichia vulneris | reverse complement strand
CTGATTGTCCAGGTACCAGCGGACGGTTTTACGGATACCGCTTTCAAACGTCTCTTCAGGCTTCCAGCCCAGCTCACGGCTGATTTTATCCGCATCGATGGCGTAGCGACGGTCGTGTCCCGGGCGATCTGTCACATAGGTGATCTGGTCACGATACGAGCCCTCTTTCGGCACGATCTCATCCAGCAGGTCACAGATGGTATGCACCACGTCCAGGTTCTGCTTCTCGTTATGACCGCCGATGTTGTAGGTTTCGCCTGGTACACCCTGCGTCACCACGGTATAGAGCGCGCGGGCATGATCCTCAACGTAGAGCCAGTCGCGGATCTGATCGCCTTTGCCATAAATCGGCAGCGGTTTGCCATCAAGGGCGTTAAGGATCACCAGCGGGATCAGCTTCTCGGGGAAGTGATACGGGCCGTAGTTATTGGAGCAGTTGGTGACCAGCGTCGGCAGACCATAGGTACGACGCCATGCGCGCACCAGGTGATCGCTTGACGCTTTTGACGAGGAGTATGGGCTGCTGGGGGCATAGGCGGTCTGCTCGGTAAACAGCGGCAGCGCCGTGCCCTGCGGATGTTCGTCCGGGTGCGGCAGATCGCCATACACTTCGTCGGTAGAGATATGGTGGAAGCGAAACGCGTTTTTCGCCTCGTCGCTTAAGGTCAGCCAGTAGGTGCGCGCGGCCTCCAGCAGAACGTAAGTTCCGACAATATTGGTTTCGATAAAGTCAGCCGGGCCAGTAATAGAGCGGTCAACATGGCTCTCTGCTGCCAGGTGCATGACTGCATCAGGCTGGTGCTCGGCAAATACGCGAGCCAGCTCGGCGGCATCACAAATATCCACGCGCTCAAAGGCATAACGATCGCTGTCGGCGACGTCAACAAGCGATTCCAGATTACCGGCGTAAGTCAATTTATCAACATTCACAACGGAATCTTGGGTATTTTTAATAATATGTCGGACGACCGCAGAGCCGATGAAACCCGCTCCGCCAGTAACAAGGATTTTCACGCTATCAATTCCGTCAATTCAATAAGAAGAGGTGTGTTGCAGGTCGAAGCATGA
>NZ_LR607338.1:3475776-3476969 GCF_902164725.1 Pseudescherichia vulneris | reverse complement strand
GCACCCAAACTGTGCCAGTTGGGCGAAAAATCAGGTGCTAATTGTCATCCTAAACGCGTACAGAAACAAGGAAAATTCTTAGCGTTTTGCTGTATGTTTAATCATCACAACCCCTTGATCTACAAGAATTTGGGGGTTGTAAAACAAAAACGGCAAGGGATTGTTCACCGCGAATTGTTACCGCATAATGAACGATCTCTTGCCGTCGAATTAAATAAATATTACTTAATTGTGGCCTAGGCCTGGCTTTGGCTCAGCAGTTTCTGAATGCTGTTGCGGAACTTTTGCCCTTCCTTCAGGTTACGCAGACCGTACTTCACGAACGCCTGCATGTAGCCCATTTTCTTGCCACAGTCATAGCTATCGCCGGTCATCAGCATCGCATCTACGGACTGTTTTTCCGCCAGTCGAGCAATGGCGTCGGTCAGCTGAATACGGCCCCATGCGCCCGGCTCGGTTTTCTCCAGCTCGGCCCAGATATCGGCCGACAGGACATAGCGCCCTACCGCCATCAGATCGGAATCCAGCGTCTGCGGCTGATCCGGTTTCTCGATAAAGTTGGTGATACGGCTCACTTTACCTTCGCTATCCAGCGGCTCTTTGGTCTGGATCACGGAGTACTCGGAGAGATCGCCCTTCATGCGTTTTGCCAGCACCTGGCTGCGACCGGTTTCGTTAAAACGGGCTACCATCGCGGCGAGGTTGTAGCGCAGCGGATCGGCGGTCGACGTGTCCAGAATGATGTCCGGCAGTACCACCACAAACGGGCTATCACCGACGATAGGACGCGCGCAGAGAATGGAGTGGCCCAGACCCAGCGGCTGCGCCTGGCGCACGTTCATAATGGTCACACCCGGCGGGCAGATAGACTGTACTTCCGCCAGCAGCTGACGCTTAACGCGCTGCTCCAGCAGAGCCTCAAGCTCGTAGGAGGTGTCGAAGTGGTTCTCTACCGCGTTTTTAGATGAGTGGGTAACCAGAACGATCTCTTTGATCCCTGCAGCAACCACTTCGTCGACGATGTACTGGATCATCGGCTTATCGACGATCGGCAGCATCTCTTTTGGGATCGCCTTGGTGGCAGGCAGCATGTGCATCCCCAGACCCGCTACCGGAATAACCGCTTTCAAATTAATCATTATCACTTCCACCTATAAAATGGTTGCTGAATTATAGCCCTTTGATCTCGTTTA
>NZ_LR607338.1:3440645-3474377 GCF_902164725.1 Pseudescherichia vulneris | reverse complement strand
AATTTTTCAGCGTTAATAGTCTGCTGATCGACCCGGTCAATATCCACCGAGCTTTGCCCTTTTTCATTCACAGCATGAATATTCGCCAGCGAAAGCAGCGTATCCCGCTTCGCCATAAAGCGGCCGCGTACGTCCTTGCGCAAATCGAAGTGGAGCTTCAGCGCCGGGCCTGTTGCCGCCTCCTGCATTATCTGAATATTGCGCATAAACAGGTGCTGGGGCTTATTATGCATCTCTAGCGACGCGCGCTGAATATTGAGATTGGTGATAGAGACAAACGAGTCGGCATTGCCGGATGAGATCTGGATCCCTCGTAATTTCCGCGTCTGCTCGGCGTTGTCTAAATGGATCGCGTTTAGTCTGAAATTTTGCGGTATCGAAAGATAATTACCTTTGATCACCCCATAACCTATTAACATTCCGGCGCTGTTGCGCATTTTAACGTCGTCGATAACGAAATTATCGCAGCCGTAAATGGCTACCGTGGCGTTATCAATGCCCGCTTTTTTACTGTAGTCGGGGGTGATATCCGTAGCCGTGATATGACGAATCACAAAGTGCTTGCCGTTTTCCACATGCACCAGCTGGCGGCAGTGGCTGCCGGTGATGTTGGCCACGGTAAAATGTTTTACCGCCTGGTCTTCCGGGTAGTCGTTGTCATAGGTGCTGCCCGCCAGCCCGATACCGATCCCCCAGTTGATTTTGCCGTTAGTACAGTCGATATGGTCAATCACGTGGTCAGAGATGAGCAGGTTGCGATCGTTAATCGCCACGTTCCACTCAATGGCGTCCCCTTGCAGATAGCTGAAACGGCCGTTGGTAATACGCGCCCCGTCGATCTGATTGTGAAAGCCCTGGCGCAGAATGGCGTAGTTGGCCTTGGTCACCGTAATATTATCAATGACCAGGTTACGCATGACCCGCTTCTCTTTGCCGCCGATATAGATCTGCGTCACCGGCCCGTAGCCGCTCATCGCTACGCCCTCGATAGTGCAGTCCGAGCCGCGCACGTCGAGAGTGATGTTATAGAGGTTTCCGCCCTCTTCCCCACGTACCCGACAGCCATCCTGCAATACAAAGCGCCCCCGGCCGTTGCCCTTGAGCGCCCCGCGTATTAACAGCGTTTTACCCGCTGGGATAAAAATCGCGGTATTGATGTTCTCGCAGACCACGCCCGCAGGCACCAGCACGGTGCTGGCCTCGGCAAAGGCCTGCTTAAACGCGGCGATCACGTCATTTTTCAGGTAGCGGCGGATATCAACGCTGCCGGACTCCTGGGCCTGGAGCAGCGGCGAGTGCAGAAGGGGCAGCGCCGCCAGGGCAGAGCCTGCCCCAATAAAGCGACGGCGGGAGAGTAAGATATCTGGCATATAACCTCTGGCTTAGAGCGCTTGCAACAGCGTGGCAAGCCGCTGGTTAATGATTCGCTGATTAAACTCGGTTTCGACTTTTTCACGGGCGCGGGAGACGACCGGTACCAGCGCCTCCTGCTGGATAGCGCTTAGCGCCGCCAGCCGGTCCGCGAGGGCCTCAGGATCGTTCTCTGGCACCAGCCAGCCGGACCGATCGGCGTCGATAAGCTCGGGGATACCGCTGTGGACGGTAGAGACGACCGGCAGACCCACCGCCATCGCCTCCATCAGCGCCACCGGGATCCCCTCCATATCGCCGTCCGCGCCGGTGATGGAGGGCAGCAGGAAGAGATCCGCCTCATCCAGCATCGCCTTCACCTCGTGGCTCGGCTTGAAGCCCGGCATCTCAATCGTCTCCTGCAGGCCATACTCGGCGATTTTGTCGCGCAGGCGCTGCTCCCACGGCCCGATGCCGAGAATGCGATAGTGAAAGGCTATTCCCCGCTCCTTGAGCAGGCGGCAGGCCTCAATGGCCACGTGCAATCCCTTCTTCTCGGTCAGACGGGCCACGGAGATAATATTCAGCCGGTTGGCCGGGGCCTGCACCGGACGCGGAGAGAAGCGTGACATATCAACGCCCATGCGCGAGACGGCAATTTTATGCGCCGGGCAGCCCATGTTCATGAGCCGTCCGGCCCACAGTTCGCTGATAGGCAGCATCAGGTCGCCCCGGCGAAAGAGCTGCTGGTACTCCGGGGTATAGTGGCTGAGCACCGCCCGGCTGGAGATGTCGATGCCGTGAAATACGGTGGCGATCTTGCCGTTAAGAACGCCCAGCTCGCGCAGCTTGGCCGCCGTGACGCCCGCCGGGCCAAAGTGGGCGATAAAGACGTCGGCATGGAAGGTGCGCGGCGCGAGGCCGCACATCGCCGCCAGGATCAGGTTGCGCGCCTCGGCTCCATAGCGCCCAACGTTGAGCGCCCGCCAGGTTGCGCCCCGCCCTGCCCCGCGCAGCAGCGCCGCACCGCGATAGCGCAGCTTCGCCAGCTTGCCCTGCGGCTCGTCCAGCAGCCAGTGAGTCTTCTCCGCCAGCCGATACTGCTGAAACGCGGCATGGGTATTGCTCAGATCCCCTTTATGCATCGCCACGATCTCAACCTCGTAGCCCATCTCAATAAAGGCGACGATCTGATCCAGCACGAAGGTCTCCGACGAGAGGGGGAACTTCAGCAAAAAGAAACTGACCTTCATTTACCCTCCCGGACGCGCTTCAGCACCGACTCCACCATCTCCATGCCGTGCTGCCGCTCGTGGGCCACGGCATCGCTGAGGCGCTGCTCCAGGGCCGGAAGCTGACCCAAGGTGTCGGCCACCATCGCCTCCAGCGAGCCGTCCAGCAGATGACGAATATCGATCGCCATCTCCGGCATGCCCAGCTGCTGCATAATGCCCGCCGACTTGTGTTCGTAGTTGATAGCGATCGCCGGGGTGCCAAAGTTCATCGAGATAATGGCCGAGTGCAGGCGGGTGCCCACGGTCAGATCGCAGGCGGCAAAGATTTTGCCCATCTCAAGATCGTTCAGCTCGTCCATCACCACGTGATAGCGCGAGGGATCGCTGACATGCTCGCTCAGGTTGAGCGCTACCATGCGATCGTCTTTGTTGTAGCTGTCGATGCCGGTACAGGTGGAGAGGGCCAGCACCTGGTAGCCAGCATCAATAATGCGGTTGACCACTCCGGCAAACGCCTTCTCGTAGGCTTTCTGCGTGGTGCCGAGCCGCTTGTCGAAGGGGGCCAGCTCGCGCAGGGTAATGGCGACCGTCTTCTCTTTTGCCGCCATATCGAGCCAGTGGGCCACCGCATAGTTCGGCACGAAGGTTTCGTTGTGATCCACCAGCCAGGCGGTATCCACCCCCTGCTCGACTTTCGCAGTGGTGATCTGGCTGTGCTCCATCAGCTCCAGGCTCACGCGCTCGCGGAGGATCAGCGCGTCGCAGTGGCCGAACACGTAGTTCGCCAGCTGGTTAAACTGCGCGTCCTGGAACGGCCCAACGCTGTGGCCGATCATATAGAGCGGCTTTTTCGCCATAAAGGTGCAGAGTGCATGCTCAAACTGCGGCACGCCATAGAGATCGACAAAGAACGAGCCACCGACCTGAATAATGGCGTCATAGCCCGCCAGCAGGCGAACAAAGTCGGTGAAGCCCTGGGCGATGGCGATGTTGCGCAGCTTGCCGCTGTCGGTGACCCGAGAGAGCAGCACCTGATGCTGATAGCGGCGGCGCAGCACCTTCTTAACCCGCCCCATCAGACCGGCGGCGTTGTTGTGCTGCTTCATCTGGCTATAGAGCGGATCGCCCATCACCGGGCGGTTCAGCAGCCAGGAGGAGCTGACCGGGTAGCGGCTCATCACGTCCACCTCGGCGTCCGGCTCAAGCACGGCAATCGCGTCCAGCAGGCCGCGCAGAATGGCGCTGTCGCCACGGTTCCCGCAGGTATGGTTGCCCAGAATCAATAGTTTCATAGTGACCTCAATAAACGAAATAGGATTAACCTGCCCGCAGGAGCGTTCTTAATTTTTCATTGCGGCAAAGCTGGCGTTTGATCTCCACCACCAGCGCGTTACGCGACAGCGCGAGGGTGACCGCGAAGGTCAGCGCCCCTGCGGCGATCTGGACGATCAGCAGGGTTACCAGCGGCAGATGGCCGCTCAGCGCCAGACCCAGCCCATAGCTCACCGCCAGCATCGGCAGCGACAGGTAGAACGGTAGCCAGAGGCTCAGCACGTACTGGCGATAGCTCGGGCCGAGCACCGGCCTGATCATCACGAAGTAGCTCAACACGGTATTGATCACCTGCACCAGCAGGAAGCCCAGGGTAACGCCCAGCGCCCCCGCCCACTGGCCGCCGAGAATAATGGCGGGCACAAAGAGCGCGGTTTTGAACAGATTAAACTTAAAGCTGATATCAACCCGTGCCTTGGCCATCAGCAGGGAGCCAATCGGGTTCCCCACGGCACGCAGCAGGCCGACAATGCACAGCAGCTGCAGGATGGGGATGATCCCCCGCCACTTCTCGCCAAACACCAGCGGAACCATGTTATTGGCGACCACCATCAGGCCCAGCAGCACCGGGAAGTTGATGATCCCCACCGCCGACAGCAGCTTGTAGAAGTTGAGCCGCAGCTTGGCCGTATCGTCCTGAATTTTGGCGAAGGCCGGGAACAGCACGCGGGTGATGATGGGGTTAAGCTTCATCGGCGGCACCACCGCCACGTTGTAGGCGAGGTTATAGCCCCCGGCAACGCTGGCCCCGAGAATGCGCGCCAGCACCAGCGTGGAGAGGTTGGTATTGATGTAGTTGATGACGCTATCTGCCGTCAGCCACGCGCCGAAGCGCAGGTTGGCGCTGACCGAGGCGAGGGAGAAGTGCAGGCCCGGACGGTAGATTTTGCGGCCAAAGAAGCCAAACAGCAGGGTGCGCACCAGGGTGTTAACGAGGTAACCGACGATGGCGGTCATCGCCAGCGGCCAGAACCACGCGCCAATCACCGTCACGCTGAACCCCGCCACCACGGAGAGCGTTTCAATTGCGCCAATTTTGCCGAACTCTAACTCTTTTTGCATCAGAGCGCGGAACTGCTGGCCGTGGGGGATCAGCACAAAGGCCAAGGACAGGGTTTTGATCAGCGGGGCGATATCCGGGTTGTGCAGTACCCGCGCCAGGGTATCGCTCAGGAGGAACATCGCCACGCAGACCAGCAGCCCCAGCCCGACGTTCAGCCAGTAGAGGGTGGTGAGCTCCAGCTGGCTTATCTCTTTGCGCTGGATAATCGAGTTGGCGATGCCAAAATCGGACAGCGTATCGGCAAGGGCGATGATGGTCAGCGCCACGGTCAGCAGGCCAAACTGGTGGCTGTCGATAATCCGCGCCAGCCAGGTCATCTGCACCAGTCCGAGGCCAATGATCGTGACGGTAGCCATCGCCGACCATTTGGCCCCGCTTAGGGTTTTCTCTCTCAGGCTCACAGGGTGCTCACTCAGTAGGCCGCTTTGTTAACAAAGCCTTTGAAAATGGTCAGGAAAACGATCTTGATGTCGAACCAGAGGCTCCATTCGCGAATGTACTCCAGGTCGAACTCGATGCGTTTCTCCATCTTCTCCAGGGTATCGGTTTCTCCACGCCAGCCGTTGATCTGCGCCCAGCCGGTAATGCCTGGCTTGACCTTATGGCGCAGCATGTAGCCCTGGATCAGCGTCCGGTACTGCTCGTTATGCGCTACGGCGTGCGGACGCGGGCCCACAATCGACATGCCACCGGTGAGGACGTTAATAAACTGCGGCAGCTCGTCGAGCGAGGTACGGCGCAGGAAGTTGCCGACGCGGGTGACGCGAGGATCGTTCTGCGTCGCCTGGGTGACCACGCTGTCGTTCTCCATCACCTTCATGGAGCGGAACTTCCACACCATGATCGGCTTGCCGTCCATGCCGTAGCGGGTCTGGCGGAAGATCACCGGGCCCGGCGAGGTGAACTTCACGGCGGCAGCAATGCTGAGCAGCACCGGAGAGATCATCAGCAGGATCAGTGAGGAGAGCACGATGTCCTCAAGGCGCTTCAGGACACGGTTGAGGCCGGAGAGCGGCGTGTCGTACAGCGGCACCACCGGAATACCGTTCATCTCCTCAATACGCGAATGCAGGATATTGAAGGTAAAGACGTCGGGGATCAGGATCACCGAGCAGGTGGTATCCGCCAGATCGCTCACCAGCTTTTTAATGCTGGCAGCGTCGCTCATCGACATAGCGATGTAGACGTTGTGGATTTTCGCCGCCTTGGCATCCTCAATGAGCTGCTCGATCGTGCCCGCCCAGTCCGCCGAGACGCCCTCGGGGCTAACGTCGTGATAGACGCCCACCACCTCGAAGCCCAGCCACGGCTCGTTGCGGAAGCTCTCCAGCAGCATCTGCCCTACCGGCAGATCGCCGGCAATGGCCACCCGGCGGGTGTTGTATCCACGGTTACGCAGCCAGCCCGCGCCGAAGCGGATCAGCGAGCGGCAGACCACCAGACCAATACTGCTCAGCACGTACCAGGCGAAAAACAGCGAGAAGTCGTCATTAAAATCTGAATTGAAAGCCATCAGCCCGGCGCTGAATATCAGGCTCAGGGTCCAGTTTTGCAGCAGCAACACCAGCTCGGTGGAGATCTTCACCCCGCGCCAGGAGCGGTAGAAATCGGTCATACCGCCAATCATCTGGAAAACCACCAGCGCCATCAGCGCCATCAGCAGATGCAGATAGAAAAAGGGTAAGGCGTTTGCCTTACAGACCACCCAAAGCCCGCCAAACAGGATAGTGATGTCCGAAAATCGCTGCACCATAGAGATTAACGATGCATTCGTTTTGGCTCGCTCGCGCTTTTTTAAGTTTGTCATCGTTGTTCCTGTTCAATAATGCCCTCTCCGAAGAGAGGGCTCGCAACGGCTACCTGTCGAGCAGCGCCAGAATTTCCTGCGTCTTCGCCTCCATCAGCGAGACGTCGCCCTGGGACTCGACGTTCAGGCGCACCACCGGCTCGGTATTGGACGATCGCAGGTTAAAGCGCCAGGTTGGGAAGGCAACGCTGAGGCCGTCGGTACGATCGATCTCCTGCGCCCCGCTGGCGAAATGCTGCTCGACGCGGGCAATGGCCTGCGCCGGTTCGCTGAGGGTACGGTTGATCTCACCGCTAGCCGGAAACGCCGCCATGCGATCGCGCACCAGCGCAGACAGCGGCTGACCGGAGACACACAGCAGCTCGGTAACCAGCAGCCAGGGGATCATCCCGCTGTCGCAGTAGGCAAAGTCGCGGAAGTAGTGGTGGGCGCTCATCTCGCCGCCATAGATCGCATCCTCGGCGCGCATCCGCTCTTTGATAAAGGCGTGGCCGGTTTTCGACATCACCGGCGTGCCGCCCGCCTGGGTCACCACGTCTACGGTGTTCCAGGAGAGGCGCGGGTCGTGGATGATTTTCGCGCCGGGGTGCTTCTCCAGAAACGCCTGCGCCAGCAGGCCAACGATGTAGTAGCCCTCGATAAACTGGCCGTCACCATCGAACAGGAAGCAGCGGTCAAAGTCGCCGTCAAAGGCGATGCCCATATCGGCACGGTGCGCAATCACCGCATCGCGGGTGCTGTCCCGGCACTCCGGCAACAGTGGATTAGGAATACCGTTCGGGAAGTTGCCGTCCGGGGTGTTATGCACTTTGATAAAGGTCACCGGCACCTTCAGCGCCTGGAAACGTGCCTCGATGGCGTCGATCACCGGACCCGCCGCGCCGTTGCCCGAGTTGATCACCAGCGTCAACGGCTTGAGATTCGCCACGTCGATATAGCCCAGCAGGTGGTCGATATAGACGTCGCGCAGATCGATCTGCTTATAGCTGCCGCGCTTCGCCGGATTAACCGGCGGGAAGTCGTTGGCCTCTGCCAGACGCTGCACGTCGCGCAGGCCGGTATCGCCGCTGATTGGGCGTGCGCCTTTGCGCACCAGCTTCATGCCGTTGTAGTCCATCGGGTTGTGGCTGGCGGTGACTTCGATACCGCCATCAATCCCGAGATGGAAAGTGGCGAAGTAGATCTCTTCCGTGCCGCACATACCAAGGTCGAGCACGTCTACCCCGGCGTCCTGTAACCCCTTTGCCAGCGCCAGCTTCAGCGCCTCGCTAGTCAGGCGCACGTCGCCCCCCAGCACGATGGTTTGCGGCTTCAGGTATTCACCATAGGCACGGCCAATACGCCAGGCGATCTCTTCATTGAGCTCCGTGCCCAGCCTGCCGCGAATGTCATAGGCTTTAAAACAGGTTAATTTTTCCATAATGGCCTCCATAGGCCCGGTAAGCGCACGCTGCCGGGCTGAGTTAATGCGTACTAAACTCGCCCGTAGCGGTCTTCGAAGCGCACCACGTCGTCCTCTTCGAGGTAGCCGCCGGAACGCACCTCAATCAGGTCCAGCGGGATCTTGCCGGGGTTCTCCAGGCAGTGAGTCGCGCCAAGGGGGATGTAAACCGACTCGTTCTCACCGATCAGGCGCACCTCGTCGTTGATGGTCACCTTCGCCGTGCCCGCCACTACGATCCAGTGCTCGGCCCGATGGTGGTGCATCTGCAGGGAGAGTCCCTCCCCCGGCTTGACGGTGATGCGTTTCACCTGGTAGCGTTCGCCGGAATCGATGGAGTCATATTTGCCCCACGGGCGGTACACCTCGCGGTGAACATGGTGCTCATGGCGACCTTCGGCTTTGATCTGCTCGACCACTTTTTTGACGTCCTGCACCGCGTTGCGGTCGGCGATCAGCACCGCATCTTTGGTCTGGACAACCACCAGATCCTTGACGCCAACGGTGGTGACCAGGCCTGACTCGGCGTAGACGTAGCTATTTTCGGTTTTGTGGCTGATGACGTCGCCGTGGTGAACGTTTCCCTCTGGCGTATGGGGGCTGATCTCCCACAGTGAGGACCAGGAGCCGACGTCGCTCCAGCCCGCATCCATCGGGACCACCACCGCATCGGCGGTCTTCTCCATCACCGCGTAGTCCACCGACTCTTCCGGGCAGGCGAGGAACGCCTCTTCATCAACGCGGATAAAATCGAGATCGGGATCGAGCGTGCGCATGGCGTTCTCACAGGCTTCGAGAATGTCCGGGCGGAAGCGCTTTAACTCGTCGAGATAGCGTCCGGCGCGGAACAGGAACATGCCGCTGTTCCAGTAGTACTCGCCGCTGGCAACGTAGGCCTGCGCCGTTTCCAGATTGGGTTTTTCGACGAACTGCGCCACTTCGAAGGCAACGGTATCGATCCCGTTCTGGCTCACCTCGCCACGGCGAATGTAGCCGTAGCCGGTCTCGGGCAGATCCGGCACGATGCCAAAGGTCACCAGCTTGCCGCTTTGGGCGTAGGGCATCGCTGCACGCACCGCCTCGCGGAACGTCTCCTCCTGCTGGATCACGTGATCGGCAGCGAGCACCAGCAGAAGCGGATCCGCATCAGGGCTGTTGCGCTTAGCGGCCAGCGCCGCGAGGGCGATGGCCGGTGCGGTGTTGCGTCCGGCCGGTTCGAGAATGATATTTTCGGTCAGCTTATTGAGCTGACGCAGCTGCTCGGCAACGATGAAACGGTGCTCTTCGTTGCAGATAACTACCGGGCTTTCGCACTCGACGCCGTTGAGGCGGTTAATCGTCGCCTGTAGCATCGTCAGCTCGCCCTTCAGGCAGAGAAACTGTTTGGGGTAGAGCACGCGGGAGAGCGGCCACAGGCGGCTACCCGTGCCACCAGCCATGACTACCGGGAAAAGGGTTGTTTTATTCATGATTATCCCTGGATATCGGCAATAAATTGGCTTAACACGCTCTCTTTTTCGAGCGTGCGTTCGGCATATTCACGTGCCACCGTGTTATTTTTAGGCAGAGCTAACGCCTGCTCGATTCCGCTCACCAGCGCGTCCACCGACTCCGGCTCGACGCAGACGGCAATGCCCGGAAATGCGGTGCAGAGCTGGCCCAGTTCGGTATCTGCTTCGGCAGTGATCACCGCATTACCGCCTACCGCCAGAATGTTGGTGAGCTTGGAGGGCAGCACCGCATCCGCCGCGCCGCGCTTCTGGATCACCAGATGGCAGTCGCCCATTTTCAAGAGGGCGGGCAGTGCCTCATAGGGCTGCAGCGGGAAGAATGTGACGTTGTCCAGCCCGCGTTCGCGGACTAATTTTTCCAGCCGCGCCTTGCCGCCGCCCTGGCCGACAATCACAAACTGCCACGGCTCGGCACGCAGACGCGCAGCGGCCTCGATGACGCTTTCCAGACCCTGCTTCTCGCCGATGTTGCCGGAGTAGAGAATGATGCGTTTGTCGTCCGGCAGGCCAAGAGAGGCGCGCAGCTGGGCGACCTCGCTCTCGCTGACGTCGCGAAAGCGTGCTACTTCTGACCAGTTCGGGAAGAAGATGACCCGCTCTTCGGCCACGCCCTTCTCCCGAGCTTTGTTCATCATCGAGCGGGAGATAGTGGAGACGTTATCCACCCCCAGCAGGCCGCTGCGCTCAAAGGCGCTGGCCAGCCTGGCGACCTTGCCGCCCTTGCCTTTGCCCGCCATCCCGAGACCGAGCATGGCGTCCACCTCGTAGTCCTGAATGTGCAGCAGCGTGCGCGCCCCGGAGAGCTTCGCCAGCAGACGCATTCCCGGCGTGCAGAACAGGGTCGGCACCACCCCGATGATGCGATCCGGCTTCCAGCGGCGCTGGGCCAGCAGCGGGAAAAAGCTGCTGAGGGCAAAGCTGCCGAGGTGAACCAGCCGCTTGATAGTCGAGGGCTGCTTCGGCACGTACAGCGGGCAGCGCCAGACGGTGGCCGCCCCCTCTTCCCGGCGATAGCGCCAGGCCGAGTAGCGTTCACCCACCTTCCACTCTGGGTAGTAGGGCGGCGCGGTGATGACCCGCACGTCATGGCCCTGGCGGGCCATCCACTCCACCATCTCACCGGTGTACTTGCCGATGCCGGTAAGCTCCGGCGAGTAGTTGATGCCGTAAACTAATATTTTCATATGCCAACCGCCTGACGGTCGGCGAGAAAATACGCCCGGCTGTTGTCGTGCACGTTCTCGTCGGCGATCAGCGCCTCTGGCGTCAGCCAGCGATACGCCTCGTGCTGGGCATCCGGCAGGGCCAGATCCGCCTGGTTTAGCTTCAGGCGGAAGCCGAGCACGATGTAGTGGGTGCTGAAGTCGCTCCCGGAGAAGTTGTCGTCATAGAAGTGCTGCCAGACGCCGTAAAACTCCCCCGCCGTCAGCGGCAGACGCACGCCAAGCTCGGCCTGGGTCAGGCGCTCAAACGCCTGGGCCAGCGGCTCATCTTTCTGCACGCGCCCGCCGGGCACAAACCAGTAACCCTGCGCCGGACGGTTGGTCCGCTTGCCGAGCAGAAACTCGCCGCGCGCGTTCTCCACGATCAGATCGATGGAGATTAACGGCGTGGAACGCACCACGGTGGCAAAATCTTCCTGACTTAAAAACATGCCTACCCCCGGAACCGGTGCTGGTTTTCAAGGAACCACTGGTAGGTGCTTGCCAGCCCCTGCTCCAGCGAGATCTCATGTCGCCAGCCCAGGGCGTGCAGGCGCGACACGTCCAGCAGCTTGCGCGGTGTGCCGTCGGGTTTGGTGGCGTCAAACACCACCCGGCCCTTGAAGCCCGTGACCTGCGCAAGGGTCTGCGCCAGCTCGCGGATGGTGCAGTCCACCCCGGTCCCGACGTTGATGTGCGACAGCATCGGCTCGGTGTTCTCCAGCCACACCGCGCGATCCAGCTCCATCACGTGGATGCTGGCCGCAGCCATATCATCGACGTGCAAGAACTCGCGCATCGGCGTGCCGCTGCCCCACACCACCACGTCGGTGGCGTTCTGCTCGGTGGCCTCATGAAAGCGTCGCAGCAGCGCCGGGATCACGTGGGAGTTGCTCGGGTGGAAGTTGTCATGCGGACCGTACAGGTTGGTCGGCATCACCGAGCGGTAGTCGCGGTCATGCTGACGGTTGTAGGATTCACACAGCTTGATCCCGGCAATTTTGGCAATCGCGTACGGCTCGTTAGTGGCTTCCAGGGTTCCCTGCAACAGCTCGCTCTCGGCGATCGGCTGGGCCGCCAGCTTCGGGTAGATACAGGAAGAGCCGAGGAACAGCAGCTTGTTCACGCCGTGGGTGTGCGCAGCGTGAATGATGTTGCTCTCGATCATCATGTTTTCGTAGATGAAGTCGGCCGGATAGGTGTTGTTCGCCACAATACCGCCCACCTTCGCCGCCGCCAGATAGACCTGATCGATCCGCTGTTCGGCGAAAAAGGCGTTCACGGCGGCCGCATCCAGCAGGTTCAGCTCATCACGGGTGCGCAGAACCAGCTCAACGCTGTCGCGCTGCTCTAACTGGCGCACAATGGCTGACCCCACCATGCCGCGATGGCCAGCCACAAAGATACGTTGTTTACTCATGCTCAGGACTCCAGCGCGATGGCAACCTCGTAGCCGTGGGACTTCAGCAGCGAGTGCTTCTTAGCCGCTTCCAGGTCTTTGGCGACCATCTCAGAGACCATCTCCTGCAGGGTGGTTTCCGGTTTCCAGCCCAGCTTCTCGTGCGCCTTGGTCGGATCGCCGAGCAGGGTTTCCACTTCTGCCGGACGGAAGTAGCGCGGATCGACGGCAACAATCACATCGCCCGCCTTCACGCCCGGTGCGTCATGGCCGGTGACCGAAACAACAATGCCCTTCTCCTCTACGCCTGTACCTTCAAAGCGCAGCTTGATACCCAGCTGCGCGGCAGCCATCTCAACAAACTGGCGAACCGAGTACTGCACGCCGGTCGCGATAACGAAATCTTCCGGGTGATCCTGCTGCAGCATCATCCACTGCATTTTCACGTAGTCTTTGGCATGGCCCCAGTCACGCAGGGAGTCCATGTTGCCGAGATAGAGGCAGGATTCGAGACCTTGGGCAATGTTGGCAATACCACGGGTGATTTTACGGGTCACGAAGGTCTCGCCGCGGCGCGGGGATTCGTGGTTGAACAGGATGCCGTTGCAGGCGTACATACCGTAGGATTCACGGTAGTTAACGGTGATCCAGTAGGCGTACAGCTTAGCAACCGCATACGGCGAGCGCGGGTAGAACGGCGTGGTCTCTTTCTGCGGGGTTTCCTGCACCAGACCATACAGCTCAGAGGTGGACGCCTGGTAGAAACGGGTTTTCTTCTCAAGGCCGAGGAAGCGGATCGCCTCCAGCAGGCGCAGGGTGCCCATGCCGTCAACGTCGGCGGTATATTCCGGCGACTCGAAGGAGACCGCAACGTGGCTCATCGCTCCCAGGTTATAAACCTCATCCGGCTGCACTTCCTGCAGAATACGGGTCAGGTTGGAGCTGTCGGTCAGATCGCCATAGTGCAGATGGAATTTCGGGTTGCTGGCGTGTGGATCCTGGTAGATGTGGTCCACGCGTTCAGTGTTAAACGAGGAGGCGCGACGCTTGATGCCGTGAACCTCATAGCCTTTCTCCAGCAGCAGCTCTGCCAGATAAGAGCCATCCTGCCCGGTAACGCCGGTGATGAGAGCGACTTTAGACATAATTTTATTCTCCAGACTTATCAGAAATTATTCAGTTTCTACGCGTTCGCGTATCACCACTGCGGGATTGCCACGGCAGATGGCGTTGGCCGGTAGCGATTTAAAAACGCTGCTCCGCGCCCCTACCACCGTGCCGCTGCCAATCGTGACCCCTGGGGCAACGAAGACGTCCGTTGCCAACCAGCACTTCTCGCCAATCACAATAGGCGTCGCGTTAATATCAAAATGCGCGCTTAAATAGTCGTGACTGCCGGTACATAAATAACACTTTTGTGACACCACCGAATTTGCACCGAGGGTAATCTCACCCAGCGTATATAAAACGGCTTCGTCCCCTACCCAGCTATCGTCTCCGAGGGTTAATTTCCACGGATAGGTAATTTTTACCGAAGGTCGGATCACTACGTTTTTTCCGATTTTTGCGCCAAACAGACGCAATAAAAAAGCACGCCAGCGATACATAATCTGCGGCGACCAGGCGAATAATGTCGCCTGCACTGCCCACCACAGCTGAACTTTAATGGCACTCGCCCCTCGGAACCCTTTCGGTACCGAGAATCCTTTTAGATCCTGCATGGTTATCCCTTATATTTAGGCTTTGTGATATAAGGCTTTTGTCTTTCCGGTGGTACGTACACGTAATAACCAGGAGAGCTGCGCCCAGAAGCCGGGCACGCGTAATATTTTACGCTGGACTTTTCGCGCATCCTCGCATAGCTCAAGATTATTCGAGGTAGAGACGCCGCCCATGGAAAACTCTGATACCAGGCCTTTAATGCGTTTAAAGGGATAGCCCGCTTTATACATTCGCGCGGCCAACGCATAATCCGATGACACTTTATATTGCAGATCGTAGGGATAGGTTTTTAACCCGCTCACCGGGAAAAAGATCGCCTGATGGCTCGCCGGCAGGCTGTGATAAATATACCAGCCGTGCTTGGCGCTGCGGCGAATCTTGGTGCCGTCGCCGAAATCCAGCAGCGCGTCGCCAATGTACATTGCCTTTTCGCGCTCGTCCGCCAGCTGGCGAACCACGTCGGCAACGTCCTCATGGAAAATATCACCCGAGTTAAGGAACAGGGCAAAGCGCCCTTCGGCCAGCGCCACGCCCTTGTTCATGGCGTCATAGATGCCTTTATCTTTCTCGCTGACAAAACGTAAGTTATATTCACCGTTGAGGTTTTCTAAAAACTCACGGGTGCCGTCGTTAGAGCCGCCGTCCACCACAATCCACTCAAAGGTGATGTCCTTTGCCCGTGCCAGGTGGGCCAGTGAGGCATGCGTTTTCACCACGCCCGCATAGTTACGGAAGGCAACGGTAATGACACTGAGCAGCATGTTTTCACCTCATCAGGATTGAGTAATATTGAGCGCCTTGCGCAAAATAAACGGGCAAACGATCAAAAATGCGTATTCTGGGCTAAAAATCGAACCGGTAAAAAAGAGTGACACCGGCATAAATAGATAAAGCTGAACACGATAATTCTGATTATTACCAAATGCGTTGACCATCATTTTTAAGACTTTACTCATGTACCAAATGGTCAGTACTACAGCGCACCAGGAAAAATAAATAATCAACAGATACAGGCCATTGTCTATTGTTTTTCCGACGTCCGCACCGTTAAAGATTCCGAATGATGCAACATATTCATAAAGAGATCCAAAACGTACCGCACCATCGATATTGGTTAATGCGCTACCGACCATCGCCAGCGGACCGATGATTCGATAATAGGAAGAAGAGCCTTCCGTACCGAGATCGCCGAGTCGTTCGGAAATATACGGAAATGCAAACACGATACCGACCATAAAAACGGCTAACGATATTATTGCCAACGGCAGTTTTTTCTTAATCGCCTCTTTATTCAGATACTGAAACGCCCACTCCAGCAAATAAAATAGAATAAAGGTCATTACGCCAGAGAAAGATCCTGAGAGAACTATCCCTGCCAGAATCATACCATCAGTTTTAGGGGTCTTGATACCAAACTGTTTGATACTGAGCCAAATTGAGATTAATGCCAGAGCGAAGAAGGCCGGTTCAAAATAGAGCGCCGTGGTTCGCTTCCCGCCGAACTTGATAAAATTCAAAACGTAGCTGTTGGAATAGATCAGATATTTCGAAATGGTCTCCATCAGGCTGCTGCCGCCGGAGAGAATGATCTGCGCCATCTCCATCGCCGCCAGGGTCACTATCAACCCCACCACCATATAGAAGAAACGCAGGATCTTACGGTAGTTGTGGGGCGAGACGACCTTAAAGCGAATGCTCCACACCATGCCGATAATAATGACAATGTTGATAAACAGCATTGTAGAGGTGGCGTATTTGCTGGCGTTAAACGACCGGCCGAACAGGTAGTTAAAGATGGTCAGCCCGGCACCGATCCCCAGCGCGATCAGCAGCTTCTTGACGCTGATCTTATCGACGAACAGCAGCAGCAGCACCGGTAAAAAGGTCACGATGGTGATGGGGAAGCTCTCCCCCAGCTGAGCGATTTTAACGTTGACCAGCAGATAGGTCAGCGGCAGCAGCAGATAGCTACAGACTCTGATAGAACGCGACATACTCCTCCAGCATCTGCTCTCCGCTATAGGCCTGACGGCTGCGCGCCCTGAACGCCGCCAGCGAAGTGCCAAATACCGCCTCGGCAATCTCCGCTTTTGGCCGCTGGATCAGCTCCAGCACCTCACTCTCGCTAAAGGTCTTACCGCCGGATTTGCGCAGCACCTCGTGCGCCGCATCGCTGTGGGTCGCAATCACCGGCACGCCAATCGACAGCGCCTCGCACAGGATCAGCGGGTAGTTATCAACCCGGGAGCTAAACACCAGGGCATCCATCTGGTTCAGCTCGCTCATCAGCTGGCGCTTATCGGTTAAAAAACCGTGGTTGATGACGTTCTCCCCTTCAAAAGGTGAGAATTTACCGAAGGTGTGCAGCTCGATGCCGCTGCCCAGGGACATCATGTTTTGCACCAGCGCCTGATTGGTTTTACCGTCGTAGCGCAGGTCGTGGGCGACAACGGCAATTTTGGGCGCACCCTGAGCGCGCTCAATCAGCGGCAGCTCGGCAAGGATCGCCTCGGTGGCAACGTCGATACCGTTGTTAACAATCTTGCAGCGCTCCGCGCCATAGATGCTGTTGAACGCGTCGGCCACGTGCTGGCTAGGAGAGATAAAATGGCACCCGAGAGCGAGCATCTCGTTAAACAGGCGGCGTTTGCCCGCCACCAGGCTATGGGCGCGATCCACCTTCACCGGAGGATAGTTATCCAGCGTTGGGCAGGACTGGCAGTGGGTTTTCCACCCTTCGCAGCCGTCGGTAAAGGCACAGCGGCCGGTGACGCTCCAGTGATCGTGCAGCGTCCAGACCAGGGTCACGTCACGACGGCTGGCGGTGACCCGCTGACAAAACGCCACCACCGCCTCCAGCTTCAGCCAGTAGCTGTGCATCACGTGAAAATGCAGCACCACCGGCCCCTGAGTGCGGATCACATCGAGATAGAGGTTGTTAAGATCGCCAAACAGATCGCGGTTAAAAAGGCGGAACAGCGCCAGGTTGGCGACAGAGGTCAGGCGCGGCGTGTGCTGGATCACCTCTGGATAGCGGTCATGGCTCACGCTCTTCTTGCCGCCTTTGCCGTAGCCGTAGACAAAGCGCGAACGCATCCCCTGCTGTAAAGCACGCTGATGCAGGTCGAGGGCCACGCCCGCTGCGCCCCCTTCGGCGAGGCGCACGTTAAACTGTAAGATATTCATTGTCTCACCTTCACCCGGGCTTTCTCTCCTACCACCAGCGCGTTGTCCGGGACGCTGTCCAGCACCACGCTGCCCGCTCCAATGGTGACGCCGTTACCAATGGTGATATCACCAATGATGACCACGTTTGCCCCCAGCTCTACGCCGTTACCAATCACCGGGCAGGCCAGGCTGTCGTCGCCCCGGTTGCCGATGGTGACGCCGTGACGAATGGTGAAGTCATCCCCAGCCACAACGTTTTTGTTGATCACCACGGCATAGCCGTGATGAATGGTAAAACGCCGTCCAATGGTGGCCGCGGCCTGGATCTCATAGCCAAACAGGCACTCGGTGATAAAACGGTAGAGCAGCAGCATCGGCGCTGCCCATATATTGTTAATGACGCTTTTTTTGCGCCACACCGAGCAAAAATGAGCGATACGGTAGGCCATTACCATGCAGCAGGGACGCAGGCTCCAGTGGTTCGCGCGAAAATCCTCCAGGCGCATTATTTACTCCGTAGCCCATAAGCCAGGCGCTTGCCGTTGCGCAGGGAGAACAGGGTCAGCAGCGTACGCAGGGTCATCCGCTTGTTGCGGATCTGGTAGAGAGTAAAGAGCTGGTACTTCTTACTGGCACGATCGAACTTATCTTTATGCTTGCGATAGAAGTGGAAGTAGCCAGAGAACTTCTTCGGCGAGGTGGTGATCTGCATCTCCCCGTGGTTGATATGCAGGATCTGCGTGGCCTCGTCGACTTTCCACGGCTCGCCGTACTCCACCACCATGCGCAGGAAGATGTCGTAGTCCTGCGCCGCCTTCAGATCGACGTCAAACAGGCAGGCCTTGAAGCGCGAGGCCAGGGTAAAGACCTGGTTGCCAATAATGTTGCGCTTATAGAACAGCGTGCGCGAATAGGGCGACTTCGGATAGAGCGGCAGGCTGGCCGGCTGGGCGTAAACCTCCCCTTCGCAGACGTAGTCGTTGGCGTAGAGGAAAGCGTGGGTCACCAGCTGGTGCTTATGCGCAAGGAAAACCGACAGGCGGTCCGGCGTCCACTCGTCATCGTCGTCGATACCGGTGATGTAGTGGCCGCGTGCCTGTAAAATTGCCTGGTTACGTACCGCGCAGGCGCCGGAGTTGAACGCGTTGCGGACATAGGTCACGCGCGGATCGTTGAGGTCAGCGACATACTGCTCAAGCTGTTCAAAATTCGACGAGCAGTCGTCGACGACGATCATCTCCCAGTGCGGATAGTCCTGGCGCAAAACCGATTTGATAGCGCGGATCGCCAGCTGCTGACGATTCCATGTCGGCATATAAATCGAGATCGTTGGGTAATTAGCTGTTGTCATTTCTTGTCCCCGAGGTTGCCTAAGGTTCTTATTTGGCGTCCGATTTGTATTCGTACTCGTAGTAGCCGTAATCCTGATATCCCGTCGCCCGACGGAAGATAGAGTTAAGGATCACGCCTTTCACCTGAATGCCGTTCTGCGCAAAGCGACTCAGGCTGGTCTCCACCTCTTTCAGGGTGTTAACCGCATAGCGCGCCACCATCAGGGTGGTGCCCGCATGCCGTCCGACCACTGCCGCATCGGTCACCGCAAGGATCGGCGGGGTATCGATCAGCACCAGGTCATAGTGGCTGCTGGCCCATGCGATGAGCTGAGAAAAGCGTTCGCTCATCAGCAGTTCGGAGGGGTTAGGCGGCACCTGGCCGCGCGGCACCAGATCGAAGTGGGTAATGGCGGTCGGCTTGACGCAGGTGGAGAAATCCCCCTTCCCTGCCAGAATGTCCGACAGACCGTTGACGTTATCGGTGCCGAGCAGCTCGTGGGTGTAGCCCTTACGCATGTCACAGTCGATCATCAGCACGCGCTTGTTGGTCTGGCTGATCACCGCCGCCAGGTTGGCACAGACAAAGGTTTTACCGATTGAGGGGCTAACCCCGGTCATCATCAGCACGTTATTGCTGGCCTGCATCATGGCGAAGTGCAGGCTGGTACGCAGGCTGCGGATCGCTTCGATGGCCAGGTCAGTCGGGTTGCCCACGGCCAGCAGCTGGCTCTGTTTGAAGCGTTTGGTACCTTTGTGGGTGTTGACGCTGTCACGCGCTTTTTGCCACTCGGAGAGCGGGATGCTGGCGTAGACGCTAATACCGTTCTCCTCCAGCACCTGCGGGCTTTCGATACCGCGGTTAAACAGCGAGCGCAGCAGCACGCCAACGATGGAGAGCATCAGGCCGAGGATAATGCTGCCAAGAATAATCAGCGCCTTTTTCGGCTTCAGCACGCCGGGCTGATCGATGGCCGGATCGACAATGCGAACATCTCCGACCGTACTGGCCTCGGTGATCTTCAGCTCCTGCTGCTTATTCAGTAGCTGCATATAGACCTGCTGGCCGGACTCGACGTCGCGGGTCAGGCGGACAATCTCCTGCTGGGTTTTTGGCATCGCGGACACGCGCCCGCTCAGGCGATCCTTCTCATCTTCTAGCGCGCGGCGTTTCTCCAGCAGCGTGCGGTAGGCCGGGTGCGCTTTGGTATAGAGCTTGGAGATCTCAGCTTCTTTGAAAGTCAGCTCGTTGAGCTGGGCATCGATGTTAACCATGGAATCCAGCACCGCCTTGGCTTCCAGCGGCAGGTCTACTGAATCCTTGTCCTGACGGAAGGCGTTGAGCTTGTTCTCCGCCGCGTCGAGACTCGCCCGCACTTCCGGGAGCTGCTTAGCAAGGAAGGCCAGGCTTTTTGCCGCCTCTTCCGACTTACGCTCGACGTTCTGCGCCAGATAGTTACGGGTGATGCTGTTGAGAATGGCACGGATCTGGTTGCGATCCTCGCCGGTAAAGCTGAGGCTGAGCACGCCGGTATCCTTGCCGTTCTCCGTTACCGACAGGTTGTTTTGCAGATTGTTGATGACGCCCAGCGTTGAGAATTTAGATACCGTGAACTCGCTACCTTCCGCCGCCTGGATAGCGCTGACCTCAAAGGTAACGCCCTCCTTTTGCAGCAGCTTGCCCACTTCACCACGGGCGCTAAACCCGGCGTCGCTGGTCAGCTGATACTGTTTCGGCCCCAGCACGCTGAGGGTAAAGACCTGCCCGCCTGCGCCCTTAGGCAGCGTAAAGGTGGTGACCTTAACGGTTTCGTTCTGACGTCCCTGAAGGCGATCCCAGCCTGCACCAAAAATGGGGAAGGTGTTTTTAGTCACGCCGATATCGAGATCGAGATCGTCCACCGTCTTGCCCAGCACCATCCGCGACTTGATCAGCTGGATCTCTGCATCCGAGGCGGGAGGCTTGTTGGAGAGCGCGCTGTTGAGGTTCTGCACCAGCGAGCCGCCGGCATCCTGCTCTATCTGCACCAGCGCGTCGGCGCTATAGATAGGCGTAGCGAACAGGGCATAGATCGCCGCCGCCAGCGCGAACAGGGCCGTAATACCCAGCACCCACCAGCGCGCCTCAATAACGGTTCCCACAAGGCGGCCAATATCGATCTCATCACCGCCCGTCTGTGGGGCAGCAGCATGGTGTAATTTTTCTGTCATGGTTATCCCTGCTGAACGTGCAACGCCTGCGCCCACTGGCGGGCCGAGCGATCGAGTAAGGTGTAGACGGCCTCAAAGGCCTCGCGGCTTTTGCGGTAGGGATCGGGGATCTCGCGCTCGCCGTCCCAGTGACCGAACAGCATCACCTTGCCGCGCATCTCCGGTGCGATTTCGCATAGCGCGGCGATATGGCGCTTCTCCATCACCAGGATCAGGTCATACTCCCGGCACATCTGCCCGGTGATCTGCCGCGCACTGTGCCCGGCCAGCGACAGCTGGTTATCCTGTGCCACGCTGGTCGCGGTGGCGTCTGCCCCTTTACCCACCAGCGCACCCAGCCCGGCGGACTCCACCGTCAGGGCGGGCTGATAGTGTTTCAGCAGCCGCTCACCTGTCGGAGAGCGGCAGATATTGCCCACGCATACCACTAAAATTTTGTTAAACATGAGCGTTACCAGTTGTGAACGTCGCTGGCGGTATCGGTCATGTAGCGAACGCCACTGATCGTCGGCAGCAACTGATTGATAAGACGGTTCCAACGGGTAACCGGCGCGGTGGTGACGTAGACCACGTCGTAAGGCTGAAGCCGGAACTCCGTCGCCATCACCAGCGAGGTCGCATCGGACATATCGAGCTGGTAGATATTGGCCATCTTGCCGTTGCGTCCGCCCTCGCCTTTCAGCGGACGGATCACGAAGATGCCGCTGGCGTCGGAAGCCGTGAGATCCAGACCTTCGGCCTGGCCCAGCGCTTCGGTCAGGGTCATACCGCTGAAGTCCATCTTGAGGGTGCTCTGTTTTTTCACTTCGCCCATCACGAACACTTTCAGGTCGTCATTGCGTGGTACAAACAGAATGTCCCCTGGATAGAGCAGGCGGTTCTGGCTGAGATCGCCGTTCTGCATCAGCGCCTGAAGAGAGATGCGCTGCTCGCGGCCCTCATGGGTAAGCACCACGTTGCGCCAGTCGGCGGTATCGGTCAGGCCACCGGCGGCATTAATCGCATCCAGCACGGTGAGCGGCACGTTAGTAATGGCCTGCTGGCCCGATTTATTGACCTGGCCGGAGATATAGGCTTTCTGCGAGCGGAAAGCGGCGATATTAACGTCCACCTGCGGGTCGGCGATGTACTGCGCTAAACGGCCGGTAATATCACTGCGAATTTCAGCAAGGGTTTTGCCCACGACGTGGACTCTGCCAATATAGGGGTAGAACATGGTGCCGTCGGGCTGCACCCAGTTACCGGCGTCGCTGGAGCTGCGGTACTGCCCGGCAGGGGTGGTGAGCTCGGGGTGATCCCAGACGGTGACGTTGAGGACGTCACCCGGCCCCACACGATACTGGTAGCTGGAGATCTCCTGGTCCAACGACATATTGGGCTGCGCAACGGTGGGACGGGGTCGAAGCTGTTCTACCAGTCGGGGAGTCAAAGGATAAACATTTACCATGCGGTCAAGATCGAAGTCAGCATCTTGCTGTTTAATCACATCCTTACCCATTGTGGTCATATTGCTTCCGGGGAACACCGTGCAACCACTCATCAAGGCCACAGATACCAATAATGGCATCAATTTCATTTTGGATTTCATCATTGATTATTTATCACTTTGGCAGAGTAATTATCCTGTGCAATTTAATTAGCGCTGCTTTCGCCGCACATTTAACAGAATGCATTTAATTACTGTTAAATATAACTGGCATCAGTCCTAAAAAGCGCCTGGTCAAATGCAGCCGATTGATAGCATGAGCGAAGGTGATTAATACCCCTTATGATCCAGAGACATAACGTTTAACCACGGGCAGACAACGCCGGGCAGGACAACGGCAAAATAGTTTAGTAAAGTAGCGCGTTAACGCTGGAAGAATTGTTGCAGCTAAAGGAATTACAGGCAAGGCTCCGCTTTGTCTGATGCCAGTTTTTAAGAATAAGATTAAGTCGCTATTTTTACGCTTTTAGGAATTACTTCATATTGACAAAAAAAATAGACACATTTACATCTGCGATATATCCTAAATTCTATTCCCGCCGAGTCGGGTAGTTATTTTTCTGGAGGATGAAAAACGTATTATGGAATGGATTGCCGATCCATCAATCTGGGCCGGGCTGCTGACCCTGGTGGTGCTTGAGCTGGTCTTAGGTATTGATAATCTGGTGTTTATCGCCATCCTTGCCGAAAAGCTGCCGCCTGCGCAACGCGACCGGGCGCGGGTCACCGGTCTGGTACTGGCGATGCTGATGCGCCTGGTGCTGCTGGCCTCTATCTCCTGGCTGGTGACGCTCACTACGCCCCTTTTCTCACTGCGCGGCTTTAGCTTTAGCGCGCGGGATCTGATCATGCTGTTTGGTGGCCTGTTCCTGCTCTTCAAGGCCACGGTCGAACTCAACGAGCGGCTGGAGGGGAAAGACAGCGACAACCCGACCCAGCAGCGCGGGGCTAAGTTCTGGGCGGTAGTCGCGCAGATTGTGGTGCTGGATGCGGTCTTCTCGCTGGACTCGGTGATCACCGCCGTGGGGATGGTCGATCATCTGGCCGTGATGATGGCGGCAGTGGTGATTGCCATTGTGCTGATGCTGCTGGCCAGCAAGGCCCTGACGCGCTTTGTCAACAGCCACCCCACTATCGTGATCCTCTGCCTCAGCTTCCTGCTGATGATCGGCTTTAGCCTGATTGCCGACGGCTTCGGATTCCATATCCCGAAAGGTTATCTGTATGCGGCCATCGGCTTCTCGGTGATGATCGAGGCCCTTAACCAGCTGGCGATCTTCAACCGCCGCCGTTTTCTCTCTGCTAACCAGACGCTGCGCCAGCGCACCACCGATGCGGTAATGCGCCTGCTGAGCAATAAGAAAGAGGATGCCGAGCTGGACGTGGAGACCTCGTCTCTGCTGGTGGATCACGACGATAGCCAGATCTTCAACACCCAGGAGCGTCTGATGATTGAGCGGGTGTTGAACCTTAACCAGCGCAGCGTCAGCAGCATCATGACCTCGCGGCATGACATCGAGTATATCGATCTCAGCGCCCCGGAAGAGGAGATCCGTGCCCTGCTGGATAAAAACCAGCATACCCGCATGGTGGTCACCGGCGGCGATGAGCATGAAGATCTGCTGGGCGTGGTGCACATTCTCGACCTGCTTCAGCAGTCGCTGCGCGGCGAGCCGCTCAACATCAACGTGCTGATCCGCCAGCCGCTGGTCTTTCCAGAAGGGCTGCCGCTGTTGCAGGCGCTGGAGCAGTTCCGCAACGCACGCACGCACTTTGCCTTTGTGGTGGATGAGTTCGGCTCTATCGAGGGGATCGTGACCCTCAGCGACGTGATGGAGACCATTGCGGGCAACCTGCCGAATGAGGTAGAGGAGATTGACGCCCGCCACGATATTCAGAAAAACGCCGACGGCAGCTGGACGGCAAACGGTCATATGCCGCTGGAGGATCTGGTGCACTATGTCCCCCTGCCGCTGGACGAGAAGCGGGAGTATCACACCATCGCCGGCCTGCTGATGGAGTACTTACAGCGTATTCCCAAAGTCGGGGAAGAGGTGCAGGTGGGTGATTATCTGCTGAAAACGCTGCAGGTAGAGAGCCATCGTGTACAGAAGGTACAGATTGTGCCGCTGGAGACTGAAGACGCGGACTACGAGGTGTAACGCCGCGCATAACGATACCTATGCAATAACGCCTGATATTACAGCTTATCAATCAGCTTTTTAATATCTTTGCTGCGCTGGCTATCCTTGTTGCGATCCGCCCAGTCGTTAAGACGGCGTTTCGCTTCATCCTGCAGATGCTTACGCAGAACCTGATCTACCTGCAAGTTGTAATTGAGTGCCTGCCATTTGCCATAGACGCGCAGCGGGATCGGCGTATTGCGCAGGAACTCGATCAGCTTGCCGTCGCCCTTCCACCCCTCGGTGACCTGCACGTTGAAGCGGGTATCACAGAGCTGTTTAACCAGATCGAGGGTGCCCTGGCCGGAGAGATCCAGCATCGCAGATTTCCCCTGCATATCGTTGAGGGCCATCTGGCCGCGATCGAGGGTCAAATCCGTGCTGAAGCTATCGAGTTTTGTCGCGCTATCGTAGTTCTGCTGGGCCTGCACATCGCTGCTGCGGGCCACCGCCTGCTGGATAAGCTGCTGGAAGTTCAGCCCCTCCATCCGCGTGTTAGCCATCTCAACGTGGGCGCTCCCCTGCCAGCTACGGCGGAATGCCTCGGCATCTATCCTGTCGCCTTTAAAATCCCCCGCCAGCGACAGCTTGCCGGCCAACGCCAGCGGATAGTCAAAGGCTTTCAGCACCGTGCCAATCTCAACGTTATCAAGCTGCGGCTGGAAGGCGCTTTTGGGCATTTTGCCCCGGACATCGAGACTTCCCGGCAGCGAAAGCATGCCCTCGCCTAATTTTCCGGTCAGGGTCGAGAGCGTCAGCAGGCCAGCTTTATTGGTGATATGGCTGCTTACGTTGGTAAAATCCATACCGCGCCAGCGCACCTTTTTTGCCGCCAGCGACAGGTTTGCCGTAAAGCCGCGCAGGCTGCTGTAATCATCGCCGTCAATGTCCCGGGCAATAACCGGACGCGGCGGGGCGATCACACCCTGCCCCTGCTGCGCGGCGGTGGCGTTAGTGGCCGGGTTGGATACCGCGCCGAGCAGATTTTCAAGATTCAGATTGTCAAAGGCCAGATCCAGCACCCAGTCGGGTTTATCCCCCAGCGTCACGCTGCCGCTGCCAGCCACCGCGCTATCGTTGGCGGTCATATTCAGCTGGCTAAAGGTGAGCTGCTTTTGCGCTTCGCGCCACTGGGCCTGGAAGCTGCCCTGGCCGGTAATGCCCTGGGCAGGGACGTCGCCGCCCTGGAGCTGCCAGTTAAGCTGCTCAACGGCGGCGGTTAAATTATAGGGATAGTCGGCGGCGTTCACGCTCGCCTTCAGCGCCAGGGTCAGATCGCGCTGGTTGCGGTTGATACGCCCCGAGAAGTCGACGCTGGCGTGATAGTTTTCGTCCTGATCCATCTTGAGATGGATATTACGCACCGTTACCTGCTCGTCGTCCTTGTGCTGGAAAACCAGCACGCTGTCGGCGATTTGCAGATGGGAGACAGCCCAGGACCAGCCGCGATCGGACTCTACCTGCGGCAGCGCATTCTCCTGCGGCGCAACCGGCGCGTCTTTTGGCTCTGACGCCTCGGTTTGTGGCGTAAGCTGGACAACCGCACCCTTGAGCATCACCTGCTTAACGTGCAGCTGATGAGAGAGCAGCGGCAGCAGCTCTACGTCCAGCCGCATGTTGTCCGCCGTTACCAGCGGCTGCGGTGCGCCAGGCGCCGTCAGCGACATGCGTCCTGAGAGAATGCTCAGCCGGGGCCAGACGTGCCAGCGCAGCGGCTCATCAAGCTTCAGCTGATAACCGCTGCGCGACTCAACGTGTCGCACCATGTAATCCCGAAAGTCGTTCGGGTTCACCAGCAGCACCAACGCAGAGAGGCCGGCGACCAGCACGACCAGTAAAATCATCAGCGTGGTTAACACTCTTCTCATGGCATCCTCAACGAGCAGCTATTACACGGCGCAACAGGCGCTCAGTCTTTATCAATTCGGCTGGCCACCGCGCCCTGCTGGTCGCGGTACTTCGCGTCCTGACGACGGTTATAGGGCCGCGCGGCCGGGCCGGAGAGCGGCTCAAAGCTAAGCGCGCCGATAAGCATACCCGGACGCAGCGCCAGCGGCAGCTTACCGGAGTTGTAAAACTCCAGCACGATGCAGCCGGACCAGCCCGGATCGATACGGTGGGCGGTGACGTGCACCATCAGGCCCAGCCGCGCCAGCGAGGAGCGACCGTCCAGCCAGCCCACCAGGTCCGCCGGCAGGGTCACGGACTCAAAGGTTACCGCCAGCGCCAGTTCGCCCGGATGCAGGAAGAAAGCGTCGCCTTCCGCCAGCACAATCTCATCGCTCATCACCCGATCCAGCGCGGCGCTCACCTCATCCTTGGGACCACTCAGATCGATAAAGGCAGCGGTGTGGCCCCGGAAGGTACGAAATTTGTTGCCCAGACGCACATCCACCGTCGCACCGTTAATGCGCTCTACCGGCGGGCGCGGGGTAATCGACAGGCGGCCATCGTCCAGCCAGGCTTCAATATCGCGGTCACACAAACGCATAGCACTTTCTCCTTAGGTGCTGCCCGTCCGGCTAAGTTCGGTCTGGGCAGGCAAGTTATCTCTGAACGGTACACAATTCGCGCCGTTTATTCAAAACCAGACGGTTTAAAAAACCCGGTTATTCAAAAAACTGGCTGATTTTGGCCTTCAGGATATCGATAGCAATGCGGTTTTTACCCCCGCGCGGCACGATAATATCGGCGTACTGTTTGGATGGCTCAATAAACTGCAGGAACATTGGACGCACTGTCTTCTGATATTGTGCCATCACCGAGTCCATAGAGCGGCCGCGTTCGTTGACGTCACGCTTGATACGGCGCATCAGACAGATATCCAGCGGGGTGTCGACAAAGATCGAAAAGTTCATCGCCTCGCGCAGGCGCGCGTCGGTCAGCAGCAGGATCCCCTCAAGAATGATCACTTTCTTGGGTTCAATGTGGATGGTCTCATGGGTACGGGTGTGCTCAACGTAGCTGTACACCGGCAGCTCAATGGGGTTGCCGCCTTTCAGGGTCTGCAAATGTTCAAACAGCAGATTGTGATCCATGGCGCTGGGATGGTCGTAGTTCGTTTTAACACGCTCTTCCATCAACAGGTGACTTTGATCCTTGTAGTAGCTATCTTCTGGGATAACGCCAATATGTTCATCACCAACCTGTTCGCGCAACTCGCGGTAAAGCGTACTGGCAATGAGACTTTTACCTGAAGCGGATGCGCCGGCGATGCCGATAATGACGCACTGATGGGACTCAGTCATAAATTTTTGCGACCTGATTAACCTGGAAGTAAAGAAGGGAGACGCTATAGCGTCAAACGCGGCAATTATAGGGATTTCGCTCTCGTGATACCAGTCGAATGCGCAATCGTCTGCCACAACGGCTCTAATCCGGCACATTACCCTTTTCGCAAATTAAAATGTCTAATTTTACAGCGTTCAGCTACCATTTTTGGCAGTCTAAGTGATTAATAACACTATGATGTCAAATTATGAGCGGTCACGATAGGAATTGTAAATTGTTTGTACTAGCATAATCCAAATTTCAATTTTACCCGACCGGGCGTTATGAACCTGGCGGCACAGGGACTGCGGATAAAGCGGTAATGAATAAACAATACCAGCGCGTTTTGGTTACTACCCCAAACCCCCTACTGAGGCTGCTCAGTTTAGGACTGGTGACCTTTATCTTTACCCTGTTTTCCCTTGAGCTGACCCGTTTCGGTACCGTTCTTGCGCCGCTGTGGTTCCCGACCTCGATTATGATGGTGGCCTTCTACCGCCACGCCGGGCGCATGTGGCCGGGCATCGCCATCGCCTGTATGCTGGGTAGCCTGGCCGCGTCGTTTCTGCTCTTTCCCGCCAGTGAAGTAAACTTCTGGTATCCGGCAATCAATATTATTGAGGCACTCACGGGCGCGGTGCTGCTGCGTAAGATGCTGCCGTGGTACAACCCGCTGCAGAACCTGAGCGACTGGATCCGCCTGACCATCGGCAGTGCCGTGATCCCTCCCCTGCTCGGTGGACTGCTGGTCTGCCTCGTTCCCAGCAGCGAAAACCTGCTGCGCACCTTTATGATCTGGGTGCTTTCGGAAGCCATTGGCGCGCTGGCGCTAGTGCCGCTCGGGCTGATGTTCAAGCTGCACTACCTGCTGCGCCACCGCAAGCCGCAGCTGCTGGTCGAGACCCTGGTGACGCTGGTCGTGACGCTTTTTCTCAGCTGGCTCTCGATGACCTATCTGCCGTGGCCCTTTACCGCCGTTATCGTTCTGCTGATGTGGACCGCCGTTCGCCTGCCGCGCCTGGAGGCCTTTCTCATCTTCCTCGTCACCATCATGGTGGTGTCGCTGATGATGGTTCATAACCCCCTTGAGTTCACCAATTTCAACAGCACCGCGATGCTGAATGCGCCCTGGCTGCCGTTCCTGATGATCCTGCTGCCGGCCAACGTGATGACCATGGTGATGTACTCTTTTCGTGCCGAGCGCAAGCACATTACCGAAAGCGAGGCCCGCTTTCGCAATGCGATGGAGTACTCCGCCATCGGCATGGCGCTGGTAGGCACCGACGGCCAGTGGTTACAGGTCAATAAAGCGCTGTGCAGCTTTCTCGGCTACTCCCAGGATGAGCTGCGCCTGCTGACCTTCCAGCAGCTCACCTGGCCGGAAGATCTTAACAGCGACCTTGAGCAGCTTGAGTCGCTGGTGCGCGGCGACATTGACAGCTACTCCATGGAGAAGCGCTACTACACCCGCACGGGGGATATCGTCTGGGCGCTGCTGGCGGTGTCGCTGGTGCGCCACCCGGACGGTACGCCGCTCTACTTCATCTCCCAGGTCGAAGATATCAACGATCTCAAGCACACCGAGTGGGTCAACAAGCGGCTGATGGAGCGCATTACGCTGGCTAACGAGGCGGGCGGAATTGGCATCTGGGAGTGGGAGCTGGAGCCGGACATCATCAGTTGGGATAAGCGCATGTTTGAGCTCTACGAGCTGCCGCCGCACGTGAAGCCCACCTGGAAGCTCTGGTATGAGTGCGTGGTCCCCGAGGACAGAGCCGAGACCGAGCGCATCGTTCGCGACTCGCTGGTGGCAAGGGTGGCCTTTAAGCTGGAGTTTCGCATTCACGTTAAGGATGGCATTCGCCACATTCGTACCCTGGCGAACCGGGTGCTGAATAAAAACGGCGAGGTTGAACGGCTGCTCGGCGTCAATATGGATATGACCGAGGTGAAGCAGCTCAACGAGGCCCTGTTCCAGGAAAAAGAGCGTCTGCACATCACGCTCGACTCCATCGGCGAAGCGGTGCTCTGTACCGACGTGGACATGAACGTCACCTTTATGAACCCGGTGGCGGAAAAATTGAGCGGCTGGCAGCAGGAGCACGCCATCGGCCAGGCCCTGCTGAACGTGCTGCGTATTACCTTTGGCGACAACGGCCCCGCGCTGGAAAACATTCATAGCGGTGATATGTCACGTTCGGCTATCGAGCAGGACGTGGTGCTGCACTGCCGCAACGGCGGGACCTACGATATTCACTATAGCGTGACGCCACTCAGTACCCTTGACGGGCATAATATCGGCTTCGTGCTGGTTATTCAGGACGTCACCGAGTCGCGGAAGATGCTGCGTCAGCTAAGCTATAGCGCCTCTCACGATGCGCTGACCCATCTGGCGAACCGCGTCAGCTTTGAGAACCATCTTAAACGCCTGCTGCACACGGTGCAGGAGACGCATCAGCGCCATGCGCTGGTCTATATCGATCTCGACCGCTTTAAGGCGGTGAACGACACCGCAGGCCATGCGGCAGGGGATGCCCTGCTGCGAGAGCTCTCCTCCCTGATGCTGAGCATGCTGCGCTCTACCGATATCCTGGCCCGCCTCGGCGGGGATGAGTTCGGCCTGCTGCTGCCGGACTGCAATATTGAGAGCGCCCGCTACATCTCCGGGCGCATCATCCATGCGATCAACGACTACCGCTTTATGTGGGAGGGCCGCCTGCACCGCATCGGCGCGAGCGCCGGGATCACCCTGATTAATGAGAGCAACTGCCAGGCCTCGGAGGTGATGTCCCAGGCGGATATCGCCTGCTATGCTTCGAAAAACAACGGTCGCGGCGTGGTAACGGTATACGAGCCGCAGCAGGATCATATGCATCACAACCGCAGCCTGATCTCCCTTGAGGAGCAGTCGCGGATGATCCGCGATAACCATCTGCTGCTGGTGGCGCGCGGCGTCGCCTCCCCGCGGGTGCCGGAGTCCTGTAACTTCTGGCTGCTCTCGCTGCGCCTGTGGACCAGCGAAGGGGAAGCCATGGAGGAGCGCGCCTTCCGCTCCGGCCTCGCCGAGCCGGAGCTGATCCGCGCGCTCGATCGCCGGGTGATCCACGAGTTCTTTACCAACAGCGCTGCCGGGGTGGTCCGTAAAGGGGTCAGCGTCGCCCTGCCGCTCTCCAGCACCGGGCTGGCCAGCCGGACGGTCATAAACGAGATCGTTGAGAAGCTGACGCAGAGCGGAATGCCTGGCCGCCTGCTGCACTTTGTGATCGATGCCGATGCCCTGATGCGTGAAGAGAGCAGCATCGGCGACGGTCTCGCTAAGCTTCGTCAGGCGGGCTGCCGACTCATTATCAGCCACATTGGACGCGACCTGGAGATCTTCAACCATCTTATGCCGCAGATGGCGGACTACGTCCTGCTGGAGCCGGAGCTGGTTAACAACGTGCACGGTAACCTGATGGACGAGATGATGGTGACTATCGTGCAGGGCCACGCTCACCGCCTGGGGATGAAAAGCATCGCCGGGCCGACCAACCAGCCGATGATGATGGATACGCTCTCCGGCATCGGCATTGACTATATCTTCGGGGACACTATCTCCCAGGCCCAGCCGCTGGATCTGATGCTCAACACCAGCTACTTTGCTATCAACTGACCCTCGTCAGCTGACGGCTGCCAGTCTGGGGTGTACCAGATGTGCAGCAACGCATAGGCGCGCCAGGGCTGCCAGCGTTGGGCATAGCGGCGGATTTGCGCCGGAGTCATGCCCGCGAAGCGTTGCTTGATGGCGTAGTCGTCAGCCAAAAAGACATCTTTCGCCTGCCAGCCGCGCATCGCCAAATAGTTTGCCGTCCAGCGCCCGATCCCGGGAAAACGCTGCAATAGCTTCACGCCCTGCTCGATATCCGCCGGAGCCTGCAATGGAAACTCGCCGTCGAGGGTGGCACGGGCCAAATTAATCAGCGCCTCGGCGCGCTTAAGCGGCATCCCCAGCGCCTTTAACGCCGTGGGATCGGCCTGGGCCAGCGCCTCTGCCGTTGGGAAGCAGATAAAGCCCGGCGCGTCTGCCAGCGGCTCTCCCAGCAGTTCCACCACTTTGCCGGTCAGCTTTGCCGCCATCGCCACGCTAACCAACTGGCCAAGAATGGCGCGCACCCCCTGTTCAAAGGTGTCCATCGAACCCGGCAGCCGCAGGCCCGGCCTCTGCTCACCCACCGAGCCGAGGGCTTGAATAATCTCCTGCGGATCGCAGGCGAGATCGAACAGACGTCCCAGCTGGGCCAGACACCCCTCGGCGACCGGTAGCAGCCCATCGCTAAGGGTGATCCGCAGCGTATGGTTAGCCTCGTCCGGCTCGGCGGTGACGATCCCCCGGTGCTCTCCCAGCGCAAAGCTGCGCACGTAGCGGCCTTCGCTGACCACTTCCACGCCGGTCACCGCACGCGCCTGTAAAAAACCTAACATCCATGCCCAGTCGTAGGGTGGCTTCCAGCTCAGGGTATACATACTCGTTGTAGACATATTCGTTGTAAACACAGTTGCTCCTCTCACGCTCTCTTCAGCTTAAGCGCCCCGCCACTTTTTTGCTTTGCTTTCATAATCCTTTCGGCTAAAGTCGCCCCCCTTCTTCACCGGCATGGGGAACTTTCATGTTTATTGGTTTTGACTACGGCACGGCAAACTGCTCTGTTGCGGTAATGCGCGACGGCATCCCGCAGCTCTTAAAAATGGAAAACGGCAGCACGCTACTGCCGTCGATGCTCTGCGCCCCGACGCGGGAAGCGGTCAGCGAGTGGCTCTATCGCCACCATGACGTCCCTGCCACCGGGAGCGAAACCCAGGCGCTGCTGCGTCGGGCGGTAAACTTCAACCGCGAAGAGGATATCGAGGTGCTGGCAGGCAGCGTGCAGTTTGGGCTTCAGTCGCTGCAGCAGTACGCTCAGGATCCGGAAGAGGTCTACTTCGTTAAATCGCCGAAATCCTTCCTCGGTGCCAGCGGCCTGAAGCCGCAGCAGATCGCTCTGTTTGAGGATCTGGTCTGCGCCATGATGCTGCATATTCGCCAGCAGGCCGAAAGCCAGCTGCCGGACGCCATCGATCAAGCGGTGATTGGCCGCCCCATCAACTTCCAGGGGCTGGGCGGCGATGATGCCAACGCCCAGGCGCAGGGGATCCTCGAACGTGCCGCAAAGCGCGCAGGCTTTAACGAGGTGGTATTCCAGTACGAGCCGGTCGCGGCCGGGCTGGATTTTGAAGCCACGTTGCAATCAGAGAAGCGCGTGCTGGTGGTGGATATCGGCGGCGGGACCACCGACTGCTCGCTGCTGCTGATGGGGCCCCAGTGGCACCAGCGCCAGGATCGCGATACCAGCCTGCTGGGCCACAGCGGCTGCCGCGTCGGCGGTAACGATCTCGATATTGCGCTGGCCTTTAAGCATCTGATGCCGCTGCTGGGCATGGGCGGCCAGACCGAAAAGGGTATCGCCCTGCCGATCCTGCCGTGGTGGAACGCGGTAGCGATTAACGACGTTCCGGCCCAGAGCGACTTCTACAGCAGCGCCAACGGTCGCTTGCTCAACGATCTGGTGCGCGACGCCCGGGAAGGAGATAAGGTGGCGCGGCTGGTGAAGGTGTGGCGTCAGCGCCTCAGCTACCGCCTGGTGCGCAGCGCGGAAGAGAGCAAGATTGCCCTCTCCGACAGCCTGCAAACCGAGGCCCGTCTGCCGTTTATTAGCGACGAGCTGGCAACGGCGATCACTCAGGAGGGGCTGGAGACCGCCCTCAACCAGCCGCTGGCGCGCATCCTTGAGCAGGTGCAGCTGGCGCTGGCGAACAGCAACGAGACGCCAGACGTTATCTACCTGACCGGCGGCAGTGCCCGCTCCCCGCTGATCAAAAAGGCGTTGGCCGAGGCCCTGCCCGGCATTCCGATTGCCGGCGGCGACGATTTTGGCTCGGTCACCGCAGGCCTCGCCCGCTGGGCGCAGGTGGTGTTTTAAGCAATAAGCCCGGCGACGCTCCGCT
>NZ_LR607338.1:3427489-3440391 GCF_902164725.1 Pseudescherichia vulneris | reverse complement strand
ACGCTCCGCTTGCCGGGCCTACCAACGTCTCCCATTCAGACGATTCCCTACGGTCTTTCATATTTCCTCCATTTTTCTGCGGCGTTGCATTACTAAACTAGTATCATTCTGTGAAATGTTTCAGGAAGAGATACGGATAACAATGAAAGGTCGTGTTAATGCCCGCTGGGCGATGGTCATCGGCGTGGCGCTTGTTGCTATTGCCGCACTTTGGTACTGGCATAGCCACAACAGCACTCAGACTGCGGCAGGCGCACATGCTCCGCAGGCGGGACGTGGCGCTGCAGGTGGCCGTCGCGGTATGCCGCTGGCCCCGGTGCAGGCTGCCACCGCCGTAGAAGGCGAAGTCCCCCGCTATTTGACCGGCCTCGGCACCATCACCGCCGCCAATACCGTCACCGTGCGCAGCCGCGTTGACGGCCAGCTTATGGCTCTGCACTTCCAGGAGGGCCAACAGGTCAAGGCCGGAGACCTTTTAGCGGAGATCGATCCCAGCCAGTTTAAGGTAGCGCTCGCCCAGGCCCAGGGCCAGCTGGCGAAGGACAAAGCTACGCTGGCTAACGCCCAGCGCGATCTGGCTCGCTATCAGCAGCTGGTCAAAACCAATCTGGTTTCCCGCCAGGAGCTGGATGCCCAGCAGGCGCTGGTAAGCGAATCCCAGGGCACCATCAAGGCTGATGAAGCCTCGGTCGCCAGTGCCCAGCTGCAGCTGGACTGGAGCCGCATTACCGCCCCGATTGATGGCCGCGTGGGCCTGAAGCAGGTCGATATCGGCAACCAGATCTCCAGCGGTGACACCACCGGTATCGTGGTCATCACCCAGACCCACCCTATCGATCTGGTCTTTACCCTGCCGGAGAGCGATATCGCCACGGTGGTGCAGGCGCAAAAGGCCGGGCAAACCCTTAGTGTTGAAGCTTGGGACCGCACCAACAAGCAGAAGCTGAGCGACGGCACCCTGCTGAGCCTCGATAACCAGATCGACACCACCACCGGCACCATCAAGCTGAAAGCCCGCTTTGCCAACCAAGACGATGCCCTCTTTCCTAACCAGTTCGTTAACGCCAGGATGCTGGTCTCTACCGAACAGAATGCGGTGCTGATCCCGACCGCCGCGCTGCAGATGGGCAACGACGGTCACTTCGTCTGGGTGCTGAACGAGCAGAACAAAGTGAGCAAGCACACCGTGACGCCTGGCATTCAGAACAGTCAGCAGGTGGCGATTAGCGCCGGGCTGTCGGCAGGCGACCGGGTGGTCACCGACGGTATCGACCGCTTAACCGAAGGCGCGCAGGTCGAGGTCGTAACGGCCCAGAGCGCCGACGCCGCCCCTGCCGCGCAGGCGAAAACCCACGGCGCGCGCGCCGCAGAGGGAGCGGGTTCCTGATGCAGGTGTTACCTCCCAGCGCCACCGGCGGCCCGTCCCGCCTGTTTATTCTGCGTCCGGTCGCCACTACCCTGATGATGGTGGCGATCCTGCTGGCCGGGATCATCGGCTACCGTTTTCTGCCGGTCTCCGCCCTGCCCGAGGTGGACTATCCTACGATTCAGGTGGTGACCCTCTATCCTGGCGCTAGCCCAGACGTGATGACCTCCGCCGTTACCGCGCCCCTTGAGCGGCAGTTTGGCCAGATGTCTGGCCTCAAGCAGATGTCTTCCCAAAGCTCCGGCGGCGCATCGGTAGTGACGCTGCAGTTTCAGCTGACGCTGGGGCTGGACGTTGCCGAGCAGGAGGTGCAGGCCGCAATCAACGCCGCTACCAACCTGCTGCCTTCCGATCTGCCTAACCCGCCGGTCTACAGCAAGGTTAACCCGGCGGATCCGCCGATTATGTCGCTGGCGGTGACCTCAACCGCGATGCCGATGACCCAGGTTGAGGATATGGTCGAGACCCGGGTGGCGCAGAAGATCTCTCAGGTGGCCGGCGTCGGCCTGGTGACGCTTTCCGGCGGCCAGCGTCCAGCGGTACGGGTGAAGCTTAACGCCCAGGCTATCGCCGCCCTCGGGCTGACCAGCGAAACCGTGCGCACCGCGATTAACAACAACAACGTGAACTCGGCGAAGGGTAGCCTCGACGGCCCAACGCGGGCGGTGACCCTCTCCGCGAACGATCAGATGCAGTCCGCCGAAGACTACCGCCGCCTGATTATCGCCTATCAGAATGGCGCACCGATCCGCCTCGGTGACGTAGCAACCATTGAGCAGGGTGCGGAGAACAGCTGGCTGGGAGCGTGGGCCAACAAGCAGCAGGCGATTGTGATGAACGTCCAGCGCCAGCCGGGCGCCAACATTCTCTCTACCGCCGACAGCATCCGTACCCTGCTGCCCCAGCTTACCGAGAGCCTGCCGAAGTCGGTCACGGTGAAGGTCCTCTCGGATCGCACCACCAACATTCGCGCCTCGGTGCACGACACCCAGTTTGAGCTGATGCTGGCCATCGGCCTGGTGGTGATGATCATCTACCTGTTCCTGCGCAACGTGCCGGCGACCATTATTCCCGCCGTGGCGGTACCGCTGTCGCTGGTGGGCACCTTTGCGGTGATGGTGTTCCTCGACTTCTCGATCAACAACCTGACGCTAATGGCCCTGACCATTGCCACCGGCTTCGTGGTCGATGACGCCATCGTGGTAATTGAGAATATCTCCCGCTATATCGAAAAAGGCGAGAAGCCGCTGGCGGCGGCGTTGAAGGGCGCGGGAGAGATTGGCTTTACCATTATCTCCCTCACCTTCTCGCTGATCGCGGTGCTGATCCCGCTGCTGTTTATGGGCGATATCGTGGGGCGTCTGTTCCGCGAGTTTGCCGTCACCCTGGCAGTGGCGATTCTGATCTCCGCCGTGGTCTCTCTGACCCTGACGCCGATGATGTGCGCCCGGATGCTCAGCCATGAATCCCTGCGCAAGCAGAACCGCTTCTCCCGTGCCTCGGAGCGCTTTTTCGACCGCGTGATTGCCGCCTATGGCCGGGGGCTGACGAAGGTGCTGAACCATCCCTGGCTGACCCTCAGCGTAGCGGTGGGCGCGTTGCTGCTGTCGGTGCTGCTGTGGGTGACCATCCCGAAAGGCTTCTTCCCGATCCAGGATAACGGCATTATTCAGGGCACCCTGCAGGCCCCGCAGTCGGCGTCGTTTGCCAGCATGGCGGAGCGCCAGCGTCAGGTGAGCGATATCGTGCTGAAGGATCCGGCGGTAGAGAGCCTCACGGCCTTTGTCGGCGTGGACGGCACCAACCCGTCGCTGAACAGCGTCCGGCTGCAAATCAACCTCAAGCCGCTGGATGACCGGGACGATCGCGTCCAGACGGTGATCGCCCGGCTTCAACAGGCGGTAGCGAAGGTGCCCGGCGTGGCGCTCTATCTCCAGCCGACCCAGGATCTGACCATCGACACCACCGTCAGCCGCACCCAGTACCAGTTTACCCTCCAGGCCACGACCCTTGAGGCGCTGAGCACCTGGGTACCGCAGCTGATGAGCGAGCTCCAGACCCTGCCGCAGCTGGCAGACGTCAGCAGCGACTGGCAGGATAAGGGGCTGGCGGCCTACGTCAACGTTGACCGGGACAGCGCCAGCCGCCTGGGCATTACCATGGCGGACGTGGATAACGCCCTCTACAACGCATTCGGCCAGCGGCTGATCTCCACCATCTATACCCAGGCTAATCAGTATCGGGTCGTGCTGGAGCATAACACCGCCGCGACGCCGGGTCTGGCGGCGCTGGACTCCATCCGCCTCACCAGCAGCGATGGCGGCGTGGTGCCGCTCAGCGCCATTGCCAAAGTGGAAGAGCGTTATACCCCGCTGGCGATCAACCACCTTGATCAGTTCCCGTCTACCACCATCTCGTTTAACGTTCCGGACGGTTACGCGCTGGGGGATGCGGTGCAGGCGATTCAGGATAGCGAGAAGAACCTCAGCCTGCCGGGGGATATCACCACCCAGTTCCAGGGCAGCTCGCTGGCATTCCAGGACGCGCTGGGCAGTACCGTGTGGCTGATCGTTGCGGCGGTAGTTGCGATGTATATCGTGCTCGGCGTGCTCTACGAGAGCTTTATCCACCCGATCACCATCCTCTCTACCCTGCCCACTGCGGGGGTGGGCGCGCTGCTGGCCCTGATGCTGGCAGGCAGCGAACTGGATGTGATCGCCATTATCGGTATCATTCTGCTGATCGGCATCGTCAAAAAGAACGCCATCATGATGATCGACTTTGCCCTCGCCGCCGAGCGGGAACAGGGCATGGTGCCCCGGGAGGCGATCTATCAGGCCTGCCTGCTGCGTTTCCGTCCGATCCTGATGACCACCCTCGCGGCGCTACTGGGTGCGCTGCCGCTGATGCTGAGCACCGGGGTGGGCGCAGAGCTGCGCCGCCCGTTGGGGATCGGCATGGTCGGTGGCCTGCTGGTGAGCCAGGTGCTGACCCTGTTTACCACGCCGGTGATCTACCTGCTGTTTGACCGCCTGGCCCTGCGGGTTCGCCACCGCTTCCCCCGTCGCGAAGAGCGTGAAGGCGAGGAGGCATAAGTGAAGTTTTTTGCCCTCTTCATTCACCGCCCGGTCGCCACGATCCTGATTTCGCTGGCGATTACCCTCTGCGGCATTCTTGGCTTCCGCCTGCTGCCGGTGGCCCCGCTGCCGCAGGTGGATTACCCGGTCATTATGGTCAGCGCCTCCCTGCCTGGGGCGTCGCCGGAGACCATGGCCTCCTCGGTGGCAACGCCGCTGGAGCGCTCCCTCGGGCGCATCGCCGGGGTCAATGAGATGACCTCCTCCAGCTCGCTGGGCAGCACGCGTATCATTCTGGAGTTCAACTTCGACCGCGACATCAACGGTGCCGCGCGAGACGTGCAGGCAGCGATCAACGCCGCGCAAAGCCTGCTGCCGAGCGGCATGCCGAGCCGTCCGACCTATCGCAAAGCAAACCCGTCCGATGCGCCGATCATGATCCTGACGTTGACCTCGGACACCTACTCCCAGGGGCAGCTGTATGATTTTGCCTCGACGCAGCTGGCGCAGACCATCTCGCAAATAGAGGGCGTGGGCGACGTTGACGTGGGCGGCAGCTCCCTGCCCGCCGTGCGGGTGTCGCTCAACCCGCAGGCGCTGTTTAACCAGGGCGTGTCGCTGGACGCCGTACGCAGCGCGATTAATAACGCCAACGTACGCAGGCCACAGGGGGCTATCGAGGACGACACCCATCGCTGGCAATTGCAAACCAACGATGAGATCAAAACCGCCGAGGCCTACCAGCCGCTGATCGTTCACTACAGCAACGGAGCGGCGGTGCGTCTCGGCGACGTCGCCAGCGTCACCGATTCGGTGCAGGACGTGCGCAACGCCGGGATGACCAACGCCAAGCCAGCGATCCTGCTGATGATCCGCAAGCTGCCGGAAGCCAATATTATCCAGACGGTGGACAGCATTCGCGCCCGGCTGCCGGAGTTACAGGAGACGATCCCGGCGGCCATTGACTTGCAGATCGCCCAGGACCGCTCCCCCACTATCCGCGCCTCGCTGGATGAGGTCGAGCACAGCCTGATCATCTCCGTGGCGCTGGTGATCCTGGTGGTCTTTCTCTTCCTGCGCTCGGGCCGGGCGACGCTGATCCCGGCGGTAGCGGTGCCGGTGTCGCTGATCGGCACCTTTGCCGCCATGTACCTGTGCGGCTTTAGCCTCAACAACCTCTCCCTGATGGCCCTGACCATCGCCACCGGCTTTGTAGTGGATGACGCCATCGTGGTGCTGGAGAATATTGCCCGCCATCTGGAGGCCGGAATGAAGCCGCTCCAGGCGGCATTGCAGGGCACGCGGGAGGTCGGCTTTACCGTGCTCTCCATGAGCCTGTCGCTGGTGGCGGTTTTCCTGCCGCTGCTGCTGATGGACGGCCTGCCGGGTCGCCTGCTGCGGGAGTTCGCCGTCACCCTGTCGGTGGCGATCGGCATCTCGCTGGTGGTCTCCCTGACCCTGACGCCGATGATGTGCGGCTGGCTACTCAAGAGCGGCAAACCGAAAGCGGAAAGCAAAGTGCGAGGCTTTGGCCGCCTGCTGCTCGCTCTTCAGCAGGGCTACGCTAAATCGCTGAAGTGGGTGCTGAACCATACCCGGATAGTGGGCGTGGTGCTGCTTGGCACCATTGCGCTCAACGTCTGGCTCTATATTGCCATCCCGAAAACCTTCTTTCCGGAGCAGGACACCGGCGTGCTGATGGGCGGTATCCAGGCGGATCAGAGCATCTCCTTCCAGGCGATGCGCGGCAAGCTAGCAGACTTTATGAAGATTATTCGCGACGATCCGGCGGTGGATAACGTTACCGGCTTTACCGGCGGCTCGCGGGTCAACAGCGGGATGATGTTTATCACCCTGAAATCTCGCGACCAGCGCAGCGATACCGCCCAGCAAGTGATTGACCGCCTGCGCGTAAAGCTGGCGAAAGAGCCGGGCGCTAACCTGTTCCTGATGGCGGTACAGGATATCCGCGTCGGTGGCCGTCAGTCGAACGCCAGCTATCAGTACGCGCTGCTCTCGGACGATCTCAGCGATCTGCGCGAGTGGGAGCCGAAGATCCGCAAGGCGCTGTCGGCCCTGCCCCAGCTGGCGGACGTTAACTCCGATCAGCAGGATAACGGCGCGGAAATGAACCTGATCTACGACCGGGAGACGATGTCCCGGCTGGGCATCAGCGTGCAGGATGCCAACGGCCTGCTGAACAACGCCTTCGGCCAGCGGCAGATCTCGACCATCTATGAGGCGCTGAACCAGTACAAGGTAGTGATGGAGGTCGATCCGCGCTATACCCAGGACATCAGCGCCCTGGATAAGATGTTTGTGATCAACAGCGAGGGCAAGCCGATCCCCCTCTCCTACTTCGCGAAATGGCAGCCCGCTAACGCGCCGCTGTCGGTGAACCATCAGGGGCTCTCTGCTGCCTCAACCATCGCCTTTAACCTGCCGACCGGGACATCGCTCTCCGAGGCCAGCGAGGCGATTGACCGGACGATGACCCAGCTGGGGGTACCCTCCAGCGTACGCGGCAGCTTTGCCGGGACCGCGCAGGTCTTCCAGGATACCATGCGCTCCCAGCTGATCCTGATCCTCGCGGCCATCGCCACGGTCTACATTGTGCTTGGCATTCTCTATGAGAGTTACGTTCATCCGCTGACCATTCTCTCTACCCTGCCGTCGGCGGGCGTAGGAGCGCTGCTGGCGCTGGAGCTGTTCGATGCCCCATTTAGCCTCATCGCCCTGATCGGAATTATGTTATTGATAGGTATCGTCAAGAAGAACGCCATCATGATGGTCGACTTCGCCCTGGAGGCGCAGCGCACCGGCAACCTGACGCCGCAGGAGGCCATCTTCCAGGCCTGTCTGCTGCGCTTCAGGCCGATCATGATGACCACCCTGGCGGCGCTGTTTGGCGCGCTGCCGCTGGTGCTGACCTCCGGCGACGGCTCCGAACTGCGCCAGCCGCTGGGGATCACCATCGTCGGCGGTCTGGTGATGAGCCAGCTGCTGACGCTCTACACCACGCCGGTGGTCTATCTCTTCTTTGACCGGCTGCGGCTGCGTTTTGCCCGCAGGCGTCAGCCGCTATTGGGTGAGTAACTGAGTGAGTAAAGGGTAAAGAGGCAGGTGAAATGACCGATCTTCCGAACCAGGTCCGCTGGCAGCTATGGATAGTGGCCTTCGGCTTTTTCATGCAGGCGTTGGATACCACCATCGTCAATACCGCCCTGCCCTCAATGGCGCAGAGCCTCGGCGAAAGCCCGCTGCATATGCATATGGTCGTCGTGGCCTACGTGCTGACGGTGGCGGTGATGCTTCCCGCCAGCGGCTGGCTGGCGGATAAGGTTGGCGTACGCAACGTCTTCTTCACGGCGATTGTGCTGTTTACGCTGGGATCGCTGTTCTGCGCCCAGGCCAGTACCCTCGATGGGCTGGTGATGGCTCGCGTGTTGCAGGGCGTCGGCGGCGCGATGATGGTGCCGGTGGGCAGGCTAACGGTGATGAAGATCGTTCCCCGGTCGCAGTATATGGCGGCAATGACCTTCGTCACCCTGCCGGGGCAGATTGGGCCCCTGCTCGGCCCGGCTTTGGGAGGGATTCTGGTAGAGTACGCCTCCTGGCACTGGATCTTCCTGATTAACCTGCCGGTGGGCATCATCGGGGCGATTGCTACCCTCTGGCTGATGCCCAACTACACCCTGCAAACCCGCCGCTTCGATATGCCCGGCTTCCTGCTGTTGGCCTTTGGCATGGCGGCGCTGACTCTCGCCCTCGACGGCCAGAAGGGGTTAGGCATCTCAACGTTAACCCTTGTGGCGCTGGTGGTTGCGGGCGGGCTGGCGCTGGGCGTCTACCTGTGGCACGCCAGACGCAACGAGGCGGCGCTTTTCCCCCTCGGCCTGTTTAGTACCCGCTCCTTCTCCCTTGGCCTTGCCGGCAGCTTTGCCGGACGCATCGGTAGCGGGATGCTGCCCTTTATCACCCCGGTATTTTTACAGATCGGCCTCGGCTTCTCGCCGTTCCACGCCGGGCTGATGATGATCCCGATGGTGCTGGGCAGCATGGGCATGAAGCGGATCGTGGTGCAGATCGTTAACCGCTTTGGCTACCGCCAGGTATTGGTAGCCAGCACGGTGGGGCTGGCGCTGGTAAGCCTGCTGTTTATGGCCACCGCGCTGGCGGGCCTCTATTACCTGCTGCCGGTGGTCCTGTTCGTGCAGGGAATGATCAACTCGATGCGCTTCTCGACCATGAACACCCTGACGTTGAAGGATCTCCCGGATGCGCAGGCCAGCAGCGGTAACAGCCTGCTGTCGATGATCATGCAGCTGTCGATGAGTATTGGCGTCACCGTCGCCGGGCTGCTGCTGGGCCTGTTTGGTCAGCAGCATCTGGCGACCGACAGCACGCTGGTGCACCACGTTTTCTTTTCCACCTATCTGTGCATGGCGGTAATCATCGCCCTGCCCGCGCTGGTCTTTGCCCGCGTGCCGAATGACGCCAGCACCAACACCGTGATTGCCCGGCGTAAAAGGAGCCAACAATGAAATTCTGGCGACCCGGTATTACCGGCAAGCTCTTTCTGGCGATCCTCGCCACCTGCATTGCGCTGCTGATCACCATGCACTGGGCGGTGCGGATCAGCTTTGAGCGCGGCTTTATCGACTACATCAAGCACGGCAACGAGCAGCGCCTGCAGATGCTTGGCGACGCGCTGGGAGAGCAGTACGCGCTGCACGGCAACTGGCGCTTTCTGCGCAACAATGACCGCTTTGTCTTCCAGATCCTGCGCTCGTTTGAGCATGATGGCGACGACGATCGGCCCGGCCCCGGCATGCCGCCCCACGGCTGGCGCACCCAGTTTTGGGTGACCGATCAGAGCGGCGACGTGCTGGTAGGCCCGCGCTCGCCGATCCCCAAAGAGGGAACCCGGCGGGCGATAATGGTCAACGGGGCGGAAGTGGGCGCGGTGATCGCTTCTCCAGTGGAGCGTCTGACCCGCAACACCGACATCAACTTTGACCGCCAGCAGCGGCGCACCAGTTGGCTGATCGTCGGCCTTGCTACGCTGTTGGCGGCGCTGGCGACCTTCCCGCTGGCGCGCGGTCTGCTGGCCCCGGTGAAGCGGCTGGTGGAGGGGACGCACCGGCTGGCGGCCGGGGACTTTACCACCCGCGTGGCAACGTCCAGCCCGGATGAGCTAGGCAAGCTGGCCCAGGACTTTAACCAGCTTGCCAGCACCCTGGAGAAGAATCAGCAGATGCGCCGCGACTTTATGGCCGACATCTCGCACGAGCTGCGTACCCCGCTGGCGGTGCTGCGCGGCGAGCTGGAGGCGATTCAGGACGGCGTGCGCCAGTTTACCCCTGAGTCGGTGGCCTCCTTGCAGGCCGAGGTGGGCACGCTGACCAAGCTGGTCGACGATCTGCATCAGCTCTCGATGTCCGACGAGGGGGCGCTGGCCTATCAGAAAGCCCCGATGGACGTGATTACCCTACTGGAGATCGCCGCCGGGGCGTTTCGGGAGCGCTTCGCCAGCCGGGGTTTAACCCTTAGCGTCTCGCTGCCGGAGAGCGCTATCGTGTTCGGCGATCGCGACCGCCTGATGCAGCTGTTTAATAATCTGCTGGAGAACAGCCTGCGCTATACCGATGCCGGGGGCCAACTGTTGATTAGCGCTACCGTGAAGCCCACTACCTTAGCGATGACCTTTGCTGACAGCGGCCCCGGCGTCAGCGACGAGCAGCTCAGCCGTCTGTTTGAGCGCTTCTACCGCACCGAAGGCTCGCGCAACCGCGCCAGCGGCGGCTCCGGGCTGGGGCTGCCTATCTGTGTGAACATTGTTGAAGCCCACGGCGGGACCATTGCCGCTGCCCATTCGCCTTTTGGCGGGGTAAGCATTACAGTTGAACTACCGCTGGAACGCGATTTACCGAGAGATGTATGACTGAGTTACCCATTGACGAAAACACCCCACGCATTTTAATCGTGGAAGATGAGCCGAAGCTGGGACAGCTGCTGGTGGACTATCTGCGGGCGGCGGGCTATGCCCCGACGCTGATCAACCACGGCGATAAGGTGCTGCCCTACGTGCGCCAGACGCCGCCGGATCTGATGCTGCTGGATCTGATGCTTCCCGGCACCGACGGCCTGACCCTGTGCCGGGAGATCCGCCGCTTCTCCGATCTGCCGATTGTGATGGTCACCGCCCGAATCGAAGAGATCGACCGCCTGCTGGGGCTGGAGATCGGTGCCGATGACTACATCTGCAAACCCTATAGCCCTCGGGAAGTGGTGGCGCGGGTAAAAACTATTCTGCGCCGCTGCAAGCCCCAGCGCGAGCTGAAAGAGCTGGACGCGATCAGCCCGCTGGTGATCGACGAGGGTCGCTTCCAGGCCAGCTGGCACAGCAAGGCGCTGGATCTGACGCCCGCCGAGTTTCGCCTGCTGAAGACGCTTTCCAGCGAGCCGGGAAAGGTCTTCTCCCGCGAGCAGCTGCTGAATCATCTCTATGATGATTACCGGGTGGTGACCGACCGCACCATCGACAGCCATATCAAGAACCTGCGTCGCAAGCTGGAGGCGCTGGATGAGGAGCAGTCGTTTATCCGGGCGGTGTACGGCGTCGGCTACCGCTGGGAAGCAGATGCGGGTCGGATAGCCTGACTTTACTATCTTTTACCCGTTANNAATTATCGTTAGTTTTAATTAAATGTTTACCTGCCACCCCCGCAGCGCTATAATTCCCGCCCTTAAAACAGGGGATTACCCCCTGCCCGCCCACTATGCTGCGGCGGATCTGACCTGTCATCAGAACGAGAACATCATGTTTAAACCGGAACTCCTCTCCCCGGCGGGAACGCTGAAAAATATGCGTTACGCCTTCGCCTATGGCGCGGATGCCGTCTACGCGGGCCAGCCCCGCTACTCCCTGCGCGTGCGCAATAACGAATTCAACCACGAGAATCTCCAGCTGGGGATCAACGAAGCCCATGCGCTGGGTAAAAAGTTCTACGTGGTGGTCAATATTGCGCCGCACAACGCCAAGCTAAAGACCTTTATCCGCGATTTAGCGCCGGTGGTGGCGATGGGGCCGGATGCGCTGATCATGTCCGATCCCGGTTTAATCATGCTGGTGCGCGAGCACTTCCCGGAGATGGACATTCACCTCTCGGTGCAGGCGAATGCCGTCAACTGGGCGACGGTGAAATTCTGGCAGCAGATGGGCCTGACCCGGGTGATCCTCTCCCGCGAGCTATCGCTGGATGAGATCGCCGAGATCCGCCAGCAGGTGCCGGAGATGGAGCTTGAGATCTTCGTGCACGGCGCGCTGTGCATGGCTTACTCTGGCCGCTGCCTGCTGTCGGGCTATATCAACAAGCGCGATCCGAACCAGGGCACCTGCACCAACGCCTGCCGCTGGGAGTACAACGTCCAGGAAGGGAAAGAGGACGCCGTGGGTAATATTGTCCACGTCCACGAGCCGATCCCGGTGAAAAACGTCGAGCCGACGCTGGGTATTGGCGCGCCGACCGACAAGGTATTTATGATTGAAGAGGCCCAGCGTCCCGGCGAGTACATGACCGCGTTCGAAGATGAGCACGGCACCTACATCATGAACTCGAAGGATCTGCGCGCCATCGCCCACGTTGAGCGTCTGACCCAGATGGGCGTGCACTCGCTGAAGATAGAGGGCCGTACCAAGTCCTTCTACTACTGCGCCCGTACCGCGCAGGTTTACCGTAAGGCCATTGATGACGCTGCCGCCGGTAAACCGTTCGACACCAGCCTGATGGAAACTCTGGAGGGGCTGGCGCACCGGGGCTATACCGAAGGCTTCCTGCGTCGCCACACCCATGACGACTACCAGAACTACGAGCAGGGCTACTCGATCTCCGATCGCCAGCAGTTTGTTGGCGAATTCACCGGCGAGCGCAACGGTGCGCTGGCGGCGGTGAAGGTGAAGAACAAGTTCTCGGTGGGAGACAGCATGGAGCTGATGACCCCCCACGGCAACGTCAACTTCACCCTGGAGCATATGGAGAACGCCAAAGGCGAAGCGATGCCGGTTGCGCCGGGCGACGGCTATACCGTCTGGCTGCCAGTGCCTTCGGATATGCAGCTGGAGTACGGTCTGCTGATGCGCAATTTCAACGGCCAGACGACGCGCAATCCGCACGCTGCTTAGTGAGCAACTAGTTCAAATGGGTTATTTTTTCAGGTGATATGAATCTTAGAATCGGATCACATACCGTTTCGCTTGATAAGGGTATTATCCCTGCGCTGAAAAACATAACCCATAAATGCTAGCTCTACCAGGAACCACCTCCTTGGCCTGTGTAATCTCCCTTACGCAGGCCTATTTTTTTACCTGCATAAAAACCCCTTCATGAATATGTGGC
>NZ_LR607338.1:3415023-3426578 GCF_902164725.1 Pseudescherichia vulneris | reverse complement strand
GTTCTAACGTCAACGAAGACAATGTCTGGCAGGGATGATGAGAAAGCTGAAAATTTCCATTTGTGCGATCGTCGGTGCCTTCTGCGGTGCTCTTTTGATGTACCTGTTATTGCCAGCGATATGTGACTACTTTGTTGGCCCCATCTACGGCGAAGATCAGATGTCGGTTAATGCATCTATCTTTTTTATCGGCACGCCTGTGATGTTTATCATTGGCGCAATCGTTGGATGGTTCCTGGGTTGGAAGTACATCAAGCATCCCCGGCGCGATCGTGTTAAGCAAGGCTAATTTTTTTGTGCCTTTCAGCCACTTCTTACACGTTCCCGTTCCAGCTAAGATACACTCTCTTCATTCTCTCTTTTTCCAGGGTTTTAGGATGACTAGCGATCCGTCGAGTTTACTTATTCTGAATGGCAAAAGTGCAGGTGATGACACCCTGCGCGAGGCGGTTACCCTGCTGCGTAACGAAGGTATTGAGCTGCACGTTAGGGTCACCTGGGAAAAGGGTGACGCGGCCCGCTATGTGGCGGAAGCCGTTGAGCTTGGCGTGGCCACGGTGATCGCTGGCGGCGGCGACGGCACGATCAACGAAGTGGCTACGGCGCTGGTCAACGCGAAGGCGGAAAACGTCCCGGCAATGGGGATTTTACCTCTCGGTACCGCTAACGATTTTGCCACCAGTACGGGCGTGCCGGAGACGTTGGATAAGGCACTACAGTTAGCGATCGTCGGCAGGGCCGTGCCGGTGGATATCGCCCGAGTTAACGACCAGACCTGCTTTATCAATATGGCGACCGGCGGGTTCGGGACGCGCATCACGACCGAAACGCCGGAACGGATGAAGGCCGCGCTGGGTGGCGTATCCTATGTCATTCACGGCCTGATGCGCATGGATACCCTGAAAGCCGACAGCGTTGTGATCCGTGGCAAAAACTTTTCATGGCAGGGCGATGCGCTGGTGATCGGCATTGGCAACGGTCGCCAGGCAGGCGGCGGACAGCAGCTCTGCCCGAGCGCGCTGATCAACGACGGCCTGCTGCAGATACGCATTTTTACCGGAGACGAGCTTCTGCCCGCACTCTTTACCACCCTCACCCGCCCGGAAGACAGCCCGAACATTGTGGATGGCGAATCGGCCTGGTTTGAGGTGACCTCCCCCCATGAGATCACCTTTAACCTCGACGGCGAGCCGCTGAGCGGCCAGCATTTCCGCATGGAGATCCTGCCTGGTGCGTTGCAGTGCCGCCTGCCGCCGGATTGTCCGTTGTTGCGCTAGTTGTTCGTAGGCCGGGTAAGCGCAGCGCCACCCGGCGTAAAAACCCAGCGGCTAATAGGCCGCAACCGCCCGCGCCATCTCCCGGCTGTACTGCTGGCTGGCATTCACCAGCATCCGCGTATAGTCGGTTTTTGCCTGACCGCTCACCAGATCGTCTACCGTCAATGTCTCAAGGATCTTGCCGTACTGCATCACGGCAATCTTCTGGCACAGGTGGGCGATGACGCCAAGATCGTGAGTCACCATCAGATAGGTCAGCTTCGACTCCTGATGCAGCTCCGCCAGCAGATTGAGGATCTCCGCCTGCACCGAGACGTCCAGCGCCGAGGTGGGCTCATCCAGCAGCAGCACCTGCGGCTCAAGGATCAGCGCCCTGGCGATAGCCACACGCTGGCGCTGACCGCCGGAAAGCTGGTGCGGGAAGCGATCGCGAAAGGCGCGGTTCAGCCCGACCCGATCCAGCAGGCGGTTTACCCGCCGATCCCGATCGCCAATGCCGTGAATATACAGCGGCTCCTCCAGAATATCGCCGATGGTATGCCGCGGATGCAGCGAGCCGTAGGGATCCTGAAACACCATCTGCACCAGTCGACAGCGCTGCGGATTAAGCCGGTGCTCCAGCGGCTGACCGTTGATGGCCAGCTCGCCGTCCCAGTGGGTAAACAGCCCCGCCAGGCACTTCAGCACCGTGGTTTTGCCCGAGCCGGACTCACCCACCAGGCCGTAAATCTCCCCAGGCTGCACGTTAAAGCTCACGTCATACAGCACCTGGTTACGCTTCTCCCCTTCGCCAAAGGCCAGGTTCAGGTTCTTCACATCGATCATAATGGGCTCCTCACTCGGTAAGCCAGCTGGCCTGACGCTGCAGTACCGGCAGCACGGGACGACGATGGTGGATCTCCGGCAGGGCGCTGATCAGACCCTGAGTATAGGGGTGCTGGGCGTTATGCAGATCGCAGGCGGCAATCGACTCCACCACCCGCCCGGCGTACATCACCAGCACCCGGTCGCAGAAGCTGCGCACCAGGTTGATATCGTGGCTGATGAAGATCAGCCCCAGCCCGCGGGACTGGACCAGATCGTCCAGCAGCCCCAGCACCTGTAAACGCACCGAGACGTCCAGCGCGGAAGTGGGCTCGTCGGCGATCACCAGCTCGGGATCGGTGATCAGCATCATGGCGATCATAATGCGCTGCCCCTGCCCGCCGGAGATCTCATGCGGATAGAGGTTATAGACGCGCTCGGGCTGGCGGATACGCACTACGTCGAGCATCTCCAGCACTTTGGCCTTCGCCTCGGCCTTGCGCCCTGGATGGTGGGTCAGCCAGGCCTCGGCAATCTGATCCCCAACGCAGACCACCGGGTTGAGAGAGTATTTCGGGTCCTGCATGATCATGGAGATCCGCTTCCCGCGTACGGTGCGCATCTGCGCCTCGCTGGCGGTGCGCAGGTCGATATCACCGAAGTGCATCCGTTCGGCGGTGATGCGCGCCTTGGCCGGATGCAGGCGCATCAGCGCGCGGCCGACCGTGGATTTACCGGAGCCGGACTCGCCGACAATCGCCAGCTTCTCCCGCCCCAGTTGAAAGGAGACGCCGCGCACCGCGTTGGTGACCGCGCGTCCGTTAATAAAGTCGACGTGGAGATCGCGCACGTCGAGCAGAGGCGCGTTATTCGCTGCGAGGATCGAGGATGTCACGTAGGCCATCTCCTAAGAAGTTGAACGCCAGGCTGTTGATTAGGATCGCCAGCCCCGGAATAGTCACTACCCACCAGCACTCCATCATGTAGGTGCGGCCGCTGGAGATCATCGCCCCCCACTCCGGCTCAGGCGGCTGCGCGCCGAGGCCGAGAAAGCCCAGCCCGGCGGCGGTCAGGATAATCCCCGCCATGTTCATGGTGATGCGGATGATCACCGACGGCAGGCAGAGCGGCACGATGTGCCGCCACAGCACGCGCACCGGCGAGGCCCCCTGCAAGCGCACCGCCGAAATAAAATCAGCCTGGCGCAGGGAGAGGGTTTCGGCCCGCGCCAGACGGGCAATCGGCGGCCAGGCAGTTAAGGTAATGGCGATCACCACATGCTCAAGACCTGGGCCGAGGGCGGCCACGAACGCCAGAGCCAGCACCAGGCTTGGGAAGGAGATAAAAATATCGGTGACGCGCATCAGCACCATATCAACCTTGCCACCAAAATAGCCCGCGCTTACTCCCAGCAGCAGGCCCAGCGGCCCGACGGTGACCGACACCAGCAGCACGATGTAGAGCGTAATACGCGCCCCGTAGACCAGGCGGCTGAAGATATCCCGACCAAACTCGTCGGTGCCAAACCAGTGCTGGGCGTTCGGAGATTGCAGCGCGGCGTTGAGATCCTGCACCAGCGGATTATAGGGCGCGATCCATGGCGCAAAGGCGGCCACGACCAGCAGGAGGAAAATAATCCCGCCGCCGATGGCGGTCAGCGGATTGCGGGCCATCTTGCCAATAAAACCCCCGGTGCGGGCCAGAGCGCGCTTCAGGCGCAGGCGGCTTTCATTGCCGCCGCCGGTTACGGGCGTATCCAGAGAGACCGTCATGATTTCGTCCTCGGGTCAAAGAGTTGGTAGAGCATGTCGGAGAGCAGGTTGAGCATCACGAAGATCACCCCCACCAGCAGCACGCAGCCCATGACCGCATTCATATCCCCCAGCAGCAGGCTGCCGGTGAGATAGGAGCCAAAGCCCGGCCAGGAGAAGACGGTTTCAATCAGTACCGCGCCCTCCAGCAGCGAGCCGTAGGCCAGCGCCACCACCGTCAGAAGCTGCACGAGGATGTTGCGAAACGCGTGGTTCCAGATCACCTGCCGCTCGGTTAAGCCTTTAACCCGGGCGGTGATGATGAACTCCTGAGAGAGCTGGGCCAGCATAAAGCTGCGGGTCATCCGGCTGATGTAGGCCAAGGAGTGGAAGCCGAGCAGCGACGCGGGCAGCACCAGGTGGTTGATGGCGTTCCAGAACACCTCCCAGTTACCCGCCAGCAGGGCGTCAATGGTAAACAGCCCGGTGCGGCGCGGAATTAGCCCCTCAAGGCCCATATCCAGCCGTCCGGCCCCGCCGACCCAGCCCAGCCAGGCATAGAACAGCAGCAGACCCATCATCCCCACCCAGAAGATAGGCGTGGAGTAGCCCGCCAGGCTGATGATGCGCACCACATAGTCCGAGAACGAGTTGCGCCGCGCCGCGGCCAGCACTCCCAGCGGAATGCCGAGGCCCGCACCAACGATAATCGCCATCGTTGCCAGCTCCAGCGTCGCCGGGAAGACGCGCAGAATATCGTCCGTCACCGGCTTACCGGTCAGCAGCGCGTTACCGAGATCGCCATGCAGCAGGTTGTTAAAGTAGATGCCGAACTGGGTCAGCAGGGATTGATCGAACCCCAGCTGCTGGTAGACCTGCTGATAGGTGCTCTGGTCGGCGTCCGGGCCGACAATCGCCAGCACCGGATCCACCGGCATCACCCGGCCGATAAAAAAGGTCAGCAGCAGCAGGCCAAACAGGGTGATCAGCACCTGACCAAGCCGGTTTGAGAACCGCCTGGCGCGGGAGCCGGGCGCTAAGATTGCTACACTCATCCTTTGGTTCCTCCGGTATGGATCGGCTCTTTGTAGACCTCACGCAGGAAAGTCGTGGCGGAGGGGTGAGACTGGAAGTTCTTCACCTCGTTGCGGACCACCACCGAGTCCACCATCTGGGAGAGCGGCACCAGGGCGGGGATCAGCTGGTCGTAGCGGGTCTGGATCTGCTGATAGTCGGCAATCTGCTTCTGCGGATCGCGCTCCAGCAGCGCTTTATCGATCATCTCGTTGAGCGGCTTATCGTAAAAACCGGTGCGCCAGCCCTGGAAGTTGGTCAGCCGCGCCTCGTCGCTGTTGTCCGGATTGTAGACCAGCGCACGCAGGCTAGAGTGCGGATGCGGCTCCACGCCGCTGCCGCCGCGCCCGACCAGAATGTCAAACTTACGCTCGCGCATTGCGCCGTAGATCTGGTTCCCGGTGCCGGTGATGATTTTGGCGTTAATACCCGCCTGCATCAGGGTGGACTGCACGGCGATAGCGATGTTGAGGAACGGCTGATCCGCCAGCACCCGCAGGGTGGTATCAAAGCCGTTGGGGTAGCCCGCCTCGGCCAGCAGCTTTTTCGCTTTCGCAATGTCCAGCCGGTAGCCGGGATCCGGCAGCGTCGACGGCATCCCGGCTTTAATAGGCCGCTGGTGCAGCACGCCATAGCCCGGCATCAGCGCCTTGTTGATCCCCTGGTAGTCGATGAGGTAGCGCACCGCCTCGCGCACCTTGGGATTAGCAAAGTGTGGCTCCTTCATGCTCATCGCCACATAGTAGACAGTTCCGCGCTGCACCGCTTCCACGGTGACGTCGGGATCCTTACGCAGGGCATTGATGTCCGACACCGCCATGCTGTTAGCGATATCAAGATCGCCCTTGGCAATCATCAGGCGTAGGGTCTGCGACTCCTGGAAATGGCGCAGCACGATGCGGCTCATCTTCGGCTCTTCCCGCCAGTAGCTCGGGTTACGCTTCATGCGCAGCACGTCTTTTGCCTGCCAGGTCTCCAGCATAAAGGGGCCAGAGCCGGCTTCGTTGGTAGTTAGCCAGCGGTTGCCCCAGTCGTTGTTCACCTCATGGCTCTGCACCGTTTTGCTGTCGAGCACGCCTAGATTACCCAGCGCGCCGAGGGAGTAGATCACCAGCTGCGGATCGTTGGCCTTCGGCAGGACAATCTGTACGGTATAGCTATCCGGGGCGCTCACCTGATCATCGATATTCTTTTTGCTAAAGCCGTAAGATTTCCACACCGAGGCCTGAGCGAGGTTGAGGTGCAGCAGACGGCGCATCGACCACACCACGTCCTGGGCGGTCAGCGGATTGCCGGAGTGAAACTTCACGTCCTTGCGCAGATGAAAGGTCAGGGTTTTGCCATCCGGGCTGATGGCCCAGGATTCGGCCAGTGCCGGACGGACGTTGGTGAGCTGGTCGGGATCGAGCTCTACCAGCGAGTCGTAAAGATTGACGACAATGCCGACCACTTCGTTACCGGTCATTGCCGCCGGATCGAGACTTAAGAGATTATTCATGTTCATGCCGATGATGAGCTGATCCGGTGGCGTCGCCGCCAGCGTCGCCCCGCTCCCCATCATCAGCGAGAGCGCCAGCAGGCTAGCCCTCAACGCGTTTTTTTTCATCTCTGTATACCGTTTGTAGGGTAAGACGTAGGCCCGGTTAGCGCAGGGCCACCGGGCGTTGGCTTTTTTTATTAGTCGTGACTGACGGTATTCGCTTCGATATAGGCAAAATTGATATCTTCGCCGAGGCCGGGGCGCTGCGGCAGGTGGACAAAGCCCTCTTCATCCATGGGATCGACGATGCTGTTGAGATAGGCCGCGGGTTCGTCGTAGTCGAGGAACGGGTGCAGCAGGCCGCGCTCATACCAGCGGCAGTTGCGGATCGCCCCGACCACCGCCAGGCTGGCCGCGCCGTTGCCGTGCACTTCGCAGTCCATGCCAAAGGCTTCCGCGAGGCTGGCCACTTTCAGGGTCGGTGAGATGCCGCCTACGCCGTTGGATCCGGCACGCAGAATGTCGCAGGCTCCGGCTTTCACCCAGTCGGCGCGGCTGTGGTGCTTACCGCCCAGGCTCTCCGGCCCGATAATGGGAATAGAGAGGTTCTCCGCCAGCCAGGCGTAGGAGGACATGCTCTCCTCCTCCATCGGCTCTTCAAACCAGGCAAAATCGAGCTTCTCCAGCTCTTTGCCGATATAGAGCGCCTCGGTGCGGCTGTACCAGTGGTAGCCGTCGATCATCAGGTCGATATCCGGCCCGACCGCTTCGCGCACGGCGGCGCAGGCCTTAACGTCCATTTTCGGGTTAGGTGCGAAAGAGACCGGCGGCATCCATGTGTGGAGCTTGATCGCCTTATAGCCACGGGCGACCAGAGTTTCGGCAAAGGCGGCGTACTCTTCCGGGGTGGAGAGCCCGCCCGGCAGATCGTCCCCGCACATGGTGCTGCCGTAGGCCGGAACCTTGTCACGGAAGCCGCCGAGCAGCTTATAGACCGGCACGTTGAGCTTACGGCCAATCAGATCCCACAGCGCCTGCTCCACAAAGGAGAGCGCCCGCTCGGTGAGCTGATGAGCGCTGCCGCGCTGCCAGTGGGCCAGATCTTGCCAGATGCGCTCGCGGTTAAAGGGATCCTGACCCACCATCACCTTGCGGAAGAAAGTGTTCACGACAAAGGGACGCACCACTTCCGGCGGCGCAAACGAGAACCCCTGGCTGCCATCATCAGCGGTAATGGTCAGCATCGCCATTTTTGCCATGCTCTCCGGGCCCGGATGGGAGTGACCAGCGCTATCGGAAACACGACGGGTGGGATACTGAAAAACGGTGACGTTTACAGATTCAATTTTCATTACGGATCCTTGTCTCAGGGTGCCTACTTCATTTTGAAAAGCTGTTTCAGATGTAAATGTATGCAGAATTTTTAGCCAATACCTCAGACAATTTCCGCTAAGCGACGGGTGATTTTTGGGCAATAGCACAGGGCTGAGTGACACTTTTCACAAAAGAGAGGAGAAATGTGATGCAGATCGGGAAGATAGTGTTGTAGGCCGGGCCAGCATCAGCGCCGCCCGGCATTGCCGCTTTTGCACAGTAACGCCCGGTGGCGCTGCGCTTACCATGCCTACAACTAACCAAAAGTATGTTGTAACTAATTAGGCAATGGTCACTTTATTATCCAGGTAGACATCCTGCACGGCATTAATCAGCTTCACGCCGTCGGCCATCGTTTTCTTAAACGCTTTCCGGCCAAGGATCAGCCCCATGCCGCCCGCGCGCTTATTGATCACCGCCGTACGCACCGCCTCGGTGAGATCGGCCTCGCCTCCCGACGCGCCGCCGGAGTTGATCAGACCCGCACGGCCCATGTAGCAGTTAGCCAGCTGATAGCGCACCAGGTCGATAGGGTTATCGGTGGTGAGTTTGCTGTAGACGCGCTCGTCGGTATAGCCATATTTCACCGCGTTATAGCCACCGTTGTTCTCCGCCATCTTCTGTTTGACGATATCCGCCCCGATGGTAGCCGCCAGGTGGTTGGCCTGCCCGGTGAGGTCCGCAGAGACGTGATAGTCCACGCCATCCTTTTTGAAGTCGGCGTTGCGCAGGTAGGCCCACAGCACGGTCACCAGCCCCAGCTCGTGAGCCCGTTCAAAGGCGCTGGCGACCTCCTCGATCTGGCGGCGCGACTGTTCAGAACCAAAGTAGATCGTCGCCCCCACGGCAACCGCCCCCATATTGAACGCCTGCTCGACGCTGGCATAGAGCGTTTGATCAAAGGTGTTGGGATAGCTCAGGGTTTCGTTATGGTTAAGCTTTACCAGAAACGGAATGCGGTGCGCATAGCGGCGCGATACCGAGGCCAGCACGCCATAGGTAGAGGCGACACAGTTACAGCCCGCTTCGATGGCCAGCTCAACGATATTTTTCGGATCGAAATATTGCGGGTTGGCGGCGAACGACGCGCCCGCCGAGTGCTCTACGCCCTGGTCAACCGGCAGAATCGACAGATAGCCGGTTCCCGCCAGACGGCCAGTATTGTAGAGCGTCTGCATGTTACGGAGTACGGCAGGAGGACGGTTGTTATCGACCATCACGCGGTCAACGTAGTCGTGTCCTGGCAGGTAGAGCTGGTCGGCTGGAATGGTCATACAACGATGCTGCAACAGGCTGTCGGCATCTTTGCCAAGCAGCTGTGAAATATCAGTCATGATGAGGCTCCCGTAAGGTTCGCCCGCAGGCGAACGTGGTTAGTCCTGCCCTGAGTTCGCAGGCAGAGTAAGCCTGGTACCGGGCGGCACATTTTTCCAGCGCGGAGAGCATTTTGATACATTTGGCTTAGTGAAAAATAAGCCGGTAAATTATTGGAATAAGAGCGTGTCAGGACGCATTTAAAATAGTTGTTTTGCCGTTTTGGTCAACTAAAAAGCGGAAATGATACCAGTCGCCCTCCAACTGGTAATTAAATGAATAGATATAGCCCTTATCAAAGCGCGCTAAAAAACAGACTCCCGGCCTATAGACAGCGATTGGGTCTTCGCCTACGGGGGAATAGGTGGATTTAAAATTATCCTTAGACGAGGTCAGGTTGTAAGCCTCTATCTCGCCGTCTTCAGGCACGGTTAAGCAAATATACTGGTCATAGTGTTTGCTGCCAATATAGCCCGTATACGGCGACTGGGCTTTACCTCCACAGGCGCTCAACAACACGAGGGCGATGGGTAATAGCAAAACAGGTAGTTTCATTTTCACAGCTCCATTATCATTTATTTATGCTTGCAGGAACCGGCAACATTTTTTGAAGATAGTGTATCAACCTCAATATTCATACCCCTCCGCAAGCCGAAAGGGTATTTATTTATAGTGATATAATTACCACCACGCGTGGAAATGGTGCACCGGGCCGATCCCCTGCCCCACCTCCAGCGTGTCCGCCTGCGCTAGGGCTTGAGTTAGCCAGGCTTTCGCTTCGGCCACGGTATCGACCCAGCTCGCGTGACGCGGGCGCAGCGCCGCCAGCGCCGCCGAGAGGGTGCAGCCGGTGCCGTGGGTGTTTTTGGTTGCGATGCGCGGGGCGGAGAAGCGCGTGGCCCCCTCGCGAGTAAAGAGCCAGTCCGGGCTTTCGCCGTCGGTGAGATGGCCGCCCTTCATCAGCACGGCTTCACAGCCAAGCGCCAGCAGCGCCCGCCCCTGCTCATGCATATCCTGCTCGTTGCGGGCATGGTCAGCATCAAGCAGCGCTGCCGCCTCTGGCAGATTGGGGGTGATCAGCGAGACCTGCGGCAGCAGCCGGGCGCGCAGGGTGGCGACCGCCGAGGGCGTTAAAAGTGGATCGCCGCTCTTCGCCAGCATCACCGTATCCAGCACGATATTTTCTACCCGATAATGCACCAGCCGCTCGGCCACCGCCTCGATAATATCGGTATCTGCCAGCATGCCAATCTTGGTGGTATCGATACGTACATCGCTCAATACCGAATCCAACTGTGCGGCGACGAACTCCGGCGTAATGCGGTAAACCGACTGCACGCCGAGGGTGTTCTGCGCCACCAGGGCGGTGATGACCGAGCAGCCATAGGCCCCAAGGGCCGAGAAGGTTTTCAGATCCGCCTGAATGCCCGCTCCGCCGCTGGGATCGGTGCCGGCGATGGTTAATGCGTTAATTCGTTTCATGCTGACGCGCCTCCATCCAGGTGATAGAGGGCATCGAGAAACGCCGCGACAAAGGAGCCGGGGCCGCGGCTCTCTGACGCCGCCTCGCCGCCTGCCTGAGCGAACAGGCCGCAGGCCGCCGCAACGTTAATGAGACGCTCGCCAGGCAGCGCACAGCTTGCCGCCACGACCGCTGATAGCGCGCAGCCGGTGCCTACAACACGGGTCATGATCGGTGCACCGCCGATGACCTTCAGCGTGCGGCTGCCATCGGTCACGTAGTCCACCTCACCGGTGACGGCGACCACCGCTCCCGTCTCTCGTGCCAGCTGCTCCGCCGCAGGACGCGCCGCGCTGGCCGAGTCGGTGGTGTCTACCCCGCGCCCGCCTGCGCTCACGCCCGCCAGGGCCATAATCTCCGAGGCATTACCCCGGATTGCCGCCGGGTGTAAAGAGAGTATCTCCCGGCAGAAGCGGGTGCGAAAATCGAGCGCGCCAACCGCTACCGGGTCAAGGGTCCAGGGTTTGCCCGCTTCATTCGCGCTGTGGATCGCTGCGCGCATGGCATCGGCGCGGTCTGCGGTGAGCGTACCGACGTTAACCAGCAGCGCGTCAGCGATAGCGCTGAACTGTACGGCCTCTTCGCGCTCAATCACCATAGCTGGGGAGGCGCAGAGGGCCAGCAGAACGTTAGCGGTAAAGGTCTGCACAACGTCGTTAGTCATGCAGTGAACAAGGGGGGAACGCGTACGAAGGTGCTGTAAAACAGACGCGATGTGCGCGTGGTTCAGCAGGTCAGGTTGCATAGTCAGCTCCTGCCCGGCGCGAAGAAGGGACGCCGGCAGGCATCTGACTTCCCTACGCTGGCATTATCCAGATCAGGTGGTACGGGTATTTCTCAGCCTTCACGAAGAAGGGCACCCCGAGTCATGTTGATTACATCTTTGAACTTTTTGCCAGATTAGGGGAAGTGGCTTGCTGATGCAAGCGTGCGCTTCCGGTTATCGCTTCTGCACGTCA
>NZ_LR607338.1:3409812-3412880 GCF_902164725.1 Pseudescherichia vulneris | reverse complement strand
GCTATTTTTAAGACCGTTCTACCCCTTATACCTCAGCGCCTCGATCAGCCGAGCAAAGGCTTGGGTGTGCTGCTTGCGGCTGGGGTAGTAGAGGTAATACCCCTGAAACGGCTCGCACCACGGCTCCAGCACTGCCTCCAGCGTCCCTTCGGCCAGCGCGCCCGCAACCGTATCCTCTGGCACGAACGCCAGCCCCATACCGGATATTGCCGCATCGATACGGGCAGGCAGATGATTAAACGTCAGTTGCCCCTCGACCCGCACCCGTAGATCCTGTCCGTTGCGGGAGAACTCCCAGGCGTAAAGCCCACCGAGAGTCGGCAGACGAATATTGATGCAGCAGTGATGCTGGAGATCGTGCGGCGTGTCTGGTCTGCCGTGGCGGGCAAAGTAGTCCGGAGAGCCGACCACCAGCATGCGCCAGTCCGGGCCAATTCTGACCGCCACCATATCCTTGGCAACCTGCTCTCCCAGCCGTACGCCAGCATCGAAGCGGCCGCTGACGATGTCCGTCAAAGTATTGTCGGTGGTCAATTCAACGTTTACGTCAGGATATGCCTGCAAAAAAGGCTTCAGCGCTGGCCAAACCGTCGATTGCAGAGCGTGCTCTCCAAGGTTAATACGAATATTCCCGGCGACGCGATCGCGTATCTCGGTCAGCGAGTTGAGCTCGGTCTCGATCTCGTTAAAGCGTGGCGCAAGGGTAATGATAAGCCTCTCTCCCGCCTCGGTCGGCGCAACGCTGCGAGTAGTGCGCGTCAGCAGGCGGATCTCCAGCCGCTCCTCCAGCCCTTTAATAGCATGGCTCAGAGCCGACTGCGATACGCCAAGCTTCGCGGCAGCCCGGGTAAAGCTCCGCTCCTGCGCCACCACGGTCAGATAGTAGAGATCGTTAAAATTATCTTTGAGCATCAACGCTGTCTCACGACTTATGAGTAAGGCTCAACAGTAGCGTAAACGCAGACGATTTTCACTCGCGGAGGATAAGTGCTGCTGTTATCAGAGGCTGTTTCCCGTGTCCGGCGCTGGTTACCCTAAACTTATTCATCTGAAGCCACTCATGCTATGGAGTATTTATGAAAGCTATCGCTATTACTGCTGCGGCACAGGCCAACGGCAACGTGGACGCCCTACAGGAAATCGAGGTTGAAAAACCGGTCGCGCACGGCCATGACCTGCTGGTGCAGGTCAACGCCATCTCCGTTAACCCGGTCGATACCAAAGTGCGCGCGGGCTTTAATGCCGATACGCCACGTATTCTCGGCTGGGATGCAGTCGGCGTCGTGGCCGAAATCGGCGACGCGGTGACGCTGTTTAAGCCCGGCGACACCGTGTGGTACGCCGGGGCGCTGACCCGCCCAGGCAGCAATAGCGAGTATCAGCTGGTGGATGAGCGCATCGTGGCGCTAAAGCCTGGTTCTCTGGACAATGCCGCTGCTGCCGCGCTGCCGCTTACCGCCATTACGGCCTGGGAGATGCTGTTCGACCGCCTCGGCGTTAACGAAGACGGCAACGAAGGCGACGTGCTGCTGATCGTCGGTGCGGCGGGCGGGGTCGGCTCCATCATGACCCAGCTTGCCCGTAAGCTTACTAAAATGACGGTGATCGGCACCGCGTCACGCCCGGCAAGCCAGCAGTGGGTTACCGACCTCGGGGCGCACCACGTTATCGATCACAGCAAGCCGCTTACCGAAGAGCTGGCGCGGATCGGCATCCAGCACGTTACCCACGTCGCCAGCCTGAACAATACCGAAGAGCACTATCAGCAGCTGATTGAAGCGCTGATCCCGCAGGGCAAGCTGGCGCTGATTGACGATCCCGAGACGCTGGATGCGCGCCCGCTTAAGGCGAAGAGCATCTCTCTGCACTGGGAGTTTATGTTCACCCGCTCGATGTTCGAAACTCAGGACATCATTGAACAGCACCGTCTGCTGACCCGCGTCGCGTCGCTTATCGATGACGGCGTGATTAAGACCACCCTGGGCGAACACTTCGGCGCAATCAACGCTGAGAACCTGCGTAAAGCCCACCGGCTGCTGGAATCCCGTAGGGCGGTAGGTAAGATCGTGCTGGAAGGTTTTTAACGCCAGGAATCATCCCAAAAGGGATCGCCCTTCTCAAGCGGATGGCTTTTTTAGCGATCCGCTGCTTCTGCTTTCTCCCGCATTTGCTTACACTTTTTTCCAAAGCACGCGCGAGCATGATAGCTTTTACTATTGCTTTCAGTGAGAAATCACAGCGATGATAGCGCGCACGTAATACTAAAGGGCCAGATGAAAACAGCCCGCCCGGCAAAATATGGAGAGACCATGGGTAAGACCAAACTGATGCTTCTTGGTGCACTGCTGGTATCAGCGAGCGCCGCTTATGCAGCGCCACAGACTGCCGCCGCCACGGGCATAGCGAAATACGAACTGCAGGAATTTGTTGCTGACTTTACCAAATTCAAAATTGGCGACACCGTTCCGCCGATGTACCTCACCGATGAATACAACATCAAAGCGTGGCAGCAGCGTAACCTGCCCGCGCCAGATGCTGGTAGCCGCTGGACCTATATGGGCGGCAACTATGTGCTGATCACTGAACCCGAAGGTAAGATCCTCAAAGTTTATGACGGTGAGATTTTCTACCACCGATGATTATTCGCCCCTGGCAAGAGAGCGATCGCCCCTTTCTACGCACGCTTTATCTGCATGCCCGCCGTACCTGCTGGACGTGGAAAGAGGGTAGCGACTGGCAGCTGGACGATTTTGATGCTGCCACGCTTGGAGAGCGCATCTGGGTGGCCGAAGAAGATGGGCACCGCCTGGGCTTTGCGTCGGTCACGCTGAACGATAATTTCGTCCATAACCTGTTTGTTGACCCGGCGTATCAAGGTCAGGGCGTTGGCAGCGCGCTGTTGCAAAAGGTGCAGTCGAATTTTACCAGTTCGGGATCGCTGAAGTGTCTTGCTGAGAACAAAGCCGCGCTGGCGTTTTATCGCCGTCACGGCTGGCATATCGAAGCGCGAGGCGAAGCGCCGGAAGGGGATTACTACCTTTTACACTATCGGTTGCCTTAGAAATGTA
>NZ_LR607338.1:3389695-3409792 GCF_902164725.1 Pseudescherichia vulneris | reverse complement strand
GCAGGATGTAGGCCCGGCAATAACTATTACACCGCGCGGAAGGCGATCTCTGATGGGATCACGTCGCCCTGCCAGTAGAGCTGAGCGGCAACGCGCCCGGCCAGCTGACGGTAGAGGGCGGTGAACTCGCTATCAGGACGATGGATCACCGTCGGCGTGCCGTTATCGAGATCCTCTCGCAGCGTAATGTGCAGCGGCATCTGTCCCAGCAGTTCAGTGTGATACTGCTCGGCCAGCTTCTCTGCGCCACCGGTGCCGAAGATGGCTTCGTGATGACCGCAGTTGCTGCAAATGTGCATGCTCATGTTCTCGACGATGCCCAGCACCGGAACCTCTACCTTCTCAAACATCACGATGCCTTTTTTGGCGTCGATCAGCGCGATATCCTGCGGAGTGGTCACCACCAGCGCCCCGGTAACCGGGATGTTTTGCGCCAGCGTCAGCTGGATATCCCCGGTGCCCGGCGGCATGTCCAGCACCAGGTAATCCAGATCCGGCCACATTGACTCCTGCAGCAGCTGCAGCAGCGCCTTGCTGGCCATCGGGCCGCGCCACACCATCGCGTTATCGTCGGTAACCAGATAGCCGATAGAGTTGGTTGCGAGCCCATGGGCCATGATCGGTGCCATGTGGGTGCCGTCCGGGGAAGTAGGACGATTGCCCTCGGTGCCCAGCATTGCCGGGATTGACGGACCGTAGATATCGGCATCAAGAATACCGACCTTCGCCCCTTCGGCGGCCAGCGCCAGCGCCAGGTTGACTGCGGTAGAGGACTTCCCTACCCCGCCCTTGCCGGAGCTGACGGCAATAATGTTCTTCACGCCGTTGATGCCCGGCTGGTTTTTAACACGCTTCAGCGTGGCGATGGTGTGGGACAGCTTCCAGTCGATAGCTTTTGCGCCGGTGATGCGCAGCAGCTCGGCGCTGCACTGCTCCTTCAGCTCCTCAAACGCGCTGCGCCAGGCGAACGGCATCAGCAGTTCGATGTGCACGGTATCATCCAGCCAGGCAACGTGGTGCACGGCTTTTAATGCGGTGAGATTATGCTTCAGGGTGGGGTGCTGAAAATTCGCCAGCGTTCCGGCTACCATTGCTCGCAGGGCTTCCGGTGATTTGGCCTGGGATTGAGAGTTCATCCCGACTCCTCTGTTCTTGTAGGTGAAAAGCTCGTGTAGCAAGTTTACCTGAAAGAAAAAGGTTTGTGCTTACTTAATAGTGCCCCATTTGGTAATATCAAACCCCCTTTTTTTACAGAAGACGTAATGCTCACTATGACTCAAGTCGCGAAAAAAATTCTGGTAACGTGCGCGCTGCCGTACGCAAACGGCTCCATCCACCTCGGCCATATGCTGGAGCACATCCAGGCTGATGTCTGGGTCCGTTACCAGCGAATGCGCGGCCACGACGTCAACTTCATCTGCGCCGACGACGCCCACGGCACGCCAATCATGCTGAAAGCCCAGCAGCTCGGCATTACCCCGGAGCAGATGATCGGTGAGATGAGCCAGGAGCACCAGACCGATTTTGCTGGCTTTGATATCAGCTATGACAACTACCACTCTACGCACAGCGAAGAGAACCGCGAGCTGTCTGAGTTGATCTACGGCCGCCTGAAAGAGAACGGTTTTATTAAGAACCGCACCATCTCTCAGCTCTACGATCCAGAGAAAGGCATGTTCCTGCCGGACCGTTTTGTAAAAGGCACCTGCCCGAAATGTAAGTCGCCGGATCAGTATGGCGATAACTGCGAAGTGTGCGGCGCGACCTACAGCCCAACCGAGCTGATCGAGCCGAAGTCAGTGGTCTCTGGCGCAACGCCGGTGATGCGTGACTCTGAGCACTTCTTCTTTGACCTGCCGTCGTTCAGCGAAATGTTGCAGGCCTGGACCCGCTCTGGCGCGCTGCAGGAGCAGGTTGCTAACAAAATGCAGGAGTGGTTCGAATCCGGCCTGCAGCAGTGGGATATCTCCCGCGATGCGCCCTACTTCGGCTTTGAAATTCCGAACGCGCCGGGCAAATACTTCTACGTCTGGCTGGATGCGCCGATCGGCTACATGGGCTCGTTCAAAAACCTGTGCGACAAGCGCGGGGACACCACCAGCTTCGACGAATACTGGAAGAAAGACTCTACCGCCGAGCTGTATCACTTTATCGGCAAGGATATCGTCTACTTCCACAGCCTGTTCTGGCCGGCGATGCTGGAAGGCAGCAACTTCCGTAAGCCGACCAATCTGTTCGTGCACGGCTACGTGACGGTGAACGGCGCTAAGATGTCCAAATCGCGCGGCACCTTCATTAAAGCCAGCACCTGGCTAAACCATTTTGACGCCGACAGCCTGCGCTACTACTACACCGCCAAGCTCTCGTCGCGCATCGATGATATCGACCTGAACCTGGAAGATTTCGTCCAGCGCGTAAATGCCGACATCGTTAACAAGGTGGTGAACCTCGCCTCCCGTAACGCGGGCTTTATCGCCAAGCGCTTTGACGGCGTGCTGGCGGCCGAGCTGCCGGATCCGGCGCTGTATAAAACCTTCACCGATGCGGCAGCCAGCATTGGCGAAGCCTGGGAGAGCCGCGAGTTTGGTAAAGCGGTGCGTGAGATCATGGCCCTGGCTGACGTGGCAAACCGCTACGTTGACGAGCAAGCACCGTGGGTGGTGGCGAAGCAGGAGGGCCGCGATGCCGATCTGCAGGCCATCTGCACCATGGGGCTTAACCTGTTCCGCGTGTTGATGACCTGGCTGAAGCCGGTGCTGCCGCAGCTGGCCGCGCGCGCCGAAGCGTTCCTGAACACCGAGCTGACCTGGGATGCTATCCAGCAGCCGCTGCTGGCCCACAAGGTGAATACCTTTAAGGCGCTGTATAACCGTATCGAGATGAAGCAGGTCGACGCCCTGGTCGAGGCCTCTAAAGAAGAGGTGAAAGCTGCCGCTGCGCCGGTCACCGGCCCGCTGGCAGACGATCCGATTCAGGAGACCATCAGCTTTGACGACTTCGCTAAGGTCGATATGCGCGTGGCGCTGATCGAGAACGCCGAGTTCGTTGACGGCTCCGACAAGCTGCTTCGTCTGACCCTGGATCTCGGCGGTGAGAAGCGTAACGTCTTCTCCGGCATTCGCTCTGCCTATCCGGATCCGGCCGCGCTGGTGGGCCGCCTGACGGTGATGGTCGCAAACCTTGCGCCGCGCAAGATGCGCTTTGGTCTCTCCGAAGGCATGGTGATGGCCGCCGGTCCTGGCGGGAAGGATATCTTCCTGCTGAGCCCGGACAGCGGTGCGCAGCCGGGACAACAGGTTAAATAATCCGCAAAGGGTGCTGTAAACAGAGCACCCTTTTTTTATTGCGCTATGATTCTAGGGACAGGGTTATTTTAAATAAGGGAAAAGTATGAATATCGTGAAAAAAATCATTGCTACTGCGTTTACTGCACTGCTGGTAATTACCTTGAGCGGCTGCGGCGACAAAGAGGAGAGTAAGACCTTTACCTGGTCAGACGGTAAAACCAACGTTGAGCTAACCTATTACTATAAAAACGACGTCGTGCTGCGCCAGACGGCGAAAAATACCCTGCACTATGATGCGCTGGGGATCCCAAATAAAGAGGCGGCTATGCAGCGTCTGGGGCCAATCAGCGAGCAGTATAAAGAGATTAAAGGCGTGGACGAGAGCCTGGACTACCAGGATACCTATGCCACTGAGACCTTAACCGTTGATTACACCAAAGTTGATCGCGACGCGCTGCAGAAAGTGCAGGGCACGGCGTTTACCGGTGAAATCAAAGAAGGTATCAGCATGAAAAAATCTGAACAGCTGCTGGAGTCTCGCGGCTTTAAAGAAGTGAAGTAATCTGCTTTATGCCCGGCAGCGCCAGTTGCCGGGCAGACTACTCTTATTTAGCCGCGTGCAGACGAGCGGCCAGACCCCGCAGGAAATAGCGGAAGAATTGATCCCCACACTCGCGATAATTTTTATGATCCGGGGCCCGCATCATTGCAGTAATTTCCGGCATCGAGACGCGGAACTGCTGCTCAGTCAGAATAGCCAGAATATCGTCGGTTTTTAACGCAAAGGCGATCCGCAGCTTTTTCAACACAATATTATTATTCAGCTTGCGCTCGGCCTTGAGATCGGGGGCAGACTCGTCTTTGCCGCGGCGGGCATAGATCAGCCCGTTGAGAAAGGTCGACATCACGATGTCCGGACAGGCCTGGAAACCTGCCTCTTCCTCTTTACGCAGCCAGACAGCAATCTGCTGCTCGCTGGCCTCTGCGCCGCCAAGGGTAAAGATCCGTTGCAGCTCGGTGTTGTTGGCTTTCAGGGTGTAGCGCAGGCTACGTAAAATATCGTTGTTCAGCATAGTCTCTTCAGCGGTGATTTTCGCAAACGCACAGTGTACCACCGAACGTTACAACCCCAGCGCCTCTTTTAGATTTTTCAGGTAGCGGCGGCTGACCGGCACGGTATGGCCATCGCGCAGCAGCAGCTCGGCCTGGCCGTTATCCTCAAAGCGGATCTCCTGCAGATGGGCCATATTCACCAGATACTGACGGTGACAGCGCATCAGCGGCGTACGCTGCTCCAGGGTGCGCAGCGTCAGCTCGGTAAAGCCCTCTTTGCCTTCATGGTTGGTGACGTAGACGCCGCTCATTCGGCTGCTGACAAAGGCCACGTCATCCATTTGCAGCAGCCAGATGCGGCTGTGGCCGGTGCAGGGGATGAACTTTAGCGCCTGCTGGTTCTCCGGCAGCAGGGAGATATCCTGCACGCCCCGCGCCTGGCGCAGACGGTGAAGCGTCTTCTCCAGCCGTGCCGCCTCGATAGGCTTAAGCATATAGTCAAAGGCGTGCTCTTCAAACGCCTTCACCGCATACTCGTCGAAGGCGGTGAGAAACACCACGTAAGGACGCTGCTCCGGATCGAGCATGCCGACCATCTCCAGCCCGCTGATGCGCGGCATCTGAATATCCAGAAATAGCACGTCCGGACGCAGCTTATGCACCGCCCCCAGCGCCTCAATGGCGTTGGCACATTCGCCGACAATCTCAATCTCGCTCTCATCTTCCAGCAGAACGCGCAGGTTCTCCCGCGCCAGCGGCTCGTCATCGACAATCAACACTTTCAACATGCGTTCTCCTCCAGAGGCAGTCGCAGGGTAACTCGGGTAAAACGATCCGGCTCGCACTGCACGGTAATGCCGCAGGTGTCGCCAAACCGCACCCGCAGGCGCTTGTCCACGAGGCTCATCCCCAGCCCGCTGGCATCGGTTTTCGGCTGATAGAGACCCGCGTTATCTTCAATATCCAGCACCAGGTGATGTTGATCCTGACTGGCCTGAATCGTGATCTCCCCTACGCCCAGCAGCTGCGAGGTGCCATGCTTAATCGCGTTTTCGACGATCGGCTGTAGGGTAAATGCCGGGAGCTGCTGATGGGCCAGCGCATCGGGCACGTACAGCGTCACCTGCAAGTTGGCCTGAAAACGCGCCTTCTCGATTTGCAGGTAAGCATTCACATGCTCAATCTCATCCGCCAGCGTGACCACCTCCGACGGACGCTTCAGGTTTTTACGGAAAAAGGTCGAAAGATACTGAACCAGCTGGCCCGCCTGGTCACTGTCGCGGCGGATCACCGCCTTTAGCGTATTAAGCGCGTTAAACAGAAAGTGCGGATTGACCTGGGCATGGAGCAGCTTGATCTCCGACTGGGTCAGGAGGGCCTTCTGCCGCTCGTACTGCCCGGCCAGAATTTGCGCCGACAGCAGCTGGGCAATTCCCTCCCCCAGCGTGCGGTTGATGGAGCTAAACAGCCGGTTTTTTGCTTCATAAAGCTTGATGGTGCCCATGACTCGCTGATTTTCACCGCGCAGCGGGATCACCAGCGTCGAGCCGAGCTTGCAGTGAGGGTGCAGCGAGCAGCGGTACGGCACCTCGTTACCGTCGGCGTAGACCACCTCGCCGGTCTCCAGCGTCTTTTTGGTCCAGGCGGAGGAGATAGGCCGCCCCGGCAGATGGTGATCGTCACCGATGCCCTTAAACGCCAGCAGCTTCTCCCGGTCGGTGATGGCTACCGCGCCGATATCCAGCTCCTGATAGAGCACCTGGGCCACCTTCATGCTGTTCTCTTCGTTGAACCCCTGACGCAAAATCCCCTCCGTGGAGGCCGCGACCTTTAAGGCGGTGGCGGAGAAGGCCGAGGTGTACTTTTCGAACATGGCGCGCTTGTCCAGCAGGATGCGCATAAACAGCGCAGCGCCCACGGTGTTGGTCACCATCATCGGCGCAGCGATGCTGCTTACCAGATGCAGGGCGTCGGCAAAGGGCCGGGCGATGAGCAGAATAATCAGCATCTGCACCAGCTCCGCCACCAGGGTGATCGCCCCCGCCGTCAGAGGGTTAAAAACGTAGTCGGTGCGGCCGCGCTTGATCAGCATGCTGTGCACCAGCCCGCCGAGCAGCCCTTCAACCATCGTAGAGAGCATGCAGCTCAGGGCGGTCATCCCGCCCATCGAGTAGCGGTGCAGGCCGCCGGTAAATCCCACCAGCGCGCCCACAACCGGACCGCCCAGCAGCCCCCCCATCACCGCGCCAATGGCCCGCGTATTGGCGATAGAGTCTTCGATATGCAGGCCAAAGTAGGTCCCCAGAATGCAGAAAATCGAGAAGGTCACGTAGCAGAGCAGCTTGTGCGGCAGCCGGACGGTGACCTGCATCAGGGGGATAAAGAGCCGGGTTTTACTCATTAGCCAAGCGATAACCAGAAACACGCACATCTGCTGTAAAAGCAGCAGGACCAGATTAAATTCATACATGTCTGCGCGTCCATCCCGGTAAAAACGCGTAACATACATTGAGTGGATGTAACTTTCTTTTAAGCATTGCAATAATTCAGCAAATCGTGCTCACTATCACAAAATCGCACCGATCATTTGACGAAATTGTTACTAGGCGATCATAAAACGATCGGTCCCTTCTGGTAGGCTGGAGATCGATCCTCGGGAAATGGAGTCTGCTGGCAAAGGTGAAACCATGGCGCTTTACACGATTGGTGAAGTGGCTTTGCTCTGTGATATCAATCCCGTTACGCTGCGCGCCTGGCAGCGGCGGTACGGACTACTGAAGCCGCAGCGCACGGATGGCGGCCATCGGCTATTTAACGATGCGGATATTGACCTGATCCGTGAAATCAAGCGCTGGATCGACACCGGCGTGCCGGTGAGTAAAGTCCAGGCGCTGCTGGTTAACGAGTCGCTGGATGGCTCAAACGGCTGGCGCGACCAGCAGGAGGCGCTGCTGCAGCTGCTGCAAAACGGCAATATTCCCCGTCTGCGCCAGTGGCTAAAGGAGCGCACCCGCGACTACCCTGCCGAAACGCTTACCCTGCATCTGCTGCTCCCGCTTCGCCGCCGCCTGCGCTGCCAGCAGCCAACCCTCCTGGCGATGCTTAGCCTGCTTGACGGCATCTTAATCAATCATATCTCTGCCTCCCTTGCCGCGTCCCGAAAGAAGCACAACAAGGATGCGCTGGTCGTTGGCTGGAATATTCACGATACCACCCGGCTATGGCTGGAGGGCTGGCGGGTTAGCGAGCAGGGCTGGCGCGTGGAGGTGCTGGCAAACTCGCTTAACCAGCTGCGCCCGGATCTGTTTGAGGGCCATACCCTGATGGTGTGGTGCGGTGACGCTCCTACCCCGGCACAGCGGCAGCAGTTGGCGACATGGCAGGCCGCCGGGCATGCCATCTATCCGCTCGGCATTTAATGTTTTATTAACAGCTGCGCTTCACGTTATACTTATCCGCGTAAATAAGGAGCACATTATGAACGCAGCCAAAATTTCTATCGTTACCCTTTTCTTTCTGATGGCCGTAGGCGGCATCGGCGGCGTGATGCTGGCGGGCTACACCTTTATTTTGCATGCTGGCTAAGACGGCGCGCCAGCCGTTCAAAGCAGCGATCGACAATAATTGCCGCCAGGGCTACCAGTAGCGCGCCCTGCAGAACGTAGGCGGTGTTAAACCCGCTCAGGCCGATGATAATCGGCGTCCCCAGCGTATTTGCCCCTACCGTTGAAGCAATCGCCGCCGTACCAATATTGATTATCACCGAGGTTCGTACCCCGGCGAGGATCACCGGTGCGGCCAGCGGCAGCTCAACCTTAAACAGGCGCTGCCATCCGCTCAGTCCCATCCCCTCCGCTACGCTCACCACGCCACCGGGAAGCGCCGCGAAACCCGCCAGCGTTCCCTGCAAAACCGGTAGCACCCCGTAGAGGGTCAGCGCAATGATGGCCGGCTCTTTGCCAAAGCCCATCACCGGCACGGCGATGGCCAGCACCGCCACCGGCGGGAACGTCTGTCCAACCGCAGCGATGGTCTCTACCAGCGAGCGAAACTCCAGTCCCGCCGGACGAGTCACGGCGATGCCCGCCCCAATGCCCAGTACCACGGCTATCGCGCTGGAGACGCCCACCAGCCAGAAGTGGGCCAGCGTCAGGGAGATAAAGCTCTCCTGCTGATAGAGCGGCCGTGAGAGCTCCGGGAAGAGCGCGCTAAACAGGCCGCCGCTGTAGGGCAGCGCCACCAGCAGCGCGATAAACAGCGCAATAAGCCAGAGAAGCGGATCACGAATGGCTTTCACGGCTGGCCTCCGCGCGAAGCAGATCCTGGAAGTGGATCGCGCCGTAGGGTGCCCCCTCGGCGTTGGCCACCGGCAGCACCTCACAGCGACGGGCAACAAACGCGGAGAGCGCGTCGCGCAGGGTCATAGCCGCATCAAGCGGCTCGCCGTCTATCTGCTCGCCGGGGCGAACGTAATCACCCACGCTGCGCAGAGAGAGCAGCCGCACGCCCAGCTCGCTGCGGCCAAAGAAGGTGCGGACAAACTCATTCGCGGGACGGGTCAGCATCTCCAGCGGCGTCCCCTGCTGCACCACCCTGCCCTCATCCATCAGCACCAGGTTGTCCGCCAGCTGCAGCGCCTCGTCGATATCGTGAGTGACCAGCACAATGGTGCGTCCCAGCAGGCGGTGGATACGCTTCATCTCCTGCTGGAGCGCGCCACGGGTCACCGGATCCAGCGCGCCAAAAGGTTCATCCATTAGCAGCACCTCCGGGTCGGCCGCCAGCGCCCGCGCCACGCCGACGCGCTGCTGCTGACCGCCTGAAAGCTGGTGCGGATAGCGCCCGCGCAGCTGCGGATCCAGCCCCAGCAGAGCCATCAGCTCGTCAATGCGGGCGTCGATTTTTGCCCGGGGCCACTTCAGGAGCTGCGGCACGGTGCCGATATTCTGCGCCACCGTCCAGTGGGGAAAGAGACCGATAGACTGAATGGCGTACCCCATGCGCCGCCGCAGGGCCAGTAGCGGCAGGCTGCGGATCTCCTCCCCGGCAAAGCGGATCGTGCCCGCGTCGTGCTCCACCAGCCGATTGATCATTTTCAGGGTGGTGGATTTCCCGGAGCCCGAAGTGCCGATCAGCACCGAAAACGCCCCGGTTTTGAAGTGCAGATTGAGATCGCTGACCGCGCTCTGCCCGTTAAACATTTTGCTAACCTGCGTGAACTCGATCATGGCTGTTTTACCTTCAGCAGCGCTATCCATAAGCCAAAAAGTGCGTCGACTACCACCGCCAGGGCAATCGTTGGGATCACCCCCAGCAGTACCAGATCCAGGGCGCTGCTGAGCAGTCCCTGGAAGACCAGCGCGCCGAAGCCGCCCGCGCCAATCAGGGCGGCGATCACCGCCATCCCCACCGTCTGCACCGTTACCACCCGCAGGCTACGCAGCAGCACCGGCAGGGCCAGCGGCAGGCGCACCTGGAAGAAGCGCTGGCGGGCGCTCATCCCCATTCCGGCGGCGCTCTCCAGCACGTCTCTGGGTACCTGATTCAGGCCCGCCACGACCCCGCGCACCAGCGGCAGCAGGGCGTAAAGCACCAAGGCGATCAGCGCGGGCGTCAGGCCGGTTCCGGCGATGCCTATCCGGCTAAGCGTGGGAAAGTGCGCAACCAGCCCGGCCAGCGGGGCGATCAGCAGACCAAATAGCGCCACGGAGGGCACGGTCTGGATAACGTTGAGCACGGTAAATACCGGTGCCTGCCGCGCCGGATGGCGGTAGCACCACAGCCCCAGCGCACCGCCCAGCAGCAGCGCCGGAAGCAGCGTCCCTAGCAGCAGAACCAGGTGCTGGGCCAGGGCGTCGTTAAACACGTCCTGGCGGTTGGCGTACTCTTTCATCAGCGAGAGATGATTCAAGGCCCCTAAGTGCAGGAGCAGCAGCGGCACCAGCCAGATCTGAGCCTGTAACAGCCAGCGCCAGAGGGGATTAACGGTAAGGCGGCGGATGGCGTCGCTGCAGGCAAGCAGCGCCAGGGCCAGCCATAGCCAGAGGCCGCTGCCGATGGAGGTGCGCGCCAGGGGGCTGCCCGTCTGCGCCAGATCGGTGGCGGCTTTGCCCGCCCCCCATACCAGCACAATAAAGCACAGCTCAGCCAGCGCCAGCGTCGCCACTAGCGGCCAGCGCCGGGGCAGAAAGCAGAGCGCGAGAAAGATCAGCGGTACGACAAGCCACAGCCCGGGCGAGTGCGGCCAAATCTGCCACAGCGCCCGGCTCTCGCCGGACACCAGCCGATTGGGCGCATAGTTGACAAAAGGCAGCAGCGCTGCCGCCAAAGCTAATGCCACCAGCAGCAGCAAGACGCGGTTATGACAGCGTATAGACACGTTCCTGTCCTGTCGGGCGGGTTACTTCACCAGCCCTTTCTGTTTCAGATAGTCGGCAGCGACTTTCTTGGCATCCAGCCCTTCAACGGCGATGCTGGCATTAAGCTGCTGGAGCGTTTTCTCATCCAGGCTAGCAAATACCGGCTTCAGCCACGCTTCCAGCTGCGGATACGCCTTTAGCACCGCCTCACGCACTACCGGCGTCGGGGCATAGATCGGCTGAACGCCTTGCGGATCGCTCAGGGTTTGCAGGCCAAGGGCGGCAACCGGGCCGTCGGTACCGTAGGCCATCGCCGCGTTCACGCCAGAGGTCTGCTGGGCCGCCGCTTTAATGGTAACCGCCGTATCGCCCCCGGCCAGGGAGAGGAGCTGCTTCTGCTCCAGCTTGAAGTCGTAGGCTTTTTCAAACGCCGGCAGGGCATCGGCGCGCTCGATAAACTCTGCCGACGCCGCCAGCTTAAAGTCCCCGCCCTTCTTCAGGTAGCCGCTGAGATCGGCCAGCGAGGTGAGCTTGTTCTTCTCCGCCAGGTCTTTGCGAACGGCGATGGTCCAGGTGTTATTGGCTGGAGCCGGGGTCAGCCACACCAGCTTGTTCTGCTCAAAGTCGAGCTTTTTGACCTTTTCGTAGCCCTGCTGGGCATTTTTCCACGCCGCATCGTTCTCATCTTTAAAGAAGAACGCGCCGTTGCCGGTGTATTCTGGGTAGATGTCCAGCTCGCCGGAGGTAATCGCCCCGCGCACTACCGGCGTGGTTCCCAGCTGAACTTTATTGACGGTTTTTACGCCGTGGCTCTCCAGCACTTGCAGAATAATATTGCCGAGCAGTGCCCCTTCGGTATCAATTTTCGAGCCGACTTTGATTGGCTCAGCCGCCAGCGCAGGCAGGCTCACGGCAGCCATCAATACCAGTGAGCCCAGCGTTGTTTTTATCATTGCCATTGCACTTTCCTCATTCTTATTGAAATTGCGGTCGCTCTTACTCATCTCATAAAAAGAAGGGCCAGTAAACTGACCCTTTTGGTTATTGCTATTCTGATTATTGCAATTCGAACTGCGCCTGTTTTACCCGGGCGGAGTCGGTGCCGATAAAGACATTAAACTTGCCTGGTTCAGCATCGTATTTCATCTTCTGATTCCAGAACTTCAGGGCGTTAATGTCGATCGGGAAGCTGACGGTCTGGGTCTCGCCCGGCTTGAGATTGACCTTATCAAAGCCCTTCAGCTCCTTCACCGGACGGCTCTGGGATGCGGTAACGTCCTGAATGTACATCTGCATCACCGTGGCCCCTTCCCGCTTGCCGGTGTTGGTCACGTCAACGCTGGCGGTGACCGTGCCGTCACGCGAGAGCGTCGGGGCAGAGAGCTTAACGTCAGAGACGCGGAAGGTGGTGTAGCTCAGGCCGTAGCCAAACGGATAGAGCGGCCCGTTAGCCTCGTCAAAGTAGCGCGAGGTATACTTGTTCGGGTGCTCGGCGTTGTACGGACGGCCGGTATTCAGGTGGCTGTAGTAGACCGGGATCTGTCCTACCGAACGTGGGAAGGAGATCGGCAGCTTGCCGGACGGGTTGTAGTCGCCAAACAGCACGTCGGCCACGGCGTTGCCGCCCTCGGTACCGGCAAACCAGGTCTCTAGAATGGCATCCGCCTGCTGATCCTGCTTGACCATCGCCAGCGGGCGGCCGTTCATCAGCACCAGTACCAGCGGCTTGCCGGTGGCTTTCAGGGCGGTAATCAGATCCTGCTGGCTCTGAGGAATAGTGATGTCGGTCCGGCTGGAGGCTTCATGCGCCATGCCCTGAGACTCGCCTACGACGGCGACCACCACGTCAGCGTCGTTCGCTGCCTTGACCGCTTCGTCAATCATTGCCTGCGGCGTGCGCTCGTCAACCTGAATGGCTGGCTCGTACTGGTTAAGGAACGTAATAATATCTTTGTCGTTGGTGACGTTTGCGCCTTTCGCAAAGATCACTTTCCCTTCGCTGCCGACGGCGTTTTTAATCCCGGTCAGAACGGTCACGGACTGATCGACCACCCCGGCGGCAGACCAGCTGCCCATCACGTCACGCTTGCTGTCGGCCAGCGGTCCCACCACGGCCACGGTGGCGGATTTTTTCAGCGGCAGCGTCTCCAGACGGTTTTTCAGCAGCACCATGCTTTCGCGTGCCACTTCCCGCGCCTCTTTGCGGTGCAGGCGGCTCTCGGCGTTGGTGTCCTGCGGATCGCTCTCTTTCGGGCCAAGGTGGCTATAGGGATCGTTGAACAGCCCCATGTCATATTTGACGTTCAGCACATGGCGAGTGGCGTCGTCCAGCTCGTCCATGGTGACCTTGCCGCTCTTGATCAGGTCCGGCAGGTACTTGCTGTAGTACTCATCAGCCATGCTCATATCGACGCCGGACTTGATCGCCACGCGCACCGCATCCTCTGGATCCGCCGCCGTACCGTGCTTGATCAGCTCTTTAATCGCCCCGTGATCGGAGATAGTGATGCCTTTAAATTTCCAGTCGCCGCGCAGGAGATCCTTCAGCAGCCACGAATCAGAGGAGGCCGGGGTACCGTTGAGCGAGTTAAGGGCAATCATTACCCCGCCGCTGCCAGCGTCCAGCGCCGCTTTATAGGGCGGCATGTAGTCGTTAAACAGGCGCTGCGGGCTCATGTCGACGGTGTTGTACTCTTTCCCGCCCTCCACAGCACCGTAGGCAGCGAAGTGTTTCACGCTGGTCATCACCGAGTAGCGATCCGCCGGGCTTTTGCCCTGCATCGCTTCGACCATGGTTTTGCCCATCATCGCGGTAAGGTAGGTATCTTCTCCGAAGCCCTCAGAGCCACGGCCCCAGCGCGGATCGCGCGTCACGTCGACCATCGGAGCCCAGGTCATGTTCAGACCATCGTCCGCCGCTTCATAGGCGGAGATGCGGCCTACGGTTTTGACCGCGTCAAGATCGAAGGAGGAGGCCAGGCCGAGGCTGATAGGGAAAACGGTGCGCTGACCGTGTACCACGTCGAAGGCGAAGAAGAGAGGGATCTTCAGGCGGCTAAGCTGCATCGCCTGGTCCTGCATCGCACGGATATCCTGACGGGTCACGGTGTTGAAAATCGCTCCCACCTGGCTGGCTTTGATCATGTCGCGGATCGCCTCTTTCGGGTTATCCGGCCCGACGCTGATCAGGCGTAGCTGGCCAATTTTTTCGTCGACCGTCATTTTTTTGAGCAAATCCGTGACGTAGGCGTCCCGGGCCTCCGGCGTCAGGGGATGATTCGCGGACGTATCCTCTGCCAGCGCAGGTTGCAACGCCAATCCTACGGCGACACCTACTGAACATAGCCATTTCATGTCGTTCACTCTCTTGTGTTAACTGCCGACTCAGCGGCCCGATCGTGCAAAAAAAGCAGTGTGCCATAATCGTAGCGCGCCTTGCAGGGTTATTCTCTTATTTTTCTGGCAATTAGTTCGTCAGGATAGATTTTCCCGCGCTATGCTTTATCAGATGATTCTGGCCTGGCCACAAGGAGTGGAAAATGTCTGCTGTGCCCCTACAAAATAACACCCTCTTTCTCAGCGAACTTGCCCGGCTGGTAGGCCATGCGCAGCTGCTTACCGATCCGGCCAAGACCGCCCGCTACCGCAAAGGCTTCCGCTCCGGCGAGGGCAAGGCGCTGGCGGTGGTGTTCCCCGAGACACTGCTGCAGCTCTGGCACGTGCTCAATCTCTGCGTGCGTAACGATAAGATCATTTTAATGCAGGCGGCGAATACCGGCCTGACCGAAGGTTCGACGCCGAGCGGCAACGACTACGATCGCGATATCGTGATTATCAGCACCCTGCGCCTCGATCGGCTCCAGCTAATCGATGAGGGCAAGCAGGTGCTGGCCTACCCTGGCACCACCCTTTATGCGCTGGAAAAAGCCCTGAAGCCGCTGGGTCGGGAGCCGCACTCGGTGATTGGCTCCTCGTGCATCGGGGCGTCGGTGATTGGCGGGGTATGCAACAACTCCGGCGGCTCGCTGGTGCAGCGCGGCCCGGCCTACACCGAGATGTCACTGTTTGCCCGCATTGACGAGCAGGGCCAGCTGCGGCTGGTGAACCACCTGGGGATTGATCTCGGCGAGACGCCAGAGCAGATCCTCAGCAAGCTCGACGACCAGCGCGTTACCGATGCTGACGTGCGTCACGATGGCCGTCATGCCCATGACAGTGACTACGTGGAGCGGGTGCGCGATATCGAGGCCGCTACCCCTGCGCGCTACAATGCCGATCCGGATCGTCTGTTTGAATCCTCCGGCTGCGCGGGCAAGCTGGCGGTCTTCGCCGTGCGCCTCGATACCTTTGCCGCCGCCAAGCGCCAGCAGGTGTTCTATATCGGCACCAACCAGCCGGCGGTGCTGACGGAGATCCGACGCCATATGCTGGCCAACTTTGATAATCTGCCGGTGGCAGCAGAGTATATGCACCGGGATATCTACGATATCGCCGAGCGCTACGGCAAAGATACCTTCCTGATGATCGACAAGCTTGGCACCGACAAGATGCCGCTGCTCTTCACCCTAAAAGGGCGCGCCGACGCCATGCTGGAGAAGGTGACGCTGTTTAAGCCCCACTTCACCGATCGCCTGATGCAGCGCGTCGGCAGCGTCTTCCCTGGTCATCTGCCGCCGCGTATGAAAAGCTGGCGCAACAAGTATGAGCACCATCTGCTGTTGAAAATGGCCGGGGACGGCATCGCCGAAGCGCAGAGCTGGCTGAAAGAGTATTTCACCGAGGCCGAAGGCGGCTTCTTCGCCTGCACCACCGAGGAGGGTAATAAAGCCTTCCTGCACCGCTTCGCGGCGGCGGGGGCCGCCATCCGTTACCAGGCCGTACATGCCGATGAGGTCGAGGAGATCCTGGCCCTGGATATCGCCCTGCGGCGCAATGACACCGAGTGGTTTGAAACGCTGCCGGAAGCCATTGCCAGCAAACTGACGCATAAGCTTTACTATGGCCACTTTTTCTGTCACGTTTTCCATCAGGACTACATCGTCAAACGAGGCGTTGATGTCCATGAGCTTAAAGCGCAGATGCTGGCGCTGCTGCACGAGCGCGGCGCGCAGTATCCGGCTGAACATAACGTCGGGCATCTGTATGAGGCGGCTGAGAGCCTGAAACGCAACTATCGCGAGCTCGATCCCACTAACAGCATGAATCCCGGCATTGGCAAAACCAGTAAGCGGAAGTACTGGGGTGAAGGCGCTGACCAGCCCCGGTCGTAAAGGAGTACAGCGCGATGTCTGCTGTTGATGTTTTAGCCATAACCGACGTTGAAGTCCGCGATGCCAGGCCGGACGACGTACACGCTATCTCAGCGATCTACGCCTGGCATGTTCTGCATGGCCGCGCCTCCTTTGAGGAGGTGCCTCCCACCATTGACGAGATGCGTCAGCGCATCGCGAAAATTACCGGCGAGGGTCTGCCCTGGCTGGTGGCGCTCTATCGCGGCATTATCGTCGGCTACTGCTATGCGGGACCCTACCGCCCGCGCCACGCCTATCGCTATACCCTTGAATGCTCTATCTACATTGAGTCCACTCTAACTGGACGGCAGATCGGCAGCACGTTGATGCAGGCCTTGCTCGACCGCTGTGAAGAGGGCCCATGGCGGCAGATGGTGGCGGTGATTGGCGACGGTCTTCAAAATGAAGGTTCTCTGCGTCTGCATAAAAGCCATGGCTTTGACGTGGTGGGACAGCTGCGCAGCGTCGGCTACAAGAAGGGTGACTGGCGGGATACGCTAATCATGCAGCGCCCGCTCAACGATGGAGACTGGACGCTGCCTGAGTAGTAACTTATCGCTAATTAATCATTTTGCGCGGTTTGCGCCGCGCTGCCGGTGGCGTTGATCGCCATCTGGGCTGCCTTCTGGCGCTTATAGCTCAGCGCCGACGCTGGCACAGGCTGCACCTTACCGGTTTCAATCCAGGTCCGCAGGCGGCTGGCGTCGGCGAAGTGGGTGTATTTGCCAAAGGCGTCCATCACCACCAGCGCCACCGGTTTGTTATTGATCACCGTCCGCATCACCAGGCAGTGCCCGGCGGCGTTAGTGAAGCCGGTTTTGGTCAGCTGAATATTCCAGTTGTCGCGATAGACCAAATGGTTGGTATTGCGAAACGGCAGGGTATAGGCCGGGCTGGAGAAGGTCGCCATCTCTTCCCGGGTGGTGCTGAGCTGGCCAATCAGCGGATACTGCTTGCTGGCAATCAGCAGCTTCGTCAAATCACGCGCGGTGGAGACGTTATGGATCGACAGCCCGGTCGGCTCCACAAAGCGGGTATTCACCATGCCCAGGGATTTTGCCTTCGCATTCATCGCCCGAATAAACGCACCGTAGCCGCCCGGATAGTGGTGGGCTAAGCTCGCGGCGGCGCGGTTCTCTGAGGACATCAGCGCCAGCAGCAGCATATTCTTACGGCTAATTTCACTGTTCAGACGCACGCGGGAGTAGATGCCACGCATCTCTGGCGTCTGGCTGATATCCACCTTCAAACGCTCGTCCAGCGGCAGATGCGCATCCAGCACCACCATCGCCGTCATCAGCTTGGTGATAGAGGCAATCGGCCGCACCAGATCCGGATGGCTGGCGTAGATCACTTTATTGGTTTGCAGGTCGACAATCATCGCGCTGCCGGAGGCGATCTCAGGTTGCGCAGCGGTAGCAGCAGGGGCAGCAGCGGTTTTTGCCAGCGCCTGAGGGGCGACGGGGACGGCCAGCAACAGGGCAAGGCTTAACAGGGAAACACGAAATTTCAGCATGGTGAGACTTCTGGTGATTATTCACGCGCGTGATGACGCACACCGCTTTTGCAGGCAGAAAATGGCAAAAGCTGGCCAACGCATGATAGCTGCCATCATGCGTTGTCGCCAGAGAAGATTCTTTGCTGAACGTAACCCATCGTTTGCGCCCGGTTCAGAACAGACGATAGCCGTAACCCCACAACACCACCGTCAGCGCCAGCAGCACCTCCAGCACCAGCACGCCAATCGCCAGCGTCGAGCTGGAGAAGCTTAGCCCCTCCTCTTGATTAATGTTCAGGAAGGTCGGAATGCCGACGTAGAGCAGATAGCCGGTATAAAACAGCGCCGCCGTGCCTACCAGCGCGCAGAGCCAGACCAGCGGGTAGAGCGCCACCAGGCCGCTTAAGAAGAGCGGCGTGGCGACATAGCCAGCAAAAACCATGCAGCGGGCCAGCGACGGCCGCTGGGGGATATTACGCGCCATCCAGTAGATAACCCGCCCCATGACCGCCACGCCAGCCAGCATCAGGCCGTAGAAAAGAATACCGAGTAACAGCGCGGTGGAGAGCGACAGCCGTGAGAAGACACCTTCGCCGAAGTGCCAGCCGAGCTGGGTCGTACCAATAAATGCAGAGACAACCGGGATTGCCGCCATCAGTAGAACGTGGTGGGTATAGTGGTGCGAAATCGTTTCGTTTTCGCCTCTGATCACTTTCATTTCACGATCGGGATGGGACAGGAGTCCCCAGACATGGTTCATAACGCCCCCTTGCTGTCAGCCCTGATGATAACGCCTTTAGTATAATGCAAATGCCGATCATTTTTTGTACAAATAGGCAGCCTCTGCCGCGATGCTCCACTGCCTACCCTCTTCTGACGCTATGCTTATACAATCTTTTTCGTCTGGAGGAAGCAGAACCCGCATGGATATCAATAGCCTGATTGCGCACTACGGTTACGCCGCGCTCGTCGTGGGCAGCGTGGCGGAAGGTGAAACCATTACCCTGCTCGGCGGCGTGGCGGCACATCAGGGCCTGCTGCGCTTCTGGCTGGTGGTCGCGGCGGTGGCGCTGGGGGGAATGATTGGCGATCAGCTGCTCTTCCTGCTTGGCCGCCGCCTGGGAGATCGCGTATTAGGCCACTTTTCGCGCCATCAGAAGAAAATCGATCGCGCCCAGCGGTTAATAAAAAAACGGCCGTGGCTCTTCGTAATCGGCACCCGCTTTATGTATGGCTTTCGTATCATTGGCCCGCTGCTGATTGGCTCCAGCGGCCTGTCACCGCGGGTTTTTATTCCGCTCAATATCGTGGGCGCTATCGTCTGGGCGCTGATCTTTACTACCCTCGGCTACGTAGGGGGAGAGGTGGTGGGCCCGTGGCTGCACACTTTGGACCAGCACCTGAAGCACTGGATATGGCTGATTGTGGCGGTCGTTGTCGTCTTTGTACTGCGGGCGGTGATCAAACGCTGGCTGGCAAAAGACAAAGAGACGGGAGAGTAGCCCCTCCCGCCTGTGGCCTACTGGGGTTTGTACTGCGGATTGGCCAGCATAAAGCCGCCGTCCACGATAAACGACTGGCCGGTGGTATAGGTCGCATCGTCAGAGCTGAGCCAGCCCACCAGGCTGGCAATCTCCTGGGTGTGGCCAGGGCGGGCCAGGGGAATGGTTGGCATTGAGCCTTCCTCGACATCTTCATCCTTCATGTCGTTCATCGGGGTGGCGATGGCCCCCGGCGCTACCGAGTTCACCAGGATCTTATGCTGCACCAGCTCCATCGCCATCGACTTGGTCAGCCCGCCGAGGGCGTGCTTGGCGGCGGTGTAGGCGCTGGCTTCCGGCAGCGGGGTGCGCTCATGCACGGAGGTGATATTGATAATGCGTCCGCCCTCGCCCTGCTCCACCATCTTTCTGGCCGCGATCTGCGCGCACAGGAACGCGCCATCAACGTCAACGGTAAAGACGGTGCGCCAATCCTCAAACGCCATCTCCAAAAACGGCGCTTTGCTCATCGCCCCGGCGTTGTTGACCAGCACGTCGATGCGTCCGAACTTATCGATCAGGGTCTGAATGGCCTGTGCGCCCTCGGGCAGGCTACTCAGATCGAGCTGCACGGTTTCCGCCCGGCGGCCAAACGAGGTAACGGCTTCTGCCACCTCTTTTGCCCCCTCGTCATCCGAGTGCCAGGTAATGCCAATGTCGTACCCCTGCTTTGCCAATACCAGCGCGCACTGCTTGCCGATACCTGAATCTGATGCCGTGACGATGGCAACCTTGTTTGTCGTGCCCATAAGAACCTCCGCAAAAAGAAGTGATAGGGGAAGAACGCGAAAAAGCTGAACAGTAAGTATAGAGAGTTCCCGGCTATCGCAAGGAGGCGGGCCATTTTCTGCGGCGACCAGGCAAAACGGCAGATAATTGCCTATGCTTTCAGAGGTATCAGCAAAACGTCACGACAAAAGGACAGGACGATGAAAATTTTACTTTGGGCTATTTTAATTATTTTTCTGATTGGGCTGTTGGTGGTAACCGGCGTGTTTAAGATGATTTTCTAAGATGTTGGTCTGAATATGGCCCCCGCAACGGGGCAAAGTTTAGTTATCCATTTCA
>NZ_LR607338.1:3380883-3389316 GCF_902164725.1 Pseudescherichia vulneris | reverse complement strand
AGCCTGATGATACCCCCCGCCCAATGTGGAGGTGAGCTGCAACGTGGCGTCCAGCCACTGACCGTGCAGGGTGATGCCGTTAATCTGCTCCTGGAGCAGTGGCAGGCGGCTCTGGCTGACCCGCATGCCGGGAATGATCCCTACCTTAAAGCGCGCCTCGGCTAACGCAACAATGCGTCCCGCATCCTGCTCAATCTGCTGCTGGCGTTGATTCTCGTCCGCCAGAGTTTCGACCTGCACCGCCGCCTTCTCTACCTCGTTGACCGCGTCCACGACCGCCTTGTTATAGTTGGCGATAGAGAGATTATGCTCCTCTTCGGCGATATTAAGGCTGGCGTTAAGCCGCCCGCTGTCAAAGATAGGCAGCGTCAGGCCGCCGGTGACGCCCATCTGCTGGGCAGAGTGGCGAAAGAGATCGCTCAGGTGCAGGGCGTCCTGCTGCAAAAACGCCATCAGGTTAAGATCCGGGTAAAACGCGGCTTTTGCGGCCTCTACGCTGCTGAGAGACGACTCAATGTACCAGTGCGCCGCCTGCAGATCGGGACGGCGGGCCAGCAGATCGTAACCGAGCTGCGCGGGCATTTTACCTTCCACCTTCGGCAGGGCGATCGGATGTAGATGCAGCGTGGCGGCGTTGCTGTCGGTCAAGGCAATCAGGCGAGCTTCAATCACCCGCATTTTACCCCGGGCCTCGCTCTGCTGCTGGCGGGTTTTGCCTTCGTCGATGCTGTTTTCCGCGTCCGCCACCGAGGAGGTAATGCCCGCCTGATGAAGCTGGCGGTCGGCGGCCACAATCGTCTGCTGGTCACGATCTATCTCGTCCAGCACCTGACTGATGGCGGCCTCGGTCTGCCACTGCCAGTAGAGGCGGGCCACGCTGGTTGCCAGCAGCTGACGCGTCTGCTGACGCTCCGCTTCATGGGCGCGCACATTGCCAATGCGCGCTGCGACCTCGTCACGGTTTTTCCCCCACAGATCCAGATCCCAACCGGCGGTGAGGCCGAAGGTGCCGTTGGTATACCAGGGGCCTGTGGTTCCGGCTGCGGGATCGGTTATGGCAAAGGGTCCCATCAGCCCCTCGGCAGACATGCGCTGTCGTTCTACGTCAGCAGAGAGATCGACCTGTGGGCCCTCGTTGGCGGCGACGCGCTGCGCCTGTGCTTCGGCAAGGTGAATGCGCTGCTCGGCGACCTGCATATCCGGCGCATGCGCCAGGGCGCGCTCAATCAGGGCATTAAGCTGCGGATCGTGATACGCCTGCCACCACTGGCTCTGCGGCCAGCCCGCGGCCAGCGCCGGAGGTAAGCTGTTGGTAGCCGCCGCAGCCGGGGCCTGCTCTTTCAGGGGAACGACGCTGTCGTGCATCGGCGCGCATCCGCTAAGAAGGGATACCAGCGGGAAGCACGCCGCAGCGGCGAGAATAAAAGGACGACTCATAGATACGCTCTGCTAAACCAGGGCGTTGCAGAGTACACACACTTTTACCCGTTTTTTTAGGTAAGCGTGGCAAAACACAGCCGGTCATAAAAAGACACAGCTGGAAAAACATTCACCTTATCAATGATATAAATATAACTATTCTTCCCGAATATGTTTAGCCGCCGCCTCGATGGCGGTGGCAATCGCCGCCGACTGCTTCAGGGTACGGATCTCGCTAAACAGGCCATCGGCTTCGGCATACTCCTTGCGTAAATAGCCCAGCCACTGCTTGATACGCGCCACGTGATACATCCCCGTGTCGCCCTGCTTCTCAAGCTGGCTGTAGTCCTGAAGCAGGCCAACCACTTCCGGCCAGGGCATGCGCGGGGCGTTATATTTGATTACCCGGCTGAGGTTGGGCACGTTTAGCGCGCCGCGGCCAATCATTACCGCATCGCAGCCGGTCGCCGCCAGGCAATCCTGCGCGCTCTGCCAGTCCCAGATCTCACCGTTGGCAATCACCGGGATGGTCAGCCGCTTACGGATCTCGCCAATCGCCTGCCAGTTGATGCGCTCCGCTTTATAGCCATCCTCTTTCGTGCGGCCATGAACCACCAGCTCGGTGGCTCCCGCCTGCTGCACCGCATCGGCGATCTCAAACTGCCGCGCGCCGCTGTCCCAGCCGAGGCGTATCTTAACGGTAACGGGCAGCGAGGCGGGCACGGCTTCGCGCATCGCCTTCGCCCCCCGGTAGATCAGCTCGGGATCTTTGAGCAGCGTGGCCCCGCCGCCGCTGCCGTTCACCAGCTTCGACGGGCAGCCGCAGTTGAGATCGACCCCGTAGGAGCCCAGCTCCACGGCGCGAGCGGCGTTTTCCGCCAGCCACTGCGGGTACTGACCCAGCAGCTGGATCCGCACCGGGGTGCCGTTCAGCGTCCGGCTCTGGCGATGCAGTTCAGGGCAGATCTTATAGAACGACTTTACCGGCAGCAGTTGATCGACCACGCGTAAAAACTCGGTGATGCAGAGATCGTAATCATTTACCCCGGTCAGCAGCTCGCGCACCAGCGAGTCGAGCACGCCTTCCATCGGTGCCAGTAATACACGCATAACGTTACCCGTCAGAAAAGAGGCGCGTATGGTAGCGCCTCTGGCCCATGGGTGAAAGGGGCTTTATCGCCCGCTTTACGCCTAATCTTGTATGAATGCCTGACGTTCCATTTCGGAATATTTGGTATGCTCACAATTCATGATGTGATCGATAGCACAGTTATCGAATCAATTGTATGATGAATGCGTTTCATCAGAGGCTTGAACCATGTCCAAATCATTGACCGTTGTCTGGCAGTATCTTCGCGCATTTGTGCTGATTTATGCCTGCCTGTATGCCGGAATCGCTATCTCTTCCCTACTGCCCATTACCATTCCCGGCAGCATTATCGGCATGCTGATCATGTTCTTTCTGCTGGCGCTGCAAATCCTGCCGGCAAAATGGGTTAACCCCGGCTGCTACGTGCTGATCCGCTATATGGCGCTGCTGTTTGTACCCATCGGCGTGGGCGTGATGCAGTACTACGACGTGCTGCGGGCCCAGTTCGGACCGGTGGTGGTCTCCTGCGCGATCAGCACGCTTGTTGTCTTCCTGGTGGTGAGCTGGAGCTCGCACCTGGTGCATGGCGAGCGCAAGGTAACGGGTGAGAAAGGAGCGAAATCGTGATGGAAAATATCTGGTGGTCGCTGCCGCTAACGCTGGCGGTCTTCTTTGCAGCCCGCAAGCTGGCGATGCGTTTTAAGATGCCCCTGCTTAATCCGCTGCTGGTGGCGATGGTGGTGCTGATCCCCTTCCTGCTGCTGACCGGTATTCCCTATGAGCGCTATTTCGCCGGGAGCAAAGTCCTTAACGATCTGCTCCAGCCCGCCGTAGTGGCGCTGGCCTACCCGCTGTATGAGCAGCTGCATCAGATCCGCGCCCGTTGGAAATCGATTATCTCCATCTGCTTTATCGGCAGCGTGGTCGCGATGGTTACCGGGACTACCGTTGCCCTGCTGATGGGGGCCTCGCCGGAGATCGCCGCCTCGATACTGCCCAAATCGGTTACCACACCGATTGCCATGGCGGTAGGGGGCAGCATCGGCGGCATTCCGGCCATTAGCGCGGTCTGCGTGATCTTTGTCGGCATCCTTGGGGCGGTGTTTGGCCATACCCTGTTGAACCTGATGCGCATTCGCACTAAAGCGGCCCGAGGTCTGGCAATGGGTACCGCCTCCCACGCCCTGGGCACAGCACGCTGTGCGGAGCTGGATTATCAGGAGGGCGCATTCAGTTCGCTGGCGCTGGTACTCTGCGGGATTATCACTTCGCTGATGGCACCCCTGCTCTTTCCGCTGATCCTGACGCTGGTGGGCTAAAATTTGCGATACGTCGCGCATTTTTCATTTGAATTTCATAAGTTGCATATAGAGTGTGATTTGAATCACATATAAAGCGCCTTACGCTCTTTACACTAGGCTCCCATTACACTGCTATGAGGCAACGCCATGCATTCACGTTTTCACTCGGCTTTCGCTAATCTTGCGAAGGATCTGCAATCCGCTTTAGCCCCCCTCCTTGCGGATGACCATTTTCCCGCCATGCTGAGCGCGGAGCAGGTGAAGGCGCTGGTTAGCGCCACCGGACTGGATGAAGATGCGCTGGCCTTTGCGCTCCTGCCGCTGGCCGCCGCCTGCGCCCGGGCCGATCTCTCCCATTTTAACGTGGGGGCCATCGCTCGCGGAGTGAGCGGCACATGGTACTTCGGCGGCAATATGGAGTTTATTGGCTCCAGCATGCAGCAGACCGTCCACGCCGAGCAGAGCGCCATCAGCCACGCCTGGCTGCGGGGTGAGAAATCCCTGGTGGCTATCACCGTTAACTACACCCCCTGCGGGCACTGCCGCCAGTTTATGAACGAGCTGAACAGCGGCCTCGATCTGCGTATTGCTCTCCCCGGCCGCGATCCGCATACTCTGGCGGATTACCTGCCCGACGCCTTTGGTCCCAAAGATCTGGAAATTAATACCCTGCTGATGGATGACGAAGATCACGGTTTCACGGTTGAGGGAGAGGCGCTGGTCAAAGCGGCCATCACCGCCGCCAACCAGAGCCATGCGCCTTACAGCAACGCTCCCTCCGGCGTCGCCATCGAGCTGAGCAACGGGCAGATTTTTGCCGGGCGCTATGCGGAAAATGCCGCCTTCAACCCGTCCCTGCCGCCGTTACAGGGTGCGCTCAATCTGCTGAGCCTGAACGGCTACGACTATCCGGATATGCGCCGTGCCGTGCTGGCTGAACGCCCGGACGCACCCCTTACCCAGTGGGACGCGACCTCCGCCACGCTGAGAGCGCTGGGCTGTCGTTACGTTGAGCGTGTGGCGCTGCCAGCCTGAGCTACGGTAATAACACAATGAAATGATTGTGATGAAAATCCCCGCAGTTGAATCGCTGATTCTTGCGCTTCCTCTGCGGGTAAAGTAGCCTGAATGAAATTTCATCTCCGCATCGAGCTATCTGCATGTTAAAGCGTTTGTTATACAGCCTGTTAGTCATCATCGGCTTGCTGCTGTTAACTGCGCTTGTTCTTGACCGCTGGATAAGCTGGAAAACCTCCCCGTGGATCTACGACGATTTGCAAGATCTGCCCTACCGCCAGGTTGGGGTGGTGCTGGGTACCGCCAAGTATTACCGCACTGGGGTGATTAATCAGTACTATCGCTATCGCATTCAGGGGGCGCTGAACGCCTACAACAGCGGCAAGGTAAACTACCTGCTGCTGAGCGGAGACAATGCTCTGCAGAGCTATAACGAGCCGGTCACCATGCGCAAGGATCTGATTGCCGCCGGGGTGGACCCGCAGGATATCGTGCTCGACTACGCGGGTTTCCGCACCCTGGACTCCATCGTGCGCACCCGCAAGGTCTTCGACGCCAACGACTTTATTATCATCACCCAGCGCTTCCACTGCGAGCGCGCGCTGTTTATCGCCCTGCACCGCGGTATTCAGGCCCAGTGCTACGCCGTACCTTCGCCGAAAGATATGCTCACCGTGCGGGTGCGGGAGTTCGGTGCGCGTCTTGGCGCGCTGGCGGATCTCTATATCTTCAAACGCGAGCCGCGCTTCCTCGGCCCGCTGCTGCCTATCTCTTCACTCCAGGATGTGCCGGACGATGCGCAGGGCTACCCCGCCGTTACGCCGGAGCAGCTGATGGATCTGCAGCCGAAAGCGAAAAAATAGTGCTCAGAAGGCGATATTGTCTGCCCAGGCGGTGGCGCGTTTCATGATCTCTATCACCGCCTCAGGCGTTAGCCCGAGGCTTTTCGCCACCGCGTTAACCTCCTCCCAGCGCTGCTGTTCATAGAGGCGGGCCAGATCCAGGAACGGATAAAGCACGCCAGCATCCTCGGTCAGAGCCTGCGTAACCCGCTCGGAGAGCGCGATCTGCTTAACCAGATCCTCCAGCGCGATACCAAGGATAGCGTCCAGCAGTGAGAACAGGCCGCAGAAGAAGGCGTCGTGAGCGAGCGACTCCCGCCCTGCCGCTTTGGCCAACAGCTCGCAGAACATCCCCCGCACCAGGCTCATATGGTACAGCTCATTGGTCTTCACGTTGGCGATGCTGGTCAGGCAGGAGATCGAGACAAAGCGCCGCAGCTCGTTAAAGCCAAGATAGAGCAGCGTGTCCTTGAGGGTGCTGTTTTTCACTATCTCAATGCCGCGTGTGTTATAGACCACGTTGCGGGTATAGCGCATCAGGGTATAGGAGAGGCTGATGTCGCTCTTGAGGTAGTTTTCGATTTTCGCCAGATCTGGATTCTGAGCGTTAACCTCGGCAATCAGCTGGATCTGCAACACCTTATTTTGTGATAGCCGCTTGTTTTGCAACACCTCGGGCTTGCTGTAGAAGTAGCCCTGAAAGAGATCGAAGCCGAACGCGCGATACCGATCGAACTCCTCCTGCGTTTCGACCTTTTCAGCCAGCAGCGTAACCTTGCCAAGCCGGTTACGATTTTGCGTAATATAGCCTGAGATCTCATCAAAGGTCTGGGCCTGAATATCGAATTTAATAATGCTGATATAGGGAAAAAAGCGCTCCCACTCGCTTTTCAGGGCGAAGTCATCGAGGGCGATTTGAAATCCACCGGCGTAGAGGCGACGCACGGCGGCCAGCAGGTCGTTATTAGGCGTGGCCGTCTCAAGGATTTCAATAACTACCTTGTCATGGGGAAGCGCATCGGCAAAACCCTGGACGATCATCTCGCCGGGAAAGTTGATATAGCAGGTGTGCTTACCGACCAGCGAGGGCAGCGGCGTAGAGAAGAAGAGATCGGAGATAATTTGCTTTGTCGCATACTCAGACGAGACGTCTGGAAACCGGTTGGTTAACCCGTCACGGAACAGCAGCTCCCAACCAACGGTCGCCATGCTTTTGTCAAAAATGGGTTGTCTCGCAACAAATGAGTACATACTCCTCTCCATGGCATATGCTAGCGGCAAAATTTAACTATAGCTAAATCCCCTCTGAGATCGAGCGCTCAGCCCGCGCTAGCTCACACTTTAGTGTGCAACGCTTTTAGAAAAGAGATTGATCACCAGTACGCCAGCGCAAATCAGCGCCATTCCGCCGATGGCAGGCAGATCCAGCTTCTGGCCGCTAAAGATCCATCCCGCGGCGCTAATCAGCACGATACCCACCCCAGACCAGATGGCATAGGCAATGCCGGTAGGAATGTACTGTAGGGTTTGGGAGAGAAACCAGAACGCCACGGCATAACATCCCAGCGTGGCCACCGTCGGCCACAGTTTTGTGAAGCCTTCGGAGTAGCGCATCAGCGTTGTGCCGATCACTTCAGCCACAATCGCGATCCCCAGATGAACATAAGCGTGCATAAACCCTCCTCCTTTGCATCATTTTGTAAAATATGCCATCTGCCGTTACATATCGCTACTTTTTAACCTCTCTCATAGTGCATCTATACTGTAAGTGACACAGGAGGTTGTTCATTGTGAGAATTCTACGCTATCTATTTACCAGTCCGGAAAAGCTACTTCAGGTAACCGATCACCGCGATGTTCAGGAATCTATCGACGACGGGGAGCGGATCATTATTGATGAGGACGGCAGAGCGCGGGTTAACGTACGCAGCCAGGCCGTGAAGGAGGATTTTATCCGCCATGTTGATGCACTAAAGAGGGCATAAAATGGCGACAGCAATATTTATGGTGTTGATGGTTTCCGGCTACTGGTACACCAGCCGCGATCTCTCTACCCGCTTTAAACTGCGGCGCTCCTTTGGCTGGGACGTCTACTTTCTGGTCGCCCTTTACGGCTGCATCTTTATGCTACAGGGGATCATTGCTACCGCCCTGGTATGGCTGCTGCTGCTGTTTTCATCGATGGGCATGGATGCGCTACCACAGTGGTTTGGCTATGAAGAGCACCGTCTCCAGGTGACCTTTATGAACTGGAGCTTCCTTGGCATACAGGCTCCGGTGGTGATCATGCTCGCCTTTGCTACCCTGTTCTGCCTCTACCGCTCTAACTGGGCAGGCAGCGCCCGCCTCGACGGCAATGGTCGCCGCCAGCTGTATAAGTTTCTCACTCGGGGCAACGGCGTGGAGGGGCTGCTCTACCAGTGTATGGAGACAGGCCAGCTGGCATGGATCACCCTGAAGTCACAGCGGGTCTATATCGGCATGATCCACGGCGCTACGCTTGACGATACTGAAGTGAGAAATATTGAGCTGATCCCTATGCTCAGTGGCCACCGGGATCGTCACTCCCATCAGCTTAATATTGAGAATAACTACAGCGCCTGGTATGACAAGCACGATATCAACCTCGATACCGAGCCGCAGTCGGCCCTGGATTTCCGCAAGGTGATCCTGCTCGATGAGGTAGAGAGCCTGTCGCTGTTCGATCCGGCGCAGGTCATGGCGATGGGCATCAAAGAAGAGCCGCAGGCATAACCTCAACAGG
>NZ_LR607338.1:3370232-3380783 GCF_902164725.1 Pseudescherichia vulneris | reverse complement strand
CTCTATCATTCCGGCAGATAAATAGAAAACCGGCCAGCATAGCTGACCGGTTCTCTTCAAGCCTGAGCTACTTTTTCTCAGGCTTTTTGTCACCTGACTCCGGCGACTCGGAAGGATCGTCTTTTTCAACGTTCAGGGAGTAGTTAGTACGCATAGCGCCTCCTTATTTTTTGCCTTCGGCAATACCGGTGAGTTTCACATCGGTCTGTTTCTCTTCGTTCAGCGTCTCTTCCAGTAGCTTAGCCGCTTCTTTGTAACCCAGCTTCAGAGCCAGGGTACGCAGCGTACCGTAAGAGGCAATCTCGTAGTGCTCGACTTTTTGCGCCGCACCAATCAGACCTTCGTCGCGCAGCTCGCCTGCTTGAACGGAATCGATGATCTCCTGGGCCTCTTCCACCAGACCCTCAAGGGCGTGGCACTTCATACGGCGAATACGTAGGCCTTCGGTTACTTCAACAATCTGGTCAATTCGTTCAATCTGTCCGCGGGTTTCTTCGAGATGGGTTTCAAACGCGGTAACCAATTGTTCTGAGGTCGCTGCACGGGCCATTTTTGGCAGTGCGCGCGCTATTTGTTTCTCGGCGCTGTATATGTCTGACAGTTCATGAATAAAGAGATCTTCAAGTGTTTTTACCGCTGGCATAATTAATTCCTCTTTAGGTCGCCGGGATGGTCCCTTAATTAAGTGTGGCAATCCTGTAAAGGTAATTACAGGATTGCCACCGACAGTCAATATATACCTATTTAATCAAGGTTAATTAATTAAATAAGATATATGTGTGCTAAGGTCAGGAGGAACGACCGCCGCTGTGACTGTTTTGTCCGCCTTTCTTACCTGCTTCAGATGCGCGCTGCGGGTCGTTTTTGAAGTTCCCGCCGCTCTGCTGTCCGCCTTTACGGCCTGCTTCAGATGCACGCTGTTTATCTTCTGCAAAGTTTCCTGAACCGCCACGATGTTGTTGGGCCATAATATACTCCTTCCACATACAGTTTTGGTTAAAAATAGAGGGAAGTGATTCCCCCGTCAGGCATGTTTAACTGTAGCTATAATTCCCCCGCCTTCAAGTCAAAAACTCAAGGAAATATCAACAGCGAAGCATACCAGGAGCATTCCGAGAGCAATCATTTTTCCTTATAACGTGAAATCAAGCAGATAGGAAATATATTCCATAAGCGAAGCGGCAAATATATCGCTGCCACTAAATATTGCAAAATATGTCTTTTTATAACGAAACGACAATAAAAAAGCCCGCCGGAGCGGCGGGCTTAGATAACTCACTGAAACAGTATAGTTATTTTTTACGTGCGTACTTCAGCGAGTCCAGCGCCACGGCGAAGATAATGATGCCGCCCTTGATGATGTACTGCCAGTACGGGTTAACGCCGATATAGGTCAGACCGTAGTTGATAACGGTAAAGATGATGACCCCGGTCACTACCCCAAGCACCGTACCCACGCCACCGCTGAAGGAAACCCCGCCCACTACGCAGGCGGCAATGGCGTCCAGCTCGTACATGAAGCCGAGGTTGTTAGTCGCAGAGCCGATACGGCCCGCTTCCAGCATCCCGCCAAAGGCATAGAAGACGCCGGACAGGGCATAGATCATCAGCAGGTTAAGCGCTACGTTTACGCCAGAGACCTTGGCCGCTTCCGGGTTACCACCGATAGCGAAGATATTTTTACCGAAGCGCGTCTTGTTCCAGAGGATCCAGACAAAGGCCACGGCGATCAGCGCGTAGAAGGTGATATACGAGAGGCGGAAGCTGCCCAGCGCTACAAACCCTTGGGTAAAGGTAGAGAAGCCGCTGTCGAAGCCAGAGATTGGCGATGCACCCACGAAATCATAGTAGAGGGAGTTGATACCGTAGACGATGATCATCGTACCCAGGGTGGTAATAAACGGCGTCACGTTCAGGTAGGCGATGATAATCCCGTTCACCAGGCCAATGACCGCGCCAATTACACAGACGATAGCGATAACCGCGATAATCGGCATGGTGGCCATCTCCGGGAACACCTTGTTGGCGTTCTCCATTGACTGGAGCAGCGTTGCCGCGACGACCGCCGCCAGACCAACCTGACGTCCGGCAGAGAGGTCGGTCCCCTGGGTGACAATCAGCCCCGCCACGCCCAGCGCGATAATAATACGCACCGAGGACTGGGTTAGAATGTTACTGAGGTTAAGCAGACTCAGGAATGTTGGATCCTGGAAAATAATAATGGCCAGCAACACCAAAAGAACGACGTACAGACCGCCCTCTTTCAGGTAAGTGAGAAAACTCTTTTTATCTAACGCACTCATGTGAAGCCCCTGATCTTAAAGGTGCAAAGACGCAAGACGTAAAATTTCGTTTTGCGTTGTCGTTTTAGTGTCAACAATTCCGGCAACGAGGCCATTGCTCATAACCAAAATACGGTCGGTAATGCCCAGCAGCTCCGGCATTTCAGAGGAGATGATAATGATCCCCTTCTCTTTCTTCGCCAGCTCAGCGATCAGCTGGTAGATCTCAAATTTTGCCCCTACGTCGATACCGCGCGTAGGCTCATCCAGCATCAGGATCTCTGGCTGGGTCAGCAGCCAGCGGCCAATGATGACCTTCTGTTGGTTGCCGCCAGAGAGGGAGCCGATCTGCGTGCGGTGGCCCGGCGTTTTCACGCGCATCGAGTCGATAACCCACTGGGTATCGCTCTTCATCCGGCTGTTATCCAGCAGGCCGACTTTGTTTTTGTAGTTCTGGATGTTGGAGATAAGCGAGTTAAAACCGATATCCAGATAGGCGTAGATCCCCGTCGAACGCCGCTCTTCGGTTACCAGCGCAAAGCCGTTGTTGATCGCTTCGTTTGCAGTGTGGTTGTTAATTTTTTTGCCGTGCAGGGTTATGGTACCGCCTGATTTTTCGCGGATGCCAAACAGCGTCTCGACGATATCGGTACGCTTCGCCCCGACCAGACCGGCGATGCCGAGGATCTCACCCTTGTGCAGGTCAAAGGAGACGTCACGAATAGAGGGCTGGCGCAGGGAGGTCAGATTGCGCACCTCCATAATCACCTCACCCGGTGTGTTCTGTTTGTCCGGGAAGCGCTGGTTCAGCGAGCGGCCTACCATCATGGCGATGATTTTGTCCATATCCAGCCCTTCCAACGGCTGGGTGGCAATCCACTGGCCGTCACGCAGGATGGTAATTTCGTCGCAGAGCTGGAAGATCTCTTCCATTTTGTGCGAGATATAGACGATACCGCAGCCGCGCTCTTTCAGCTTGCGGATAATTTTAAACAGATGATTGACCTCTTTTTCGGTCAGCGAGGAGGTCGGCTCATCCATAATGACGATTTTGGCATCATAGGAGAACGCCTTGGCAATCTCGATCATCTGCATTTGCGAAACGGAGAGGGTTCCCACGCGGGCGCGCGGATCGATATCGATATCCAGCTCGTCGAAAATAGCCTTCGTATCGCGGTACATTTTATCCTGATCGACAAACACGCCTTTGGTGGGGTAACGCCCCAGCCACATGTTGTCCATCACCGACCGCTGTAGCACCAGGTTTAGCTCCTGATGCACCATAGATATCCCGTTTTCCAACGCCTCTTTGGTCGAATGAAAATCGATCTCTTTACCCTGGAATAGAATGCTGCCGGAATCTTTTTGATAGATCCCAAAAAGGCATTTTAATAACGTTGATTTTCCTGCGCCGTTCTCACCCATCAAGGCGTGAATAGAGTGCGGACGCACTTTTAAATTAACGTTATCGAGTGCCTTAACGCCGGGAAATGACTTGTTGATGCCGCTCATTTCCAACAAGAATTCACCTGACGACTGAGTAGTATCGCTGACCATAATTATACCTTGTTGGCCTCGCACATCGCGTTATAAAAGGGCGCATCAAGATGCGCCCAGTGAAAGCAGAACAATGAATTATTTATTGCTGAACTGAGAGAGGTTCTCTTTGTCCACGCCAACGTACGGGATACGAACGATTTTCTGTTCCAGCTTCCAGTCAGTACCGTCAGCCGCACCTTTACCGTCGGCAAGGTTTTTCGCCAGATCAAAGGTGGCTTTCGCCTGGTTGTTGGCATCGTTCAGAACGGTACCGGCCAGCGCACCGGATTTAACCAGCGCCAGCGCTTCTGGCAGGGCGTCAACGCCGAATACCGGAATAGAGGATTTGTTGTGCGCCTTCAGAGCTTCTACCGCACCCATTGCCATCGCATCGTTGTTGGCAATAACCACTTCGATTTTGTTAGCGTTCGGGCCAGAGAGCCATGCATCCATCTTATCTTTCGCCATGGCGGTATCCCACATGGCGGTGTCCAGCTGCAGCTGCTGGGTTTTCACACCCTTGTCGTTCAGCTCTTTAATCACGTAGGTGGTACGTGCTTCAGCATCCGGGTGGCCCGGCTCGCCTTTCAGCAGTACGAACTGGATCTGGCCATCTTTGTTCAGATCCCAGGTCGGGTTCGCCGCCCAGTGTTTAGCAATCAGATCGCCCTGGATGATGCCGGACTCTTTTGAGTCGGTACCGACATAATAGGCCTTATCGTAGCTGTCCAGCGCTTTGCGGGAAGGCTCTTTGTTGAAGAAGACAATCGGCACGTTCTGGCCGCGCGCTTTCTCGATAACCGTACCTGCGGCTGCCGGGTCAACCAGGTTAATCGCCAGCGCTTTAACGCCTTTCGCCAGCAGAACGTCGATCTGATCATTCTGTTTTGACTGGTCGTTCTGCGAGTCATTCATCAGCAGCTGAACGTCCGGCTTCTCTTTCGCATCTTTCTCAATTGCTTTACGCACAACCGACATAAAGTTGTCGTCATATTTATAAATGGTCACGCCAATACGGGTATCTGCCGCATGTGCTGCCGCGCCAAAAAGCATGCTTGCCATTACGGCAGACAGAGTTAAAACCTTCTTATTCATGGTATCTCCGGTTTATGCAGGGTAGTTCTTGTGAATAAAGATCGGCGGGCAGCAGAATAATGAAACGTTACTGTCGCCGAAGGTCACTCTAAAAATTGGGTCTTCCGTGTACGGTAACGCTCCAGAAAAGCTTTATTGATTGTCCCTTGCGAAGCATCATGCCTGACCGAACGGCCTGTATTACATAATGTTTCAGGCTCTGGAACGCTGACATCATAGTCAGCGCATTGTTAAGATACTGTGAATTTACTCACAGATTGAAAACGGTTACATGCTGCAATGTTATAAGTTAGTGATTGGAGCCACAGTTTGCCGCTGCGCCACCGAATGACGGCGTACCAGGGTCGGCATAAAGCAGTGGGTCGCGGCCAGATCCTGCGCCCCTGCAGCCCCCTGTAACGCCAGCTCCGTCGCCAGTCGGGCCATGGAGGCAATGGGATAACGCACCGTGGTCAGCTGCGGATCGGTATAGCGGGCAATGGGAATATCATCGAAACCAATGAGTGACAGATGCTGCGGTACGGCGATGCCGTTATCCTTCAGCGCCGTCAGCGCCCCGGCGGCCATGCTGTCGTTATAGGCGAAGACCGCAGTGAGGTGCAGATTACGGCCCAGCAGTTCAACCATGGCCGCCTCCCCGCCCTGCATATCCGGAGCACCGACGCCTACCCAACCTTCCGGCGCGTGGATGTCCCGCTCCGCCAGCGCCTGCCGCCAGCCCTGCTGGCGCAGATCGTTATCTTCTATCTGATGGCTTGAGCCAAGGTAGCCCACGCGCTGATGCCCCTGGGCGAGCAGCATCCGGGTGGCCATCACCGCCCCGCTGACGTTATCCAACGCAACGCAGCGGTGGGCGTATCCGGGCACCACGCGGTTGATTAGCACCATGCCGGGGATCTGCTCCATAAAACCGGCCAGCTCCTCATCGCTTAATGCTTTAGAGTGAACGATCAGGGCGTTACAGCGCTGGCGGATCAGGATCTCAATGGCATGACGCTCCTTTTCTGCCTCATGGTAGCTGTTGCCGATCAGGAGGTATTTCTGATGCTGCTGGGCCACGGTGTCGACCGCCTTGACCAGCGCACCGAAGAAGGCGTCGGAGACATCCATCACCACCACGCCAATGGTATCGCTGACCTGGGTCGCCAGCGCCTGGGCGTTGGCGTTGGGTCGATAGCCCAGCTGCGCCACGGCTTTCATCACCGCTTCACGCGTGTCAGGGCTGACCATCGCGCTGTTATTGAGCACGCGGGATACCGTTGCCACGGAGACGCCCGCACGACGCGCTACGTCACGAATGGTAATCATGCCCGGCCTCCTGATTGAGATTGCAGCAGCTCACAGTTTCCCCCTGGATTTAGCAAGAGCGCTATTCTGGCAGGGGGAGCGGCGGCGCTACGTGAGGAAGGTCACAGCACTGAAAACGGTTACATCCGTTTTGTTAATGATTGTGATCCAGATCGTTATCTGGATGTGTGGGAGAGTGTAACGCCTGCCGCACGGGCAGTTAGCTTACGCCATAGCCACTCCACCGGCCCCTGGCGAAAATGCCGTAGCCAAATCACGGAGAAGAGTATATTCACGGCCCAAATAGGTGGAACAAAGGCCAGCAGCTGTAAGCGGTCGAAGCGCATAAACAGGCCGAGATGATAGAAGAGCGTGGTGCAGATCAGGGTCTGTAACAGATAGTTGCTCAGCGCCATCCGCCCGACGCAGGCCACCGCCAGCACGATACGCCAGCGGCAGATCTGCGGCCAGAAGCCATAGGCCAGCGCCGCATAGCCGATGGTTTGCAGCGGGGCGCTAAGCTCGCGCGGCGCCTGTAAGAAAAAGGCGCACCAGCGGTATGACCATCCCAGCAGCCACTGGGCAACAATCGCTGGCAGGTTGATCGCCATGCCGGCAAGGATCAGCACCACGCCGGTTTTACGGTAGTGGCGCAGGGTAAACTGCCCTTTTAACCAGCCGCTGCGCATCAGCGCCGCCCCCATAAGCATCATGCCCGCCAGCTGCCAGCCATACTGCGCGCCCAGCGCAATCAGACTGTTAGAGAGCATATCCGCTCGGTTGCTGATGGCGTCATAGCCGCCGTGGGTCTTCCACCACTGCTCATACTGAAGGTTGGCCGCGTCAGGTATCCACGAGCGGCTGGTCTGGTTACCGGAGATAAAGCCCAGCAGCAGCAGCACGGCGATGCCAACGAGATAAAGCATAATGCCGGTATTGAACAGGCTTTTGATGCTCGGCGCGTCGCGCACCAGCCGCCAGCTGATTAAGCCCATCAGCCCATAGGCCAGCAGAATATCGCCATCCCAGAACAGCAGGCCATGAATAAAGCCCAGCAGCACCAGCAGGGTAAGCCGGGACTGGATCCAGCGCTTGCCCCGGGAGAGTAGCAGCTGAAGTCCTGCACCAAACAGCAGCGCAAACAGCGTCAGGAATTTTACCTGGGCGAAGAGGTCAAGCGCCGCCCAGGTCCAGGCATCGCGCAGCGTAATGTCGCCATACCAGGCCGGGTTGATATAGGCCGCCTTCGGTAAGCCAAAGGCGTTAATATTGAGCAGCAGAATACCGAGGATGGCGACGCCACGAATGAAATCCAGCGTAATGTTTCGTTCCATGGCGTCGCCTCTGCGCGTCATTGACGGGATCAGTTATGGTGACGCACGGCGCGCAGAAACTCCTGACGCGTATTCTGGCTAGATTTAAACAGCCCACCCAGCGAGGTGGTGGTGGTGGCGCTGGTGGCATCACGAATGCCGCGCGCTTTCACGCAGTAGTGCACCGCATCAATAGAGACGGCCACGTTGTTGGTTCCCAGCAGCGTTTGCAGCGCGATGAGGATCTGCTGCGTCAGACGCTCCTGCACCTGCGGGCGCTGGGCGAAGAACTGCACGATACGGTTGATCTTCGAGAGACCGATGACCGCATCTTTCGGGATATAAGCTACCGTTGCCTTGCCGTCGATAGTGACGAAATGGTGCTCGCAGGTGCTGGTCAGCGTGATATCGCGCACCGTGACCATCTCATCCACCTTCATTTTATTCTCGATGACGGTGATCTTCGGGAAGTTAGCGTAGTCGAGGCCGGAAAAGATCTCGTCAACGTACATTTTGGCGATACGGTGCGGCGTTTCCATCAAACTGTCATCGCTCAGATCGAGATTTAACAGTTGCATGATCTCGGTCATGTGTCCGGCAATAAGACGCTTGCGGGATTCGTTATCGAGGTCGACAGGCGGACGCAGCGGGGTTTCCAGCCCGTGCGCGACCAGCGCCTCATGGACAAGGGCCGCTTCTTTACTGAGTGATGGCATTATTTATTCTCCAGCAGGTGATGCTCTCCTTTGCCGCTAGCGGGGCAAAGTGCGCAATCATTGTGCGTGAGGACGCGAACAGAATCTAGTATTGCGAGCATGATAATTAGTGAAATTGCTATTACCTTTCATCATGACGTCGCCAGACCAGTGCCCCGGCGATAAAAAGCGCCACGCCAGCCAGACCCAGCGCGGGCTCCAGGCGATGGGTCAGCCAGGTCGACAGCGCCGAGGTCATCGGCCCGATCAGCTGGCCAACCGCATAGCCGGTGGTAAGCAGCCCGGCCATATAGCGCGCATGCCCAGCCGCCAGCTCGCGACCATAGAGCAGCGACAGCTGGACCGCGCAGAGGAAACCGCCGCCCACCAGCAACGCGCCGCAAACCAGTCCCGCCATGCCCGGCAGCAGCCAGGCAGCAATCACTCCGACGCCCTGCAGCCAGAGCACGACGGCGAGACGTTGGTGGCTCTCTCCTTTATGCCGCAGCGCCACGCTGAGGGCGATCCCCACCACTGCGGCGAGGCCAAACACCGGCCAGACAAATTGGGCAAACAGGCTGCCGGGAAAGCGCAGCGCCGCCATCTGGGAGAGAAAGGTGGCGGGCAGGATGTAGCCAAACCCGGCCAGGCTGTAGCTCCACGCCAGCCGCTTGATATTTCCGGTCAGTTGCAGCGGCTGCGGCTGTTCGCCGCTGCGGTGCAGCGCGCCCGGACGGGGCAGATCCCGGGCAACCAACGCAACCAGCACCAGCGCTAACAGGCCATACACCACCCAGCCCGCCGCCGCCGACAGCCCCTGAGCCTGGATCGCCACCGCCAGCAGGCCGCTGAGGGCAATACCTGCCCCAGGGCCAGCAAAGACTGCTGCGTTGAGGCCCGGCCTGCCGGTATGCGCCAGCCGATCGCCAACCCATGCGGCGGTCAGCACCATCGCCCAGCCGCTCATTATGCCGATAATCAGCCGCAGCATGCCGTGGAGCAACGGATCCACCGCCAGCGCAGAGAGAAGGGTCAGCAGCACCGCCCCGCCGATGCCGACGTAGAGCCTCTGCTCAACCCGATCGCGGGCGCGCATGGCATCCCACGCACCGATGAGGTAGCCAAGGTAGTTCAGCGCCGCCACCAGGCCCGTACTGGTCAGGCTAAGCTGGCCATCGCGGATCATCAGCGGCACCTGAGGCGTGAACGCAAAGCGTCCAATCCCCATCGCCACAATCAGCATGACAAAACCAGCCAGCGCAATGCGTACCGCCATAACTGCCTCAAATGTTAATAAAAAGTTGCGTTTATGATGCTTGATAATGTCTTGCTGCGGAAGTGAAAGTTACTCCCGGTGCGGGGAATTATCTGTATGATTAATCAAACAGACGAAAGTATGACGATCCGAGGAGACAAGCATGGAAATGCTCGAACAACACCGCTGCTATGAAGGCTGGCAACAGCGCTGGCAGCACCACTCCGCCGTACTGAACTGTACGATGACCTTCAGCGTCTTTGTGCCGCCGTCGGCCAACGATGCGCCGCTGCCGGTGCTCTACTGGCTCTCCGGCCTGACCTGTAACGATGAAAACTTCACAACGAAGGCAGGGGCACAGCGCGTAGCGGCCGAGCTGGGGATCGTGCTGGTCATGCCGGACACCAGCCCGCGTGGTGACAACGTGGCTGACGATGCCGGTTACGATCTCGGCAAAGGCGCGGGTTTCTATCTCAATGCCACCCAGCAGCCTTGGGCCGCCCACTACCGGATGTATGACTACCTGCGTGACGAGCTGCCAGCCCTGGTTAAGGCGCATTTTAACGTCAGCGAGCGCTGTGCTATCAGCGGCCACTCGATGGGCGGTCACGGCGCGCTGATCATGGCGCTAAAAAACCCCGGCAGATACACCAGCGTATCGGCTTTCGCGCCTATCGTTAACCCGGCGCAGGTTCCGTGGGGGGAGAAAGCGTTTAACGCCTACCTGGGTGATAACCGCAGCGACTGGTTGGCGTGGGACAGCTGCGCACTGATGCAGGCCAGCCAGCCGGAAGAGGCTATTCCGACGCTTATCGATCAGGGTGACGGCGACGCCTTCCTGGCCGAGCAGCTGCAGCCTGCCCGCCTCGCTGAGGCCGCGCGTCAAACCGACTGGCCGCTGACCCTGCGCGTACAGCCGGGCTACGATCACAGCTACTTTTTTATCGCCAGCTTTATCGAAGACCACCTGCGTTTTCATGCCCAATATCTGCAGGCGAATTAAGTACCATACCAATATGGCTACCCCGACGATCGCGGGGTAGTTAAATAGCAGCTAACTGGTAAGTTAATGCCGTTAACAATAT
>NZ_LR607338.1:3335523-3370078 GCF_902164725.1 Pseudescherichia vulneris | reverse complement strand
GCCAGGCGTTCATTCATTGATTAATCAAATGAATAGTTAAAACACATTGATTAACAATATGAATCGTATCGATCTTTAATTTTTGACGTTAAAAAAATGTAGCACGATACAATGGCCGCACCTTTCTCAGGCATATGCCTATAGAAAATGCACAGCCCGCTTGTGTTGTTCGGTGCTAACTTACCTATGATGCAGTATTCACACTGTCGGAGGGAGTAATGAACCTTTTTATCTCTACTAAGCTCAAATATTTTATAGCGGTAATGGAGGAAGGCAGCGTAAGTAAGGCCTGTCAGCGGATGCACATATCGAGAACGCCGATGAGTAAGGCTATCTCAGATATTGAGCAGGCGCTGGGGATCCCACTGTTTATCAGAACCAAAGAGGGAATGACCCCCAGTAAATTTGGCACCATTCTTTATAACAAGATCGTCCCGTATTATAATGATTTGCTTAAAATTGAGCACTGCATGTATAGCGATGACGGGCTACCGGTTACCCGGATAATGTGCAGTAAAAATATCCCAAACTCAATCATAAGCCACCTAAGCGTTGCGTTGGCTAATAATAATATCAATAATGAATTTACGCTCGCTGATGAGATAAAACAGGACGATCTCTCTTCAGAGCTCCATTTTTATGACATTGTTATTACAGATAAAAACTACCCCAGCCAGTATGCCCGCTCCGAACCGGTCTCCTTCGATATCTATATCAACTCCACTCCCGCCGCCTGTGAAAAAATGATACGCGGAGGAGAAGTGGATGTGTACCATGATTTTGATGCCGATAGCAGCGTGACCGATCTGTTTGTACAGGATAAAATTAAGTTCAGGAATATCAAAAAAATTTCCGACAGCGATCTGATTGATATGATGGCGAAGGTCACTAATCATCATGCGGTGATGATCTCGACGGTGCCGCTGTTGAGTCTGCTTAACGTTGACGGCACGAGCGTATTAAAACGCAGCGTCATCAACAAAACGCTATGGTTCTACTCACAGTGGAAAGCAAAAAACAATAAAGAAACCGCACAGATCATGTCCAGGGTATTTGCCGATTTAAAGAAATCAGGCCATACCAATAATGAGCTATCTCGTTAATTTACTTTTTTTCTTGGCAAGCCATCCATTGGCCACGTTTTGCGGCCTGAGCGCTTTTATCGTCTCCTGCTGGTCCGGGTACGTGGAAAAAGCCTCCCCGGGGAATATTATCATAAGCAGTTTGGTCTGCGTCGTTAGCGCGCTGGCCTTTTTAGATGTTTTAATTCGCGGCAGTCACCATCAACTCCTATTCCCTTTAATAGGGATTATTACCGGTTTTATTGGGCCCTTTAAGATAAGAGCCCTTATTGTTGGCGTCATTAAGCATTACTTCAATTCTGACAATAAGCAATAAGTTGTAGTTTTTAGGGGGGGCTGGCACCCCCCTCTTTTTATTGGCTGTTAAAAACGGTAATCCACCGCCATGAAATAGCGGCGGCCATCTTCGTTATAACTGTAGTCGTCTCGGCTGAGATCTTTATCCGTGAGATTAAGCACCCCCGCACGCAGCTTGACGTTCTTCGTCGCCTGGAATGCACCACCCGCGTTCCAGATCACGTAACCGCCCGGCGTTTTCCCCGTGTTGCTAACATCACGCTTCTCACCGGTATAGTTACCGGAAACGTAGAACGACCAGTCCTGCATCGCCTGCCAGTCCAGCGTCCCGTTGGCGGTATGGAACGGCAGCTCCTGCAGCGGTTTATCGCCGCCGTCGCTGAGATCGCGCCCGTCGTTATAGGTGTAGTTCAGCGTCAGCTTCCACGCCTCGTCAAACGGTACCTTCAGCTCGGTTTCCACCCCGCGAATGCGCGCTTTGTTAACGTTGAAATAGCGGAACGTGGGTACGCGGCGACCGTTGGCATTAGTATAGAAGCCAACAAAGTTGGAATAGGACGGCGCGGCAGTGGCATCAGCGGTTCGGTTGATGCTGATCATGTCGTCTACGTTGTTCTGGAAGGTGGTAATACTGCCTTCCACCCCTTCCAGCCAGCCCTCTTCTCCGCTGTAGTAGAGTCCCAGCTCAAAGCTTTCGCTGGTTTCCGGCTTCAGATCCGGGCTACCCACAATGCGGCAGCTGCCGCGACAGGAGTTGGTGGCCCAGTCCGGGCTAAGCTGTAGGAGAGAAGGCGCTTTGAACGCCGTGGCCCAGCCGCCTTTCACGGTGACGGTATCGGTGGCGTTATAGACCAGGTAGGCCCGCGGGCTGTAGTGATCCCCGTAGGTTTCGTGATCGTCCATACGAATACCGGTGGTCAGCGCCAGCGGCTCGAAGATACGCCACTCGTCTTCAATAAACAGTGCATACTGGCTGGCGGAGGTGTTGCTGCTGCTCCCGCCGGTGAGGTTAACCGGATCTTCGAGCTTGTCGTGACGCCACTCACCACCGACCGTCACGAACTGATTAATCATCTCCAGCGGCAGAACGTATTTACCATCCACGGTGTTGTTTTCTGAGGTGATACCTTTGCTGCCCGGATCTTTATTATCTACCTTCTCGCCATAGAACTTCAGCTCGCTGGTGCCGACGTCCCAGCGACCATTGTGGCTCAGGGAGTAGTTTTCGCGCTCAAGGCGGTTACGATCAAGCGAGTCGGAGTTGCGATCCTGGCGATCAAAGCCATACCCGGCGGTAAAGTCATGGTTTTCGGACGGCGTCCAGGCAAACTCCACGTTTGCATCGCGGCTGGTAAACCCTTCGATGCGCGGCGTTTCGCCGGTCGCGGTGGTGTCGGACGGCTCCTGCTTATCTTTCTCGCGCTTCGCCACGCTACCAAAGGCTTTCATGCCGAGCACGCCATCCACCAGCGGACCGCTGGTGTAAAACTGACCGTTCCAGGTATCGCCGCGATCGCGTTTCTCCTGGATCGTGGTGTCAGCGGAGAGCGTGCCGGTCCACTGTTGGCCAACCTTCTTGGTAATAATGTTGACCACGCCGCCCAGCGCATCGGAACCATACAGCGAAGACATCGGGCCGCGTACCACTTCAATACGCTCGATGGCATCCACCGGGATCCAGTTCAGGTCAAAGTCGTTATGGCGGAACACCGCGTTGCGGGAGTTGACACGCTTGCCGTCAATCAGGATCAGGGTGTAGCTACTGCTTAGGCCACGAATGCTGATGCCTTTACGGTTATCCCCTTCGTTGGTGAGCTGTACGCCCGGCACGTCCTGGAGCACATCCTTGAGATTATTGACCGGACGGCGCTGCAGATCCTGCTGGGTCACAACGCTAATACTGGCCGGGGCATCTTTCAGATTCTGCTCGGTGGCGGCGGCGGTCACGACCAGCGTATCGGACTCGCTGTCGACGGCAAAAGCTGGCAGCGCCAGCGCCATTGCGGACGCACAAAGCCCTCCCCGCACGATGGGATTCAACCTAAACATTCCATTTCTCCATGAGATAACTACAACAAATCTAAGAAGTTTTGCTCACACGTTTTATCAGCCCCGCTACGTTGGCAGAGCGAGCGTAACGATAAAGCAAATAATAATGATTATCAATTAAATTGTTAAAAGTTATGTCAAGATGGCGGTTTATGGAGAAATAGTGGATAAAAAAAAGCCCTCTCACAATGAGAGGGCTTGATAATGGAATAGTTTATTTATTAACCCGCTGCGGAAAATCCATGTCCTTGTAGCTGACAAACTTGGTTCCGCGGGTCAGCTTGTAGCCGAACCAGATGATCAGGAACAACGGAATACCAATATAGGTTGCCGCTACCCCACCCCAGTCAATAGAGTCCTCCAGGAAGGCCTGGTAGTTCTGACCTAAGGTGATAATCAGACACAGCACAAAGGCAAAAATCGGCCCCAGCGGGAAGAAACCGGAGCGGTACGGCAGGTCGTTCAGGCTATGACCCTGCATGATGTAGCCGCGACGGAAACGGTAGTGACTGATGGCAATCCCCAGCCAGGCGATGAATCCGGTCATGCCCGAGGTGTTCAGCAGCCACAGGTAAACCGTCTGGTTGCCAAACATCGAGGTCAGGAAGCAGAGCCCGGCAATGACCGTCGTTGCATAGAGGGCGTTACGCGGTACACCGCCCTTTGAGAGACGGGAGAAGACGCGCGGCGCTTTGCCGTCGCAGGCCAGGGTATAGAGCATACGCGTGGAGGCGTACATACCGGAGTTACCCGCCGAGAGCACCGCCGTCAGGATCACTGCATTCATTACCGCTGCCGCCGAGAGCAGGCCCGCGTGTTGGAACACCAGGGTAAACGGGCTGACGCTGATGTCTTTTACATCGTTACGCAGCAGGCTCGGATCGGTATACGGAATGATCAGGCTGATAATCAGAATAGCGAAGACATAGAACAGCAGAATACGCCAGAATACCTGACGCACCGCGCGCGGAATATTCTTCTCTGGCTCTTCCGACTCACCCGCCGCAATACCGATCAGCTCGGTGCCCTGGAAAGAGAAGCCCACGATCATCGCCACACCAATCATGGCGGCAAAACCGCCGGCAAACGGCGCGTCGCCGATCCCCCAGTTGCTCCAGCCAGCCGGTTTTGCACCGTGGAAGATACCGAGGATCATCATTACGCCGACGATGATAAAGATAATGACGGTGGCAACTTTAATTAACGAGAACCAGTACTCCGCCTCGCCAAAGCCTTTTACGGAGATCCAGTTCAGCAGCACGATAATGGTTAAGAACAGTGCGCTCCAGATCCAGCCTGGCGTGTCCGGGAACCACCAGCTCATTACCAGCTGCGCGGCCACGAGGTCGACGGCGATGGTCACTGCCCAGTTATACCAGTAGTTCCAGCCCAGCGCGAAGCCAAAGCCCTCTTCAACATACTTCTGGCCGTAGGTCGCAAACGAGCCGGATACCGGCATATAGGCCGCCAGCTCGCCAAGACTGGTCATCAGGAAGTAAACCATCAGGCCAATCAGGATATAAGAGAGCAGCGCGCCGCCGGGGCCCGCCTGGGAGATGGTTGCGCCGCTGGCTACAAAGAGACCCGTACCAATCGATCCGCCAATGGCGATCATGGTCAGGTGACGCGCCTTGAGTTCACGGCGAAGCGTGGGCGCTTGTGTGGTTTTAGTTTCGGAAACCATATGAAAATGCTATCCATCAAAAAAATGAGGCGGGATTGTAGCAGACGTCACCACATCCTTCTGGCTCAAATATGCGGTTATAAGAGAGCTTCATGATCGCTAATGGATTATAAGTAAAGCACAGAAACCCTTATATTTCACAGTAGCGTAGAAAGCGTTTCAGGGCGTTAGAGAGATGCTTCTGCCGATGATGAATGCGCCACAGGGTGCGCACCAGTCGCGGGAGCGGAATAGTAATCTCCTTGAGCGTGCCGGTCTCCAGCTGCTCGGCAATCACCCGACGCGACAAACAGCTGATACCCAGCCCGTGCCGCACCGCATGTTTGATGGCCTCTGAGTTACCTAATTCCATACCGAGATGAAACTGCGGCAGGTGGGAAAGCAGCAGGTAGTCAACCAGCTCCCGGGTACCGGAACCGCGTTCGCGCAGGATCCACGGCGCGCTGGCGAGACGCTCCAGCGTGACCTCGCCCTGCAACAGCGGCGAGGCCGGGGAGGCAAACACCACCAGCTCATCCTCCAGCCAGGGCTCAGATACGATTTCGGCGGTATGGCATGGCCCCTCAATCAGGCCAATATCGACGCGGAAATCCGCTACCGCATTGATCACATCCTGACTGTTGCCCACGCTCATCTCCAGCGGCAGTCCCGGAAAGTCACGCCGGTAGCGGGCAATGATCTCCGGCAGGATATAGTTACCGATGGTACTGCTGGCGTAGACGCGGATCGCGCCGTTATCTTCCCGGAACAGCTGCTCTATTTCCGTGGCCTGCTCCAGCAGCGCCAGCGCACGGGGATAGAGCAGTCGCCCGTGCTCGTTAACCACCAGCCGCTTGCCAACCCGGTCGAAGAGCTGCACGCCAAGCTGCCCTTCCAGATCGGTCAGGGCCGCGCTAACCGCCGACTGGGAGAGCGCGAGCATCTGAGAGGCCTGGGTTGTCGAGCCGCTTTTCAGCACTTCAGCAAAAACGGACAGCTGGCGCAGGGTGATATGCATAGTCAGTATCCTGAGAGGCAAGCGTCACGCTTACCACTTATATAGATTGATTATAAATATATAATCAATTTTATTTTTAAGCCAGCTCAACGTAACCTTTTATCCCAACAGAGGAGAAGGTTATGGCTGAACTGACATTAAGACATCATCGTAGCGTAGGACATCTGGTGCCGGGACTGGCGCTAAGCGCTGCCGTGGCGGGCCTGGCGCTGTGGAGCGGCACCATCCCTGCCGTTTCCGGTGCCGGTTTTAGCGCCCTTTCGCTGGCTATTTTAATCGGGATGGTGCTTGGTAACACCCTTTATCCGCAGATTGGACGGCCCTGCGAGAGCGGGATTGTGTTTGCCAAACAGCACCTGCTGCGACTGGGGATCATTCTGTACGGCTTTCGCCTGACGTTCTCGCAGATTGCTGACGTCGGCATCAGCGGTATCGTGATAGACATGCTGACGCTCTCCAGCACCTTTTTACTGGCGTGCCTGCTGGGCCAGAAGGTGTTCGGCCTCGACAAGCACACCAGCTGGCTGATCGGTGCAGGCAGCAGCATCTGCGGTGCGGCAGCGGTGCTGGCCACCGAGCCGGTTCTAAAAGCCGAGTCCAGCAAGGTGACGGTGGCGATTGCCACGGTAATGATTTTCGGCACGCTGGCTATTTTCCTCTACCCGGCCATCTACCCGCTGCTGGCCCACTGGTTTACCCCGGAAAGCTACGGCATTTATATAGGGTCGACGATGCACGAGGTTGCTCAGGTGGTTGCGGCAGGCCACGCCGTTAGCCCAGAGACCGAGAGCGCGGCGGTCATCGCTAAAATGCTGCGCGTAATGATGCTGGCACCGTTTCTGATCCTGCTTGCGGCCCGCGTGAAGCAGCTGGCTCCCGCTAACGGCGGTCAACGCAGCAAGATTACCATCCCGTGGTTTGCGCTTCTGTTTATTGCGGTGGCGGTGTTTAACTCCTTTGGCCTGCTGCCGAAAGCCGCTGTCGATATGCTGGTGACGCTGGATACCCTCCTGCTGGCGATGGCCATGGCGGCGCTGGGCGTCACGACCCACGTTAGCGCAATTCGCAAAGCGGGTGCGCGGCCGTTGCTGATGGCGCTGCTGCTCTTTATCTGGCTGATTGTCGGCGGCGGCATCATCAACCTGGCGGTTCATTACGTCATGGCATAAATCACTACATTCTGCTGCGGCTAACCTCTATCATACGCCTTTGCATTTACCTGCGGGTTTTACAGGAGTAGTAGATGAAATTTATTGGCGCGCACGTGAGCGCGGCGGGCGGCGTGGCAAATGCCGCCGTGCGTGCGGCAGAGATCGGGGCCACCGCCTTTGCCCTGTTTACCAAAAACCAGCGCCAGTGGCGGGCAGCGGCGCTCAGTGGCGCGACCATCGACGAGTTTAAAGCCGCCTGTGAAAAACACCGCTTTGGTCCGGGCCAGATCCTGCCTCACGATAGCTATTTAATTAACCTCGGGCATCCGGTAGCCGAGGCGCTGGAGAAATCACGGGAAGCCTTTATCGATGAGATGCAGCGCTGCGAGCAGCTGGGGCTGACCCTGCTAAACTTCCACCCCGGTAGCCACCTGATGCAGATCCCGGAGGACGCATGCCTGGCGCGCATCGCCGAGTCGATCAACATTGCGCTGGATAAAACCGAGGGCGTCACGGCGGTGATTGAAAACACCGCTGGCCAGGGCAGCAACCTCGGCTTTAAGTTTGAGCACCTGGCAGCGATTATCGACGGCGTAGAGGATAAATCCCGCGTTGGCGTCTGCATCGATACCTGTCACGCCTTTGCAGCAGGCTACGATCTGCGCGGCAGCGAGGCCTGTGAAAAAACCTTTGCCGAGTTTGATCGCATAGTCGGCTTCCAGTATCTGCGGGGAATGCACCTCAACGATGCCAAAAGCGCCTTCGCTAGCCGCGTTGACCGCCATCACAGCCTGGGCCAAGGCAATATTGGCCACGAGGCCTTTAGCTGGATCATGCAGGACGCCCGCTTCGACGGTATTCCGCTGATCCTTGAAACCATTGACTCAGACATCTGGGCCGAAGAGATTGCGTGGCTGAAGGCGCAGCAGGTGCAAACAGCCACGGTTTGATGCGCGAACGCCAGACGTAAAAAAGGGCAGCCCGTGGGCTGCCCTTTTGATCCCGCACGCGTTACGCGGTTTTCACCGCCATCTCCGCTTCCGGACGCTTCAGGAAGGCGTAGGCCAGACCCGCCAGCAGCGTACCGGCAACGATGGCCACCAGGTAGCCCAGCACCGGCGTGATAGCCCCCGGGATCAGCAGCACAAACAGACCGCCGTGCGGGGCCATCAGCTTCGCGCCAATCGCCATGGAGATCGCCCCGGTCACCGCACCACCTACGATACAGCAGGGGATCACACGCATCGGATCGCGCGCGGCAAACGGAATAGCGCCTTCGGAGATGAAGCACAGGCCCAGCACCAGCGCGGCTTTGCCACCCTCCTGCTGCCCCTTGTCGAACTTCTTGCGGGCAACCATCGTTGCGATACCCATCGCCAGCGGCGGTACCATGCCCGCGGCCATAATAGCGGCCATCGGTGCGTAGGTCTGGGTACTCAGCAGGCCAACGCCAAAGGCATAGGCCGCTTTATTAACCGGACCGCCCATGTCGGTACACATCATGCCACCGAGGATCGCCCCCAGCAGAACCGCATTCGCCGTACCCATGGTTTGCAGCCAGTGGGTCAGCCCGGTCAGGATGCCCGCGACCGGTTTACCGATCAGGTAGATCATCGCCAGGCCAACCACCAGGCTGGAGAAGAGCGGAATGATCAGGATAGGCTTCAGCGCTTCCATGCTCGGCGGCAGCTTCAGCTTCTGGCTGATTGCCTTCGCCACGTAGCCCGCGAGGAAGCCCGCAATGATACCGCCGATAAAGCCGGAGCCAGTGCTGACGGCCAACATACCGCCAATCAGGCCCGGGGTCAGACCTGGACGGTCTGCAATTGAGAACGCAATATAACCTGCCAGCACCGGCACCATCAGCGCAAACGCCGATCCGCCGCCGATCTGCATCAGCGCAGCGGCCAGGGTGTCAGGGGTTTTAAACGCTTCGATACCAAAGGCAAACGACAGAGCGATACAGAGGCCGCCCGCAACCACCATCGGCAGCATATAGGAGACGCCGGTCAGCAGGTGACGGTACGCGCCCGCGCCCTCTTTCTTCCCTTCCGTCGCCGCCTGCGCTTTGCCAGAAGGCTGATATGGCTTGGCTTCCGCCTGGGCTTTATCCAGCTCCTGCGCAGTTTTCTTCAGCGCCAGCCCGGTGGTGGTGCGGTACATCGGCTTACCGGCAAATTTCGCCAGATCCACTTCAATATCTGCCGCCACGATCACCAGATCCGCCTCGGCCACCTCTTCCGGGGTGATGGCGTTGCCAGCCCCCACGGAGCCACGGGTTTCAACTTTCACCCACCAGCCGCGTTTTTTGGCTTCGGTTTCGATTGCTTCCGCCGCCATAAAGGTGTGGGCCACACCGGTCGGGCAGGCGGTCACCGCGACGATGCGCTTCACGCCACTGCTTGCCGCCGGAGCGGCAGTGGCCGCTGTAGCAACCGGTGCGCTGTAGACCGCAGCATGGCTTTTCGCCTCGCTGAGGAACAGCTCCGGATGCGCGACGGCGCGGTGCACGTCGCCGAGCCACACTTTCTTGCCGGTCAGGGCGCTGTCGTTTGGCACGCTGGAGCCGAGCACGATCGCCAGCTCCGCTTCATTCGGGTTGTCGATGAATTGCAGATTTGCTTTTTGTGCCGCCGCACCCAGCAGGGTTTTCGCCATGTAAGCGCGAGCCTGTCCAAGCGCGGAGTCAATAATCAGCAGCGTTTTCATTATGCTCTCCTGCTGTTAGTTAAAAGGTTTTAAGTCAACGCGCGCCATCATCGCGGCTAACTGGGTACGATCGGTAATGCCGACGTTACTCTGGCTCACGGCCAGCGCCGCGACTGCGGTCGCAAGGCGTAACGTATGCTCGCTGGACTCACGCATCAGCAGGCCGTAGATCAGCCCCCCAACCATCGAATCCCCTGCGCCAACGGTGCTTACCACCTCCATTGACGGCGGTTTGGCGATCCATTCGCCTGAAGCGTTAACCCACAGCGCCCCTTCTGCGCCCAGCGAGATCACCACGTGGGCAATTCCCTGCTCGCGAAGGGCATGAGCGGCTTCAATCACATCTTTCAGCTCGGGCAGCTTGCGCCCGGCCCAGATCTCCAGCTCGCGGCGGTTCGGCTTCACCAGCCACGGCGCGGCCTTCAGCCCGGCGACCAGCGCCTCCCGGCTGCTGTCAAAGATGATGCACGGACACTGGCTGCGCAGGCGCGTCATCCAGTCGGTAAAGGCTTCTGGACTCACGCCAGCCGGCAGGCTGCCGCTGACGCAGACCATATCGAACTGGCCCAGCCAGCTCAGGGAGTCGGCGACAAAGCGTTCCCAGTCTGCCGGAGTCACTTCAAAACCGGAGAAGTTGAAATCGGTGACTTCGCTGTCTTTTTCGGTCAGCTTAACGTTGATGCGGGTACGACCCTGCACCACCTGGAAACGGTTGGCGATCCCTAGCTCGCTGAACAGCTGCTGGAAGCCATCCTGGTTATCTTTGCCGAGGAAACCGCCGACGGTGACGTCAATGCCTAAATCTTTAAGCACTTTGGCGACGTTGATCCCTTTCCCTGCGGCATGCAGGCCGGTAGTTCGCACAAGGTTGACTTCACCGCGTTCAATTTCCGGGGTGAACCCGACCAGGTCATAGGCAGGGTTAAGGGTGATGGTGGCTACACGTCTGCTCATTATGCGCCCTCCCCCAGACCAGCTGCGATGGCGTCGCCAATCGCTTTTAGCGCCTGTTCAGCATCCTCGCCCTGAGCGGTAAAGCGCAGGCGGTGGCCCTTCTTCACGCCCAGCGCCACAACCTTCATCAGGCTGCGACCGTTGGCAGGCTTGCCGCTACCGTCCAGATTGGTGACGGTGACGTCGCTGTTAAACTGTTTAATGGTGTTAACCAGCATCGTACCCGGGCGGGCGTGCAGGCCATGCTCATTGCGTACGACAAACTCGGCGTTCAGCACGTCAGCCTTCAGCGCATCATCGCTGGTCAGCAGCGCCAGCAGCGTGGCGGAATCAGCGGTCAGCAGACGGTCAGCTTTATTCGCCAGCAGCATGTCAGCCAGACGTTTCAGCACCGCTTCCGGGCCGTTGTCGGTCATGGCTACGCTCACCAGCAACGCCGCGCGCTCGCCGTTCACGTCAAAGGCGTTTGCCGCCCGGCTGACGGCGATAGCGCTTTGCAGATTGCCTTCGGCGCTGTCGTTCAGCCAGATCCCCTGGCCGAGGTTCATCGGCTGTTCGCTGATGGCGCGGGTCACAAAGTTTACGTCAACTGCCCCGGCCTCTTTCAGGCGACCGGCATTCAGCGCCTGGAGCGTCACCAGATCGCTGGCCGCGACGTCGAGGGTCAGCGTTTCATTGTCCAGCTTCATGCCAGCGCTTTGCTTTTCACCCATCAGCAGGGCACGCAGCTCTTCAGCGGTCGTAGCGGATTGCAGCTGGGCTGCGACGTCGTCGTCGCTCAGCACGTGGGTCAGCTGACGCAGCAGGCCCAAATGTTCGTCAGAGCTGGCAGCGATGCCGATAGCAACGTAGGCCACCTGCCCTTCACCCCACAGGACACCCTGCGGGAACTGGTAAACCTGCACGCCGGTTTTCAGCACCTGGTCGCGGGTATCGGTGGTGCCGTGCGGAATAGCGATGCCGTTGCCGAGGAAGGTTGAGGTCTGCTGCTCACGGGCGAGCATGCCAGCCACGTAGCCGTCAGCCACGTTGCCCGCCTGCACCAGCGCGCCCGCGATCTGGCGAATCGCCTCTTCTTTATTACCGGCCTGCTGGCCCGGATGGATGTCCTGAACGGATAACTGGAACATGAATCTCCACTCCTGCTGAACTTGAATCGTTTCAGCTAGTTGGTGAAATGGAGCGTCACCGGCGCGGGAACGATCGCGCAGGTGACGCTGAAACGTTTCACGAAGTCTTGCTCAGACCGCTTAAGGGATCAAGGAAACTCGTCATTTGGCTGCAAAAACTTAGAGCTAATGCACATTTCTTTAACACCTGCCGACGCGCTGCTGAACCAAAAGTCGCTTTCAACGCCATGTTTCAGCAACGTCAGCTTTAATGATAATTATTTCAAAATAGTGTTTTGATTTTTTGTGGCAAAACCCGGTGCGATGGCTGTCTATTTTTGCTCCAGCGGCGTAAACTCCGCGTCTCTCTATCCTAAACAATAGTAAAAGATGCAAACTTCTCCTGCTGACGCTGCCAACAGACCCGTTGATTTCACCTCTGCCGCGTTCCTGATCGTTGCCTTTTTAACCGGTATCGCCGGCGCGTTACAGACCCCGACCCTGAGCCTGTTTCTGACCAACGAGGTCCACGCTCGTCCGGCGATGGTGGGTTTCTTCTTCACCGGCAGCGCGGTGATCGGCATTCTGGTGAGCCAGTTTCTGGCTGGGCGATCCGACCGCAAAGGGAGCCGCAAAAACCTGATCGTTTTCTGCTGCCTGCTCGGCATGCTGGCCTGCTTGCTGTTTGCCTGGAACCGCAACTACTTTATTCTGCTGTTTATCGGCGTATTCCTGAGCAGCTTTGGCTCTACCGCCAACCCGCAGATGTTCGCCCTCGCTCGCGAGCACGCCGACCAGACCGGCCGGGAAGCGGTGATGTTCAGCTCGATACTGCGCGCTCAGGTGTCACTCGCATGGGTCATTGGCCCGCCGCTGGCCTACGCCCTGGCGATGGGGTTTGGCTTTACCGCTATGTACCTCAGCGCGGGGGTCGCTTTTATCGTCTGTGGCGTGATGGTCTGGCTTTTCCTGCCTGCGATGCGTAAGGAGCCGCGCCTCGCCAGTGGCGTGGTAGAAGCCCCGCGCACCAACCGTCGCGATGCCCTGCTGCTGTTTACTATCTGCACCCTGATGTGGGGCACCAACAGCCTCTACATTATCAATATGCCGCTGTTTATCATTGATGAACTGCACCTGCCGGAGAAGCTGGCTGGCGTGATGATGGGCACCGCCGCCGGGCTGGAGATCCCGACGATGCTGATTGCCGGCTACTATGCAAAGCGCTTCGGTAAACGCTTCCTGATGCGTATTGCGGTAGTGGGCGGCCTGCTGTTCTATATCGGGATGCTGACGGTGCATACCCCCGCCCTGCTGCTGGCCCTCCAGCTGCTGAACGCCATCTATATCGGCATTCTGGCGGGGATTGGCATGCTCTATTTCCAGGATCTGATGCCGGGTCAGGCCGGGGCCGCCACCACGCTCTATACCAACACCACACGCGTAGGCTGGATTATTGCCGGTTCGCTGGCAGGGATAGTGGCAGAGCTCTGGAACTACCACGCCGTATTCTGGTTCGCACTGGTGATGGTGCTGATCGCCGCCGTCTGCCTGGCGCGGATTAAGGACGTTTAGGGTGCGGTTGCCGCTTCGAGCTCAAGCAGCCAGGTTATCGCCGCGTCACGGCTGGTAAGGCACATCTCCTGGGACGGCTGTAGGCCGGAGCAGACCTTCGGGCGCAGGGGCGAGCCGAAGATGTTGCAGAGGTTATCCGCTGAGAGCTGAACGCAGCGCGTGTTGGCCGGTTTGCCGTTGGGCATCCCAGGAATAGGACTACTGATTGACGGGGCGGTACAGCAGGCTCCGCAGTCCGAGCGACACTCCATAAACGGCTCTCTTTTAGCGATCGATCGCGCAGCAAATGCCGACCTTTTGCCGCACGCTAACACTTTTTGTAGTCAAGATGCAAAACCTGGCGAAGAGGCTTGCCAACTGCGCCCCTCGCGGGTACTTTGTCGCGATATTTTTTCCACTTTTCCCGCACAGGATCCATCATGGCAAGAGCGAACGAAATTAAAAAAGGTATGGTATTGAACTACAACGGCAAGCTGCTGATTGTTAAAAATATCGATATTCAATCCCCTAGCGCCCGCGGTGCAGCCACCCTCTATAAAATGCGCTTCGCCGACGTCCGTACCGGGATGAAAGTGGAAGAGCGCTTCAAGGGCGATGACATTGTAGATACCGTGACCCTGACCCGTCGCTTCGTTGACTTCTCCTACGTGGACGGCAACGAGTACGTCTTTATGGATAAAGAAGACTACACCCCGTATATCTTCACCAAAGAGCAGATTGAAGAAGAGCTGCAGTTTATTCCAGAGGGCGGTATGCCAGATATGCAGGTTCTGACGTGGGATGGTCAGCTGCTGGCGCTGGAGCTGCCGCAGACGGTGGATCTGGAGATTGTGGAAACCGCACCGGGAATTAAAGGCGCATCGGCCAGCTCACGCACCAAGCCGGCGACCCTGAGCACCGGTCTGGTGATCCAGGTGCCTGAATACCTGACCACCGGCGAGAAGATCCGCATTCACATCGAAGAGAGCCGCTACATGGGCCGCGCGGATTAAAACGCCATAACCATTAAAAATGCCGGGTGGCGGCGAACGCCTTACCCGGCCTACCTCAGACTTATAATAAATCGCGGAACATCACCTGCTTCAGCGCCAGCTCCACGCCACGCACTTCCGCCATTCCCTTCAGGCGACCAATCGCCGAATAGCCCGGGTTGGTTTTCTTACGCAGATCGTCAAGCATCTGATGACCGTGATCCGGACGGAACGGGATCGGACGCAGGTCGCCCGCCTGTTTACGGCGCTGCTCTTCGGTCAAAATCGCTTTCACTACCGACACCATATCCACATCGCCCTGCAGATGTGCCGCCTCGTGGAAGGTTTTTGGATTCTCTTCCCGACAGGTTGAGCGCAGGTGGGTGAAGTGAATGCGGTCGCCGAAGGTTTCCACCATTTTCACCAGATCGTTATCGGCGCGCACGCCGTAGGAGCCGGTGCACATGGTGAAGCCGTTGTTGATGCTGTCCACGGTCTCTTTCAGCCACTGCATATCTTCAATGGTAGAGACAATGCGCGGCAGACCGAGGATCGGCCGCGGCGGATCGTCCGGGTGTACCGCCAGGCGCACGCCAGCTTCTTCTGCCACCGGAACAATGGCCCGCAGAAAGACGGCCATGTTTTCCCGCAGCTGCGCTTTATTGATGCCGTCATACTCCGCCAGGCGAGCGCGGAACTGGTCCAGGGTGTAGCCCTCTTCCGCTCCCGGCAGGCCAGCAATGATATTGCGGGTCAGCTTGTCGATTTCAGCCTCGCTGGCGTTGTCGAACCAGATTTTGGCCTGGCGCTGCTCCTCTTCGCTGTAGTCCGCTTCTGCGCCGTTGCGCTTCAGAACGTGCAGCTCAAAAGCGGCAAAGGCGATCTGGTCGAAACGCAGCGCTTTGGAGCCGTCCGGCAGCTCATACTCCAGATCGGTACGCGTCCAGTCGAGGATGGGCATAAAGTTGTAGCAGACGGTATCAATGCCGCAGGCGGCAAGGTTACGGATGCTCTGCTGATAGTTGGCAATCCAGGTATCAACCTGACCGCTGTGGGTTTTGATCTCTTCATGCACCGGGATGCTCTCAACCACCGACCAGGTTAACCCTTTTTCGGCCAGCAGCGCCTGGCGCTGTTTGATCTCTTCCACCGGCCAAACCTGACCGTTAGGAATATGGTGCAGCGCAGTGACCACGCCCGTTGCGCCTGCCTGACGCACATCATCAAGAGAAACCGGATCGTTCGGACCGTACCAACGCCAGGTGTGTTCCATCGCCTAACCTCACATAAAGTTGTTATACCAATATGGCTCATACAGATGACGACTACCATACATGTTTCCCGATTAGGGTCAATTGGTCCACCAGTTTTGATTGATCCAGCTCACGTTACGCAGATATTTGAGGCACACCAATTTAATTTGCTGTCATATAACTTTACACTGCTTTTTGTTAATTATTAGTTAATCAGGTGTGTTGGTCATGAAAAATATTGCCTCAGTTGCCCTCGCGGACAGCGTTCAACGGCCAGGGTACGATCGTCAGGCGCTACGCTCGCGCATTGTCCACTTTGGGTTTGGCGCTTTTCATCGCGCCCACCAGGCGCTGTTAACCGATCGGGTGCTGAACGCCCGGGGCGGCGACTGGGGGATCTGCGAGATCAGCCTGTTTAGCGGCGACACCTTAATGACCCAGCTCCGGGAGCAGGATCATTTGTTTACCGTGCTGGAGAAAGGCGCAGAGGGCAACCAGGCGATTATTGTTGGCGCGGTAAAGGAGTGTCTTAACGCTAAGCTCGACTCGCTGGCGGCCATTATTGAGAAGTTCTGCGAGCCGCAGGTGGCGATTGTCTCGCTGACCATCACCGAGAAAGGCTACTGCATCGATCCGGCCACTGGCAAACTGGATCCCCGCAACGAACGTATTATGCACGATCTGCAACATCCGCAGGAGCCGCACTCCGCACCGGGCATTCTGGTTGAGGCTCTCTCCCGCCGTCGCGAGCGGGGCCTGCCTCCCTTCAGCGTCCTCTCCTGCGACAATATTCCGGACAACGGCCACGTAGTCAAAAACGCCGTGCTGGGGATGGCGCAGCAGCGCTCTGCCGAGTTGGCGGCGTGGATCGCCGAACAGGTCAGTTTTCCGGGCACGATGGTCGACCGCATTGTGCCCGCGGCCACCGACGCCTCGCTGGCCGAGATTGCCGAGGTGCTGGGGGTAGAAGATCCCTGCGCCATCAGCTGTGAGCCGTTTATCCAGTGGGTGATTGAAGATAACTTCGTCGCCGGACGTCCAGAGTGGGAAGCCGCAGGCGTGCAGATGGTCGATGACGTCCTGCCCTGGGAGCAGATGAAGCTGCGGATGCTCAACGGCAGCCACTCCTTTTTAGCCTGGCTAGGCTACCTGGCAGGCTTTGCCCACATCAACGACTGTATGGCCGACGCGCATTTCCGCGCCGCCGCCCGCCGTCTGATGCTGGACGAGCAGGCCCCCACGCTGCGCATTACCGGGGTCGATCTCACTGACTATGCCGAGAGCCTGCTGGCGCGCTTTGCCAACCCGGCGCTACAGCACCGCACCTGGCAAATTGCGATGGACGGCAGCCAGAAGCTCCCCCAGCGCATGCTGGAGAGTATTCGTCTTCATCTGCAGCGTGGAACCCCCTGGCCACTGCTGGCGCTGGGCGTCGCGGGCTGGATGCGCTACGTCAGCGGCGTTGATGATGCAGGCAACGCTATAGACGTGCGCGATCCACTGGCGGCCACCTTCCGCGAGAAGGTCGCCCAGAGCAGCGAGCACGAACGCGTCACCGCCCTGCTCTCGCTCAGCGAAATCTTTGGCAGCGACCTCGCGCAAAACCCGGACTTTGTCTCCGGTATCGAAACGGCCTGGCAGCGCATCGCCACCCAGGGCGCGCATCAGGCGGTGATCGCTACGCTTCAGAATTAACCTTTCCTGCCTTTACCGCGGACGGAAAATGCTCCCGTCCGCGTTCACGCTTCTCTTTTCACTCTTTTTTCGCCAGGATGATGAGATTGTTTTTACGCCCTTTATCGGGCGGGACTATTTCTGGAGCGAATGTGACTAAGACCAATTTAATTACCGGCTTCCTGGGCACCGGCAAAACCACCTCTATATTGCATCTGCTGGAAAACAAGCCAGAGGGCGAGAAGTGGGCCGTGCTGGTCAATGAATTTGGTGAAGTCGGCATCGACGGCGCGCTGATGGCGGAGAGCGGCGCACTGCTCAAAGAGATCCCCGGCGGCTGCATGTGCTGCGTCAACGGCCTGCCGATGCAGGTGGGGCTGAATACCCTGTTGCGCCAGGGTAAACCCGATCGCCTGCTGATTGAGCCCACCGGTCTGGGCCATCCGAAGCAGATCCTCGATATCCTGACGGCGGAAGTGTATGAGCCGTGGATCGACCTGCGCGCCACCCTCTGCCTGCTTGATCCGCGCCAGCTGCTGAATGAAAAAGCGGTCAGCAATGAGAACTTCCGCGATCAGCTGGCGGCGGCAGATATTATCGTGGCGAATAAAAGCGATCGCGCCATCCCGGAAAGCGAGGCGGCGCTGGCCCAGTGGTGGCAGCAGTTCGGCGGCGATCGCCAGCTGCTTACCGCCACTCAAGGTGAGATTGACCCGGCGCTGCTGGATCTGCCTCGCCGCAACCGTCGCGCGCTGCCCGTCAGCGCCGAGCACAGCCACGGCCACGCGGAGAAAAAGGGTCTGGCGGCGCTGAACCTGCCCACCCACCAGCGCTGGCGGCGCAGCCTGAACAGCGGTCAGGGTCATCAGGCCTGCGGCTGGATTTTTGATGCCGAAACGCTGTTTGATACCGTGGGCATTCTGGAGTGGGCGCGCCTGGCCCCGGTTGGACGGGTCAAAGGCGTGATGCGCATTGCCGAAGGGCTGGTACGTATCAATCGCCAGGGCGACGATTTCCATATTGAGACACAAAGCGTTGCGCCACCGGACAGCCGCATTGAGCTCATTGCAGAGGGGGACGTGGACTGGAATACGCTTCAGTCCGCTCTGTTGAAGCTTCGTTTAGCGGATAGCGATTAACGTTGCGGCTTTAGAATCTGCCGTGATGGACTAATGAAAAATCGACTGCCGCTTATATTACTGCTTAACATTGCCGGGCTGGCCCTGTTTTTATCCTGGTATCTGCCCGCTAATCATGGGGCGTGGTTTACGCTGGACTCCGCGATTTTTCATTTTTTCAATCATCTGCTGGTGGAGAGTCGCGCCTTCCTGTGGCTGGTGGCCATCACCAATAACCGGGGGTTTGACGCCTGCTCGCTGCTGGCCATGGGCTGTGTAATGCTCGCGTTCTGGCTAAAAGCCGACGGCGCGGGCCGCCAGCGCATTGTGGCCATCGGCTTAACGATGCTGCTCACGGCACTGATAGTGAACCAGCTGGCGCAGCACCTCTATCCGGTTAAACGCGCCAGCCCTACCCTCTATTTCAACGATATTTGGCGCGCGAGCGAACTGTTAGACATATCCACTAAGGACGCCTCTAAAGACAGTTTCCCTGGCGATCACGGCATGATGCTGCTTATTTTTTCCACATTCATGTGGCGCTATTTTGGTGGCAAAACCTTCGCGGTTGCCCTTATTATTTTTGTGGTTTTTGCCTTCCCAAGGGTAATGATTGGCGCCCACTGGTTTAGCGATATCGCTGTGGGATCCCTTTCTGCGGTACTTATTGGCCTGCCGTGGATCCTGCTAACGTCATTTAGTGACAAAGTCATTTCGCGCTTTAACCATTACCTACCTAATAAAAACATACAATTTAATAACATTTAAAAAACTAATATTAACACTGGACATCAGGGATTCATTAGGATCCCTGACACAAATTTTTACCTCTCGCCGCAGTTTGTCATCAAATTGTCATTTAATTTTGTTTACAAATTAGTAAGTTGAATGGTTTTTAAGCTAAATCGCACATTTTTCACCCAAATCATTTTTTTCACTTTGTCTATCATAATTTCTTATAAAAAATCCTATAAAACTACTCGCAATGGGGGATACGATCGGTTAATCTCGATGACGTTTCGCCCCACAGAGATAAATATTCCCGCTGTGAATTAATTTGTGCGTTTCTCCACAGATTTGACCAAGAGGAATTGTCTCTCAGTGCGCAAGTAATTAGTCTCGTCACGTTTGGCATTTTATAACGATTATTTATCGTTAAGGACTTCAAGGGAAAATAAGCAACATGGTCAAATCTCAACCGTTCCTGAGATATCTCTGGCGGGCTATCCCCGCGATTGCAGTAGCGGCACTGCTTTCAGCTTGTTCGACAAATACCGCAAAGAATATGCACCCTGAGACGCATGTTGTGGGCATGGAAGATGCCTCTTCACTGCAAGCCTCTCAGGATGAATTTGAAAGTATGGTTCGTAATCTCGACGTTAAATCGCGAATTATGGATCAATACGCCAGCTGGAAAGGCGTGCGTTACCGTCTTGGCGGTGATACCAAACGCGGTATCGACTGCTCAGGTTTCGTACAGCGCACCTTCCGTGAACAGTTTGGCTTAGAGCTGCCGCGTTCGACCTACGAACAGCAGGAGATGGGTAAATCGGTTTCGCGCACTAGCCTGCGTACCGGCGACCTGGTTCTGTTCCGCGCTGGCTCTACCGGCCGCCACGTTGGCATCTATATCGGTAACAACCAGTTTGTTCATGCATCCACCAGCAGCGGTGTGATGATCTCCAACATGGATGAGCCATACTGGAAGAAGCGCTACAATGAAGCGCGCCGCGTTTTAGCTCGCAGCTAATTCGTACGCGGCAAACTTCTCGGGATCGGTTTTCCCTTGGCCGGTATCGCGAAAACATAATAATAGATGAAAGCGTTGCTCCGGCAGCGCTTTTTTTTGCCCTGTTGCCAGGCAAATTCTACCCAGTGCAATAGCGCGCGATTGATATTCACAATATCCTCAAGGTCACTTATCATTTACTGAATCTTAGCGCTCGGTAAAAGGACACTGCCTGATGACGTTTGCGCGCCTCTCTGCTCTGCTGTTGGCCCTGATCTGCTTTACTTGCCAGGCACAGGCTATTAAAGAGAACTATGCCTTCGCCGTGATTGGCGAACCGAAATACGCTATCGACTTTACCCATTTTGACTATGTGAACCCGGCGGCCCCCAAAGGCGGCAACGTTACGCTGTCGGTGATTGGCACGTTCGATAACTTCAACCGTTTTGCCCTGCGCGGCAATGCCGGCGTGCGCACCGAGTCGCTCTATGACTCGCTCTACACCACCTCCGACGATGAACCCGGCAGCTACTATCCGCTGATTGCTGAGGTCGCACGCTATGCCGATGACTATTCGTGGATGGAGATCGCGCTCAATCCCCGCGCCACCTTTCACGACGGTTCGCCCATTACCGCCCGCGACGTCGCCTTCACCTTCCATAAATTTATGACCGAAGGGGTGCCGCAGTTTCGCCTGATCTATAAAGGCACAACGATGGAAGCTATCGCCCCGCTCACGGTGCGCATCAAGCTGGCGAAGCCGGGCAAAGAGGATATGCTCAGCCTGCTCACCCTCCCGGTGATGCCGGAAAAGTTCTGGAAAGATCACAAGCTCAGCGATCCCCTCGCCACTCCGCCGCTGGGCAGCGGGCCGTACCGCATTACCACGTGGCGCATGGGCCAGTATATCGTCTACAGCCGGGTGAAGGACTACTGGGGAGCTAATCTGCCGGTTAACCGCGGCCGCTGGAATTTCGATTCGATCCGCTACGACTACTATCTCGACGATAACGTCGCCTTTGAAGCCTTTAAGGCTGGCGCATTCGACATGCGTACCGAGGGCGATGCCAAAAACTGGGCCACCCGCTACAGCGGCAAAAACTTCAGCAATCACCAGATTGTTAAGCAGGAGCTGAAGAACGAATCGGCACAGGATACGCGCTGGCTGGCGTTCAATAACCAGCGCCCGCTGTTTAGTGACCGCCGCGTACGCGAGGCGCTTACCCTCGCCTTTGACTTTGAGTGGATGAACAAGGCGCTGTTCTATAACGCCTACAGCCGCACCAACAGCTATTTCCAGAATACCGAGTACGCCGCGCGCGGTTATCCGGATGCGGCAGAGCTCACCCTGCTCGCCCCGATGAAGGCTGACCTGCCGCCGGAAGTGTTTACTCAGATCTATCAGCCGCCGGTGTCAAAGGGTAACGGCTTCGACCGTGCTAACCTGCTGAAGGCCAGCACGCTGCTGGATGACGCGGGCTGGGTGCTGAAAAAGCAGAAGCGAGTGAACGCTAAAACCGGCAAACCCTTTAGCTTTGAGCTGCTGCTGCCTGCCGGGGCCAACAATCTGTGGGTAATGCCGTTTCAGCACAGTTTGCAGCGTCTCGGGATCGTCATGAACGTTCGCCAGGTGGATAACTCCCAGCTGACCAATCGTCTGCGCAGCCGCGACTTTGATATGATGCCACGCACCGTGCGCGCTACGCCGTGGCCCGGTACCGACCTGCAAATCTCCTGGGGGTCGCAATACCTTGATTCGACCTATAATACGCCAGGCGTCAGCAGCCCGGTGATCGACGCCCTGCTGGGGCAGATCGTTGCCAACCAGGGGAATAAAGAGAAGCTTGTGCCGCTCGGGCGCGCGCTGGATCGCGTCCTGACCTGGAACTACTACATGCTGCCGATGTGGTTTATGGCGGCCGATCGCCTTGCGTACTGGGATAAGTTCTCCATGCCCGAAGTACGCCCGATCTACTCCCTCGGGTTTGATACCTGGTGGTACGACGTAAATAAAGCGGCAAAACTGCCTGCCGACAGGCGCTAAGGAGTACACGAGACGATGGGTGCCTATCTTATCCGCCGCCTACTGCTGGTGATCCCCACCCTGTGGGCGATCATCACCATCAACTTTTTTATTGTCCAAATCGCGCCCGGCGGGCCGGTGGACCAGGCGATTGCCGCCATTGAGTTCGGACAACAGGGCGGCATGCCGGGCGGTGGCGGAGAAGGCATGGGCGCAACCCACGCCCGTACAGGGGTCGGCAACGTGGGTGAAGGGCAGTATCGCGGCGCACGCGGGCTGGATCCGGAGGTGATCGCCGAGATCACCAAACGCTACGGCTTTGATAAGCCGCTATACGAACGCTACTTCACCATGCTGTGGAACTACGTGCGCTTTGACTTTGGCGATAGCCTGTTTCGCAGCGCCTCGGTGCTACAGCTAATCAAAGACAGCATGCCGGTCTCTATTACCCTCGGGCTGTGGGGAACGCTGATTATCTATCTGGTGTCGATTCCGCTGGGGATCCGCAAAGCGGTCTACAACGGCAGCCGCTTCGATATCTGGAGCAGCGCGTTTATCATTATCGGCTACGCTATTCCTGCCTTTCTGTTCGCTATCCTGCTGATTGTGCTGTTTGCAGGCGGCAGCTACTACGATCTCTTCCCGCTGCGCGGGCTGGTATCCGCCAACTTTGACGCCCTGCCCTGGTATCAAAAAATAACCGACTACCTGTGGCATATTACCCTGCCGGTGCTGGCGACGGTGATCGGCGGCTTCGCGGCGCTGACCATGCTGACTAAAAATTCGTTTCTTGATGAGATCCGCAAGCAGTATGTGGTGACCGCCCGGGCGAAAGGGGTAAGCGAGCGGGCGATCTTACGTAACCACGTCTTCCGTAACGCCATGCTGCTGGTGATCGCCGGTTTCCCGGCCACCTTTATCAGCATGTTTTTTACCGGCTCGCTGCTGATTGAGGTGATGTTCTCCCTCAACGGCCTTGGCCTGCTGGGCTATGAGGCGACCGTGTCGCGAGACTATCCGGTGATGTTTGGTACGCTCTATATTTTCACGCTGATTGGTCTGCTGCTGAATATCCTGAGCGATATCAGCTATACGCTGGTCGATCCGCGTATCGATTTTGAGGGTCGCTGATGCGTCGATTAAGCCACGTCAACCAGGCCCGCTGGGCGCGCTTTCGCCATAACCGCCGCGGCTATTGGTCGCTGTGGATCTTTGCGGTGATTTTCGTCCTCAGCCTCGGCTCAGAGCTTATCGCTAACGATAAGCCGCTGCTGGTGCATTATCAGGATCGTTGGTATGCCCCGGTGTTCAAGGATTACAGCGAGACCGCGTTTGGCGGCGAGTTTGCCACCCCAGCCGATTATCAGGATCCGTGGCTACAACAGCAGATTGCGACTCACGGCTGGGCGCTATGGGCCCCGATCCGCTTTGGGGCCACCAGCATTAACTTTGCGACCGACACGCCTTTCCCCTCCCCCCCTTCGGCGCAGAACTGGCTAGGAACCGATGCCAACGGCAGCGACGTGCTGGCGCGCATCCTCTACGGAACGCGGATCTCGGTGCTGTTTGGCCTGATGCTGACCCTCTGCTCCAGCGTGGTTGGCGTGCTGGCCGGAGCGTTACAGGGCTACTACGGGGGTAAAATCGACCTCTGGGGCCAGCGTTTTATTGAGGTCTGGTCGGGGATGCCGACGCTGTTTCTGATCATCCTGCTCTCCAGCGTGATCCAGCCAAACTTCTGGTGGCTGCTGGCGATCACGGTGATCTTCGGCTGGATGAGCCTGGTGGGCGTGGTGCGGGCGGAATTCCTGCGCACCCGCAACTTTGACTATATCCGCGCGGCGCAGGCGCTGGGGGTGAGCGATCGCGGAATTATCTTCCGCCATATGCTGCCGAACGCCATGGTGGCCACCCTCACCTTCCTGCCCTTTATTCTCTGCGGCTCCATCACTACCCTGACCTCGCTCGACTTTCTCGGCTTTGGCCTGCCGCTGGGGTCGCCTTCGCTGGGAGAGCTGCTGTTACAGGGTAAAAATAATTTGCAGGCTCCGTGGCTGGGTATTGCCGCCTTCCTGTCGGTGGCGGTGCTGCTTTCGCTGCTGATCTTTATTGGCGAAGCCGTGCGCGACGCGTTTGATCCCAACAAGGCGCTCTGATATGACTCCCCTCCTCACCATTGATTCGCTTTCGGTCGCCTTCCGTCATCAGGACCAGCTGCGTACCGTGGTCAGCGATCTGTCGCTCCAGGTTGAGGCCGGTGAGACCCTGGCGCTGGTCGGCGAGTCCGGCTCCGGCAAAAGCGTTAGCGCTCTGTCGATCCTGCGCCTGCTCCCCTCCCCGCCGGTGGTCTACCCCAGCGGCGATATCCGCTTTCATGGCGAATCGCTGCTCCACGCCAGCGAGCAGACCCTGCGCGGCGTGCGCGGGAATAAGATTGCCATGATTTTCCAGGAGCCGATGGTATCGCTTAATCCGCTGCATACCCTGGAGAAGCAGCTCTATGAGGTACTCTCCCTGCATCGCGGCATGCGGCGGGAGGCGGCGCGCGCTGAGATCCTCACCTGTCTCGATCGCGTAGGGATCCGTAACGCCCGCACGCGGCTGGGCGATTTCCCGCACCAGCTCTCCGGCGGTGAGCGCCAGCGGGTGATGATTGCCATGGCGCTGCTGACCCGCCCAGAACTGCTTATTGCCGATGAACCTACCACCGCGCTGGACGTGGCGGTGCAGGCGCAAATTCTACAGCTGCTGCGCGAGCTGCGTGATGAGCTAAACATGGGCCTGCTGTTTATCACCCATAACCTCAATATTGTGCGCAGGCTGGCGGACAGCGTGGCGGTGATGCATAACGGCCGCTGCGTCGAGCAGAACCGAGCGGCAACGCTGTTTAGCGCCCCGCAGCACGCTTATACCCAGCGCCTGCTAAATAGCGAGCCAGCGGGCGAGCCGGTTCCGTTGCCGTCCGATGCCCCGCCGCTGTTGGAGGTGGATCGTCTCGGGGTCGCCTTCCCGCTGCGTAAGGGACTTTTTAAGCGCGTCGTCGGCCATAAGTCGGTGGTTAAGGATCTGAGCTTTACCCTGCGGGCAGGGGAAACCCTGGGCCTGGTGGGCGAGTCCGGTTCGGGCAAGAGCACCACCGGGTTGGCGCTGCTGCGCCTGATCGCCTCGCAGGGGACAATTAACTTTGACGGTCAGCCGCTGCATCAGTGGGCGCGGAAGCAGATGCTGCCGGTGCGTCACCGGATGCAGGTGGTTTTTCAGGATCCCAACTCCTCGCTTAACCCCCGCCTCGACGTGCAGCAGATTATTGAGGAGGGGCTGCGCGTGCATCAGCCTGCGCTGACGCCGCAGGCGCGCGAGGAGCGGGTGATTGCGGTGATGCAGGAGGTGGGACTCGATCCTGAAACTCGCCACCGCTACCCGGCGGAGTTCTCCGGCGGCCAGCGTCAGCGGATCGCCATCGCCCGGGCGCTCATTTTACAGCCGGAGCTGATCGTGCTGGATGAGCCTACTTCGTCGCTGGATCGCACCGTGCAGGCACAGATCCTCGCTCTGCTGAAGTCGTTGCAGGAGAAGCATCGGCTGGCCTATCTGTTTATCAGTCACGATCTGCAGGTGGTGCGGTCGCTGTGTCACCAGGTGATTATTCTGCGGCAGGGTGAAGTGGTTGAGCAGGGAGAGTGCCAGCGCGTGTTTGCCGATCCGCAGAACGACTATACGCGCCAGCTGCTAGCGCTGAGCTAGCATTTAGAACGGTGCAGTGCTGGCAAACGGCTCGGCAATCGCCACGCCAAAGTTTTTCAGGCGGCAGGTGGCGGCAAATTCATCTTGCCTATTTACAAACAGGCACGGCTCGCCTTCACACTCCAGCACGGAGCAGTCGACTTCGATATCGTTTAGCGCCTGGCTAAGCTTGTGCATCACCGGCCAGGCTTTATCGCCGTCCGGGCTCAGCAGCTTTAACGCCACCAGACAGTTGTCACCGCTCTGGCCGTTAGATGGGATCGGTTCGACTTGCGAGCCGGCAGCGCCTGCCAGCCAGCGGTAACTTTGGGGTAACCGATGCACAATAGAGAGATTTAAGCTATTCATGTTCTTCCCCGAAGCAATCACTTCACAATTCATTTACATCAATATTAACACATCATTGACATTTCTGCCTGTCACGACGCAGTAACCGCTTACATCCTTGAATTTACAAGGTTAGCAGCCTCATTATTAGGGTGGGTGGATGATGCCTTACCTCACCTTTTGGGGGTATATTTACCCGTTTCTGCGATCTAACTCAACCTTTTTAACTACAACAGTGTGACATTTACACAAATGGATTTTACATAAAAGAAACAAATGATAGCAATCTCACAATAGATTGTGATGATGTGTATCAATGAAGGGGCAGTTTTGCCCCTTAAAGAGAGGCGCTAGCCGCGCTTAGGACGGCTGGCGTAGAGATAGAAGAGAATGGAGCTGGTTGCGCAGAAGGCGATAGACCAGATCATTGGCCAGGCACTGTTAAAGGTCGCGAGAGAGAGCAGCGCGCCTACAATGGCACCGATACCAAAGCGGAACGTTCCCGCCAGCGACGAAGCGGTACCCGCCATGTGTGGAAACTCATCCAGAATCACCGCCATCGCGTTTGAGGCCACCAGCGAGACGCAACCGACAAAAGCGGCGACGCCCACGACCAGCGCCCAGAAGCCCACGTCAAACGCGGCACTCAGCACCATCCACAGCGCCATCACGAACTGGATCCACAGCCCGGCACGGAACATCCTTAGCGCCCCTACCCGCCGCACAAATCGACCATTGATAATGGTCATGATAAACAGGAAGACGATATTCAGCGCGAAGTAGTAGCCAAAGTTCTGCGGCAGAACGTGGTTCAGCTCAATGTAGACAAATGGCCCGGCGCTTAAGAACGAGAACATGCCCGCGAAGCTGAAACCGCTTGCAAGCATATAGCTCAGCACCCGCTTGTGGCGAAACAGCGTCGCGAAGTTACCCAGGGTGGTACGAATGTGAAACGGCTGACGTCGCTCTACCGGCAGCGTCTCGCTGATAAAGAAGAAGATCATCAGCGAGGCCAGCAGGGCGGCGATCGCCAGGATCCAGAAGATAGCGTGCCAGCTTAACCAGACCAGCACCGCACCGCCGATCATCGGGGCCAGCAGCGGTGCAACGGTGGTCACCAGCATGACAAACGACATCATCCGCGAGAACTCCTCTTTCGGATAGATATCGCGCATCAGGGCGTTGATCACCACGCTTGCTGCCGCAGCTGCCAGACCGTGGAAAAAACGCAGGGTGATAAGCTGATCGATACTCTGGGCCAGCGCGCAGGCGCCTGCCGCTGCGGCAAAAATCAGGGTGCCGCCGAGGATCACCGGCTTGCGGCCAATGCTGTCCGCCATGGGACCGTAGAGCAGCTGACCCAGCGCAAAGCCAAGAATATAGGTGCTCAGGGTCATCTGGGCGCTACCGGCCGGGACGCCAAACTGCTGGGCAATCACCGGCAGCGCGGGCAGATACATATCGATCGAGAGCGGCATCAGCATGGCCAGCAGGCCAAGAATAAAGACAATGCGCAGGGAAGAGTGCTGCCTGGTGGTCACTACGGGCTCCTGGGATTTAGCGGGACGTTAAGCTAACGCTGGCGATCTCTTCTTCGGTCAACGGACGGTACTCGCCCGGGGCCAGGTCAGCGTCGAGAACAATCTCTCCGATGCGCTCGCGGTGCAGGCCAACAACATGGTTACCTACCGCAGCAAACATGCGCTTAACCTGGTGGTAGCGCCCCTCGCTGATGGTCAGACGCACCTCGGTGGGGGTGATCACCTCCAGCACGGCGGGCTTGGTCAGATCGGGCTCGTTATGCAGCTGAACGCCTTTCGCGAACTGCGCGGCAGTGTCCTCGCTAACCGGCGACTCCAGCGTTACCAGGTAGGTTTTCTCGCAGTGGTGACGCGGAGAGGTGATGCGATGTGACCACTGGCCGTCGTCGGTCATCAGCACCAGTCCGGTGGTATCGATATCCAGCCGTCCGGCGGCATGCAGCTTATGGGCCACCGGCTCGTCAAGGAAGTAGAGTACCGTCGGGTGATCGGGATCGTCGGTGGAACAGACGTACCCCTGCGGCTTATGCAGCATAAAGTAGCGCGGGCCGGTCTGCTGTACGAGGGTATTGCCGTCGTACTCTACCTCGTGCTCGGGCAGAAGTTTGAAGGCGGCGTTTCTAACAATATCGCCATCCACGGTAACGCGGCTGCCGCGGATTTCACGCCCGGCAATAGCCCGGCTGACGCCGAGTTGCTGAGCGATAAACTTATCAAGTCGCATGAAGTCTTATTTGCCTGTAAAGAGTGCTGGAGTCGGACAAAAGTCCGAAAAAAAGAAGCAATTGTGAATCTCTCAGTATAACGGTGTATCAGCAGCGCTCAAGCGAAAATATCGTGGCATAATATGAGCAGACTAATGAACGCCGAGAGACAATGACCTTTACGCTACGCCCCTATCAACGAGATGCGGTAAACGCCACCCTCGCCCACTTTCGCCATCGCCATGAACCAGCGGTTATCGTCCTGCCTACCGGCGCGGGCAAAAGCCTGGTGATCGCCGAGCTTGCCCGCGTGGCCCGTGGCCGCGTGCTGGTGCTCGCTCATGTCAAAGAGCTGGTGGCGCAGAACCATGCCAAATATCTGGCGCTGGGGCTGGAGGCGGATATCTACGCCGCCGGGCTGAAGCGCAAAGAGAGCCACGGCAAGGTGGTGTTTGGCAGCGTGCAGTCGGTCGCGCGCAATCTTGACCATTTCCAGGGGGAGTTCTCCCTGCTGATCGTCGACGAGTGCCACCGCATCAGCGATGATGACGAGAGCCAGTATCAGCAGATCCTGACCCATCTCTCTAAGGTCAACCCCCGCCTGCGCCTGCTGGGCCTGACCGCCACGCCATTCCGCCTCGGCAAAGGGTGGATCTACCAGTTTCACTACCACGGGATGGTGCGCGGCAACGAGAAGGCGCTGTTTCGCGACTGCATCTATGAGCTGCCGCTGCGCTATATGATCAAGCACGGCTACCTGACGCCTCCCGAGCGGCTGGATATGCCCATCGTGCAGTATGACTTTAGCCGGTTGCAGCCCCAGAGCAGCGGCCTGTTCAGCGAGGCGGATCTCAACCGCGAGCTGAAAAAGCAGCAGCGTATTACCCCGCACATCGTCAGCCAGATCGTCGAGTTTGCCGCCGAGCGCCAGGGGGTGATGATCTTTGCCGCCACCGTGGAGCATGCCCGGGAGGTCACCGGCCTACTGCCTGCCGGCGAGGCAGCGCTGATCACCGGCGAGACGCCGGGCCCCGAGCGCGATGCGCTGATCGAGGAGTTCAAATGTAAGCGTTTTCGCTATCTGGTGAACGTCTCGGTATTGACCACCGGCTTCGATGCGCCGCACGTGGATCTGATCGCCATTCTGCGCCCGACGGAGTCCGTCAGCCTCTATCAGCAGATTGTCGGCCGCGGCCTGCGTCTTGCGCCGGGTAAGATCGACTGCCTGATCCTCGACTATGCCGGTAACCCGCACGATCTCTATGCCCCGGAGGTCGGAGAGCCAAAAGGGAAAAGTGATAACGTGCCGGTGCAGGTCTTCTGCCCTGACTGCGGTTTTGCTAATACCTTCTGGGGCAAGATGGCTGCTGACGGCACCTTAATTGAGCACTTTGGTCGCCGCTGCCAGGGCTTTTTTGAGGATGACGAGGGCCATCGGGAGCAGTGCAGCTACCGCTTCCGCTTTAAAAACTGTCCCCAGTGCAATGCCGAAAACGACATTGCCGCCCGCCGCTGCCGGGAGTGCGACACCGTGCTGGTGGATCCAGACGATATGCTGAAGGCGGCGCTGAAGCTGAAGGATGCCCTGGTACTGCGCTGCAGCGGCATGGATTTGCAGCACGGCGCGGACGATAAAGGCGAGTGGCTGAAGATCACCTACTACGACGAGGACGGGGCCGACGTCAGCGAGCGCTTCCGCCTGCATACCCCTGCCCAGCGTACCGCCTTTGAGCAGCTCTTTATCCGCCCGCACACTCGCACCCCCGGCGTGCCGCTGCGCTGGATCGTGGCCGCCGATATCAAAGCCCAGCAGGCGCTACTGCGCCACCCTGATTTTGTCGTGGCGCGCCTGAAGGGCCAGTACTGGCAGGTGCGGGAGAAGGTGTTTGATTATGAAGGCCGCTTCCGCCGGGCAAACGAATTGCGCGGTTAGCGTACTTTTCGTTGAAGAAAAAGCGATTCAGGGCTACTATATCGCCCGCTTTACATCCGTAAAGCCAGAAATCTGCCTGCTGCTGGGTCGCCTGTAGCAGGAATTATTGAAGAGAAATTGATATGTTCACTATCGAAGCACAAGCACGTAAAGAGCAGGGTAAGGGTGCGAGCCGCCGCCTGCGTACCGCGAACAAGTTCCCGGCGATCGTTTACGGTGGCACTGAAGCCCCGATCGCTATCGAACTGGATCACGACAAAGTTATGAACATGCAGGCTAAAGAAGGTTTTTACGGCGAAGTTCTGACTCTGGTTGTTGACGGTACTGAAGTAAAAGTTAAAGTTCAGGCTGTACAGCGTCACCCGTACAAACCTAAACTGTCTCACATCGACTTCGTTCGCGCTTAATCGCTTACGTGTTGAAAAAAACCCCGCTTCGGCGGGGTTTTTTGTTATGACTTACCGGATGTTCTGCGCTGAAGCTGATCGCGCAGGTTCGGCGGCGTCACCTTGATGGTCAGAGTATCCGTTGCCGGATCCCAGAAAATACGCTCGCCGAGCAGCATCGCATCAAAGTTAATGGTTAACCCGCCGCCGCTGCCGGCGTACTTGGTCAGCTGACGCAGGGTGCTGCGATCCGCCGGGAAACTCTCCTCCAGCTCGTAGCCTTTATCCGCGGTAAACTCCTGGAAGCTTACCTCGCTGACGCCCCCCAGCTCTTTCGACAGCGACGCCAGTTCAATCTCTTCTCCCGCCTGTAGCTGCTCGTTGCAGTAGCTGTAGACCTGCTGACGCACGCTCTGGCGCTCGGCTTTATCGAGCTGCGCCTCGGCGGTAAAGTCGTCCACCGCCTGCAACAGGCCGCGGTTCTGCGCTTTGGCGTTCAGCCCCTCGCTGGCCCCGAGGAAATCCATAAAGAAGTCGGCGACCTTGCGCCCTACCCTGCCCTTCAGGAAGGTCAGGTAGCGGGTCGACTCTGGATTGGTCTCCCACTCGGTGAGATCGATCCGCGCCACGATATCGGCATGGTTAATATCGAGATAGTGGGTTGAGCTAATATCAAGCTGCTCGTTGACGCGCATGCTGCTGAGGTTGTTCAGCACCGCCACCAGCAGATACTCCACCGCCAGGTAGCGATAGTGGCAGAACAGCACGATACCGCCGTCGGCAAAGGGGTATTTTGCCAGCTCGTCGCGCAGGCGTCCGGTCGCCGCCCGGCTAAAGGCGAGGAAATCGTCGTTGCCCTGGCGCTGCTGACGCAGCGTCTCGGCCAGCTCGCTCTCTTCGCTAAACAGGCCGTAGGCTTTATTTTTTGCACTGTAGACCCGGTGCAGCTCGGCCATCATCTCTACAACGGTGGCCGTCGGCTCCAGTAATGAATCGCGCAGCACCAGCTCAAGGGTTTGCTCATCACGCTTGATAAGCTGGTGCAGGGCAATCTGGTTGATATCCAGACTCATGATAAACTCTCCTGTTAGACCGGCGGTATTCAACCACCGCAGAGGTAACAGCGCAACCAGAGATCAAACCAGAGATAAAAAAGCAGAAAAAAAGCTGTTGCTACGGTACTATGTTGCCCTTTCATAAAGAGACTGATTCTGATTTTATGCCACAAATTTCCCGTTATAGTGATGAACACGTTGAACAACTCCTGAGCGAGCTGGCGAACGTGCTGGAAAAACACAAGGTTCCGACCGATCTCTCCCTGATGGTGCTGGGAAACATGGTCACCAACCTGATCAACACCAGCGTTGCCCCGGCACAGCGGCAGGCTATTGCGAAATCCTTCGCTCAGGCGTTGCAGTCCTCCGTGGCTGACGATAAAGCGCATTAAGGACAACGACGGCATTTTATGGTGACTCATCGTCAACGCTACCGAGAAAAAGTCTCCCAGATGGTTAGCTGGGGGCACTGGTTTGCCCTGTTCAACATTCTGTTGGCCATGGTTCTTGGCAGTCGTTACCTGTTCGTCGCCGACTGGCCGACCACGCTTGGCGGCAGGATCTACTCCTGGCTGAGCGTCATCGGCCACTTCAGCTTTGTGGTGTTTGCTACCTATCTGCTGATCCTCTTCCCGCTGACCTTTGTAGTGATGTCGCAGCGGCTGATGCGTGCGTTCTCCGCCGTGCTGGCCACTATCGGCATGACGCTGCTGCTGATCGACAGCGAAGTCTTTACCCGTTTCCACCTGCACCTGAACCCCATCGTCTGGGAGCTGGTGATCAACCCGGACCAGAACGAGATGGCCCGCGACTGGCAGCTGATGTTTATCAGCGTGCCGGTGATCCTGCTGGTGGAGCTGCTGTTTGCCAACTGGAGCTGGCAGAAGCTGCGCAGCCTGACGCGCCGTCGTCGCTACGCTAAGCCGGTGGCCGCCCTGTTCTTTACCGCCTTTATCGCCTCGCACCTGACCTATATCTGGGCCGACGCGAACTTCTACCGGCCGATCACTATGCAGCGCGCTAACCTGCCGCTCTCCTACCCGATGACCGCGCGTCGGTTCCTGGAGAAGCATGGCCTGCTGGATGCGCAGGAGTATCAGCGCCGACTGGTTGAACAGGGGAACCCGGAGGCGGTTTCGGTCCAGTATCCGCTGAGCGATCTGCGCTACCGTGATATGGGGCCGGGACAAAACGTACTGCTGATCACCGTCGACGCGTTAAACTATTCGCGCTACGAAAAAGAGATGCCGTCGCTGGCGGGCTTTGCCGCAGAGAACATCACCTTTACCCAGCATATGAGCGCCGGTAACGAGACCGATAATGGTCTCTTTGGCCTGTTCTACGGTATTTCGCCCTCCTATATGGACGGGGTGCTGTCGGCGCGTATTCCGGCGGCGCTGGTGACCGCGCTTAATCAGCAGGGCTATCAGCTGGGCCTCTTCTCCTCGGACGGTTTCAGCAGTTCGCTCTATCGCCAGGCCCTGCTCTCTGACTTCTCTCTGCCCGCCGCGAAGGCGCAGTCCGATAAGCAGACCGCCGATCAGTGGATTAACTGGCTGGATCGCTACGCGCAGGAAGATAACCGCTGGTTCTCGTGGGTGTCGTTTAACGGCACGTCGCTGGATGCTACGCGGCAGGACGCCGATCGCCGCTATGCTCAGGCCGCGGGTAACGTCGATGCACAGATAGCGCGCGTGCTGACCGCCCTGCGCGATGCCGGCAAGCTGGATAAAACGGTGGTGATCGTCACCGCAGGCCACGGCGTTGCCACTGGGAACAGTGAAATGGACGAGGGCTGGTCACGGGGCGATCTGCACGTGCCGCTGGTGATCCACTGGCCAGGCACGCCTGCCCAGCGCATCAGCAAGCTGACCGATCATAAAGATGTCATGACCACGCTGATGCAGCGTCTGCTGCACGTCAGCACCCCAGCGAACGAGTACTCTCAGGGTCAGGATCTGTTTAACGCCGCGCGCCGCCATAACTGGGTTACCGCCGCAGATAACAATACGCTGGCGGTCACGACGCCGGAGATGACGCTGGTGCTGAAGCACAACGGCACCTATCAGACTTACGATCTGAAAGGTGAGAAGATCGGCGATCAAAAACCACAGCTCAGCCTGCTATTGCAGGTGCTAACGGATGAAAAACGCTTTATCGCTAACTGATTGATTAATTATAAATCAGTCAGTTTGCCAGCGCTTGCAATCGGTGATGAAAAGGGTAGTATTAGCGCCACAGATCGGCACGTAGCGCAGCCTGGTAGCGCACCGTCATGGGGTGTCGGGGGTCGGAGGTTCAAATCCTCTCGTGCCGACCAAAAAATCCCAGAAGAACCAGCCTCTTACGGCTGGTTTTTTTATGCCTTAAATTCGGCTGGGGTACTGTTGGGGTAAAATGGGGGTGAAACCCCCGTCAAATTACCTTACAGCACCGGGCAGTCGTCGTCCCTTTCTACAGCATTTATCAGCGCGAAAACCGGCCCGATAACGG
>NZ_LR607338.1:3289360-3330612 GCF_902164725.1 Pseudescherichia vulneris | reverse complement strand
CTCATATGTCAGGCCCAGCACTTCACTGGTCTGCTGCAAGACGCGCTGGGTGGCCTCCACGTTGCCATTCAGCTGCGTGCCAAAGCTTGGGATCATCTCCTTCAGCTTCGCCTGCCACTCAGGTGAGGCGAACTGCGCTGTAAACACTTTCTTCATCAGCTCCAGCATGATCGGTGCGGCGGTAGAGGCCCCCGGCGATGCGCCAAGCAGTGCGGCAATGGTGCCCTGCTGGTCACTTACCACTTCGGTGCCGAGGCGCAGCACCCCGCCCAGGAGCGGATCGCGCTTGATGATCTGCACTCGCTGGCCCGCCTGCCACAGACGCCACTCCTCTTTCTTCGCCTGCGGATAGTACTCCCGCAGGGCGGCAAAGCGCGCGTCGTCGCTCTGAAGCACCTGCCCTACCAGATACTTCACCAGGCTGAAGTTGGTCAAGCCCACCTTCACCATCGGCATCAGGTTAGACGGCGTGGTTGAACGCGGCAGATCCCACAGAGAGCCGTTCTTGAGGAACTTGGTGGAGAAGGTAGCAAACGGTCCGAACAGCAGCACGCGCTTGCCGTTTAGGATGCGGGTATCGATATGCGGAACCGACATCGGCGGCGCGCCAACCGATGCCTGGCCATAGACCTTCGCCAGATGGCGATTCACCACCTCTGGATTGTCCGATACCAGGAACTGGCCGCCCACCGGGAAGCCAGCGAAATCTCGTGCTTCTGGGATGCCCGACTCTTGTAACAGTTTCAGCGCCGCGCCGCCCGCGCCGATAAAAACAAACTTCGCCACGATGGTGCGCGTGCTGCGGGGATGATTGACATCGGCAACGGTCACCGCCCAGCGGCCATCGGCGTTGCGCTTGATGGCGCGTACCTCGGTGCTGAGGTTAAGGGAGAAGCTGTCGCTTTTCTGCAGGGAGGCCACCAGCTGACGAGCGATCTCGCCGAAGTTGACGTCCGTCCCCAACTCGGCACGGGTGGCGGCAATCCTCTGCTTCGCGTCACGCCCCTCCATTACCAGCGGGGCCCAGCGCGTGATCTGTGCGTGGTCTTCACTGTAGCGAATGCCGCTGAAGAGGTTGCTCTGCTGAAGCGCAGCGTAGCGGGCGCGCAGGAAGTTGACGTTCTCTTCCCCCCACACAAAGCTCATGTGTGGCACGGTGTTAATAAAGGAGCGGGGATTGTTCAGCACGCCCGCTTTCACCTGGTGAGCCCAGAACTGGCGGGAGAGGTGAAACGCCTCGTTAATTTCGATGGCCTTCTCGATGCTTACGCTACCGTCGGCCTTTCGTGGCGTATAGTTCAGTTCCATTAATGCAGCGTGCCCGGTGCCGGCATTATTCCAGCCCTCGGAGCTCTCCTTTGCGACTTCATCCAGGCGTTCAATCATGGTCATCGACCACGTTGGTTCCAGCGCCTGCAGATAGGTTCCCAGCGTAGCGCTCATAATGCCGCCACCCAGGAGGAGTACATCAGTTTCTCGCTTCTTCGCCGCAGTGGCCTTCCCTGTCCGTGAGGCAGCGCGACTACCCGTAGCCACAGAAGAGAGCACGGCACGCATTTTTTTCATAATGATAATGCCCTACAATTAGTACTGCTTTATTGGAATTTATTGGAGTGAAATTACCCGGACAACTAACCTACCACCCTCATCCGAGAATTTAAATATTGTTGAGATAGTACACAGCAAGTTGATAGATGTTAACAAAAAGTTAGATTTTTATAACGGCTATGACAAAAAAACTGGTATCTCCTGCGCTGCCCCGCTACTATTCTTCGCTTTGCTACACTGCACACTTTCCGTTCGCTTCGACTCTGTGAAATTCTATGCCTGATGCCCAAAAAGCTTTAACTCCTGTACAAGCGGGAAGCGTTGCCACGGTGCTGCGCTCCCCGTCCCTGCTGATGCGTGAAACTCTGGCAGGGGTGATGACCGCCCTGGCGCTGATCCCGGAAGTGATCTCCTTCTCGGTGATCGCGGGCGTTGACCCGACCGTGAGCCTAATCGCCTCCGTGGTGCTCTGCCTCGGGATGTCCTTCCTTGGGGGCCGCCCGGCGATGGTTACGGCTGCCGCAGGCTCCGTGGCGCTGGTGATCGGCCCGATGGTGCACCAGCATGGCGTGGAGTACATCCTGCCCGCTGTCCTGCTGGCGGGGGTGATCCAGATCGTCTTTGGCGTGACGGGGATGGCGCGCCTGATGCGCTTTATTCCGCACACGGTCATGACCGGCTTTGTTAACGCCCTCGGGATCCTGATCTTCTTTGCGCAGGTGCCCCACTTCTGGACCCGCGAGCCGCTGATCCTCGGGCTGTTTGTCCTGACGATCCTGATTGTGCTCTGGCTGCCGAAAGTGCTGAAGAGCATCCCCTCCCCGCTGGTCGCCATCGTGGTGCTGACCCTGTTTACCGTCTTCTCCGGGCAGATCCTACCGGTGGTGGGCGATGAAGGCCCGATGCAGGGTGGCCTGCCCGGCCTGACCCAGTGGCTGGTGCCGTTCAACCTGACCACGCTGAGCATCATCTGGCCCTGCGCGCTGAGCATCGCCTTTGTCGGCCTGATGGAGTCGCTGCTGACGGCAAAGCTGGTGGACGATCTCACCGAAACGCCGTCAAACAAGGGCCGGGAGAGCGCGGGTCTTGGCATTGCTAACATTCTGGCGGGCTTTTTCGGTGGGATTGCAGGCTGCGCGATGATTGGCCAGACCATTGTCAACGTTGAGATGGGTAAAGGCCGCAGCCGCGTCTCGACCGTCGCGGCGGGGCTGGTGTTGCTGCTGCTGGTCACCGCGCTGAGCAACGTGATGGCGAAGATCCCAATGGCGGTGCTGGCCGGGATCATGGTGATTGTGGCAGTGAAGACCTTCAACTGGCACAGCATTCAGCCTGCGCAGCTCAAACGCGCTCCGGTAGCCGAGACGCTGGTAATGCTGGTGACGGTGATTGCCACCGTCACTACTGGTAACCTGGCGATTGGCGTCGTTGCCGGCGTGGCGCTGATGTTCCTGCTGCCACCGGTCTTTAGCCGTAAAAAACGCGCTACAGCAGAAAAATCGTCGCCAGACCCAGAAAAATAAAGAAGCCGCCCGTGTCCGTTAGGGCGGTGATCATCACGCTGGAGCCGACCGCCGGGTCGCGCCCCAGCCGTACCATGATCATCGGGATCAGCACTCCCATGGTGGCGGCCAGCAGCAGGTTTAGCACCATCGCCAGGGTCATCACCCCGCCGAGGGCCATATCGCCATAGAGCCACCAGGTCACGCCGCCCATAATCCCGCCCCACACCAGGCCGTTGATCAGCGCCACGCCCAGTTCGCGGAAGATAAGAAAACGGTAGTTCCCCGGCTGAATATTCTGTAGCGCCAGCGCGCGTACGATCATGGTGATGGTCTGGTTGCCGGTATTGCCGCCGATCCCGGCGACGATAGGCATCAGCGAGGCCAGGGCCACCAGCTGGGAGATGGTATGCTCGAAGCCATCGATTACCCGCGAGGCGATAAAGGCGGTGCAAAGGTTGATTGCCAGCCACGCCCAACGGTTCTTGACCGCTTTGCCGACCGGGGCAAAAACATCCTCCTCCGGGCTGAGACCGCCCATCAGCCGCATGTCGTTATCGCTCTCCTCATACACCACGTTAACGATCTCATCGATGGTCACGCGTCCCAGCAGCTTGCCGTCGGGGTTGACCACTGGCGCACTCACCAGGTTGTCACGCTCAAAGGTGCGAGCGGTCTTCTCGGCATCGTCATGGGGTGAGAAGGTCACGGGATCGGCCTCCATCACCTCGCTAACCCGCGTCTGGGTATCATTGAGCAGGATGGTTTGCAGCGGCAGCTCGCCCAGCAGCAGCGCATCACGATCGGTCACAAACAGCTTATCGGTGTTCTGCGGCATGCTGCCGAGGCGATGCAGATAGCGCTGCACCGTCTCCAGGGTGACATCCGGACGGACGGTGATCACCTCAAACTCCATCAGCGCACCCACGCTGTTCTGCTCGTAGCTCATCACCTGGTGCACGCGGGCGCGATCGTCCGGCGGCAGCGAGGCCACCAGCCGCCCGGTCAGGTTACGCGGCAGGCGCTTAACCAGATAGATCTGCTCGTCGATATCCAGCCCGCGCAGCGCCTCCAGCAGCGCCTTGTCGCTCATCTCTGCGATCAGATCCTCACGCACGCTGTCCGAGGCCTCCAGCAGGATGTCGCCGCGTTTGAGATCGTCAACCAGACGCCACAGCGCCCGGCGCTCTTCGGTGGGCAGCGCCTCCAGGGTATCCGCCAGGTCCGGGGCGGGAAGATGAGCCACCAGCACGCCGACCTCGGCAATATCGTCGTTTAGCGCGCTGCCGTCGAACTGCTCGACCAGGGTCAGCTTGCCGAGGATCTGAGAGGTGATGGCGCTGTTGGTATTCAGCAGCCAGATGAGGCGCGCCCGCTCCTCGTCGCGGAGGCGGGCGCTATTTTTAGGGGTGGCGGACATTAACGACTCCTTTCCTTTATCCTTATGCGGTGCGTGAAACGGCGTCGCGGGAAGCGAGCGCCCGTTCTTCTCCTGTCAGCTCTGAGAGCACGCCGCTGCGCATCTCCAGCAGACGGTCGGCATGTATAAAGTAGTGGTCGTCGTGACTAATAGCAAAAATGGTTTTCCCTTCGGCCTGCATCAGCGGCAGGATCGTCTGGTAAAACTCGCGGCGGAAGTGCGGGTCCTGATCGGCGGCCCACTCATCCAGCAGAATAATATCCCGCTCCTCCGCCAGCGCCAGCAGCAGGGCTACGCGCTTCTTCTGCCCCTTCGACAGCTTGAGGTTGAGGATCTTGCCGTTATCCAGCTCCAGCTTGTGGGTCATCTTCAGCTGTGCCAGCCATCTGTCGACGATAGCCGGATCCGCCTGCTTCCCTTGCGGGCCAATCAGCTGATCAAACAGCCAGACGTCGGTAAACACCGCCGAGAAGAGCTTGCGGTAGTCCTCTTCACGCCCGGCAGCCAGCGGCTGGCCGTCGATCAGAATGGTGCCCGACACCGGTTGATAGAGACCGGTCAGCAGCATTGCCAGGGTTGATTTCCCGCTGCCGTTGCCGCCGATCAGGAACACCAGCTCGCCGCGCTTCAGGGTCAGATTAATCGGCCCAACGGAGAAAGCGCCCTCCTGGTAGGTAAAGGTAACGTCGCGCAGCTCCAGAGTCTGCCAGCCGGTAAAGGCGGTCGGACGCGGAAACTCAGGGTGATAGGGGGCAAGTGAGAACTGCTTAAGCTTATTGAACGCCACCTGGGCGCTGAGCAGGGTCGGCAGCGCACCTACAGCCGAAAGCAGTGGCGTACGCAGGAACAGCACGGTCAGGGAGAAGGTTGCTGCGACGTTGGTATCCGCCCAGCCAAGGCCGTTAGCCATCCAGAACACCAGGCCAATCGCCCCCAGCATCATGATGTTTGACCAGTTAACCGCGCTGAGGTGGAAGGTGTCGGCACGAATAATATGGTGGCGATACTCGCGGGCATCCGGCAGGTAAGCGTTGTTAAAGATCGCCTCGGCACGCTCGCGGTTGAGGGTCAGCTCTTTACGCCCCTCCAGCACCGTCTGATAGTCATGGTGCAATTTGTCTTCAGTTTCACGCAGTCTCGCTAAATGCTTATAGACCCGCGACACCAGCACAAAGCCGCCCCAGATGGTGATCGCCATCCACAGGGCGGTGACCAGCAGCATTTTGCCAGAGAGCCAGCCCAGGTAGGCAGCCGATCCGGCGGTGAGGATGATCCCCTGCACCAGCTCCGGCAGACGCACAAAGGCGATGGTGATGTTACGCACGTCGCTGGTCAATGCTGCCAGCAGCGCGGCGTTGCCTAACTGCTCCACGCGCTCCACCTGGGTGTCGAGGATGCGCTTAATGAACTCGCCTCGCAGGCGGTAAACAAAGTGATGGCCGAGCGCGGTCAGCGCCAGCTGCGAGCCGAGGGTCACCGCCATCAGCAGCAGCAGCAGGCCGAGAAACTCCGGAAGCACCGTCAGGGAGATATCCACGTTCTCGATGAGCCGCGCGTTGATAAAGGCAATGAGGCCGATGCCAAGCGCCGCGCTGAGCAGGGTCAACAGGATGACGGCAATAAAAGGCCAGCGGTACTGCCGCCAGACAAGAAGAAGAAGTTCCATGAGAGCGATCCGGCAAGAAAAATCAGCCCGCAGTGTAAACTGCTGCTGCTCCGAATCAAGAATAATTCTGATTTATATTCTTAATTACCTGCCCGGCGAAAGGTTAAGTTATAGCGGCATTCCCCGGTCGCGGGATGCTGGCCTGGCTTAAGCGGCTGTATGCCGTGATAGAAGAGCCGGGACGGACCGCCCCACACCACCACGTCGCCATGCTCCAGCAGCAGGCGCTTGAGCGGATCGCTGCGTCGGTTGCCGCCGAACTGGAAAACAGCAGGCAGGCCCAGCGAGACCGAAACGATGGGCGCTTGCAGATCCGGCTCGTCTTTATCCTGATGCAGAGAGAGCTTGGCTCCCGGCAGGTAGCGGTTGATGAGGCAGGCGTCCGGCTGAAAATCGCTGTAGCCTGCCGCCGTCGACGCGTGCTGACACAGCGCGGCAAAGGTGGAGGGCATAGCAGGCCACGGCTGGCCAGTGAGCGGATCGCCAGAGGCATAGCGGTAGCCACGCGCGTCGGTCGTCCAGCCCAGGCGGCCACAGTTGGTCATCGCCACCGACATGGTATAGCCGCCGGGAGTGACCATCTGGCGAAACGGCGACTGGCTGGCGACCGCGTTGATGTCGGCCAGCAGCGTCTCGGCGTCGGCAAGGGCAAAGCGACGGAGGATGGTCGCCCCTGGTGCGAGCGGCTCCTGCCAGGGTTCGGCATCGGCAAACAGATCGAGCATTATGACTCCTCTTTTAACGACTCGCGCGCCAGCAGCTGTGCCTTGCGCGTCACTCCCCAGCGGTAGCCGGAGAGCATGCCATCCCCGCGTACCACGCGATGGCAGGGGATCACGATCGCCAGGCGATTGGCCGCACAGGCGCTGGCCACGGCGCGGATCGCCTGCGGTTTACCGATGGCGCTGGCGACAGCGCGATAGCTGACGGTCTCCCCGAGCGGGATCGCCTGCAGCGCCTGCCAGACCTGCATCTGAAAAGCGGTGCCGCGCAGATCCAGCGGCAGGGCCAGCGGGCGGGCGGGATTTTCAATCGTCGTCACCACCTCGGCAACGCGGGTACTAAATTCAGCGTCGTCCTGCATAAGCTGAGCCTGCGGGAACATCGTGTGCAGCTCGGCGGTGAGCAGCGAGTCGCAGTCGGCCAGCAGAATCGCGCAGATGCCGCGCTCGCTCTCGGCCACCAGGCAGCGGCCCAGCGTAGAATTCGTTAACGCGTAGCGGATCGCCGTCCCCTCCCCGCCCTGACGATACTGGCGGGCCGTCATACCCAGCGACGCATCCGCCTTGCGGTAGTAGCTGCCGCTGTCCGGGAAGCCGGCGGCCAGCACCGCGTCGGTAATGGTGGCGCTGTGGGGCAGCGCGCTACGCAGGCGCTTCGCCCGAGCGGCCTGTTGCCAGGCTTTGGGCGTCATGCCGGTAACGGCTTTAAACTGGCGGTGAAGATGGTACGGGCTAAGGCCCACCCGCTGCGCGAGCATCTCCAGGGTTATTGGCGTCTCCTGCTCCAGCAGACCGCAGGCGGCGGTGATTTTTTGCGCCAGGCTGTGCTTGTCTGCGGGTCTGTCAGGCTGGCAGCGTTTGCAGGGACGAAACCCTGCCTGCTGCGCCGCCTGTGCATCGGGAAAGAAGCGCACGTTTTCGCGCAGGGCGTGGCGCGCCCGACATGAGGGGCGGCAAAAGATGCCGGTGGTCATGACGGCAAAGACGAAACGTTCATCTGCATCAGTTCGCCGTTCAAGCACCGCCTGCCAGCGGTGCTCGTCTTCAATAAAGGTTGTTACGCTCATAGCAGGCTCCTCTATTTATCTTAGCCTGACTATGCCCTGGGCTGGTGCTGCCTTCACCTGAAATCTTGCGCTTTAATTCTATTTACTCTGCAAAAAGGCGGCAAACTGGGGCGACATCCAGGGGGTAAAGGTATCGCCCTCTTTGGTGATCATATAGATCGCCAGCCCCTCACGCATCGCCACCTCGCGGGCCTTCTGCGGGCCCAGCACCATCAGGCCGGTATCCCACGTATCGGCCTCCAGCGCCGTCGGGGCGATCACCGTCACCGACACCAGGTTATGATCGATAGGATGCCCGGTATGCGGATCGATAACGTGTGACAGGCGTTTACCGTCCAGCTCATAGTAGTTGCGGTAGCTGCCGGAGGTACTAATGCCGTGTCCATTGATGTCTACCACCGCCTGCACCGCGTTCTCGCGGTCGGTCGGCTTCTGGATCGCCACTCGCCAGGGTTTGCCTTCACCGTTCATACCCCGGCTCACCAGCGCGCCGCCTACCGACACCAGATAGCGGGGGATCCCCTCCTGCTCCATCAGCCGCGCCAGGTGATCGGCTGCGTAGCCCTCGCCGACCGTGGAGAGATCGACATAGAGGTCGGGGATATCCTTCTGCAAAAACTGCTGCCCCGCCAGATAAGAGACCGCCAGGTGTTGCAGGCCCACGCGCATTTTTGCCGCCTCAATCTGCGCTGGCGTCGGCGTGGTGGTGGGCTGTTTATCCGGGCCAAAGCCCCACAGGTTAACCAGCGGACCAATGGTGATGTCCATGGCGCTGTCGGTTTTGATGCCAATACGCAGCGCAAGGGTAACAATATCCGCCATCGCGGCGTCAACCGGCCACGGCGTGGTGCTGGTGGAGGCGTTAAAGCGGCTCAGGGCCGAGTCGCTCTTCCAGGTCGAGAGCAGCATGTCATCAGCGTTGAGCTGGGCGGTGATTTTTTCCCGTAGTGTATCGGTCTCGGCTTTATCCATATCCACAACGCTGACGCGCCAGGAGGTGCCCATGGTTTTGCCTTCCAGCACGGTAACGGTAGCGCCAGGCTGTGGCGCGGGCGGCGTCGGATCGCAGCCGGTGAGGATCAGGGTAAGCGCCAGCAGGGCGGCGCGAAAAAGAGTGGTATCCATAGCAATGATTCCCTTACGCAATGCGCGCAAGCGTACACCAAAAGTGTGTCTATCCAGAAAAGAATCGATAAAAAAAGGGGCCAGCGCGGCCCCTTCATGCACGTATGTATGTAACGACTTAGAACTGGTAAACCAGACCCAGCGCTACGATATCATCGGTGCTAACACCCGCCTGGCGGGTGAAGTCGTTGTCATCCAGCAGGTTGATTTTGTAGTCAACGTAGGTAGACATGTTTTTGTTGAAGTAGTAAGTCGCGCCAACGTCGACGTACTCCAGCAGATCCTGGTCGCCGTAGTTAACGAAACCGTTGTCTACGTCTTTGCCTTCAGACTTCAGGTAAGCGATGGACGGACGCAGGCCGAAGTACCAAAACGGGTTGCATTGTAGGTCTGGGAGTACTGTGCTGCCAGGTAGAGGTTGTTCGCGTCATATTTCAGGCCGCCGGTGTAAACGGTAGCGCGGTCGCCGCTGCCGTAAACGCCGATAGCGTTCTGGTCAGCCGTACGCTTAGAGGTAGTGATGGCACCACCCACGCTGAAGCCTTCGCCCATATCATAGGTCAGAGAGCCGCCGTAACCGTCGCCGTTCTGGCGCAGGGTGCTACGACCGGTGTCGTTTTCGCCGCTGGCGCTGCCGTTTTTGCCCTGGTATTGCAGAGCAAAGTTCAGGCCGTCAACCAGGCCGAAGAAGTCGGTGCTGCGGTAGGTTGCCACGCCGTTCGCGCGGGACTGCAGGAAGTTGTCGGCACCGTAGGTGTCGCCGCCGAACTCAGGCAGAACGTCGGTCCAGGCAGTAACGTCATAGGTAACGCCGTAGTTACGACCGTAGTCGAAAGAGCCCGCATCGCCGAATTTCAGACCGGCAAACGCCAGACGGGTCCAGGACTGGTTTTCGCTTTCCGCGGTGTTGCCCTGCACCTGGTATTCCCACTGGCCGTAGCCGGTGATCTGGTCGTTAACCTGGGTTTCGCCTTTGAAGCCGAGACGCATGTAGGTCTGGTCGCCATCGCTACCGTCGTCATCAGAGAAATAGTGCAGGCCATCAACTTTACCGTAGAGGTCTAATTTGTTGCCGTCTTTGTTGTAAATTTCAGCCGCATTCGCTGCGCCTGCTACCAGCAGAGCTGGTACCAGGAGGGACAGTACTTTAACTTTCATGTTATTAACCCTCATTTATATGCTTTTTATAGTTGCCACTGCTTACTGATTGAGCGTCAAATCAGTCGGCTCAGCCATTCTCCTAAAAAATACAGAATAATCCAACAAGAAAATGCTACTAAAACTTTTAATATGTTTCAGAGAAGGTGATAGGTGTTTCATTTTGTAAATTTTGGGGAACTTTTTTCAGCACCAATGGCTAAAAAATATCGCACTAATAATCAAAAATTAATATTTTTATTTAAAAATTAATAGGTTATAAGTTTTTTAAAGCATAGCACTGAAAGACAAAACAAATCGTGGATGGGCTACTAAAATAACTCTCGCTATCATCATTAACTTTTATTTATTACCGTCATTCGACTCTGAATGTCCGTTTACCCCAATTCTCGCCGAATGCTCTGCATTCGGCTTTTTTTTACCTTTCTTTACGTTGCCTGTGCAATTATGTGCTACCGTGCCGAAATCATAACGACTATTAACTAATGATCACGGTAAGTAAACAAAATGTGCTGTAGGTTAAGCGGCGACAATATCTTGTTATTTCGTGCAATTTCCCCGCACTTCTCGTTGAATATTTATACCATCGCTTAAAGCCTGTACAGGTTTGCCGTTTCGCTACGCTGAAATAGCGTTTTTGGCGTTTTGTTCCGCTTCCGAGGTGAAGAGAGTCTGGAAATTCATGCATTACCCTTTATACTGCCTGCTGTACGCCACCCAGTAGCTTAACTTTTACCAGCCTGATGACACACTGATGAGTCGATCCGACAGCATGATCCCTGGCAAGTTTTCCCTGATACCAGGCAACATTACCCGTTTTTTTCTATTACTGATTATTGTTCTGTTGGTCACCCTGGGCGTCATGGTGCAAAGCGCCGTCAATGCATGGTTGAAGGATAAGAGCTATCAAATCGTCGACATCACCCATGCGATGCATAAGCGGGTCGATACCTGGCGCTATGCGACGTGGCAGATCTACGACAATATCGCAGCCGCGCCTGCTGCCCCCGCAGACGGTCTCCAGGAAACACGTTTAAAGCAGGACGTCTACTACCTTGAGAAGCCGCGGCGTAAAACCGAAGCGCTGATCTTTGGCTCACACGACAGCTCTACCCTTGAGATGACGCAGCGCATCTCGACCTATCTCGATACGCTGTGGGGCGCGGAGACCGTGCCCTGGTCGATGTACTATCTTAACGGCCAGGATAACAGCATGATCCTGGTGTCGACCCTGCCGCTGAAGGATCTCTCTTCGGGCTTCAAGGAGTCGACCATCGACAATATCGTCGACTCTCGCCGGGCAGAGATGCTGCAGCAGGCTAATGCCCTCGACGAGCGGGAGAGCTTCTCTCCGCTACGCAGCCTGAGCTGGCAAAACGGCTACTACTTTACCCTGCGTACCACCTTTAACCAGCCCGGCCATCTGGCGACGGTGGTAGCGTTCGATCTGCCGATTAACGACCTCATTCCTCCCGGCATGCCGATGGACAGCTTCCGCCTCGAAGCGGACAACGGCCCTGCTCCCCTGCGTACCTCGGACAAAGAGACGGCGGACAGCGTCTCGATCAACTTTAGCGGGGCGAAGATTGAGATCTCCTCCTCGCTGAACTCGACGGATATGCGCCTGGTGTGGCAGGTGCCTTTCGGCACCCTGCTGCTGGAGACGCTACAGAATATCGTTCTGCCGCTGCTGCTCAACGTTGGCCTGCTGGCGCTGGCGCTGTTTGGCTTTACCACCTTCCGCCATCAGCCGGGCCGCCAGCTTGACGGTCAGTCCTCGCCGGGTGCCAATAACGAGCTGCGCCTGCTGCGCGCGCTGAACGAAGAGATTGTCTCCGTGCTGCCGCTGGGGCTGCTGGTGCACGACCAGGAGGCCAACCGGACGGTGATTAGCAACAAGATTGCCGATCACCTGCTGCCGCATTTGAACCTGCAAAACATCACCAGCATGGCGGATCAGCACCAGGGCGTGATCCAGGCAACGGTCAACAACGAGCTGTATGAGATCCGCCAGTTCCGCAGTCAGGTGGTGCCGAGAACGCAGATCTTTATTATTCGCGATCAGGACCGTGAGGTACTGGTGAATAAAAAGCTCAAGCAGGCTCAGCGTCTGTATGAGAAAAACCAGCAGGGCCGCTCGGCGTTTATGCATCATATCGGCGATGCGCTCCGCCTGCCGATGCAGACGCTTGCCGGAGAAGCCGCGGCCATCGACAGCGATGAGAGCCATCATCTGGCGCAGCATGCCCAGACGCTGGTGCAGCTGGTAGAGGATATTCAACTGGCAAACATGCTGGAGACCGACAGCTGGAAAGGAACGCTGACCCAGTTCTCGATTCAGGATCTGATTGATGAAGTGGTGCCCCAGGTGCTGCCGACCATCAAGCGTAAAGGCCTGCAGCTGCTGATCAATAATAACCTGCCTGCTAACGAAGAGCGGCACGGCGATCGCGAGGCGCTGAGGCGTATCCTGCTGATGCTGATCCAGTACGCGGTGACCACCACGCAGATCGGCAAAATTACCCTTGAGGTCGATACCGACGAGTCGGCGGACGATCGCCTGACCTTCCGTATTCTCGATACCGGCGAGGGGGTCACGGCCAGCGAGGTGGACAACCTGCACTTCCCGTTCCTTAACGATACCCAGAGCGATCGCTACGGCAAAGCCAACGCCCTCACCTTCTGGCTGTGCGATCAGCTGGCGCGTAAGCTCGGCGGACATCTGAACATTAAAGCACGCGAAAGCTTAGGCACCCGCTATACGCTGCATGTGAAGATGGCGGCCCAGGCACAGGACGTTGAATCTGAAGAGAAGCTGCTGGACGACGTGGTGGCAATGATCGACATTACCTCCAACGAGATTCGCCATATCGTGGTTCGCCAGCTGGAAAATTGGGGGGCAAGCTGCATCACGCCTGATGAAAGGCTATTAAGTCAAGAATACGATCTGTTCCTGACGGATAATCCGTCTAATCTTACAGCCTCGGGCTTGCTTTTAAGCGATGATGAGGCCGCCGTGCGGAAAATTGGCCCAGGCCAGCTGCGGGTGAACTTTAATATCAGTACTGCCATGCAGGAAGCAATACTGCAGCTTATCGAAGAACAGCTGGCGCAGGATGAGGTCTCTCCCTCACCGATGGGCGGAAATGAAAATGCCGAACTGCATGCCAGCGGATATTATGCCCTGTTTGTCGATACAGTACCCGACGATGTTAAGAGGTTGTATACTGAAGCGGCTGTAAGCGATTTCGCGGCGCTGGCACAGACAGCGCACCGCCTCAAAGGGGTGTTTGCCATGCTAAATTTGGTTCCCGGCAAGCAATTATGTGAAACGCTGGAACATTTAATTCGAGAGAAAGATGTTTCAGGCATAGAAAAATACATCAGCGACATTGACGCCTACGTCAAAAGCTTGCTGTAGCAAGGTAGCCTTATACATGAACAATATGAACGTAATTATTGCCGATGACCATCCGATTGTACTGTTCGGTATTCGCAAGTCACTTGAACAGATCGAGTGGGTGAATGTAGTCGGTGAATTTGAAGACTCAACACAGCTTATCAATAACCTGCCAAAACTGGATGCGCATGTCCTGATCACCGACCTCTCCATGCCCGGTGATAAATATGGCGACGGCATTACCCTGATTAAATACATCAAGCGCCACTTCCCGAACCTGTCGGTGATCGTGCTGACCATGAACAACAACCCGGCCATCCTCAGCGCAGTGCTGGAGCTGGATATCGAAGGGATTGTCCTGAAACAGGGTGCGCCAGCCGACCTGCCGAAAGCGCTGGCCTCGCTGCAGAAAGGGAAGAAGTTTACCCCGGAGAGCGTCTCTCGCCTGCTGGAGAAGATCAGCGCCGGCGGCTACGGCGACAAGCGACTGTCACCGAAAGAGAGCGAAGTGCTGCGTCTGTTTGCCGAAGGTTTCCTCGTCACCGAGATTGCCAAGAAGCTGAACCGCAGTATTAAAACCATCAGCAGCCAGAAGAAATCAGCGATGATGAAGCTGGGTGTAGATAACGATATCGCCCTACTGAACTACCTCTCCTCCGTGACGCTGAGCCCGGCGGACAAAGATTAATCTTTTCTGACCGTTAAGCCGGGCGGCGCATAGCGCTTGCCCGGCTTACTCTCTCTGCTTTATCCCCGCGTCTTTCTCACCCGCTCCGCATAGATCGCCAGCGTCTGCTGCAATACGTCCAGCGTCACCGGTTTCGACAGGCAGCTATCCATACCCGACTCGAGGCAGCGCTGCTTCTCTTCCGCCAGTGCGTTAGCCGTCACGCCCACCACCGGCAGGGTCAGCCCCAGCTGGCGAATGCGCTGCGTCAGGCGGTAGCCATCCATATTCGGCATGTTGACGTCGCTGAGAATAATGTCGATGTGGTTTTTACTGAGCACGTTCAGGGCATCCACGCCGTCATTGGCGGTTTTGCACTGGTAGCCCAGGGAACCCAACTGATCCGCCAGCAGACGTCGGTTGATCGGATGATCGTCCACCACCAGAATCATCATGTCGTCATTGTGGGCATCCTGCGTCTCGGCAGAGAGTACCGGCGCGGTTTCGCTGGTGTCCACCTTGACGCTGTAGATGCGCGCCAGCAGGGCCAGCAGCTCGTGCGGTGACGCCACGCTGTGCGTCCACTCGCCGGGCTTACGCTCCTGCGGAATGCCGATATGCCGACGGCAGAAGATCACCGCCGCCCTGCCCTGCCAGGGCTGGTCGAGAGCATCATCGGTCAACAGCGTATCGTCCGCGTCCGGGGTCTGCCCTTCGTAGTGCTCGGTGCGGATGCCGTTGCGTGCCAGCAGCGACTCTACAAAGCTGCACAGGGAGGCGTTGCGGATCGCCAGCCAGCAACGGGTGTTGGCCAGGCCGTCAACGTCAATCGCCTGCGGAGACTGTATGGAATAGAGCGGGATACGCACGGTAAACTGGCTTCCCATTCCCGGCTCGGTATCTACGGAGATATCGCCGTCCATCATGCTGATCAGCTTTTCACAGATAGCCAGCCCCAGTCCGGTGCCCTGGAAGTTGCGTTGCACCCCGGTTCCCACCTGGAAGAAGGGATCGAACAGGCGAACCACCTCTTTGGCCGGAATGCCGACGCCGGTATCGCGTACCTGAATAGAGAGATACTCCCCTGAACGCTGCACGTGCAGCACGATGCAACCCACATCGGTAAATTTGATGGCGTTGCTTAGCAGGTTGGAGATCACCTGCTGCAGGCGCATCGGATCGCCCTCCATCATCACCGGCACGTCCGGCTCGATAAAACAGTACAGCCCGAGCTGCTTACGTACCACCAGCGGCAGGTAGTTAGCGGTAATATGGTTCATCACCTCACGCGGGGAGAACTCTCGCGGCTCGATCTTTAGCTGCTCTGACTCAATTTTTGAGAAGTCGAGAATGTCACTGATGATCTTCAGCAGCAGGCTAGAGGAGTTGTTCATCGCGGTGACCAGACGATCCACCCCTTTCGGCAGGGCCTTGGTTTGCAGCAGATCGAGGTTACCGATAATGCCGTAGAGCGGCGTGCGCAGCTCATGGCTAACCGTTGCCAGAAACATTGATTTAGACTGGCTCGCCTGCTCTGCCGCCTGGGCCATATCCTGCAGCGACTCCTCCATTTTTACGCGTGAGGAGACATCCACCAGCACGCAGATCGCCACGTTCTCATTGCGGTAGCGCGAGTGAACAAAGCTAATCTGTAGGTTGGTGTTGTTGCTGGTGAGCACATCAACAAAGTTGACCTGCTGACCGCAGATAATTTGCGTCAGCCGCTGCCGATCCTCGTGGGTCAGCATATTGAGGTAGTTGTGCGCCAGCTCGTTACTCAGAATGTTTGTCCCATCCTGAGTACGTAAAATACAGATCCCCACCGGCGCGGAGGCCACAATCTTGCGGTTGAACTGCTCATGCTCTTCAAGGCGCTGGGCGTCCACCTCCGCCGGAATAAAGATGCGTCGCTCGTACATTCGGGCCAGGGTAAAGAGCGCGATCCCCACCAGCACGTTAAGCAGCACCGCGTTGAGGATCAGCATGCGGATATGCTCCAGCACCAGATCCACCGGCACCGAGTAAACCACGCTCAGAGATGAGGGTTGCAGGCTCTTCTTCAGCACCAGATCGCGGAAGCCAGAGGTGTAGCCAAACCAGGAGCGCTCCTGCATCCAGCGCGGATCGATCTCCGGGCGGTTGTCCGGCCCGGTCAGAGAGATCAACGCATGGCCGTTCTCATCGAGAATGGTCACGCTTATCGGCAGCGTACCCGGGGTAAAGAAGTTATCCATGCGGATAGACTGCTCAACGCCCAGCAGCGCCTGCAGGCGGTTAGCCAGATAGACCGGCGTCAATGCGTAGAAGTAGCCGATGCCCGGACGCGCGCCCTGGCTTATCCAGAAGATGTTGTTGCCACGCTCTTCCTGCGGAGCATTGCGATACTTCATGATGCGCTCGTGCAGGTTTTTCAGGGCGCTTTCCCGCTCCAGCGGCACGTCGCGCAGGCCAAAGTCGGCCATGCAAAGATTTGCGCTGCCGATTAAAAATACCCGGTTGAGATCGTAGGCAGCGGAGAAGTTGTCCCGCCAGTAGCGCATAAACCACGCCAGCGACTCCAGCGAGCCGCGCCATGCCGTGCCCATCGCCGCACAGTCAGAGTCTGGAAACAGCGGTTGAAAATCGGGAACGTCGTTCTGCGTATTCGGGGCGCGAGAGGCCAGAATACCGTTCTCTGCCGTCAGGCGATTTTCCGCGATGTACTTAAGCTCTTTCATCACGTCTGAGGTGCGCTGAATATAGCGCTGGGCCTGATCGGAGCTGAGGTTAAACTCCTTGCGGATTTCAGACTCTTTCTGGTGCAGGGCGTTTACGATATAGAACACCGAGCAGAGGACAATCAGCAGCCAAAGCAGCAGCGCCAGCGCCCGAAACAGGTAGCGTGAAACCTTGAGTGTAGTACGAAAAGAGACGAGGTATTTCAACGTGGCGATGCTCCGCCGTCAGGGTCAAAAAAGGATGTCGATAAGGTAGCGGTAAAACGGGCAGACCGCAAAGAAAAAGGGCCGGATTGCCGGCCCTTTCATCAATGCTCAGACTGACTGCGCAGAATTACTCTTCGCTATCGTCCGCTGCATCATCGTCAGCGTCGGTTTCCGGGGCGATATCGTCATCACCCTCTGCCACCGTGCCGTCGATTGCGTCCAGCTCTTCGTCATCTACCGGCTCGGCTACGCGCTGCAGACCCACTACGTTCTCATCTTCCGCGGTTCGGATGAGGATCACGCCCTGGGTGTTACGGCCAACCACGCTCACTTCCGACACGCGAGTACGCACCAGCGTACCGGCATCGGTGATCATCATGATCTGGTCAGTGTCGGTGACCTGCACCGCACCCACCACGGAGCCGTTGCGCTCGGTGACCTTGATGGAGATAACGCCCTGAGTACCGCGCGATTTGGTTGGGTACTCGGTCTCTGCGGTACGTTTACCGTAGCCGTTCTGGGTCACGGTCAGGATCGCACCTTCACCACGAGGAATAATCAAAGAAACGACTTTGTCTTCACCCGCAAGCTTGATACCACGCACGCCGGTCGCAGTACGACCCATGGCACGAACGGCATCTTCTTTAAAGCGCACCACTTTACCGGCGGCAGAGAACAGCATCGCTTCATCAGACCCGGAGGTCAGATCCACGCCAATCAGCTCGTCACCTTCGTTCAGGTTAACCGCAATAATACCGGCAGAACGTGGGCGGCTGAACTCAGTCAGTGCCGTTTTCTTCACCGTACCGCTGGCGGTGGCCATAAAGACGTTGACGCCCTCTTCGTACTCGCGCACCGGCAGGATCGCGGTGATACGCTCGTTGGCTTCCAGCGGCAGCAGGTTGACGATCGGACGACCGCGCGCACCACGGCTTGCTTCCGGCAGCTGGTAGACCTTCATCCAGTAGAGACGACCCCGGCTGGAGAAGCAGAGGATCGTGTCGTGGGTGTTGGCCACCAGCAGACGATCGATAAAGTCCTCTTCTTTAATACGGGCCGCAGACTTGCCTTTACCACCGCGGCGCTGGGCCTCGTAGTCGGTCAGCGGCTGGTACTTAACGTAGCCCTGATGCGACAGCGTGACCACCACGTCTTCACGGTTGATCAGATCTTCAATGTTGATATCAGAGCTGTTCGCGGTGATCTCGGTGCGGCGCGCGTCGCCAAACTGGTCACGAACCAGCTCCAGCTCCTCGCGGATCACCTCCATCAGACGATCGGCGCTGCCGAGAATATGCAGCAGCTCGGCGATCTGCGCCAGCAGCTCTTTGTACTCGTCGAGGAGCTTCTCGTGCTCCAGGCCGGTCAGCTTCTGCAGACGCAGATCGAGGATCGCCTGGGCCTGCTGTTCGGTCAGGTAGTACTTACCGTCACGCACGCCAAACTCGGGATCCAGCCACTCCGGACGCGCGGCGTCATCGCCAGCGCCTGCCAGCATGGCCGCCACGTTGCCCAGATCCCACGCCTGCGCTACCAGCCCAGCTTTCGCTTCGGCCGGAGTCGGTGCACGGCGGATCAGCTCGATAATCGGGTCGATGTTCGCCAGCGCAACCGCTAACGCTTCAAGGATATGTGCACGATCGCGGGCTTTACGCAGTTCAAAAATGGTCCGACGGGTCACGACTTCACGACGGTGACGCACAAACGCAGAAAGAATATCTTTCAGGTTCATGATCTTCGGCTGACCGTGGTGCAGCGCAACCATGTTGATACCGAAGGAGACCTGCAGCTGCGTCTGGGAGTAGAGGTTGTTCAGCACTACCTCGCCCACCGCGTCGCGTTTGATCTCAATCACGATGCGCATGCCGTCTTTATCGGACTCGTCGCGCAGGGCGCTGATGCCCTCGACGCGCTTGTCTTTCACCAGCTCGGCAATCTTCTCGATCAGGCGCGCTTTGTTCACCTGGTACGGAATTTCGTGCACGATAATGGTTTCACGACCGGTTTTCGCGTCGGCTTCTACTTCCGCGCGCGCGCGAATGTAGATCTTGCCGCGTCCGGTGCGATAGGCCTCTTCGATACCGCGACGACCGTTGATGATCGCCGCCGTTGGGAAGTCTGGCCCTGGAATGTGCTCCATCAGCCCTTCAACGCTGATGTTCTCATCGTCAATGTAGGCCAGGCAGCCGTTGATCACTTCCGTCAGGTTGTGTGGCGGAATGTTGGTGGCCATCCCTACCGCGATACCGGACGCGCCGTTGACCAGCAGGTTCGGGATTTTGGTCGGCATGACGTCTGGAATGCGTTCGGTTCCGTCGTAGTTATCAACGAAATCGACCGTCTCTTTTTCCAGATCGGCCATCAGCTCGTGGGCAATTTTCGACATACGGATTTCCGTATAACGCATCGCCGCGGCGGAGTCGCCGTCTACCGAGCCGAAGTTACCCTGGCCATCGACCAGCATATAACGCAGCGAAAACGGCTGCGCCATACGAACGATGGTGTCATACACCGCCGTATCACCATGGGGATGGTATTTACCGATTACGTCACCAACGACACGGGCAGATTTTTTGTAGGCTTTATTCCAGTCATTGCCCAATACGTTCATGGCGTAAAGTACGCGACGGTGTACCGGTTTCAGGCCATCGCGGACGTCTGGCAGCGCACGGCCAACAATGACCGACATCGCATAGTCCAGATAGGAGCTCTTCAGCTCTTCCTCGATGTTAACCGGTGTAATTTCTCTCGCAAGGTCGCTCATCTAACCGCTATCCCTCTACTGTATCCCGGATTCAAAGGTCGCAAATTATAACACAGCCGACGTGATTCCGGTAAAGGAAACACCCCCGCCAATGCTTTATTGATACTTCTCTCCTGATATACTCAATGCACTGATTGATTAAGGAGTAAAAGCGCCCATGAATGCTGAAAAACCGCCGGTGGCTCAAAACGTTGACTATGAAGAGATCGCCAAATTTGAAGCCGTGGCGTCACGCTGGTGGGATACCGAAGGCGAGTTTAAACCGCTGCATCGTATCAACCCCCTGCGCCTGGGCTATATCGCCGAGCGCGTCGGCGGCCTGTTCGGCAAAAAAGTGCTGGACGTCGGCTGCGGCGGCGGCATCCTGGCCGAGAGCATGGCCCGGGAAGGCGCTAACGTCAGCGGCCTCGATATGGGCTTTGAGCCACTACAGGTCGCTCGCCTGCACGCCCTGGAGTCCGGCATTCATGTCGACTACGTTCAGGAGACGGTAGAGGAGCATGCGGCTAAGCAGGCAGGACAGTATGACGTCGTCACCTGCATGGAGATGCTGGAGCACGTTCCCGATCCGCAGTCGGTGGTGCACGCCTGCGCCCGCCTCGTTAAGCCAGGCGGCCACGTCTTCTTCTCGACGCTTAACCGCAGCGGTAAAGCCTGGCTGCTGGCGATTGTCGGCGCGGAGTACGTGTTGCGCATGGTGCCGAAAGGCACGCACGACGTGAAGAAGTTTATTAAACCCGCCGAACTGATTAGCTGGATCGACCCTACCCCGCTGCAGGAGCGGCATATGATTGGCCTGCACTACAATCCGCTTAGCGATCGCTTCAAGCTGGCCCCAGGCGTTGACGTGAACTACATGCTGCACACCCAGGCAAAAAACAGCTAACGTTATCTGAAAATGTGATGACAATTACGCAGCCTCATAAGCTGCGTAATTCACTTCCGCCAGTTCCGCGATGAAGATTTCAGCGTTCGATCACATTCACTTTTTTTTTTCACATGCGTTGACTTTCCTGTAGCCCTTATCGTTCGCGGACTTAGCGTTTATTACCTTTCCGCAACCGCAATTTAACCTCAAAATCAACTCTTGTACTGAAAAGAATCCAGACTAGAATACTCACCATATTGTGACGTTTTTATCAAACACCCCCTACATATAGTATTTATCCACAGGTTTAACCACAGTGTGAAAATGTGGATAAGCGGGGGATACTTTTTTTCTTAAGGACAGGTACATGAATCAGAGTCTGCTGGTGACGAAGCGTGATGGTCGTACTGAACGCATCAATCTGGATAAAATCCACCGGGTGCTGGATTGGGCGGCAGAAGGGCTGAATAACGTATCGATCTCTCAGGTTGAACTGCGTTCCCACATTCAGTTCTACGACGGCATTAAAACGTCCGACATCCACGAAACCATTATCAAAGCCGCTGCCGATCTCATCTCCCGCGACGCGCCGGATTATCAATATCTGGCTGCCCGCCTTGCCATCTTCCACCTGCGTAAAAAAGCCTACGGCCAGTTTGAGCCGCCGGTGTTGATCGACCACGTACGCAAGATGATTGAGCTGGGCAAATACGATAATCATCTGCTGGAAGACTACACGGAAGAAGAGTTCCAGCAGATGGACGGTTTCATCCAGCACGACCGCGACCTGACCTTCTCCTATGCGGCCGTAAAACAGCTGGAAGGCAAGTATCTGGTTCAGAACCGCGTGACCGGCGAAATCTACGAGAGCGCCCAGTTCCTCTATATTCTGGTTGCCGCGTGCCTGTTCTCTAACTATCCGCGCGATACCCGTCTGGACTACGTGAAGCGTTTCTATGACGCGGTCTCGACCTTTAAGATCTCGCTGCCGACGCCGATCATGTCCGGCGTGCGTACCCCAACCCGCCAGTTCAGCTCCTGCGTGCTGATCGAATGCGGCGACAGCCTGGACTCCATCAACGCCACCTCCAGCGCGATTGTGAAGTATGTCTCCCAGCGCGCCGGTATCGGCATCAACGCCGGTCGCATCCGCGCCCTCGGCAGCCCGATCCGTGGCGGTGAAGCGTTCCACACCGGCTGTATTCCGTTCTACAAGCACTTCCAGACCGCGGTGAAGTCCTGCTCCCAGGGCGGCGTGCGCGGCGGTGCGGCGACCCTCTTCTACCCAATGTGGCATCTGGAAGTGGAGAGCCTGCTGGTACTGAAAAACAACCGTGGCGTCGAAGGCAACCGCGTTCGTCACATGGACTACGGCGTACAGATCAACAAGCTGATGTACACCCGTCTGCTGAAAGGCCAGGATATTACCCTCTTCAGCCCGTCCGACGTGCCGGGCCTGTACGACGCCTTCTTTGCCGATCAGGACGAATTTGAGCGCCTGTACGTGCAGTATGAGCAGGACGAGAGCATCCGTAAGCAGCGCGTGAAGGCCGTTGAGCTCTTCTCGCTGATGATGCAGGAGCGTGCCTCCACCGGTCGTATCTACATTCAGAACGTTGACCACTGCAACACCCACAGCCCGTTCGATCCGGCGGTTGCGCCAGTGCGCCAGTCCAACCTGTGCCTGGAGATCGCCCTGCCGACCAAACCGCTGATGGACGTCAACGATGAGAACGGCGAAATCGCGCTCTGTACGCTGTCGGCGTTCAACCTTGGCGCTATCAATAGCCTCGACGAGCTGGAAGAGCTGGCCGTGCTGGCGGTACGTGCTCTGGATGCGCTGCTGGACTATCAGGACTACCCGATCCCGGCCGCAAAACGCGGGGCAATGGGCCGTCGTACGCTGGGTATTGGCGTGATCAACTACGCCTACTGGCTGGCGAAAAACGGCAAGCGCTACTCCGACGGCAGCGCCAACAACCTCACCCACCAGACCTTTGAGGCCATTCAGTACTACCTGCTGAAAGCCTCTAACGAGCTGGCGCAAGAGCAAGGCGCGTGCCCGTGGTTCAACGAGACCACCTATGCCCAGGGTATCCTGCCGATCGATACCTATAAAAAGGATCTCGACGCCATTACCGACGAAGCGCTGCACTACAACTGGGAAGCGCTGCGTCAGTCCATCAAGACCCACGGCCTGCGTAACTCTACGCTCTCCGCGCTGATGCCGTCTGAGACCTCATCGCAGATCTCTAACGCCACCAACGGCATTGAGCCGCCGCGCGGCCACGTGAGCATCAAAGCGTCGAAAGACGGGATCCTGCGCCAGGTGGTGCCGGACTATGAGCACCTGAAAAACAACTATGAGCTGCTGTGGGAGATGCCGAACAACGACGGTTACCTCCAGCTGGTGGGCATCATGCAGAAGTTTATCGACCAGTCGATCTCTGCGAACACCAACTACGATCCGTCCCGCTTCCCATCTGGCAAAGTGCCGATGCAGCAGCTGCTGAAGGATCTGCTCACTGCCTATAAGTTTGGCGTCAAGACCCTGTACTATCAGAACACCCGTGACGGTGCGGAAGATGCGCAGGACGACATGGTGCCTTCTATTCAGGACGACGGCTGCGAAAGCGGCGCATGTAAGATTTAATATCGTTTAGCCGGGTGACGCTTCGCTCACTCGGCCTACGGGATATTGTAGGCCCGGCAAGCTCTGCGCCGCCGGGCGCATACTAGCAGGACAGGAAACACTCGCATGGCATACACCACCTTTTCACAGACGAAGAACGATCAGCTAAAAGAGCCGATGTTTTTCGGCCAGTCGGTTAACGTCGCCCGCTACGATCAGCAAAAATATGACATCTTTGAAAAGCTGATTGAGAAACAGCTCTCCTTCTTCTGGCGTCCGGAAGAGGTTGACGTCTCGCGTGACCGCATCGACTTCCAGGCGCTGCCGGAGCATGAAAAGCACATCTTCCTCAGCAATCTGAAGTATCAGACGCTGCTAGACTCCATTCAGGGCCGCAGCCCGAACGTGGCGCTACTGCCGCTGATCTCTATCCCTGAGCTGGAGACGTGGGTCGAAACCTGGGCATTCTCCGAGACCATCCACTCCCGCTCCTACACCCATATCATCCGTAACATCGTCAACGATCCGGCGATTGTGTTTGATGATATCGTCACCAACGAGCAGATCCTCAAGCGAGCGGAAGGTATCTCCCACTTCTATGACGATTTGATCCAGCTAACCAGTTACTGGCACCTGCTGGGCGAAGGTACGCATACCGTCAACGGTCAAACCGTGACCGTGAACCTGCGCGAGCTGAAGAAGAAACTCTATCTCTGCCTGATGAGCGTTAACGCGCTGGAAGCGATCCGCTTCTACGTCAGCTTCGCCTGCTCTTTTGCCTTCGCCGAGCGCGAGCTGATGGAAGGCAACGCCAAGATCATTCGCCTGATCGCCCGCGATGAGGCCCTGCACCTGACCGGCACCCAGCATATGCTGAACCTGCTGCGTAGCGGCGTGGACGATCCGGAGATGGCGGAGATTGCCGAAGAGTGCAAGCAGGCCTCTTACGATCTCTTCGTACAGGCGGCACAGCAGGAGAAAGAGTGGGCGGAATATCTCTTCCAGGGCGGCTCGATGATCGGCCTGAACAAAGATATTCTCTGCCAGTACGTAGAGTACATCACCAATATCCGTATGCAGGCGGTGGGTCTGGATCTGCCGTTCCAAACCCGCTCCAACCCAATCCCATGGATCAATACCTGGCTGGTCTCTGACAACGTGCAGGTAGCGCCGCAGGAGGTTGAGGTGAGCTCTTATCTGGTCGGACAGATCGATTCGGAAGTAAACACCGACGATCTCAGCGACTTCCAGCTCTAATGGGTGCGGTGACGCTGCGCATCACTGGCGCACAGCTGCTGTGCCAGGATGAACATCCGTCGCTGCTGGCGGCGTTAGAGTTCCACAAGGTTGACGTAGAGTACCAGTGCCGGGAGGGCTACTGCGGCTCCTGCCGAACCCGGCTAATTGCTGGTCAGGTTGAGTGGCTCACCGAGCCGCTGGCCTTTATCCAGGCCGGGGAGATCCTCCCCTGCTGCTGTCGCGCCATGGGCGATATTGAACTCGATCTGTAGTGGCCGATCGGCAAATATAAAAAATCCCTGAACACACACATGTTCAGGGATAAATTTCCGGGTTGACATCACTCACGCCGGAATAGCTAACTCTCCGTTATTTTCTCAGAGCAGCGCTGGAGTTCACTGACTCTGTAATAGATTGGCGTAATATCAACATAGTTAATGATATAGCCGCTTCCCCTGACGTTGGCAATGAAGTCATCAGGTAATCCCAGCAGGCTGAGCCGACGATTAAGGTTTTTTAATACCTGCCACAGGCGCTGGCTCGATGGCACCAGATCGTTCTCCTCCCATACCACGCGCAGCAGCTCCTCGCGCGGCACCGTCGCATGACGGCCATGCTGTAATAGATAGACAAACAGATGCAGCATCGTATGGTTAAATAATACCGAGCCAAAGATAAATGATTTATCGGCGCTTCCCTGCGGCAGGCGATAAAGCCTTCGGTTTTCAATCTCGAAGTGAATTTCTTTGCCTATTACGTAACCGTATAGCCGATATCCCATCGTATCTTTACTCATATCTCTTAAAACTGTCCGTAGGGTGCCGTTCGATCCTTATTTCATAAGTCGCACTGATAATAAGGACGATTATATGGCGATAGTGAATACTTTCAACATACAGCCCGGCGCTTATTTTTACACGCCGCGATGCATGTAAATAAATTATTATTCGACGTTAACAGCAATATTTAGCGTTAAATAGTGAAAAAAGGTAAACAGAGAGTCGCACTGGGTCATCCAGGATCGTCGCGCGGATCATCAACATAATGTATTGATTTTACATGATTTATAAGAAGTAAATGCTACGTGAACCTTACCTGTTTCCGGGGCATAAAAAAAGGGCCTTGCGGCCCTTTTCTGTTTATTGCTTATTAACGACGCGCCAGCACTTCCGTATGGTGCCGCCTCTCACCGAACATCACCACAATCAGTAGCAGTACGGCCAGCACGCTTCCGCCGATCATCACCATAAAGCCGCCGTCCCAGCCGAAGAAGTCAACGGTATAGCCCACGATGGCGCTCGCCGCCACCGAACCGCCCAGATAACCAAACAGGCCGGTAAAGCCCGCTGCGGTGCCAGCCGCTTTTTTCGGGGCCAGCTCCAGGGCATGCAGACCAATCAGCATGACCGGACCATAGATGAGGAAGCCGATAACAATCATGCAGGCCATATCCACGCCCGGGTTGCCCGGCGGGTTAAGCCAGTACACCACGGTAGCAATGGTCACCAGCGTCATAAAGAACACGCCCGTCGCACCACGGTTGCCTTTGAACACCTTATCCGACATCCAGCCGCACAGCAGGGTGCCCGGGATCCCCGCATATTCATACAGGAAGTAGGCCCACGAGGATTTATCCAGCGCAAAGTGTTTCACCTCACGCAGGTAGGTCGGCGACCAGTCGAGGATGCCGTAGCGCAGCAGATAGACAAAGACGTTGGCTATCGCGATGTACCACAGCAGCCTGTTGGGCAGGACATACTTCATGAAGATCTGTTTAGCGGTCAGCTCCTCTTCGTGCTGCTCGCTGTAATCATCCGGATAGTCATTCTTGTACTCTTCAATGGGCGGCAGCCCCTGAGACTGCGGCGTATCACGCATCAGCGCAAAGGCAATAATTGCCACCACAATCGCACCGAACGCTGGCATATAGAGTGCGGCTTTCCAGTCGTTGAACCAGGCCATTCCTAGCAGGAACAGCAGAGGCGGAATACCGCCGCCCACGTTATGCGCGCAGTTCCACACCGAGACAATGCCGCCGCGCTCTTTCTGCGACCACCAGTGCACCATGGTGCGACCACACGGTGGCCACCCCATCCCCTGGAACCAGCCGCATAAGAAGAGCAGTACGAACATGACGGCAATGCTCGATGTCGCCCACGGCACGAAGCCCATGAACAGCATCACCGCCGCCGCCAGGATCAGCCCGGCAGGCAGGAAAACGCGTGGATTAGAGCGATCCGATACCGAGCCCATAATGAACTTGGAGAAACCGTAGGCAATGGAAATGCCCGACAGCGCGAATCCGAGATCGCCGCGGGAGAAACCCTGCTCTACCAGATAGGGCATCGCGAGGGCGAAGTTTTTACGCACCAGATAGTACGCCGCGTAGCCAAAGAAGATGCCGATAAAGATTTGCCAGCGCAAACGACGGTAGAGCGGATCAATCTCTGCCTTTCCCAGGCGCGCCTGATGTGGCGCTGGTTTAAAGATACTGAGCATGTAGCCTCCGTGGCCAAGTATTAAATGTGTAGGGTTAACGTGCCTCACCACTTCAGCGAGGCCGACGATGTTAAGAAATATCGGCAATTGTTACTGTGAATCCACGCACAGATTGTTACAGAAATATGACAAAAATGCGCAAAAAAGCGCAAAAAAGCGCATAATATCGCAATATCGAGCGAAATGAATCAAAAAACAGATTAGAAAGGATTAAATGATAAGAAAACGAACATAAAGGAGGGGGACGTACGGGAGTGTTAAGATGTCCACCGACAAAGGCGGTGAACATCCTGGAATGCTACAGGCAGAAGCGGATCACGCTACAAACAGGGAATCGACCACGCTCACCCAGCCGTGATCGCTGGCGACATCTTTACCGCTTAGCCAGCGGCGCAGTATGTTCAGGGCCATCATGGCACACACTTCCTGACGGATGGCCACGCCGTGGCGTCCGGTGCTGAATTTCACTCGCAGCGCGTGAGTACCCTGCGGCGTAGCGAGGGCAAAGTTAATGTGCTCCTCGTCCAGCCCGCCGACGCTCAGGGCCAGCCCGGCCAGGTGGCGGTTGCGCTGCTCAGTGGCCCAGCGCGCGGTCTGCTCCAGCGTGTCGGCCTGGAACGGTAGTACCTCGCTCGCCAGCAGCGGAGCAGACGCACGGGAGAGTTGCAGCGCCAGCAGGCCGCTGGTGAACTGCTCGCTAACGGTCAGGCTCAGCTGCTGCTCACGCATCTTCTCTGCCAGCAGCGCCGGTAGCCCTTGGGTGCCTTCAAAGATCAGGCTCTCGCCCGCAACGCGCTGCACCTCTGGCCACAGCGCCTCCATGGCTTCACGCTGCTCTGCCGGGCCGGTCAGCTTCAGCTCGATGATCGGCATGGATGAGCGGTAGCCCATCACCACCCCTTCCGGTAGCTGAAGGTGATCCAGGCTCTGGGCCAGATCGCTCTCGGAGCGGCCAAAGGTGGTCAGGCGCAGGCAGACTGGCGGCAACGGCAGGCTAAAGCGCTCCCGCAGACGCGGCAGGATCTCCTGCTGCACCATTACCTTAAATTCAGAGGGTACGCCCGGCGTAAAGAACATCAGGCAGCGGTTAAGCTTGACGGCAAAGCCGCAGGCGGTGCCCACCGGGTTATCGATCAGCTCCGCGCTGGCTGGGATCTCCGCCTGCTTGCGGTTGCTGGGTGCCATCACGCGCCCGCGCTCGGTGAAGAAGCGCTCCATGTGGCTGAGCCACGCTTCATGCAGTACCAGTTCTTCGCCCGCTGCGGTAGCGGCTGCCAGCGCACTGAGATCGTCGCTGGTCGGCCCCAGGCCACCGTTAACGATTAAGATATCGGCGTGCTCGCTGCGTTCGCGCAGAATGGCAACCAGATCGTTAAGGCTGTCGCCCACGGTATTGCGGCGCGTCAGCGGCAACCCTTCGGTGAAAAACAGATCGGCAAGCCAGGCGGCGTTAGTATCCACAATCTGACCATGCAGGACTTCATCCCCGGTAGACAGCATTTCCACGTTTATCATCGTGATCTCCGTACTCTTCCTTAACTGTTGTCGGAGTACTATAACGCATGGGGAAGCAAATAGCGGCAGGATCCAGCAGGAGAAAAGGCGCGGCAGAGTACCGCGCCGGAGGATTAGAAGCTGGCGTTCACCCCAACGTAGGGGCCATCAGCAAGCGCGTTGTCGCGGTTGCCGTCTTTACCCGCCAGGTTCAGATAACGATAGCCAGCTTCAATGCTCAGCGGACGCATGATGGTCAAGCGTGCGCCAGCGTTAGCTTCCTGATAGCTGTCGATACCGCTGGAGAGCGAGTCCGGAGAGTAGTAGTACTCACCAAACAGGCGGAAGCTGTCGCCGATCGGCCACTGCAGGCCGCCGCCAACCGCTGCGGCATAGCCTTCGTCACCGTCGTTCGGATTGGTATAAATGCCTTTACCGCCAACGGTCGCCAGCAGCGGCCCGAGCGGAAGGTTAAGACCCAGCCCCAGACCGGCAGCGTCGCCGTCGTCATCGCTGTGCGTCCAGTTGCCGCTCAGCGCCAGGCCGCTGGTTTCGGTGCCAAATCCGGCCGCCAGGTTAGTGTAGTGTTCCCCTGCCTGACCGCTAAGGCTCAGCGCGCTGGCCGATGCCGATACCAGCATCAGGCTGGCCACTCCCCACAAAATTCTTTTATCCATTGCCCTTTTCCATACTAAAAAATGTAAAACGCCCAAAACCGGCACAGTGTACAAGCCTTTCATGCCAGCAGATGGGCGAAAAGTGTTTTACACGGTTTAGCGGCGCAGGGGAAGCGCTATCCGCCGCGCAGCGTCTGCTGAACCCAGTCGATCAGCGATCGGCGGGAGATTTTGATCCCCCCTGCGTTTAGGCTCTCAGGCAGGGCTAGCCAGTGCACCGGCTGCTGGAAGCGGGCAAGCTTGCCGTTGACCCACGCCCCCAGCGAGTCGATAGCAAACCCGCTGTCGCACGTCACCACGGCAACCGGGCGTTGGCCAAATTCGGGGTCGGCCAGCGGGACTACAAAAGCCTGCTGCACGCAGGGATGGGCCTCAATTACCCGCTCCACCGCCTCCGGCTGGATCCCCTCTCCGCCGCTAAAGAAGAGATTATCCATGCGTCCGAGTATGCTCAGCCGTCCGTTGCTCAGCACGCCGCGATCGCGAGTAGCAAACCAACCTTCATCATTGACCAGCGGGATAAGCTCCCCGTGCCGCCAGTAGCCTGCGGCCATGCTCTCGCCGCGCAGCCACACTTCGCCGTTGACGATCCGTACTTCACGCCCCGGCAGCGGCTGACCGACATCCGGCTCACCGTCGGCGGTTTTTGCACACACCGTGGAGGCGAACTCTGTCAACCCGTAGCCGCACCAGGTACGGATCCCTCGCGCGCTGGCCCGCTGGGTAAGCGCCACCGGAATAGCCGCGCCGCCCAGCAAAACCGCTTTCAGGTTCACGCTGGCGTTCTCCTCCAGCAGCCGCCAGAGCTGGGTCGGTACCAGCGAGGCGTGAGTACAGCCTGCCAGCGCCTGGGCCAGCGGCTGCTTATCGCGAACCGTCAGCCGCCCGCCAGCCAGCAGCCAGCGCCATAAAATGCCCTGTCCGGAGACGTGAAACAGCGGCAGGGAGAGCAGCCAATCATTTTCCGAGCCGTAAGGCAGCAGAGACAGCACGCCATGTGCGCTGGCCAGGTGCGCGGCAGCGGTGTGTACCGCCGCCTTGGGCAGGCCGGTTGAACCGGAGGTGAGCGTCATGGAAACCAGCCGCTGCGGCTGCCAGCAGGCTGCATCCTCGCCCTCTGCGTCACGCATTGCCAGCGTCGGAAGCCCGATGCCGCGCCAGTTGTTATCAACGCTCAAAGTATGTTGTAACGAAAGCGACGGCAGCAGCACCGCCAGCAGCGCCTCAGGCAGCTGGGGATTAATGTGCAATACCCGTGCGCCGCACTGGAGCAGCGCCAGCCAGGCCAGCAGCGTTTGCGGTGAGTTACCGGCGCGCAGCAGCACCCCATTCCCCGGCTGGACGTGTTGCCGGGCAAAGCCTGCCGCCAGGGTATCGATACGCGTACAGAGCATGCGCCAGCTGAGGGTTTCATGATTCAAACGCACGGCGGCGGCGTCACCCCGCTGCTCGCGCCAGTGACGCCACGGCCAATCGGCAAAGGTCATCGCAACGGCTCCAAGGCGGCAATATCAAGGCACGGCAAGGTACTGCCCGGCCAGCGGCGAACCTGCTGAACCTGCATCAGTCCTAGCGTGTCGAGGCCCGGTATAGTCTGCGGCGTCAGCCAGGCGGCAATCCGCGCCAGCTGGGTCAGACCGAGGCTTGACTCGATAGAGGAGCTGATCACCGCCGTCATGCCCAGCGCATGGGCTGCCTGCACCTGCTCGCGTACCCTCTCCAGCGCGCCGGTGAGCGTAGGCTTGATCACTACTGCTTTTACGCCCACCTCGGCGGTAAAGTCAAAATCAGCGTCGCGCAGGCTCTCATCCCAGGCGATGGCGATCCCCGTCTCCTGGGCAAAGGCTAACGAGTCGGCACGGGTTCGGCACGGCTCCTCAAGAAAGGCAATGCGTGATCGATAGTCCGGATGGACATACTTCGCAAACTGCTGCGCCTTTTGCGGGATCCAGGCGCGATTGGCGTCCAGCCGCAGCTGGAGATCGGGCACCGCTTCCAGCAGGAGATTAACCACCATGCCGTCACGTACCGCCTCATAGAGGCCCACTTTGACCTTTGCGACTTTCTCGCCGGGCATGGCAGCAAGCTGAAGTATCAGGTCGTCAGGATCGCCAGTGCAGAGCGGCGCGGCGCGATAGTCCGCTGCCTCAGGTAAGGTTCCGGCCAGCTCCGCCAGGGCACAGCTCACGCCAAAGGCCACCGACGGCATCTCCGGGAGCGTCTCTGCACCCTGTAGCCAGCGGTCAGCCCAGGCCATTAGCTCGGCCTGCGCCTCATCGCGAGTTTCATGGCTGAAGCCCGGCAGCGGAGCAATCTCGCCCCACCCTTCCCGGCTGCCGTCACGCAGGCAGAGATAGAGTCCCTCACGGGTTTTAAGCCGACGCTCGCGCAGCACTACCCCCGCGTCCATCGGGATCTGCCAGCGGTAAACCTGTGCCTGACGCATTACGGGTTCCGTTTAAATTTGCTAAAGTCCGGCTGACGCTTCTCGTTGAAGGCGTTGCGCCCCTCCTGCCCCTCTTCGGTCATGTAGAAGAGCATCGTGGCGTTGCCCGCCAGCTCCTGCAGACCCGCCTGGCCGTCACAGTCGGCGTTGAGCGCCGCCTTCAGACAGCGCAAGGCCATCGGGCTATTTTGCAGCATCTCCCGACACCAGCGTACAGTCTCTTTTTCAAGCTCGGCCACCGGCACCACGGTGTTGACCAGCCCCATATCCAATGCCTGCTGGGCGTCGTACTGACGGCAAAGGAACCAGATTTCACGCGCTTTTTTCTGCCCAACGATGCGGGCCATATAGGCCGCCCCCCAGCCGCCGTCAAAAGAGCCAACCTTGGGACCGGTCTGGCCGAATACCGCATTTTCCGCCGCTACGGTCAGATCGCACATCATATGCAGGACGTGGCCGCCGCCAATGGCGTAGCCCGCCACCATCGCCACCACCGGTTTCGGGCAGGTGCGGATCTGACGCTGGAAGTCGAGCACGTTAAGGTGGTGTACGCCGGAGTCATCCTGATAGCCGCCGTAGTCACCGCGCACCTTCTGGTCTCCCCCCGCGCAGAAGGCTTTTTCACCTTCTCCAGTGAGGATAATCACCCCGACCGCATCGTCGTAGCGGGCGTCCGCCAGCGCCTGGAGCATCTCTTTCACCGTCAGAGGGCGAAACGCATTACGCACCTGCGGACGGTTAATGGTGATTTTGGCGATGCCGTCCGTGGATTTATGGTAGCGAATGTCGCTGTAGCCTTTGGAGCAGTCCTGCCACTCAACCGGCGCGTAAAGCATGGATTCATCGGGATAGATCATCAGAGTTCCTTAATCAGTAACGCAAAATGTGCGCCAGGCAGGCCGCCGTCCCGCCGGGATTCTCCCGGTGGGCGTTGTGCCCGGCGTCGTTAATCAACAGGCAAGACGCCGCAAGCTCTGCACCGAGGGCACGGAATTTGGGGTCGTATTCGCCACACAGGTAGTAAAAGGGAAAGTCGCCCCGGCGCAGCGCCGGACGCAGATCGGGCTGTACCGCCAGAGAGGTGGCTTCGAGCATGGCGGCCAGCGCCTCGCCGCTGTTGTCGCATCTTATTGCCACCAGCTCGCGCCGCTGGTCAGCGCTCAGGCTGGCAAATACCGGCTGTCGATACCAGTCGTTAAAAACGTCGGTCAGTGGTTCATGGCGAAAGCGCTGTGCCCAGCGGGTATCAGAGAGCCAGCGTGCCTCGCGGGCTGTGGCAGAGGTGAGCCCTGGATGACTGCCTTCTACAACTAATCCCTTTATAGTACATAGCGATGCGGCCGCCGAGGGAGTACCCCACCAGCCAGTATTTAAGTATGTTGTAACTAATAAGCGTAGCGTGCAGCTGTGAACATACCTCATTAAAATCGCGGGCGTAGACAGCCGAAGAACCACCATGACCGGGGAGATCGATATAGAGCTGGGAGTGGCGGGAGAGACGCTCCCCCACCGCCGTCCACTCCTCGCCACGGCCTGAGAAACCGTGCAGAAATACCAGCCAGGGCAGCTCGGCTTCGCCCGCTTTCGCCACCGCGTGCAGGATCATAGCTGGCTGACCTGGGCGAGGAGCTGCTGTAAGGTTTGCGCCCCCTTCTGGGGATCGACCACCAGCTCGATAAGGGTCGCCTGCGGCGCGCGCCATGCTCCGGCCAGCGCTACCTCCAGCTCGGCCCAGCTTTCAGGGCGATGGTAGGCCAGGTCGAACATCGCTGCCGCATGGTCAAAGTTGACATTCTGCGGCATAAGGTAAAATTGCTCCCGCTCTTCCTGCGGAGTCGGCAGCAGGGAGAAGATCTGACCGCCATTGTTGTTCACCACAATCAGCACAAAGGGCGCGGAGACCCGGCGCAGCAGCGCCAGTGCGTTGAGATCGTAGAGCGCAGAGAGATCGCCCACCAGCGCCAGAGTCGGCCTTGCGGTGGCGCGCTGCACGCCAGCGGCGGTAGAGAGCAGGCCGTCAATGCCGCTGGCTCCGCGATTGCTGTAGACCGGATAGCCCGCAGGCAGCTGCCCAAGGGCATCCACCAGGCGCACGACCAGGCTATTGCCCAGAAAGAGCTGCCCCTGCTCCGGCAGAAACTCCGCCAGACGGTGCGCCAGCTGCGCTTCGCCAAAGGTTTCACGCCGGGCCGCAGCGGCCTGCCACGCCCGATCGGCCAGATGGGGGATCGCCGTATACCACGGATGACGCTTCTCGGCCGGATGCAGCGCCAGCCACTCGCCTACGCCGGATAGCAGCCGCCGTCCGCGATGGTGCGCAGGATCGAGGCGGCCTGCAATGTTATCCACCAGCCAATACTCATCCGGTGTGCAGGTTGCCTGCCACTGCAAGAGTCGTTTTCCGGTCAGGCTACTACCCAACTGGATGACAATCTGGGCCTGAGCCAGCTCGCTCACCGCGCTGGCGTTGCCCAGCCACAGATCGGCGCAGGGCAGCGGCTGACCGGTCTGAGAGAGGACGTCGCTAATCAGCGGCCAGCCCAGCATCTGGGCCCACTCTGCCACCCGTTTGCCCTCGGTGGCACTCATCCGCCCGGCCACCACAACCCCGCGCTTCTGTCGCCAGAAGAACCAGTCGCGCTGCTTCTCGCTCTCACGACGAATATCCTCTCGCAGCCAGGGGCGATCGCTCTGCCACCAGCTGCCCAGCGCGCGCTGCCACTCAAGGCCAGTATCATTCAGCTCGCCGTAGAGCGGCTCGGCAAAGGGACAGTTGATGTGTATTGCCCCGCCGTGCAGCGTTCCAAGGGCGTTATCCAGCGTAGAGACCAGCCAGCGGGCCGGGATCTCCTGGGCAGGGCGTGGCAGGGCGATAGTCTGTGCCGGATGCGAGGCAAACATGCCCGGCTGGCGGATCGCCTGGTTTGCGCCGCAGTCGATAAGCTCCGGGGGACGATCGGCGGTGAGCAGGATCAGCTTCTCACCGGTCAGCCCGGCCTCAATCAGCGCTGGGTAGAGGTTCGCTACCGCCGTTCCGGAGGTGACAATCACGGCTACCGGCTGCTGGCTTGCCTTCGCCAACCCGAGCGCCAGATGCCCCAGCCCGCGCTCGTCGAAATGGGTGTGGTGAATAAACGCATTATTTTGCGCAGCCGCCAGGGTAAGCGGCGTCGAGCGGGAGCCTGGCGCGATGCAAATGTGTCTGATGCCATGGCGCGCCAGCGTTTCGAGGATAACTTCCGCCCAGCGCCGGTTGAATGAGCTTGCTGACATGAGTTTGTCCGGTATCAAGAATAGGGACAAGTATACGGAGATGGAGAGGCGGGATTTTTGATGTAAATCGATAAGGCGTGCAGAAGAGAGAAAAAACAGCGGGCGCTGTCCTTAAGACAGCGCCCGCGTAGGGCAGCGCGTTACAGCATTAGCGACGCAGCAGCAGCCCTAACACCAGGCCAGCGGCGGCACCGATGCCTACGCCCTGCCACGGTTTTTCACGCACGTAATCGTCCGCACGGTATGCCACCTGCTTAGCACGCACGTAATACGTGTCAGATGCCTGGCTAACGCGGTCTTTTACATCATGCAGAGCCTGCTCGGCGCGTGCTTTCAGCTCGACGTATTTCTGGTCGGCCGGATCGCCGGAGGAGCGTAGCACTTCTTCCAGCGTGTCGCTTAGCAGGTTCAGGTCGTCATCGATACGGGTACTCGTAAATTGGTTAGACATTAGGTTTCTCCATGTTTTGCACCTGTCAGCTAACTATAGACAATGACTTGCGGTTACGCCTGGTCAACGTGAGGTATGATTTCACGCGCCATACCGACATGTGGAATGCCATCCTCGTCATAAACCTCGGTCACCGGGACAAAGCCAAAGTGACGATAGAAGCCCTGGAGATGTGCCTGCGCGCCCAGATATATCGGGCTTTGCGGCCAGTTTTTGCTACAGCTGGCAACGGCCCTTTCCATCAGCTGATAGCCCAGTTTTTCACCCCGTACCGCGGCGCTAACAATGACGCGGCCAATGACTACCGGCGCAAAATCATCCTCGCTTTTCAGAATCCTCGCATACGCCACCAGCTGGTTATCACGCCAGCCAAGCAGGTGTCGGTTCTCACCGATCAGGTCGTCACCGTCAACGTCGAGATAGACGCAGTTCTGCTCAACCACAAAAACTTCGCAGCGCAGCTTCAGCAGAGCGTAGAGTTCAGAGACGGTTAATTCAGCGTGGTGCAGGTCTTGCCAACGGATCATGGTACGCTCCTTTTTATGCGTTGCTCGCTATAATAAGGCTTTTATCGACCCAGAGCGCATATGGAACTGATATTTTTAGGCACCTCAGCAGGCGTCCCCACGCGCACGCGTAACGTCAGCGCGGCGCTGCTGAATCTACGCCACCCGACACGGCCCGCGCTGTGGTTGATTGACTGTGGAGAAGGCACCCAGCAGCAGATGCAGCGCACCGCCTGGCATCCCGGCAAGCTGGATCGCATTTTTATTACCCATCTGCACGGGGATCATCTCTTTGGCCTACCAGGCCTGCTTTGCAGCCGTTCGATGGCTGGCAACGTCCACCCGCTGACAATCTACGGTCCCAAAGGGCTGCGGGAGTTTATTGATACCGCCCTGCGCCTGAGCGGCTCCTGGACCGACTATCCGTTGACGGTGGTGGAAATTGCAGAAGGCCCGGTGATGGATGACGGCCTGCGTCGCGTCACCGCCTTTGCGCTTAACCACCCGGTGGAGTGCTACGGCTACCGCATTGAGGAGCACGACAAGCCCGGCGCGCTCGACGCTGCCGCGCTGATGGCGCAGGGCGTTAAACCCGGCCCGCTCTTTCAGCGTCTGAAAGCCGGAGAGATCGTCACTCTGGAGGATGGCAGGCGCATTGACGGTAACGATTTTCTCGCCCCCGCCGTGCCCGGCAAAAAGCTAGCCCTGTTTGGCGATACCGCCCCCTGCCCCGGCGCGCTGGCGCTGGCCCGTGGCGCAGACCTGATGGTGCATGAGACAACGCTGGAGGCGGAGATGGAGGAGAAAGCCAATAGCCGGGGTCACAGCTCGACGCGCCAGGCAGCACGGCTGGCCCAGGAGGCGGGCGTTGGCAGGCTGGTGATGACGCACATCAGCTCACGCTACGATGATGAGGGCGGCCAGCGCCTGCTGGCGGAGTGCCAGGCTATCTTTCCTGACACCCTGCTGGCAGAGGATTTTGCCGTTGTAGAGATTTGATGTAAATCGCGCCTCCACTTTTTCCTCCGCGTGCCGATAACTGTGTAAACGCAGGTACTTCACTCTGAGGGCATCATGGATAGTTTCCAGAAAGATATTGATGACAGGGCTAATCTCACCCTGTCCAACCGCTTCGAGCTGTTACTGTTTCGCCTTGGTACGTCACAACACGAACAGAAATCAGAACTCTATGGCATCAACGTATTTAAGCTGCGTGAAATTGTGCCCATGCCTGCGTTTACCCGCCCTGCCGGGATGAAATCGCCCCTGCTGGGAATGGTCAATATTCGCGACCAGGTGATCCCGGTTATCGATCTTCCTGCCGTGGCGGGCTGCAAGCCCAGCACCGGTCTGAATATCCTGCTGATCACCGAGTATGCCCGCAGCGTGCAGGCCTTTGCCGTCGAGTCGGTGGAGAACATTACCCGTCTGGACTGGAAGCAGGTGCACACGGCGGAAAAGGCGATCAACGGCCGCTACATTACCAGCATCGCCTGCCTTGACGATGATAAAGACACCAACAACCTGGCGCTGGTGCTGGACGTTGAGCAGATCCTCTATGACATTGTGCCGTCCGATCACGATCTCCACGCCAACAATGACGCCGTACAGAAATTCAATATTAAACCGGGTGCAGTGGCTATTGTTGCCGAGGACTCAAGGGTCGCGCGAGCGATGCTGGAGAAGGGGCTGGAGACCATGCAGATCCCCAACCAGATGCACGTAACCGGCAAAGATGCGTGGGAGAAGATCCAGCTGCTGGCCCAGCAGGCAGAGAGCGAAGGCGTACCGGTGAGCGATAAGATCGCTATGGTGCTGACGGATCTGGAGATGCCGGAGATGGATGGCTTTACCCTGACGCGTAAAATCAAAACCGACCCGCGCCTGAAGCATATTCCCGTGGTGATCCACTCCTCGCTCTCCGGCAGCGCCAACGAGGATCACGTTCGCAAGGTGCAGGCCGACGGTTACGTCGCCAAGTTTGAAGTGACCGAGCTGTCAGCGGTGCTGAAAGAGGTGCTGGATCGTGCCTCAAGTAAGGCCAACGGCCCGCTGATTAGCCACAAGCAGGCGGTGTAACAGATTAACGCATGATGGCGCTGCGCTGATCAGACCTACAAAACTGTGTTTCATAGCCAAAAAAAAAACCGCCGAATCTTCGGCGGTTTTTATTTTGCTCTAAAGCGTTACATCAGCGGCTGGGCCATCTGTACCAGGCTAATCAGCGGCTGCGGGTAGACACCCAGCAGCAGCACCAGCAGAGCAGAGATCAGAACTACGATCCCGCCCGCGCTGTAAGCCCAGTCGGACGGCGCATCGCGGTTAAGCTGCTGCGGCGCGCTGAGATAGAGGCTCACCGCTACGCGCAGGTAGTAATAGAGGCCAATAGCCGAGCCGACCACGACTGCTGCCGTCAGCCACCACAGGTGAGCATTCACACCCACCGCCAGCACGTAGAACTTACCGATAAAGCCGAGGGTCATCGGGATCCCCGCCAGCGACAGCATCATCACCGTCATTACCGCCGAAAGGATCGGACGGTGCCAGAACAGGCCTCGGTAGGAGTAGAGCGAGTCGGCATCCGGGCCACGGTATGGGCTGGACATCAGGCTCACCACGCCGAACGCGCCGAGGCTGCTAAACAGGTAGCCCGCCAGATAGACGCCTACTGTCTCCATCGACATCTCGCCGTTCTGCAGGGCAATCAGCGCCACCAGCAGATAGCCAAGGTGAGAGATAGAGGAGTAGCCGAGCAGACGTTTGATGTTGGTCTGGCTCAGCGCCATCAGGTTACCGAAGATGATCGAGGCGAAGGCAATAATGCCCAGCACCACGCGTACCGCTTCGCTATCGCCTACCGGCGCGTAGAGGAACAGACGCATCACCACGCCAAAGATCGCAATCTTGCTGGCGGTCGCCAGGAAGGTAGAGACCGGCGCAGGCGCGCCCTGGTAAACGTCCGGCGTCCAGAGATGGAACGGCACCAGAGACAGCTTGAAGCCAAGACCGACGATCATCAGGCCGAGACCGATCAGCAGCAGCGGCTCGTGCAGCATGCCGTCGCCGAGGCTCTTACCGATAGCCAGGAACGACAGGTTGCCGGAGTTGGCATACACCAGCGCCATACCAAACAGCAGGAACGACGAGGCTGCGGCAGAGAGGATGGTGTACTTGATGCTGGCTTCCAGCGAGCGCTTCTGACGGAACGCGTAGCCAATCAGACCGAACAGCGGCAGCGAGATCAGCTCGATGCCGAGGAACAGCGCGGCCAGATGGTTAGCGTTAGCCAGCAGAATGCCACCCAAGGCGGCAATCAGCACCAGCAGGTAGAACTCTTCCTGGTTGTCTTTGTACCCTTCCAGCCACGGATAGGCAAAGGTACAGGTCGCAAGGCTCGCCAGCAGTACCAGGCCGGTATAGAACATGGAGAAGCCGTCAACGCGCATTAACGGCGTCACGTCCATTGCTCCCGCCTGGCCCACCAGCCAGAGCGAGACCAGCGCGGCGTTCAGGCCAACAACGGCGAGAGTGGCGTTGAGGAAGTGGTTGCGTCGCCACGCAATGGAGAGCATCACAACCACCACCGTCAATCCGACGATCAGCAGCGGTAGCAGCGCGATCAGGTGTTGTGGAGTAAGAGTCATATGCGCTTTACGGCCTTGTAGTAGTAACGGAATTAACAAACCACTGCTGGATATTGCTCATCGCGGAGTGCGAGGTATCCAGAATCGGCTGCGGATAGAAGCCAAGCAGTACCAGGAGTACCACCAGCAGCAGGATGATGAACAGCTCACGCAGCGACATCCCTGGCAGTTCTTTAGCGGCAATTTCACTCTTTGCCTTACCGAAGTAGGCGCGATGCAGCATCGCCAGCGAGTAGACCGAGGCGAACACCAGACCAAAGGTCGAGATCACGGTGATGAGCGGGACGACGCCGTAGCTGCCGAACAGGATCATGAACTCACCCACGAAGTTACCGGTACCTGGCATCCCGAGGGTGGCCACGGCAAAGAACATCGACAGCGCAGGCAGCCACTTAATCTTGCTCCACAGGCCGCCCATCATGCGCATATCACGGGTGTGCAGGCGCTCGTAGAGCTGGCCGCAGATGATGAACATCCCGGCCGCAGAGAGACCGTGGGCAATCATCTGGATCACCGCGCCCTGGTAGGCCAGCTGGTTGCCGGTATAGATGGCGATCAGCACGAAGCCCATGTGGGACACGGAGGTGTAGGCAATCAGACGTTTGATATCGGTCTGGGCAAACGCCATCCACGCGCCGTAGAAGATACCGATCACGCCCAGCCACATGGCAATCGGCGCGAACTCCGCAGAGGCGTTCGGGAACAGCGGCAGCGCAAAACGCAGCAGACCGTAGGCGGCGGTTTTCAGCAGGATCCCCGCGAGGTCAACGGAACCGGCGGTCGGTGCCTGGGAGTGGGCGTCCGGCAGCCAGCCGTGCAGCGGCACCACCGGCATTTTCACCGCAAAGGCGATGAAGAAGCCCAGCATCAGCAGATATTCCACGCCGTGGGACATCGGGGTTTTCAGCAGCTGCTCGTAGTTGAAGGTCCAGACGCCGGTAGCGTTGTAGTGGACAAACACCAGCCCGAGGATCGCAATCAGCATCACCAGCCCGCTCGCCTGGGTGTAGATGAAGAACTTGGTGGCCGCCGTGATACGCGTTTTACCATCGGAGGCCTTGTGGCCCCAGAGCGCGATCAGGAAGTACATCGGTACCAGCATCATCTCCCAGAAGAAGAAGAACAGGAACATATCGATGGCAAGGAACACGCCGATCACGCCGCCCAGGATCCACATCAGGTTGAGGTGGAAGAAACCCTGGTACTTTTCGATTTCACGCCATGAGCAGAGCACCGCCAGCACGCCGAGGAAGCCGGTCAGGACGACCATCAGCAGCGACAGGCCGTCCAGCGCCAGGTGGATAGTGATACCAAAGCGCGGGATCCACTGCCGCGTGTACTCCGACTGCCACTGCGGCAGGCCGGTAGCCTGGGTAAGCGAATAGCCGCCCTGCATCCAAAGCTGCAGAGAGAGCGCCAGCGTCAGCCCCATTGTTACCAGCGCGATCCAACGCGGCAACTTCACGCCAAAGCGTTCAGTCAGCCAGCAGAGGAAGCCGCCGATAAAGGGAATTAGTATTAGCCAGGGTAATAACATGGCGATAATTGTTCCTTGTTTAA
>NZ_LR607338.1:3223025-3288501 GCF_902164725.1 Pseudescherichia vulneris | reverse complement strand
GGCTGTCAGTCAACCAGCTAACTAAATCAACGCAAAAACACTAAGAGCGCGAGCACCACGACCGCACCAATGCTCATGGACGCCACATACCAGCGCAGCTGCCCGTTTTCGCTGAACAGCAGGCCTTTCCCGGCAAAGCGGGAGAGAATAGCCGGCGTGTTCATCACCGCATTCAACGGATCGCGCTTAATCAACCACGCAATGCCGAGGAACGGTTTAACGAAGATTTTGTCGTACAGCCAGTCGAAGCCCCATGCGTTATACCACCAGGTGCCCAGCAGGCGGCCCGGCGCGCTGTTGGCAATGGAGGTCACCAGCGTACGCTTGCCCAGCCACAGCCATGCAGCAATCAGGATCCCGGCAATAGCCACGACGCCCGAGGTAATTTCCAGGGTCAGCACGCGACCATGCTCAAGCTCGGTGGTATCCGGCAGAACACCCTGCAGCGGCGGCACGATCATCGCCCCAACGAAGGTTGAGAGCACCAGCAGCACAATCAGCGGTAGGTGATGGGTAATCCCCTTCCCTGCGTGAGCATGGATCTGCTCTTTGCCGTGGAAGACGATAAAGATCATACGGAAAGTGTAGAGCGAGGTCATGAACGCGCCGACCAGGCCTGCCACCATCAGGTTGATATGGCCGTTAGCCATCGCCCCTGCGAGGATCTCATCCTTACTGAAGAAGCCTGCGGTGATCAGCGGTAGTGCCGCCAGCGCCGCGCCGCCTACCAGGAAGCAGACGTAGACCAGCGGAATCGACTTACGCAGCCCGCCCATTTTAAAGATGTTCTGCTCATGGTGGCAGGCAAGGATCACCGAGCCAGACGAGAGGAACAGCAGCGCTTTGAAGAACGCATGGGTCATTAGATGGAAAATCGCCGCATCCCATGCCTGCACGCCCAGCGCGAGGAACATGTAGCCGATCTGGCTCATGGTGGAGTAAGCGAGAACGCGTTTGATGTCGGTCTGCACCAGCGCCGCAAAACCGGCCAGTACCAGGGTGACCGCGCCGACGATCCCCACCAGATGCAGGATCTCCGGCGTCATCAGGAACAGGCCGTGGGTACGGGCGATCAGGTAGACACCAGCGGTCACCATCGTGGCGGCGTGGATCAGCGCGGAGACCGGCGTCGGGCCAGCCATCGCGTCCGCAAGCCAGGTCTGCAACGGCAGCTGCGCGGATTTACCGACCGCACCGCCCAGCAGCATCAGCGTCGCCCACGTCAGCATGTTGTTGCCTGCTTCGAAGTGCGCAGGTGCCAGCTCGACCATCTCACGGAAGTTCAGCGTGCCCAGCTCGTTGTAGAGAATGAACAGCGCAAAGGCGAGGAAGACGTCACCCACGCGGGTCACGACAAATGCTTTCATTGCCGCCGCGCCGTTCTTCGGATCGGTGTAGTAGAAGCCGATCAGCAGATAGGAGCAGAGGCCCACGCCTTCCCAGCCGAGGTACATCAGCAGCAGGTTGTCCGCCAGCACCAGTACCACCATGCTCGCGATGAACAGGTTGGTGTAGGCGAAGAAGCGAGAGTAGCCCTCTTCCCCACGCATGTACCAGGAGGCGAACATGTGGATCAGGAAGCCAACCCCGGTCACCACCGAGAGCATGGTCAGCGACAGGCCGTCCAGCACCAGGTTGAAGCCGATGTTGAAATCGCCCACCGCCATCCAGGTCCACAGCGGCTGGCTGAAGGCCTCACGTCCGTTGTTAAAGAAGTCAACGCCAGCAATCGCCGTTACCAGCGCCGCCAGGCCGACGGAGCCCATCCCCACCGCAGCGGAGAGGTTTTCCGACCAGCGGCCACGGGAGAACGACAGAAGCAGGAAGCCAATCAATGGCAAAATAATGGTTAAGGCAAGCATGTTCATCCACGCAACTCACTTACTGAATCGATATTCAGGTTCTGGCGACGGCGATGCAGCTGGAGCAGCAGCGCCAGGCCAATACTGGCTTCCGCAGCCGCGAGGCTAATCGCGAGGATATACATCACCTGGCCGTCACTCTGGCCCCAGTAGCTGCCCGCGACGACAAAAGCCAGCGCGGCGGCGTTAATCATGATTTCGAGGCCAATCAGCATGAACAGCAGGTTGCGGCGGATGATAAGCCCCGTCAGCCCGAGCACAAACAGAACGGCGGCGAGGATCAGTCCGTGTTGTAAGGGGATCATACGTGCTCCTCCGTTTTTCTTTTCGCATCCGCCGGACGGTTGCTCAGCACCTCGCCCGGACGCTCTTCACGGCCAACGTGGAAGGCCACCACCAGGCCAGCCAGCAGCAGCATCGACGCCAGCTCAACCGCCAGAACGTAAGGCCCGAACAGGGTGATACCGACCGCTTTGGCGCTAATCGCGGTGCCGTCAATGCCCTGATCGTTAACGGTGAGAATGGCGTACACCATCACCGCCAGCAGTACGGCAGAGACCAGCCCTGGACCGATCCACACCTGCGGCTTCAGCCACTGGCGCTCCTGCTCGATTTCGGCTCCGCCAAGGTTAAGCATCATCACCACAAACACGAACAGCACCATAATGGCCCCGGCGTAGACGATGATCTCCAACGCACCGGCAAAGTAGGCGCCAAGGGAGAAGAAGACCCCTGAAATCGCCAGCAGGGAGACAATCAGGTACAGCAGCGCATGCACCGGATTGGTATGCGTGATCACGCGTAGCGTGGTCACGATGGCTACAAGGCCACAGATATAAAAAGCGAACTCCATTGCCCCTCTCCTTACGGTAACAGGCCCTTGACGTCGATAGGTTTGGCTTCGTTCTCTGCCTCGCCCTTATCCTTGCCGTCGATTGCCATACCTGCCATCCGGTAGAAGTTATATTCCGGATATTTACCCGGACCGGAGATCAGCAGATCCTCTTTTTCGTAAACCAGGTCCTGACGCTTGAACTCGCCCAGCTCGAAGTCTGGCGTAAGCTGGATCGCCGTGGTCGGACAGGCCTCTTCACACATACCGCAGAAGATGCAGCGTGAGAAGTTGATACGGAAAAACTCTGGATACCAGCGGCCATCGACGGTTTCCGCTTTTTGCAGCGAAATACAGCCTACGGGACAGGCTACCGCACACAGGTTACAGGCAACGCAGCGCTCTGCGCCGTCCGGATCGCGGGTTAATACAATGCGGCCACGGTAGCGCGGCGGCAGGTAGACCGGCTCTTCCGGATACATACGGGTTTCGCGTTTGGCAAACGCGTGCAGGCCGATCATCCAGATACTGCGTACCTGGGTGCCGAAACCTACGATTAACTCTTTTAAGGTCATGGTCTTTTCATCCCTTATTGCGCCTGCCACAGAATGACAGCCGCCGTTACCAGCAGGTTGATTAGCGTAAGCGGCAGGCACACTTTCCAGCCGAAGGACATCACCTGGTCATAACGCGGACGCGGTAATGCTGCGCGAATCAAAATGAACATCATCATGAAGAATGCTGTTTTCAGGGCAAACCAGACGAACGGCGGTAAGAACGGGCCGTGCCAGCCACCGAAGAACAGGGTGACGATCAGCGCGGACACGGTAACGATAGCAACGTACTCACCCACGAAGAACAGACCGAACTTCATGCCGGAATATTCGATGTGGTAACCATCCGCCAGCTCCTGCTCGGCCTCTGGCTGGTCAAACGGATGTCGGTGACAGACCGCAACGCCTGCAATCGCAAAGGTGATGAAACCAAAGAACTGGGGAATGATGTTCCACAGGTGCGCCTGGTTGTTAACGATGTCGGTCATATTGAATGAACCGGCCTGCGCCACAACGCCCATCAGCGACAGCCCGAGGAACACCTCGTAGCTCAGCGTCTGGGCTGAGGCGCGCATCGCCCCCAGCAGCGAGTATTTGTTGTTACTCGACCAGCCGGCAAAAAGCACCGCGTACACCGTCAGCCCCGCCATCATCAGGAAGAACAGGATGCCGATGTTGAGATCCGCTACCACCCACGTCGGGCTGACCGGCACAATAGCAAAGGCCAGCAGCAGCGAGGTAAAGGCGATCATCGGTGCAAGGGTATAGATCATGCGGTCCGAGAAGCGCGGGATCCAGTCCTCTTTGAAGAACATCTTGATCATGTCCGCCACCAGCTGGAGTGAGCCACCCCAGCCTACGCGGTTCGGTCCATAACGGTTCTGGAACAGGCCGAGCAGACGTCGCTCGGCAAAGCTCATAAACGCGCCGCAGATGACCACCACCAGCAGGATCGCCAACGCCTTAAGAATGCCGATCAGGATATCAATCAGCTCCGGTGTTAACCAACTCATTGCTGTGCCTCCTGCAAGTTCTCAAGACGCGCGCCCGCCAGCACCGGTGCGATGCCCGGCATACCCATCGGCAAGCCCACCTGCCCTGCTGTCAAACCGTCTGCAATCACCAGCGGCAGGGTTACCGTCTGGCCCTCGTAGCTGAACGCAACCTGCGCACCCGCATTGATGCCAAGCTTCGCGGCATCCGCCGGGTTGAGCTTGATGTACGGCTGCGGCATCCGGGTCTGGAACACCGGAGCGCGCTGGGACAGCTCGTCGCTGCCGAAGAGATGGTAGTACGGCGCAACCCGCCATTTCCCCTCTTCCGCCTGGAAGCCTGCCGGTACGCGGTCAAAGTATTCCAGACCGTTGGCAGAGGCTTCGATCAGGCGCACGCCCGGATCGCCATGACGCAGTTTGCCACCCACTTCGGCCTGGAACTTGTTCCATGCCTGCGGTGAGTTCCAGCCCGGTGCCCAGGCAAACGGAATTTGCGAGCGCGGCGCGGACGGCTGGTTGTTCCCTTCCATTGAGAAGGCAAACATGGTGTCTTTATCCTGCGGCTGACGCGGCTCGTGCACGCTGATATTGGCGCGCATTGCCGTCCGGCCGCTGTAGCGGTGCGGTTCACGGGCCAGCTTCTGACCACGAATACGGAAGCTGGCATCCGGCGCGGCATCTTTGATACCGGTCAGCTGCGGCAGCTGGGCAATCGCGGCGTCGATCACGTGATCGAGCTGGGTCCAGTCCACTTCCCGGCTCAGCACGGTGCTGTGCAGGGAGTGCAGCCAGCGCCAGCTCTCCAGCATCACGGCGCTGCTGTCGTAGTAGGCTGGATCGTAAACCTGGAAGAAGCGCTGGGCGCGGCCTTCGTTGTTGATCACCGTCCCGTCACTTTCAGCGAAGCTTGCCGCCGACAGCACGAGGTGCGCTTTCTCCATGATCGCCGTGCGCTGATGGTCAATCACCAGCACCAGCGGCGCTTTAGAGAGGGCCGCGTCAACGCGTGCGGCAGAGGCGTGGCGATGCAGATCGTTCTCCAGCACGACCACGGCATCCGCTGCGCCGGTCTCCAGTTCGCTCAGGGCGTCATCCAGAGAGCCGCCGCCAATTAGACCCAGGCCGACGCTGTTCACCGCCCGGGCAATCATGGTCACGCCCACGTCCACGCCGCGTCCCTTCAGGGCCTTCGCCACGTTCGCTGCCGCCTGAATAACCTCGGCGCTGCCGGCGTTGGTGCCGGAAATAATCAGCGGTTTTTTCGCCCCGGCCAGCGCCTGGACGATCACATCAATTTTGTTTTGCAGATCGCGATCGATACCGTCTACCGCCGGGGCAGATCCATCCAGCGCGTGGGCGATGGCAAAGCCTAAGCGCGCCTGATCCTCTACCGGAGCACGGTAGGTCCACGCCGCGATATCGTCGAGGCGGGTGCTGTCAACGTTGGTCACAAACAGCGGATGCTTGGCACGCTGGCCGATGTTCTGGATCGCGGCAATCTGCCAGTCGGCCACTTTCTGGGCCGCAGCCATCTCGCGCGCTTTGCCTTTCACCGCCTGACGCACCGCCAGCGCGGCACGAGCACCGGTCTGGGTGAGGTCTTCACCGAGGATCAGCACCGCGTCGTAGCTTTCGATTTCACGCAGCGCCGGGGTATGGATACCCCCTTCACGCAGCACCTTCAGGGCCAGCTCAAGACGCTCCTGCTCACCTTTGGCGATGCCGGTATAGAAGTTCCCGGCACCCACCAGCTCACGCAGGGCAAAGTTGCTCTCAACGCTGGCGCGCGGGGAGCCGATACCGATCACTTTCTTGGACTGGCGCAGGATATCTGCCGCGCCCTGCATTGCCTGCTCGGCGTTGAGGGCGATCAGATCGTCGCCGCGACGCTGAACCGGCTGGCGCGGACGATCCTTCAGGTTCACGTAGCCGTAGCCGAAGCGGCCGCGGTCGCAGAGGAAGTAGTGGTTAACGGTGCCGTTGTAGCGGTTTTCGATACGACGCAGCTCGCCATAGCGTTCGCCGGGGCTGGTGTTACAGCCCAGAGAGCACTGCTGGCAGATGCTCGGGGCAAACTGCATATCCCACTTACGGTTGTAGCGTTCGGAGTGCGTTTTGTCGGTAAAGACGCCGGTCGGGCAGATCTCAACCAGGTTGCCAGAGAACTCGCTCTCCAGCACGCCATCTTCCGGGCGACCGAAGTAGACGTTGTCATGGGCACCGTAGACGCCGAGATCGGTGCCGTCGGCGTAGTCTTTGTAGTAGCGCACGCAGCGGTAGCAGGCGATGCAGCGGTTCATCTCATGGGAGATGAATGGCCCCAGGTCCTGGTTGCGGTGGGTACGTTTTGTAAAGCGATAGCGGCGGAAGCTATGACCGGTCATTACGGTCATATCCTGCAGGTGGCAGTTGCCCCCCTCTTCACAGACCGGGCAGTCGTGCGGGTGGTTGGTCATCAGCCACTCTACGACGCTCTCACGGAACTGTTTTGCCTCTTCGTCATCGATAGAGATAAAGGTGTTGTCCGTCGCTGGTGTCATACAGGACATCACCAGGCGACCGCGCGTATCTTCCGCGTTCTGGTACTGCTTCACCGCACACTGGCGGCAAGCGCCAACGCTGCCCAGCGCCGGATGCCAGCAAAAATACGGAATATCAAGACCTAACGAGAGACACGCCTGTAGCAGGTTGTCCGCCCCGTTGACCTCGTAATCCTTGCCGTCTACATGAATCGTAGCCATTCGCATGCTTCCAAATTAGAAAATCGTAAACTCACCAGCGCGTCTTAAGCAGGTTAGGCTGAATACCGTTGATCAGGTGGGTATTGCTAAACTGCTGCTTGATGCCTGCTTCGAATTCTTCGCGGAAATATTTTATTGCACTCTGCAGAGGCTCTACCGCGCCTGGCGCATGGGCACAGAAGGTTTTACCTGGCCCCAGGAATCGACACAACTGCTCAAGCGTCTCGATATCGCCAGGCTGACCTTCGCCGCGCTCAAGGGCGCGCAGGATCTTCACGCTCCACGGCAGGCCGTCGCGACAAGGCGTACACCAGCCGCAGGATTCGCGGGCAAAAAACTCTTCCAGGTTACGCACCAGCGACACCATGTTGATCTCGTGATCCACCGCCATCGCCAGCGCGGTACCCAGACGGCTGCCGGCTTTGCCAATGCTGGCAAACTCCATCGGCAGGTCAAGGTGCGCGTCGGTGAGGAAGTCGGTTCCCGCGCCGCCCGGCTGCCAGGCCTTGAACTTCAGGCCATCGCGCATGCCGCCCGCGTAGTCTTCCAGGATCTCACGTGCGGTGGTGCCAAACGGCAGCTCCCAGACGCCGGGATTTTTCACGCGGCCAGAGAAGCCCATCAGCTTGGTGCCGTTGTCTTCGCTTTTCGAGATCCCCTGATACCACTCAACGCCGTTAGCAAGGATCGCCGGGACGTTACACAGGGTTTCAACGTTGTTTACGCAGGTCGGCTTGCCCCAGACCCCAGAGCTTGCCGGGAACGGTGGCTTAGAGCGCGGGTTCGCGCGGCGGCCTTCCAGGGAGTTGATCAGCGCCGTCTCTTCACCGCAGATGTAGCGCCCTGCCCCGGTGTGGACAAACAGCTCGAAGTCAAAGCCGGTGCCAAGAATGTTTTTACCCAGCAGCCCCGCTTCGGTCGCTTCGGCGATGGCGCGGCGCAGGCGCTCGGCGGCCTCAATGTATTCGCCGCGCAGGAAGATGTAGCCCCGGTACGCTTTCAGCGCGAAGGCAGAGATCAGCATCCCCTCTACCAGCAGGTGCGGCAGCTGCTCCATCAGCAGGCGGTCTTTATAGGTGCCCGGCTCCATCTCATCGGCGTTACACAGCAGGTAACGGATGTTCATGGATTCGTCTTTCGGCATCAGGCTCCACTTCAAACCGGTAGAGAAGCCCGCACCGCCGCGCCCTTTCAGGCCAGAATCTTTAACCGCGTTAACAATCTCATCCGGCGCCATGCCGGTGAGCGCCTTACGCGCCCCGGCGTAGCCGTTTTTGCTCTGGTACTCATCCAACCAGACCGGCTGCTTGTCAGCACGCAGACGCCAGGTCAGAGGATGGGTTTCAGGAGTCAGGATAATGTTTTTCATTATTTATACTGCTCCAGCAGGTCGGGGATGGCTTCCGGCGTTAGATAGCTGTGCGTATCTTCGTCGATCATCATCGTTGGCCCTTTGTCGCAGTTCCCCAGGCAGCAGGTCGGCAGCAGGGTGAAACGGCCATCAAAGGTGGTCTGTCCCGGCTTGATATCAAGTTTTTTCTCAATCGCGGCCTGGATGCCCTGGTAACCGGTGATGTGGCACACCACGCTATCGCAGTAGCGGATAACGTGACGGCCTACCGGCTGGCGGAAGATCTGGCTGTAGAAGGTGGCGACACCCTCTACGTCGCTGGCCGGAATATCCAGCACCTCGGCGATGGCATAGATCGCCCCGTCCGGCACCCAGCCACGCTGCTTCTGAACAATTTTCAGCGCTTCGATGGACGCCGCACGCGGGTCTTCGTAGTGGTGCTTCTCGTGCTCGATAGCATCACGCTCTGCCGCACTCAGCTCAAAAGCCTCGGTCTGTGGTTGTTGATTTTCGTGCATAATTAGCGGTCCACGTCTGACATAACAAAATCGATACTACCCAGATAGACAATCAGGTCGGACACCAGGCTGCCGCGGATCGCCGAAGGGATCTGCTGCAGGTGCGGGAAGCTCGGCGTACGCACGCGGGTGCGGTAGCTCATGGTGCTGCCATCGCTGGTCAGGTAGTAGCTGTTGATACCCTTGGTTGCCTCAATCATCTGGAAGGATTCGTTGGCCGGCATGACCGGGCCCCAGGAAACCTGCAGGAAGTGGGTAATCAGGGTTTCGATATGCTGAAGCGTGCGCTCTTTCGGCGGCGGCGTCGTCAGCGGGTGATCCGCCTTGAACGGGCCTTCCGGCATGTTGTTGAGGCACTGCTCAAGAATGCGCAGGCTCTGGCGCAGCTCTTCAACTTTCAGCATCACGCGGGTGTAGGCATCGCTGATGCCGCCGCCGACCGGAACTTCAAAGTCAAAGTTTTCGTAGCCAGAGTAAGGACGCGCCTTACGCACGTCGAAGTCGATACCGGTGGCGCGCAGGCCAGCCCCGGTGGTGCCCCACTCCAGCGCCTCTTTCGCGCCGTAGGCGGCAACGCCCTTCGAACGGCCAATCAGAATAGTGTTGCGCAGCGCGGCTTTCTCGTAGGAGTCCAGACGCTTCGGCATCCACTCCAGAAACTCACGCAGCAGGCGGTCCCAGCCGCGCGGCAGATCGTGCGCCACGCCGCCAATGCGGAACCAGGCCGGGTGCATACGGAAGCCGGTGATGGCCTCAACCAGATCGTAGATTTTCTGCCGATCGGTAAAGGCGAAGAACACCGGCGTCATCGCCCCGACGTCCTGGATAAAGGTCGAGATGTAGAGCAGGTGACTGTTGATACGGAACAGCTCGGAGAGCATGACGCGGATCACATCAACGCGCTCAGGCACCTTGATGCCTGCCAGCTTCTCAACCGCCAGCACGTATGGCATCTCGTTCACGCAGCCGCCGAGGTACTCGATACGGTCGGTGTACGGAATGTAGCTGTGCCAGGACTGACGCTCGCCCATCTTCTCTGCGCCACGGTGGTGGTAGCCGATATCCGGCACGCAGTCGACGATCTCTTCGCCATCAAGCTGCAGGATAATACGGAACGCACCGTGCGCCGACGGGTGGTTCGGCCCGAGGTTGAGGAACATAAAGTCTTCGTTGGCGGTGCCGCGCTGCATGCCCCAGTCTTCCGGCTTGAAGGTCAGCGCCTCCATCTCCAGATCCTGCTTGGCTTTGGTCAGCTCGAACGGATCGAACTCGGTGGCGCGCGCCGGGTAATCTTTACGCAGCGGGTGGCCGGTCCAGGTCGGCGGCATCATGATGCGCGTCAGGTGCGGGTGGCCTTCGATATTGATGCCAAACATCTCCCAGGTTTCACGCTCGTACCAGTTGGCGTTGGGGAAGAGTTTGGTAAAGGTCGGCACGTTGAGATCGTTTTCTGACAGCGCCACCTTGAGCATGATGTCGCGGTTACGCTCGATGGAGAGCAGGTGGTAGAAAACGGAAAAATCCGCGGCGGGAAGCCCGTCGCGGTGCGTGCGGAGACGTTCGTCCATGCCGTGCAGATCGTACAGCATGACGTAAGGCTTCGGCAGTTTCTTTAAGAAATCGCCCACTTCCAGTAACTGTTCACGCTTTACCCAAACAACAGGGACGCCGGTGCGGGTCGCCTGAACGGTAAAGGCATCCGGCCCAAAACGGTTGCGCAGTTCGCCAATAACTGGGTCGTCCAGGTGATCCCGGGTTTGCCAGAACGCGTCTTGCGCGGTTAAGTCGGTCATAATGTTCACCATTGCAAAGGGTCCGTGGTGACTGCCGGGCGTGGCTTCGCGCTATAAGTTTATTATGCGAAGGAGTTGTCCACGGCCCGCAGGCGCAAATTAAATCTCGTCCGGCGTACGCAGGTTAGTGACAGCAATGCGTTCGCCGCGTTTGCGCTCGCGCTCTGACTGCATGTTGGCGCGATAGACGCCCTGGTCGCCCACAACCCATGAGAGCGGACGACGCTCTTTGCCAATCGACTCCTGAAGCAGCATCAGCGCCTGCATATAGGCTTCTGGACGCGGCGGACAGCCCGGGATGTAAACATCAACCGGAAGGAATTTATCAACGCCCTGCACCACGGAGTAGATGTCGTACATGCCGCCTGAGTTGGCACAGGCACCCATGGAGATAACCCACTTCGGCTCCAGCATCTGATCGTATAGACGCTGGATCACCGGGGCCATTTTGGTAAACGGCGTACCGGCGATCACCATCAGGTCAGCCTGGCGTGGCGAGGCGCGCAGCACTTCCGCACCAAAGCGTGCCACGTCATGGACCGCGGTAAAGGAGGTCACCATCTCAACGTAGCAGCAGGAGAGACCGAAGTTGTACGGCCAAATAGAGTTTTTACGGCCCCAGTTAACCATGCCGTGCATGACGTCTTCCAGCTTGCCCATGAACACGCTGCGGTTAACTTCTTGCTCGAGGGGGTCGGTTACGATCTCCTGTTTTTGCAGGGGATAACGGTCGTTCTCACCGTTGGGATCGATGCGGGTGAGCGTGTAATCCATCTTATTGCCTCGCTGTTAGCGTTGACGGTTAGTGATATTGCCTGACTCAGGGTTGAAGCGCTCGCGGCGTGAACGCGCGGGCGTCCAGTCCAGCGCGCCAATACGCACCAGATAAACCAGACCAGCCAGCAGCACTAAAATAAAAATTGCAGCCTCAACAAAGCCAACCCAGCCGCTCTCGCGAATGGAGGTTGACCATGCAAACAGGTAAAGCGCTTCGACGTCGAAGATGACGAAGAACATGGCGACCAGATAAAACTTGGCAGAGAGGCGCAGACGAGCGGTGCCAACGGAATCGATACCCGATTCAAAAGGCGTGTTCTTGTGCCGCGCGCGGGCGCGCCCGCCCAGTAACCAGCCGCCGACCAGCATCAGGCAGCATAAGCCAATGGCAACAATAAGAAAGATCGCGAATGCCCAGTGATGAGCAATAACTTCAGTGGATGTTGACATACGCATTGCTTAACTCAAAAAGTGGCACCGTTACCTCTGCTCTTCTCGGCAGATGGACGCCACACAGTTTCAGGGAGGAACAAAAAAAACCTTACACTCACTGTTAGAAACGGCTTAGACAGCTAAATGATGGGGTTTTTTACTCCTTTCTATAACCTTTTGTCAACTTTGACCAAAAGTTCCTTCACATTAGTTTACACCGGCATCAATTCATTAACATAAAATGCCTTTTTTTCCACCAACACCCATTTTTTATAGGGTGTTTAGCGGTGTTGAATCGTGTCCGTTGTGCGGTGATACAAAAAGTACCCTCTTATTTTGACAGGATTTCAGCAGGATTCCTCCCCCTCTATGGGAGTATTTTCTTGATCTGAGACACGCTTTTGTTAATTCACACAAAAAAACGGCAACAATCAAACTTGTTTTTTAACATGAACTTTCGCTATGCATAGTAGCATACTAAGCAGGGTTTACTGAGGACGGGGGCGCTTAACTGCTTGATGGCAAAAGCGATAAATAATGATTTTTGATAATCTGTGCTAAAAAAGCGCACCAGGCATGCCGCTGGCAAATTTTCTGCTACCAGCGGCTCGCCCGATCCCTGACAGAATGTTACCTGTGCCAGGCAACTGTGTTACGTAAACTCCCTGTGTTACGCCCACTCTCGGCGCTACTCAACGTCCCCTTCAACAATCAGCGAACTGTCGCCGCTCTGCGGCGTAGCGGCACCGTAGTGCCAAGGAGTCTGGTACTCCGCCATGGCCTGGAAAACGACCTGGGCCAGTTCATTCTGGCTTTGCGGGTTGTGGCACAGAAGATACTCGGTCTCCGCCAGCGCAGGCAGCCCATCGCTTGGACCCAGCACGCGCAGGTCCGCGCTCATCATCTCTACCGGCCTGGCGGTGATCCCCAGCCCGGCCTTCACCGCCGACTTCACCGCTGAGAGCGTCGAGGCCACGTAGGCCATGCGCCAGGGGATCCCGGCGGCATCCAGGGTATTAAGTACGCCGTCACGGAACGGATTAGGATCGTCAAGGAAGACCAGCGGCAGCGTTTCACCCTTCTGCAAGACATACTCTGCCGCACAGTACCAGTGGGTCGGGGAGGTACGCAGCGTCAGATGCTCAAACTGGTGAGGCCGATGCGTGGTCACCAGCAGATCGACCTCCTGGGCCGCCAGCATGTCGACCATGGAGAGATTACGCTTAACACGCACGTCCAGCGCCAGCTTGGGATAGATCGAACTGATGCGGTTCAACAGAAACGGCAAAATAGTATCCGCAGAGTCGTCGGAAGCACCAACCGTTAACACCCCCTGAAGATTGTTGAACATTAATGAGCTACAGGCCTCATCATTAAAGCGCAGGATTTTTCGCGCATAGCCCAGCAGCTGAATGCCGTGTTCAGTTAATAGCTTATTACGACCATGGCGAACAAACAGCTCTTTGCCTACCAGCAGCTCCAGGCGCTGCATCTGCTGGCTTACCGCAGATTGCGTTCGGCATACCGCGACAGCGGCAGCCGCAAAGGTGTTGAGATCGGCGACGGCAACGAACGTTCTCAGTAGATCGAGATCGAGATTGAGTATCGGACGATGTGCATTAATCATATGTTTTCACTTACAGGGTACTCCTGACGAGCGCCCCGGCTTTTGCTGTGTTCAAAGATTTAAGCAATCCTCGTTGAGAAGGGATCTGCGTGGCCAGTACCAAACCGATCGTAGTTAATAATTCGCGTCCGCTCGCGATCCTCTATATATAATTACAGTGTATAACCGTAAATTATTTTACCAGGTCACATGCTATTACTGCATCCGTGAATGCAATCGCAAATCATTTACCAATCCATCTCAGGATGATTGACGGAAAAAAATTTTTAATATCAATTAATTGTATATTCAACCAGAGAAATATGCGGATGCGATTATCGCTTTTAGCCGTAGTCTCTGCTGGCCATCTTACCTCATACACGCATCGGTTATAAGACCCTTTGCGAATGACCTTAAGCCCCATAATGTTATAGAGGGAAGGTAAGCGCTATTAATATTAACAATTGTTGGTAATCGCAAGCTATCGTATTAAATAATTATTAATTGATAATAGAAACTCTTCTAAATAGTCCTTAACATTACCTTTACACCTTCCCCGCTTTACCTGATGGCTTGCCCTACTCTCTCTCCCCCCTTCCGTTCCTGCCCTAAAAACCGCCCTGCCCTGGCCCTACAATACAGTGATAACAGCGGCAATTTTGCGATCCATCCACACATTCATCCAAAATTAATATTTTTGGTGAATTTATTATCACTTTTCAACCTGTAACCCCAGCGTAAAAAACCGGTTACTTTGCACTGCCAGAGGCAAAATCTTCTTCTGTGCACCCTTCTAAACTGCCATTCGGGGGAGTACATTGTTCCGTGCTGACTTCCACGGCAGGAAGTCGCACCAACAGCTAAAAGGTCAACGATTCATGTCCCCCATCGAAAAATCCAGCAAATTAGACAATGTCTGTTATGACATCCGTGGCCCGGTTCTGAAAGAGGCGAAACGTCTTGAAGAAGAAGGTAACAAAGTACTGAAGCTTAATATCGGTAACCCGGCCCCCTTTGGCTTCGATGCTCCCGACGAGATCCTGGTAGACGTTATCCGTCATCTGCCTACGGCGCAGGGCTATAGCGACTCCAAAGGGCTCTACAGCGCCCGCAAAGCGATCATGCAGCACTATCAGGCGCGCGGCATGCGCGACGTGACCGTAGAAGATATCTATATTGGTAACGGCGTCTCTGAGCTGATCGTGCAGTCGATGCAGGCGCTGCTGAACAGCGGCGATGAGATGCTGGTTCCGGCTCCTGACTACCCGTTGTGGACGGCGGCGGTGTCGCTCTCCGGGGGTAAAGCGGTACACTATCTTTGCGATGAGTCGTCTGACTGGTTCCCGGATCTTGATGATATCCGTGCCAAAATTACCCCGCGCACCCGGGGAATTGTCATCATTAACCCGAACAACCCTACCGGCGCGGTCTACTCAAAAGCGCTGCTGCTGGAGATCGTTGAAATTGCCCGCCAGCATAACCTGATTATCTTCGCCGATGAGATCTACGATAAGATCCTCTACGACGAGGCGGAGCACCACTCCATCGCCGCGCTGGCCCCTGATCTGCTGACGATTACCTTTAACGGCCTCTCTAAAACCTATCGCGTAGCGGGTTTCCGCCAGGGTTGGATGGTACTTAACGGGCCCAAGAAGCACGCCAAAGGCTATATCGAAGGGCTGGAGATGCTCGCGTCGATGCGTCTTTGCGCCAACGTGCCGGCCCAGCACGCTATCCAGACCGCGCTTGGCGGCTATCAGAGTATTAGCGAATTTATCGTGCCCGGCGGACGCCTCTATGAGCAGCGTAATCGTGCCTGGGAGCTGATCAACGAGATCCCCGGCGTGACCTGTACTAAGCCGAAGGGCGCGCTCTATATGTTCCCAAAAATCGACATCAAGCGTTTTAACATTCATGACGACCAGAAGATGGTGCTGGATTTCCTGCTGCAGGAGAAGGTGCTGCTGGTGCAGGGTACGGCCTTTAACTGGCCGTGGCCGGATCACGTCCGCATTGTGACGCTGCCGCGCCTGGACGATCTGGAGATGTCGATCAACCGCTTCAGCCGCTTCCTCTCCGGCTACCATCAGTAAGCGTATCAAGGGGAAGATTTGCATCTTCCCCTGCTCTCTGCGCACAATGGATCCTTAGCGCCGTTACTGACAGGGTCCATCATGAGTACGAGTCAAAGCCACTTTTTCGCCCACCTCTCCCGCCTGAAACTGATCAACCGCTGGCCGCTGATGCGCAACGTGCGTACCGAAAACGTCTCCGAACATAGCCTGCAGGTTGCCATGGTTGCCCACGCCCTGGCGGCGATCAAAAACCGCAAGTTTGGCGGTCAGGCTAACCCGGAACGCATTGCCCTGCTGGCGATGTACCACGACGCCTCGGAAGTGCTGACCGGCGATCTGCCGACCCCGGTTAAGTACTTTAACTCGCAGATTGCCCAGGAATATAAGGCTATCGAGAAGATTGCCCAACAGAAGCTGGTGGATATGGTGCCGGAAGAGCTGCGGGATATTTTTGCCGGACTGATCGACGAGCATCGCTATAGCGAGGAGGAGACGTCGCTGGTGAAGCAGGCCGACGCTCTCTGCGCCTACCTGAAGTGCCTGGAGGAGCTCTCCGCCGGCAACAACGAGTTTTCGCTGGCAAAATCACGGCTGGAGAAGACCCTTGCCGCCCGCCGTAGCCCTGAGATGGACTACTTTATGGCCGTATTTGTGCCCAGTTTTCATCTCTCATTAGATGAGATAAGCCAGGATTCGCCGTTGTAATCATTTTGTCGCCCCGGTAAGCGCAGCCTCACCGGGGAAAATTAAAATGGGAACAGCATCGGGATCAACACCACGCACACCACCATCACAATCAGCGTGAACGGCACGCCGATCTTCACGAAATCGCTGAAGGTATAGTTGCCGGGTCCCAGCACAAGGGTGTTAACCGGAGAAGAGACCGGGGTCATAAAGGCGGCCGAGGCGGCCATGGCCACCATCATGGCAAAAGGATACGGCGAAACGCCCATCGACTTGGCCGTTGCCAATGCAATAGGTGCCATCAGCACTGCCGTGGCGGTGTTCGAGATAAACAGCCCAATGGTGGCGCACATGATAAACAGGCATAGCAGCATCATATATGGCCCGTAGCCGCCGCCAAACTCCATGAGCCCTTTCACCACCAGGTCGACGCCGCCGGTTTTTTGCAGCGCCAGGGCAAACGGCATCATGCCGACAATCAGGATAATGCTCGGCCAGTGGATCGCTTTATAGGCGCTGGCGGCATCAATACAGCGAAACTTACCCATCAGCAGGCAGGCGATAATCGCCGCGACGGGATTAGGGATCTCATCGGTGAGCATCAGGGCAACCATCAGCAGCAGGCAGAAGATGGCGTGAGGCGCCTGGCTGTGGGCGGGCGAAGCATCCCCGGCCTCGATGGGCATATTCAGCACCACAAAGTCGCGCCCCTTCTGCGCCATCTGGCCGATCAGCTTCCAGTTGCCGACGACCAGAAAAATGTCTCCCAGCTGTAAGGGTTCATCCCCCACCGGCCCGCTAATCGCGCTCCCGTCACGCTTAATGCCGACCATGTTCAGGCCGTAGCGGGTACGAAAGCCAATTTCGCGTACGGTTTTGCCAATCAGCTCCGAGTCAGGGATCAGCGACACCTCCGCCATGCCGACGTCCAGCGCCTGGTCGGAGAAGTATTCGCCGCGCAGGATCATCGGCTCCAGCAGCTGTTCGCTGCAAAAATCGCGCAGATCGATGTCGGCGGCGGACATATCAATCAGCAATACATCCCCGGCGCGAAACTCCGACACGCCGTTGACGTTAACGATCACCCGGCGAAAGCGCCGCCAGCGCTCAACGCCAATGACGTTTGCCCCGTAGCGCTCGCGCAGTTTAAGATCGTCGAGGCGCTGGCCCACCATCGGCGAGCCGGGACGGATAGCCAGCCGCCGGGCGCGTCCGGTCAGGCGGTACTCTTTAATCAGATCGCGAAAGGTGCGCCGCTTCCAGCCGTCATGCTGCCCCGCCTGCCCCTCACTCTTCAGGGCAACACGCATTACCAACATATAGACGATGCCCAGCAGCAGAATAACGATCCCCAGCGGAGTCACGCTAAAAAAGCCAAAGCCCGGCAACCCCTCGCGCAGCAGCTCGCTGTTCACCACCAGGTTGGGCGGCGTAGCCACCAGCGTCATCATACCGCTGATGAGCCCGGCAAAGCTGAGGGGCATCATCAGGCGCGACGGGGAGATCTGCATCCGCATTGAGACGCTGAGCACCACCGGAATAAAGATGGCAACCACCCCGGTGGAGCTCATAAAGGCTCCCAGCCCGGCGACGGTAAGCATCAGCAGAACCAGCATTTTGATTTCGCTGCTGCCCGCCACGTTCACCAGCCACGCCCCCATGCTGGTAGCGACCCCGGTACGCACCAGGCCATCGCCGATAATAAACAGGGCAGCAATAAGAATGACATTGGGATCGCTAAAGCCAGAGAAGGCCTCGCTGAGGGTCAGGGTGCCGCTCAGGCTAAAGGCCACAATGACCAGTAGCGCGACAGCATCCATGCGAACCTTGCCGGTGGCAAAGAGTACGACAGCGATCGCCAGTAAACACAGCACCCAAATCAGTTCACCGTTCACAACGTATCCTTGTTCATTGCGGGGATACAGGCAGTTTGCCATAAAAAAGCCCCGCTCAGGCGGGGCTAAATCAATAGGATGAACGGTTGTTACCCATTTTTATGTATTTGCCTGCGGCGATCAGGCATTGACGATCTGGTTGATTTCGTTAGCGCTGAGGTGGTACTGGCGCGGGCAGGCGTGCCATGCTCCCAGCATGCGCTGGTACTTTTCCCACATCGGGGTCTGGGCGTTAAAGCCGTGCGTGCCAGCGTCAAAGTCGGTGTAGCGCCCTTCGGTGTTCACCATAAAGCGCACATAGCTGAGGTAGCGCGCCTCGGTGGCGGCATCGAAGCCCAGGAAGGTCACCCGGCGCTCATCGATGGATTGGGCATCTTTCAGGTTGGTCCAGGAGACATGCAGCGCGTGATACATCTCCATGATGTCGATAACGGTGCGGCAGGTCTCCTCCGGCAGCTCGCCAAACTCGCGGTCCAGCTCGCGCATTTGCAGGCCAAAGCCGCGCTCGACGATGGTTTGCAGGCGGCGGTAGCGCTCGGCGTTGGTGGGATCGAGCATCGTCATCATTTTGTACTGATTCGATAAAATCAGCCGTTGGGCATTGGTCATTTCCATCTTACACTCCGTATCACGTCGGAAAAAAAAGAGGCACATAAACTATGTGCCTTCTTTTATATTCGCAATCAGGGGTGAATTACAAATCATCCAGGAAAGTTTTGTCGAGCTGACCAAATGCGCGCTTAAGCGTATCAGCCAGTGCCTGGTAGTCTGGCTTGCCGGTAACCGGGGCCATCGTCTGGCCAGCATCCTGTAATTTACCGCGCACTTCATAGAACCAGTGTAAAACTCCCGGCGGCAGCGGCGTAACGGAGCGCTTGCCCAACCACCACAGCCCCTGCAGCGGCAGACTCAGCGCAAAGAGCGCGGTGGCTACCGCAGGACCCAGCTGGCCGCCAAGGGCGATCTGCCAGCAGAGCGTAAAGACGGCAACGGGAGGCATAATGCGGATCGCGTAGCGGGTGGCGCGAATGACACGGTTATCGATAAAGACAGGAGCGAGGCTTTTTTCCATAGGCCAGGTCTTCGAATAATGCTGTCCCAGGCGAAACAAACTGAAAAAGCTTACGGGGCGATTCTCAGGTGTGTTCATGGCGTTACCTCAACTTCACATATAAAAATTAAAAAATTTGTGCAAAACAACAACTGCTCATGACAACGTTCAAAATATTTTGTCATCGCTACCCAGTATCGGGTATTCTGTGCCCGCCTGAGTGGGCCTTAGACGATGAACGCAACGTCGTCAATGTAACGCCCAGTATGCCAATTCCTCTTATGGGGCCAAAATGGCATAAACTCAACCGTATTCTCTTTCATCGTGCCAAAAAAATCGTTCTGGCATGATGTTAATCATAAATGTCAGCGTCAACATGCGCTACGCTGAAAGACTCACTGACGTTTTTTTAGCCACGTATCAAAAATAGGTACTTCCATGTCGAGTAAGTTAGTACTGGTTCTGAACTGCGGTAGCTCCTCACTGAAATTTGCAATCATCGATGCACTGAACGGTGAAGAGTACCTCTCTGGTTTAGCCGAATGCTTCCATCTTCCTGAAGCGCGTATCAAATGGAAAATGGACGGTGGTAAACAAGAAGCTGCTTTAGGTGCAGGTGCCGCTCACAGTGAAGCACTGAACTTTATCGTTAACACTATTCTGGCACAAAAACCAGAACTGTCTGCACAGCTGACCGCAATTGGTCACCGCATCGTGCACGGTGGCGAAAAATACACCAGCTCCGTGGTGATCGATGACTCCGTCATCCAGGGCATCAAAGACTCTGCCTCTTTTGCACCGCTGCATAACCCGGCTCACCTGATCGGTATCGCTGAAGCACTGAAATCCTTCCCGCAGCTGAAAGACAAGAACGTGGCCGTATTTGATACCGCGTTCCATCAGACCATGCCGGAAGAGTCCTACCTCTACGCCCTGCCGTACAAACTGTACAAAGAGCACGGCGTTCGCCGCTACGGCGCACACGGCACCAGCCACTTCTACGTTACGCAAGAAGCAGCAAAAATGCTGAACAAGCCGGTAGAAGAAGTGAACATCATCACCTGCCACCTGGGCAACGGCGGCTCCGTTTCTGCTATCCGTAACGGCAAATGCGTTGATACCTCTATGGGTCTGACCCCGCTGGAAGGTCTGGTGATGGGTACGCGCTCTGGTGATATCGATCCGGCGATCATCTTCCACCTGCACGATACCCTGGGTATGAGCGTGGAAGATATCAACAAGATGCTGACCAAAGAGTCCGGCCTGCTGGGCCTGACCGAAGTCACCAGCGACTGCCGCTACGTTGAAGACAACTACACCAGCAAAGAAGACGCTAAACGTGCAATGGACGTTTACTGCCACCGCCTGGCGAAGTACATCGGCTCCTACACCGCGCTGATGGAAGGTCGTCTGGACGCGGTTGTCTTCACCGGCGGTATCGGTGAGAACGCGGCGATGGTGCGCGAGCTCTCCCTGGGCAAACTGGGCGTGCTGGGCTTCGAGGTTGACCACGAGCGTAACCTGGCGGCCCGCTTCGGCAAATCCGGCTACATCAACAAAGAGGGTACCACCCTCGCGATGGTCATCCCGACCAACGAAGAGTTGGTGATTGCCCAAGACGCCTGCCGTCTGACTGCCTGATTCCACACCGCCAGCCCACGCTGGCGGTGCTGTTTTGTATCGCGCCAGTTTTCTGGCGGTAACGAAAAAGAGGATATACCGTGTCCCGTATTATTATGCTGATCCCTACCGGAACCAGCGTCGGCCTGACCAGCGTCAGCCTTGGCGTGATCCGTGCTATGGAACGCAAAGGCGTTCGTCTGAGCGTCTTTAAACCTATCGCCCAGCCGCGTGCCGGTGGCGATGCGCCAGACCAGACCACCACTATCGTGCGTGCGAACTCCAATCTGCCTGCCGCTGAACCGCTGAAGATGAGCCACGTTGAGTCTCTGCTCTCCAGCAACCAGAAAGACGTGCTGATGGAAGAGATCATCGCCCGCTACCACGAAAGCGCGAAAGACGCGGAAGTGGTGCTGGTTGAAGGCCTGGTGCCGACCCGCAAACACCAGTTTGCCCAGTCGCTGAACTTCGAAATCGCGAAAACGCTGAACGCCGAGATCGTCTTTGTGATGTCTCAGGGTACCGATACCCAGGAGCAGCTGAAAGAGCGTATCGAGCTGACCCGCAACAGCTTCGGCGGCGTGAAGAACACCAACATCACCGGCGTGATCGTGAACAAGCTGAACGCACCGGTTGACGATCAGGGCCGTACCCGCCCGGATCTCTCTGAGATCTTCGATGACTCCTCTAAAGCGAAAGTAATCAGCATCGATCCGGCGCAGCTGAGCGCGTCCAGCTCGCTGCCGGTGCTGGGTGCCATTCCGTGGAGCTTCGATCTGATTGCCACCCGCGCAATCGATATGGCGAAACACCTGAATGCCACCATCGTTAACGAAGGTGACATCAACACCCGCCGCGTGAAGTCCGTGACCTTCTGTGCGCGCAGCATTCCGCACATGCTGGAGCACTTCCGCCCAGGCTCCCTGCTGGTGACCTCCGCTGACCGTCCGGACGTGCTGGTTGCCGCCTGCCTGGCCGCGATGAACGGCGTTGAGATCGGTGCGATCCTGCTGACCGGTGCCTATGAGATGGACGCCCGCGTTGCCAAGCTGTGCGAGCGCGCCTTCGCCACTGGCCTGCCGGTGTTCATGGTTAACACCAACACCTGGCAGACCTCCCTGAGCCTGCAGAGCTTCAACCTGGAAGTGCCGGCTGACGACCATCAGCGTATCGAGAAAGTGCAGGAGTACGTGGCTGGCTACGTTAACGCCGACTGGATCGAATCCCTGACCGCGACCTCCGAGCGTAGCCGCCGTCTCTCTCCGCCTGCGTTCCGCTATCAGCTCACCGAGCTGGCGCGCCAGGCCGGTAAACGCGTTGTGCTGCCGGAAGGCGACGAGCCGCGTACCGTTAAAGCGGCGGCCATCTGCGCCGAGCGCGGCATCGCGACCTGCGTGCTGCTGGGTAACCCAGAAGAGATCACCCGCGTGGCGGCCTCTCAGGGCGTTGAGCTGGGCGCGGGCATCGAAATCGTTGACCCGGATGTGGTACGTGAAAGCTACGTTGCCCGCCTGGTTGAGCTGCGTAAGAGCAAAGGCATGACCGAAGCCGTTGCCCGCGAACAGCTGGAAGACAACGTGGTGCTCGGCACCCTGATGCTGGAGCAGGACGAAGTTGACGGTCTGGTTTCCGGTGCGGTTCACACCACCGCAAATACCATCCGTCCGCCGCTGCAGCTGATCAAAACGGCACCGGGCAGCTCGCTGGTCTCCTCCGTATTCTTCATGCTCCTGCCGGAGCAGGTGTACGTTTACGGCGACTGTGCGATTAACCCGGATCCGACCGCTGAACAGCTGGCTGAGATCGCTATTCAATCCGCGGACTCCGCGATTGCCTTCGGTATCGAGCCGCGCGTGGCGATGCTCTCCTACTCTACCGGTAACTCCGGCGCGGGTAGCGATGTAGAGAAAGTGCGTGAAGCGACCCGTCTGGCGCAGGAGAAACGTCCTGACCTGATGATCGACGGCCCGCTGCAGTATGATGCTGCGGTAATGGCTGACGTCGCGAAATCCAAAGCGCCGAACTCGCCGGTTGCCGGTCGCGCTACCGTGTTCATCTTCCCGGATCTGAACACTGGTAACACCACCTACAAAGCGGTACAGCGCTCTGCCGACCTGATCTCTATCGGGCCGATGCTGCAGGGTATGCGTAAGCCTGTGAACGACCTGTCTCGTGGCGCACTGGTTGACGATATCGTCTACACCATCGCGCTGACGGCGATCCAGTCTTCTCAGCAGCAGTAAGCGAATATAACGTTTTAAAGGGTCATGGCGCTGCCATGGCCCTTTTTTTGTGGGCCAAATTCGCCCTCCTCCGCTTCTTCTATTAGGGTTAACAGGTACGATTTAACCTGATAACGGGAGAAAGCATGACGCAATCTGCAACCGGGCACGTTAACGACGACGACTTCACGTTACTGGATCGCTACTGGCGCGCCGCAAACTACCTCTCCGTCGGCCAGATCTATCTGATGGATAACCCGCTGCTGCGCGAGCCGCTTAAGCCGGAACATATTAAACCCCGCCTGCTGGGTCACTGGGGCACCACGCCAGGGCTGAATTTTATCTACGCGCACCTTAACCGCGCCATTCGTCAGCGCGATCTGGACATGCTCTACGTCTGCGGCCCCGGCCACGGTGGGCCTGGCATGGTAGCGAATACCTGGCTTGAGGGTAGCTATAGCGAGATCTATCCCGATATCAGCCAAGATGCACCGGGGATGCAGAAGCTGTTCAAGCAATTTTCGTTTCCCGGTGGTATTCCCAGCCACGCCGCGCCGGAAACCCCCGGCTCAATCAACGAAGGGGGCGAGCTGGGCTACTCCCTCTCCCACGCTTTTGGAGCCGTGTTTGATGCGCCGGATCTAATTGCCGCCTGCGTGATTGGCGACGGCGAAGCCGAAACCGGCCCGCTCGCCGCCAGCTGGCACGGCATCAAGTTTCTCAACGCCGCCCGCGACGGGGCCGTGCTCCCTATCCTCCACCTCAACGGCTATAAGATTGCGAACCCGACGCTGCTGGCGCGCACCAGCGATGAGGATCTTACCCAGCTGTTTCGCGGCTACGGCTACGATCCGCTCTTTGTCAGCGGTCACGAGCCGGAGAAAATGCACCCGCAGATGGCCGAGGCGCTGGATAACGCCCTCGATAAGATCCGCGATTTCCAGCAGCGCGCCCGTCGGGGTGAGACGGCGGAGTCTATCCCGCGCTGGCCGATGATTATTCTGCGCAGCCCGAAGGGGTGGACCGGTCCGCAAACCGTCGACGGCAAAAAGGTCGAAGGCTTCTGGCGCGCCCATCAGGTGCCGGTCTCTTCATGTCGGGAAAACGATGAGCACCGACAGATCCTTGAGCGCTGGATGCGCAGCTATCAGCCGGAGGATCTCTTCGACGAGCAGGGGCAGCTTAAGCCTGAACTGCGGGCGCTGGCACCTGAAGGTGACAAGCGGATGGGAGCCACCCCGTGGGCCAACGGTGGACGGCTGCGTCGCGAGCTAGTCACGCCCGCCCTGCACGAGTTCGCCCTTGATATCGCCTCCCCTGGCGAAACCCAGGCGCAGTCCACGGAGGTGCTCGGGCGCTATCTGCGCGGCATCTTTACCCGTAACCCGGATAACTTCCGTCTCTTTGGCCCGGATGAGACCGCCTCCAACCGGCTGGGGGATGTCTTCGACGTAACCAACCGCACCTGGGAGGGGAAGATTGAGCCTTACGATGAGCAGCTTGCCCCCGATGGCCGGGTAATGGAGATCCTCAGCGAGCACCAGTGCCAGGGCTGGCTGGAGGGTTATCTGCTCACCGGACGCCACGGGCTGTTTAACTGCTACGAAGCCTTTATCCACATCATCGACTCGATGTTTAACCAGCACGCTAAATGGCTGAAGGTGACGCGCAAGCTGCCGTGGCGCGAACCCGTCGCCTCCCTGAACTATCTGCTCTCCTCCCACGTCTGGCGGCAGGATCATAACGGCTATAGCCATCAGGATCCGGGCTTTATCGATCACGTCGCCAACAAGAAAGCCGATATCGTGCGCATCTATCTGCCACCGGATGCCAACACCCTGCTGTGGGTAGCCGATCACTGCCTGAAGACCTGGGATCGCATCAACGTCATCGTCGCGGGCAAGCAGCCGGAGCCGCAGTGGCTGACCATGGAAGAGGCGGCGAAGCACTGTGAAGTCGGAATGGGCATCTGGCCCTGGGCGGGCAATGAAGAGCCGGACAGAACGCCGGACGTGGTGATGGCCTGCGCCGGGGACGTCCCTACCATGGAGGCGTTGGCGGCGGTCGATCTGCTGCGGGAATACCTGCCGGACCTTAGCGTGCGGGTGGTGAACGTGGTGGATCTGATGGCGTTACAGACCGAGGATCAGCATCCGCACGGGCTGAGCGACGAGGCGTTTGAGGCTATCTTCACCGCAGACAAGCCGGTGATCTTCGCCTTCCACGGCTACCCGAGCCTGATCCATCGCCTGACCTACCATCGCAATAACCATCGTAACTTCCACGTGCGCGGGTTTATGGAGGAAGGCACCACCACCACGCCGTTTGATATGACGGTGATGAACGAGCTGGATCGTTTCCATCTGGCGCAGGAGGCGATTTTGCGGGTAGAGAAGCTGGCGGGCAAAGCCGATGCGATCCTTGACGATCTGCAGGAGAAGATCGCTGAGCACCACCGCTACGTGCGCGAGTACGGGGAAGATCTGCCTGAGGTACGCAACTGGAAGTGGCCTTCGCAGCAGGGCAGCGGCGACGTACCCGAGTAAACTAAGGCGATAAAAAAGCCGGCCATGGCGTACCGTGGCCGGCTTGATACGTTTATGCAGACCTACTCGGTTTCAGCCAGCTTAAGCGTATCGTTGTTGGCGTTGCGGCTCATCCACAGCGCCAGCGCTTTGAGCGAGTCCGGCGTGAACTCATCGCAGCGGGCGGTGATCTCTTCCGGTGTCATCCAGATTGCTTCGCTGACCTCATCCTCCTGCAGGGCAAAAGGCCCGTGGGAGACGCAGCTGAAAAGCCCACCCCAGACGCGGCAGTGATCGTCTTCATAGTAGAACTGCCCATGCTCGGCAAACGGTACGCCAGCAATGCCCAGCTCCTCTTCCGCTTCACGCCGTGCGGACTCCAGCATTCCCTCGTCCGCCTGCACCACGCCACCCGCCGTCGCGTCCAGCAGACCAGGCAGGTAGTCTTTTGTCTCGGTGCGGCGCTGCACGAGAATTTTCCCCATGCCGTCATGCACGACAATGAAGGTGGCCCGATGACGCAGGCACTGCGCGCGCATCTGTTCGCGGCTAGCCTGCGCAATCACCTCGTTGTCTTCATTGACGATATCTACCCATTCCGTGCCTGTAAAATGACTCTGTTCCACCATCGGAAAAACCTTCTCTGCATAGCGCTCTGGTGGCGCGTTTCTGGTTGAGAGCTAACTTACGGATTAATGGCGACCTCTGCAATAATCCGTTGATCGTTCAGTGCGATTACGCGAAAAATACCGTCGTCAAACATACCGTAGCTGGCAGCGAAGCCCCCTTTCGGGATGCTTACCGAGCCGGGGTTAAAGTGAATTATATCGCCGCGCTTTTCCGCCACCGGAATATGAGTATGACCGGAGATGAAGACATCGCCAGCGGCAAGCGAGGGTAAATTTTCTGCATTATAGAGGTGGCCGTGAGTCAAAAACAGCCGGCAATGCGCCAATACTATCTGCTGCCAGGGGGCGGTAATGGGAAATGTAAGCAGCATCTGATCCACTTCGCTGTCGCAGTTGCCGCGCACGGCGATGATCCGCGAGGCCTGAGTATTCAGCCGCTCGGCCACCTGCGCGGGCGCATATCCCTCCGGCAGCGCATTGCGCGGCCCGTGGTTGAGCAGGTCGCCCAGGATCACCAGCCACTGTGCGCCGCTCTCGGCAAACCGCGCCAGCATCCGCTCCGTCGCTGGCAGCGAGCCGTGAATATCGGAGGCAAACATCAGCTTCATCGCTTACACCCTTATCGTTGAAAAATGTGCTTCATGATAACGGATTTGCCGATGCTAAACAGCTTCAGCGCGCGGCCGAAAGGGCGATATAACGCTGCACCGACGAGCGTTGCCACTGGAAGGCGGCATAGTCTGCGAGGCGCTCGGGAACCTCGTCGCCGTTAAGCAACAGCCGGTTCAGCATCAGCGCCAGGTCGGCATCGGCAATGCACCATTCGCCAAACAGATTCGGATTGGCATGGGCCAGCAGCGCGCCAGCAATGGTGAACAGTTTTTCTGCGCTCCGCTGGCCCGCCTCGCTCAGCAGGGGCTTTTTCACGCCAGCGAAGATCACGTCCGTCGAGCGCTCCTCGCGGATAGGCATCAGATCGCTACGCAGCCAGGCCTGAATCTGCCGTGCTCTGGCCCGCTTCTGGATATCGTGAGGGTAGACGCGCTCCCACTCCGGCGGCGCAAAACGCTCCTCAAGGTATTCGCTAATCGCCGAGGATTCCGTCAGCTCAAAGCCATCAACCTCCAGCAGCGGCACGCGGCGGCTGAGGTGGTAGCCCCTCCACTCCGGGCGCAGGTGTTCTCCGCCGTTGAGGTCGACGGTCTTTAGCGTGAACGGCAACCCCTTTTCGTGCAGGGTGACGTACACCGACATGACGTAAGGAGAGAAAAAGTCTGCATCAGACCACAACGTTATTGCTGGCTCGCCCATGGTACCCTCATTGAATTATCGAATTTCATCTAAAATATAGCGTCCTGTGCGGGCTGTCACTGCCTGAAAATCCCGCCTCGCCCACCAGCGCCTATACTCCTGTTTGCGACTTTATTCCCTGACAGGAGCTGAGATGATCGATCTCTATTACGCCCCCACCCCTAACGGTCACAAAATCACGCTATTTCTGGAAGAGGCAGAGCTGGATTACCGTCTGATCCGCGTCGATATCAGCAAAGGCGATCAGTTTCGCCCTGACTTTCTGGAGATCTCGCCGAATAATAAAATTCCCGCCATCGTAGACCATGCCCCTGTCGACGGTGGCGCGCCGCTTAGCCTATTTGAATCCGGGGAGATCCTGCTCTATCTGGCAGAGAAGAGCGGCATGCTGCTCAGCGGCGAGCTGCGCGAACGGCACCTGACGCTGCAGTGGCTCTTCTGGCAGGTGGGCGGCCTGGGTCCAATGCTCGGGCAGAATCACCACTTTAACTACTTTGCTCCCAAGCCGGTGCCCTACGCTATCGAGCGTTTTCAGGTTGAAACCCAGCGTCTCTACGGCGTGATGAACAAGCGGCTGGAGCGCGTGCCCTGGCTGGGCGGCGAGCACTACAGCATCGCCGACATCGCCGCCTGGCCGTGGATCAATGCCCACGAACGCCAGCGGATCAACCTCAGCAGCTACCCGGCGGTAAACAACTGGTTCGAGCGCATTCGCACCCGTCCCGCCACCGTGCGCGCTATGCAAAAAATTGCGCAGAATTAGCCGTCTCGCCCGTGTGGGCGGGCCGTTTAACCTCGTGTATGATAGCGACAATCACTACACAGAGGGAATTTACCATGTCGCAACCAGACGCTGTCATACGTATAAAAAATTTGCGCCTGCGGACCTTTATCGGCATCAAAGACGAGGAGATAGCTAACCGCCAGGATATCGTGGTCAACGTGGTCATCCACTACCCCGCGGACAAAGCGCGGGCCAGTGAAGATATTAACGATGCGCTGAACTACCGTACAATTACTAAAAACATAATTCAGCATATTGAAAATAATCGCTTCTTTTTGCTGGAAAAATTAACCCAGGATGTGCTCGATATCGCACGCGAACATCACTGGGTTACCTATGCTGAAGTGGAGATCGATAAACTTTACGCGCTACGGTATGCCGACTCGGTGTCGATGAGTATGAGCTGGCGACGTTAAGCGCAGCCCAGGAGGTTGCATGAGGATTTTAATTACCGGCGGTACCGGCCTGATTGGCAGCCATCTTGTTCCTCGCCTGCTGGCGCTAGGGCATACGGTGACGGTAGTTACCCGCAGCCCGGAGCGGGCGCGCCGCGCGCTGGGCGATGGCGTGATCTTCTGCAAAGGAGTTGGCGATCGCCACGATCTCAACGACATCGATGCGGTAATTAACCTCGCGGGCGAACCGATTGCCGACAAGCGCTGGAGCGAGGCGCAAAAAGCGCGCCTGTGCAACAGCCGCTGGGAGATCACTCAGACGCTGGTGGATCTGATCAAGGCCAGCGCTACGCCGCCCTCGGTGCTGATCTCCGGATCGGCCACGGGTTACTACGGCGATCTCGGCGAGGTGGTCGTCACCGAAGAGGAGCCGCCGCACAATGAGTTTACCCACAAGCTTTGTGCTCGCTGGGAGCAGATTGCCTGCGGCGCGCTAAGCGACCAGACTCGCGTCTGCCTGCTGCGCACCGGGGTAGTCTTTGCCCCGAAAGGCGGCGTGCTGGCAAAAATGCTGCCGGTGTTCCGCCTCGGCCTCGGCGGCCCGATCGGCAGCGGACGACAGTATCTGGCCTGGATCCATATCGATGATATGGTCAACGGCATTCTCTGGCTGCTGGATAACGATCTGCGCGGCCCATTTAATATGGTCTCCCCCTACCCGGTGCATAACGAACGCTTCGCCCATGCCCTCGGCCACGCCCTGCACCGTCCGGCCTTCATGCGCGCCCCGGCCAGCGCCGTGCGTCTACTCATGGGTGAATCCTCGGTGCTGGTGCTCGGCGGCCAGCGCGCGCTGCCCAAGCGTCTGGAAGCGTCCGGGTTTGGTTTTCGCTGGTACGATCTGGATGAGGCCCTGGCGGACGTGCTGCGCTGAATCGTTAAAATAAATAGCACCAACCTATCATTCTGGTGATAATGTAATCGACTGATTCACCAGAATGATGATTACCATGCTGACGCTGACCACCCCCCGCCTGACCCTCTCTCCCTTTCAGGAATCTGACTGGCCGTTTTTCCTGCGCCTGCGCCGCGATCCGGCAATTATGCGCTTTATGGCGGATATCGCCTCACAGCAGGATATTCGTCGGGTGTTTGATGCGCGTTTGATCGACGCCGGGGCGTTTGTGATTCGCCAGCAGGGAACAGGGGCTCCGCTGGGGGATATTGGTCTAAGCCGGTCGGGAGAGAACCCGCAGGAGGCAGATGTCGGCTACAGCATTGCTACCTACGCTCAGGGTCAGGGCTACGCCAGCGAAGCCCTGCGCGCGCTCTGTCACTACGCATTTAACGAGGCGGGTGTCACGGCGCTCAATGCGTGGGTGCTGGCAGGGAACGTCGGCTCCCAGCGCGTGCTGGAGAAGCTAGGGTTTAGTCGAGTGGAGATCTTGCAGAAGGTCTATCGCCTGAACGGCGTGTTTCACGATGACTGGGTCTACCGTCTGACCGACCAGGCGTTCAGCTCAGCCCTCCCCGGTTAAGGAGAGGGCCGGAACCTTACTTCAGCGATCCTTTAAGGAACTGCTGCAGGCGTGGGCTCTGCGGATTGTCAAACAGCGCCTCCGGCTTGCCCTCCTCCTCAATTTTCCCCTGATGCAGGAAGATCACGTGGGAAGAGACGTGGCGGGCAAAGCCCATCTCATGGGTCACCACCACCATGGTTTTCCCCTCTTCTGCCAGCTTCTGCATGATGCGCAGCACTTCGCCCACCAGCTCAGGATCCAGCGCCGAGGTCGGCTCGTCAAACAGCAGCACCTCAGGCTCCATCGCCAGCGCGCGGGCAATGGAAACGCGCTGCTGCTGGCCGCCGGAGAGGTGCACCGGGTATTTCGCCTGAGCACGCTCGTCAATACCGACCTTTGCCAGATACTTCACCGCCCGCTCACGCGCCTCCTGCTTACTTAACCCCAGCACCTGAATCGGCGCTTCCATCACGTTCTCCAGCACCGTCATGTGGCTCCAGAGGTTAAAGTGCTGGAACACCATGGTCAGGCGGGTACGCAGCAGCCGCAGCTGATGCTTATCAGCCACCTTCAGCTGGCCGTCTTTATCCCGCACCAGGGTGATGTTCTGCCCGCTCACTACAATCGTGCCTTCGCTTGGTTTTTCAAGAAAGTTAATGCAGCGCAGGAAGGTACTCTTGCCGGATCCCGACGAGCCGATAATGGTGATCACATCGCCCGCGTTAGCCTGCAGCGATACCCCTTTCAGCACCTCGTGTTCGCCGTAGCGCTTGTGCAGATCTGTAACGTTTAATTTATTCTCGGACATCGTATTCTCAGTGCGTCGAAGAAGGTTTCATATGCTTCAGCCAGCGCTTTTCCGCTTTGCGGAACAGGCTGATCAGCGCATAGGAGATGATCAGGTACAACACGGCGGCAATACCAAACGCGGTAAAGGGCTGGTAGGTGGCCGAGTTAATATCACGGGCAATTTTCAGCAGATCCGGGACGGTGGCGGTAAAGGCCAGCGCCGTCGAGTGCAACATGAGGATCACTTCATTGCTGTAGGCAGGCAGCGCAATGCGCAGCGCCGACGGCAGAATAATGCAGCGGTACATCTTCACCGATGAGAAGCCGTAAGCCCGCGCTGCCTCAATCTCGCCGTGCGGCACCGAACGGATCGCCCCGGCAAAAATCTCGGTAGTGTAGGCGCAGGTATTCAGCGTTAACGCCAGCACCGTACAGTTCAGGCCGCTACGGAAAAAGGCGTTCAGCAGCTCCGTGCCCTTCACAATCTCCAGGGTGTACATCCCGGAGTAGAAGACCAGCAGCTGGACGTAGAGCGGCGTGCCGCGAAAAACGTAGGTAAAGAGCCAGATAGGAAAGCGGATAAATTTGTTGCTGGAGACGCGCCCGATGGCGAGAAACAGCGCAAGGATGCCACCCATCACTACCGACAGGATCAGCAGCCAGAGGGTGATCGCCACGCCGGTAAAGCGGTAGCCGTCGGTCCACAGCAGGGCGCGCCAGTACTCCTGAATAATCTCGATCACAGGTCAGCCCTCTTCACACCCACGGAGTAGCGGCGTTCAAGCAGAAGCAGCACACCATTAGAGACGGTGGTAAATACCAGGTAGATAAGTCCGCAGACCACGGCGAAGTAGAACGGCTCCCAGGTGCTTTTTCCGGCGAGCTGGGTGGCTTTGACCACGTCTTCGAGGCCCAGCAGCGACACCAGCGCGGTGGCCTTGAGGATCACCTGCCAGTTGTTACCAATTCCCGGCAGGGCATAGCGCATCATGGCCGGAAAGAGGATGCGGCGAAAGATCTGTCCGCCGGTAAAGCCAAAGGCGGTCGCCGCCTCGATATGCCCTTTCGGCACGGCCATAAACGCCCCGCGAAAGGTTTCCGTAAAGTAGGCTCCGTAGATAAAGCCGAGGGTGATGATACCGGCGATCATCGGGTCGATATCAATCTGCGCCATGCCGACGGCGTCAGTGACGCCGTTCAGTGCGATTTGCAGCCCGTAGAAGATGAGCAGCATCAGCACCAGATCGGGCACGCCACGGATAAGCGTGGTGTAGCCTTCAAAAATAGCGGCCAGCAGGCGGCTGTGAGAGAGCTTGGCCCCCGCCCCCGCCAGACCTATCAGCACGGCCAGCACAACGGAGCTGAGCGCCAGCTCCAGCGTGACGACAGCGCCCTGGAATATAACTTGAGAAAACCCGTACAGCATGCAGCCTGCCCCGTGGTGTGTAGTGTCTGCCGTGTCTTTTCCCCTCCCGTTACGGGAGGGGGCGCACGTTTGTCACAGGTGGGGATTAGCCACCGTAAACATCAAAATCGAAATACTTTTTCGCCAGCTTTTCATAGGTACCGTCGGCACGCATATCGGCAAAGGCTTTGTTCAGCGCTTCGCGCAGCTCATTATCCTCTTTGCGAATGCCCATGCCGGTACCCACGCCAAACAGCTTCTCATCTTTGATGGACGGGCCACCAAATTTGTACTCTTTGCCCGCCTGGGTTTTCAGGAAACCTTCGCTGGCGGCCACTTCGTCCTGGAACGCGGCATCGATACGGCCCGCGGTCAGGTCAGCATAGATAGAGTCCTGGCCCTGATAGGAGACGATCTCAACGCCTTTCGCCGCCCAGTGTTCGTTGCCGTAGGTCTCCTGGGTGGTGCCCTGCAGAACGCCGACGCGTTTGCCTTTCAGGGTCGACAGGTCCGGCTGGATGTTAGAGGCTTTCGCCACCACCAGACGTGAATCTGCCGCATAAAGCTTGTCAGTAAATGCGATCTCCTGCTGACGCTTCTCGGTAATGGAGAGCGAGGACATGATGGCATCGATTTTCTTCGCTTTCAGCGAGGGGATCAGCGCATCCAGCGGGTTCTCAATGAAGGTACACTGGGTATTAATGCGTTTACACAGCTCTTTAGCCAGATCGATATCAAAACCCACTAATTCACCCTGCGCATTTTTCGATTCAAACGGTGCGTAGGTAGGATCGGTGCCAATACGCAGCTTTTGCGGAATAGCAGCGAAAGCGCTGGACGCGCTGGAGAGAGCAAGTACCAGAGAAAGCGATAATACCAACTTATTCATAAACATCCTCAACTGACGGTCTTTTAACGGGATTTTGCACAGAATACGGTACGGCTATCGTGCCATTATTCGGCCCGGCAAGGCAAAATATTCTGCCCTGCCGGGCGCTTTTTTTTGCAGCGCCACTGCTTAACTATGCTGTTTTAGGTCCCGCTGCCTGACATAAGTACGTCTACCGCACCGCCGTAAGGCATCAACCACATCAATGCACCACGCTGGATCACCCCCCTGGTGCAAAGACGTTCCGTCACTTAATCACCGTAGACGTTAAAGTCGAAGTATTTTTTCGCCATCTTGTCGTAGGTACCGTCTTTGCGGATTTCACCCAGCGCTTTGTCGAATGCGGCTTTCAGCTCGGTATCGTCTTTGCGCAGGCCAACCCCGGTGCCTTCCCCGAAGAAGTTTTTATCTTTTACCGACGGACCAGCAAAGGCGAACTCTTTCCCGGCAGGCTGTTTAAGGAAGCCTTCGCTGGCGGCAACCTCATCCTGCAGGGCGGCGTCCAGGCGACCGGCAGCGAGGTCAGAGTAGATCAGATCCTGGTTCTGGTAGGCAACGACATCAATGCCTTTGCTGCGCCAGTTGGCATTGCCAAAGGCTTCCTGGGTGGAACCCTGTAACACGCCAACGTGCTTGCCCTTCAGCGACTCAATGGTCGGCTGGATCGGCGAGCCTTTCGCCGCGATCAGGCGTGAATCCGCCGCGTAGAGCTTATCGGAGAAGGCGATCTCCTGCTGGCGCTTTTCAGTAATGGAGAGAGAGGAGATGATGGCATCAATTTTCTTGGCTTTCAGGGAGGGGATCAGCGCGTCAAAGTCGCTGCCCACCCAGGTGCACTTAACCTGAATACGCTTGCACATCTCGTTACCGAGGTCGATATCAAAGCCGACAAACTCACCCTTCGCGTCTTTAGACGAGAATGGCGCATAGGTTGCGTCCGTACCAATGCGCACGGTCTGGGGAAGCGCAGCGTAAACGCTGGCGGCGCTGGAGAGTCCCAGCAGTAAAGAGAGAGCTACAGCCGTCTTCTTCATACATTACCCTCGAGTTTCTGATTTTATTATCTATTGCGTGTTGTTGTTGTCTAACGTTGAGTTGTGTTACCCGCTGATGCTTGCACGTCTTATGCCACTTTCTCATAACGAATAATAATCGCTATCAGAAATGTTAATAAAAGGTTGCAGCATTACCGTTAGGGTGAAAGATAGCAGGTCTGCTAAATGAACCGCAGCGTTACAAACTGAAAACAGCGGTTAAATGTCGAGGATATGATCGCGCTTGCAGATTTGCCCTGAAACAGGGCAATCCAGGTGAGGTGCACTATTTTGACGCATTGGAAGCAGCGGGTCCCTGCCAGCGGGTAAAGAGATCTTCCGGCAGGTCAATGTCGAACTGATCGATCACGCGATTGACCGTCTGGTTGATGATGTCATCGAGGGTCTGCGGGCGGTGATAGAAGGCCGGGACCGGGGGCATGATTGCTGCGCCCAGCTCCGCAGCCTGGGTCATCAGCCGCAGATGGCCAAGATGCAGCGGCGTTTCCCGTACGCAGAGCACTAACGGACGGCGCTCTTTCAGCACGACGTCCGCCGCGCGGGTCAGCAGGCTGTCGGTATAGCTGTGAACGATGCCGGAGAGGGTTTTAATAGAACAGGGAAGGATCACCATGCCGGCGGTCTTAAACGAGCCGGAGGAGATACTGGCAGCGATATCACGCGAGTCATGTACCACGTCGGCGAGCGCCTGCACGTCACGCAGGGAGAGATCGGTCTCTAGCGCCAGCGTCTGGCGGGCGGCGTTGCTCATCACCAGATGGGTTTCCACCTCAGCCACGTCGCGCAGCACCTGCAGCAGACGCACGCCGTAGATGGCCCCGCTGGCACCCGAGATGCCAATAATCAGTCGTTTCATATTCCCGTCCTTTTACTTACGTGAGAGGACTTTGCCGGATTATGGCGGACGTTGCAACGTTGAAGCGCCCCGCGAATGCAGGGCGCAAGAGAGAATTAACCCTCGTTATGCATCTCTAAGCTTTCGAGATCGTTTTGCATCTGCACGGCTTTGACATCGTCATTGCGCAGGGAGTCGAGGTAGTCGAGGTACTGCTGGTTAACGTCTTTGGTCACGTAGATGCCGTTGAACACCGAGCACTCAAACTGCTGGATATCCGGGTTCTCGGCGCGCACGGCGTCGATGAGATCGTTGAGGTCCTGGAAGATCAGGCCATCAGCGCCGATGATCTGGCGGATCTCGTCCACTTCACGCCCGTGGGCGATCAGCTCGTTTGCCGTCGGCATATCGATGCCGTAGACGTTTGGGAAGCGGATCTCCGGTGCCGCAGAGGCGAGGTAAACTTTCTTCGCCCCGGCTTCGCGTGCCATCTCAATGATCTGCTCCGAGGTGGTACCGCGCACGATGGAGTCATCCACCAGCAGCACGTTCTTGTCGCGGAACTCGGCGCGGTTAGCGTTCAGCTTGCGGCGCACGGATTTACGACGCAGCTGCTGGCCCGGCATGATAAAGGTGCGGCCAACGTAGCGGTTCTTCACGAAGCCCTGACGGTAGGGTTTATCCAGAATGTGGGCGATCTCCAGTGCGATATCGCAGGAGGTCTCCGGGATCGGGATCACCACATCAATGTCGAGATCTTCCCACTCGCGGGCAATCTTCGCCCCCAGCTTTTTACCCATATTGACGCGGGCGCTGTAGACGGAGATCTTGTCGATAAAGGAGTCCGGACGGGCGAAGTAGACGTACTCAAACAGGCACGGGTTACTGACCGGGTTGTCGGCACACTGGCGGGTAGAGAGCTGGCCTTTTTCAGTGATATAGACCGCTTCACCCGGCGCGACGTCACGCAGGAATTCAAAGCCCAGCGTATCCAGTGCCACGCTCTCAGAGGCCATCATGTACTCGGTGCGGCCGTCGCCGATGTCACGCTTGCCCAGCACCAGCGGACGGATGCCGTTGGGATCGCGGAAGCCGACCATGCCGTGGCCGATAATCATCGCGATGCAGGCGTACGCGCCGCGGATCTGGCGGTTAGTCGCGGCGATAGCGGCAAAAATGTTGTCCGCCTCTAACGGGTAGTGGCGGAAGTTATCCAGCTCGCTGGCGAAAATATTGAGCAGGATTTCAGAGTCGGAGGTGGTGTTGATGTGGCGACGCTTCTCCTGGAACAGCTTCTTACGCAGCTCGTGGGCGTTGGTCAGGTTGCCGTTGTGGGCAAGCGTGATGCCATACGGCGAGTTGACGTAGAAGGGCTGGGCTTCAGACGCGCTGGAGCTACCAGCTGTTGGGTAGCGCACATGGCCGATACCCATATTCCCCTGGAGGCGCTGCATGTGGCGGGCTTCAAATACATCGCTAACCATCCCGTTCGCTTTACGTAAACGGAAGCAGTTGTTTTCATCGATAGTGATGATGCCTGCGGCATCTTGACCACGGTGCTGAAGCACCGTTAACGCGTCATAAATCGACTGGTTTACCGGCATAACACCGGCGATACCGACAATACCGCACATACGTCTTTTCCTCGCTAGGCCACATCACAGGGCTTACGCCCTGGGCAAAAAACTAGACGAGCTTTGCAGATAGTCAAAGAACCACCTGATGATGACACTGAACTGCGGGATCAGCTGCGAACGCTGCCAGTCATCGCTTTTCGAGAACCCGGTAAAGGTATCGAGAAAGAACAGGATTGCGGCAACAATCAGCGCCCCACGTAGCGCACCGAAGCAAATCCCCAACACCCTGTCGGTTCCCGACAGGCCGGTTTTATCCACCAGGGTGCCGAAAATGTAGTTAACGATAGCGCCGACAATCAGCGTTGCGATAAACAGTACTGCGATAGCAATTCCGTTCCGCACCAGTGCGTCTTCAAAGCCCGTGAACCAAACAGACAGGTAAGTGTAGTAATGACTGGCAACAAAGAAAGCACAACCCCATGTCACCAGCGATAACGCTTCACGTACAAAGCCACGGATCAGGCTAACCAGACAGGAAAAACCTATTACCGCGATGATGGCGTAATCAATCCAGACCATATGTGTCCCATGATTTTACGCCCTGTCGTCCAGTTCGGGGCGCATTCTAACAGAAAAAGAAAACGTTTGCGTAGCGATTTCCGTGCCGCGCGAAAATAAAAATGGCGCTGAAAAAATATTCAACGCCATCAGACCTTTTGCCTTTTGAGGCCTGCCGGTCGCGCTTTTTTTAACCTGCTAAAGGATCAGTTTGCGCTGTAGTTCATCACCACGCCGCTTAAGCCTGAGAGCTGTTTTAACTCACCAAGCGATCCTTTTAGCTTGTCTCTGGAGGCGTCCGGGCCGACCAGAATGCGGGTTATTTTACCCTGTACCGGCGTATTTGGAATAGTGTAAACGCGATACCCTGCTCCACGCAGTTTGCCAACGATCTCGGTGACCTTATCGGCATTTTTCAACGCCCCAAGCTGGACGACCCAGGCTTTGCCGGTTGGCGCAGGCTTCTCCTCCGCCGCCGGTTTAGGCGGGACCACCGGCGCGTCGTTCGCGGCGGCTAACTGCTCGCTGGCCCGGTCACGCTGCGGCTGCGGCTGTGGCTTAGGCTGTGCCTTTTCCACCGGCTTCGCTTTCGGCGTCTCTACCGGGTACTGCTCCGCCTCAAGCGCGCTGCCTTCAAGCGCCTGGCGAGACGTGTCCAGCGACGGCGCGGCGGCATCGCCCGCCCGCACCTCTTCCGCAGCGCCCTCCGGCGGCTGGGCCGGTAGCGCCTGCGCTGCCGCCGGCATCATATCCGGCTCGTCGCGATCGCCCGGCTTCGGCACCAGCGGTATCGCCGCAAACTCGTCCTGATAGTGTTTTTTCTGCCCGTCAAGCAGCCCTGGCAGGATAATCACCCCCAGCGCCACCAGCACAATGGTTCCCATTAAACGGTTCTGAAACTTACTTGCCACCTGCTCTCCCCGCGTCCATCGCTTCCATGACATGTGCCACCGTGTGGAATGAACCACACACCAGCACGGTATCTTCAGGTCTGGCATCCGCCATCGCCGCGCGCCACGCCTGCTCGACGTCAGCAAATGCCGCCCCGCCTTTCAGATGGGCCAGCAGCTGCTCCGCCGTCGCGCCACGTGGCCCTTCCAGAGGGGCACAATACCAGCTATCGACGCAGCGCTCCAGACAGGCCAGCGTGCCGCCAATGTCTTTATCATGCAGCATCCCGACCACCGCCAGCACGCGCCCGTGGGACGGCAGCGCCGTCAGCCGCTCGGCCAGGTAGGCCGCCGCGTGCGGGTTATGCGCCACGTCGAGGATCAGGCGCGGTGATTCGCTCACCGTCTGAAAACGCCCCGGCAGGATCGCCCCGGCGATGCCGTCGCGGATCGCCTGCTCGCTTACCGTCAGTCCGCTGGCCCGCAGCGCCGCCAGGGCGGTCGCCGCATTGGGCTGTGGAACCTGAGGCAGCGGCAGCGCGCATAGCTCGCCCGCGGCATCCTGAAATGTCCAGCTATTATCCGCTACCGCGTAGTGCCAGTCGACCCCGCGACGCAGCAGGTTGGCTCCCTTCTCGCTCGCCACCTCGGCAATGGTATGCGGCATATCGGGTTCACCCACCACCGCAGGTTTGCCGCCGCGGAAGATCCCGGCTTTTTCCCGGCCAATGCTTTCGCGATCCGGCCCCAGCCAGTCGGTATGATCGAGGGCGATGCTGGTGACCACCGCCACGTCGGCATCCACCATGTTGGTGGCGTCAAGGCGTCCGCCCAGCCCGACTTCGAGGATCACCACGTCCAGCGCGGCCTGCTTAAACAGCCACAGCGCTGAGAGGGTGCCGTACTCAAAATAGGTGAGCGAGGTTTCGCCCCGAGCGGCCTCAATGGCAGCAAACGAACGGGTATGCTCCAGCTCGGGCAGCTCACCGCCCTGCACGCGCACGCGCTCGGTATAGCGCACCAGATGGGGCGAGCTGTAGACACCCACCCGATAGCCTGCCGCCAGCAGAATCGACTCCAGCGTGCGGCAGGTGGTGCCTTTGCCGTTGGTGCCCGCCACGGTAAAGACGAAAGGTGCGGGCTTCAGGACATCCAGCGCCGCGGCCACCCGGCTGACGCGCTCAAGACCCATATCGATGGTTTTACCGTGCAGGTTTTCCAGATAAGAAAGCCACGTGGCCAGGGGCGACGTGGCTTGAGGAGTGCTTTTCGTTTCCATAGTGCCCGGGGATTGCTGCCAGTGTGAAAAGAAAAAAGGCAGAGCCGGCTGGCCCTGCCTCCTGATTTATCAGATCCCGACTTCCTGATCCGGTACCGGCGGTACGACCACGCTTTCACGCGGTGCATCCGGGTTAGGCGCAGGCTGGTTCATCAGCTTCGCCAGAATGCTCGCCAGCTTCAGGCGCAGCTCCGGGCGACGCACGATCATATCAATCGCGCCTTTCTCAATCAGAAACTCGCTGCGCTGGAAGCCCGGCGGCAGTTTCTCACGCACGGTCTGCTCGATAACGCGCGGACCGGCAAAGCCGATAAGCGCCTTCGGCTCAGCGATGTTGAGATCGCCCAGCATCGCAAAGCTTGCAGAGACGCCGCCCATGGTCGGGTCGGTCAGCACGGAGATATACGGCAGACCGCGCTCCTGCATTTTTGCCAGCGCGGCAGAGGTTTTCGCCATCTGCATCAGGGACATCAGCGCTTCCTGCATACGCGCCCCGCCGGAGGCAGAGAAGCAGATCAGCGGACAGTTGTCTTCCAGCGCCTGCTCAACGGCACGTACAAAACGCGCGCCGACAACCGAGCCCATGGAGCCGCCCATAAAGGCAAACTCAAAGGCCGCTGCCACAACCGGCATCTCATGCAGAGTGCCTTTCATCACCACCAGCGCGTCTGTCTCACCGGTCTCTTTCTGAGCCGCAGCCAGACGATCTTTATACTTTTTGGAGTCGCGGAACTTCAGCACATCTTTCGGCTCAAGCTCGCTACCCAGCTCCACCATTGACCCTTCATCCAGCAGGCTATGCAGGCGATTACGCGCTGACATACGCATGTGGTGGTCACATTTCGGGCAGACCTCCAGGTTACGCTCCAGTTCGGCACGGTAAAGCACCTGACCGCAGCTGTCACACTTGGTCCACACGCCCTCAGGGATGCTTGCCTTGCGGGTGGGAGTAATATTGCTCTTAATTCGTTCAATCCAGCTCATTGATAACCTTTCTGCATGAACCTGGTAGCCCAGAAATGGTGCACATTAAAACATAACAGTCGGCAACTTGGGACAAAAAAGTGGTCGAACCGTTGCCGGGTTCCTATTTTGCCTGTCGTGATGCCGCCCGTCGATGACGAATAATTTCGACTACGCCTGGCAGGATAGAGAGCACGATAATCGCGACGATCATCAGCTTCAAATTCTCCTGCACCACCGGGAGATCGCCAAACAGATAGCCTGCATAGGTAAACAGCAATACCCACAGCAGCGCGCCGATGACGTTATAAGCCGCAAAATGACGATAGGACATATGCCCCATTCCCGCCACAAAAGGCGCAAAGGTTCTGACGATCGGCACAAATCGCGCCAGAATGATGGTCTTGCCGCCATGCTTATCGTAGAACGCATGGGTCTTATCGAGGTAGCTGCGACGGAAGATTTTGGAGTTGGGATTGCTGAAGAGCCGATCGCCAAACAGACGGCCAATGGTGTAGTTGACCGCATCGCCGAGGATCGCCGCAACAATCATCAGCATCACCATTATATGCACGTTGAGATCGTTGCTCGGTAGCGCAGAGAGCGCCCCGGCCACGAACAGCAGCGAGTCGCCCGGCAGGAACGGCGTGACCACCAGCCCGGTTTCACAGAATAAAATCAGGAACAGGATGGCGTAGATCCAGATACCGTATTCGGCCACCAGCTCCGCCAGATGCACATCAATGTGCAGGATAAAGTCGATCAGAAAGTAGATAAAATCCATGTCATTAGCCTTTGTCTGTCTGCATTTAGTCCGCTAAAAACAGCGGACCCATAGGCAATACCGGCAGTTCAAACCTGGCGGGGTAGTCTACCGCGACCAGGTACAGCCCTTCCGCTTTTGCCGTTGCCGCTGCAAGCCGACGATCCTTTGCCGCCAGCAGCTCTGCTATCCAGCTCTCCGGCTGGTTGTGGCTGCCTACTTCCATCAGGCTGCCGACAATGTTCCTGACCATATGATGTACAAAGGCATTGGCTTTGATATCGACCACCACATATGCACCGTAACGGGTTACGTTAATGTGCATCACGTTACGCCACGGCGTGCGCGACTGGCACTGTACCGCCCGGAACGAGGTAAAGTCATTCTCGCCAATCAGACACTGGGCCGCGCGGTGCATCCGCTCCGCGTCCAGCGGCTGATGGTAGTGCGTCACGCCCTGGCCAAGCACCGCCGGACGCAGACGATGGTTGTAGATGACGTAGCGGTAACGGCGAGCCGTGGCGCTAAATCGGGCATGAAAATCATCGGGCACATCTTTCACCCAGCGCACCGCAATGTCACCAGGTAAATTCGCATTTACGCCCAGCGTCCAGGCGGCGTCTTTACGCAGGGCGGTGGTTTCGAAGTGCACCACCTGCCCCGTGCCGTGCACGCCCGCATCGGTGCGGCCCGCGCAGAAGACCGAGATCGGCTCGTTCGCGACCTGCGAGAGCGCCTTCTCCAGCTTCTCCTGCACGCTGCGGACTTCGTTCTGCCGCTGCCAGCCGTAATATTTGCTGCCGTCGTACTCAATGCCCAGCGCGATCCGATAGACCGGCTTCTCCTGCACCTCTGACATCAGTAGAGATACTCCTGGACCAGCTTCTCGGCGATCTTCACCGCCATCAGCGCGCCGCCGAAGCGCACGTTGTCGGCAACGGACCAGAACTGGATCTGCTCCGGCATGCCGTAGTCGTTACGCACGCAGCCAACGGAGAGATGAGTACTACCGGAGGCATCTCCCACCTGGGTCGGAAACTCACCGGCTTCAGAGAGAACGATATCTTCGCCACGGGCAAAGGCGTCGCGTGCCTCTTCCGCCGCCAGCGGACGCAGGGCTTCAAAGTTAACCATCTGTGCGTGACCGTAGAAGACCGGCGCCTGGACGCTGCTAACGGAGATCATCAGACCGTCATCCTGCAGCACCTTGCGTACCTGGTCGACGACGCGACGCTCGTCAGGCACGCTGCCTTCGCCATCAACCCGCAGCGGCAGCATGTTGAACGCCAGCTGACGGCCAAAGTAGTCCTCTTCATCGACGGGAATGCCGTTGAGCAGCTTGGCGCTCTGCCCGGCCAGCGCATCTACCGCCGCCTTGCCCTGACCTGAGACCGACAGCAGGTTAGTCACGGCGATGCGCGACAGGCCACCCTCCTCAATCAGCGGCTTCAGCGCGGTCAGCAGCTGGCTGGTGAGGCTGTCGGCAACGGCAATCACGTTGCGATTGCGGTAGTCGGCCAGCACAAACGGGTTAACGTCCGGCACGACCAGCGGCACGTCCGGCTCCAGCACAAACAGGCCGCTGGCGTCGATCACCAGGCAGCCCGCGTTGGTCGCCTCTTCAATATAGGTAGCTGAAGCCTCCGCACCAGCCACGAAAAAGGCCAGCTGCGCCTGCGTCCAGTCAAACTCGGCGGCGTCCTGGACATAGATTGTTTTACCCACGTAGCGCAGGTCTTTACCGGCGCTCTCGTGACGGGCCAGCGCATACAGATCGCCCACCGGGAACTGACGCTCAGCAAGCGTTTCGAGCAGGGCTTCGCCGACAGCGCCGGTTGCGCCCAGGATGGCAATGTTCCAGCCTTCTGACATGGTGGTTTACTCCAGACAATAGCAGTACGCTCCCCGCAGCAGGGCGGAGAGCGAAAGAGAATAAGTTTAGTGCGTCGGGTGATAGACGGCGGTAAAACCGAGCTTGTGCAGCAGGCTTGCGGCCTCGGCGTCATCACACTGAATATAGAGCGATGACCACTCGCGGCGCTCAAGATAGTTTTTGCGCAGCTTATCAAACTCACCCGGGATGCCCGCCACTTTACGCAGGGGTGCATCGTCGCGGCGCACATCATACACTAAATGGGCCACTCTTTTCAGCGTTGGCTGATCGAGCGGGCCATGCAGGGTGATGCGGCCAAATTCCGGCGCGGGCAGCAGGGTATCGAGGGCAACCTGCTGGCGATGGCCGATAAACGCGCTAAAGGCTTCAAAGACCTGGGTGGTGCCGCGCGCCTTGCCCTCAAGCGTATAGCCTGCGATGTGCGGCGTACCGATGTCGACACGCTTGAGCAGCTCGACGTTGAGATCCGGCTCCGGCTCCCATACGTCCAGCACCACGCTGAGATCCTGCCCGGCCTCCAGACGCGTGAGCAGTGCGGCGTTGTCCACCACCCTGCCCCGGCAGGCGTTGATGAGGATCGCGCCCGGCTTCAGGGCACCGATCAGCGCGTCGTCGACAAGGTGCAGCGTTTTGTACGGCCCCTCCTTGAACAGCGGCGTGTGGAAGGTGAGAATATCAGCCTCGCGCACCAACTCTTCCAGCGGGCGGAAATCCCCCGCATCGCCGCGATCGGCACGCGGCGGATCGCACAGCAGGGTGCGTACGCCCCACGCCTCCAGCCGCGCCTGTAAACGCGACCCGACGTTGCCGACGCCGACAATGCCCACGGTGCGGTCTTTCAGCACAAAACCGTCGCGCTCGGCCAGCATCAACAGGGCGGAGAAGACGTACTCCACCACCGCAATCGCGTTGCAGCCCGGTGCCGCAGAGAAGCCAATCCCCGCCTCGCCCAGCCACGCCTGATCGACATGATCGGTTCCGGCGGTAGCCGTACCGACAAATTTAACGGCGGTCCCGCTGAGCAGTGACGCATTGACCTTAGTGACGGAGCGCACCATTAATGCCTGCGCGTCAGCCAGCTCGTCCTCGGGGATCGGGCGGCCAGGAACGGGTTTAACCTCGCCCAGACGGCTAAAGAGTTCGCGGGCATAAGGCATATTTTCATCAACGAGGATTTTCACGTTACGGTACCTGTATGAGAACGGGAGATAACGGCGCAAGTGTGCCATAATCTCGCCGCCAGGCATACTGACAATGCCGCAGACCGTTACGCGAGCCGCATAGGTAAGAGAGAAGGACAGAGATGATGCAACCCATTCAGGGTGCGCCGGCGCGCCCTCCCGGGCAAGAGCCGACCACCCCCACCACAGCCGCAGGCGACCAGCCCCTCTCCACCCAGCAGCGCACGGTGCTGGAGAGGCTGATTACCCGTCTGGTGGCCCTGACCCAGCAGCAGAGCGCCGAAGTATGGGCCGGGGTGAAGCACGATCTGGGTTTAAAAAACGATGCTCCCCTGCTCTCCAGGCACTTCCCTGCCGCCGAGCAGAGCCTGACCCAGCGCCTGGAGGGTGCCGTCCAGAATAACGCTAACCGCCAGGTGCTCTCGCAGCTAACGGAGCTGCTGGGCCAGGGCAACAATCGCCAGGCGGTGAGCACGTTTATCCGCCATCAGTTTGGCCAGACGGCGCTCAGCCAGCTCTCTCCCGAGCAGCTTAAAACCGTGCTGGTGATGCTGCAGAAAGGCGAGCTGGCGATCCCCCAGCCGCAGCAGCGCCCGGCCACCGATCGCCCGATGCTGCCTGCCGAGCACAATACGCTGAACCAGGCGGTCACCAAGCTGGCTGCCGCCACGGGTGAATCCAGCAAGCTGATCTGGCAGTCGATGATTGAGCTTTCCGGCGCGAAGACCGGCGAGCCGATCCCGGCCAAACAGTTTACCCACCTGCTGACCTGGCTGCAGGCGCGCCAGACGCTGAGCACCCAATCGGCACCGACCCTGCATACGGTGCAGTCGGCCCTGAAGCAGCCGTTGGACGCGCGCGAATGGCAGGGCATTCAGGATTATGCCCAGCAGACGTATCAGGTCACGCCGCAAACGGTGCTGACCACCGCCCAGGTGCAGGATCTGCTCAACCACATCTTCCTGCGCCGCGCCGAACGCAACGAGGCCCTGCTGGAGCCGCGTCATATCCAGCCGATCTACAACCCACTGTTCGCCCCGGTGATGGAGTCGTTCAAGTCGCTTTCTGCCCGTCCGGGCCTGATTGCCATCGCGCTGCTGGTAGTGCTGGCGTTGATCTGGCTGGTGATTTAACACGCACCTGACGCAGATAACCGGGATAAGAACGCAATTCTCTATTAGGCTTTTTATCTGACCTGGTTAAGAGGAGAGCGCGATGCGCAAAAAAGCATTGATAGTGGGTATCAGCGGCGTGATTGGACGCGCCCTGGCAGAGAAGCTGTTGGAAGAGGGCTGGGAAGTTACCGGTCTGTCACGCGGACGCGGCGACGTGCTTGCGGGCTGTACCAGCCTGACAGCGGATCTGACCGACGCGGCGGCGGTCAACGAAGCGCTGAAGTCGGTCAAACCGGATGCGCTCTTCTTTAGCGTCTGGGCGCGTCAGGAGAGCGAGAAAGAGAATATCCGCGTGAACGGCGCGATGGTGAAAAACGTCATTGAGGCGCTGGGTAACCGTCTGCACGGGGCGCACGTGGCGCTGGTCACCGGACTTAAGCACTATCTTGGTCCGTTTGAAGCCTACGGCAAAGGCGCTGTCCCGGTGACCCCTTTCCGCGAAGAGCAGGGTCGGCAGCCAGTGGAGAACTTCTACTATGCCCAGGAGGATGAGCTTTTCGCCGGGGCCGAGAAGTATGGCTATCGCTGGAGCGTGCACCGTCCGCATACCATTGTCGGCTATGCGCTGGGCAATGCCATGAACATGGGCCAGACGCTGGCGGTTTACGCCACCCTGTGCCGGGAAAAAGGCTGGCCCTTTATCTTCCCAGGCTCCCCTGAGCAGTGGAACGGCGTGTCGGACGTGACCGATGCTAGCCTGCTGGCCGAGCAGCTGGAATGGGCAGCCACCAGCCCGACAGCGGCCAACGAAGACTTCAACGCCGTTAACGGGGACGTGTTCCGCTGGAAGTGGCTGTGGCCGCGCCTCGCCGCCTATTTTGGTATTGAGGCCGCGCCCTACCCTGAGAAGATGATGCCTCTGGAGGGTCGGATGCTGGAAGCCGAGGCCGCCTGGCGGACGATTGCCGCGCACCATCAGCTGCGTGAGGCGGACATTAACAAGCTGGTTTCCTGGTGGCATACCGATGCCGACCTGGGCCGCCCGATGGAGGCCTTTACCGATATGAGTAAAAGCCGCAAGGCCGGGTTTATCGGCTATCGCAGCACGCTGGACGCCTTTACCGGGCTGTTTGATCGGCTCAAGAGCGAGCGGATTATCCCCTGATGCAGTGCCAGCCAGTCAGCGCAGCCGCTGACTGGCTTTACCCGCTACAGGTTCTCACCGTTGCTTCTGATCACCTCTTTGTACCAGTCGAACGATTTTTTCTTGCTGCGCGCCAGCGTGCCTTTCCCTTCATTGTCCTTGTCGACATAGATAAAGCCGTAGCGCTTTTTCATCTCGCCGGTGCCCGCTGAGACCAGGTCGATGCATCCCCATGGGGTGTATCCCATCAGATCGACGCCGTCTTCCTCTACCGCCTTCTTCATTTCGCGAATATGGTCGCCCAGGTAGGCGATACGGTAGCTGTCGTCCACCGTGCCGTCCGCTTCCAGCTTGTCGATAGCGCCAAAGCCATTTTCGACAATAAACAGCGGCAGCTGGTAGAGATCGTAGAAGTAGTTCAGCGAGTAGCGTAACCCCACCGGATCGATCTGCCAGCCCCAGTCAGAGGCTTTTACCCACGGGTTAGTCACCAGGCTTTTGGTTTCGTCATAGTCGAGGCGAGGGTTATCCTCGGTGGCTTTGGTGGCAAACGACATGTAGTAGCTAAAGCCAATGTAGTCGACGCAGCCGCGCTGCAGGATGCGCAGATCCTCTTCGGTCATATCGAGGTTGAACGCTTTTCGCGCAAAGTAGTTCAGGGTGTGTTTCGGGTAGTAGCCCCGAACGTGCACGTCGGCAAACCAGTAGCGACGATGCATGGCGTTGACCGACATCATCATGTCGTTGGGATCGCAGGTGAGCGGATAGACCGGACACATGGCGATCATGCAGCCAATCTGAAACTCCGGATTAATCGCGTGCCCGGCTTCCACCGCCAGCGCGCTGGCCACCAGCTCGTAGTGCGCGGCCTGATACATGATGTTCTCGCGATCCTCACCCGGCTTATAGTGCAGCCCCGAGTTGGTGAACGGCGCGAAATCCTCGTTGAAGTTGGCCTGGTTGTTGATCTCGTTAAAGGTCATCCAGTACTTCACTTTCTTCTGGTAACGGGTAAAGACGGCATTGGCAAAGCGAACAAAGAATTCAATTGTCTGCCGGTTGCGCCAGCCGCCGTATTCGGTGACCAGGTGATAGGGCATCTCAAAGTGTGAAAGGGTGATCACCGGCTCGATGTTGTACTTAAGGCACTCGTCGAAGAGATCGTCATAGAACTGCAGCCCGGCTTCGTTGGGTTCCAGCTCGTCGCCGCGAGGGAAGATACGTGTCCAGGCGATAGAGGTACGGAAGCATTTAAAGCCCATCTCCGCAAACAGCTTAATGTCCTGCGGGTAGCGATGGTAAAAGTCGATGCCTTCATGGTTTGGATAGTATTTCCCCTCAATGACGCCTTCGGTAATTTCTCGCGGCACGCCATGCCGCCCGGCGGTCATCACGTCGGCAACGCTAATGCCTTTGCCGCCCTCCTGCCAGCCGCCCTCCAGCTGATGCGCGGCCACCGCCCCGCCCCAAAGAAAATCTGCTTTAAATCCAGGCATCTGTACCCCCTCTTCGTTGGAATATAGGGGAGGATAGCAACCGATGCGGCAGATTGCCGGACGCGTGTCACATAATTGCCCATGGCTTTAGCCATAAAAAAAGGAGCCAGAGGGCTCCTTTTTACTTTGCCGGAGGGCAATTATTTGTTCAGCTTGCGCATCACCAGCGTAGCGTTGGTGCCGCCAAAGCCGAAGCTGTTGGACATCACGGTGTTCAGCTCACGCTCGGTCGTCTCGGTGACGATGTTCAGGCCTTCTGCTTTCTCGTCCATCTCTTCGATGTTGATGCTCGGGGCAATAAAGCCGTGTTCCAGCATCAGCAAGGAGTAGATGGCTTCCTGCACGCCCGCCGCACCCAGCGAGTGACCGGTCATGGCTTTGGTAGCAGAGATAGCCGGGCTGTTGTTGCCGAAGACTTCACGGATCGCACCCAGCTCTTTCACGTCGCCTACCGGAGTAGAGGTGCCGTGGGAGTTCAGGTAGTCGATCGGGGTGTCCAGACCGTGCATCGCCATCTGCATGCAGCGCACTGCGCCTTCGCCAGACGGAGCCACCATGTCAGCGCCGTCGGAGGTGGCACCGTAGCCCACGATCTCAGCATAGATTTTCGCGCCGCGTGCCAGAGCGTGTTCCAGCTCTTCCACCACCACCATACCGCCGCCGCCTGCGATCACGAAACCGTCGCGGTTAGCGTCGTAGGTACGGGAGGCTTTCGCCGGATCGTCGTTGTACTTGGTAGAGAGCGCGCCCATTGCGTCGAACTCACAGGCCATTTCCCAGCCCAGCTCTTCGCCGCCGCCAGCAAAAACGATGTCCTGTTTGCCCAGCTGGATCTGCTCAACCGCGTTACCGATACAGTGTGCAGAGGTCGCACATGCGGAGCTGATAGAGTAGTTTACGCCGTGGATTTTGAACGGCGTCGCGAGGCAGGCGGAAACCGCCGAGCCCATCGCTTTGGTCACGACATACGGGCCAACCGCTTTCAGGCCGCGCGGGCTACGCATTGCGTCCGCACCGAAGACCTGCGCTTTAGAAGAGCCGCCGGAGCCAGCAATCAGGCCCACGCGTGGGTTATTCTGGTAAACCTCTTCGCTCAGGCCAGCATCTGCGATGGCCTCCTGCATAGAGAGGAAGGCGTAGATGGCAGCATCGTTCATGAAACGCACCACTTTACGGTCAATCAGGCCCGTGGTGTCCAGTTTTACATTACCCCATACGTGGCTGCGCATACCGGAATCGTGAAATTCCTGGGAGAAAGTAATCCCTGAGCGCCCTTCACGCAGAGATGCGAGGACTTCCTGCTGGTTATTACCGATGCTGGAAACGATGCCCAAGCCAGTAATCACTGCACGTTTCATTCAATACCTCTGTAAGTCGCACTATTATAAGATTCGATTCGCAAGATAGCGTACAGTTGTACGCCGAACAAGTCCGATCAGCCAATTTCTGGAGAAATTTGCGCCAGCGGGCTGACATCGTTAAGATCGTGCCACTGCCTGCCACGCGAGTAACTTACGTGAAACAAACCGCTATACAATCTGCCAACCTCGAATTCAACGCTGAGGGTACACCTGTTTCCCGAGATTTCGACGACGTCTATTTCTCTAATGATAATGGACTTGAGGAGACGCGCCACGTTTTCCTCGACGGTAACCAGCTTGGCACCCGTTTTCCGCTGCATCCACGCCCGCTGTTTATCGTTGCCGAGAGCGGCTTCGGCACCGGGCTGAACTTTCTTACGCTGTGGCAGGCGTTTGATGCATTTCTGCTCGCACACCCGCAGGCTACGCTGCAAAGATTACACTTCATCAGTTTTGAAAAATATCCGCTAAAGGCGACGGATTTAGCCCAGGCGCACCGGCACTGGCCCGAGCTGGCACCCTGGGCTGAGCAGCTCCAGGCGCAGTGGCCTGCCGCCCTGCCGGGCTGCCACCGTCTGCTGCTGGCAGGCGGACGCGTTACGCTCGATCTCTGGTTTGGCGATATTAATACATTAACCGATGCGCTGGATGATTCCCTCAACCAGAAGGTTGACGCCTGGTTTCTTGACGGCTTTGCCCCGGCGAAAAACCCGGAGATGTGGACGCCGTCGCTGTTTAATGCCATGGCCCGTCTGGCGCGTCCCGGTGGCACGCTCGCGACCTTTACCTCCGCCGGCTTTGTCCGACGGGGATTGCAGGAGGCGGGCTTCACCATGCAAAAAAGAAAAGGGTTTGGCCGCAAGCGCGAGATGCTGATCGGCGAGATGCAGCAGACGCTGAACCCCGCCCCGCGCACGCCATGGTTTGCCCGCACCCCGGCGGCAGGTCAGGAGGCCGCGCTTGTTGGCGGCGGTATTGCCAGCGCCCTGCTCTCGCTGGCCCTGCTGCGCCGAGGCTGGCAGGTGACCCTCTACTGTGCCGACGATGCGCCCGCTCAGGGCGCGTCCGGCAATCGTCAGGGGGCACTCTATCCCCTGCTGAGCGCCCACGATCCGGCCCTGGCACGCTTCTTCCCGGCCGCCTTTACCTTCGCCCGCAGGCTGTACGATACCCTGCCGGTTGAGTTCGACCGCCACTGGTGCGGCGTCACCCAGCTTGGCTGGGACGAAAAGAGCCAGCAGAAGATTGCCCAGATGCTTAGCCTGGAGCTCCCTCCTGAGGTGGCCGTGGCGGTGGATGCCGAGGCGGTGAAGGCGACCACCGGAGTAGATACCGGCTGCGGCGGCATTCAGTACCCAGAAGGCGGCTGGCTCTGCCCGGCCCAGCTTACCGCCGCCGCGCTGGATCTGGCGCTCTCTCAGGGCCTGCGGGTGCGTTATCAATCCGAGGTGAACGCCCTCACTGCTACAGAGGCGGGCTGGCAGCTGACGTTTACTCAAGGCGAAAGCGCCTGCCATCAGACGGTGGTGCTGGCGAACGGTCACCGCGTCAATCAGTTTACCCAGACGGAGAACCTGCCGGTCTACGCCGTCGGCGGCCAGGTGAGCCACATCCCTGCCCGCCCCGGGCTGTCGGTGCTGCGTCAGGTGTTGTGCTATGACGGCTACCTGACGCCGCAGAATCCCGCCAACGGTGAGCACTGCATCGGCGCGAGCTACCATCGCGGTCAGCAAGAGGCGAGCTATAGCGAAGAGGATCAGCAGCATAACCGCCAGCGGTTAATCGACTGCTTCCCGCAGGCGGAGTGGGCAAAAGAGGTAGACGTCAGCGGCCAATCTGCCCGCTGCGGCGTACGCTGCGCTACCCGCGATCATCTGCCTATGGTGGGTAACGTCGCTGATTATGCGGCTACCGTGGAGAACTATGCCGACCTGGCCGATCACCAAGAGCGCGCTGTCGCTGCCCCGGTGCATGCGGGACTGTATATGCTCGGCGCGCTGGGTTCACGCGGGCTGTGCAGCGCTCCGCTGGCGGCAGAGATCCTGGCGGCGCAGATGAGCGACGAGCCGATCCCGCTGGAGGCTGAGACCCTGGCGGCACTAAATCCAAATCGTTTGTGGGTGAGAAAACTGCTGAAGGGTAAGGCGGTGAAACGCGTTTGAAAACCAGGCCCGGCAGGCTTGCGCCGCCGGGCGTGAGCGCAGCTTAGGCTTTGGCCTGCTGATAGAGCCTCTCCCACATCTCCAGCACCAGCACCTGATCGCGCGGAGAGAGTTCGCCGCCCTGAATCGCCTGCTCAAGGCTGGAGGTCACCTGGGCGTAAACCGCCTCCGGAGAGTGATCGTCACCGCTTTCCAGTACGGCGACGGCCAGCGTCAGGTGGCCGCTCAGGTAACCGCTGGCGAAAAGCTCATCGTCACTGGCGTGCTCAACCATGTCATCAATTAACGCCAGAATGCGTGATTCAAATTCCGCGATCATCTTCTTTCCTCTTTAAAAACCGTGGCGCTAGTTCAGATCGTCCGGCCACGGAAATTGTTCTGCCGTTAAAGACGGCGTGTGATAATAATTCTGTAACGCCTTGATAAAGCGGGCAGGACGCTCGGGGATCCCCTGCTCCAGCCAGGTCATCACCTGGGCATGTACCCGGCGCTGAAAGGCGATGCGATCCGGCTCGACGTCGCCTTCAAGGTTGTCGCAGCTGACGTTAAACGGGAAGCCCGCCGCCACACAGAAGAGCCATTCAAAAGACTGAGGCTTCACCTCAACGTCTTCAAACTGCCCCTGGGTTGCGGCATCGCGACCGTCCGGGCAGTACCAGTAGCCAAAATCGACCAGCTCCCGGCGTGCCTTACCGGCGACACACCAGTGTGAAATCTCATGCAGCGCGCTGGCGTAAAAGCCGTGGGCAAAAACGATCCGGTGATAGTCGACCTCGTCGTCAGCCGGAAGGTAGATAGGCTCGTCGTCGCCCTTCACCAGGCGGGTATTAAAATCGTCGGCAAAGCAGCCATTGAAGATCTCAATCAGCTGCTCGTAGCGGTGTGTCGTACTGCTCATGCGTGTATCCCCACCCAGTGGAGGATCTCCTGTCCGTGGCTGTCAAAAAGAAGTTTGGCGCTCATCACCGCCGAAACGATGACGATCATCGGGCGGATCAGCTTCTGCCCTTTACTCAGCACCAGCCGCGAGCCGAGGCGCGCGCCAATAAACTGTCCGGCAAGCATCACAAACCCGGTGGCCCATACCACCTTGCCGCCGATGATAAACAGCAGCAGGCCGCCGAGATTCGAGGTGGCGTTGAGCACCTTGGCGTGCGCAGTGGATTTTGCCAGGTTGAAGCCGCAGAGCGTAACAAACGCCAGGGCATAAAATGAACCCGCACCGGGGCCGAAGAAGCCATCGTAGAAGCCTACGCAACCGCCAGCCACCAGCGCAAACGGCAGACCGTAGAGTCGACGCTGGCGATCCTCTTCACCCAGCTTGGGCATCAGCAGAAAGTAGAGGCCGATACTGATGACCAGAACGGGCAGGATCTGACGCAGTATGTCGGACTGTACATGCTGTACCAGCAGCGCACCCGTCGTCGAACCAATAAAGGTCATCAGAATATTGAGCTTCTGATCGCCGAGCTTTACCACGCCACGGCGCAGAAAGTAGAGCGATGACGAGAGCGATCCACCGCAGGCCTGTAGCTTGTTGGTCGCCAGCGCCTGGGCCGGGGTCATACCCGCCGCCAGCAGCGCCGGAACGGTAAGCAACCCGCCGCCGCCGGCCAGAGCATCAATAAACCCGGCCAGCAGGGCGACGAAAAAAAGGACTGCCAGCAGCAGCGGAGAGACCAAAAAGAGATCGCTAAAATTTTCCATTAAAGTACATGCTCGTCCAGTAGCGCCTGACAGGAAGGCGGCAACGGCGGCGGTGTCTTCTTCTCAGGCTTCGTTGAGGCAGGTTTAGGCGGTTCAAACCAGCTTTGTAGCTCTGCGCCACAGCCGTCGCCCGGCGGCGGCAGAGGTTGATCGACGCACTCCAGGCTATCTGCCGGGCAGCGCAGGCGAACGTGCATATGCGCCCGATGCTGGAACCACGGACGCACCTTGCGTAGCCAGTCGCGATCGGTTCCTGCGTCTTCGCATAGCCGCTGCTTAATAGCCGGGTTAACAAAGATGCGTGTCACGTCGTTATCTTCCGCGGCCAGCTTAATCAGATGGTTGATTTCCGGCTGCCACAGCGAGGAAACTACGTGCTTGCCGTCCTGGGAAACCAGATCCAGCGCCTGGGGTTTCAGCAGCTGCGCCGCGGTCCAGCGCGTTTTCGGCAGCTGTAAAAAGATATCGACGTCCAGCCCGGTCTGATGGCTGGCGTGGCCGCCATTGAAGCGCCCCCCGGCAGGCATGCCCATATCCCCTATCAGCACCGTTCCGAGGTTGAGATTGTGCACCCGTCCGCTAAGGCGCTGAATAAACTGCACCAGGTCAGGGTGACCAAAATAGCGGCGCTGATCGGTACGCATTACCTGATAGGCGTCGGACTGGATCGGCAGCGCGCTCGCGCCGACGATACAGCCGTTGGAGAATGCGCCCACCGACTGCGCGCTACCGGCAATCGGATGGGTGATTTTTTGCCACGGCGTCGCCGCAAGCGTGGTATGGCTGGCGAGCACCGCCAGCAGCGCAATAAGCGTCTTTTTCATCGTTTACCAGCGTGGGATGGTCGTCGCCACGTCCGCGTTCTGCGCCCGCTGGCGCAGGAAGTGATCCATCAGGACAATCGCCAGCATCGCTTCAGCGATGGGCACGGCACGAATACCCACGCAGGGATCGTGACGGCCTTTGGTGATCATCTCCACCTCTTCCCCGGTGCGGTTGATGGTTTTTCCCGGCACGGTAATGCTGGAGGTGGGCTTCAGAGCGATATTGGCGACAATCTGCTGGCCGCTGCTGATGCCACCGAGAATGCCGCCCGCGTGGTTGCTGGTAAAGCCCGCGTGGGTGATCTCGTCCCGGTTTTGGCTACCGCGCAGGGCCACCGACGCAAAGCCTTCGCCAATCTCCACGCCCTTCACCGCGTTGATGCTCATCAGCGCGTGGGCAATATCGGCATCCAGACGATCAAATACCGGCTCGCCCAGCCCCGGCGGCACGCCGTCGGCAATCACGGTGATCTTGGCCCCGATAGAGTCGCCCTCTTTTTTCAGGGCGCGCATCAGTTCGTCCAGAGCTTCAATCTTGTCCGGATCCGGGCAGAAAAACGGGTTCTGTTCAACCTGGTCCCAGGCTTTGATCTCCAGCGGGATATCACCCATCTGGGTCAGGCAGCCACGAACGGTAATGCCCAATTTTTCCGCGAGGAATTTTTTGGCAATCGCCCCTGCCGCCACGCGCATGGCGGTTTCACGGGCCGAAGAGCGGCCGCCGCCCCGGTAGTCGCGCAGGCCATATTTCTGCTCGTAGGTGTAGTCAGCGTGGCCCGGACGGAAGACGTCCTTGATGGCACTGTAGTCCTGGGAGCGCTGGTCGGTATTCTCAATCAGCAGGCCGATGCTGGTGCCGGTGGTGACGCCCTCAAAAACGCCGGAGAGGATCTTCACCTGGTCCGGCTCGCGGCGCTGGGTGGTATAGCGTGAGGTGCCCGGACGGCGGCGATCCAGATCGTGCTGCAAATCGGCTTCGCTCAGGGCGATCCCAGGTGGTACGCCGTCGACAATGCAGCCGAGCGCCAGGCCATGTGACTCCCCGAAGGTAGTCACGCGAAAGAGTTGTCCAATACTGTTTCCTGCCATCACGGCTCCACTGTCTTTATTTAAATAGGCGTTATCGTTTTATTAATCTTTGTAGATGCTGAAGTGCTCCCGGGCCGCCAGCAGCTGCGCTTTAGTCAGCATAAAGACGCCGTCGCCGCCGTTATCGAACTCAAGCCAGGTAAAGGGCACCTCAGGGTACTGCTCTATCAGATGTACCATGCTGTTGCCGACTTCACAAATCAGCACGCCGTCGTCGGTGAGATAGTCCGGCGCACAGGCGAGGATGCGGCGCGTCAGCTTCAGACCGTCGCTGCCGGAGGCCAGACCCAGCTCAGGCTCGTGGCGATACTCGTTAGGCAGATCCGACATATCCTCTTCATCCACGTAGGGCGGATTGGTGACGATCAGATCGTACTGCACCTTAATCAGGTCGCGGAACAGATCGGAGCGGATAGGCGTCACGTTATGGATCAGACCGTGCTCTTCAATATTGTGCTCGGCCACGGCCAGCGCCTCGGTAGAGATGTCTACCGCGTCCACTTCTGCTTCCGGGAACTCGTAGGCGCAGGCGATAGCAATGCAGCCGCTGCCGGTGCACATATCCAGAATATGCTGTGGCTGGTGGTTGATAATGCCAGCAAAGCGGCTGGTGATGAGTTCGCCAATCGGTGAACGGGGCACCAGCACGCGCTCATCGACGTAGAATTCGTGGCCGCAGAACCAGGCTTTGTTGGTCAGATAGGCGACCGGGATACGCTCGTTAACGCGGCGGATCACACGCTCAACGATACGGTGGCGCTCGCTGGACGTCAGGCGCGCGCTGCGCATATCTTCTGGAATATCCAGCGGCAGGTAGAGAGTCGGCAGCACCAGCTGCACCGCTTCGTCCCACGGGTTGTCGGTACCGTGCCCGTACCAGATGTTTGCCGCGCTGAATCGGCTGACCGACCAACGTAACATGTCCTGAATGGTGTGCAGCTCACTCACTGCTTCATCGACAAATATTTTATCCACGCTATCCTCCGGGACATGTCTTGCTATAAATTCGGCGGCTAGTTTGCCATGAAGACGCCGATAAATCAGCATTCTCGCGCACGGCCAGCCGGAAAAAAGCATTTTGCCTGAACACAGAGCGCGACGAGTCGGGTAAACTGAAAAAAATCAGAAATGAGATGAATGAATGAAGAAGAAAACATCACTTAGCGAGGCGGACCAGACCCTGTTCCGCCAGTTGATGACCGGCACGCGCCAGATCAAGCAGGACACCATCGTGCACCGTCCCCTGCGCAAGAAAGTCAGCGACGTGTCGGTAAAACGACTGCTTCAGGAGCAGGCCGACGCCAGCCACTACTTTTCTGATGAATTCCAGCCGCTGCTCAACACCGACGGGCCGGTAAAGTACGTTCGTTCGGACGTGAGCCACTTTGAAGTAAAGAAGATGCGGCGGGGAGACTATTCGCCGGAGCTGTTTCTTGATCTGCACGGCTTAACTCAGCAGCAGGCCAAGCAGGAGCTGGGGGCGCTGATCGCCGCCTGCCGTCGGGAGCACGTCTTCTGCGCCTGCGTGATGCATGGTCATGGCAAGCATATCCTGAAACAGCAGACGCCGCTGTGGTTGGCGCAGCATCCACACGTGATGGCCTTCCACCAGGCACCGAAAGAGTACGGCGGCGATGCGGCGCTGCTGGTGCTGATCGAGGTAGAGGAGTGGCAGCCGCCAGAACTACCATAATGAAGTGCCTTAATACCGCAGCCGAACGCCAGAAATGACAAGAGCCGCATAAGCGGCTCTTTAGCGATGGCCAGGCAGCGTTAGATCGCCTTAGCCATTTTCAGGTTGCAGGGGCTAACCTGCCAGTTAAAGGTCCCCTTCCCTTCGCCGTCCAGCGTCACGCTGGCAATCGCAGAGGTCAGGAACATCGGCGGCGTCTCTGCCGGGCAGAGCTCGGAAACCAGGTAGCCGACCAGCGGCAGGTGAGAGATCACCAGCACCGAGGCGACGCCTTTACTGGCGAGCGCATGAAGATAGTCGCCAACCAGAGCCACGTCGCCGCCGGGTGTTAACTCAGGCAGCACATCAACGCTGTCCGGCAGGTTCATACACTCTCCTACCTTCTCCAGCGTCTGTTCAGCGCGCAGGAACGGACTGACCAGCACACGCTCAACGTTTACTTTTTGTCCCTTTAACCAGGTCGCCATTTGACGGGACTCATCACAGCCACACAGTGTTAAAGGACGTACCGAGTCACTGGCTGCTTCGAGAGCAGCGTCGCCGTGACGCATGATAAAAACTTGCATATTGCACCGCTTTTGTTAACCAGAAGCACTGATATCGCCCGAGCATAAACGCATCGGGAAACAGCAGTGGCCGGGCATTGTGCCTTATCCATTCGTCGAATGAAACGCTGTGTTTTACCTCAACGGCGTAACTCTCGTCAATCTCTGTTTATAAATTGAACAGCATTGACCTATTCAACGCCAGATTTACCCTTACCAGACCTTAACTTACCCGCTCGGCCTCCCTGTTCGGCCAGAACGTGATGCCGTGCTGCGCCATGTGTAACAAAATCTCACAGGGCATGAAACGATCCCCGTACTGGGTGGCTAAACGCTGCAGGGTCGCCACCACGTTGTCTGCCCCCAGACGATCCATATAGCGGAACGGCCCGCCCAAAAACGGCGGAAAACCGATGCCAAACACGGCGCCAATATCGCCATCGCGGACGCTTCTGATGACCTTCTCATCAATACAGCGTGCCGCTTCATTAAGCATCATCATGACGCAGCGTTCAGCCACCTGAGCTTCGGTTAAACGTGCGCTGCCTGCTGCGCCCACCAGCGGATAAATAGCCGGATCCACCTGTTTCTTGCTTGTACGCCCTTTCGCGTCATAAAGATAGAAACCACGGCCATTTTTTCTGCCTTTGCGATCGTCGTTCAAAATTGCGCTGACGACATTTGCTGGCGGTGAAAAACGTTCTCCATATGCCGCTTCAAGCACAGGTATAATTTTAGTGCCGGTATCGATTCCTACCTCATCCAAAAGTTGGATCGGGCCAACCGGGAAACCAAACTTTACCAGCGCGTTATCAATGTGCTCGACACGCTCACCCTCGGTCAGCATCCGCATCGCTTCGTTAATATAGGGGGCAAGGATACGGTTAACGTAGAACCCGGCCTTGTCCGCTACCACGATGGGCGTTTTCCCCTGCTTTTTCGCCAGCTTCACCGTAGTGGCGATGGTCTGTTCATCCGTGCCAGCGTGGGGAATAATCTCTACCAGCGGCATCTTCTCCACCGGACTAAAGAAGTGCAGGCCAATGACCTTCTCCGGACGCGCCGCGCGGGCGGCGATATCGCCAATCGGCAGGGAGGAGGTGTTGGAGGCGAAGATAGTGTGCGGTGCGCAGTGGGCTTCAACGTCGGCGACCATCTGCTGCTTCAGACTCAAATCTTCAAATACCGCCTCAATGACCACGTCCCGCTGAGAGAAGCCGCGATAGTCCGTTGCGCCTGAAATCATCGCCATCTGGCTGTCGCGTTCGCTGGATCTGATATGGCGGCGTCGCACTTTTTTATCAAGCTGCTGCCAGCTGTATTTCAGCGCATGGTTGATGCCCGTCGGGTTGATATCCTTGATGCGCACCGGTAGCCCGGCCTTGCTGGCGGTGACAAACGCAATGCCGCCGCCCATCAGGCCACCGCCCAGCACGCCCACTGACCGCAGCGGGCCGGATTCGACGCTGCTGCCCGGATCCTTTTTGATCTCGGTGGTGGCAAAGAAGATCTGCCGCAGTGCCTGGGACTCGGGCGTCATCGCCAGCTCGCCAAAGGCACGCGCCTCGGCCGTATAGCCGCTGCCTTTGCCCTGCGCCAGGCCGATATGAATAACGTCCAGAATGCGCGATGCCGCCGGATAGTTGCCGTGGGTCTTCTGCTGGGTCTTTTTGCCTATAAAATGGAAGAGCAGCGCCCGCCCAAGGGGGCCGGCGAGAATGCGCTCTTTTACCGGCAGCCGACGGCTCGCAGGTCGGCCCTTAAGCGCCAGCGCCGCCGCCGCCGCATCCAGTAAAATAGCATGAGGGACGACGTCATCCACCAGCCCCACCTTCCGCGCCTGGCGGGCCCGCAGCTGCTTGCCGGTGAGGATCATCTCCAGCGCCGTGCTGACGCCTACCAGACGCGGCAGACGCTGGGTTCCCCCGGAGCCAGGAAGTAGCCCCAGCTGAACCTCGGGCAACCCCAGCACCGTTTTCGCATCGTCAGTACAGACGCGCCCGTGGCAGGCCAGCGCCAGCTCAAGGCCACCGCCGAGGCAGGGCCCGTGAATGGCGGCAATCACCGGAATGGTGAGCGCGTGAATATCGGACATAATTTTCCGTCCCTCATACGCCAGCGCTTCGGCCTGCTGGGCAGTGGTGCAGCCGTCAATCATGTTGATATCGGCCCCGGCAATAAAGTTGTCCGGCTTGCCAGAGATAAACACCACGCCGCGCAGATCCTTATTGTCACGGATCGCTTTTATGATGGCGCGGACCTGGCTGCCAAACTCTGCCTTAAGGGTATTCATCTTCTCGCCGGGCACGTCGATCGTGACGACGGCGATATTGTCTGGCCGCACACTAAGGGTAAATGCGGAGGGGGTTGCCATTTCAATCTCCATGTCCATTATTCGGCCTCCAGAACCATTGCCGCACCCAGCCCACCGGCGGCACAGGCGGTCACCAGGCCAAAGCCGCCCCCGCGACGGCGCAGCTCGTGCAGCGTCTGGGTGATCATCCGCGCCCCGGTGGCGGCAAAGGGGTGACCGTAGGCAATAGAGCCACCGAGCACGTTAAACCGGCTCTCGTCGACCTCACCAATGGCGCGATCGCGCCCCAGCACCTCGCGGGCGAAGCGGTCGCTGGCCATCAGCTTCAGGTTAGCCAGCGTCTGGGCAGCAAAGGCTTCGTGCATATCAAACAGAGTCAGATCGCCAAGCGTGAGCCCGGCACGCTCCAGCGCCAGCGGTGTAGACCACGCCGGGCCAAGCAGCATGTCCTGCTTCACGTCAATGGCGGTAAAAGCATAGCTGCGCAGGTAGCCGAGCGGGGTTAGCCCCAGCTCACGGGCGCGGGATTCGGTCATCAGGATCACCGCCGCTGCGCCGTCGGTGAGCGGCGTACTGTTGGCGGCGGTGACCGTGCCGTGCTGTCGGTCAAAGGCCGGACGCAGCTTGCCGTAGTCGGCGAGCGACGCATTGGCCCGCACCGTATTGTCCTGAACAAAAGGCTCGCGATAAGGCGGCGCATAGGCAGTCATCACCTCTTCCGCCAGCCTGCCGTCGGCCCACGCCTGAGCGGCGCGCTGGTGGGAACGGTGAGCGAATACGTCCTGCTCCTCGCGGCTAATGCCATAGGTTTTCGCCATCTGCTCGGCGGTATCCCCCATACGTAGCCCGGTCGAGTACTCGGCAACCGCCGGCGGTACCGGAAGCAGATCGCGCAGGCGCAGGCGGGAGAGAAGCTTGAACTTTTGCCCGCCGGAGCGAGCCTTACTGAGATCGACCAGGGTGCGCGCCAGGGTTTTACTGACGCCAATCGGCAGAACGGATGAAGAGTCGGCTCCCCCGGCGATACCGGCGCGGATAGTTCCCGCCAGCAGGCTTTCGGCCACGTTCGCTACTGCCTGAAAGCTGGTGGCGCAGGCGCGGCTCACGCTGTAGGCATCGGTATGCACGTTCATCCCGGTGCCGAGCACAATTTCGCGGGCGATGTTAGGGGCTTCGGGCATTTGAACAACCTGACCAAAAACCACCTGCTCAATGATCTCTGGCGCAATTTCGCTGCGCGCCAGCATCTCACCCACGGCCATCTTGCCCAGTTCGATGGCGGTAACACCATGAAACGCGGTGGCCTGGCGGGCAAACGGGGTACGTAACCCGCTAACAATGGCTATACGATCGCCCTGACGGGTGACAAGCGGTAATGCCTGACTCATAACTCTCCCCTGTTGACATACTGCGCAAAGTGGTCTGACCTGCTAATAGTCTTAACCATTTTTTTACATTTAGCCAAGCGGAGAGGCGAAAAAATGCGAGGTAAAACACAGAGAAAAGTACAGATAACGCTCCCGGCAGCGGGAGCGTTAGAGGAAGATTAACGCAGGCCCAGCTGGAAGATCAGGGTTTCAGCTTCGCAGGCAAAAACGAAGTCGATATCGAGCTTAACCCCACCGTCAACCTCAGTGAAGGTTGGAGTAATCTCACACGGCTCAGACTCAACGCCGCGCGCTTTTTCCGTCAGCGCGGCCAGAGTCTCTTCGGCTTGGGCGCGATCGGCAAATACACGGCTGTAAGAGGCCGTGCAGTCGCTGTTGTCCATAATGGTGCCAACGTCCATACAGCAGCAAACGGGGGTTTCATCAGCACTGCATTTACTCATATTGAAAGTCCTCTCTCATTCGCACGTAGCGTGCCCGATAAATAGTGAGGCTATTTTACGCGCTGACGGTGACGGTCTCCAGTTGTTAGCGCTCCAAAAGTGGGTAAGTGACCGATATCACACTTAAAAATGATCTGGCGCAATAATCACCCTTTTACCTCATTGATGACCGTCCCGTTTTTGCCAGCCAGATCGCGTTTCCGTGATCACATTTGAAAATACTTATAAACATACTTGCAACATTCGGGCTGGTCAGACCTATACTCTCGCGACTGGTCTGATTTGTCTGTCGTAACTCAGACCCTACACTCCGCGCTCCTGTTACGACATGTAACATTTATTGTATAAAAATAAATTATGAGGTTATGGTCATGAGCCAGAAAACCCTGTTTACCAAGTCTGCACTCGCAGTTGCAGTGGCAATTGTCTCAACACAAGCCTGGTCAGCAGGCTTCCAACTTAATGAGTTCTCCTCCTCTGGCCTTGGCCGTGCCTACTCTGGTGAAGGCGCTATCGCTGATGACGCAGGCAACGTTAGCCGTAACCCCGCCCTGATTACGATGTTTGACCGCCCTACTTTCTCCGGCGGTGCCATTTTTGTTGATCCGGACGTGGACGTCTCCGGCGTCTCTCCGTCTGGCCGTAGCCTGGACGCGGATAACATCGCCCCGACGGCGTGGGTGCCTAACCTGCACTTCGTTGCGCCGATTAACGAGCAGTTTGGCTGGGGCGCGTCCGTCACCTCTAACTACGGTCTGGCGACTGACTTTAACGACAGCTACGCCGCAGGATCGATGGGGGGTACCACTGAGCTGGAGACCATCAACCTGAACCTCAGCGGTGCCTATCGTCTGGATAACCACTGGAGCTTCGGCGTAGGTTTTGACGCGGTATACGCTAAAGCGAAGCTGGAGCGCTACGCGGGTGACCTCGGCCAGCTCACCGCAGGCCAGCTGCGCCAGACCCCTGGCTTTACGTCCGCTACCCCGCAGGGTGCAGCGCTGCGCTCGATTGCTGGCTATGCCAACAGCCTGACCAGCGATACGCAGATTGCCTACCTGAAGGGTGATGAGTGGGGCTTCGGTTGGAACGCCGGGATTCTTTACGAGCTGGATAAAGACAACCGCTACGGCCTGACCTACCGCTCTGAGATCAAAATTGACTTTGACGGCGACTACCGCAGCAGCCTGAACCCGGCATTCAACAGCTTCCTGGGGCCGCGCGGCCTGCCTTCCGGCACCGGTGGCAACACCATCGACGGCGCGCTCAACCTGAACCTGCCAGAGATGTGGGAGATTTCAGGCTATAACCGCGTGGCACCGAAATGGGCCGTGCACTATAGCCTGGCCTACACCAGCTGGAGCCAGTTCCAGGAGCTGAAAGCGAAGAACAGCGACGGCGGCACCCTGTTCTATAAAGAGGAAGGTTTCCGTGACTCCTACCGCCTGGCGCTGGGTACCACCTACTATATGGACGACAACTGGACCTTCCGCAGCGGTATTGCCTACGATGACAGCCCGATCCCGGCTGACCAACGCTCTATCTCTATTCCGGACCAGGATCGTCTCTGGCTGAGCGCAGGTACCACCTACGCCTTCAATCAGGATGCCTCCGTGGACGTCGGCGTCTCCTATATGCATGGTCAGAAAGTGAAGTTTACCGAAGGCCCGTATAACTTCGAGTCTGAAGGCAAGGCCTGGCTCTACGGCGCGAACTTCAATTACGCGTTTTAATCAGAAACGCACATAAAAAAGGTGAACCTCGGTTCACCTTTTTTATTGCCTCGCGCCGGATTACTCGGCGTCGATATCCTGCAGATCGCCCTGGATCGCCTGCGCGTTCGGGTTCTCCTCTGGCTTCAGCTGTCCGCCGTTAGCAATAAAGTCATGCTGCTGGAAGTACGCCTCGCGCACCAGAATATAGGGATCGGAGGACTGGCGCAGCAGGCCGTCGGAGTCCAGCAGCTGGGCACGCGTCTCAACCCCCTCTACCGCCCACTTGCCTACCGAGAGCGGCCATGTCAGCCAGGAGAGCACCGGATAGAGCGTATCTGCTGCATCACCCCCGTCTTCACGCAGCGTGAAGCTGCCGTAAAAAGGCAGCTGCACATAAGGACCGTAGCCAACGCCATAGTGGCCCAGCGTGCTGCCGAAACGGCGCGGCACCGTGCGCTGCAGATCTTTGTTCGCCATACCCGCCACGTCGATAAAACCGCCCATGCCCAAAATGGTGTTCAGGAAGAAGCGGGTGAAGTGCTTCATCCCCTGGTAGGGATCGCCCTGCAGGAAGGAGTTCACCATGATGGCGGGCTCTTCAAGGTTGCTGGTGAAATTGCTCAGGCCGTTTCGCGCAGGCTGCGGCACGTAATCGCGCCAGGCGACCGCGACCGGACGCAGAACATAGGGATCTACCACGTTAAAGTTGAAGTTGTACATGGTGCGGTTGAACCCTTCCAGCGGATCCGAACGTCCCTGAGGCTCACCGGAATCAGAGCTGGCGCAGCCCACCAGTAGCGTCGTGCCCAGCGCAAGCGCCGTCAGGCGAAATTTCATAGATGTCTCCCTGTAAAATTTGGCGATGACTGAATGCCACCTGTGACGGCACAACTGCACCGCGCCCCGGCGAACGCCGTTGAATACGCAAGCGATTGTATCAGCACGTTTTAAGATGTCCATGCGCATGGAATAGCGCGTCGGTATGATTTCAGCATAGCCTGTCTTTAACTTTATTCTCTGTTTCGCTATCCATTTTAAACTTGCCCATAAAAAGCGCCGTTGCGATAGGTGCGCTTGCCAGCAAAATTAGCGGATACCGCTACGCTTATAGCATTAAAGTGAGTAACAGAAAGGTGACCCATCGTGGACGAATTAAAAGAAGATAAGATCAGCAAGGAATCTGAAGCGCTTTCGGAAGAAGAGATTGAGGTAGAGAGCGAGGAGAACAAGCGCGGCGAGGAGATAGAGGTAGATGAAGAGGAGCTCCCCTCACGTGCGATGGCAATCCATGAGCACATTCGTCAGGATGGCGAGAAAGAGATGGAGCGCGATGCGATGGCCCTGCTGTGGTCGGCTATCGCCGCCGGGCTGTCGATGGGCGCTTCGCTGCTGGTAAAGGGGATCTTTCACGTTAAGCTGGACGGTATTCCCGGCAGCTATGTTCTGGAGAGCTTCGGCTACACCTTCGGCTTTATTATCGTCATCATGGCCCGCCAGCAGCTGTTTACGGAGAATACCGTCACCGCCGTGCTGCCGGTGATGCAGAATCCGACCTGGAAAAACGGCGGCCTGCTGCTGCGTCTGTGGAGCCTGGTGTTGCTAGGCAACCTGATCGGCACGGCGATTGCCGCATGGGCGTTTGAGTATATGCCGATCTTTGATGAGGCTACGCGGGACGCCTTTGTTGAAATTGGTATGGAGGTAATGAAAAACACCCCTGCCGAGATGTTTGCCAATGCGATTATCTCCGGCTGGCTGGTCGCCACCATGGTGTGGATGTTCCCGGCGGCCGGTTCAGCGAAGATCGTGGTGATTATCCTGATGACCTGGGTCATTGCGCTGGCGGACACCACCCATATCGTGGTGGGCGCGGTAGAGATCTTCTACCTGGTCTTTAATGGCACCATCCCCTGGACCGACTTCCTCTGGCCTTTCGCCATACCGACCCTGGCGGGCAACATCTGCGGCGGCACCTTTATCTTCGCCCTGCTCAGCCATGCGCAGATCCGCAATGATATGAGCAACAAGCGCAAGGCAGATATGAAAGCCGAGGCGGAAGAAGCCAAAAAGAAGATGAATAAGGCGTAAATGGTGACACTTTAAGCAGTCGTGCGGCGCTGAGCTTAACGCGATGGACAAATAGCGTTATACTCGTGCCGCCTCGTCCCCTTAGTTAAATGGATATAACGAGCCCCTCCTAAGGGCTAGTTGCAGGTTCGATTCCTGCAGG
>NZ_LR607338.1:3220328-3221712 GCF_902164725.1 Pseudescherichia vulneris | reverse complement strand
ATTTATAACATTGACAGGAGAAAACAATGTTTAATTACAAAAGGATTGGAACCATTTTAATTTTTTTTATAATTGCATGCTGCATATTGATTGCTGTAAGACCAACAAAAATAATCAAAGTAGATAATGGTACTGTTTTTGTTGAACACTTACCCATGACTACAGAAGGAAAAGTAAACTGGTGGTTGAAAAACAAAGAGTTGCTTCAGAAAAAATATCACATTTTTAATACCCCTGATAATTTCACAGTTATCGTCATGAATTTCGCTGGTTATGAAGCATTGCCAAAAGGAACAAGAGATGGCTCAATCGATGACTATACCTGTTTTGATGATGCGAATGGCGAGAATAAAAGATGTGTATATAACAGCATAGCAATTATTGTGAGAGGAAATTTTAATGGGAAGAGTTTCATAAATGTAGACGGTAAAACTTACCTTCAGTCGGGTAGTGAGAAGGCGATACTCTATAAAAGTCAATAAAACCTATCAAAATAAAAAATAATCTTAAAGGTATATAATACACAAAGCCCTTAAACCCACCTTTTTTAAGACCTATTTTTCAGCTCGTTAATTATAGAGGAACTGGCCTAGATTATCCTTTCCCTTTTGTTATTAGGATTATCTACACTGTAATAAACAACGTATTGCTTTCCCGGTGAGAACGGATAATCAAATAAAGGCAAACACTTACCACTCACTGGAGTCAATGGGTTATCAGTAAAATATTTACGAAAACTATCCTTGTCTCCAGATATGCTACCAATCTGAACAGAGGATATGCGATCGCCAGGAGCAAAGACAGAAGCTATACACGGTTCTGTTCCATGGAGGTCAACATTTGCATTCTGGATATCAGGTAAACGATCCCCTGGTCCTGCACACCCGGCAAGAAGGATGAGCGAACACATGAACAGAAATTTTTTCATTGCTCATCCTCTTCCGGTAACAATTTTATGATAAAGATGTGGGATATCAGGGAACTTATCATCGCCTCTGTATCGTCCTTGCTTTCCTTTAGCCTGAAACATTAACCGAAACAAATGTATTATGGGAGATTGAAGAAATTACGAAGACTGACAAAGGCCATCGTTAATCATTTCTTAGATACAAATACTCTCCTTCACGGCTCCCAATTGCAATACACTTTGCCTCTACCATACTAATATAATAGTAACAAGGATTTGGCATATGCTTCATCATCCAAGGGAGTTCGTCAGAGTATTCACTATCAGAGGTAGAAATCATCCAGACAGGCTCGCCATCAATGGTCCTAGCGCTAGCTTTATGATAATTATCATCCCAACCACGCCCGTTTTGTTCGGCATAATCCCTGGCTATCTGTATTGCTTTCTCTTGTGTAATCACTGCTGAACCCCATACCA
>NZ_LR607338.1:3209048-3220235 GCF_902164725.1 Pseudescherichia vulneris | reverse complement strand
GGCGCATAGCGCGGGGGCTGGCATGAGAGCTTAACGCTTACAGGGCCATATCGTGCTGGGCAGGCGCGGCTTCTGCCGGTTTTGCCTGCGGCATGGACTGCGCTGCGTCCTTCATCTGAATGACCGGCGGTTTGGTCAGGTTCAGCGTAGAGGCGGTTTCATCCCAAACCTGCTGGGTGAGCGCCACGTTGCCGTTCAGCTTCTGACCGTAGGTCGGTACGATGGCATGCAGTTTTTCCTGCCACTGCGCCGAAGCAAACTGTGCCGGGAAGAGCTGCTTGATCACGTTGATAGAGATAGGCGCTGCGGTGGATGCGCCAGGCGATGCGCCGAGCAGCGCCGCCAGGGTTTTCTGCTGATCGGTAACGATTTCAGTACCGAGTTTCAGCACGCCACCTTTATCTGCGTCTTTCTTGATGATCTGCACGCGCTGACCAGCCTGGATCAGTTTCCAGTCTTCTTTACGCGCCGACGGATAGTACTCTTTCAGCGCCTCGAAGCGGTCATCCTCGCTCAGCATCACCTGTCCAATCAGGTATTTCACCAAATCGAAGTTATCCAGACCGACATCGGTCATCGGGATCACGTTCTTGGTAGTCGTAGTGCTTAGCAGGTCAAAGAATGAACCCTGTTTCAGGAACTTAGTGGAGAAGGTCGCGAATGGCCCAAACAACACCACGCGTTTGCCATCAAGGTAACGGGCATCCAGGTGCGGAACCGACATCGGCGGCGCGCCCACGGAAGCCTGACCGTAGACTTTCTCGGTGTGCTGACGGGTAATTTCCGGGTTCTCGGTCACCAGGAACGAACCACCTACCGGGAAGCCTGCATAGTTATCCGCTTCCGGAATACCGGTTTCTTGCAGCAGCTTCAGCGCGCCGCCGCCAGCACCGATAAAGACGTACTTCGCGTCAACCGCACGCTCTTTACCGCTCTTCACGTCGGTAATGGTTACGTGCCAGGAGTTGTCACCGTTACGTTCAAAGTCAGTCACTTCGGAGCCGGTTTCAAGCTTGAAGTTGCTGGTCTTTTTCAGGCTGCCCACCAGCTGACGGGTGATCTCGCCATAGTTAACGTCGGTACCGACCGGGGTCCAGGTGGCGGCAACGCGCTGCTGCGGATCGCGGCCCTCAATGATTAGCGGCGCCCATTTTTTGATCTGCTGCTGGTCGGTAGAGAACTGCATGCCCTGGAACAGGGTCGTCTGCTGCAATGCCGCGTAACGCTTGGTCAGATAGTCAACGTTGTCGCCCCAGACAAAGCTCATGTGTGGGGTGGAGTTGATGAAGGAGTGCGGATCGTTCAGCACGCCGCGCTTCACTTGAGATGACCAGAACTGACGCGAGATCATGAACGCTTCGTTGATCTCCAGCGCTTTGGTCACGTCAATCGAGCCGTCTGCACGCTCAGGCGTGTAGTTCAGTTCCATGTTGGCGGAGTGTCCCGTACCGGCGTTGTTCCAGCCGTTAGAGGATTCCAGCGCAACGCCGTCCAGTTTCTCAACCATAACCTGTTTCCAGTCAGGCTGAAGTTCTTGTAACAGCGTCCCCAGAGAGGCGCTCATGATACCGCCGCCAATCAACAGTACATCTGTTTTCTCGGCAGTGTCTGCAGCGTGGACGTTAGAGGCAACAAGCATCGCGATAAGTGAAAAAGCGGGAACTACTTTTCTGAAATGTGACATGTGTTATTGCAATCAACTTAATTTGAACAAATAGGCGATTATTTTAACGGATTGGCTAACAATTTAAAGCTGTTATTAAACAAATTGTTAACAGCCACACTGAGCATGCGGAATTAATAACACAAGTGATTATAAATAAAAGAAATAAAATTGACTCGATTCAGCTAACCATGTGAGTTGTATGGTCTGAAAAGCATACCCGCGTCCCGTCGGGTAAGAGGATCTTCCCTAGAATCTGGCTCCGCCTCTACTGTTAGGGTTATAATCCTGGCACGACTTTACTGGATTTAGCGACAAACATGACAAAGTTAACCCTTCAAGAGCAGATGCTGAAGGCTGGCTTAGTGACCAGCAAAAAAGTGGCGAAAGTGCAGCGCACCGCCAAGAAATCGCGGGTTCAGGCGCGTGAGGCCAGAGAGGCGGTAGAAGAGAACAAAAAGGCCCAGGCTGAACGCGACAAGCAGCTTAGCGAGCAGCAGAAGCAAGCCGCCATGGCCAAAGAGTATAAGGCGCAGATTAAACAGCTGATTGAAATGAACCGCATCACTATTTCACGCGGCGATATCGGCTATAACTTCACCGACGGCAGTCTGATCAAAAAAATCTACGTGGACAAAACCACTCAGGCGCAGCTTATTAGCGGTCGTCTCGCCATTGCCCGTCTGGCTACGGACAACAGCGCTGAGAGCGAATACGCCATCATACCAGCAAGCGTTGCTGACAAGATTGCCCAGCGTGATGCGAGCTACATTGTATTGCGTAGTGAGCTTAGCGAGCAGGCGAAGGACGAAGACGATCCGTATGCCGATTTCGTCGTGCCTGACGATTTGATGTGGTAAGCAAAAGTAGGCCGGATAAGCGCAGCGCTATCCGGCTTTCTTACAGGGGTTACTTAACCGGACGCATCGCTGGGAAGAGGATCACATCGCGGATGGTGTGGCTGTTGGTAAACAGCATCACCATACGGTCGATACCAATGCCCAGCCCTGCCGTAGGCGGCAGGCCGTGCTCGAGCGCGGTCACGTAGTCCTCGTCAAAGAACATCGCTTCGTCGTCACCGGCGGCTTTCGCATCCACCTGGTCCTGGAAACGCTGAGCCTGATCTTCCGCATCGTTCAGCTCGCTGAAGCCGTTGCCGATCTCACGTCCACCGATAAAGAACTCAAAGCGGTCGGTGATCTCCGGGTTCTCGTCATTACGACGCGCCAGCGGCGACACTTCTGCCGGGTACTCGGTGATGAAGGTCGGCTGGATCAGATGCGCTTCGGCCACTTCATCAAAGATTTCCGTGACGATACGGCCCAGTCCCCAGCTCTTCTCAACGTGAATACCGATCGACTCGGCCAGCGCCTTCGCCGCGTCGAAGTCATCTAGATCCGCCATGTTGGTTTCCGGACGGTACTTCCCGATCGCCTCGCGCATGGTCAGCTTCTCGAACGGCTTGCCGAAGTCGAAGGTCTCCTCACCATAAGGCACCTCGGTGGTACCCAGAATGTCCTGCGCCAGGGTGCGGAACAGGGACTCGGTCAGTTCGATCAGATCTTTATAGTCCGCGTACGCCATGTAGAGTTCCATCATAGTGAACTCTGGGTTATGGCGAACGGAGACGCCTTCGTTACGGAAGTTACGGTTGATCTCGAAGACGCGCTCGAAGCCGCCCACCACCAGACGCTTGAGGTACAGCTCCGGCGCGATACGCAGGTACATGTCCATGTCCAGCGAGTTATGATGGGTGATGAACGGACGTGCGGAGGCACCGCCCGGGATCGCCTGCATCATCGGGGTTTCCACTTCCATAAAGTCGCGGTTAACCATGAACTGGCGAATGCCCGCTAAAATCTGTGAACGCACCTTAAAGGTCTTGCGGGACTCATCGTTGGAGATGAGATCCAGGTAGCGCTGACGGTAGCGGGCTTCCTGATCCTGCAGGCCGTGGAACTTGTCCGGCAGCGGGCGCAGGGCCTTGGTCAGCAGGCGCAGCTCGGTGCAGTGAATGGAGAGCTCGCCGGTCTTGGTCTTGAAGAGTTTACCTTTCGCGCCGAGGATATCCCCGAGGTCCCACTTCTTAAACTGCTCGTTGTAGATGCCTTCCGGCAGGTCGTCACGGGAGACGTAGAGCTGAATACGGCCGCCGACGTCCTGCAGGGTGATGAAGGATGCCTTACCCATGATACGGCGGGTCATCATACGACCGGCCACGCTCACTTCGACGTTCAGCGCGTCCAGCTCGTCGTTCTCTTTCGCATCAAACTCGGCGTGCAGCGCATCGGAAGTGCTGTCACGACGGAAGTCGTTCGGAAACGCAACGCCCTGCTCACGCAGCTGCGCCAGCTTCTCGCGGCGGGTTTTTAGTTCACTGTTAAGATCGATTGCCTCATCGGCTTCTTGCACCAGTTGTTCGGACATGTTGTCTCCTTATAGCGTTAATCACGACTGGGATGCTGTACGCAGGGGGCCGGAGACATGAAAACCAACCTTACACCGGCCAGCAGCGCGACAATCAACGCCACGCAGCCGAAGGTCCACAGTCCCATCTGCGAAAAAAAGTGTTGGTAAGCCGCGAGCGCGGCGGTGCCGGTCTGCGGCTCGGCGGTCTGCTGTGCAACCACCCCCGCTAACCAGTTAGCAACAGCGCCGGTTGCCAGCATATAGATGCCGGTCAGAACCCCGGCCACGCCGGGCATGTTGAAACGGGTAATTTGCGCCATCGCTACCGGATCGATAAACAGCTCGGCAAAACCCATCATTGCCAGACCGGTAATCATCAGGCCCATAGAGGCTTGCCCATCCTGCTGTCCACTGTGAGCGTTGATTGCCAGCAGCATAAAACCACCGGCCATCAGCCCGAGGCCAAACGCAAACTTCAGCCACATACGCAGCGCAGAATGGACGCTGCCTCCGGGGCTCGCTAGCCATGCCAGCACCACACCCGCAGCCATCACGGCAACGGCATTGACCGACTGGAACAGCGCGGTCGGAACCTCTGCATGCAAAATGTGACGATTAACAAAGCGATCGATGAACAGGCTGATAGAGCTACCGCCCTGCTGGGCCAGCACCCAGAACAGCGTGCCGGTCAGCATCAGCAGGATAATCTGCCACAGCGCACGACGGTGCTCTGGGAACTTCACCATGATGCGCGCCACAATGCGGGCGGCGATGACGCAGACGATCGCTAGTAGGTAGCCAGCCCAGTTATTTTTCAGCAGCAGAGAGAAGAAGAACGGAGCCACGCACAGGAGCAGCACCATCCATGCCCAGGCGGGAAGCATAAACGTCGTCGCGCTAAGAGCGGGTTTGTTCACCCGACGAGCATGACGAAAATAGCGGTGGCCGCTTAAAAAGATCGCCAGACCGATGAACATGCCGATTCCCGCCAGGGCAAAACCTGCATGCCAGCCATACCAGTGTGCCACTAGCCCACAGGCTATCGGCGAGGCTATTGAGCCGACATTGCCGGCCGCATAGAGCAATGCAAAACCACCGTCCCGGCGCGTATCCTCTGGCGTATACATTTCGCCAAGCAGGCAGCTAACGTTGGATTTAAACAGGCCGTAGCCGCAGATAATAATGGCCAGCGCAAGATAGAGACTTTTTGTGGAGTCAGAGCCCAGGCCCAACACGACATGTCCAAGGGTCATTAATAGCGCGCCAGCAATGACCGCCGTGCGGTTGCCAAGCAGGCGGTCGGCAAGCCAGCCACCGAGAATAGGAGTAACGTAAACTAAAGAGGCGTAGGCGCTGAACAGGCTTATAGCATGCCTGTCATCGAAGCCAAGCTGATGGGTAAGGTAGAGGATGAGTAAGGCACGCATGCCGTAAAAGCTGAAGTATTCCCAGATTTGGATCGCGACGATGTAGTAAATCGCACGCGGCTGTGAGGGTGTTTTCATAGGGTCTCCCTGGGCTAGCTAGGTTTGCCGGGTGGCGCTACGCTTACCTGGCCTACGATCCCGCAGGCCAGGTAGACGTCTTTATTGTTTATTTATCGTTTTTCAGCACCTTAACGGTGTAGCGACCATCCTTCTGGCGATAGGCACCGTGAATATCGGTTTCAAAGCCTGGATAGTGCGCGCCGATTTCGCACAGCATTTGCAGGAACTCCAGCACCGGACGGCTCTCTTCGGTGATCATCTCGCCTGGCATCACCAGCGGCACACCCGGCGGGTACGGGAGGATCATGTTGGCATTGACACGGCCAACCATCTCTTCGAGGTAGACTTCCTCAGTTTGACCGTGCAGCTCTTTCTGGAATGCGGCAAACGGCGTCATCACCATCGACGGCAGGACTTCAAATGCGCGGAACATCAGATCCGGCAGGTTGTGTTTCTCAACCAGCTTGTGAATATTCTGCGCCAGCTCCTGAACACGCATGTTTTCATAGAACTCTGGATCCTCGCGGTACAGCGATGGCAGAAGATTTTTCACCCGCAGGTTCAGATCGAAGCCGCGTTTGAAATCGGTCAGAGCGCGGAGCAGGCTCAGCGCCTTGGTTTTATCAATACCGATGCTGAACAGGAACAGCAGGTTGTAAGGCCCGGTTTTCTCTACCACGATACCGCGCTCGTCCAGGTACTTCGCCACGATGCTGGCCGGGATCCCGAACTCATCCATCGCGCCGTCTTTGGTCATCCCCGGCGTCAGAATGGTGACCTTGATTGGATCAAGGTACATATGCTCGTTATCGATGTTTTTGAAACCGTGCCAGCTGCTGTCGGAACGCAGCGGCCAGCATTCAGGTTCATCAATATGCTCCGGCTGCCAGACATCAAAGAACCACCCTTCAGACTCCCCTTTCAGGCGCTTGATCTCTTTACGGAACTTGATAGCACGCTGGATAGAGCCGTCGATCAGGCGCTTACCGGCATTGCCTTTCATCATCGCTGCCGCAGTTTCGGTGGAGGCCACGATGCCGTAGTGCGGCGAGGTGGTGGTGTGCATCATAAAGGCTTCGTTGAAGGTCTCTTCGTTAACGTCACCCTTCACGTGGATCATTGATGCCTGAGAGAAGGCGGCCAGCAGCTTGTGCGTGGACTGGGTTTCATAGATCACCTTCCCTTCCACGCGGCCGCCGCTCATACCACACTTACCGGCATAGATAGGTGAGAAGTTGGTATAAGGCACCCAGGCAGAGTCAAAGTGGATTGACTTCACGTCCAGGGTTTTCTTGATGTAGTCCGTGTTATAGAGCAGACCATCATAGGTAGAGTTGGTAATTACCGCGTGTACCGGCCAGGTGGCATTGCGGGTCTCTTTGACACGCTTAGCGATAGTGGCATGCTGGAATTCACTCTGCGGGATCCCACCGAGAATGCCGTAGGCGTTACGGGTCGGGCGGAAATAGATTGGCGTAATGTCGCTCATCATCATCAGATGCGTCAGCGATTTGTGGCAGTTACGGTCAATCAGTACGGTGCTGCCCGCTGGCGCGGAGTACATGCCGACGATTTTATTGGCGGTCGAGGTTCCGTTGGTCACCATATAGCTGCGCTCGGCATTAAATACGCGCGCGATATACTCTTCCGCTTCTTTATGCGGACCGCTGTGATCCAGCAGGGAGCCCAGCTCGGAGACTGAAATCGAGACGTCCGATTTCATGGTATTCGGGCCAAAGAAGTCATAAAAGAGGCTGCCGACCGGGCTTTTCTGGAAAGCCGTGCCACCCATGTGGCCTGGAGTACAGAAGGTGTATTTGCCTTCACGAACATATTTGAACAGCGCTTTGGTTAACGGCGGCAGAATGGCATCGATGTACTCATCGGTGTTCTGCTTAATTTTATGAGCGATGTCTTCAGCGGCACCCAGCGCATACTCAAAGAAACGTACCTGCATGCGCAGATCGTTGAGGCTAACGTCCAGGGTGGAATAGGTGTTAGCGAACGCGTACAGCGGCATGTACTCGTTCATCTTGCTGATCTCTTCGCACAGTTCGAGATTGTATTTATCCCAGTCGAAGATAACGCCACACAGGCGAGCATTGTTTTCAATCAGCTTCAGCAGATCGTCGCGGTCGTTAGGGTAAACAACGCGAAAATCGAGGCGTTCAAGTGCACGATGGAGTTCACGGATAGGCTCTTCTTTGAAGTAAACGCCCATGTGATTCATGATAGCAATAACGTTCATAATCTAATCTCCGGGTAGAGCAAGCCCCTCCCGCCGTAGATGACAGGTGAAGGAAGGGCTACAGGAAAGGGTTAAGGTTTACAGTGCGCTAGCGGTCTCTCTTTCGGCAGCGTCGTTGTTAAGCTGGCGCTGGTGCATTTTGCGACCGTAGAACATCAGGATGATCAGGCTGACGATGAAGGTTCCGGCCAGTTCAAAGGAGCTGGCACCCATCAGGGCGATAAAGCAGAATCCACAGCCCAGCACGGAGCAGATCAGGCTCACGAAGTTACGGACGTTGATGCCCTCGAAGCGGATCAGGTCTACACAGGAGTAGAAGTAAGGCAGCATAGTCAGCAGTACTGCGATACCGGTCAGCTCACCAAACAGGTCGGATGCTTTACCTCCGGCAGAGTTCATCATGGTGATCAGCACCATCAGAACGGTCATTTTGACTGCGGCCAGCAGCAGGCCTTTTTTCGGAATGCCGTTGCTATCGACTTCGCCATACACTTTCGGGAAGTTGTTATCGTTAGCAGCACGAACACCGGCCTGGCCGACCAGCATCATCCAGGAGCCCAGCGAGGTCAGGCAGGCAAACGCGGTGAACGCGGAGACAATCGGCGCTGCCCAACCGCCAAGGATGGTGGAAGCACTGACGGCAAACGGCGCACCGGAGGAAGCCATCTCAGCTGCGGGATACATACCGGCGATAACCTGAGTTGCTGCGATATAGACAATACCGGCCAGCGCCGTACCCAGCATGGTTGCCAGCGGGACGGTACGTTTCGGGTTTTTCACCATACCGGTACTGACCGCGGCGGATTCAACGCCCACAAAGGCCCACAGGCAGAGCAGGATACTTTTGATTACCGCATGGGTGTCTGTGGTGGTGGACGTATTCCAGTTGGCCTGATAAATAGTCATATCAAACCAGTGCCAACCTACTACTGCGGTGATGACGACCGGAATAAGCACCAGCACCAGGCCGATAGTCGTCAGGCGGCTCACCCAGGTACCGCCAAGCATATTGACGAAGGTAAAGAGCCATACAATGGCAATACAGGCGATACCGGCAGGAACAGGGTTATTTAATACCGGGAAAAACGTAGAAAGATAAGAGACGGCGGTGATCCCAATAGCCAGGTTACCAATCCAGTTTGCATGATAATAAAGGACGCCGGTCTGGAAACCAAAGGCTGGCGATATCTCCCCTGCATAGGCAATAGGGCCACCCTGCTGTGGGTTTTTAGTGGCCAGTCGTGCATAAACGTAGGCCAGGGACATGGCACCAATAATAGAGATGACCCAACCCCAGATTGAAATAGCACCGATGCTCGCGAGGTTTGCAGGTAAGAGTGCAATACCGCTACCCATCATATTCCCGGCAACTACACCGGTACAGGCAAAGAGCCCGATCTTTTTGGCAGTACTCATGTTTCGTTGTCTCCTGAGAGTTATTTGGAGGTACGGATCATGAGTTGAAGCGCGTTATTGATCCGACCAACTGCCAACGAGGTTACGGATCTGAACGAACAAAGTCCTAAGGATAAAGTGAAATAAAAACAAACTGCAAAAAAGTGACACCCTGACCTTTCTGAGTTAAATATCAGGATAACATCCAAAGGTCAGGAAAAGATAAACATCTTTAAATTACAGTCTGTTACGCAGGTAAAATAGCGCTAAGTAAATTCTCACCCAAGACATAAGCAGACATTTAAATAACAAAACCAACCATTATTTAAACATTTATTTAACCTTATAATAGGTTATTTATTCTTGCGAGAGAAAATTATCGAGATAAGGAACCACGCGAGTCACCGACGTTTGAAATACGCTGTTTTCAATCCAGTAGAGCGTGTTATCACCCGGACGTAAATTAAAGGCGGTAATATAGGCATCTGCAGCCAGGCGATTCTGTCCCTTCATTTCATAAACCTTACCCAACAGCACATAGCTCATCCATGTCATTTCCAGATCGATAGACTTATTGATGGCTTTATAAGCTTCATCAACGTTACCTTTGCCAAGCAGATCGACGGTTTTAATTTGATAAAAAATAGCCATCTCTTGCATACCCGACGCATCGCTTACTTGCGTTATCTCGCTATTAAGTACGGCAAGCTGCTTTTCATTCAACGGCTGCTGGGAGTGACGTAAGACATCGACGAGTGCTTTCTCTGCTCTCGCATAGATAAACTCTGGAGACTGTTTCAATATCTCATCTAAAAGGTCACTGGCTTTACCTAATGAGTCAACGTCGCCTTTCATTAATAGCTGATGAGCCTGGTAAAAGGTGACTAAAGACGTGCTCTGTGCAGGCATATACTGGGCAAGCATTGTCTGTAAACGTTCCGGCCACGGCTGGGTCAGCGCTTCCGACAGGCTGTTCATGAGATCGTTCTGAATCGATAGCTGGTTGTCGCTGGTCACGAAATAGCGTTTATCCAACATGGTTGAACCGTCCGCGTTATCCACCAGTTTAATTGACATAAAGCACTGCTGGGCACGGTAGTGACGCTGATTGACAAACTCAATGGTCAGCGTTTTACCGGAGCTACTGGGTTCGTTGATGTTGTAATTCGTTTTGTCATGAACCATAAAGGTTGAGAAGGTGTTCAACGTAGTGGTGATCAAGCTGCCCAGCCCTACCGCGTAGGCGTGCTGCGAACTGCGATTGGTACAGCCGCTGCTATCGACTAAATGAATATCGATATCGCGCGGGTTGAGCAGCAGGCGCGTTTTAGTTACCGGTGGATGGGAATCAATAGTTGCCAGCGCAACCAGCGCTACGCATGAGCCCAGCGCCAGCAGGAACAATCCCCAAACAATAAACGTATTTAGCCTGCTGCGGATCGTAGGTTTTTCAACGTCGGGCTCGGCCAGGACCGTAGGCTGTACGTCTGGTGCTGATGGCGCGGCAACGTCTGTCTCGTCTTCCCCTTCATTACGCCAGATAACCGGTACCGTTAGCTTATAGCCCCGTTTAGGGACCGTAACGATATACTCAGGGGCGTTTGCATCGCCATCCTTTAGCGATTTACGTAGCTCGGAAATACTCTGGGTCACCACGTGGCCGGTGACGACACTGCGTGTCCAGACGTTATCAATCAATTCGTCCCGAGTCAGAACCTGCCCTGGATGTCGAGCGAAGAAGACCAGAAGATCGATCAAGCGCGGCTCAAGGGTAAGCTGACGTCCCTGACGGCTAATCTGGTTAACAGAGGGTGTAACCAGCCATTCACCTACATACACAACGGGCTGTTGCATATAAAACGCCCCAAAGCGAAATAGAAAAAGAGGGGCAGAAGTATACCATGATTCAAAGTACTATCGACGGCAGCTACCGCCACTGAAAATGAACGCTACGGCGTTGCTCGCACTATTTTATAAATTAATCA
>NZ_LR607338.1:3147544-3208974 GCF_902164725.1 Pseudescherichia vulneris | reverse complement strand
GGTGCTGCACCTGCTGCTGCGCCTTCTCGCCCAGCAGTACGCGGTAGATCAGCCCACCCAGCAGGCCACCCACGATTGGCATGACCCAGAACACCCATAGCTGTTGCAGGGCCCATGTCCCCTGGAAGATCGCTACGGCTGTGCTGCGCGCAGGGTTAACGGAGGTGTTAGTCACCGGAATGCTAATAAGGTGGATAAGCGTCAGCGCTAAACCAATCGCCAACGGTGCAAACCCAGCTGGCGCACGTTTGTCCGTCGCACCGTGAATGACAAACAGGAAAAAGGCGGTCAGAACAATTTCAGCCAGCGCGCAGGCGGCAAAACTGAAGCCGCCCGGCGAATGCTCGCCAAAGCCGTTGGAGGCAAAGCCGCTAAGCGTCGCGTCAAAGCCGCTTTTTCCGCTGGCAATAAGATAGAGCACCGCTGCCCCAGCAATACCACCAATTACCTGTGCCACGATATAGGGAATGACATTACGTGCAGAAAATCTGCCGCCAGCCCATAACCCCACCGTCACCGCTGGGTTAAAGTGCCCGCCGGAGATGTGGCCTACCGCGTAGGCCATGGTCAATACGGTCAGGCCAAAGGCAAGCGCAACGCCGACAAACCCAATTCCCAAACCTGGAAACGCTGCCGCTAATACAGCGCTGCCGCAACCGCCAAATACCAGCCAAAATGTGCCAAAAAACTCAGCAGATAACATCTTAAACATAAACAGATCCATCAAAAAAGTTAAATACATTCCTGCAAAGGCAGGCGTTAATAGCTTTACCAGTAATAACAAACTCAGTAGGGGGAGCAGCCCGACCGCGGCCGCTTTATATCAAAGAGATGCATTCCATCATCAAAAAAATTAAAAAATCTGAGCGGAAACATAATTTCCGGAAAAGAATATTCCCCTGATAAAAACTTAGCAATCTGAAAAATAGAATCACACCCCGACTAAACAGTGCTACCCTCCTACACGCCCCGTAGCGACTGGCTTTAGCTATTTTTGAAAAAATATATTTATCTCAAATAAAATTAATTACTTATGTAATGCATTCACCGAGTGAATTCAAAATACCAACTTATTCACTAATTAATATAAGTTACCGAACCCACTATTATTTTCATTCAGTTACCGTTCGTAAAACAAATCTGCGTGGCTATACCACGTTATATGCGTATGCTCTGTTTCATCGGGATGAGCCATTTTATGCTCTTTTGTTCCGATACTTTATTACAGCAGAGAGTGGCGAAAGGATGTACTCGCCCGCCTGCTTTCATCTTGCTTGTTGGATTAAAAATATGAACAAAATTTTGCGTTCTGCTTTACTGGTGTCCGCTCTGGCGCTCTCTTCAGGCGCGGCTTTTGCTGCAAATGTCTCTACGGCACCGGCCCCGTCTCAGGATCCGATTGTTCAGCACCTGAAACTAAGCCAGGATCAGGTTACGAAAATTCAGCAGCTGCACCAGCAGCTTAAAACCAATATTCAGCAAATTAAAATCACCGGCGCGAAAGATGGCGCGATTATCGATATGATCCGTTCCGGGAAATGGAGTGACGATACGGTAAAAACGCAGCTGACCGCGTTTGGCAATGCTGAACAGCAGGCGCGTTACTACAAGGTGAAGTACTACTTCGATCTTAACCAGATCCTGACCCCAGCCCAGCGTCAGCAGGTGCAGGACGATCTGGCTAAAGCGGCAATGGAATAATGTCTTTGCCCGCCGTTCCCCCGGCGGGCTTCTTACTCTGTCGACAACCGCTTAAAAAGCGATCTCGCGCACACTTTTCCACCCAATATCCCTTATGAATCAAGCGTAAAAAAGCCATTCGCCTGCGTATTATTTGCGTCGCTGAAAGGCAAATGATTGCACCAGGAAATAAAAGTGTCGCCGTTCCACGACACACCTAAGTCTCTAAAAATATGTAGAAAAAACCCTCTTGCACCCCGTAATAATTAAGCGTACATTAGCGCCGTCTGGCGTGAGGTACGCCCGAAATTCTGGGGTGATGCTGTCCTCCTAAGCGAGAAAATTCTCAATTTGGCTTTGGTACAGTTTCAGCTCTCTATAATCAGTCCTGATGTTCATTAATGCGTACCCTGACGTATGCGGAGTGATGAAACGTGAAATATTTTTTTATGGGCATTTCAGTGATGGTCATTGTTTGGGCCGGCACCTTCGCCCTGATGATCTGAGCAGCTGTCACGCATAAAAAAAACAGGAGCCTAATGGCTCCTGTTTCTCTTCTATTGCCCCACTTCGGTACGACGCTACTCGCTCTCTTCCGCAGAGGCTTTTGGCGTAACGGGAAGCAGGCCATCGGCGCGGAACATCGCTTTGATTCCGCGCACCGCCTGACGAATACGGTCCCGGTTCTCAATCAGCGCAAAACGCACGTGGGTATCGCCATATTCACCAAATCCAACCCCTGGCGACACGCACACTTTAGCGTCGTTGAGCAGCTTCTTCGCGAACTCCAACGAGCCCATCTCTGCGTAGGCATCCGGGATCTTTGCCCATACGTACATAGAGGCTTTGGGCATCTCTACCATCCACCCCGCCTCGTGCAGGCCTTTAACCAGCACGTCGCGACGGCGTTTGTACTGGTCGGCAATATCGCGTACGCACTGCTGATCGCCTTCAAGAGCAGCAATGGCCGCCACCTGTAGCGGCGTAAAGGTTCCGTAGTCGTGGTAGCTTTTAATTCGTGCCAGGGCGTTCACCAGCTCGGCGTTGCCGACCATAAAGCCGATCCGCCAGCCTGCCATGTTGTAACTTTTTGACAGGGTAAAGAACTCTACCGCTACGTCGCGCGCACCGGGGACCTGCATAATCGACGGCGCTTTCCAGCCGTCGTAAACGATATCGGCGTAGGCGAGATCGTGGACCACCAGCACGTCATAGCGTTTCGCCAGCGCAACCACCTTCTCAAAGAACTCCAGCTCTACGCACTGCGCCGTTGGGTTAGACGGGAAGCCGAGGATCATCATTTTTGGCTTCGGATAGCTCTCGCGAATGGCGCGCTCCAGCTCGTTAAAGAAGTCAACGCCTTCGACCAGCGGCACGGAGCGGACCTGTGCCCCGGCAATCACCGCGCCATAGATATGGATCGGATAGCTGGGATTCGGCACCAGCACGGTGTCGCCGTGATCCAACGTAGCCAGCATCAGGTGCGCCAGCCCCTCTTTTGAACCAATGGTCACGATGGCTTCGCTTTCTGGATCGATCTCAACCTGGTAGCGCTCCTGATACCAGCGGGAGATGGCCCGCCGCAGGCGTGGAATACCGCGTGACGTTGAGTAGCCGTGGGTGTCCGGGCGCTGGGCCACGGTGCAGAGCTTTTCAACAATGTGCGGCGGAGTGGCACCGTCAGGGTTACCCATGCTGAAGTCAATAATGTCTTCGCCGCGCCGACGCGCAGCCATCTTCAGTTCGGCAGTGATGTTAAAAACGTAAGGGGGGAGACGATCGATACGCGAAAAGCGGCGTTTAGGACTGAATTCAGCCATAGATTCCTCGGATAACGTGAGCGCCCGGACCGTCCGAGCGACGTTGCCACCTGTCGTAGTGGCATAGCATTGAAAATAGCCTGAAAAATTTCCTGCTGTCGAGAAAAAATGCAAAAATTGTTTTGCGGAGAAAAAGCGGAACCGTCGGCTGAACAAAACGTGATTTAGTGTTTAATATAAACATTAAACATAGAAGGGATTAACATCATGATATCAATAAAGTTACCGTAATCTTACTCTACACACGTGAGTTTGCTTGCCAGCCGCCTGCATTAACCAATCCCCTTTTCTGTTAAGGGTTTTTCCCTGTTTATCCTTCAGGGAAGTTAACTGGTCTTCTGTCGCTAATTTTTTTATCATCGCTTTTTCATGTCATTCACAAGAGCTACCCGTGCACGAAATTTTCACTATGCTGCTGGCGGTTTTCGATCGTGCGGCGTTGATGCTTATTTGCCTCTTCTTTCTTATTCGCATCCGCCTGTTCCGCGAGCTGCTGCATAAAACGGCCCACTCCCCGAAAGAGCTGCTGGCCGTAACGGCTATCTTCTCGATGTTTGCCCTGTTTAGCACCTGGTCAGGTGTGCAGGTCGAGGGCTCACTGGTTAACGTGCGGATTATTGCGGTGATGTCGGGTGGGATCCTGTTTGGGCCCTGGGTCGGCATTATTACCGGCATGATTGCTGGCACTCATCGCTACCTAATCGATATCGGCGGCGTTACCGCCGTCCCGTGCTTTATTACCAGTATCGTGGCGGGCATTCTCTCTGGTTGGATCAACGTAAAAATCCCGAAGGCGCAGCGCTGGCGCGTGGGCATTATCGCGGGCATGCTGTGCGAAACCCTGACAATGATTTTGGTCGTTCTCTGGGCACCCACTACCACGCTGGGCTTGGATATCGTGTCGAAAATCGGCGTGCCGATGATTTTAGGCACGGTGTGCATCGGTTTTATCGTGCTGCTGGTACAGAGCGTTGAGGGTGAGAAGGAGGCCAGCGCGGCACGTCAGGCCAAGCTGGCACTCGATATTGCCAATAAAACGCTGCCCCTGTTCCGCCACGTCAACAGCGAGTCGCTGCGCCAGGTATGCGACATTATCCGCCGCGATATTCACGCCGATGCGGTTGCCATCACCAATATCGATCATGTCCTTGCCTACGTTGGCGTCGGCGAGAACAACTACCGCGACAGCGATGATATTATCAGTCCCACGACCCGCAGGGCGATCGACAACGGTGAAATCGTCATTAAAAACAACGATGAGGCGCACCGCACCCCGGAGATCCACTCTATGCTGGTGATACCCCTGTGGGAGAAAGGGGTGGTTACCGGCACGCTGAAGATCTACTACTGCCATGCTCACCAGATCACCTCGTCGCTGCAGGAGATGGCGGTAGGCCTGTCGCAGATTATCTCGACCCAGCTGGAGGTCTCCCGCGCCGAACAGCTGCGGGAGATGGCCAATAAAGCAGAGCTGCGGGCACTACAGAGCAAAATTAACCCACACTTTCTGTTTAACGCGCTGAACGCCATCTCCTCGTCGATTCGCATGAATCCAGATACCGCCCGGCAGCTGATCATCAACCTGTCGCGCTACCTGCGCTATAACATCGAGCTCAATGACGACGAGCAGATCGACATTAAAAAAGAGCTATACCAAATTAAAGATTACATCGCCATTGAGCAGGCGCGTTTCGGTGACAAGCTGACGGTCATTTATGATATTGATGAAGAGGTCACCTGCGTGATCCCCAGTCTGCTGATCCAGCCGCTGGTAGAGAACGCCATCGTCCACGGGATCCAGCCGTGTAAAGGCAAGGGAGTAGTGAACATCAGCGTGGAGGAGTGTGGCAACCGGGTGCGCATTGCCGTGCGCGACACCGGCCACGGTATCGATCCCAAAGTGATTGAGCGCGTTGAAGCCAATGAGATGCCCGGAAATAAAATCGGCCTGCTGAACGTTCATCATCGCGTGAAGCTGCTCTACGGTGAAGGTCTGCACATTCGCCGCCTTGAGCCTGGAACGGAAATTGCCTTTTACGTGCCGCATCAGCGTACCCCGGCTCCCGGGCCAGTAACGCTGCTGCGTTAAACAGGAGAGTGACAGTGAAAGTTATCATCGTTGAAGATGAGATCCTCGCCCAGCAGGAGCTGAGCTGGCTTATCAAAGCGCACAGCCAGATGGAGATTGTCGCCACCTTTGATGACGGTCTGGACGTGCTGAAGTACCTTCAGCACAACAAGGTGGATGCCCTGTTTCTCGATATCAATATTCCGTCCCTGGACGGCGTGCTGCTGGCGCAAAACATCAGCCAGTTCGCGCATAAGCCTTTTATTGTGTTTATTACCGCGTGGAAAGAGCATGCGGTCGAGGCGTTTGAGCTGGAGGCGTTTGACTATATTCTGAAGCCCTATCAGGAGTCGCGGATCATCACCATGCTGCAAAAGCTGGAGGCAGCCTGGCAGCAGCAATCCGGCACCAGCGGCAGCCCGGTAGCGACCCGTGAGAATGACACCATCAATCTCGTTAAGGACGAGCGCATTATCGTGACCAGCATTCACGATATCTACTATGCCGAAGCCCATGAGAAGATGACGTTTGTCTACACCCGGCGGGAATCCTACGTGATGCCGATGAACATCACTGAATTTTGCAGCAAGCTACCCGCGGCGCACTTCTTCCGCTGCCATCGCTCCTACTGCGTTAATCTGAACAAGATCCGCGAGATCGAACCCTGGTTTAACAACACCTATATTCTGCGGCTGAGGGATCTTGATTTCCAGGTTCCCGTCAGCCGCAGCAAGGTAAAAGAGTTCAGGCAGCTAATGCACCTGTGATCAGAGGATGTAGCCCAGGGTCTGGCGCATATGCGCACCTGCGCCCAGCAGGCCTGGGTTGTCATGCACGATCAGGTACACTGGAATGTCCTGCACATAGGCTTTAAAGCGTCCTTTATCCTCAAAGCCGCCGCGGAAGCCGGACGCCTTAAAGAAGTCGAGGAAGCGCGGCACGATACCGCCCGCAATATAGACCCCGCCGAAGGTGCCCAGCGTCAGCGCCAGGTTGCCGCCAAAGCGGCCCATCACCACGCAGAACAGCGACAGCGCCCGGCGGCAGTCGGTACAGCTGTCAGCTAACGCCCGCTCGGTCACGTCTTTCGGCTGGAGGTTTTCCGGCAGGCGACCATCCGATTTCACAATCGCCCGGTAGAGATTGACCAGCCCAGGTCCTGACAGCACGCGCTCGGCAGAGACATGCCCTACTTCAGCACGCAGCTCCTCCAGGATAATGGCCTCTTCTTCGCTGTTTGGCGCGAAGTCAACGTGGCCGCCCTCACCCGGCAGGCTTACCCAGCGCTTATCAACATGCACCAGATGCGCAACCCCAAGGCCGGTACCGGCTCCGTAGACGGCAATCGGCTTACCTTCGACCGGCTCCCCGCCGCCAAACTGGGTCAGATGCTCTCTGTCCAGCATGGGGATCGCCATCGATACGGCGGTAAAGTCGTTGATGATCTCCAGGTGAGCAAAACCCAGGTTCTGCTTCATCTCGGCGATGGAGAAGGCCCAGGTGTGGTTCGTCATGGCGACCCAGTCGCCGGTAATCGGACAGGCGATGGCAATGGAGCCATCTTCAACACTGACGTTGTGTTCAGCAAGGTAGACGCGAACCACGGCTTCAAGGCTTGGATAATCCAGCCCGGAATAGGTCTTAGCCTGGGAAATTTCGCCGTTGGCGACATCGCATAGCGCTAAACGCGCATTGGTGCCGCCTACGTCTCCTACTAAAGCATACTTTGTCATTCTTTTACGGCTCCGCTAAAGTCAGAATAAATCTTTGGCACACTGTAAATTCAAGGCGCTGTAACAACAACGACCATAGCACGAGTGCTGAGGGATTATAGAGCTTCATCACAGAATAACTTTACTCTTTCCGCATCATTTGTGTCGACGCCGCCAGGCGAGCCGTGCAATGGTGCCCATAAGTGAAAGTAGAAGGAAATCATCATGCTCCATCCGCGAGCCAGAACCATGTTGTTGCTGTCGCTTCCCGCGTTGATTATTGGCGTAGCGTCGAGTGTTGTACTGGTGGCGGTGATGAAAGTCGCCTCCGTGCTGCAATCTCTTCTCTGGTCCAGCCTGCCGACAACGCTCGGCGTCCCGCTGGACTCTCCCTTCTGGACGCTGCTGATGCTGACGCTCACCGGCGTGGCCGTCGGGCTGGTGCTGCGCTACAGCCCGGGCCACGGTGGACCGGATCCGGCCACCGAGCCGCTGATTGGTGCACCGGTAGCCACCTCTACCCTCCCCGGCCTGCTCTGCGCGCTGATTATTGGCCTGGCGGGCGGGGTCAGCCTTGGCCCTGAGCATCCTATTATGGTAATCAATATTGCCCTCGCGGTGGCCGTTGGTGCGCGGCTATTTCCCCGGGTGACGGCGCTTGACTGGACGGTGCTGGCCTCTGCCGGCACGATCGGCGCGCTGTTTGGCACACCGGTTGCCGCCGCGCTGATCTTCTCCCAGACCCTGGGCGGTAACAGCGACGTTCCGCTGTGGGATCGGCTCTTCGCTCCGCTGATGTCCGCCGCCGCGGGCGCGCTCACCACCAGCCTCTTTTTCCACCCGCACTTCTCGCTGCCGATTGCCCACTACGGGCAGATGCAGCTGGTGGATATCTTTAGCGGTGCGGTAGTAGCCGCCATCGCGATTGCATTGGGGATGATTGCGGTGTGGTGCCTGCCACGCCTGCACCAGCTGATGCACAGGCTGGGCCATCCGGTGCTGATCCTCGGTATCGGCGGCTTTCTGCTGGGTATTCTCGGCATTATCGGTGGGCATATCACGCTGTTCAAGGGGCTGAGTGAGATGCAGCAGCTGGCGTTTAGCCAGACCTTTACCGTCAGCGACTACCTGCTGTTTGCGGTGGTGAAGCTCGCTGCGCTGGTAATTGCCGCCGCCTGCGGTTTTCGCGGCGGACGCATCTTCCCGGCAGTGTTTGTTGCAGTGGCGTTAGGGCTGATGCTGCACGAACACGTCGAGGCCGTCCCGGCAGCCATTACCGTGTCATGCGCCATTCTTGGCCTGGTGCTGGTGGTGACCCGCGACGGCTGGCTGAGCCTGTTTATGGCGGCGGCAGTGGTACCGGATACTACCCTGCTACCGCTGCTGTGCATTGTGATGCTTCCCGCGTGGCTACTGCTGGCGGGAAAACCGTTGATGATTGCGCCACGTCGCAAAGATTAACGCCCGCGCGGGTTTCATCGGCTCGTCCGGTGTAATGTTGCGCTTTTTACAGAACCGAGAGGGTAACTGCATGGTTTATCAGGCCAATCCTGAGCGCTATCAGGGAATGGAGTATCGCCGCTGCGGCGATAGCGGCATCAGGCTGCCAGTAATATCGCTGGGGCTGTGGCATAACTTTGGTGACGCGACGCGGGTTGATACCAGCCGCCAGCTGCTACGCCACGCCTTCGATCTAGGCATCACCCATTTTGACCTCGCCAATAACTACGGGCCGCCGCCGGGCTCTGCCGAAAGCAACTTTGGCCGCATCCTGCAAGAGGACTTTTTGCCGTATCGCGACGAGCTGATTATCTCTTCCAAAGCCGGCTATACCATGTGGGACGGCCCTTACGGCGACTGGGGTTCACGCAAGTACCTTATTGCCAGCCTCGATCAGAGCCTGCGCCGGATGGGGCTTGAGTATGTCGATATCTTCTATCATCACCGCCCGGATCCGCATACCCCGCTGAAGGAGACCATGCGCGCCCTGGATCATATTGTGCGCCAGGGGAAAGCGCTCTACGTTGGGCTCTCGAACTACCCGGCCGAGCTGGCCCGCGAGGCCATCGCCATCCTCGACGATTTGGGCACGCCCTGCCTGATCCATCAGCCGAAGTATTCGATGTTTGAGCGCTGGGTAGAAGACGAACTCCTGGATCTGCTGGCAGAAAAAGGCGTCGGCAGCATCGCCTTCTCGCCGCTGGCGGGTGGTCAGCTAACGGATCGTTACCTCAACGGCATTCCGGAAGATTCACGGGCTGCCAGCGGCAGCCGCTTCCTCAATCCGGATCAGCTTACCGAGGAGAAGCTGGATAAGGTGCGTAAGCTTAATGCCTTAGCACAGGCGCGCGGGCAGAAGCTCTCGCAGATGGCGCTGGCGTGGGTGCTGCGCGGGGACAGAGTGACTTCAGTGCTGATTGGCGCAAGTAAAATTGCCCAGCTGGACGACGCTGCGGGCATGCTGGCTAACCGCCACTTTACCGAGCAGGAGTGTGCCGCCATTGATGCAATCCTGAACGACGCAGGTTAACTCTTTTTTTAACAAAAAGTGCTCCCCTCCACGAATTAGGAGTTAAGGAGATGCTACGGGACTTTACGTCTCGTAATATTTTCTTACAGGCCATTGTGGCCCGCTCGTGGAGGATTTTTTTATGTTCAGGTCACTTATTCTGGCAGCACTGTTAATGGCTACTACAGCCCCGCTGGTCGCCCACGCCGGTGAGATCACGCTGTTGCCGTCTATAAAATTACAGATTGGCGACCGGGACGATCGGGGCCACTACTGGGATGGCCGAGACTGGCGCGACCGGGACTACTGGCACCGTCACTATCAGTGGCGCGAGAACCGCTGGCGTCCGCACGATCGCGGCTACCATCGTGGCTGGGACAACCGTAAGGCATACGAGCGTGGCTATCGCGAAGGCTGGCACGATCGTAACGACCGTCGTGGCCCAGGNCGCGGTCATGGTCATGGTCATGGTCATGGTCACGGCCACCACCATTGATAAACGCGTAATTTATTTCGTAGGCCGGGTCAGGCGCAGCCGCCACCCGGCGTTCCTCTCACATTACAGCCCCAGCGCCATCCCTATCAGCAGCCACAGGTTAAGCCCTACCACCAGAGCCACTATCACCCAGCCGAGGCGTTTTACCAGTCGGGTATTGACCAGCTCACCCATCAGCTTGCCGTCGCTGGTAAAAATCAGCAGAGGCACCAGCGCCAGCGCGATACCAAAGCTAAGCAGAACCTGACTCATAACCAGAATACGCGTCGGATCCAGTCCCATCAGAATGACGATAAACGAGGGCAGCATGGTGATAGACCGACGCAGCCACAGCGGAATACTGAAGCGAACAAACCCCTGCATCACCACCTGGCCTGCCAGGGTGCCTACTACCGTGGAAGAGAGTCCTGCCGCCACCAGGCTCAGGCCAAAGATGGTGGCTGCCGCATGGCTTAGCAGCGGTTCGAGGGTAAGGTAGGCCTGATCCAGATCGGCAACGCCGGTATGGCCGCTAAAGTGAAACGCGGCGGCGGCGGTGGCCATCATCGCCAGGTTAACGAAGCCCGCGATAGTCATGGCAATCGCTACGTCCCACTTCGTTGCCGAGTAGCGCTCTTTACGCGATCCGTCATGCAGATTCTGGGTCAGAGAGGAGTGCAGATAGATGACGTGCGGCATAATGGTTGCCCCCAGCACGCCCGCAGCCAAAAACACCGCTTCGGTAGTCGGCAGGCTCGGGATCAGCATCCCTTTACCCAGATCCACCAGCTTAGGCTGGGAGAAGATCAGCTCCACCACGTATGCCACCGCGACAAAGAGCAGCAGACCGCCAATTACCTTCTCCAGCGGTTTATCGCCGCGCCGCTGTAGCATGAGGATCAGGAAGGTGGCAATGCCGGTCAGCACCGCCCCCTGCAGCAGCGAGACGCCGAGAATGAGTTTAAAGCCAATCGCCGCCCCGATAAACTCCGCAAGGTCGGTGGCCATGGCGATGATCTCCGCCTGCACCCAGTAGAACCAGACCACCGGACGTGGATAGCGATCGCGAATATGCTCGGCAAGGTTTTTGCCGGTGGCAATCCCTAGTTTGGCAGAGAGCACCTGGATCAGCATCGCCATCAGGTTAGCCCACACCACCACCCATAGCAGCTTGTAGCCGAAGCTGGCCCCGGCCTGAATATTGGTAGCAAAATTGCCGGGATCGATATAGCCAATTGCCGCCACAAAGGCGGGTCCCATCAATGCGAACCGAAGCTTCCGCGCTGTACGTCCGCTGCTGCCCTCAACGCTGCTATCGTTCATTTTTGCCTCTAATATAGCCTTTGCTATGTTTCATGCTAGCAAAATGCGAATGATTATCAAGTTGGTTTGGGTGGATTTCTTTGATAGATAAAACCGATTAACGGAGTGAACGTCAGGAAAAGAGCGAAAATGCGTGGGGAGGTTGTCCCATTTGTTACAGTCTAGCAGCGTAAACGGGTTTTACACTTCTTTTATTAACATAACAAAATTGTATCTTTGATCACTATTTTTGAGTCTCGTCACAGGACATAACGATAGTGTGTATTTGATCTCGTTTTATTTACTCTTGTTTCATAGAATGTGCACGAAAACTAAACCTGCCTCATGTTTGGAGCAAAAAGTATGTCCCGCGTTCTTCACTTTGTTTTGGCGCTTGCCGTTGTGGCGCTGCTTGCCTTACTGGTCAGCAGCGATCGCAAGAAAATTCGTATTCGTTTCGTTGTTCAGCTTTTGGTCATTGAAGTGTTACTCGCCTGGTTCTTCTTGAACTCCGACATCGGTCAGGGCTTCGTACGTGGCTTCTCCGAGATGTTTGAAAAGCTGCTCGGCTTTGCCAACGAAGGGACCAACTTCGTCTTTGGCAAAATGAACGATGAAGGTCTGGCATTCTTCTTCCTGAAGGTACTCTGTCCTATCGTCTTTATCTCGGCGCTGATCGGTATCTTGCAGCACATTCGCGTCCTGCCGATTGTTATTCGCGCTATCGGTACCGTGCTGTCAAAAGTTAACGGCATGGGCAAACTGGAATCTTTCAACGCGGTAAGCTCGCTGATTCTGGGGCAGTCAGAAAACTTTATCGCCTATAAAGATATCCTCGGCAAAATGTCGCGCAACCGCATGTACACCATGGCAGCCACGGCGATGTCTACCGTCTCCATGTCAATCGTTGGCGCGTACATGACCATGCTGGATCCAAAGTACGTCGTTGCGGCGCTGGTTCTCAACATGTTCAGCACCTTTATCGTTCTGTCGCTGATCAACCCTTACCGCGTGGATGAGAGCGAAGAGAATCTGCAGATGGCGAATCTGCATGAAGGTCAGAGCTTCTTTGAGATGCTGGGTGAGTATATCCTGGCAGGCTTCAAAGTGGCGATTATCGTTGCCGCCATGCTGATCGGCTTTATCGCCCTTATTTCTGGTCTGAACGCCCTGTTCGCCGCCGTACTGGGCATCTCCTTCCAGGGCATTCTGGGCTACATCTTCTACCCGATTGCATGGGTAATGGGCGTACCGGCCGGTGAAGCGCTGCAGGTAGGCAGTATTATGGCAACCAAACTGGTCTCTAACGAATTCGTTGCCATGATGGACCTGCAGAAGATCGCCAGCACCCTGTCGCCACGTGCGGAAGGGATCCTCTCCGTGTTCCTCGTCTCCTTCGCTAACTTCTCCTCTATCGGCATCATTGCCGGTGCCATCAAAGGCCTGAACGAAGAGCAAGGCAACGTGGTATCACGCTTTGGTCTGAAGCTGGTTTACGGCTCTACGCTGGTCAGCGTGCTGTCTGCATCTATCGCTGCGCTCGTGCTGTAAATTCACGTCGCACAGATACAAAACCGGGGTCCTGCCCCGGTTTTTTTATTTCTAATCCGCCAGCTTCTCGGGTTTACCCAGCAGATAACCTTGTAGGTAGTCCACGCCCAGCGAGAGCAGCAGGTCACGCTGCTCCTCGGTCTCCACATACTCTGCCACCACGGTCAGCGATTTGGCCTTCGCCATAAAGCAGATCGATTTCACAATCATCGCGTCCAGAGAGTCGGTGAGAATATCCTTCACGAAGCAGCCGTCGATCTTCACGATGTCAGCATGCAGACGCTTCAGACGCTCGAAGTTAGCGTAGCCGGTACCGAAATCATCGATCGCAATCTTAAAGCCGTAGTTTTGCAGACGCTGAATGTTATGCATGCTGGTTTCCGAATTAGAGAAAGCCTGCTCTTCGGTTATCTCAATGATCACGCACTGGGGGGCAACGTCATAGCGTTTAAACAGGGTCATAATCTGCGTGGCCGACTCTTCCTGCATCAGGGTTAGCGGCATCAGGTTGACGGAGAAACGCGCCTGAGTACCGGGAACCGGATGCGCACGCAGCCAGCGCAGCAGGGTCTCCAGCACCTGCATGTCGAAGCGAATGCTCAGGTTAAACTGGGCGATAACCGGCAGAAAACGGTCAGGCGTGAGAATTTCACCTTCAACGGCAAGGCGGGTTAGCACCTCATGGTACCCCACCCCGTCCGCGTTCTGGATTGGCTGGGCATAGAGCAATAGTCCATCCTCCTCCAGGGCACGCTTTACGCGGTTAAGCAGCAATACGCGATCGGTAGTGTGACCGCAGACAGTCTCAAGACTCTGGGTAAGGGCTAGCACATGCGAGTTGGCACAGGCCTGCTCGGAAAGCCAGCTCAGCTGGCCCAGCATTTGGTGAAACACCTCCCCAGCGCCCTCAATAATGCCCCACGAGGCCCCAAACTCGATATCCATTGCGGTGTGGTGCCAGAAAATTTTCCGCCCGCTGAGGTAGTCCACCATATGTTGAAGCCGCGCCGTCGGATCGGCACCGTTGAGCAGCAGCAGCAGCTCGCTTCCCGGCAGCTGATAGACCTTCTCATTGCGCATCAGCAGCGGCTGTAGCTCACGGGTGATGCTGCGCTTACACTGCACGCGCATCATCATGCCATAGTGACGACTGAGAAACTCCAGGTTGCTGATGTGCAGACAGCAGACGACCCGATGCGTATGCTTCTCTAACTGCTGTTCAAGGGCACGCAAATTCGGCAGACCGGTAAGAGGATCGGTTAGCGCCTGCGCCTTCCACGCCCGCTTAAGCCACTCGCTGCGCCGGTAAATAGAGGCCATGTAGAGAATACAGATGGTAAAGGAGATCAGTACCGACAGCACGAAGGCCATTGAATACTCAGTGTAAACGCCCTGCAAGAAATTTTGATTATTGGCGAGGAGCATCAACGCAGTAAATGCCCAGCTCATACCGATTAACGGCGGGCTTAGCTTACCGATCCCTAAGGTAAATAAAATAAAGATGATCGGGACCAGGTACCCGGCTATATAGTCAGACTGATAAGGTGAACAGACGACAATAAGAAACAGCGCTAATGTGAGCAGCCAGCCTAAAGTAAAATTTCTTCTTCTCGGCGACAAGAAAGGCCGGAGGCTTTTTCGCCATAGCGTCCGGCCATAGCGGGGATTTACCATCATGCGCAACGGATAATAAAACATCATGGTGAAAATCAGCGCCGCGCAAATCAAACTCTGTATATCAATGATGCTGTAAATAACTGAGCTGGTATCAAAGAACCGGGCCATCGGCGTCGGAAATGCCACTTTGGCACCCGCAATGTACATGGTTGCCTTAATAGCGGCAGGCGCAACAAACGCTAGCCAGACGGTGCGCACCCCCATATGCCGGTTTGGCAAGCCGTATCGCCAGCGCGTGCCCAGCTGCCAGCGTACAATGGTGCATGACAGCAGGAGAGGAAAGAAGAAGCAAAAAAGGAAAACGCCGGTTTGCAACAGGTTTAAATCCAGCAGACGCTCATAAACCAGGGCAAATCCCACTACCAGCGGAAAGATGGCCCGGCGGCCAAAAAGAAGGAGCATTGCCAGCGAGACGCTGAACGGTAGCCACGCCAAAAAGATTTCACTTGCATCTACCTGGGCGCGCGGTGAAATAAAACGTGAAAAGGGGACAATTGCTATACACATTATTAACACAATTAAAAACACTTTCACATGACTGTATATTTTCATTTTCATTTGAGTTAATAAGTGTGCTCTTGGCGCGCAATTTCGCTGGGCAGAAATAATAGGTTTATTCACAAAGTGAATCAAGTTAGCGAGCTGATAGTGAATTGGTGCTTAACAATAGTTAAGTAATAAGAGAATTTCCTGGGATCGCTATAAAAATTTTACTGAATGTTCATGAAAGCGGAATGACAGGCATAAAAAAACCCTCGCAAAAGCGAGGGTCTGAATTTTGGTGGAGCTAAGCGGGATCGAACCGCTGACCTCTTGCATGCCATGCAAGCGCTCTCCCAGCTGAGCTATAGCCCCACAGTCTTCTTTACGCACCAAATCTGTTGGGTTCAGAGTTTGGTGGAGCTAAGCGGGATCGAACCGCTGACCTCTTGCATGCCATGCAAGCGCTCTCCCAGCTGAGCTATAGCCCCGTTGCGTAAAGCTGTCGTGTTGACGGGCGGCATAATATGAATTCCTTTGGCAGGTGTCAACGGCAAAATGTCTCTCCTTCTCTCAACCGCTGAAAAAGCAAACAAATGAACGACATTGCGTGCCTGCTCGCAGTCAGGAGTTAAACCTGTCACATTTTCGCGTAAAATGGTGCTATAAAATGAACCCCTAATTACCCCTACTGCTCGTCAGGAAATCGTATGATCAAGGAACGAATGACGCCGGAAGAGTTAGCCAAACTGACAGGCTATAGCCGCCAAACAATTAACAAGTGGGTACGCAAAGAGGGCTGGGTAACGTCACCCAAGCCTGGCGTGCAGGGCGGCAAGGCGCGCGTGGTGCATATCAATGAACAGGTGCGTGAGTTTATCCGCAACGCTCGTCGGGCTGCCGATGCGACGCTCTACGCTGACGCCAGCCTGGATACCTCACTCGACGTGCTGCTGGTGACGCTGGCGAAAGAGATGACGCCTTCAGAACAGAAGCAGCTGACCTCTCTGTTAATGCGCGAGGGGATCAGCGGCCTGCTCCAACGGCTGGGTATTCGCGGTAGGGAAAAATAAGATGAAGCTACCCGATAAAATGACGCCTGAAGAGATGGCGGACTATCTTGGCGTGGCCAGACAAACGGTTAACCGTTGGATCCGCGAACAGGGTTGGACAACCGAGACGCTAACCGGTGTGAAAGGTGGCAGGGCGCGACTGATCCATATTGATGAACGCGTGCTGGCCTATATGCGCAAAACGCCGGTAGTTCGTCACCGCCAATCAGCCTCGTCAATGGCAGAACCCGCTGCAGGCTACGGCACGCTGTTTCAAACCGCTTCGCTACGCCAGATAAATACTGTTCTGCAGAATATGACGCCCGCCGAGCAGGAACGTCTGGAGCGCTTTTTGGCACGAGAGGGCCTGCGCGGGTTTTTAACCCGGCTGGGCATTGCTGACGCTGAGGCATAAAAAAACGGCAGGTTAACCCTGCCGTTTCTGTTGAGTGCGGTTATCGCCTGCTTACTGCTGGCTTTCACGCTCTGCAATAAAGCCCAGCGCGCGATTGATACGCTCAACGCTGCGAGTTTTACCAATGGCATGCACGGTAACGTCCAGCGCAGGCGACTGCCCTGCCCCGGTCACCCCCACGCGCAGCGGCATCCCGACTTTACCCATTCCGACTTCCAGCTCATCGGCGGTAGCCTGAATCGCATGGTGGATGTTTTCCGCCGTCCAGTCAGTGAGCGCGGCCAGCTTGTCGCGCACCACTTCCAGCGGCTGACGCGCAACCGGACGCAGGTGCTTCTTGGCGGCGTCAGCGTCGAACTCGGCAAACTCCTCATAGAAGTAGCGGCAGCTCTCGGCAATCTCTTTCAGCGTCTTGCAGCGTTCGCCCAGCAGTCCGATCAGCTCTGACAGCTGCGGGCCGGTACGGGTGTCGATGTTTGCCTGCTCGATATGCCATTGCAGATGGGTCGCAACGTACTCCGGAGCCAGGGTGTTGATATAGTGGTGGTTCAACCACAGCAGCTTGTCGGTGTTAAAGGCGCTGGCCGATTTGCTTACCGCACCCAGCGAGAAGAGATTGATCATCTCTTCGCGGCTAAAGATCTCCTGGTCGCCGCTGGACCAGCCCAGACGCACCAGGTAGTTAAGCAGCGCTTCAGGCAGATAGCCGTCGTCACGATACTGCATCACGCTCACCGCGCCGTGGCGCTTGGAGAGCTTTTTGCCATCGTCGCCGTTGATCATCGAGACGTGAGCATACACCGGCACCGGGGCGTTCAGCGCTTTCAGGATATTGATCTGGCGCGGGGTGTTATTGATATGGTCTTCACCGCGGATCACGTGGGTGATCTGCATATCCCAGTCGTCGACGACAACACAGAAGTTATAGGTTGGGGAACCGTCGGTGCGGCGGATGATCAGATCGTCCAGCTCCTGGTTGCTGAATTCGATCGGGCCACGGATCTGGTCATCAAAGATCACGGAGCCATCCTGCGGGTTCGCAAAGCGTACGACGCAAGGCTCATCGGCAGCGTGTTCGCTGTGATCATGGCGGCAGCGACCGTCATAGCGTGGCTTCTCGCCGTTGGCCATCTGCTCTTCACGCAGCGCCTCCAGACGCTCTTTAGAGCAGTAGCAACGGTAGGCGGTGCCCACTTTCAGCATGTCGTCGATCACCGCATTGTAGCGGTCGAAACGTTTGGTCTGGAAATAGGGGCCTTCATCCCACTCCAGATTCAGCCAGTTCATGCCATCCATAATGGCTTCAATAGCCTCTGGCGTAGAGCGTTCGAGATCGGTGTCTTCAATACGCAGCACAAACTCACCGTTCTGGTGACGTGCGAAAAGCCAGGAATAGAGAGCGGTACGCGCCCCACCGACGTGCAGATAGCCGGTCGGGCTTGGCGCGAAGCGAGTTTTGATTTTCATGAAATGGCCTTACGTTGATAACGATGCCGACAGCCGGCAAGTCCTGGAAAACAGAATGGGCAATATTCTATCACCCTGCGCTGATTCCTCAATGTTGTTACTACTGTGGGCGAGTCAAAGCCGTTTTTTGTTTAGAAATCATGCGTACGCAGCCATTTATGCGCCGCTTTGTCTAAATTTACGACGAACAAACAAAATCTTGAGAAAAGGCGTTGACTCATTTTCAACTCTCCCTATAATGCGACTCCACACAGCGGGGGTGATTAGCTCAGTTGGTAGAGCATCTCCTTTACACGGAGGGGGTCGGCGGTTCGAGCCCGTCATCACCCACCATCATTACGATGATGACCGCAGTGTAGATAAGCAGTGAGATTGGGCGATTAGCTCAGTTGGTAGAGCATCTCCTTTACACGGAGGGGGTCGGCGGTTCGAGCCCGTCATTGCCCACCAATCTCAACTTATCAACAGCAGTTCCGAAATGGGCGATTAGCTCAGTTGGTAGAGCATCTCCTTTACACGGAGGGGGTCGGCGGTTCGAGCCCGTCATCGCCCACCATTTCGGGTCGTTAGCTCAGTTGGTAGAGCAGTTGACTTTTAATCAATTGGTCGCAGGTTCGAATCCTGCACGACCCACCAATGTAAAAAAGCGCCCTAAAGGCGCTTTTTTGCTATCTGCTGTCTGTGATTTAACGCCGGGCGGCGCTGCGTTTGCCCAGCCTACGGTGAGCTCGGTGCTGTTTGTAGGTCGGGTCAGCGCAGCGCCACCCGACATGCCGGTTCCACATATCTCTCAAGCTCTCTAAAAAAATGCCGATATAACAGGTTTATGGCAAGAGAGGTTTTATAATGACAACCATTTCAACCACTACACCGTCAGTCCAGTCCGGCAGTTCCGGACGCTCCTCCAGCAGCGCCAGCAGCGATATCGCCTCCCAGATCCAGAGCCTGACCCAGCAGGTCACTAAACTCACCAAACAGCTGAAAGAGATCGCGAACGGCAGCGGCACCACGGAAGAGAAGCAAAAGCAGCAGGAGCAGATCCAGAACCAGATCAAGCTGCTGCAGGCGCAGATCGCCCAGCTCCAGCAACGCCAGGCAGAAGAGGCGCAGAAAAAGCAGGAGCAGAAACAGACGAAAGCAGAAGGCGTAAACTCCCCTTCCACCGAGCATCAGATTGACATCTACATCTAATCGCTCAGAGAGGCGTTATGCCTCTCTTCTTTCTCAACAAACGCGATAAATCACTTTTCATTAACATCCAGATAAAAGCAAAATGGTGGCACTGTCTTTCAGGAGTCATTATGAAATTTTTACGCGTCCTCGATCCTTTTACGCTCACGCTCATTGCCGTTGTTTTACTGGCCTCTTTTTTTCCAGCACGCGGCGGCTTCGTCCCCTTCTTTGAAGGACTTACTACCGCCGCTATCGCCCTGCTCTTCTTTATGCACGGAGCCAAGCTCTCCCGGGAAGCCATTATTGCTGGCGGCAGCCACTGGCGGCTGCATCTGTGGGTGATGTGCAGCACCTTTATTCTGTTTCCGGTGCTGGGCGTGCTGTTTGCATGGTGGGCACCGGTCAACGTCAGCCCTGAGCTCTATACCGGTTTTCTCTATCTCTGCATCCTGCCTGCCACCGTGCAGTCCGCAATCGCCTTTACCTCGCTGGCCGGTGGTAACGTAGCGGCCGCGGTGTGCTCTGCCTCTGCCTCCAGCCTGCTGGGCATCTTCCTGTCGCCGCTACTGGTCGGCCTGGTGATGGATATGCACGGCGCACAGGGCAGCCTCGAGCAGGTAGGGAAAATCATGCTGCAGCTGCTGCTGCCGTTTGTGCTCGGCCACCTCTCACGTCCGTGGACCGCCGCCTTTGTGGCGCGTAATAAAAAGTGGATTGCGAAAACCGACCAGACCTCCATTCTGCTGGTGGTCTACTCTGCCTTTAGTGAGGCGGTGGTGAACGGCATCTGGCATAAGGTGGGGTTGGGATCGCTGCTGTTTATCGTGATTGTCAGCCTGGTCCTGCTGGCGATTGTGATGGGGGTAAATATCCTCGTGGCACGCCTCTGCGGCTTTAACAAAGCCGATGAAATCACCATCGTCTTCTGTGGCTCGAAAAAGAGCCTGGCCAACGGTATTCCGATGGCCAATATTCTTTTCCCGACCTCAGTCATTGGGATGATGGTGCTGCCGCTGATGATCTTCCATCAGATCCAGCTGATGGTCTGCGCCGTGCTGGCACGCCGCTATAAGCGGCAGGCGGAGGCGCAGCAGGCCCATCAGGCTGCTGATAACCCCTAAGGTTGCCGCAGGGGCTGCACCAGATGCGTCAGCCCCTCGGTTTTAATCAGCAACGTAAAGGCCATCAGCTGCCCAAGATGCCCGGGCGGAAACGTCTCCTTGCGGGCAAACCAGAGCAGGTACTCCTCCGGAAGATCGATCAGCCTCCGCCCCTTATATTTACCAAAGGGCATCTCGGTGTTAGCAATCTCTACCAGCTGGGCCTTATCCATCTTAGACTCCCATCAGGCGCAGCATCTCGTCTTCGTCGATCACCGCAATTCCCAGCTCCTGCGCTTTAGCCAGCTTAGAGCCCGCCGCCTCGCCGGCAATCACCAGATCGGTCTTTTTCGATACGCTGCCTGCGACCTTCGCCCCTAGCTCCACCAGCCGTGCCTTCGCGTCATCCCGGGACATCTGGCTCAGGCTGCCGGTTAGCACAACCGTTTTACCGGCAAACGGGCTGTCGATCTCTTCGGCGTTGACCACCAGCGGCTTCGGCCAGTGAATGCCAACCCCTTCGACCAGATCGCGGATCACCTCGCGGTTGCTCTCTTCCGCCAGGAAGTTAAACACGTGGGTAGCCACCACGATGCCGACGTCCGGCACCTTCTGCAGATCCTCAATCGAGGCCGCTTCCAGCGCCTCCAGAGTACCAAAGTGCGCGGCCAGGCCTGCCGCCGTGGCTTCGCCGACCTCGCGAATGCCCAGCGCGTAGAGGAAGCGGGCAAAGGTGGTCTCTTTCGCCTTCTCCAGCGCGTTGACCACGTTCTGCGCCGACTTCGGCCCCATGCGATCCAGCCCGGTCAGCTTACCTGCCGTCAGGCGGAACAGGTCGGCGGGCGTGTGTACGTACTCCTTCTCCACCAGCTGGTCGATAATCTTATCGCCCATGCCGTCAACGTCCATCGCCCGGCGGGAGACGAAGTGTTTCAACGACTCTTTACGCTGCGCACCGCAGATCAGACCCCCGGTACAGCGGGCTACCGCCTCGCCCTCAACGCGCTCGACGTCGGAGCCGCAAACCGGGCAGTGCGTCGGGAACGCAACGTCACGGGCATCGGCCGGACGCTCGGATTCAACAACGTTAACCACCTGCGGGATCACATCCCCCGCCCGGCGGATCACCACCCGATCGCCGATTTTTAGCCCCAGGCGGGCGATTTCGTCCGCATTGTGCAGAGTAGCGTTACTCACCAGGACGCCTGCAACGTGTACTGGCTCAAGGCGCGCCACGGGCGTGATCGCCCCGGTGCGTCCTACCTGAAACTCCACGTCACGCACAAAGGTCAGCTGCTCCTGCGCCGGAAATTTAAATGCCACCGCCCAGCGCGGGGCGCGGGCAACAAACCCCAGCTGCTCCTGCAATTCGAGCGAATCGACCTTGATGACTACTCCGTCGATATCAAACCCCAGCGTCGGGCGATCCGCTTCGACCTGGTGATAAAAGTCCAGTACGGCTTCCGGCGTATCACAGATGCGAATGCGGTCACTCACCGGCAGGCCCCAGGCCTTAAACTGCTGCAGGCGGCCCAGGTGGCTGCGGGGCAGATCGCCCCCCTGCAGGATCCCGACGCCGTAGCAAAAGAAGGTCAGGGGCCGCTTGGCGGTCACGCGCGGGTCGAGCTGGCGCAGCGAGCCTGCCGCCGCGTTGCGCGGGTTGGCGAATACTTTGCCGCCGGTACGCCGGGCTTCGTCGTTGATCTTCTCAAAGCCCGCCTGGGGCAGAAAGACTTCGCCGCGTACCTCCAGCCGTGTCGGGATATTATCCCCGTGCAGCTTGAGTGGGATCGCCCGGATGGTGCGCACGTTGGTAGTGATATCCTCCCCGGTGGTGCCGTCCCCGCGCGTGGCGGCCTGAATTAGCACGCCGTTCTCGTAGATGATACTCACCGCCAGCCCGTCGAGCTTGAGCTCGCAGCAGTAGCTCAGCGCATCGGTGCTCTTCAGGCGATCCTGCACGCGCTTGTTGAACGCCAGAAAGCTCTCTTCATCGAAGACGTTATCCAGCGACAGCATCGGGACTTCATGGCGCACCTGGGTGAAGGCGGTCAATGGGGCAGCACCCACCCGCTGGGTAGGGGAGTCCGGCGTAATCAGATCGGGATGCTCGGCCTCCAGGGCGCGTAGCTCGCGCAGCAGGCGGTCATACTCGGCATCCGGGACTTCAGGGGCATCCATCACGTGATAGAGATATTCATGATGGCGAAGCGTGGTTCGCAGTTCAGTTAGCTGTTGTTCGATTGAGTCCATATCGCACCATCAATAGAAAAAACCCCCGACAGGCGGGGGCTTATGAGAGAGATAACACTACCGCAGGCGTTACGCGTTCGCTTCTTTCACTTCGCGAATGCGATCCTGATACTCACGCAGCTTTTGCGGAGTCATCATGCGGCGCTGATCGTCCAGCACGACGCCGCCAACTTCATCGGCAATGTACTGCGCAGACTGGAGCATCAGTTTGAAGTTCTGCATCTCATCGCCATAGGACGGCACCTGCATAAACATGGTAACGCCGGGCGTCGTAAAGTTACCGGTCATCTCGGGATCGAAAGTCCCCGGATTCACCATATTCGCCAGGCTAAACAGCGCCGGGCCACTGCCGTCAGGACTAAGGTGGCGATGGAAAATATTCATGTCGCCAAAGGCGAAACCGGCCTGTTGAATGCTGGCCAGCAGCACTTCACCGCTCAGTTCACTGCCGGGATGCGCGGCAACATTCATGATAATAACGGTCTCTTTACGCTGCGGCTTCTCTGCGACGGCAGGTGCTTCCTGCGGCGCAGGTTCCGGTGCTGGCTGCTGGGCGACCGGCTGCTGCGCTGCCGGTTGCTGAGACAGGGGCTGCTGTACAGGCTGTTGCTGAACAGGTTGAGGCTGTACCGGCTGCTGTTGAATCGGTTGCTGTTGCACAGGCTGGTGCTGAACAGGCTGCGTCGGTGCACTTCTCACCGGCTGAGGTTCAACGTGCGGTGCGGCAGGCTGCTGAGGCGGAGCCTGGCGCAGCGGCTCTTCCGGCTGCACGGGGGCATGCTGGCGAGGCTGAGCAGACGCGTAAGGCGGCTGATACTGGTGCTGCGGCGTTCGCGGAACGTCATGCTCCTGACCCGCACTCGGGGCGTGGCCCGTTTTATGAACACGCACTTCACCCACGCCTTCATCGACGTTATTTTCGGTATCGTCGTCGTAGGACTCATCATCGTCACGACGCGACTTCATGCGTTTCATTGGGCGATCGCGGAACATCGTCGAACGCTCTTTCCGGCTGGTCCAAAAACCGTGAACCAGTAAAGCGATTATGGCGATCGCGCCAACAATGATTAATATCAGACGCAAATCCTGCATCATTATATTCTCTGTTGTTCTAACACCTTGCCACCACGGCAAACATTTACTCACTAAGAGTATTTGCCGTTCACCGCAAGTGCAAGTGCGCACGCAGCTTTCACCGCATAAAGATGTGTAAAATCGTACTTTTTGCTGTTTTTTCGAACATTTCTGAGCTGTGCAGACGGCGCGATACGGATAATATAGCCACGCACCCCATTCGGGGGTCATTAAAGGAGTATAGCCTGACAATGGTTTCAACATCGGTCACCCCACCTCGCAGCGGCGTTTATTATTTTTCCCAGGGCTGGAAGCTCATCACCCTGCCCGGCATCCGGCGCTTTGTGATTATGCCGCTACTGGTCAATATCGTCTTGATTGGCTGTGCTTTTGCCTGGCTCTTTACCCAGCTAGATAGTTGGATCCCGGCGCTGATGAACCACGTACCGGACTGGCTGCAGTGGCTGAGCTATCTGCTCTGGCCCATCGCCGTGATTTCCGTCGTGCTGGTCTTTGGCTATTTCTTCTCAACCATTGCCAACTGGATTGCCGCCCCGTTTAACGGCCTACTGGCCGAGCAGCTTGAGGCGCGGCTGACCGGCGCGACGCCGCCGGATACCGGCATTACCGGTATTGCTAAGGATCTGCCGCGGATCATGAAACGCGAGTGGCAGAAGCTGGCATGGTATCTGCCGCGGGCCGCCGTTCTGCTACTGCTCTACTTTATTCCCGGCATTGGGCAGACGGTCGCCCCGGTGCTGTGGTTCCTGTTTAGCGCATGGATGCTGGCGATCCAGTACTGTGACTATCCGTTTGATAACCACAAAGTGGCCTTTAAAACCATGCGCGGCGCGCTGCGGGCGCGAAAGGTGACCAACATGCAGTTTGGCGCGCTTACCAGCCTGTTTACGCTTATCCCGGTACTCAACCTGGTGATCATGCCTGTTGCCGTCTGCGGTGCCACCGCCATGTGGGTGGACTGCTATCGGACGAAGCATGCCCTGTGGAAATGAATGGTGGAAATGGATGCGCTATTCCGGTCTTATTCCATAGTTGTTGCTATTATTTCTCATCAGCATATAGATATGCGAAATCCTTACTTCCGCATATTCCTTAACCGCGTATGCTGATGTCGTTCCCAAATTCATACAGTTAAGGACGGGCTATGAGTAAGATTTTTGAAGACAACTCGTTGACTATCGGCCACACGCCGCTGGTCCGACTGAACCGCATCGGTAATGGACGCATCCTCGCTAAGGTCGAGTCCCGTAACCCAAGCTTCAGCGTGAAATGCCGTATTGGTGCCAATATGATTTGGGATGCCGAAAAACGTGGCGTGCTGAAAGCAGGCGTTGAGCTGGTTGAACCGACCAGCGGCAACACCGGGATCGCACTGGCTTACGTCGCTGCCGCGCGCGGCTACAAGCTGACCCTGACCATGCCGGAAACCATGAGTATTGAACGCCGTAAGCTGCTGAAAGCGCTGGGCGCGAACCTGGTGCTGACCGAAGGCGCGAAAGGCATGAAGGGCGCGATCCAGAAAGCGGAAGAGATCGTCGCCAGCGATCCGGCTAAGTACCTGCTGCTGCAGCAGTTCAGCAACCCGGCTAACCCGGAAATTCATGAAAAAACCACCGGCCCGGAGATCTGGGAAGATACCGATGGTCAGGTTGATGTGTTCATCTCCGGCGTAGGCACCGGTGGTACGCTGACCGGCGTGTCGCGTTACATCAAAAACACCAAGGGTAAAACCGATCTGATCACCGTGGCGGTAGAGCCGACGGACTCCCCGGTTATCGCCCAGGCGCTGGCAGGCGAAGAGCTGAAGCCTGGCCCGCATAAGATTCAGGGTATCGGGGCCGGCTTTATCCCTGGCAACCTCGATCTGAAGCTGATCGACAAAGTGGTAGCGATTACCAACGATGAGGCAATTAGCGTTGCCCGTCGCCTGATGGAAGAGGAAGGCATTCTGGCAGGGATCTCCTCCGGTGCCGCCGTTGCCGCTGCGCTGAAGCTGCAGGAAGATGAGGCCTTTACCAAAAAGAACATTGTCGTTATTCTCCCTTCTTCAGGTGAGCGCTATTTGAGTACCGCCCTGTTTGCCGATCTCTTCACTGAAAAAGAGCTGCAGCAGTAATCGCGGACAGCGAGAATCGCATAAAAAAGCACCTTTCGGGGTGCTTTTTTGTGGCCCACGTCAAACTTTCAACTCACCTGGCATTGATTCCCCCTGTCGGGTCTGGTATTTAACCAGCACATTTATTTTGAAGCGCGAAATTAATCGAATTGTGACTTTAAACTAGCTGAATCGATTTTAGGATTTGGTTGAAGTCTCGCTTTCGCGGCATAATGTGAGTGACGAGTACTTGCCACGGTCAAAAGTGCCCGCAGCGGATTGCGCAGGCGAACTTTTGCCCCGCGTCCCGTTATGCCGGCGCTAACAATACAGGCTAAAGTTATGCCGCCAGGCTAGACTTTAGATCCACAACACTAAACCTATAAGTTGGGGAAATATAATGTTCCAGCAAGAAGTTACCATTACCGCTCCGAACGGTCTGCATACCCGCCCTGCTGCTCAGTTTGTGAAAGAAGCGAAAGGCTTCACTTCAGAGATCACCGTGACCTCCAACGGCAAAAGCGCTAGCGCCAAAAGCCTGTTCAAACTCCAGACTCTGGGCCTGACTCAGGGTACCGTTGTAACGCTGTCTGCTGAAGGCGAAGACGAGCAGAAAGCCGTAGAGCATCTGGTAAAACTGATGGCTGAACTCGAGTAAGTTCCGGGTTCTTTTAAAAAATCAGTCACAAGTAAGGTAGGGTTATGATTTCAGGCATTTTAGCATCCCCGGGTATCGCTTTCGGCAAAGCACTGCTGCTGAAAGAAGACGAGATCGTCATCGACCGGAAAAAAATTTCTGCTGATAAGGTTGATCAGGAAGTTGAACGTTTTCTGAGCGGTCGTGCCAAGGCATCCGCGCAGCTCGAGACGATCAAAACCAAAGCTGGTGAAACCTTCGGTGAAGAAAAAGAAGCCATCTTCGAAGGCCACATCATGTTGCTGGAAGATGAGGAGCTGGAGCAGGAAATCATAGCCCTGATTAAAGATAAAAACATGACGGCTGATGCAGCTGCGCATGAAGTTATCGAAGGTCAGGCAACTGCCCTGGAAGAGCTGGACGACGAGTACCTGAAAGAGCGTGCGGCTGACGTACGCGACATCGGTAAACGCCTGCTGCGCAACATCCTCGGCCTGGCGATCATTGATCTGAGCGCTATTCAGGACGAAGTGATTCTGGTGGCGGCGGATTTGACCCCGTCGGAAACGGCACAGCTGAACCTGAACAAGGTGCTGGGCTTTATCACCGACGCTGGCGGACGCACCTCCCATACCTCCATCATGGCGCGCTCCCTTGAGCTGCCTGCCATTGTGGGAACCGGTAGCGTCACCGCCCAGGTGAAAAACGACGACTATCTGATCCTCGATGCGGTGAATAACAAAGTTTACGTTAATCCGACCAACGATGAGATCGAAAACCTGCGTAACGTGCAGGAGCAGGTTGCTTCCGAGAAAGCCGAACTGGCGAAGCTGAAAGATCTGCCGGCGATCACCCTTGACGGCCATCAGGTCGAAGTGTGCGCCAACATTGGTACCGTGCGTGACGTAGACGGTGCCGAGCGCAACGGCGCAGAAGGCGTAGGCCTCTACCGTACCGAATTCCTGTTCATGGACCGTGACGCGCTGCCGACTGAAGAAGAGCAGTTTGCTGCCTATAAAGCAGTGGCAGAAGCGTGTGGCTCTCAGGCAGTCATTGTCCGTACTATGGACATCGGCGGCGATAAAGAGCTGCCGTACATGAATTTCCCGAAAGAAGAGAACCCGTTCCTCGGCTGGCGCGCCGTGCGTATCGCCATGGATCGTAAAGAGATCCTGCGTGACCAGGTTCGCGCTATTCTGCGTGCCTCCGCGTTCGGCAAGCTGCGCATCATGTTCCCGATGATCATCTCTGTTGAAGAAGTGCGCGTGCTGAAGAAAGCGATCGAAACCTTCAAGCAGGAGCTGCGTGACGAAGGTAAAGCCTTTGACGAGAGCATTGAAGTGGGCGTCATGGTAGAAACCCCTGCCGCTGCCACTATTGCCCGTCACCTGGCGAAAGAAGTCGATTTCTTCAGTATCGGCACCAACGACTTAACCCAGTACACCCTGGCCGTTGACCGCGGTAATGATATGATCTCCCATCTGTATCAGCCGATGTCGCCGTCTGTATTGACCTTAATTAAGCAAGTTATTGATGCTTCTCATGCTGAAGGTAAATGGACCGGCATGTGTGGAGAGCTTGCAGGCGACGAACGTGCTACACTTCTGTTGCTGGGGATGGGTCTGGATGAATTCAGTATGAGTGCCATTTCTATCCCGCGCATTAAGAAGATTATTCGTAATACGAACTTCGAAGATGCGAAGGTTTTAGCAGAGCAGGCTCTTGCTCAACCGACAACGGACGAGTTAATGACGCTGGTTAACAAGTTCATTGAAGAAAAAACAATCTGCTAATCCACGAGATGCGGCCCAAATTACTGCTTAGGAGAAGATCATGGGTTTGTTCGATAAACTGAAATCTCTGGTTTCTGACGATAAGAAAGATACCGGAACCATTGAGATTATTGCTCCGCTGTCTGGCGAGATCGTCAACATCGAAGATGTGCCGGATGTGGTGTTTGCTGAAAAAATCGTTGGTGATGGCATTGCTATCAAACCAACCGGCAACAAAATGGTTGCGCCTGTTGATGGCACCATTGGCAAGATTTTTGAAACCAACCATGCCTTCTCTATCGAATCCGATAGCGGCATCGAGCTGTTCGTTCACTTCGGTATTGATACCGTTGAACTGAAAGGCGAAGGTTTCAAACGTATCGCCGAAGAAGGCCAGCGCGTTAAGGTTGGCGATCCGGTGATCGAGTTCGATCTGCCGCTGCTGGAAGAGAAAGCCAAGTCTACCCTGACGCCGGTTGTTATCTCCAACATGGATGAGATCAAAGAGCTGAACAAGCTGTCCGGTAGCGTAACCGTGGGCGAAACCCCGGTGATCCGCATCAAGAAGTAATTCTTGCCGGAATGCAAAATGGCACCCACACGGGTGCCATTTTTGTTTCTTATCTTGATTAAATCAGACTGGTAATATCAATTCATCGTAACCAGCCTGCTGGGTATAGCGCATTACCGCTGTTACCCGGTCGCCTGCGCGGCCAATCGCCTCTGCCACGCTCGTCCCCTGCACGATATGGCTCACCAGCTCAGAACAGAAGAGATCGCCCGTACCTTTCAGATCGGTGGCTACCCGTGGGTGAGCGCTGATGGTCACCGCATCTTCGGTAACCAGCACAACGTGGATCGCATTCGGGTCACCGGCCACGGGCGCGCTGGTAATAGCCACCCATTTGAGCGTCTCTGACAGCAGCCCTTTCGCCGCGGCAACTGCGCTTTCAGGATCCCGGCACGGCTGGCCACTCAATATCTCCAGCTCATAGACGTTGGGGGTGATGCCCTGGGCCAGCGGCAGCAGATGCTGACGATAGGCCTCAGGAATGTCAGGATGTACGTAGGTGCCGCTGTCGATATCACCGATCACCGGGTCCACCAGGATCAGCAGATCCGGATGCGTCTCTTTTACCGTACGGAGCCACTGCGCCAGCAGCGCAATCTGGCTGGCGCTGCCCATATAGCCGGTGGTCACCGCCTTCAGCTCACGCAGGATCTCTCTCTCCTCCAGCGCTTTCAGATAGCCGCTGAACCACTCATCCGGAATGACGCCGCCGTAGAAGGTGTCGTAGTGCGGCGTATTGCTGAACAGCACCGTCGGTACCGCCGTGACGGCCAGCTGATGCTGACGAATATTGGGTACGGCGATGCTGTTACCAACGCTGCCGTAGACCACCTGAGACTGCACCGCCACGATATCCGTCTGCTGCGCTCGGGTCTTATCCCGAAATAAGATCATTTCCATAATTGTTAAATCCCCGCCCCCTGGGCATAGCTCTCCTCACCAAACACGCCGGTTGAAAGGTAGCGATCGCCACGGTCGCAGATAATCGCCACCACTACCGCCCCCGGATTTTCATTGGCCACGCGAATTGCACCTGCAACCGCGCCGCCGGAGCTCACGCCGCAGAAGATCCCCTCCCGCACCGCCAGCGCCCGCATGGTGTTCTCAGCGTCGCGCTGGTGGATATCCAGCACCGCATCGACCAGCGAGGCGTTGAAAATGCCCGGCATGTACTCCGCTGGCCAACGGCGGATCCCGGGAATGCTGCTCCCCTCTTCCGGCTGCAGGCCAACGATGGACACCGGTTTCGCCTGTTCGCGCAGAAAGCGCGATACGCCGGTAATGGTGCCGGTCGTGCCCATGCTGGAGACAAAATGGCTGATGCGACCGCCGGTCTGCTGCCAGATCTCTGGTCCGGTGGTGGTGTAGTGGGCGTAAGGGTTGTCGGGATTATTGAACTGGTCGAGAAGCTTACCCTCCCCGCGCTGGGCCATCGCCGCAGCCAGGTCCCGCGCCCCCTCCATCCCCTGCTCACGGCTCACCAGAATCAGCTCCGCGCCGTAGGCGTGCATCGCTGCACGTCGCTCCTGGCTCATATTGTCCGGCATGAGTAGCTTCATGCGGTAGCCTTTGAGTGCGGCGATCATTGCGAGGGCGATGCCGGTGTTGCCACTGGTAGCCTCAATCAGTACGTCGCCGGGTTTTATCTCACCCCGCTTCTCTGCCTGTACAATCATCGAAAGCGCGGCCCGGTCTTTCACCGAGCCGGCAGGATTATTTCCCTCCAGCTTGACCCAGATTTCACTGCCGTTGTTGGGCGTCATACGCTGAAGTTTTACCAGGGGGGTATTGCCGATGGTGTGTTCGAGTGTGTTCACGGTTTTTACTCAATAAAAAAGCCGGGTGGCGCTATCGCTTACCCGGCCTACAAGACGCTGTGATAATTGTAGGCCCGGTAAGCGCAGCGCCACCGGGCGATAAACATACTCGTTAAACTATCAGGCAGAGTGCGCCAGAGCAAGATCCCCTGGCTCGGCAAGACGCTCCGTGCCATGGTAGAGGCGAGCATTTTGCAGGCCGATGAACAGACGCTCACCGCGCTGCGGCGCATCTTCGCCACGCAGCACCACCGACAGCGGTTCGTCATACCAGCCCTGAGGCTGCACCACCAGCTGGGTATAGTGCCCTTTCGGGCTGGCCTCAACGACCACGACCGGCAGCGGTGCGTCCAGGCTGGTACGGCGGCTGATATCCACTTCCCACGGACGCAGGAAGAGATCGACCTCGCCCTGGTGCGCCGGGGTGTAACCCAGCGGCCAGCGGTGCGCGCCGACGTGGAACTGGCTGCCGCGCACCACGCCGTGCAGACGGTTTACCTCGCCCATAAACTCCAGCACGAAGCGGGTCGCGGGTTCACGCCAGACCTGCTCCGGGACGTCAACCTGCTCGATGTTCCCCTGGCTCATGACCACCACGCGGTCGGCCACTTCCATCGCCTCTTCCTGATCGTGGGTCACGAAGACGCTGGTGAATTTAAGCTCTTCATGCAGCTCACGCAGCCAGCGGCGAAGCTCTTTACGTACCTGGGCATCCAGCGCGCCGAAAGGCTCATCCAGCAGCAGGATCTGCGGATCCGGGGCCAGGGCGCGTGCCAGGGCAACGCGCTGCTTCTGCCCGCCGGAGAGCTGGGCCGGATAGCGATCGGCCAGATGCGCCAGCTGCACCATCTCCAGCAGCTTAGTCACCTTGGCTTTGATCGCCGCCGCGTTCGGCCGCTCGCGTCGCGGCAGCACCGTCAGGCCAAAGGCGATGTTGTCGAATACCGTCATATGGCGGAACAGCGCGTAGTGCTGGAACACAAAGCCGACCTTACGGTCGCGGGCGTGCAGACGCCCCACGTCGGTGCCGTGAAAACGAATATGTCCGCTGGTCTGGTGCTCGAGCCCGGCAATAATACGCAGCAGCGTGGTTTTGCCCGAGCCAGAAGGCCCCAGCAGCGCCACCATCTGTCCGGAAGGGATATCCAGCGAGATATCATTCAGCACCTGGGTGCGACCAAAAGACTTCTTAATATTGGCAATCTCAATGCTCATGATTTCCCTCCTGTTGCGCGCGTTTCTCTTGGTTATGTAAACGCCACTGCAACCCACTCTTTAAGAACAGGGTCAAAATAGCCATTAACGTCAGCAGGGCCGCGGCGGTAAAGGATCCCACCGTGTTGTAGTCCTGCTCAAGTAACTCAATCTGTAGCGGCAGTGACAGGGTTTCGCCGCGAATAGAACCGGACACCACCGATACCGCCCCGAATTCGCCGATGGCGCGGGCGTTGGTCAGCACCACGCCGTAGAGCAGCGCCCAGCGAATATTCGGCAGCGTTACGCGGCGGAACATCTGCCAGCCCGACGCACCCAGCAAAATCGCCGCCTCGTCCTCGTGGCTGCCCTGGCTGAGCATCACCGGCACCAGCTCGCGTACCACAAACGGACAGGTAACGAAAATGGTCACCAGCACCATGCCGGGCCAGGCGAACATAATCTGTAAATTGTGCTCATCAAGCCAGCCGCCAAGCGGGCCGTTGGAGCCGTAAAACAGCAGATAGACGAGGCCCGCCACCACTGGCGACACCGCAAACGGAATATCGAGCAGGGTCAGCAGCAGCTGACGACCGGGGAAATTAAAGCGGGTCACCAGCCAGGCGAGCAGCGTCCCGAATACCAGGTTAACCGGGACGGTGATCAGGGCAATCAGTACCGTCAGCCAGATCGCGTGGAGCATATCCGGGTTGGCGAGGTTCTCCAGCACCGGCATCAGCCCTTTACTGAAGGCCTGCACGAAAATGTAGACCATCGGCACTACCAGGATAAATGCCGAGATCAGCATTCCGGTACCGATCAGAAACCATTTACCCCAGTTAATCCGGGAACGATCGTGTTTCAATTGGGAGATTTCCGCCATTAGTGACCTACCACTCGTCGACCAAAGCGACTTTGCAGAGTATTAATTGAGAACAGCAGCAGCAGTGAGGCCGCAAGGATCACCGAGGCAATGGCGCTCGCCGCCGGGTAGTCAAACTCCTGTAGGCGGACAAAGATCATCAGCGAGGTCACTTCGGTTTTCCAGGCGATGTTGCCGGCGATAAAGATCACCGCACCGAACTCGCCAAGGCTGCGGGTAAACGACAACGCCACGCCCGCCAGCAGCGCAGGGGAAAGCTCAGGCATCACGACTTTGCGGAAGCTTTGCAGCCGCGTCGCGCCCAGCGTCTGAGCCGCTTCCTCATACTCCGGCCCTAGCTCTTCCAGCACCGGCTGCACCGTCCGCACCACAAAGGGGATGCTGGTAAAGGCCATCGCCACGGCAATGCCGAGCCAGGTATAAGTCACTTTAATATCAAACTGCGCCAGCCACTGACCGTAGAAGCCGTTGACGGAAAAGAGCGAGGCGAGGGTCAGACCCGCTACCGCCGTCGGCAGGGCAAACGGCAGATCCATCAGCGCATCCAGCAGGGTGCGCCCAGGAAAACGGTAGCGCGTCAGGATCCACGCCATCAGCAGGCCAAAGACGCCGTTGAAAATCGAGGCGACAAAGGCCGACAGCAGCGTGACCTTATAGGCGGCGACAACCTGCGGGTTGGTCACCACCTCCCAGTACTGCGCCCAGCTCATCTCCGAGAGCTGCATAACCAGCGCGCTAAGCGGCAGGAGCAGGATCAGGCAGACGAACAGCAGGCTGGTCCCGAGGCTGAGGGTAAAGCCGGGCAGCACGCGTTTTGAAGCCACTGCAAACATTAGCTACGCCCCGCCGCCAGCAGCTTGTCCAGCTCACCGCCGCTTGTAAAGTGCGTTTTCATCACCTCTGGCCATGAGCCAAAGCGATCTTCCACCTTAAACAGCTCGGTCTGCGGGAACTTGTCCTTCAGCTTGTTCATCACGTCAGGGTTATTCACCCGATAGTAGTAGTCAGTAATGATGGTCTGCGCCTGCGGGCTATAGAGGTAGTTCAGGTAGGCTTTCGCCGCCTTCTCCGTGCCGTTGGCCTTCACGTTTTTATCAACCCATGCCACCGGGAACTCCGCCAGGATGTTGACCTTCGGGACCACAACCTCAAAGCCCTGGTCTTCGTACTGTTTACGAATAGTGTTCACTTCGGATTCAAAGGTGATGAGCACGTCGCCGAGACCACGCTCAACGAAGGTGGTGGTGGCCCCACGGCCGCCGGTATCAAACACCTCAACGTTTTTCAGGAACTGGGTCATGAACTGTTCGGTTTTTGCCTTATCGCCGCCGTCGGCTTTATCCGCCGCCCCCCATGCCGCCAGATAGGTATAGCGGGCGTTGCCGGAGGTTTTCGGATTCGGGAAGATCAGCTTGACGTCAGAGCGCACCAGGTCGCTCCAGTCGTGGATATTTTTTGGGTTGCCCTTGCGCACCAGGAACGCCATCGTGGAGTAGAACGGCGAGCTGTTGTTGGGCAGGCGGCTCTGCCAATCCGCAGGGATCAGCTTGCCTTTATCATGCAGGATCTGCACGTCGGTGATCTGGTTATAGGTCACCACGTCTGCTTTGAGCCCCTGCAAGATGGCCAGCGCCTGTTTGGAGGAGCCCGCGTGAGACTGCTTGATCGTCAGCTTATCGCCGCCGTTCTCTTTCGCCCACTGCTGCTCAAACGGCGGATTAAGGGCGGCAAACAGCTCGCGAGAGACGTCATAGGAGCTATTGAGCAGCTCCGTTGCCTGCGCCTGCGCTACCAGCAACACTGAAGCGGCAAGCGTCAGATATCCTTTTTTCAGTAAGTTAACGGCCATTGCGCACCCTTATATCTGTGATGACTATCAAAAACACAGTTTATTTATAAGCAGTACGAAAGGAGTAACGGTTTTATATACCGTTTGGTGATTTGCAAGCAGAAAAGAGCATAAGCGATGCTCGGGTTAACTGACTCCTGTCCGGGCATCGCTTACAGGGCTGTATCATCTGGCGCGATAGAGATAGCGGTTACTCGCGCCGCGCTTTTTGATCTCCCGGTAGACCATGCGCAGCCTGACCAGAATGGTTAAGATAAACCCCACCTGCTTTCTGTTGAGATCGGAGAACTCACACACGTCGGTCACCGTATAGAGAAGCCGCGGATTCTCGTGAAACAGAAAATAGACTTTTTTTATCAGCTCCAGATGTACCGTTTTTGAAAAATAATTTTTAATATCCATATGCTCTATATTCACTATGAATAAATTTATTATTTATGCTTAAAGCCTGAACCGATAAGTCACGCTCATCTCTCCGCAAAGAGAATTAGCGCGTTGCGAATGCCCATTATAAAGTTTTGGCGTAGTGTAATCTGACTCTTGCTCGTGATGCCAACCGTAGCCGCCATTTAAGTAGACAGACCAGTTTTTAGCCGGATCCCAGTTGCTGTACATCCCCAGCTGCCCCTGACGCAATGTTTCCCCTTCATAATCGAATTCACTGTAGTTCATCCGCACACCCACCGAGAGATCGGGGGTAAATTTATACTCAGCGGCTAACGCCAGCATAGTTTCACCGTCGCGGACGTAATCGATATCCGCATAGGCCGGGGAATTAAAACGCCCACGGGCATTACCAATGACGTTACGGGTAAATTGCCCCACGCCGTTTGTTTTCTTGGCCTCGGTATAGGTTAAACCACCCACTATTTTCCAGGGCGTTTGCGGAATGCGCCATTCGATAGTGGCCGAGTAGTGCCAGGCCCGCTTATCGAAATCCTGTTTCCCCCTCGCGGTGCTGGAGGTGGTTCTTTTCGCATCGCTACCATACTCCTGCTCATAAATTTGCGTCCCGAGGGTAATATCGGGAAACGCATCCCACCAGCCCTCGAACCCCTGCTTAAAAAGCAGGTCATCGGCTACGCCATAGAAGTAGTAAACTTTCAGGGGTTTACTCTTATAGTTGATGCCCCCAGTGATCACGTGATCGACATTGCGGCTCTCTCCGTTGCCATCACGGATATACATCCTATCGATATTAGGGCTATCACGCCGCATCACCTTCCCGTCGAGAAACAGCGTATCAACGCTGACATTATCGATGGCCGTATTGGCATACCAGCCTGAGTGAGTGTTGAGGGACATGCGCTGTGAGTTAGAGAAGATGCCGGTATTCTTGATGGTAAACCAGCCGCCTTTGACGTTCACTTTAGCGCGGAGAATATCCATTTTCAGCTTCGCGTAGCGCTGACCAATTTTGGTATAGCCTTTGGCTTCACCGTCATCATCATAGAGAATGGCACGGGAGGCAAAGTTATCACTGGCCCCTAATTTTGCGGCGCTGTAATAAGAGGCGTCAAAGCCAATTATGTCCGCGAAATACCCGGAGGTATAGTCAACGGTCAGCCCCTGAGCCCAAGCCTGCTGAACAGCGGTTGCATATCGCTCTTCCTCATTATCGTAACGGTTTTCCGTCTTTAAATACTTCCACATATTCCTGGCAGAAATATCAAAGGTGGAATCGGCAAAAAACGGATCGTCGGCAAGGCTCTTTTCCCAGTCGTTTGCATTGACATCTGCTGCAAAAAAACAGCATGGCGAACATGCTATTAATAATAGCTTTTTGATTGTCATCATAAATCCTTTTAAACATATTTTTGTAATAAATAATGCTTTTAGAAATTATTAAGAAATAAATGCTAATAATGCGGGCAGGGAAAATAATCTAAATTACGAAGTTAAAAAGGGAGAGCAGTCACATTTGAAAGGTCGGAAAGACTTTACCACATACCACATCCTCCCCTGCCTGCGCAAAGAGGCAGAGGAGGTGCAGGCGTTACAGCGCGAGCAGACGGTCTAACGACGGGGCAAAATAGTAGCCGCCGGTAACCGGGCGGGTGAAGCGCAGCATAGCGTCGCGCTTGCCGTCAGTATCACCAAACATGCTCAGCAGCTGCTGTTCAATATTGTAGAGGCGGGCGCAGTAAGCGCAGAAATAGAGCCCGTGCTTGCCGCTTGCCGTACCGTAAGGCAGGCTCTGGCGGACGATTTTCAGCCCCTTGCCGTTCTCTTTCAGATCGACGCGGCTCAGGTGCGAGGTAATCGGCCGGGCGTCGCCGTCGATCTCTTCATTGGCCTCTTTGGTGCGGCCAATCATCATCTCCTGATCCGGCACGCTCATCCGGTTAAGCTGCTTGAGGTTATGCTCCCAGCGCTGGACGAAGACGTAGCTGCCGCCTGCGTCAATGCCCTCCTGAATCACGGCCACCTCGGTGCGCTTGTCGCTGCCCGCCGGGTTCTCTGTGCCGTCAACAAAACCGCTCAGGTCGCGATCCTCTACCCAGCGGAAGCCGTGGGTCTCCTCTTTAACCTCCAGCGCGTCGCCAAACGCTGCCAGCGCCGCCTGGGCGACAGAGAAGTTGACGTCGTGACGCAGAGAGAGAATGTGGATCATCACATCGTACTGGGTGGCCGGGGCCAGCCCTTTGCCGTAGGGAACGAACGCTTTTAGCTCTTCCGCCCCTTCCCCACCGCTCAGTTCGGGCCAGACACGATGACCAAAGGCCACCACCGCCCCGAGATTCGCCTCAGCAAAGGCGAGCTGGAAGTTAGCCAGCTTATCGGCAAAAATTTTACTGCCTTCGCGCAGGGCGTTAACGTCGCCCTTTACGTTCGCTTCGATCCAAATCGCCGCCCGGCAGTGTTCTGGCAAAATGCCGCTTTGAACCTGAGACATCGCTACTCCTCTAAAAAAAACATGCCGCGCAGCCGCGGCATTGATGGCGCTATTGTACGCGCTTTTTCAGAGAACCAGGATTGTTCCGATCAATTAACGACGCCAAATAATCTTACTCAGGGTCCATTTTTTCAGCTCGTCGTCCGGCGGCATTAAGCCCTCCGGGCCGTTCCAGCTGCCGGTAAAGACATAGCTGACGTGCTGGCTACCCTGAGCCTTACACTCCACGCCGCCGCTGTCGTCGCCGGTGGCTTTGGTGCAGTTGCCGTAGGCTTTGTCATACAGTTCGCTGAAAGGCATGCCGACCCTGGCCCCGGTGTCGCTCTCAATATTGCTGTCGAGCACATCGATACGGCTCACTTTGCCGTTTTCACCGTTAACGATCAAGGCGACCTTATCCCCGTCCAGCGCCTCATAAAAGCGGATCACATTGCCGCCCTGGTCAGCGCGCATCCCGCTGCGCAGGCGGTAGTCACCGTCCAGCGCATCGGCGATAGAGGCCTCATCCAGCGCGGTATCCGCCGTCAGCGCCCCGACGCCTTCGTCGGTCACCTCTGATGAGGAACCAAACCAGTTCCAGGGGTTGGCTGCCGACCAGTTCACCGACCCGAGGGTCGAACAGCCGGTCAGGGCCAGCGGCAGGACGCAGAGAAGCATACGCAGCGATTTCATGGCTTAAATCCTTTCGTCTTGGTTGACTAAAACTCAATACTCTTCATCTTCAATCAGGCGTTTGCCGAGGTTGACGACGTCGGCATGCTCATAGCCGAGGCGCTCGTACATCCCGAGTACGAGGTCGTTCTCTTCCCGCACCTGAATGTTAATCTTTGGGCAGCCACGGGCGATCAGCTTCTTCTCCAGACGGTTAAGCAGCGCGTTGGCGATCCCCCGGCCCCGGAACTCCGGGTGTACCCCAAGGTAGTAGGCCGAGCCGCGATGGCCGTCGTAGCCGCCCATTACCGTGCCGACCACTTCCCCCCCGACCTCGGCCACCAGAAACAGGCTAACGTCATGATTCAGCTTGCGTTCGATGTCCATCTCCGGATCGTTCCATGGCCGCAGCAGGTCGCAGCGCTCCCACAGGGTGATCACCTCTTCGAAGTCGGCCTGGCGAAAAACGCGTATCTCCATGGTATGTACCTGCCTTCAGGATCAAAAGGTTGATTATGGCGTGAAGTGCCCGTGAAGCCAATATGCGGCGAAATGACAACGAAAAAATGGCATAATAGTGGACTGTCACGTATTGAAATGAAAAATAAAGCAATTCAAACCGTGCCGTGTCGTAATCTTGTAGGCGATACGCTAAAACACCAGGGACGCAGGAATACATTTCGGGTCGTATGAGCACATTTAAACCATTAAAAGTACTTACATCGCGTCGTCAGGTTCTGAAAGCAGGTCTGGCGGCATTGACACTGACAGGCACGTCGCGGGCCATCGCCAAAGATGAGTCAACGCTGAAAACCGGTAACGGGCATACTAAGCCGAAGGCCAAGAAGGCCGGAGCCAGGCGCGTGGTCATGCTCGACCCTGGACATGGCGGGATCGACACCGGTGCCATCGGTCATAACGGCTCGAAAGAGAAGCACGTGGTGCTGGCGATCGCCAAGAACGTGCGGGCGATCCTGCGCAGTAAAGGCATCGACGCGCGGCTGACGCGTACCGGGGATACCTTTATCCCGCTTTACGACCGCGTGGAGATTGCCCACCAGCACGGGGCGGATCTGTTTATGTCGATCCATGCCGACGGCTTTACCAATCCCGATGCAGCAGGCGCGTCGGTATTTGCCCTCTCCAACCGGGGAGCGAGTAGCGCCATGGCAAAATACCTCTCCGATCGCGAGAACGCCGCCGATGACCTGGCCGGTAAAAAGGCCCGCGATAAAGATCACTATTTACAGCAGGTGCTGTTTGACCTGGTGCAGACCGACACTATCAAGAACAGCCTGACCCTTGGCTCGCATATCCTGAAGCAGATCAAGCCGGTGCACCGCCTGCACAGCAAGCACACCGAGCAGGCAGCGTTTGTGGTGCTGAAGTCCCCCTCCGTCCCCTCGGTGCTGGTAGAGACTTCCTTCATTACTAACCCTGCTGAAGAGCAGCTGCTGGGCACCAAGGCGTTTCGCCAGAAGATCGCCTCGGCCATTGCCTCCGGCGTGCTGAGCTACTTTAGCTGGTTCGATAATCACAAAGCGCACTCGAAGAAACGTTGATGAGCAAACCTGACGCAAACACCGTTAAAGCCTTTTTCCTTCAGCTGCAGGACAGGATCTGCCAGCAGCTCTCCGCCGTCGACGGCAGCGACTTCTTTGAAGATAACTGGCAGCGTGAGGCTGGCGGCGGCGGGCGCACCCGCGTTCTGCGCGACGGCGGCATCTTCGAGCAGGCAGGAGTCAACTTCTCCCACGTGCATGGCGACGCCCTGCCCGCCTCGGCAACCGCGCACCGCCCGGAGCTGGCAGGACGCAGCTTTGAAGCCATGGGCGTTTCTCTGGTGGTGCATCCCCACAATCCCTACGTGCCAACCAGTCACGCCAACGTGCGCTTCTTTATTGCCGAGAAGCCGGGTGAGGATCCGGTCTGGTGGTTTGGCGGCGGCTTTGACCTCACGCCCTACTACGGCTTTAGCGAGGATGCCGTACACTGGCACCGCACCGCACGGGATCTCTGCCAGCCGTTCGGCGAAGAGGTCTATCCGCGCTACAAGAAATGGTGCGACGACTACTTCTATCTGAAGCACCGCCACGAGCAGCGCGGCATCGGCGGCCTCTTCTTTGACGATCTCAATACGCCAGACTTTGACCAGTGCTTCGCCTTTGCCCAGGCGGTAGGCGATGGGTATACCCAGGCCTACCTGCCGATTGTCCAGCGGCGGAAAGCGATGGCGTACGGCGATCGCGAGCGTAACTTCCAGCTCTATCGCCGGGGTCGCTACGTTGAATTTAATCTGGTGTGGGATCGTGGAACGCTGTTTGGCTTACAGACCGGCGGGCGTACGGAGTCGATCCTGATGTCGATGCCGCCGAAGGTGGCGTGGGAGTATAACTACCAGCCGCAGGAGGGCAGCCCGGAAGCCGCCCTCAGCGAGTTTATCAAAGTGAAAGAGTGGATTTAACGTTCTTATAGCGGCTGCGTCTGCGCCTCCACCACCGCCAGCGCTACCATATTGACGATGCGGCGGACGGAAGCGATAGGCGTCAGCACGTGCACCGGTTTTGCTACGCCCATCAGCACTGGCCCGACAGTAACGCCCTCCGAGCTGGAGACGCGAAGTAAGTTGTAACTAATGCGCGCCGCCTCGACGTTAGGCATAATCAAAATATTGGCCGAGCCTTTCAGCGGGCTGTCCGGCATCCGGTCCTGACGAATGCTCTCTACCAGCGCGGCATCGCCGTGCATCTCCCCGTCAATCATCAGGTGCGGATCGCGCTCACGTACTTTCGCCAGCGTCTCGCGCATCTTGCACGCTGCCGGTGAGTTCGACGAGCCGAAGTTCGAGTGCGACAGCAGAGCTACGCGCGGCTCAATACCGAACCGGCGCACGGTCTGGGCCGCCATCAGGGTAATGTCCGCCAGCTGCTCCGGCGTCGGATCGTCGTTGACGTAGGTGTCGGCAATAAAGGTGTTGCCGCTCGGCAGCAGCAGCGCATTCATCGCCCCTGCCGTCTGCACCCCGTCACGGTAGCCAAACAGCTGTTGCACCACGCTAAAGTGCTCGTGATAGTCGCCGATGGTGCCGCAGATCATTGCATCCGCCTCGCCGCGCTGAACCATGATCGCCCCAATCACTGTGGTATTGCTAATCACTGCCCGCTGGGCCTGCTCCTGGGTGATGCCGCTGCGCTTCATGATGTTGTAGTACTCGCTCCAGTACTCTTTAAAGCGCGGGTCGGATTCGTTATTGACGATCTCAAAGTCGATGCCGGGACGGATCTGCAATCCCAGCTTCTGGATACGCATCTCGATGACGCCGGGGCGACCCACCAGGATCGGCTTCGCCAGCCCGAGGGTGACCAGCTCCTGGGTCGCGTGCAGAACCCGCGCCTCCTCCCCTTCCGCCAGCACCACCCGCTTCGGATCGTTGCGCGCCTGAGAGAAGACAGGCTTCATAAACAGGTTGGTTTTGTAGACAAATTCAGTGAGCTTATCGACATAGGCAGTAAAGTCGGCGATGGGCCGCGTCGCGACGCCGGAGTCCATCGCCGCTTTCGCTACCGCCGGGGCGATCTTGACGATCAGGCGTGGATCGAAAGGTTTGGGGATCAGATACTCAGGGCCGAAGCTCAGATCCTGATCGCCATAGGCCGAGGCTACCACTTCGCTCTGCTCGGCGTGGGCCAGTTCGGCAATGGCGTGCACCGCCGCCAGCTTCATCTCTTCGTTGATCGCGGTAGCGCCCACGTCGAGCGCGCCACGGAAGATGAAGGGGAAGCAGAGCACGTTATTGACCTGGTTAGGGTAGTCAGAGCGCCCGGTACAGATGATGGCGTCCGCACGTACCGCTTTCGCCACCGGAGGCAGGATCTCCGGCTCCGGGTTCGCCAGAGCGAGGATCAGCGGCTGGCGCGCCATCTGCTTCACCATCTCCTGGGTCAGCACATTTGGCCCCGAGCAGCCGAGGAAGATGTCGGCGTCCTGCATCACCTCTGCCAACGTGCGCTTGCCGTTATCCTCAATGGCGTAGGCGGCCTTGGTTTCGGCCATTGGCGTCTCGCGGCCCTGGTAGATCACCCCTTTGGAGTCGCACACCACGATATTGTGCTTCTGCATCCCCAGCGCCACCAGCAGGTTCATACAGGCGATGGCCGCAGCCCCTGCACCGGAGACCACCATCCGCACGTCGGAGAGGTTCTTCTCTACCACCCGCAGACCATTGAGAATAGCCGCGGTGCTGATGATCGCCGTGCCGTGCTGGTCGTCGTGGAATACCGGAATATTCATCCGCTCGCGCAGCTTCGCCTCAATATAGAAGCACTCCGGCGCTTTGATATCCTCAAGGTTAATGCCGCCGAAGGTCGGCTCCAGGGCCGCCACCACGTCGATAAACTTATCCGGATCCAGCTCATCGACCTCGATATCAAAGACGTCGATGCCGGCAAATTTCTTAAACAGGACGCCCTTGCCCTCCATCACCGGTTTGCCTGCCAGCGCACCGATATTGCCCAACCCCAGCACCGCCGTGCCGTTGGAGACGACCCCCACCAGGTTGCCGCGAGCGGTATACTTAAAGGCTGCCAGCGGATCTTTTTCAATCTCCAGACAGGGGGCGGCGACGCCCGGCGAGTAGGCCAGCGCTAAATCGCGTTGCGTAGCGAGCGGCTTGGTCGGGGAGACCTGAATTTTTCCGGGGATGGGGAACTCGTGAAAATCGAGGGCACTCTGTTTTAACTGGTCGTCCATTATGATGTTCCTTTCACGTATCGTTTTTAGGGGTGAAGCGTGATAGCGCTCCTGACGCGCCCCTTAGTATCGCCGTTGAGCGCGGCATAAACTTTGAACGCTGCCAAACTCTGACCACCCCGCCGCAAAATTTGTTATCAATATATATCAACGCTGTTATGCCCTTACGCCAGCAAACCGGTGTCCGTCTGCTATGCTTTTTTGTTATGCATGTTCTATTTTCCACGAAGGTGTGAACCAACGCACTCACGTAAGCTTTTGCTTTTCAAGGAGTATTGTGTATGAACTACTTAGACGGCATCAAACAGTTCACCACCGTCGTTGCCGACAGCGGTGATATCGAATCCATTCGCCACTACCAACCGGAAGACGCCACCACCAACCCCTCCCTGCTGCTGAAAGCCGCGGCGCTGGAGCACTTTTCGCACCTGGTCGACGATGCGCTGGAGTACGGTAAAGCGCGCGGCCAGACCCAAGAGCAGCAGGTTGCCGAAGCCAGCGACAAGCTGGCGGTGAATATTGGTGCGGAAATTCTGAAAAGCATTCCGGGCCGCGTCTCTACCGAAGTTGATGCCCGCCTCTCCTTTGATAAAGAGAAGAGCATCGCCAAGGCGCGCCGTATCGTGCAGCTCTATGAGGAGCTGGGCATCGACAAGTCACGCATTCTGATCAAGCTGGCCTCCACCTGGGAGGGGATCCGCGCCGCAGAAGAGCTGGAGAGAGAGGGCATCAAGTGTAACCTGACCCTGCTCTTCTCCTTTGCCCAGGCTCGGGCCTGCGCCGAAGCGGGCGTCTACCTGATCTCCCCGTTCGTAGGACGTATCTACGACTGGTACCAGCAGCGTAAGCCGCAGGATCCCTACGTGGTTGAAGAGGATCCGGGCGTGAAATCGGTACGTAATATCTACGATTACTACAAGCGCAACCGCTATGAAACCATCGTGATGGGGGCAAGCTTCCGCCGTATCGAACAGATCGTCGCTCTGGCCGGTTGCGACCGCCTGACCATCTCTCCGTCTCTGCTTCAGGAGCTACAGGACAAAGAGGGTACCATTGAGCGCAAGCTGGTCCCGACCTCACAAAGCTTCCCACGTCAGGAGCCGCTGACCGAAGCAGAATTCCGCTGGGAACATAACCAGGATCCGATGGCGGTAGAAAAACTCTCTGACGGTATCCGCCAGTTCGCCGTTGATCAGCGCAAACTCGAAGATCTGCTTGCCGCTAAACTTTAATTTTTGTCATGGAGTGAAATATGTCTCGTAAAGAGCTTGCCAACGCCATTCGCGCCCTGAGCATGGACGCGGTACAAAAAGCTAACTCCGGCCACCCCGGCGCGCCAATGGGCATGGCCGATATCGCTGAAGTGCTGTGGAACGATTTCCTCAAGCATAACCCGACCGATCCGACCTGGTACGACCGCGACCGTTTTATTCTCTCCAACGGTCACGCCTCTATGCTGCTCTACAGCCTGCTGCACCTCTCCGGCTACGATCTGCCGATTGAGGAGCTGAAAAACTTCCGCCAGCTGCACTCCAAAACGCCGGGCCACCCGGAGATCGGCTATACGCCAGGCGTTGAGACCACCACTGGCCCGCTCGGCCAGGGGCTCGCTAACGCGGTGGGGCTGGCGATTGCCGAACGCACGCTGGCAGCGCAGTTTAACCAGCCGGGACACGAGATCGTCGATCACTTCACCTACACTTTTATGGGCGACGGCTGTCTGATGGAGGGGATCTCCCACGAGGTCTGCTCTTTAGCGGGCACGCTGGGGCTGGGCAAGCTGATCGGTTTCTATGACCACAACGGCATCTCCATTGACGGTGAAACCGAAGGCTGGTTTACCGACGATACCGCCAAACGCTTTGAAGCCTACCACTGGCACGTAGTGCATGAGATTGACGGTCACGATCCAGAGGCGATTAAAGCAGCCATTCTTGAAGCGCAGAGCGTGAAGGATAAACCGTCGCTGATCATCTGCCGAACGGTGATTGGCTTTGGCTCGCCGAACAAAGCGGGTAAAGAGGATTCCCACGGCGCGGCGCTGGGGGAAGAAGAAGTTGCTCTGACCCGCCAGAAGCTGGGCTGGAAGCATCCGGCCTTTGAGATCCCGAAAGAGATCTACCAGGCGTGGGATGGCCGCGAACGCGGTGAGAAAGCCCAGCAGTCGTGGAAAGAGAAGTTTGCTGCCTATGAGAAGGCGCACCCCGAGCTGGCAGCGGAATTTTCCCGTCGCATGGGCGGTGGCCTGCCGGAAAACTGGGAGCAGCTGACCCAGGAGTACATCACTAAACTTCAGGCTGAGCCTGCGAAGGTCGCTACCCGTAAGGCATCCCAGAACGCGCTTAACCAGTACGGCCCGGCGCTGCCAGAGTTGCTGGGAGGCTCCGCGGACCTTGCGCCAAGTAACCTGACCATCTGGTCTGGGTCAACGTCGCTGAAAGAGGACCCGGCCGGGAACTACATTCACTACGGCGTGCGCGAGTTCGGTATGACCGCCATCGCCAACGGTATTGCCCACCACGGCGGCTTCGTGCCTTATACCGCAACCTTCCTGATGTTCGTCGAGTACGCACGTAACGCTGCGCGCATGGCGGCGCTGATGAAGGCGCGTCAAATTATGGTTTATACCCATGACTCCATCGGTCTGGGGGAAGATGGCCCGACGCACCAGGCGGTTGAACAGCTCGCCAGCCTGCGCCTGACGCCGAACTTCAGCACCTGGCGTCCCTGTGACCAGGTCGAAGCCGCCGTCGGCTGGAAGCTGGCGATTGAGCGGCACAACGGCCCGACCGCGCTGATCCTCTCTCGCCAGAATCTTACCCAGATGGAGCGTACCCCGGAGCAGGTGAAAGCGATCTCCCGCGGTGGCTATATCCTGAAGGACAGCGATGGTCAGCCGGATCTGATCCTGATCGCCACCGGCTCGGAGATTGAGATTACCGTGAAGGCAGCGGATCAGCTGAGCGCCGAAGGTCACAAGGTGCGGGTAGTTTCTCTGCCATCGACGGATATCTTTGATGCTCAGGATGATGAGTACCGTGAGTCGGTGCTGCCGTCAGACGTCAGCGCCCGCGTGGCCGTTGAGGCCGGGATTGCCGACTACTGGTACAAATATGTCGGCCTGAAGGGGGCCATTGTTGGGATGACCGGCTACGGCGAGTCCGCACCGGCCGATAAGCTGTTCCCATTCTTTGGCTTTACCGTTGAGAACGTGGTCGCTAAAGCGAAAAAAGTGCTTAACGTGTGATCCACAGCGTGGGCCAGGCGTCTGGCCCATGCCAGTTGTCACAGCTTGGCTCTTCTGCATAGCGCACCAGACGAAAGCGCTGGCCGTCAAAACGCCAGCGCGTCTGGATACCGCAATCCGCCAGCCCGCGACCTTTGGCAAGCGTTGTCAATTCGCGGGCTTTCTGATCGAATTCAGCATTCATTAGCTCCATCTCATCGTTGCCGCTGCCGGGAGTAAAGGGGAGGCGCAGGCGCACCGCTTTGGTCGCGTAGGGTTTATGACGCGAAACCATCCAGGCGAGATCCACCGTATTGTAGGCTCCCGCCTCGCAGCTCACGATCAGTAGCGCTTTATCGTCGGTGAGTGCCGTCACGCGCACCTCTCGACGCATCGGATCCAGCGAACACTGGCTGCTGTTCATCCGCATGCTGCCGTAATCCAGCAGGGAATCCATCTCTTCACGAGTCAGCGGCGTCGGCGTCGGGTTCACCACTGCTACCCCTTTCAATGCTGGGGCAGGCGGCACGCTCAGCGAAGGATTGCCTCCTTTTTTGATCCACGCCGTTTCGCTGCCGACGCGTTTTTGCTGGGCATCAATAAACAGCAGCGCCGCCTTGAGCCCAACCAGGGATATCGTGCCCTGTCCGTCCTTGAGGGTTATCGCCTGCGCATTCTGAATAGTCTGTAGAAAAACGTTGATAGTCGGCGCATGCTCGGTGATCAACCGCCACGGCGAAATCGCCCAGTGCTGAGCCTCCAGCCGCAGCGGTATACCGTCGAGCAGCAGGCGTGGTGCAACGGGCGGCTCTTTTGCCGATGGCGTCTGGCTCCCGCCAAGCTCGATACGCAGCTGCGCATCGGTTCGTGCTCCCGCGCTGCGCGTCAGGGTCATGACGAGTCCATAGTGCTCGCCGGTATTGCGTGCTACGCAGAAATTTTGATTATTACAGGTGACCTGCCAGTCGGAAAAATTCTGCTGGGCGGGTGCCGCCCACGCAAACGAGGCGACAAACAGATTAAGCAATAGCAGCAGCAAAACGCGATAACGCATGAACGGTACAACCCCAGAAGTAGAAGCGTAGCAAATAAACAGGGTATCTTCGTCGTCATGGGGTAGCCGACTCAATCGGATTTATCGGATAGATTTATTCTAAATACATGTTATTAACCCGATTAATATCAAGACATTAGACCGGAGGCCTGTAAATATTGCAGTAATATCACTGCCTTAGCGTCACGTATCTCTCCGCTGGCTACTGCCTCCAGGGCCTGAGTGAAAGGCATCTCAATGACTTCAATATCCTCATCTTCTACGCCGCCGCCCGCGTTAGCCTTCAAGCTGTCGCTGTATTCGGCAATAAAAAAGTGAACAATTTTAGTTACGCCGCCAGGGGACATATACAGTTCAAAGACCTTGCGCACTTCGCCGACCTCGTAACCCGTCTCCTCCATCGCCTCTTTACGTGCGCACACCTCCGGCGCATCGTTGTCCAGCAGTCCGGCGCAGGGCTCAATCAAACGTCCATCTTCGTTGCCGTTCACCCATGTAGCGATGCGGAACTGACGAACCAGCACCACGCTGCATTTCTCTCGGTTATAGAGCAGAATGGTTGCCCCGTTGCCACGATCGTACACCTCGCGGCGGTGGCGGATCGTTTCCCCGTTGCGGCGAGTCAGATCGTAGGTGATATTGCGTAATACGAAGTAATTTTCAGAGAGGATCTTATCTTTGATAACGTCTATTTTCAGCGACATACGGGCCCTATACGGTAAGTGTGAGCCCCTATTTTACGCTTTAGGGCCAGCCTTGTCGCGCCAGCTAATCTTCACCACCTGCGCAAACAACGTGATAATTTACACTTTCTCCTTTTTTTCTCCACGTTTAGTCAGGCGATTACCGTTAAAGTGGCATAAAGCAATGTAGAGTTATAAAGCACAATAAAAGAGGTCTCCCTTCTGATGGCGAATTTCTTTATCGATCGCCCAATTTTCGCCTGGGTGTTAGCTATCATTTTGTGCCTCACCGGCACGCTGGCAATTCTTTCGCTGCCCGTAGAGCAGTATCCCGATCTGGCCCCGCCTAACGTGCGGATCACAGCCAACTACCCCGGTGCCTCCGCACAGACGCTGGAGAATACCGTGACCCAGGTTATTGAGCAGAACATGACCGGGCTAGATAACCTGATGTACATGTCCTCGCAAAGCAGCGCCACCGGGCAGGCGACGGTGACCCTCAGTTTTACGGCGGGCACCGATCCCGACGAAGCAGTGCAGCAGGTGCAAAATCAGCTTCAGTCGGCAATGCGCAAGCTGCCTCAGGCGGTACAGAACCAGGGTGTAACGGTACGCAAAACCGGTGATACCAATATCTTAACCATCGCCTTCGTCTCAACGGACGGCTCAATGGATAAGCAGGATATTGCCGATTATGTCGCGAGTAACATTCAGGACCCGCTTAGCCGGGTTAACGGCGTGGGCGACATCGACGCCTACGGCTCACAGTATTCGATGCGCATCTGGCTTGATCCGGCCCGTCTGAACAGCGTTCAGCTGACGGCGAAGGACGTGACCGATGCCATTGAGGCACAGAACGCGCAGATCGCCGTTGGTCAATTGGGCGGCACCCCGTCGGTGGATAAGCAGGCGCTGAACGCCACCATCAACGCCCAGTCGCTGTTAGAGACCCCAGAGCAGTTTCGGAATATCACCCTGCGGGTCAACCAGGACGGATCCGAGGTACGCCTCGGCGACGTCGCCCAGGTCGAGATGGGCGCGGAGAAGTATGACTACCTGAGCCGCTTCAACGGCAAGCCAGCGTCGGGCCTCGGCGTTAAGCTGGCCTCCGGGGCTAACGAGATGGAGACGGCGAACCTGGTGCTCAACCGGCTCGACGAGCTGGCGCACTTCTTCCCGCACGGCCTGGAGTACAAGGTGGCCTACGAGACCACCTCCTTCGTTAAGGCCTCGATTATCGACGTGGTGAAGACGCTGCTGGAGGCTATTGCCCTGGTCTTCCTGGTGATGTACCTCTTTCTGCAGAACTTCCGCGCCACCCTCATTCCAACCATTGCCGTGCCGGTAGTGCTGCTCGGCACCTTCGCCGTGCTCTACGCCTTCGGCTACAGCATCAATACCCTGACCATGTTTGCTATGGTGCTCGCCATCGGCCTACTGGTGGATGATGCCATCGTGGTGGTAGAGAACGTTGAGCGCATCATGAGCGAGGAGGGTCTCTCTCCGCGCCAGGCCACGCGCAAATCCATGGGCCAGATCCAGGGGGCGCTGGTGGGCATTGCGATGGTGCTCTCCGCGGTGTTTGTGCCGATGGCCTTCTTCGGCGGCACCACCGGGGCGATCTACCGCCAGTTCTCGATCACCATCGTCGCGGCGATGGTGCTGTCGGTGCTGGTAGCGATGATCCTCACCCCAGCGCTGTGCGCGACCCTGCTCAAGCCAGTGCACAAAGGCGAGCAGCACGGGCAGACGGGCTTTTTCGGCTGGTTTAACCGTATGTTTAACCGCAGCGCGGTGCGCTATGAGTCCGGCGTCGCGAAGATCCTCCATCGCAGCCTGCGCTGGATGCTGATTTATGCCCTGCTCCTCGGCGGCATGGTCTTTCTCTTCCTGCGCCTGCCCACCTCGTTTCTGCCGCAGGAGGATCGCGGCATGTTCACCACCTCGGTGCAGTTGCCCAGCGGCGCTACCCAGCAGCAGACGCTGAAGGTGGTGGAGAAGGTCGAGAACTATTTCGCCACCCATGAAAAAGATAACGTGACGTCGGTCTTCGCCACCATCGGCTCCGGGCCGGGCGGCAACGGCCAGAACGTGGCCCGCATGTTTGTTCGTCTGAAAGACTGGGACGACCGCGATCCGACCACCGGCAGCTCGTTCGCCATTATTGACCGTGCCACCAAAGCATTTCGTGATATCAACGAGGCGCGGGTCTTCGCCAGCAGCCCACCGGCCATCAGCGGCCTCGGTAGCTCGGCCGGGTTTGATATGGAGCTACAGGATCACGCCGGAGCCGGGCATGACGCCCTGATGGCCGCGCGCGACAAGTTATTGGAGCTGGCCGGGCGCGATCCGTCTCTGGCCCGCGTACGCCATAACGGCCTGGACGACAGTCCGCAGCTACAGATCGATATCGATCAGCACAAGGCGCAGGCGCTCGGCGTCTCTATCGACGATATCAACGACACGCTGCAAACGGCCTGGGGCTCCAGCTACGTCAATGACTTTATGGATCGCGGCCGCGTGAAGAAGGTCTACGTTCAGGCAGCAGCGAAGTACCGCATGCTGCCGGATGACATTAACCTGTGGTACGTGCGCAATAACGCAGGCGGCATGGTGCCCTTCTCCGCCTTTGCCACCTCCCGCTGGGAGACCGGCTCTCCGCGCCTGGAGCGTTACAACGGCTACTCCGCCGTAGAGATCGTCGGCGAAGCCGCCACCGGGGTCAGTACCGGTACCGCTATGGACATTATGGAGGATCTGGTGCGCCAGCTCCCTGGCAGCTTTGGCCTTGAGTGGACCGCCATGTCCTACCAGGAGCGGCTCTCCGGCGCGCAGGCTCCGGCGCTGTACGCCATCTCCCTGCTGGTAGTCTTCCTCTGCCTGGCGGCGCTCTATGAGAGTTGGTCGGTACCCTTCTCGGTGATGCTGGTGGTGCCGCTGGGGGTGATCGGTGCTTTGCTGGCAACCTGGATGCGCGGTCTGGAGAACGACGTCTACTTCCAGGTGGGGCTGCTCACCGTGATTGGGCTATCGGCGAAAAACGCCATTCTGATTGTCGAGTTTGCCAATGAGATGAATGCCAAAGGCCAGGATCTGCTTTCGGCAACGCTCCACGCCTGCCACCAGCGTCTACGGCCGATCCTGATGACCTCGCTGGCATTTATCTTTGGCGTCCTGCCGATGGCCACCAGCAGCGGCGCAGGCTCCGGCAGCCAGCATGCGGTGGGGACCGGTGTGATGGGCGGGATGATCTCGGCCACCGTGCTGGCCATCTTCTTTGTACCGCTGTTCTTTGTGCTGGTGCGTCAGCGCTTCCCGTTAAAAGAGCGTCAGGAAGATTGAACAAAAAAAAGGCGGCCCACAGTGGCCGCCTCGCTGTTGCGTGATATTGTTCACGCTTTTGTTATATTAGTGCTTCTTTCTTAGTGCGTATCCGGAATTATTTACGAAGCATGCCTTCGATAAAGTCTTTCCAGTTCCCCAGTTCATGTTCAATCATAACAACCTCATCTAATTATTATGGGTATTCTACAAAAAATCGCCATTGCTGTGAAGAGACGCTAAATCAATTGCTATGATTGGCCACCTCCGCGGTATTTGTTGGGCTTGAATAGACTATGACGCAACGACATGTAAGAAAATGTGACATATAGCAACATTCCTAAAAACGGGCAGCGAAACGTTTCGCGAGCGTGACGCACTTCGCAAGTTTGTACATTTGCAGGGTCAATGTTGCAGAATAATTGCAGAGCAATAATCAGAGCATATATTGCGCAACACACAATTTAATTAGCAGACAAATATATTAAGGCCTGCCCGCCGACTATTTTCTCTCATAGATTGTCATTATTCAAAATAGATGAGTACTAAACCTAAACTAAAACAAAATGCTTCACCCTCGCGGCGGAACGGGTAATACTCTCTCTTTACCTGCTTACAAAGTGAAATTTTATGAATAACATTTCATCAGACGCGCTGCCAGTGATGTATGGCATCAAGAACTGCGACACCGTTAAAAAGGCGCGCCGCTGGCTTGACGCACAGCAGATAGCCTACCGCTTCCACGACTACCGGGCCGACGGGCTGGATGCGGCACTGCTCGACACCTTTATTGCTGAGCTGGGATGGGAAGCGCTGCTGAACACCCGGGGCACCACCTGGCGCAAGCTGGACGACGCGCGGCGGGAAAGCATCCAAAATGCCCCGGCGGCGGCGGCGCTGATGCTCGAAATGCCTGCAATTATCAAACGCCCATTGCTCTGCGCGCCCGGTAAGCCTATGCTGCTTGGTTTCACAGAAACCAGCTACGAGCGCTATTTTAACGAGGTGTAGTCTATGTCATGCCCGGTTATTGAGCTGACCCAACAGCTTATTCGCCGCCCTTCTCTTAGTCCCGACGACGCAGGATGCCAGGCGTTAATGATTGAACGCCTGCGTGCTATCGGCTTTACCGTTGAACGGATGGATTTTGGCGACACGCAAAACTTCTGGGCATGGCGCGGCCAGGGCGAGACGCTGGCGTTTGCCGGTCACACCGACGTGGTTCCCGCTGGCGACGCTGACCGCTGGATCAATCCGCCGTTTGAACCCACCATTCGCGACGGGATGCTGTTTGGTCGCGGCGCGGCCGACATGAAAGGCTCCCTGGCGGCGATGGTGGTGGCTGCGGAACGCTTCGTGGCCCGGCATCCGAATCATAAGGGTCGTCTGGCCTTCCTGATCACCTCCGACGAAGAGGCCAGTGCCACGCACGGTACGGTGAAGGTCGTGGAGGCGCTGATGGCCCGCAACGAACGTCTTGACTACTGCCTGGTGGGCGAACCCTCCAGTACTGAAGTGGTGGGTGACGTGGTGAAGAACGGACGTCGCGGCTCGATGACCTGCAACCTGACCATTCACGGCGTGCAGGGCCACGTGGCCTATCCGCACCTGGCGGATAACCCGGTCCACCGCGCTGCGCCGATGCTTAACGAGCTGGTGGCTATTGAGTGGGATCGCGGTAACGAATTTTTCCCGCCGACCAGCATGCAGATCGCCAATATCCAGGCCGGTACCGGGAGTAACAACGTGATCCCCGGCGACTTGAAGGTGCAGTTTAACTTCCGCTTCAGCACCGAGCTCACCGACGAGATGATCAAAGCTCGCGTCGCTGCGTTGCTGGATAAATATCAGTTGCGCTACAGCGTGGAGTGGTGGATCTCCGGCCAACCGTTCCTCACCTCACGCGGCAAGCTCGTGGATGCGGTGGTGAAGTCGATTGCGCACTATAATGAAATTGAACCGCAGCTGTTAACCACGGGCGGGACCTCGGACGGGCGGTTTATTGCGCGGATGGGGGCTCAGGTGGTGGAACTGGGGCCGGTGAATGCGACCATTCATAAAATCAACGAATGCGTAAACGCCGCCGATCTGCAGCTGCTGGCCCGTATGTATCAACGCATTATGGAACGGCTCGTTGCATAATAGGCGTTTCTGAATGAGGACATGAGCATGGAATGGCTGGCTAAATACTGGTGGATTCTGTTACTGGTTTTCCTGGTGGGCGTGCTGCTGAACGTTATTAAAGACCTCAAGCGCGTTGACCATAAAAAATTTCTCGCCAACAAGCCCGATCTGCCCCCGCATCGCGACTTTAACGATAAGTGGGACGACGAAGACGACTGGCCGAAAAAAAAGTAGTCGGCTTTGATTACGCCGGGCGGCGTTACCGCTTGCCCGGCCTACCACGCTACATAAACTCCACAATATCGTCGTCGTTGAACCTGCCTCCGCTCTGCGCCTCATCAAAATAGTGCTTCGGCACGGTATAGCTCAGACGGTCCAGCGCCAGCTGCATACTCTCATGGCTGATGCCGTGTCCCACATCATCAATGATATCCAGCGTTACATCGCCCCCGGCCTGTAACAGCGCCTCCTGGGCGGCAACGGCATGCGTCAGCTCAATCACGCGATCCTCCCCGCCGTGGATCAGGTGGATTGTTACCGCCGCGCTGATAGTCGCTGGCAGGCTGGCAAAGCGACCGCTAAAGGCGATCACCCGCGACGCCAGAGTAGGCTGAGCTTTAACCCCCTCCAGAGCCATGATCGCCCCCTGCGAGAAGCCGATCAGCGCCGTGGCCTGCGGCCCCAGTCCACTTTCTTTTTGCCAGTAACGTACCGCTTCAATAAAGGCGGGCATGGTGGCGTCCACGCGTTCCTGACGGTTCTCCTCGGTGACGCCCTGCACGGAGAACCACTGCCGCGCGGGAGCCGGACCGCAGGGTTCAACCCCACCAACGCTGACGATCAGCGCCTCCGGAAAGCGAGCGGTGAAACCGGTGCCAACCTGCCCCATGGCGACAGGATTATCGCCAACGCCGTGAAACAGCAGCAGCAGCTGGCTGGCAGGTTTGTCCGGACGTTGTACTACATGGTAATCGTGTTCCATGGCGGTCTCCTTATAGCGTTGAGGTAAGTTTACGCCGCACGGTGGCGATGACCATGCCATTTAACTGAATGAGTTAGTTAAAAAAATTGCAGCTCTGCTATCTGCTGCTGGCTCTGCGCTGTCAGGTCCGCATCCAGAGAAGCCAGCGCCGCTGCCGTCTCGTGTCGTTGAGCCGCCAGCAGCGCCTTGCGTCCAGCCAGCCGGAGGCGGTGACAGGCCTGGGCCTCATTCAAACCCTGCTCCAGCTGGCTGCGCAGCGCCGCCAGCGGCAGGTTGCTGTGCATCAGCAGACGGCTGAGCGCCCCTATCGCTGCCGAAAGTGGGCGATGGGCAAAAGCGAAGCCCGCCAGCTCGTGCCAGTCATCACTATTAAGGGTAGTCGGCTCCCCCGGCGGCAGAGGTAACTTTTCCTCACGCCAGGGAGCCAGCCAGGGTAGATCCCTCGCCAGCCTGCGCTGCTCCGTCGCCACCAGCGCCTTAGCTGCAGGGGTGAGCGGCAGGAGAGCCATCGCCGTGTAACAGCCGCTGCTGGCTTCGCGATGGCTGCCGAGACGCACTAGCTGAAAACCGCAGCGCTGCCAGAAGCGCCACAGCTCACGGGTGTAGCCGAAGCTCACCGACAGATAGTCGTAGCCTGCGCTGTGGGCGTGCGCTTCGGCGATCAGCCGCTGACCGATGCCCTCCCGCTGCCGCGAAGGGTGAACGGCAATACGGCTGATACGACATCCCACCAGCGTGGCCGCCAGCGGGCTAGCCCCGTGCGCCGCCAGCGACTGAGCGACAAGATTGCCGCGCGGCCGTCGGAAGCCCGCCCACACCGCCTGGCTAAGCTCGGGTGAGAGTCCCCCCTCCTCCACCAGCCACAACGCGGCGATGGGCTGCTCGTTGGCAAACGCCTGCCAGAAATGCTGCCCTGGGGCATCCATCATCCGCCGCAGATCGAGAGGCGAGGTTCGGTAGTGGGCGCTGGTCAGCAGACGGTAGAGCGCGGCGGGCTGCGCTGGCGAGGTTAGCCAGGTATCCTGCGTCAAAGGAAAAATACGGTATTCAGAGCCCGAAGCCGAACCGGGAAGGGCATCATCAAACAGCAGCAGGTCACTGATGAAGGCCTCAAGCGGGCAGCCGCTGGCCCAGCGCAGCGGCGTGCTGAGGCTACGGTGCTGCAAGCGATCCAGCCCGGCGCAGAGCTTCAGCAAAAAGCCCTGCCCTGTTCCCTCGTAGCCCTGCACGGTCGTCGTAAGCAGAACCCGGCTGAATCCGGCGATCAGCTGGCGCAGCAGCGGGCCAGGTATTGCCGCCGCCTCATCCACGATCAGCCAGTCAGGAAAAAGCGTATCTCCGTCAGCGAGCCGCTGGAGCAGCGCATCCGGCGGCACAAAAGTTACCTCCTCTCCGGCAAACTGTGCCAGCACGTCGGTAGCGGCGCGGGTGGGCGCGGTCACGATAGCATTGCCGTGCAAATGACGCAGATGCATTCCCGCCAGCGCTGATTTGCCGCGTCCGCGCGGGGCAGTTACCACCATGACGCCGGGCGACATAGCCTGTAGTTCAGCGAGAATTGCGGCCTGCTCCCGCTCTGGCGCACCGTTGGCCGGGTGCCACGCCGGGCGCGGGGCAAACTCAGGAAGCGTGAGCAGTTGCCCCTGCTGCCAGAGAATGGCCTCGCCGTGGGTCTGTAGCGTACGGCAGAAGTGACTAATAAAACGTGGGGTAGCGATAGGCAGAGCGGTATCACTCCAGCGACAGGCGTCGACGTCGGGCGTCTCTGCCCAGCGGGAAAGCACGGGCGTCAGCAGGATCAGCCAGCCTCCTGCCCGCAGCGTACCGCCGAGAGCCGCAAAGGCGGCAACGTCAAAGCCGCGGCGAGCATCAAAGACGGCATGGCTGAACTCGCGGCCCAGCAGCGTAGTGAGGGCCCGAGGATGGCAGTAGTCTGCCGCCAGAGCGGCATCCTGCTCGTCACCCACCCATAGCGCCGCCTGGGGCGCTATCAGGTCAGCGGCCTGCTGCTGGCACCACGTCTCTTCCCCGCTAATAACCAGCAGGCGACGGATGCCCTCGCGCGCCATCTGCACACTCAGGGCAATCAAACGCTCCATGTCACCTTTCCCGAAAATGAAGCCTTACAGCGTTTTGCCAAAGGTATTGCACTGGGCAACATCACCCGTGTCGAAGCCGCGCTTAAACCAGGTGTAACGCTGCTCGGAGGTGCCGTGGGTAAAGCTATCCGGCACTACCCGGCCCTGGCTCTGCTGCTGAAGACGGTCGTCACCGATCGCTTCGGCGGCGTTCAGCCCCTCCTGCAGATCGCCCTCCTCCATCACGCCCTGCTGCTGCATGCTGCGGCCCCAGACGCCAGCAAAGCAGTCCGCCTGCAACTCCATCATCACCGACAGGCGGTTAACTTCTACCTGGGAGGCGTTTTGCTGCAGCTGGCGCACCTTCGGCTCGATACCCAGCAGCTTCTGCACGTGGTGACCGACCTCGTGGGCAATGACATAGCCCTGAGCGAAGTCGCCCGCCGCGCCGAGCTTGCTCTTCATCTCATCGTAGAAAGAGAGATCGATATAGACTTTGCTGTCCGCCGGGCAGTAGAACGGCCCCATGACCGACTGGCCAGTACCGCAGCCGGTCTGGGTATAGTTACGGTACATCACCAGAGTCGGCTGCTGATAGGTACGGCCCATTTTCTCAAACAGCTGGGTCCACGTCTCTTCGGTGGTGGCAAAAATGACGCGGGTAAACTTCGCCGCTTCATTCTCCTGAGGCGTGGCTACCTGCTGGGTACCCGGCTGGGACATCGGCTGCCCGGTGAGCAGCCCGGTTAAATCCACGCCGTAGTAGCCGCCGATCACCACAATCACCAGCAAGATAATCCCACCCTTGCCCCGGGGCAAACGCAGCCCACGGCCGCCCAGCGGGCTACCTGATTCGCTACGCCTGTCTTCAACGTTATTACTTTCGCGACGCCCTTGCCAACGCATAATCACCTCAAAGATATTTTAATAAATATGATTGATCGTAGGCGGTTAAAGGCAGGATTACCATAAGAAAGGTGCTGTAACAGGCCGGAGGAGTGGGGAACGCCTCCGGCTAACAGTGAAAGAGTGAAATTAATCCAGTTTCACGCCGAGACGGTGGGCCACGGCTTCATAGGCTTCGATCACGCCGCCAAGGCTCTGACGGAAGCGGTCTTTATCCATTTTATCCATGGTCTCTTTGTCCCACAGGCGGCTGCCGTCCGGGGAGAACTCGTCGCCCAGCACCACCTCGCCGTTGAACAAACCAAACTCCAGCTTGAAGTCTACCAGGATCAGACCGGCATCATCAAACAGCTTGGTCAGCACATCGTTGGCCTTGTAGGTCAGCTCTTTCATGCGCGCCAGGTTTTTCTGATTCACCCAGCCGAAGGTTTCGCAGTAGGAGTCGTTAACCATCGGATCGTGCATTTCATCGTTTTTCAGGAACAGATCGAACAGAGGCGGATTGAGGATCATCCCCTCCTCAATGCCCAGACGCTTCACCAGCGAGCCCGCTGCACGGTTACGGATAACGCACTCCACCGGCACCATCTCCAGCTTCTTCACCAGGCACTCGGTATCGGAGAGCAGCTGCTCCATCTGTGTTGGGATGCCCGCCTCTTCCAGCTTGCTCATAATGAAGTGGTTGAACTTGTTGTTCACCATGCCTTTACGATCGAACTGTTCAATGCGCGCGCCATCCCCTGCTGACGTATCATTGCGGAATTCGAGCACCAACAGGTCGGGGTTTTCCGTGCTGTATACGGTCTTCGCTTTGCCACGATACAACTCAGCTTGCTTTTGCATCTTTGTTACTCCAGGTTCCAGGTGTGATGATTTGAAGTCTAACTGCGGCCATTATCCGCTACGCACACGTTTGCGTCTACCCTGATAAAAAAGGCCGGAGTAATCCGGCCTGATTTTTTTACTTAAATGCAGCTTCGAAAACGGCCACCAGCGCATCGTTTTGCGCCTGGGTCAGGGTGTGCCCTTTCGGATCGATAAACTGCAGGCTGCTGCGGTTATCGAGATCGCCTATCTGTAACTTGTAGTCACCGGAGGTCAGACCCGGATCGCGCGCGCCCAGTGCCAGCCAGTCGCTGTCTGAGAGCGGCTTGTAGGTTACCGCCATGCTGCCGGTTGAGCGCGTGGAGTCGGTTACCTTCATACCCACTTTCTCAAGGGTCGCAGGCAGGCGCTGCCAGACCACGTTAAACGGCCCACGGACTACGAGCATCGGCAGACCGGTATCGTCGGCACCGCTCTGTACGTCGAGGGTGGCGGCGGAGCGGTTCTGCGCGGCGTTCTGTGACGCAGTGGCGGTTTTATCCAGCCCGGCGGAGATCGCGTTCAGCATTTCGGTGCTGTAGCGCTGCAGCGAGGCGGTATCGGCCACCGGCTTGCCCGCCTGCTCCAGGTTCATCAGCTTGACGATAACCGCCTGCTGATAGCCCTGAGGCTTAACCGAGATTTGATAACGGCCACGGTACTGCTGATCTTCGTCGAGGCGGTTCCAGTCAACCCAACCGGTGGTCAGGGTCTGCGCGGCATCGTCACGTTTATCAATCGCGTAGTTGTTGCCCTGAACCGTGCTTACCACCTGTGGCCACAGCGTGCTACGGTTGCCGTTCTCCACCAGCAGCGTTGCGGTATCACCGGTAAACTGGGTGCGGGCACCCGTTACCAGCGCCAGCGGCTGGGCCGGTGGGCGGATATCCAGCGCTTTACCAACGGCACCGCTGCCGTTGGTGACTGGAATGTTGTAGTCACCGTTCTGCACTGGCAGGATCATGCCAGCAGGCGCATGAAGTTCACCAAGCGGCGCGGCATCCAGATAGGATTCATCACCGCTAACCTGGCGCTTGTAGCGCGAGTCCGAATTACAGGCAGCGAGCAGCATAACAAGCGAAACACTCGCTACCTTCACCAGGCGCGACTTCTGTACTGAGTAAGCCATCAAATCTCCCTAAACTTTACAGCAAACCGGCGTGCTTAAGCGCAGCGGTAACAGCCTCACGACCGTGGTCGGTAATCGGCGTCATCGGCAGACGCAGCGTGTCGGTCGCCACAAGCCCCAACTCCTTACATGCCCATTTCACTGGGATAGGATTGGGTTCGACAAATAGTTTGTTGTGTAACGGCATCAGACGCTGGTTAATCACCCGCGCTTCGCTAAACTGCCCTTCGGCAGCCAGACGGCACATCTCTGCCATGTCGCGTGCGGCCACGTTAGAGGTCACAGAGATCACACCGTGACCGCCAAGCTGCATAAAGTCCAGCCCGGTGGCATCATCACCGCTCAGAAGACCAAAGTCATCTGAAACCAGCTCTTTGATCTGATGAACACGACTTAAGTTCCCGGTCGCCTCTTTGATTGCGACAATATTGTTCACTTTCGCCAGGCGACCCACGGTTTCAGGCAGCATATCGCAACCGGTACGCGAAGGTACATTATACAGAATTTGCGGCAGATCAGTGTGTTCCGCGATGGCTTTAAAATGCTGGAACAGCCCTTCCTGCGTTGGACGGTTGTAGTAAGGCGTTACCGTCAGGCAGCCTACTACGCCGCTGCCGTTGAAGCGCTCGGTAAGGCCGATGGCCTCGGCGGTAGCATTTGCACCGGTGCCTGCGATAATCGGGATGCGCCCATCGGCCAGTTCAAGCGTCAGCATCACGACGTCACCATGTTCCTCATGGCTCAGCGTGGCGGACTCACCGGTCGTGCCTACCGATACAATCGCCGAGGTTCCGCTGGCGACATGATAATCAATCAGTTTCTTCAGGCTTGACCGGCAGACATTACCTTTCTCATCCATCGGTGTAACAAGCGCGACAATACTTCCCGTGAACATGGGCCATCCTCTGTGCAAACAAGATTCTCAATGGTACGTTTGGTGCTGTAATAAAAGCAAGCGACGCGAGGCGTTCCGGCGGTTGTATGCCGGTTTTTTTTATGCTTTCCTTAGGATTACCGAAACCGTTAGCGAAGCATCTATAGGAAGAACAGGTTTGACCCCTTCATCACAACATTATCTGGTTATTACCGCGCTAGGTGTCGACAGGCCTGGTATCGTCAACACGATCACCCGTCACGTGAGCAGCTGCGGCTGTAATATTGAAGATAGCCGGCTGGCGATGCTCGGGGAAGAGTTCACCTTTATCATGCTGCTTTCCGGGTCATGGAACGCCATTACCCTGATTGAATCCACGCTGCCGCTGAAGGGCGCTGAGCTGGATCTGCTGATCGTGATGAAACGCACCACCGCGCGGCCCGGCGCGGCGCTGCCCGCCACGGTGTGGGTGCAGGTTGAGGTAGCGGACTCCCCGCACCTGATCGAGCGCTTTACCGCCCTGTTCGATGCCCATCAGATGAATATTGCCGAGCTGGTCTCTCGCACCCAGCCTGCCCAAGCCGGTGCGGCCGCCCAGCTCTTTATTCAGATCACGGCTCATAGCCCGGCGCTGGAAGATGCGGCAAAAATTGAACAAGCTTTCAAAGTACTATGTACAGAATTAAATGCACAGGGCAGTATAAATGTCGTCAACTATTCCCAGAACGATGAACAGGATGGAGTGAAGTGATGAATCCACTGAAAGCCGGTGATACCGCACCGAAATTTAGCTTGCCGGATCAAGACGGAGAACAAGTTAATTTGGCCGACTTCCAGGGACAGCGTGTATTGGTCTATTTCTACCCGAAAGCCATGACCCCAGGCTGTACCGTTCAGGCCTGCGGCCTACGCGATAACATGGACGATTTGAAGAAAAAAGGTGTGGAAGTGCTGGGTATCAGCACCGACAAGCCAGAAAAGCTCTCCCGCTTTGCTGAAAAAGAGCTGCTGAACTTTACCCTGCTGTCCGATGAAGACCATCAGGTCTGCGAGCAGTTTGGCGTCTGGGGTGAGAAGTCGTTTATGGGCAAAACCTACGACGGCATTCACCGCATCAGCTTTTTGATTGGCGCTGACGGGGTCGTTGAGCATGTGTTCAACGATTTCAAAACCAGCAACCACCACGATATTGTGCTGGGTTGGTTGCAGGAAAAGGCGTAATTTCCGCCCGGCGGCGCTACGCTTG
>NZ_LR607338.1:3130359-3147473 GCF_902164725.1 Pseudescherichia vulneris | reverse complement strand
CGCCACCCGGCAATCGCCTGCTACTCGTCAACGACCGGGACATCCGGCCAGGCGTGCACCACCGCCTTGATCAGCGTGGCGAGCGGGATCGCAAAGAACACGCCCCAGAAGCCCCACAGTCCACCGAAGATCACCACCGACAGAATAATCACCAGCGGATGCAGGTTCACCGCCTCCGAGAAGAGCACCGGCACCAGCAGGTTGCCGTCCAGCCCCTGAATGATCAGGTAAACCGCAAAGCAGCTCCAGAACTCGGTTCCCAGCCCAAACTGGAACAGCGCCACGCCAATCACCGGCAGAGTGACCACAAACGCGCCGATGTAAGGGATAAGCACCGAGAAGCCCACCAGCACCGCCAGCAGCAGCGAGTAGTTGAGACCGAAGAGAATAAAACCAATCCACGTCGCCACGCCGACGACGATCATCTCCAGCACCTTGCCGCGAATATAGTTAGTGATCTGCTGGTTCATCTCCACCCACACCTGCCCTGCCAGGCCACGGTTGCGCGGCAGAATGCGGCGCACGGCGTTGAGCATCTGCTCTTTGTCCTTCACCAGGAAGAAAACCATCAGCGGCACCAGTACCAGATAGACCGCCAGCGTCAGCAGCCCTACCAGCGAGGCGACGGAGTATTTGACCACCGAATCCCCCAGGCTGAGCATGCGGGTGCGCATGTTCTCCGCCATGGCATCGATAATGCCCGCGTCCATCAGCGCCGGATAGCGTCGCGGCAGCGTGGCCGCAAAATCGGAGAGCTTGTTGAGCATGCCGGGCATATCGCGGATCAGATTGATGCCCTGCTGCCAGGCGATAGGCATTACCACGAAGGCCATCAGCAGCAGAATGCCGACGAACAGCACCAGCACGATGCTGGAGGCGACGGTACGTGAGCAGCCGACGTTTTCCAGCCGGGCGGTAGGCCACTCAAGCAGGTAGGCCAGCACGATGGCGACCAGCAGCGGGGCTAATAACCCGCTAAAAAAGAACAGGATGCTAAACCCTGCCAGCAGAATGACCAGCAGCGCAATCGCCTCCGGATCGCTAAAGCGACGGCGATACCACTGCATTAACATTTCGAGCATAACTTACCTTACCTATAGGTCCCTGGTGGGTTTTCCGGAGGAATTGTATCGAAGTGAAACAAAAAAGACTTCGCTTTTCGACGCTGCCACAGGAAACTAACGCATCAATTGATTAAGATGTTCATCATGCTCGCCATACAGGATTGAGGTTATGTTCAGGACGTTGAGAAAAACGCTGGTTGCTACCCTGATTGCTACCCTGACGCTGGGCCAGGCCGCGCCGGTCTTTGCGGATTCAGCGGATACCCTGCCGGATATGGGCACCTCGGCGGGCAGTACGCTGTCGATTGCCCAGGAGCTGCAGATGGGCGACTACTACGTTCGCCAACTGCGCGGCAGTGCGCCGCTGATTAACGATCCTCTGTTGGTGCAGTACATTAATGGCTTAGGGATGCGCCTTGTTGCCCATGCCAATTCGGTACGCACCCCGTTCCACTTCTACTTAATCAATAACGACGAAATCAACGCCTTCGCCTTTTTTGGCGGCAACGTGGTGCTGCACTCGGCCCTCTTCCGCTATGCCGATAACGAGAGCCAGCTGGCCTCGGTAATGGCGCATGAAATCTCCCACGTTACCCAGCGCCACCTGGCGCGAGCGATGGAGGATCAGAAAAACAGCGCGCCGCTGACCTGGGCGGGGGCGTTAGGCTCTATTCTGCTGGCGATGGCCAGCCCGCAGGCGGGGATGGCGGCGCTGACCGGTACTCTGGCTGGCACCCGTCAGGGAATGATCTCCTTTACCCAGCAGAACGAGCAGGAGGCAGACCGCATCGGCATTCAGGTGCTTCAGCGCTCGGGATTCGATCCGCAGGCGATGCCGACCTTCCTCGAAAAGCTGCTGGATCAGGCCCGCTACTCTTCACGACCACCGGAGATCCTGCTGACTCACCCCTTGCCGGAGAGCCGTCTCTCGGATACCCGCAACCGTGCCAACCAGATGCGGCCGGTGGTGGTCCAGTCTTCAGAAGATTTTTACCTGGCGAAGGCGCGTACGCTGGGGATGTATAACAGTGGGCGCAACCAGCTTACCAACGATCTGCTGGATGCCTGGGCTAAGGGCAACGTGCGCGAACAGCGTGCCGCCCAGTATGGCCGGGCGCTCCAGGCGATGGAGGGCGCTAACTACCCCACCGCCAGCCAGGCGTTGCAGCCCCTACTGAGCGCAGAGCCGGGCAATAGCTGGTATCTCGATTTAGCCACCGATATCGATCTCGGTCAAAGAAAGTTTGATCAGGCCATTAACCGGCTGAAAAATGCCCCGCGGCTAAAAACCGATCCGGTGTTGCAGCTGAACCTGGCCAACGCCTATTTGCAGAGCGGCCAGGCAAGCGAGGCGGAGAAGATCCTCAACCGCTACACCTTTACCTATAAAGATGACACCAACGGCTGGGAGCTGCTGGCGCAGACCGAGGGCACGCTCGGCAATCGCGATCAGGAGCTGGCTGCCCGCGCCGAAGGCCTGGCGCTGCACGGTCAGCTGGATCAGGCGATCTCACTGCTGGGCAGTGCCAGTGCGCAGGTGAAGCTGGGCAGCATGCAGCAGGCGCGCTACGACGCCCGTATTGACCAGCTACGGCAGATGCAGGAACGCTTTAAGCCTTATACCAAGATGTAATCAGGAGAATGTATGTCCGACGCGGTCACGATCTACCATAACCCCCGCTGCTCGAAGAGCCGTGAGACCCTGAGCCTACTGCAATCCCACGGCGTTGAGCCGCAGGTGGTGCTCTACCTGGAGACGCCGCCGGATGCGGCCACGCTGCGTAACCTGCTAAAGATGCTTAATTTAAGCAGCCCCCGGGATCTGATGCGGCAGAAGGAGGAGCTCTACCGCACGCTTAACCTGGCGGACAACGGTCTGACGGAAGAGGCGTTAATTCAGGCGATGGTCGAGAACCCGAAGCTTATCGAGCGCCCTATCGTGGTGAAGCACGGCCAGGCGCGCATTGGTCGACCGCCGGAACAGGTGCTGGAAATTTTGTAGGCCGGATAAGCGTAGCGCCATCCGGCGTTTTCACAGCTTCAGGATCTCTTTCACAAACGGGATGGTCAGCTTGCGCTGGGCGGTAATGGAGGCGCGATCCAGCTGATCCAGCGTCTCGAACAGCGTGCGCATCTCACGATCCAGCCTCTTGAGCAGAAAACGGCACACGTCCTCCGGCAGCTCAAAACCGCGCTGGCGGGCGCGCAGCTGCAATGCCAGCAGCTTATCCTCATCCGACAGCGGCTGAAGCCGGTAGATCTGCCCCCAGTCGAGGCGCGAGGCCAGATCCGCCAGATGCAGATTGAGCTGGCGCGGCGGGCGATCGCCGGTGATCAGCAGGCGCGTGCGGCCTGATTCCAGGATGCGGTTGTAGAGGTTGAAGATGGCCATCTCCCAGGGATCGTCCCCGGCGATGCACTCAATATTGTCGATACAGACCAGCGAAAGCTGCTCCATGCCCTCCAGCACTTCCGGCACAAACCAGGTACGCTTATCGAGTGGAACATAGCCCACGGCGTCGCCGCGCGCAGAGAGCTCGGCGCAGGCGGCGTGCAGCAGATGGCTGCGACCTGCACCTTCTCGCGACCAGAAGTAGATGTATCCGCTATGATCCTGACGCAGCACGTTTTGCACAGCCGCCAACAGAGAGGGGTTATCACCCGGCCAGAAACTGGCAAAGGTTTCATCGTCGGGAAGATAGAGTGGCAGAGAGAGCTGCGCCGGTGCGTTCAGAGATACCTCAACAGGGCTTACGGAAAACGCAGCGAGTTTACCACAAAACGATGCGCGGTTTGAACCGGGCATAACGCCCGGTTCACTTTCCAGATTAATGCGGAGTGACGTCGTTCTCCTGGGCGTCAATCACCTCTTCTTCTGGACGCAGGACGCTGATGAGTTTGAAGATCAGCGCCAGGCCGATGCCGACGATGGTCGCCAGCGCCATGCCCTTCAGCTCTGCCGCACCGATGTGCACCTTCGCACCGCTGACGCCGATGATCAGGATCACCGAGGTCAGGATCAGGTTCTGCGCTTTGCTGTAGTCCACCTTGGATTCAATCAGCACGCGAATACCAGATGCGCCGATTACCCCGTACAGCAGCAGCGACACGCCGCCCATCACCGGAACCGGGATGATCTGGATAGCCGCCGCCAGCTTGCCGACGCAGGAGAGCAGAATGGCAATGATCGCCGCGCCGCCGATAACCCAGGTGCTGTAGACGCGGGTAATCGCCATCACGCCGATGTTCTCGCCGTAGGTGGTGTTCGGCGTGGAGCCGAAGAAGCCAGAGATGATAGTGGAGAAGCCGTTGGCAAACATTGAGCGGTGCAGGCCAGGGTCACGGATCAGGTCACGCTTAACGATGTTGGCCGTGACGACCAGGTGACCGACGTGCTCAGCAATGACCACCAGCGCCGCAGGCAGGATGGTGAAGATAGCGAACCACTCAAAGCGCGGGGTGTAGAAGGTCGGCAGAGCAAACCAGTGCGCCTGGGCAATCGGAGTGGTATCCACCACGCCCATCGCAAACGACAGCGCATAGCCCGCCAGCACGCCGATCAGGATCGGGATAATCGCCAGGAAGCCGCGGAACAGCACCGAGCCAAACACGGTAACGCCCAGGGTAACCAGAGAGATGATCACCGTTTTGCTGTCCGCAGACTGCCCATCTGCTGGCAGCAGGCCTGCCATGTTAGCCGCCACGCCTGCCAGCTCAAGGCCAATTACGGCTACGATTGCGCCCATCGCTGCCGGAGGGAACATCACGTCCAGCCAGCCGGTGCCCGCTTTCTTGACGATAAACGACACCAGGCAGAACAGCACGCCGCACATAATAAAACCGCCGAGCGCCACCTCGTACCCGAGCGGCAGCAGGAGCAGCACCGGGGAGATAAACGCAAAGCTGGAACCCAGATAGGCCGGAATTTTACCCTTACAGATAAAGAGATAGAGCAGCGTACCAACGCCGTTAAACAGCAGCACGGTAGCCGGGTTAATGTGAAACAGGATTGGCACCAGCACGGTTGCGCCAAACATGGCGAACAGGTGCTGCAAACTAAGCGGGATAGTCTGTAAAAGCGGCGGTCTTTCACTCACCCCGATAGCACGGCGCGTCATAGTGTTTTCCTCTGAGTTGTGTTTTGTATAAGGCGAACTGCGTCTTTTATTCAAAAAAAAGCCGACTATCAAAGTCGGCTCTTTTTCATTTATTCAATTACTTGGTACCAAAAATCTTGTCGCCGGCATCGCCGAGACCAGGAATAATGTACCCGTGCTCGTTAAGCCCCTGATCGACCGATGCGGTATAGAGTTCAATATCTGGATGCGCCTTCTCCAGCGCGGCCACGCCTTCCGGGGCGGCAACCAGCACCAGCACCTTAATGCTGGTGCAGCCCGCTTTTTTCAGCAGGTCGATGGTGGCGATCATTGAGCCGCCGGTCGCCAGCATCGGGTCAACCACCAGCGCCATACGCTCGTCGATGTTCGATACCAGTTTCTGGAAGTAAGGTACCGGCTCCAGGGTCTCTTCGTCGCGGTAGATGCCGACCACGCTGATGCGCGCGCTCGGGACGTGCTCCAGCACGCCTTCCATCATGCCCAGGCCAGCACGCAGGATCGGCACCACGGTAATTTTTTTACCTTTGATCTGCTCGATTTCCACCGGGCCGTTCCAGCCTTCGATGGTCACCTTCTCGGTTTCCAGATCGGCGGTCGCTTCATAGGTCAGCAGGCTGCCTACTTCTGAGGCGAGTTCACGAAAGCGTTTGGTGCTGATGTCATGCTCACGCATCAGTCCCAGCTTGTGTTTGACGAGTGGGTGTTTTACTTCCACGATCTTCATACTCTTCTCCTTCCCCAGACAGTTGGCAGCCACAAAAAAAATCGCCGGATTATACCGCTTTTTCTCCGTTACGCTATAGGTAGCGGGTTGATCCCGATCAATCAGATTGAAAATCAGTATATCGCAACGATCTCTGAGAGCCATGAATAATGGACTCGCAAACGTTTGCCTTGACTGTTAGAATTGCGCCGAATTTTATTTCTATCGCCATGTGGGGATCCAAGCAGTGACCGATAAAACCTCTCTCAGCTACAAAGATGCCGGTGTTGATATTGACGCAGGTAATGCACTGGTTGACCGAATCAAAGGCGTAGTGAAGAAAACCCGCCGCCCGGAAGTGATGGGTGGACTGGGTGGCTTCGGTGCGCTGTGCGCGCTGCCGCAAAAATATCGTGAGCCGGTGCTGGTTTCCGGTACTGACGGCGTGGGCACCAAGCTGCGCCTGGCGATGGATCTCAAGCGTCATGACACGATCGGCATCGATCTGGTGGCCATGTGCGTTAACGACCTGGTGGTTCAGGGCGCTGAGCCGCTCTTCTTCCTCGACTACTACGCCACCGGCAAGCTGGACGTCGACACCGCTGCCAGCGTAATCAACGGCATCGCGGAAGGCTGCCTGCAGTCCGGCTGTGCGCTGGTCGGCGGCGAAACCGCCGAGATGCCAGGCATGTACCATGGCGAAGATTATGACGTCGCGGGCTTCTGCGTCGGCGTGGTTGAGAAATCGGAAATCATCGACGGCTCTAAAGTCACCGACGGCGACGTGCTGATTGCCCTTGGCTCCAGCGGCCCGCACTCTAACGGCTACTCGCTGGTGCGCAAAATCGTTGAGGTAAGCGGCTGCGATCCGGAAACGACCCAGCTCGACGGTAAATCGCTGGCGGATCACCTCCTGGCCCCGACCCGCATCTACGTGAAAAACATTCTTGAGCTGATTGCCAACGTTGACGTTCACGCCATCGCCCACCTCACCGGCGGCGGCTTCTGGGAGAACATTCCGCGCGTGCTGCCGGACAACACCCAGGCGGTGATTGACGAATCCAGCTGGCAGTGGCCTTCCGTATTCAACTGGCTGCAGCAGGCAGGCAACGTCAGCCAGCACGAGATGTACCGCACCTTTAACTGCGGCGTCGGCATGGTTATCGCCCTCTCTGCTCAGGATGCCGATAAGGCGATTGAGCTGATGAACGCAAAAGGTGAAAAGGCCTGGAAAATCGGTATCATTAAAGCCTCTGATTCCAGCGAGCGCGTGGTCATTGAATGAAAAACATAGTGGTGCTAATTTCCGGTAATGGAAGCAATTTGCAGGCAATTATCGACGCCTGCGCGCAGAAGAGAATTAACGCCACTGTCCGTGCGGTATTCAGTAACAAGGCCGACGCGTTCGGCCTGCAACGTGCGCGTGAGGCCGATATTGCGGCCCACGCCATTACGGCCGATCAGTTTGCCAGCCGTGAAGCGTTTGACCGTGAGCTGATGATGGAGATCGACGCCTACGCACCGGATCTGGTGGTGCTGGCAGGCTATATGCGCATTCTCAGCCCCGAGTTTGTCGCCCACTATCAGGGCCGCCTGCTGAACATCCACCCCTCCCTGCTGCCGAAATATCCCGGCCTGCATACCCACCGTCAGGCGCTGGCCAACGGCGACGAAGAGCACGGCACCTCCGTGCATTTTGTTACCGACGAGCTGGACGGCGGACCGGTGATCCTGCAAGCCAAAGTACCGGTATTTCCCGGCGACGGTGAAGAGGATGTGACCGATCGCGTCCAGACCCAGGAGCACGCGATCTACCCTCTGGTGGTGAGCTGGTTTATCGATGGCCGTCTGGCGATGCGCGAGGGTGCCGCATGGCTCGATGGCGTTCAGCTCCCCCCGCAGGGACACGCCGCCGAGTAGATCCTCTCTTGCCGGGCAGCCTGTGCCGTCCGGCAATAACCTCCGCATTATCAGATTACTGTCATACTTATCTGTCACAATTGGACAAGCTGTGGTAATTCTCACCATAATAAAGGCTGAGATGGATTTGCCACGTCCCGAGATTGAACCGGAGTGTGAGTTGTAATGGGTCAGGAAAAGCTATACATCGAAAAAGAATTAAGCTGGTTAGCGTTCAATGAACGCGTGCTGCAGGAAGCCGCCGACAAGAGCAACCCTCTTATTGAGCGAATGCGTTTCCTCGGCATCTACTCCAATAACCTTGATGAGTTCTACAAGGTGCGCTTTGCTGAGCTTAAGCGCCGGATTATCATCAGCGAAGAGCAAGGCTCCAACGCCCACTCCCGACACCTGCTCGGTAAGATCCAGACCCGCGTACTGAAAGCGGATCAGGAGTTTAACGGCCTGTATAACGACCTGCTGCTGGAGATGGCCCGTAATCAAATCTTCTTGATCAACGAACGCCAGCTCTCCGAGAATCAGCAAACCTGGCTACGCCACTACTTCAAACACTATCTGCGCCAGCACATCACGCCGATCCTGATCAACCGCGAAACCGACCTGGTGCAGTTCCTGAAGGATGATTACACCTATCTGGCGGTAGAGATTATTCGCGGGGAGAGCATTCGTTACGCGCTGCTGGAGATCCCGTCAGATAAGGTGCCGCGCTTTGTTAACCTGCCGCCAGAGACGCCGCGCCGCCGCAAGCCGATGATCCTGCTGGATAACATCCTGCGCTACTGCCTGGACGATATCTTCTACGGCTTCTTTGACTACGATGCGCTGAACGCCTACTCGATGAAGATGACCCGTGACGCCGAGTACGACCTGGTACACGAGATGGAATCGAGCCTGATGGAGCTGATGTCCTCCAGCCTGAAGCAGCGCCTCACTGCCGAGCCAGTGCGTTTTGTCTACCAGCGCGATATGCCGGACGCCATGGTTGAGATGCTGCGCGATAAGCTCACCATCTCGCGCTATGACTCCACGGTACCGGGCGGTCGCTACCACAACTTTAAAGACTTCATCAGCTTCCCGAACGTCGGCAAAGCCAACCTGGTGAACAAGCCACTGCCGCGCCTGCGCCATGTCTGGTTTGATAACTTCCGCAACGGCTTCGACGCCATTCGCGAGCGGGACGTGCTGCTCTACTATCCGTATCACACCTTTGAGCACGTGCTGGAGCTGCTGCGTCAGGCCTCGTTCGACCCTAACGTGCTGGCGATTAAGATCAACATCTACCGCGTGGCGAAAGATTCACGCATCATTGATGCGATGATCCATGCCGCGCACAACGGCAAGAAAGTGACCGTGGTGGTGGAGCTGCAGGCGCGCTTCGATGAAGAGGCCAACATCCACTGGGCCAAGCGCCTGACCGAGGCCGGGGCGCACGTGATCTTCTCCGCGCCGGGGCTGAAAATTCACGCCAAGCTGTTCCTCATCTCGCGTAAAGAGGGTGAAGAGGTGGTGCGCTACGCTCACATCGGCACCGGTAACTTTAACGAGAAGACCGCCCGGCTCTACACCGACTACTCCCTGCTTACCGCCGACGCACGTATCACCAACGAAGTGCGCCGGGTGTTTAACTTTATCGAGAACCCTTACCGGCCGGTACACTTTGAGTACCTGCTGGTGTCGCCGCAAAACTCGCGCCGCCTGCTGTACGATATGATCGACCGCGAGATCGCCAATGCGCAAAACGGCCAGCCGTCGGGGATCACCCTCAAGCTCAACAACCTGGTCGATAAAGGTCTCGTGGATCGGCTGTATGCCGCATCCGGCTCCGGCGTGCCGGTTAATCTGCTGGTGCGCGGTATGTGCTCTCTGATCCCAGAGCTGGAAGGATTGAGCGATAATATCCGGGTGATCAGCATCGTGGACCGCTATCTCGAACACGATCGCATCTATATTTTCGAAAATGGCGGCGATAAGCAGGTTTATCTCTCGTCTGCCGACTGGATGACGCGTAATATTGACTATCGCATTGAGGTTGCGGCCCCGCTGCTCGATCCGCGCCTTAAGCAACGCGTGCTGGACATCATTGAGCTTCTGTTCAGCGATACCGTTAAGGCGCGGTATATCGACAAGGAATTGAGCAATCGCTATGTGCAACGGGGCAACCGCCGCAAGGTTCGCGCGCAGCTGGCGATTTACGACTATATCAAATCACTCGAACAACCAGACTAATCTATGCCGATAAATGACAATACCCCACGGCCGCAGGAGTTTGCTGCGGTCGATCTCGGTTCGAACAGTTTCCACATGGTCATTGCCCGTGTGGTGGATGGCGCCATGCAGATCATTGGCCGCCTGAAGCAGCGCGTGCATCTGGCCGACGGCCTGGATGAGAACAGCGTTCTGAGCGAAGAGGCGATTGAGCGCGGCCTGAGCTGCCTGTCGCTGTTTGCCGAACGCCTGCAGGGTTTCGACCCGGCTAACGTCTGCATTGTGGGTACGCATACCCTGCGCCAGGCCGCCAACGCCTCAGACTTCCTCAAGCGTGCGGAGCAGGTCATCCCCTACCCGATTGAGATCATCTCCGGCAACGAAGAGGCCCGACTGATCTTTATGGGCGTTGAGCATACGCAGCCGGAAAAAGGCCGCAAGCTGGTGATCGATATCGGCGGTGGCTCTACGGAACTGGTGATCGGCGAAGATTTTCAACCTATCCTGGTTGAGAGCCGCCGTATGGGCTGCGTCAGCTTTGCGCAAACCTATTTCCGCGGTCGCATTATTAACCGGGAGAACTTCCATCGCGCGCGCATGGCGGCGGTGCAGAAGCTGGAGAGTCTAACCTGGCAGTACCGCATTCAGGGCTGGAACGTGGCCCTGGGCGCATCGGGCAGCATTAAAGCCGCTCATGAAGTGCTGCTGGCGATGGGCGAGAAAGATGGGTTCATCACCCCTGAACGGCTGGATAAGCTGGTCACCGAGGTGCTGAAGCATGACAGCTTTGACGCGCTGAACCTGCCGGGGCTCTCCGACGAGCGCAAGGCGGTCTTTGTGCCTGGCCTGGCGATTTTGTGCGGCGTGTTTGACGCGCTGGCCATTCGTGAGCTGCGTCTCTCTGACGGCGCGCTGCGTGAAGGGGTATTGTATGAGATGGAGGGCCGTTTCCGCCATCAGGATATCCGCAGCCGCACCGCGCAGAGCCTGGCCAATCAGTATAACATTGACCGAGAGCAGGCCCGCCGCGTGCTGGAGACAACAACCCACATGTACGAGCAGTGGGAAGCGCAGAATCCAAAGCTGGCAAATCCGCAGCTGGCGGCCCTGCTGAAGTGGGCAGCGATGCTGCACGAGGTTGGGCTGAACATCAACCACAGCGGAATGCATCGCCACTCGGCCTATATCCTGCAGAACAGCGATCTGCCTGGCTTTAACCAGGAGCAGCAGCTGATGATGGCGACCCTGGTGCGCTTCCACCGTAAAGGCATCAAGCTCGACGAGCTGCCGCGCTTTACCCTGTTCAAAAAGAAGCATTTTTTACCGCTGATTCAGCTCCTGCGCCTCGGCGTGCTGCTGAACAACCAGCGTCAGGCGACCACCACCCCACCGACCCTGCGTCTGACCACCGATGATAACCACTGGACCCTCAGCTTCCCCCGCGACTGGTTCTCCCAGAATGCGCTGGTGCTGCTGGATCTGGAGAAAGAGCAGGATTACTGGGGCGCGGTCACCGGCTGGCTGCTGAAGATCGAAGAGGAGCACTCCTCCGGCGTCGCGGCCTGATCCGCACCGCCCTGCCCCTCCTATGCTCAGGCACGCTGTGAAAGTGCCTGAGCGTCTCCCGCCAGCGTCTCAAGCGGCGTGGGTTTACCAATCAAGAACCCTTGCAGATAGTCAATTCCCAGCGAAAGGGCAGCGCTACGCACCTCCTCGCTTTCAATATACTCTGCCACCACCCGCATCTTTTTCATCCGAGCCAGATGGCAGATAGAGGCCACAATCTGGTAGTCGAGGCTGTTTGACGCCAGGTTGCGAATAAAGCTGCCGTCAATCTTCAGCATATCGGCGTTAATGTTTTTTAGCCGCGCATAGCTGGCATAGCCGGTCCCAAAGTCGTCTATAGCCACCCGGCATCCCAATTGCTGAAGCTGGCCCAGGGTCTGGTTTGCCTGGTTAATGTTGGTCAACGAGTTACTCTCCGTGACCTCGAAAATAAGCTGCCAGGCCTCAATGCCATAGCACTCAAGCAGCCCGGCGACCTCACGGGCAAAGTTGCTCCGGCAGACGGAGGCTGGCGACAGATTAACAGAGAAGCGCGCTCCCGGCTCCGTTTCGCGGTAGTGCGCCATAAAGCGCAGCGTGTGTTCAATCACCCACAGGTCGATGCGTGACGAAAGACCAAACTCATGGGCCACCGGCAGGAACGCATCCGGGCCGATTAGCTCGTCGTCGTCGCCGAGCATCCGCAGCAATATCTCATGGTAGTCGTCACCGCGTATGCCGACGATCGGCTGGGCCATCAGGCGGAACCGGTCCTCCTCCAGCGCCCGTTGCAGGCGGTTCATCATCTCCACCTTACCTTTCAGGCTGCGCTGTAAATTGACCGACCCGCGGTGCTGAAGGCTTTCTGGGCTCTGGGTTTCCAGGGAGAGATCTGCCGTGGTGCTCAGCTCGCCCAGCAGCAGATAGATATGCGACACCGGCGAACGCACGTAGCAGTAGCTTATGCCTACCTTTGGCTGCAGCGGCATGCCATCCCAAGCGAAGCGGAACTGCTTGATCCGCTTATCCAGCTCGGCGATGCGTAGCGCGTAGGATTCGGTATTAAGCCGGATAACGATGTCATACCCCGACAGATGGTATACGCACTCATTGCTTTGCAGCCACTGCGTTAGCCACTCGGACAGCATCTGCTTGTACTGGATGCGCAGCATAATACCGTAGTGCCTTCCCAGCAGCTCCAGATCCGGGATGCGTAAAAAGCAGAGCACCGACCACGGGGTATCCGCCAGCGCGCGGTTGAGCGCCCGCAGGTTTGGCATATTAAGAACCGGATCGAGCCACGCCAGCCGGCTAACCCGTTCGTGCATCCGCCGCTGGCGCGTTGCCAGCATCGACATCCAGGCGATGATAAACGAGAACACGAGATAGCTGGAGGAGAGGATCGTCAGCTGCATTTCGTAGCGCGGCGAGACCGGCGTATAACGGTAGAAGTAGTGAATGCTTACCATCATAAATGGCGTCCAGACGACAGACATCAGGGGGTAGCCATAGCGCATCGAGCCCCACAGCATCACCGGTAGCAGCAGCGACAGCGTATAGTTAGTAGTGAAGATGCCGGTGTTTTCATCCCACGGGGAGAGCATCAGCAGCATTAGTAGCGCAATAACGACAAACCACGCGACCACCTCCAGCCGGGTCACCTTGGGATCAAAATCCCGGCGCAGGCGAGAGAGGAAACCTTTTATATGGCGCGGATGGTGGAGCACCCTGATCAGCAGATAGCAGAACGGCGTTCCGGTCAGGCCGCTGACCAGCAGCGCCTGATAGTTAATCAGGGTGCGCAGGCTAAACGGGGTCACGCCGGTCAGGGCCTGATAATTGTCATACAGGCCGAGCCAGGTGATGGTATGGAAGATCAGCAGGAACAGCGTGGCCGGGCAAACGACCTGCCAGAACATGCGCTGTGCGGTGAGCTGCGCATTTCCATAAGAGACGTTATGCCGTCGGGTGACGAAGATCCGGTAACCGCTCCAGCTGATGATGATGGGCACTATAAAATGGACGATTTTAAGCAACGTCTCTGGGGCGCTGGTGTGCGGGTAGTAGTGCCAGGCCAGGGAGAGAATAATACCGGGCAGTGCCGCCCAGCCGTAGAAGAGCATCAGGCTCAATAAGAGTGATAGCGGCAGATAATAGAGTATCATGCTGCCATCCGAGACCCAGGTAAAGGTATCGACCATGTGGGCAAGGGGCAGCAGCAGGAAAGGTAAGACGAGCGGCAGCGCCCACCATTTAGCTTTATAGAGAGTATAAATTTTCGCGTAGCTCATCGATGTTCAGTGTAAAACCCAGCGAACTGAAATCGATTCAGGCGGGGTTCCAGGCTAACCATGAAGAATATAGAGTCGGTCAGACTGTGCCATTTGTGAAGAGTTTAGTGCCACAAAAACGGTTGCAATTGACCAGGATCAAGTAACCCCGTGCCTTTTAAACGTCGCCTTCTCTTCTTCGCGCAGTTTTTGTTAATAATTCATGCGCTTTACCATTATTTCATTATTATTGCTTTAGTAAATGCTTTCTTTGACGAAATTTTACATAAAGACCGATTGATCTGCGCTTCGCTCTGTGCATTAATACACCAATCGCCCGCCTGTCGGGTTAACCTTTAGGAACCTCTTGTGAGCCAGTCACACAGTATGCGAAAACGACAGCGATTTGACAGTCGCATGACCCGTATCGTATTGCTTATCAGCTTTTTCTTCTTCTTTGGACGCTTCGTCTACTCCTCTATCGGCGCCTGGTACCATCATCAGGATAAAGCCCAGTCACAGCAGTCCTCTCTCTCCGTTGAGACGCCGGTAAATAAAACGCTAAATTAACTCGCTTTTCTTTTGCAGCATTTGAATGATCGCCCCTATGCCTCGGCTCAGGATCTTATCCTGACGGATGACTATTGCCAGCTGGCGCTGCAAAAGCGGGTTTAGTGAGCGCACGTTAAGCTCCTTACGATCGTTTGGCTGCGCCACCGACATTTGCGGAACAATGCTATATCCCAGCCCGGCGCTCACCATGCGCTTGATGGCTTCGATACTGCCAAGCTGCATCACAGGTATCGTCGGCAGCCCCGCTGCGGCAAACCAGTCGTCGATAAGCGTGCGCGTACTGCTTCCGTCCTCAAAGGCGATGAGCGGCAGCGCATGTAACGCCTCGGGCGTCAACGATTCCGCCGGGTGCGCCTGCGCCAGGGCTTCGATAAAAACAAACTCTTCGTTTAGAAACGGCGTGATATCCAGCGTACGTCCGCTGGCGGGTAGCGTAACCAGCCCCAGATCGAGACGATTTTCCTCCACCGCCTGCACGATGCTGGGCGTATTTCCGGTCGTGACGCCTACCTGCAACAGGGGATAATCCAGCCGCAGTCGCTGCAATAGCGGTGGCAAAAGGTGGATGCATGCCGTCGCCCCGGTACCGAGCCTGATCGTGCCGCTGACTTCATGACTAAACGCGTTAACCGAGCGTATCGCTTCGTCCACAGCCTGACCAATCCGCTCGCCATGGGCCAGCAACGCTACGCCAGCAGCGGTCGCCTTAACGCCTCGCCCGGTGCGCTCGATCAGCCGCGCCTGAAGAAACTGCTCGAGCTGGCGAATTTGCAGGCTTACCGCCGGCTGGGAGAGGCCAAGCACGTTTGCCGCGGCAGAAAAACTGCCCCGCTGTACAACCAGCCGAAAGGTTGCCAGATTGCCGAGATTTAGCGTCGTCATGCAAAGTTTCTCTTATAGAGGTGATAAACGTTGAGGCCTGCCTGAACCATACCGCGCACGGTATGCTCAGGACAACTGCCTAACGGAATGAAAAATAATGACTTCGCGCGCTATACCTCGCATCCTCCCTCTCTTCGCTGGCTGCAATCAGCTGATTAACTGGGGTATCTCGTTCTATATGCCCGGCACGTTTGCCCATGCCATCGCCAGCGATACCCACTGGACGCAGCCGCAGATCTATCTCGGCCTGACGCTGGCGATGCTGGTCATGGCGCTGGTATCACCCTTTGTCGCCAGGCTACAGGCCAGACTGGGTGGTCAGCATGTTGTAACTATTGGCACGCTGCTGATAGCGCTAAGCTGCGTCGCCATGGCCTGCACGTACTCGCTTATAGGCTGGTATAGCGCCTGGCTTATAATGGGCATCGGTATGCGCCTGTCGCTTTATGACGCGCTGTTCGCTGCGCTCATCACGCTTTATGGGCAGAACGCCCGTCGCACGATTTCCCAGATAACGCTGGCGGGTGGGCTGGCGTCCGCTGTGTTCTGGCCACTCGGGGAGGCGCTGTTGATTTATGCGCTGTTCGGCCTGCTCAGCGCCGCGCTGATCCGTCCCCTGCCCAATCAGCCGCTGACCATTACCGCTGCCCCCACGCCGTCAGCGCGCAATGCCCACGATCGCCGCAGCGGCTGGCTGTTTGCCGCTTTTATTGCCCTTATCACCTTTGTCTCTAACGGCACATCGACACACCTGCCGGAATTTATCGCCAGCGCTGGACTACCGGTTGCTGCGGGGATGCTGTGGGGAATCGGACAAACGGGAGCGCGGTTTATGGAGGTCGTCGCTGGCGCACGTCTTACACCGCTCAGGTTAACGCTGGTTACCGCCCTGGCGATGCCGCTCTGCTTCCTGCTCGGCCTCAGTGGATCGCTGTTTGCCAGTTCGGCCGCGGGGTTTGTGCTGGGGTACGGCGCAATCAATGGCCTGATGACGATTGTCAAAGCGACGCTGCCGCTTCAGCTGTTTGCCGCAGAAGATTATGCCCGGCGGACGGGCGTCCTGTTGATCCCGGCGCAGTTGATGGCTGCCGCATCCCCCTTTGCCTATGCATGGCTCGATCGGGTGCTGGGGATCCGCGGCGCGCTGGCCTTCTCACTGGCGCTCACGGTGGTCATCGCCGTCCTGGCAATACTCATCGTCATGTATCAAACGCTGCGCGCTTCGGGCATTATCAGTAGGTCACTGAAACAACAATGATAAAAATAACAGGAGATAAAATGGAGCTGCGCTCTGAACGACTCATTCTGCGCAAGGTAAGACGTTCCGATCTCAACGATCTGTTTCGCATCTATGGCGACCCGGCGACCAATAGATTTAATCCGGCTGGGCCGCATCCAGATATCAACCATTCCAGCACGGTGTTGGACGGCTGGCTTGAGCACTGGCAGACCCAAGGGTTTGGCAACTGGGCTGTCTCCCGAATCGACAGGCCTGATGAGATCGTCGGCTTTGGCGGAATACGTATCGTGCAATACGACACGTTGACGATCAATAATCTGGGCTATCGACTGGCGGTAGCAGCATGGGGCCACGGTTATGCCACCGAGTTCGCCACTATAGCGCTGCACTACGGCTTCGAGACGTTAGACCTTGATGAGATTTCGGCAATGGTGCGAAAAAATCATACCGCGTCACAAAAGGTGTTATCCAAGTGCGGATTGGCGTTTGTCAGAGAGGTCCACGACGTAAAAGACGCGCCGCCTAGCCTGCTCTATACGTTGACGCGCAGCCGTTACAGAAGCATAAATCAGTAGCAGGATATGAAAGCCTCTG
>NZ_LR607338.1:3129385-3129783 GCF_902164725.1 Pseudescherichia vulneris | reverse complement strand
GCTGAAGTGATGGCCGTAGACAAAACCCCTAACACGATATTGATTGCGGTGAAAGGACTCCCCTTCTCTACTAAAAGCAAACTGAGCTGGTGGCTTGATAACAAAAACTTGTTGATATCACAGTATAAACTTGATTTCACCGAGCCTAATGAGCAACCCAGCATCTATATCTATGACTTTGGCGATGGCTTTAAAAAAGAAGAGATGAAGGACAGGCTATGCTTTGACAGCGTATCGCTGCCCAATAACTGCATTGATAAAAACATCGCTATGGTTATTTCTCAGCTCAGGAATGGAGAGATAAAGCTCGCCATTGATGATGATGTTTTCATCCAGGATAAAAGCGGCAAGATAGTAAAACAAAGCCCGCATTAAAGCGGGCTTAGAATACTTAGAAA
>NZ_LR607338.1:3107871-3124482 GCF_902164725.1 Pseudescherichia vulneris | reverse complement strand
AGAGTCAACCCTCAATTTCAGAATTTTTTCTCTTCAACCGGACCGGCTGTTTCCGTGAAGTGATTCACGTTTGCCGTTTCGATGGAGGCGCATTATAGGGAGTTATTCGGAGCTGACAAGCGGAAAAATGCAATTTTATTTCAACCGCTCATCTTTTCGTCATAACGGCTACTTTTGCTGCTTTTTAATCATTGCCGGCAGCTCTGCAAGGCTATTAAGCACCCAATCTGCCGCATTTTCCCCCTCCGGGGTAACCGGTTTGCCGGAACGCACTAATACTTTATGGCCAACGCCAGCCGCTGCCGCTGCCTGCATATCCTCTATTTTATCGCCCACCATATAAGAGGCGGCCATGTCGATATGCAAAAAGTCACGTGCGGAGTTCAGCATCCCCGGATGCGGCTTACGGCAGTCGCACTCCTGGCGGAACGCTTCCACTGCCCCCTGAGGGTGATGAGGACAGTAATAGATGCCGTCCAGGTCAACGCCGCGATCCGCCAGCGACCAGTCCATCCATTCGGTCAGGGTTTCAAACTGCGCTTCGGTAAATTTGCCCCTGGCGATGCCGGACTGATTGGTTACCAGCACCAGCGCGAAGCCCATCGATTTTAATTCACGCATGGCATCTATTACGCCATCGATAAATTCAAAATCGTCAATCTCGTGGACATAACCATGATCGACGTTAATCGTGCCATCACGATCGAGAAAAATTGCGGGTACTGATTGTGCCACCGGCTTACTCCTGAAAAAGACGTGTCACGCTAGTATCTCATGTTTCACGCGGCAAGAAAGAGCTCATGAGAGCGAGTTACATTGAATTAGACGTCTGGATGCCTTACCATCCACTTTGTTTACGGTCACTGCCCGTATCTGGCAGAACAAAATGCCACGGCTAACTCTTACGATAAAAATATTCTAATGATTAAACTTTCGAATATCACCAAAGTGTTCCAGCAGGGGAACCGCACCATTCAGGCGCTGAACAATGTCAGCCTGCATGTCCCTGCTGGGCAAATTTATGGCGTCATCGGCGCATCGGGTGCCGGTAAAAGTACGCTCATCCGCTGCGTCAACCTGCTTGAGCGCCCAACCCAGGGCAGCGTCCAGGTGGGCGGCGAAGAGCTGACGACCCTGTCGGAAGCGCAGCTTACCCGCGCACGCCGCCAAATTGGCATGATTTTCCAGCACTTTAATCTGCTGGCGTCCCGTACGGTCTACGGCAACGTGGCGCTGCCACTGGAGCTGGACAACACCCCGGCAGCTGAAATCAAGCGTCGCGTGATCGAGCTGCTGGACCTGGTCGGCCTGGCCGATAAGCACGACAGCTATCCGGCTAACCTCTCCGGCGGTCAAAAGCAGCGCGTGGCCATTGCCCGTGCGCTGGCAAGCAATCCGAAAGTGCTGCTCTGCGATGAGGCCACCAGCGCGCTGGATCCGGCAACGACGCGCTCTATTCTGGAGCTGCTGAAAGATATCAACCGTCGTCTCGGCTTAACCATTCTTCTTATTACCCATGAGATGGATGTCGTGAAGCGCATCTGTGACTGCGTAGCGGTGATCAGCAACGGCGAGCTAATTGAACAGGATACGGTCAGCGAAGTGTTCTCTCATCCGAAGACGCCGCTGGCCCAGCAGTTTATTCAGTCCACGCTGCATCTGGATATTCCGGAAGATTACCAGCAGCGCCTGAAGGCCGAGGCAGAGGCCGACAGCGTGCCGATGCTGCGCATGGAGTTTACCGGCCAGTCGGTAGACGCGCCGCTGCTCTCCGAGACCGCGCGTCGGTTCAACGTCAACAACAACATTATCAGTGCGCAGATGGATTACGCCGGCGGCGTGAAGTTCGGCATTATGCTGACCGAAATGCACGGCTCGCAGCAGGATACCCAGGCCGCCATCGCCTGGCTGCAGGAACATCATGTAAAAGTAGAGGTACTGGGTTATGTCTGAGCCAATGATGTGGTTACTGGCGCGTGGCGTCTGGGAGACGCTGGCGATGACCTTTGTCTCCGGCTTCTTTGGGTTTGTGATTGGCCTGCCGGTGGGCGTGCTGTTGTACGTGACCCGTCCGGGGCAGATCGTTGAGAACGCGAAGCTCTACCGCACTCTCTCTGCGCTGGTAAATATCTTCCGCTCCATTCCGTTTATTATCCTGCTGGTATGGATGATCCCGTTCACCCGCGTGATTGTCGGCACCTCCATCGGCCTGCAGGCGGCAATTGTGCCCCTGACCGTGGGCGCTGCGCCCTTTATTGCCCGTATGGTGGAAAACGCGCTGTTGGAGATCCCGACCGGCCTGATTGAAGCTTCTCGTGCTATGGGCGCGACGCCGATGCAGATCGTGCGCAAGGTGCTGCTGCCTGAAGCCATGCCGGGATTGGTTAACGCGGCCACCATTACGTTAATCACCCTGGTGGGTTACTCCGCCATGGGCGGCGCGGTCGGCGCAGGCGGCCTGGGCCAGATCGGCTATCAGTATGGTTATATCGGCTATAACGCCACCGTAATGAACACGGTGCTGATATTATTAGTTGTGCTGGTATATCTGATTCAGTTCTCTGGCGATCGTATCGTCCGGGCAGTGACGCATAAATAGCGTTGTACACAACACAATCGACTCAGTGAGTTAAGGAAATAACATGGTGTTCAAATTTAAGACCTTTGCGGCGGCGGGCGCGCTAATTGGTGCTCTGGCATTGGTAGGCTGCGGCCAGGATGAAAAAGATCCGAACCACATTAAAGTCGGCGTTATCGTGGGTGCTGAGCAGCAGGTTGCTGAAGTGGCCGCGAAAGTGGCAAAAGACAAATACGGCCTCGACGTTGAACTGGTGACCTTCAACGACTACGTGCTGCCAAACGAAGCGCTGAGCAAAGGCGATATTGATGCCAACGCCTTCCAGCATAAACCGTATCTGGATCAGCAGATCAAAGATCGCGGCTATAAGCTGGTTTCCGCAGGCAACACCTTTGTCTACCCTATCGCGGGCTACTCTAAGAAGATCAAAGCCCTGAGCGAACTGCAGGATGGCGCGCAGATTGCGGTTCCGAACGATCCGACCAACCTGGGCCGCTCTCTGCTGCTGCTGCAAAAACAGGGTCTGATCAAGCTGAAAGAGGGCGTGGGCCTGCTGCCGACCGTTCTGGACGTGTCCGAGAACCCGAAAAACCTCAAGATTGTTGAGCTGGAAGCACCGCAGCTGCCGCGCTCGCTGGACGACGCGCAGATTGCCCTGGCGGTGATCAACACCACTTACGCCAGCCAGATCAACCTGACCCCGGCGAAAGACGGTATCTTCGTTGAAGACAAAGACTCCCCGTACGTGAACATGATCGTGACCCGTGAAGATAATAAAGACGCGGAAAACGTGAAGAAATTCGTGCAGGCCTACCAGTCTGACGAAGTTGACCAGGCGGCGAACAAGGTCTTTAACGGCGGTGCAGTTAAAGGCTGGTAATCTCTCCTCGGTATAATATCATTCAGGGCGGGCGCAAGCCCGCCTTGTCATTTATGCAGGCAACTGGTTCAATAACTGACAATTTGATCACTCATTGAGGAAATACTATGCGTGCTTTACCGATCTGTTTACTGGCACTCATGCTCAGCGGCTGCTCCATGCTAAGCAGATCTCCCGTCGAACCTGTTCAAAGCAACGCAGCAACGCCGCCGAAAGCGGAGCCAGTGAAAGCGAAAGTGTCCCCCCCGGCTCCGGTCAGAGTCATCACCAATCCGGAAGAGCTGATTGGCAAAACGTTCCGCGATCTGGGTGAGGTTTCCGGTGACTCCTGCCAGGCAAGCAATCAGGACTCGCCGCCGAACATCCCGACCGCCCGCAAGCGTATGCAGATCAACGCGGCTAAAATGAAAGCCAACGCGGTACTTCAGCACAGCTGCGAAGTGACCAGCGGCACGCCGGGCTGCTATCGCCAGGCCGTGTGCATCGGATCGGCGCTTAACGTTTCGGCGAAATGAGCACCTTTCAGTTTGCGCAGATAGGCGTTATTCGCTCCCCCTATAAAGAGAAGTTTGCCGTTCCGCGTCAGCCGGGGCTGGTGAAAAGCGGCGGCGGTGAGCTTCATCTCATCGCCCCCTATAACCAGGCCGATGCGGTGCGCGGGCTGGAGGCGTTTAGCCACCTCTGGCTGCTGTTTATTTTCCATCAAACGATGGAGGGCGGCTGGCGGCCCACGGTGCGCCCTCCCCGGCTCGGCGGTAACGCCAGAATGGGGGTGTTCGCGACCCGCTCGACCTTTCGCCCGAATCCCATCGGCATGTCACTGGTGGAGCTAAAAGGCATTCGCTGCCAGGGTGAGCAGGTGATCCTTGAGCTGGGCAGCCTCGATCTGGTGGATGGCACGCCGGTGGTGGATATCAAACCCTACCTGCCCTTTGCCGAAGCGCTGCCCGAGGCCAAAGCCAGCTACGCCCAGCAGGCACCGCAGGCCACCATACCGGTGGGCTTTACCTCCGAGCTTGCCGAGCGCCTGCCGCAGTTGGAGACGCGCTATCCGCATCTTCGAAAGTTTATCGTCGAGGTGCTGGCGCAGGATCCTCGTCCCGCCTATCGCCAGCAGGAAGAGGCAGGCAAGGAGTATGCCGTCTGGCTGCTCGATTTTAACGTCCGCTGGCGGGTGACCGACGCGGGCTTTGAGGTCTTTGCGCTAGAAGCGCGGTAAATTCTGCCCGCTCTCTTTTGACATAGCTGTCTCGCTGGTAAACTGAATCACTTTTTTTTGTGTCAGGCCCGCTTTGGGCCTGTGCCCATCGTCCAAATGGAATCGTAATAACATGCGTACTAGCCAATATCTGCTCTCCACACTGAAGGAGACACCAGCCGACGCCGAAGTGATCAGCCACCAGCTGATGCTCCGCGCCGGGTTGATCCGCAAGCTGGCCTCCGGGTTATACACCTGGCTGCCGACCGGCGTGCGCGTTCTGAAAAAAGTCGAAAACATCGTGCGTGAAGAGATGAACAACGCCGGTGCGATCGAGGTGTTAATGCCGGTGGTTCAGCCTGCTGACCTGTGGCAGGAGAGCGGTCGCTGGGAGCAGTACGGTCCGGAGCTGCTGCGCATTGCCGATCGCGGCGAGCGCCCGTTTGTTCTCGGCCCGACGCATGAAGAGGTCATTACCGATCTGATCCGTAACGAGCTGAGCTCCTACAAGCAGCTGCCGCTGAACTTCTATCAGATCCAGACCAAATTCCGTGACGAAGTCCGTCCGCGCTTTGGCGTGATGCGTTCCCGTGAGTTCCTGATGAAAGACGCCTACTCTTTCCATACCTCACAGGAATCGCTGCAGCTGACCTACGACGCGATGTACGCTGCCTACAGCAAAATCTTCAGCCGCATGGATCTCGACTTCCGTGCCGTGCAGGCGGATACCGGCTCTATCGGCGGCAACGCCTCGCACGAGTTCCAGGTGCTGGCCCAGAGCGGTGAAGATGATGTGATCTTCTCCGACACCTCTGACTACGCGGCCAACATCGAGTTTGCCGAAGCGCTGGCACCGAAAGAAGCGCGCGCGGCGGCCACTCAGGAGATGACCCTGGTCGATACGCCAAACGCGAAAACCATCGCCGAGCTGGTGGAGCAGTTTAACCTGCCGATTGAAAAGAGCGTTAAGACCCTGCTGGTTAAAGCGGTAGAGGGCAGTGCTTACCCGCTGGTCGCCCTGCTGGTGCGTGGCGATCACGAGCTGAACGAAGTGAAAGCAGAGAAGCTGCCGCAGGTTGCCAGCCCGCTGACCTTCGCTACCGAAGCTGAGATCCGCGCTGTCGTCAACGCCGGTCCTGGCTCCCTCGGCCCGGTGAACATGCCGATCCCGGTGATTATCGACCGTACCGTTGCCGTAATGAGCGACTTCTCTGCGGGTGCCAACGTCGACGGCAAGCACTACTTCGGCATCAACTGGGATCGCGACGTGGCGACCCCGGAAGTGGCCGACATCCGTAACGTGGTTGCTGGCGATCCAAGCCCGGACGGCCAGGGTACGCTGATGATCAAGCGCGGCATCGAAGTGGGTCACATCTTCCAGTTGGGCACCAAGTACTCTGAAGCATTGAAAGCGTCAGTCCAGGGTGAAGATGGCCGTAACCAGATCCTGACCATGGGCTGCTACGGTATCGGTGTGACCCGCGTAGTGGCGGCGGCCATTGAGCAGAACCACGACGAGCGCGGTATCGTCTGGCCGGACGCGATTGCGCCGTTCCAGGTTGCCATTCTGCCGATGAACATGCATAAATCCTTCCGCGTGCAGGAGCTGGCCGAGAAGCTTTACGCTGAGCTGAACGCGCAGGGGATTGAGGTGCTGATGGACGATCGTAAAGAGCGTCCGGGCGTGATGTTTGCTGATATGGAGCTGATCGGTATTCCGCACACTATCGTGATCGGCGACCGCAACCTCGACAGCGACGATATCGAATACAAATACCGTCGCAACGGCGAGAAGCAGCTGATTAAAACCGGCGACATTCTCGACTATCTGGTAAAAGCCATCAAAGGCTAAGCCATGCTCTGCCCGGCGGCGCTGTCTGCCGGGCTTGCTTACCCTACTCTCCGCCGCGCACTTTGCCGCGCATCGCCTTTACCGACGACTTTTGCGATTTGGTTGCCAGACGCCGCTCTTTTGATGCCCGCGTCGGGCGCGTAGGACGGCGGCTCTTCTGCTCCACCATCAGCTCCTGAATGAGCGACACCAGACGGGCCAGCGCCGCTTCGCGGTTCATCTCCTGGCTGCGGTACTCCTGCGCCTTGATCACCACCATGCCGTCGCTGGTAATGAGATGGTGGCTGGCCGCCAGCAGGCGCTCTTTGTATGCATCCGGCAGGCTGGAGGCTTTAATATCGAAGCGCAGGTGGATCGCCGTAGAAGTTTTATTCACGTGCTGCCCACCCGCGCCCTGGGCGCGAATGGCGGTCAGCTCGATCTCGCTGTCGGGAATGGCAACGCTGCGTGAAATCTCAATCATGCCGCGCTCTGCCAGGTTGTCAGATGGATCTCCAGGTTATTCTCCGCATCCGAGAGCCAGATTGCGCCATCCTGAATAGTGGCCTGAAGCACCATGGTGCGGGAGGCAAATGCGCTCAGCTGCGCCAGCTGCTCATCATCGAGATACCAGATGCTCAGGTTACTGAATCCAGACAGCTTGTTCTGGTTCTGCTGCCACCAGATCTGCGCCGCCCGGCTGTTGTAGGTAAAGAGCGCCACCTCTTTCGACTGGGTGCAGGCTTTCTTGATGCGTCGCTCCTCCGGTAGCCCCAGCTCAATCCACAGGTCGATCCCCAGGTGATCGTTGCGCAGCCAGGCTTCCGGCTCATCTTCCGCACTCAGCCCACGGGTAAACTGCAACCGTTCGTTGGCAAATTTGATCCACGCCAGCAGGCGCAGCATCATGCGCTCCTGGGTTTCAGAAGGGTGGCGCGCCAGAGTCAGGGTGGCATCAAGAAACTGGTTACGGTCCAGATCGGCCACGTTCACCGTCGCTTTATAAATGGTTGCTTTCAATGCCATGTTGTCGCTCCTTCGCAAAATAGCGCCTATTGTAGCAAACATTCAGCCCGCTGATATTGCCGGGATGAGTATGGTATAGTCACCTTGCGAAACAGAGTTTATCTTCGTAGGCTTAAACTTACATCCCACGGTGAAGTCGGTACACTGACAGGAGGGCATGTGGACAATTATTGTGAGTTAATACGCAAGCGGTATGCGGAGATTGCCAGCGGAGACTTAGGGTTTATCCCGGATGCGCTGGGCTGCGTGTTAAAAGCGCTCAATGAAGTAGCATCGGACGATGTGCTTCCTGAGCCCGTCAGGGAAAAGGCAGCCTATGCTGCCGCGAACTTACTGGTGAGCGATTATGTCAATGAATGAAACGTATCAACCCATCAACTGCGATGACTATGACAACCTTGAACTCGCCTGCCAGCAGCATCTATTACTGACGCTGACGCTGAAAGATGGCGAAGAGCTTAAGGGCAAAGCCAGCGATTTAGTCTCGCGTAAGAACGTTGAGTACCTGCTCCTTGATGCAGCAGGTGAAACGCGTGAACTCCGTCTCGACAAAATTGCCAGCTTTAGCCACCCGGATATCGGCACCGTTGTGGTGAGCGAATCCTAAACCTGTTCCAGCGGGCAGCATGCTGCCCGTCATTTCCGCCACGTCAGCCGTAACCCCTCAGCGTTTTCCGCCAGCCCTGCCTGCGTCACAAACTGCCCTGCCGCCGCGATCGGCGTTTCGCCGTAAAACAGGATAGGCGTGGTGTCCCGTAGCCAGGGGGCGACCCCCAGCTCCTGCCAAATTTTTTTCAGCTTGCGCCCGCCGTGCCGTCCTGCAATATAGAGCATCCCAGGCGCATGAAAGCGCACCGTTACCGGCTCACCTGGCTGCGGCGGGCGAATATCCTCTCCCGGTACCAGCGCCAGCTCTCCCAGCCCGTCGGGTAGCGTCAGCGGCGCACATGTCGCGGGCCAATTAATAACGGTTTGCCGCTGGCTGGGCGTGCTTTTGACCCACCAAAGCTGGCCTTGAAAGCGGCGGATCTCATGGGATCCCAGCACCAGACGCGGGGATGCATCTTCCCGGGCAAGGATCGCCTCCTGCCAGATGCGGGTCAGCAGATCCCGCGATGGCATTGGCGCACCCAGCCCGCTCAACCAGCGGCGGAGAAGCGCCGCCCGGCGATTGCTGCTCACGGTCATCAATGGCGCAACGGTTAATGCTCCCTCTATGCTGACCAGACCCGCCAGCTCGTCTGCCAGCAGCTCGTCCAGAAGCTGCTCCTGCTCACCGCACAGCGCCGCGCTGCGCGCCGCCGCGTTGGCAAAGTGTGGCCAGCGCTGCTTCAGCAGGGGCAAAACGTCCAGGCGGATAAAGTTGCGATCGTAGCTGGCGTCCTGGTTACTCTCATCTTCGATCCAGCTCAACCGATGGGCGCAGGCCCACTGCTCCAGCGTTTCACGGGTTTCATTGAGCAGCGGGCGCAGCAGCTGGGTGCCGTGGAAGGGTAGCTCGGCAGGCATGGCCGCCAGCCCCGCCGGGCCGCTGCCCCGCTTCAGGGCCAGCAGCAGCGTTTCGCACTGGTCATCCTGATGCTGGGCGGTAAGCAGCGCCTCCCCCGGTAGCAGCGCCTCGGCAAAAGCCTGATAGCGGGCCTTACGCGCCTGGCCTTCAATCCCCAAACCGTCCGCCGCCAGCGTCACGTGGACTACGCTCAACGGCACATCCCAGCGGCTGCATACCCGCTGGCAGTGGGCCACCCAGGCATCGGCATTTGGGCTTAAACCATGATGAACGTGGATCGCCCGCAGAGAAACGTCAGGCTGCTGCATGCGCCACTCTACCAGCTGGTGCAGCAGAACGGTGGAGTCCAGCCCACCGCTAAACGCCACCAGAAACCGGCGGCGGGCGTGCAGGCTTTGCATAAGCGTTGAAGGCGTCATTCCTGCTGGTACAGCTCCAGCGGTAAACCGTCGGGATCGGTGAAGAAGGTGAAGCGCTTGCCGGTGAAGGGATCGATACGCACCGGCTCGCACTCAACGCCGTGCTGTTGCAGGTGGGTTATCGCCCGCTCTACGTCGTCCACGCTGAAAGCCAGATGGCGCAGGCCGCAGGCCTCGGGACGGCTGGGCCGCGCGGGGGGGAAAGGAAAAGAGAAAAGCTCAATCACATACTCGCCGTTCAGCGCCAGATCGCCCTTCCATGAGTCTCGCTCTTCACGATAGGCCTCGCTTTGCAGCGTAAAGCCTAAGATGTCGCAGTAAAACTCCTTGCTCTTTGCATAATCCGTCGCAATGATCGCGATGTGGTGAACCTTTTTTAAACCAAGCATAACCCCTCCTTTTTTCATGCCAACGTTACGACGCTGCGCATCCCTGCGCAAGGGGGTCAGGCCTGTTTTAAGACCCTTACCCGGTAAACGCCGTCCTCATCGCGCTTCGCACCGTGGATATCCGTTTCAAAACCAGGATAGTGGCGGCCAATGGCGCAGAGCATTAGCAGAAAATCGAGCACCGCCCGGCTGCGCTCGGTGATCATCTCTCCAGGCATTAGCAGCGGCACGCCCGGCGGATACGGCAGGATCATATTGGCAGAGACTCTTCCCACCAGCGCCTCCAGCTCGACGGTCTCCACTTCGCCTTTGACCTGGAGCTGCCACGCCTGGTGCGGGGTCATGATCATGTGCGGCAGCACGTCGAAGGCCTGGAGCATCAGGCGCGGCAGCTCGTGTTGGCAGATCAGCTTGTGTATCCCCTGGGCCAGATCCTGAATGCGCATGTTACGGTAGAAGTCGGGATCCTCCGCGTAGAGGTCCGGCAGCATATTCTTCACCCGCAGATTGAGATCGTAGGCGCGCTTAAACTCCATCAGGCCGCGCAGCAGCCCCATCGCCCGGGTTTTATCGATGCCAATGCTAAACAGGAACAGCAGGTTGTAGGGGCCGGTCTTCTCCACTACCACGCCGCGCTCGTCGAGGAATTTCGCCACCAGCGCGGCGGGAATGCCCTCCTCACCCATGTTGCCCTGCTCGTCCATGCCCGGCGTCAGAATAGTCACCTTGACCGGATCGAGGAACATATGATCGTCATCCGCCTCGCGGAAGCCGTGCCACGCCTCGCCCGGTGCAACTGGCCAGCAGTCGGCCTCTTCAATATCCTCCGGCTGCCAGATATCGAAGAACCAGCCCTCCGCCTCGTCTTTCAGCCGCTGCACCTCTTTACGGAAGTGAAGCGCGCGCTCGACAGAGCGGTTGATCAGCCGCCGACCCGGATTGCCCCGCAGCATCGCCGCGGCCGTCTCGATAGAGGCCACCAGCGGATAGCTTGGCGAGGTAGTGGTATGCATCATGTAGGCTTCGTTAAAGGTGTCTTCGTCATATTCGCCTTTAACGTGGATTAGCGATGCCTGGGAGAACGCGGCCAGCATCTTGTGCGTCGACTGGGTTTCAAAGAAAACTTTGCCCGGCACGCGATCGCCGCTCATGCCGCTCTTGCCCTCGTAGATAGGGTGGAAGTTAGTGTAGGGAACCCACGCTGAATCGAAGTGAATCGACGGCACGTCCAGGGTCTCTTTGATCCAGGTGGTGTTATAGAGCAGCCCGTCATAGGTAGAGTTGGTGATCACCGCGTGAACCGGCCAGCTGGCCCCGTTCGTTGCCGCTACCTTCTCTGTAATGCTCTCATGGCTAAACTCGCGACGGGGAATGCCACCTAAAATACCCAGCGCGTTGCGTCCCGGCTTGAGCCAGATTGGCACCACGTCGCTCATCATCAGCAGGTGGGCCAGCGACTTGTGGCAGTTGCGATCGATAAGCAGCGTGCTGCCGTCAGGGGCGGCGTACATGCCAACAATCTTGTTGGAGGTCGAGGTGCCGTTGGTCACCATGTAGCTCTGCTCGGCACCAAAGGTGCGGGCGATATACTCTTCGGCCTCCAGGTGCGGGCCCGTATGATCGAGCAGCGATCCCAGCTCGGTTACGGAGATCGAGACGTCGGCCTTGAGGGTATTGCCGCCGAAAAAGTCATAGAACAGGCAGCCCACCGGGCTTTTCTGATAGGCGGTACCGGCCATGTGTCCGGGGGTACAGAAGGTGTACTTGCCCTCTTTCACGTAGGTGAACAGCGAGCGGGTAAAAGGCGGCGTGATCTGATCCAGATACTCGTTAGTATACTGGCGGATACGCGTCGAAATGCTGTCGGCTACGCCCAGCGCGTACTCGAAAAACCAGAGCGCCATACGCATATCGTGGGCGCTGACGTCCATCGTTGAGTGGGTATTGATAAAGGCGTAGAGCGGCAGATACTCGTTGAGCTGGTTGATCTCGCTGCACAGATCCAGGCCATGCCGATCCCAGTCAAAGATGACGCCGCAGATGCGCGGGTTGTGTTCGATGAGTTTTAACAGGTCGTTACTGCTGGTGGGGTAGATGAGCTGGAAACCCTGCTGCTCCAGCGCAAGATGAAGCTCTTTGAGGGGCTCGTCTTTATAAAAAACGCCCTGCTGCCCCATAATGGCGATGATATTCAATGCTTACCTCCGTGCGAATTCACAGGTAAGCATAGCTGAGGCGAGCGGGTTTTGTAGGCCGGGCACGCGTGAGCGCCGCCCGGCGTTCTACAGGGATCAGGCGTAGCCGTAGCTCATCAGGCGCTGGTAACGACGGTCACGCAGCTCCTCTTTGTTCAGCACGTCCAGATCGGCCAGATCTTCCAGCAGCTGCGCTTTCAGCGACGCGGCAATCGCTTCCGGGTTGCGATGCGCGCCACCCAGCGGCTCTGGAATAATGGAGTCGATCAGCTTCAGCTCTTTCAGACGCGGAGCGATAATACCCATCGCTTCTGCCGCCAGCGGCGCTTTATCGGCGCTCTTCCACAGAATAGACGCACAGCCTTCCGGAGAGATCACCGAGTAGGTGCTGTATTGCAGCATGTTAACTTTGTCGCCCACGCCGATAGCCAGCGCGCCGCCGGAGCCGCCTTCACCGATGACGGTGCAGATCACCGGCACGTTCAGACGCGACATCTCACGCAGGTTGCGGGCAATGGCTTCAGACTGACCGCGCTCTTCCGCCCCCACGCCCGGGTAAGCACCCGGGGTGTCGATAAAGGTGATGATCGGCATATTGAAACGCTCGGCCATCTCCATCAGGCGCAGCGCTTTGCGGTAGCCTTCCGGTGCCGGCATACCGAAGTTACGGCGGATTTTTTCTTTGGTTTCACGCCCTTTCTGATGACCAATGATCATCACCGGACGCCCGTCCAGACGCGCGATACCGCCCACAATGGCTTTATCGTCTGCGTAGGCGCGGTCCCCGGCCAGCTCGTCGAACTCATCAAACGCCAGGCGGACATAATCCAGGGTGTACGGACGCTGTGGATGGCGCGCCAGTTGCGCGACCTGCCATGCGCCGAGATCGGCAAAGATTTTACGCGTCAGCTCTACGCTTTTTTCGCGCAGACGATGCACCTCTTCGTCGATGTTAATATCCAGTTTTTCATCCTGGCGGCTCACTGCCGTCAGGGAATCGATTTTCGCTTCCAGCTCGGCGATCGGCTGTTCGAAATCAAGGAAATTCAGACTCATAGTATTCCTGTATTAGTCAAACTCTAGTTCCACCTGCTCCGGGCCAACCAGGCCACGCAGATCGTTAAGTAAACGATCGCTCGGAGAGACACGCCATGTTGCACCAAAGCGCAACCGGGCGCGCGCATCCGCTCTCTGGTAGTAGAGATGCACTGGAATTGTTCCCGAACGATGGGGTTCCAGAGACTGACGGAGTCGGTTTAAAAGCTGGTCATCAATTTGCCTGTCCGTCAGCGAGATAGCAAGCCCGCGAGCATATTTTTCCCGGGCTTCGTCAATGTCCATCACTTCGCGGGCGGTCATTTTAAGCCCCCCGCTGAAGTCATCAAAGCTGACCTGTCCGCTGACGATGAGTATGCGGTCTTTTTCCAGCAATTGCTGGTATTTATCCAGCGCGTCGGTGAATAACATCACCTCCAGACGGCCGGAACGGTCATCCAGCGTACAGATACCGATACGATTGCCGCGCTTGGTGACCATAACCCGCGCCGCAATGACGAGCCCCGCAGCGGTGGTGATCTTACCACGCTCTGTCGGGTGCATGTCTTTGAGCCGAAGCCCGCCGACATAGCGCTCAATCTCTTTTAAATACTGGGTAATCGGGTGACCCGTCAGGTAGAGCCCCAACGTTTCACGTTCCCCGTCCAGCACCACCTGCTCCGGCCAGCGCTGACAGTTGGCGTAGGACTGCTCGATCTGCGCTGGCTCCTCCGCCAGCACGCCGAACATATCCGCCTGACCGATTGCCTCGGCCTTCGCATGCTGATCGGCGGCTTTCAGCGCATCGTTCAGCGAGTTCATCAGCGCGGCGCGGTGCGGCCCGAGGCGGTCAAACGCCCCGGACATAATCAGCTTCTCCAGCACCCGACGGTTGAGCTTTTTGGTGTCAGTGCGTGCGCAAAGGTCGAACAGCTCACGGAAGTAGCCGTCTTTATTTCGCGCCTCCAGAATGGCTTCAATCGGGCCTTCACCTACGCCCTTGATTGCGCCGATCCCGTAGACAATCTCACCGTCGTCGTTAACGTGAAAATGGTACAGCCCGGAGTTAATATCCGGCGGCAGGATCTTTAACCCCATCCGCCAGCACTCATCCACCAGCCCGACCACCTTCTCGGTGTTGTCCATATCCGCCGTCATTACCGCCGCCATAAATTCAGCGGGATAGTGGGCCTTCAGCCACAGCGTCTGATACGACACCAAAGCATAGGCAGCGGAGTGCGATTTGTTAAATCCGTAGCCGGCAAATTTCTCTACCAGGTCAAAGATTTTGATCGCCAGCTCACCGTCAATACCGTTCTTTCTCGCCCCGTCTTCAAAGACCGAGCGCTGCTTGGCCATCTCTTCCGGCTTCTTCTTACCCATCGCACGGCGCAGCATGTCCGCGCCGCCCAGCGTATAGCCGGAGAGCTCCTGGGCAATCTGCATCACCTGTTCCTGGTAGAGGATGATGCCATAGGTCGGCTCCAGCACCGGCTTCAGGCACTCGTGCTGCCACTGCACGTCAGGATAGGAGATCGCTTCCCGGCCGTGCTTACGGTCGATGAAGTTATCTACCATCCCGGACTGCAACGGACCAGGACGGAACAGGGCCACCAGGGCGATCATATCTTCGAAACAGTCAGGCTGCAGGCGTTTAATCAGATCCTTCATGCCGCGGGATTCAAGCTGGAAGACCGCAGTGGTCTCCGAGCGCTGCAGCATATCAAAACTTTTCTTGTCGTCGAGAGGGATCGCGGCGATATCAATCGGCTCCAGCCCCTGCTTCGCCCGGCGCGGGTTGATCATCTTCAGCGCCCAGTCGATGATCGTTAGCGTACGCAGGCCGAGGAAGTCGAACTTCACCAGTCCTGCGTACTCCACGTCATTCTTATCAAACTGGGTAACCGGATGCTGCCCGGCTTCATCGCAGTAGAGCGGCGCAAAATCGGTAATTTTGGTTGGCGCGATCACCACCCCACCGGCGTGCTTACCGGCGTTACGCGTTACCCCTTCCAGCTTGCGCGCCATGTCGATGAGGGCTCTGACCTCTTCATCGGCCTCGTAGATCTCCGGCAGCTGCGGCTCGGCCTCAAAGGCTTTCGCCAGGGTCATGCCCGGATCCGGCGGCACCAGCTTGGAGATGCGATCCACAAAGCCATAGGGGTGGCCCAGCACGCGGCCCACATCGCGGATAACCGCTTTCGCCGCCATCGTACCGAAGGTGATAATCTGCGACACCGCCTCGCGACCGTACATCTCTGCCACGTGGTCGATAACCTGGTCGCGTTTCTCCATGCAGAAGTCAACGTCGAAGTCAGGCATTGAGACACGCTCCGGGTTCAGGAAGCGTTCGAACAGCAGGTCAAACTCCAGCGGATCGAGGTCGGTGATCTTCAGCGCATAGGCCACCAGCGATCCCGCGCCGGAACCACGCCCTGGCCCTACCGGGACACCGTTATCCTTCGACCACTGGATAAACTCCATCACGATCAAGAAGTAGCCCGGGAAGCCCATCTGGTTGATCACTTTCAGCTCAACGTCGAGGCGCTCGTCATACGCCAGGCGCTTCTCGGCGCGCTCCGCCGGGTCCGGGAAGAGGAACTCCAGACGCTCCTCCAGCCCCTCTTTCGACTTCAGGACCAGGAAATCTTCCGTGGTCATGTCGCCGGTAGGGAACTGCGGCAGGAAGTATTCGCCGAGACGCACGGTAACGTTGCAGCGTTTGGCGATCTCGACGCTGTTCTCCAGTGCTTCCGGAATGTCGGAGAAGAGTTCGCACATCTCCTCTTCGCTGCGCATATACTGCTGCGGCGAATAGAGGCGCGGGCGCTTGGGATCGTCGAGGGTAAAACCGTCGTGAATAGCCACGCGAATTTCGTGGGCGTCAAAATCGCCGCTGTCGATAAAGCGGACGTCGTTGGTCGCCACGACCGGCAGACCACGCTCCTGAGCCAGCTCAACCGCCGCGTGCAGATAGCTCTCTTCGTCAGGACGACCGGTGCGGATCAGCTCCAGATAGAAGCGATCCGGGAAGTGGGTTTCATAGAAGCTTACGCACTGATCCACCAGCGCCGCATTGCCGCGCAGCAGACTTTTGCCTACGTCACCCATGCGTCCGCCGGAGAGCAGGATCAGCCCTTCGCCCAGATCCGCCAGCCACTCCCGGTCGATCCACGGCCCCAGCGCGCCGTAGCCACGCTGGTAGGCGCGAGAGATAAGCAGCGTCAGGTTCTGGTAGCCGGTGTTGTTGGCCGCGAGCACCGTAATTTGGGTAAACTCGTCGCCCATGATATCGCTCTGGACGTGAAAATCCGCCCCAACGATTGGCTTAATCCCTGCCCCGTGGCCCGTTCCGTAGAACTTAACCAGACCGCAGAGGTTGGTAAAATCGGTGATCGCCAGCGCAGGCTGACCCAACGCGGCCGCCTTTTTTACCAGCGGCCCGGTCTTAGCCAGCCCATCGATCATGGAGTAGTCGCTGTGCACCCGCAGGTGGACATAACGTGGTTCAGCCATCTTATCTTCCTATACTCTTCATCCTTCAAGCTGC
>NZ_LR607338.1:3087628-3107861 GCF_902164725.1 Pseudescherichia vulneris | reverse complement strand
TGAATGATTTTGAGTATACGCATTTATAGTGCAGCAATCAGGAGACCAGCCCCAGCGCGCGTTTTACTGGCGCAAAGCTACGCCGGTGATGCTCTGTCGCGCCGTGCTCCGCCAGTCTCTCCAGATGGAAAGCGGTCGGATACCCTTTATGCTGCGCAAAGCCATATTGAGGAAACGTCAGGTCAAGCGCAGCCATCTCAGCATCGCGCGTGACCTTGGCAATAATGGAGGCTGCGCTAATTTCTGCCACCCGGCTATCCCCTTTCACCACCGCCATTGAGGGCACAGGCAGGGCCGGACAGCGGTTGCCGTCGATCAGCACGTATTCGGGAACAACGGATAGCCCGGCCACGGCGCGCTGCATCGCCAGCATGGTCGCATGCAGAATGTTCAGCTCATCAATTTCATGCGGCTCGGCGCGGCCCAGACTCCAGCATAGCGCTTTTTCCTGAATCTCAGCAAACAGCGCCAGGCGGCGTTTTTCACTCAGTTTTTTGGAGTCGTTCAGGCCGATAATGGGCCTGGCAGGGTCAAGGATCACCGCCGCCGTAACGACCGCGCCGACCAGCGGGCCACGGCCCACCTCATCCACACCCGCCACTAAGTGGTGGTGCGGATAAATAAATTCATTCATTTTGCTAGCTCCAGCACAGCATCCGCCGCCTGTTCATCTGCATTGCAGCGGATCTGCTGATGCAGTTCACGGAAGGTGTCATGCATGGCGTGGCTGGTGTTGCCCCGGGCCAGCAGCGGCAGCAGCGCATCCGCCAGCAGCTGCGGCTGACACTCGTCCTGCAGCAGCTCTTTCACCAGCTCGCGCCCGGCCAGCAGGTTAGGCAGCGAAACGTAGTCGGTTTTTACCAGCCGTTTTGCCAGCCAGAAGGTAAACGGCTTCATGCGATAGCCGACGACCATCGGGCATTTTGCCAGCATGCACTCCAGCGCGGCGGTGCCGGAGGCCAGCAGTGCGGCGTCGCTGGCTACCATCGCCTCACGGCCTTTGCCATCCAGCAGGTGAACCACCAGATCCGGTGCGACCTCGGCTTTAATGCGCTCGAACTGCTCCCGGCGTTTGGCGTTAACCAGCGGCACCACCACCTCTAAATCGGGATAGTGCTGGCGCAGGATCTGCGCGGTGCGCAGGAAGTCAGCGCTGAGCATCTCGACTTCCGCGCCGCGGCTGCCCGGCAGCAGGGCCAGGCAGTGGGCGTCGTGGGAGAGCCCAAGCGCGTCGCGCGCGGCGTTTTTATCGGGATCCAGCGGCATGGCGTCCGCCATGGTATGGCCGATAAAGCGGCACGGCACATTAAAGCGGTCATAAAACGCTTTTTCGAAAGGCAGAAAAGCAAGCACCAGATCGGTGGATCTGCCTATTTTGAAAACGCGTTTCTGTCGCCAGGCCCAGACAGAGGGGCTGACGTAGTGAATCGTTTTAATACCCTGCCGTTTGAGGTTGCCCTCAAGGGTAATGTTGAAATCGGGGGCATCAATGCCGACAAAAACGTCCGGCTTAAGCGCGGTAAAGCGGCGCGTCAGATCGGCGCGGATATGCAAAAGGCGACGCAGACGGCCCAGCACCTCAACGATGCCCATTACCGCCAGCTCTTCCATCTCGTACCAGGCCTCGCAGCCCTCGGCCTGCATCAGCGGGCCAGCCACGCCAACGAAGCGGGCGTTAGGCACGCGCTGCTTGAGCGCACGGATGAGACCGGCACCAAGAATATCGCCGGAGGTTTCTCCGGCGACCAGGGCAATCGTAAGCGGACGATCGTCAACCATTAACGGATCAGGCCACGCGTCGAGCGCGCAAAGAACTCGCTGAACGCGCGGACTTCCGGGTGCGCTTCCGCCAGCTCGGCGATCTCAGGCTTCACCTCTTCCAGCGTCTTACCGCTGCGGTAGAGCAGCTTGTAGGCGTTGCGAATAGCAATCAGGGCTTCACGGCTGAAGCCGCGACGTTTCAGCCCTTCAATGTTAACCCCGAACGGCGTGGCATGGTTGCCCTGGGCAATCACGTACGGTGGCACGTCCTGGGCAACGCCAGAGCAGCCGCCTACCATCACATGCGCGCCGATAATGCAGAACTGGTGCACCGCCGTCATGCCACCGATGATGGCATGATCGTCGACCGAAACGTGGCCCGCTAATGTCGCATTGTTAGCGAGGATACAGTTGTTCCCTACCGTACAATCATGCGCAACGTGTGCGTTGATCATCAGCAGGTTACCGCTGCCCACCTTCGTCAAACCACCGCCCTGTTCGGTACCACGGTGAATGGTTACGCTTTCGCGAATGCGGTTACGATCGCCAATTTCCACTCGGGTCGGTTCGCCAGCATATTTAAGATCCTGGTTCACTTCACCGATGGAGGCGAACTGATAGATCTCGTTGTCGCGACCAATTTTGGTGTGGCCGTTTACGACAACGTGAGACTTCAGTACGGTACCCTCACCAATTTCAACATGGGGTCCAACAATACAGAACGGGCCAATGTGGGCGTTAGCGCCGATAACGGCACCCTCTTCCACGATGGCGGTAGGATGAACAAAGGCAGTTTTATCAATCACGTATCAGGCCTCCCGGCTACGTGCACACATCATAGTAGCTTCACAAACAACTTTACCGTCGACTGTTGCCACGCCTTTAAAGCGGGTCAGACCACGGCGCGTTTTCTCAAACGTGACTTCCATGATCATCTGATCGCCTGGCACTACCGGACGTTTGAAGCGGGCTTCATCGATACCGGCAAAGTAGTACAGCTCGCCAGGTTCCAGTTTTCCTACGCTTTTAAATGCCAGAATGCCGGTGGCCTGCGCCATGGCTTCCAGAATCAAAACGCCCGGAAAAATCGGTTTACCAGGGAAATGGCCCTGGAAAAAGGGTTCATTAACCGAAACATTTTTTACTGCGCGCAGAAAACGACCTTCTTCGAAATCCAGCACGCGGTCAACCAGTAAAAACGGGTAGCGGTGCGGCAGAAGCTCTAAAATCTCTTCAATGTGCAGAGTATGAGTGTCAGTAGTCAAAATACTCTTCCTGTCAAAAAATACTGAATGGCAATAATAACACGGCCCGCGGCAATCTAATGCCGTCAGGCCGAGAAGTTTGGGCGTAAAACGGGTGAATTATTCGTCTTGCTGCACGACCTTGCGCTCAAGAGCCTTGAGTCGCTTGCTCATGTCATCAATATTCATCACCAGCGCTGCTGTTTTTCGCCAGGTTTTATTGGGTTGCAGCGGGATACCTGATGAGTAGACGCCCGGTTCAGTAATGGGACGCATCACCATACCCATGCCCGTTACGGTGACCTTATCGCAGATTTCCATGTGACCGTTGATCACGCTCGCACCGCCAATCATGCAGTAGCGGCCAATTTTTAAACTGCCCGCCATGATGACGCCGCCAGCAACTGCGGTATTGTCGCCAATCACGACGTTATGTGCAATCTGACACTGATTATCAATGATAACGCCGTTGCCAATAATGGTGTCGTCAAGCGCACCACGATCAATGGTGGTACAAGCCCCGATCTCAACACGATCGCCGACGATCACCCGACCAAGCTGGGGGATCTTCACCCAGTTGCCGCGATCGTTGGCATAGCCAAAGCCATCCGCACCGATCACGGTGCTGGACTGAATGAGGCAATTTTCACCGATTTCAATCTCGTGGTAAATGGTCACGTTGGCCCATAAACGCGAGCCTGCACCGATTTTTGTCTTTTTACCCACGAAGCAGCCTGCGCCAATCACCACGTTATCGCCCAGCTCGACGTCTGATTCAATAACGGCGTTTGCGCCAATGGAGATGTTTTTACCCAGCTTCGCCGTGGGATCGATCACCGCACTTGGGGCGATGTCCTGCGCCGGCTGTGGCGTGGTATCAAGAATTTGTGCCATCCGGGCATACGTCAGGTAGGGATTTTTCACTACCAGCGCGGGGCCGTGGGCAAAGGGAAGGTCGTCCTGCGTCATCACGACAGCAGAGGCCTGGCAAGCAGCCAGATGTTCACGGTATTTTGGATTTACCATGAAGGTGATTTGACCTGCTTTAGCGGACTGCATGGACGCAACGCCGGTGATGGCGATATCGCCATCACCGTGTAACTCTGCATCCAACTGTTGAGCTAAATCAGACAGTCGAATAGTAGACATTACTTATTTAACCTGTTTCAGCACATCAGCGGTGATGTCTTTTACGTCACTGCTGTTGTAAGCAACGGTATTTGCGTCAACAACCAGATCGATGCTCTGGTCGGCTGCCACTTTTTTCACAGCTGACTGGATACGATTAACCAGTTTGCCACGCTCTTCGTTAGAACGACGCGCACGATCCTGTTCAAATGCCTGTGCTTTCTGAGAGAAAGCCTGGCGCTGAGACATGACGTCTTTTTCCAGCTTGCTACGATCGGACGCTTTCATCGTTGAGCCGTCACGCTGCAGACGCTGCATTTTGCTCTGCAGATCGTTTTCCTGGCTCTGCAGTTCGCTGGCGCGGCCTTTGAACTCGTTTTCCAGCGTTTTGGACACACCGGTAGTCTGAGCGACCTGCTGGAACAGGCTGTTCATGTTAACGATCGCAATTTTGTCCGCTGCCTGAGCAGAGGTAACCATCGCTAAACCGAGACCCGCAGCTAATAACCACTTTTTCACAATAAACTCCTTACCATCCCAATGTATCCGAAGATACCTTCTTTGCGTGGCGAGGCGACCTCGCGATCGCCTACACCAGCGCTACACTACCTGTGCATTCCGTTGCGCAGCGCAATTACCAGGTTTTACCAATGTTAAACTGGAACTGTTCTGCTTTGTCTCCTTCGTATTTCTTAAACGGCTGGGCGTAGGAGAAGACCAACGGCCCCAGCGGAGACATCCATTGTAGTGCAATACCCGCAGACATACGGATGTTGCTCGGATCGCTATAGTCCGGCACGCCAGCATTTCTCGTCGCTGTCGTATCTTCCCAGTTAGTATCCCACACCGTACCCGCATCCCAGAAGACGGAGGTACGGATCGAGTTAGCATACTTCTCGCTCACGAATGGCGTCGGGGTGATCATTTCCAGGCTGGCGACACCCATGGCGTTACCGCCGACGGCATCATCAGACTTACAGAGAGCGCCTGGCTGGGTAGTCTCGCAGTTCTCTTGGTTGTTACCACCGTAGTAGACCGCTTTCGGACCGATGTTGTTGGACTGGAAGCCACGCACGGTGCTGGAGCCGCCGGCGTAGAAGTTCTCATAGAACGGCATCTCTTTGCCGCCTAAGCCATCACCGTAACCCCAACGGGTACGGCCGAGAACCACCCACTTGTGATCGTCATCCAGCGGGACGTAGGTCGCGGTATCCAGCGTCACCTTGTAGAACTCGTTATCCGAGCCCGGTACGGTGACCTTACCGTTCAGGTTGACGCGCGAGCCGTCCGTCGGGAAGTAGCCGCGGTCAAGATGGTTGTAGGTCCAGCCGTAGTTAAAGGTGAAGTCGTCTGCGCTGTAGCCGTTATCGTTGTCCTGGGTGTTGGCGCTCTGCCCCACCGAGTCGAGATAACGCCACATGGCCACCTGCGGCTCCATGTTGGACAGGTCATTGTGCACGTAACCCAGGCCGAGGCGCAGGGTGTTGTACTCGTTGACCGGGAAGCCCAGCGTACCGTCAAGGCCGTAGCTCTTGTTGGTGTACGAGGAGAGATCCGCATCATCCGCTTCGAAGTCGTTATAGAAGATACGACCGCCGAGGCTCACGCCATCAACGGTGAAGTACGGGTTGGTCACGGACAGCTCAGAGTAGGTCTGATAGTCGTTCTTGGTCCCGTTGATCCCTACCGAGTAACCGGTACCCAGCCAGTTATCCTGCTGGACGCCGACCTGGAAGCTCACGCCGCTCTCGGTGCCGTAGCCCACACCGAAGTTGAAGCTGCCGGTGTTACGCTCTTTCACCTTGTAGACCACGTCCACCTGGTCCGGGCTGCCTGAGACGCGCTGGGTATCGGTATCCACCGTTTCGAAGTAGCCGAGACGGTTGAGACGCTCTTTACCCTGATCGACCAGATCGCTGCCCAGCCATGCGCCTTCCATCTGACGCATTTCACGGCGCAGAACGGCATCTTTGGAGGTATCGTTACCCTCAAAGCGGATCTTACGCACGTAGTAGCGGTTGCCCGCATCGACGTTGACGTGCAGCTTCACGGTCTTATCCGCGTCGTTGATCTCAGGCTGAGACTGTACGCGCGGGTAGGCGTAGCCATAGCGACCCAGAAGCTTCTTGATGTCGTCTTCCATCTTGGTCACTTTGGTGCCGTTATAGAGCTCGCCCGGCTGAATTTTCGTCAGGCTCTCGATTTCGGCGGAGTGACCAGCCAGATTACCGCTGACTTCAACGCTGGAAAGCTTGTACTGATCGCCTTCAGTGACGTTAACGGTAATGTAGATGCCTTTTTTATCCGGCGTCAGGCTGACCTGGGTAGAGTCAATGTTGAAACGCGCGTAGCCACGATCGAGGTAGTAGCTGCGTAACGTTTCCAGATCGCCTGCCAGCTTCTGTTTCTGGTATTTGCGATCGCCCACCACGTTCCACCACGGCACTTCATCGCGCAGCTGGAACGTCGAGATCAGCTCTTCGGTACTGAACGCATGGTTACCGACAATGTTGATCTGCTGGATTTTGGCAGAGACGCCCTCCTGGAAGACCAGCTTCAGGTCGACGCGGTTACGCGGCAGCGGCGTAACGACCGCTTTCACGCTGGCGCTGTACTTACCGACGCTGTAGTAGAAATCTTCCAGACCTTTTTCGATATCGGCCAGAGTGGTGCGGTCAAGTGATTCACCCACGCGCACGCCGGAGGCTTCGAGGTTCTGCTTCAGCATGTCATCTTTAACGGACTTGTTGCCCGAGAAGGTGATGCTGGCAATGGTAGGACGCTCTTTAACCTGCACGAGAAGCGTATCACCATCGCGCAGGACGCGAACGTCCTCGAAGTTGCCGGTGGCAAACAGCGCACGGATAATATTACTGATGTCTTCATCAGTCACCGTGTCACCCTGACGCACTGGCATACTGAGGAGGGCCGCACCAACGGCGACACGCTGTAAGCCTTCGAAATGAATATCTTTCACTACGAACCCTTCAGCACCGTATACGGTCGCGCTGCTAAACAGCAGCGACGCTATAAGCAACTTTTTCATCGCCATCGTTATTATGCGTTCTTCCTAACTAACTCTCATAACCGAGAGAAATCATTGAAAAGTGCAAGCCCCATTAACAGCACCAGCAGTATTGAGCCAATGCGATAACTAAAGTCTTGAACCCGCTCGGATACCGGCCCGCCTTTTAGCTTCTCTATCGCTAAAAACAGCAGGTGTCCCCCATCTAAAACCGGTAGAGGGAACAGGTTGATAATCCCGAGGTTCACGCTGATTAAGGCGAGGAACATCAGGTAGTAGATCAACCCAAACTCCGCAGACATCCCAGCCCCTTGGGCGATCGAGATCGGCCCGCTGAGGTTGTTCAGTTTGACGTCGCCGGTGATCAATTTGCCCAGCATGCTGACCGTGAGCTTCATCAACTGCCAGGTTTTACCCGTGGCTTCGACAACGGCATCAAACGGCCCATACTGGCGTACTGTCTTATACTCGTCCGGCAGCGGGATAACCTTTGGCACGACGCCCGCAAACCCTTCATCCTTGCCGCTACCCGGTTTTGTATCTGGTATCAGCGTTAAAGACAAGGGAGTTCCCTGCCTTTCTATATCCAGCGCCAATGGTTTACCCGGATTATCGCGCACCAGGGTCACAAAGGTCATCCACTGCGTGATTGCCTGACCATCGACTTTAACGATCCTGTCGCCAGCTTGCAAACCCGCTTTACTTGCCGCCGACCCAGACTGCACCTCTGCCAGCACGGACTCAATCTGTGCCGCACGCGGCTGGATGCCCAATGAGGCCACCGGATCCTGCTTATCTGGCTCAAACGCCCAGTTGCGCAGATCCAGCGTCTTCTGCTGGCGGCTGTCGCTGCCAAAAGGCGCGACGCTAACGGTGGTCTGTTCGTCGCCGATTTTATCCACCAGCTGCAGACGCACGGCATCCCAGTCTGGCGTTTCGATACCGTCAACGGCTTTAAGTTCCATCCCAGGGGCGATTTGTGCGCTGGCGGCAATGGAGTTGGGCGTAATTTCACCAATAACCGGACGAACGCCAGGGACGCCGATGATGAACACCAGCCAGTAGGCAAAGATAGCAAAGAGGAAGTTAGCCACGGGGCCCGCGGCGATCACGGCGGCGCGCTGGCCGATGGTTTTGTTATTAAAGGCGGTGTGACGCAGTTCGGGGATCACCGGCTCGACGCGCTCGTCGAGCATTTTGACATAGCCCCCTAGCGGGATGAGGGCGATAACAAACTCGGTGCCCTGCTTGTCGGTGCGACGCCAGAGCGCTTTGCCAAAACCAATGGAAAAGCGCTCAACCCGGACGCCGCAGCGGCGAGCAACCCAGAAATGGCCAAACTCGTGCACGGTAATCAGCACGCCCAGCGCAACAATAAACGCTGCCAGATTCCAGAGAATGCTCAGCATAAAATCATCCGTTAAATCGTCCCAAAGACCAGCAGCAGCAGGCAGGCAAACACCGGTACTGCCGCCGTCAGGCTGTCGATGCGATCGAGAATACCGCCGTGTCCTGGAATAAGGTGACCGCTATCTTTGATACCGGCTTCACGCTTAAACATACTTTCGGTGAGATCCCCCAGCACTGAGGCCAGCGCCGCAACCACGGAGCAGATCAGCAGCGTAGAGAGCGTTACCTCAAGGTTTGCCCACATGCCGTAGCCCCAGGAGATCACTGCCGCCGTAAACAGGCCGCCGATAAAGCCCTGCCAGGTTTTCCCCGGCGACACCTTCGGTGCCAGCTTATGCTTACCGAACAGCTTGCCGAACATGTACGCGCCGGAATCCGCACCCCAGACGAGGATCATGACATACAGCAGCCACAGCGCGCCGCTGTAGTGGTTATCATCATAGTGCCAGGCACGCAGAGCCAGCATACCCCAGAAAAAGGGCACGATGGTCAGGATGCCAAACAGCAGGCGCAGCGCCTTAGAGTGCCGCCACAGCGCCGCCGAAGCGGGATAGAACAGCACCAGCAGCAACGCAGCGATCCACCAGCCCAGCGAAGCCCACAGCGAGCCCTCAACCAGCGGCTGATGAACGTTATGGTGGTACTCCGGGATCGTAAACAGCATCACTGCCAGCAGCAGGCCGCAGAGCACGGCCAGCCATACCCGCTGCGTGCGTGAAGTAAAGCCGCTAAGCTGGCCCCACTCCCAGGCGGCCAGCATACAGACCGCGAGCGTGACCAGAGCAAACCCCACTGGGGGGAGTAAAAATAGCGCCGCAATGACGACGGGTATTAATACAAAAGCAGAAATCAGGCGATACTTCAGCAAAAGCTACCCCCATCAGGCTTTGTCGCCACCAGGCTCGGTGCCGCCGAAACGACGCTCTCGATTGGCAAAGGCATGCAGCGCACCTTCAAAGTCTTGTTCATCGAAATCAGGCCAAAGAACATCCGTGAAGTAAAGTTCAGCATAGGCAATCTGCCACAGCAAAAAGTTACTGATGCGGTGCTCCCCCCCTGTCCTTATCACTAAATCCACTGGAGCCAGTTCATGCATGCAGATTTGCTTACTCAGCGCCTCTTCATCAATTTGGTCCGGGCGTAACAGCCCTTCTTGTACCTGTACCGCTAATTGCTGTACTCCCTGAATAATATCCCAACGTCCGCCATAATTCGCGGCGATATTCAGCGTCAGCCCGCTATTTTGCGCGGTTAACGCCTCCGCTTTGCGAATACGCTCTTGCAGACGTGAGTTAAAACGGCTGGTGTCACCGATGACGCGCAGGCGTACATTGTGACGGTGCAGGCTTTTTACTTCGCTATCTAGCGCCCACACAAACAGCTCCATCAGCGCGCTGACCTCCTGCGCCGGACGGTTCCAGTTCTCACTGCTAAAAGCATACAACGTTAGCGCGTCGATGCCGTGGTTCGCAGCATAGGAGACTGCGCGGCGGACGGACTTCGCTCCGGCTTTATGTCCAAAGGCTCGTATCTTCCCTTGTCTTTTTGCCCAGCGACCATTGCCATCCATAATTATCGCCACATGGCGGCAGCCATGTGCTGGCAAATTCTCGCTTAAAGGAAGGTTCATTGACAACATAACGCGTTTTAAGTCCCTGAAAAGGATTTAGCGGTACTCAGAAATACTGAAGCCTTTACGTAAAAAAAGCCGTGTCAAACCACGGCTTACCTGACCGCTCCGGCCCTGAGACCAGCGATCGGGTGGCGCAGACTATATCACTGAAGCCGAACGCTAACAAATATCACAGCCATTCATGGCAGCAATATCACCGGCTTGCGAGATGGCTCACCTGTTTCTGCGCCGTCTCGCGGGCCAGCGCATCCACAGCCAGAACATCCTCGATGCTCTGCGGTTCGCGCAGATCCATACGTTCTAGTACGGATAGATTAAGGGCAGCGATATCGGTAAAGCGAATGCGCGAGTCCAGGAATGCGGCAACCGTCACCTCATTTGCTGCATTCAGCGCCGTTGTCGCGGCCTGGCCCTGTTCAAACGCCTCCATTGCCAGCTTCAGGCAGGGATAGCGATCATAGTCCGGGGCGGCAAAGCTCAACGTGCTGAGCGAGCAAAAATCGAGAGCCTTGACGCCAGAGCTGACGCGATCCGGCCAGGCCATCGTATGGGCGATAGGCGTACGCATATCCGGCTCACCCAACTGCGCTAACACGCTGCCATCCAGATAACGTACCATAGAGTGGATCACCGACTGGGGGTGGATCAGCACTTCCATCTGGCGGGCAGAGGCGTTAAACAGCCAGCGCGCTTCAATATATTCCAGACCTTTGTTCATCATGGTGGCGGAATCAACGGAGATTTTACGTCCCATTGACCAGTTCGGATGGCGGCAGGCCTGATCCGGCGTCATTGCAGCCAGTTCAGACAGCGGCGTCTCACGAAAGGGGCCACCAGACCCGGTAAGCAGAATGGATGCTACGCCATTTTGCTCGAGGTCAGCGTACCCCAGGTTGCGCTGGAAGGGTTGCGGTAAACTCTGAAAAATGGCGTTGTGCTCGCTATCCACCGGCAGAAGCTGCGCCCTACTCTCTTTCACCGCCTCCATAAACAGGCGGCCACAGGTGACCAGCGACTCCTTGTTAGCCAGCAGCACGCGCTTCCCGGCGCGGATCGCCGCCAGGGTCGGCAGCAGGCCCGCCGCCCCAACGATAGCGGCCATCACCTGATCGACCTCGTCCAGCGCGGCCATGTCGCAGGCGGCCTGCTGGCCGCTCAGCACCTCGGTACGGCTACCGTGCTGTGCCAGCGTCTCTTTGAGTTCACGGGCGCTGGCGGCATCGTCCATCACCGCGTAGCGCGGCGTGAACTCCAGGCACTGCTCTGCCATACGGGCCACGTTTTTGCCAGCAACCAGCGCTGTGACGGCAAAGCGATCGGGATTGTGGCGAACCACATCAAGAGTACTGCAACCGATAGAGCCGGTTGAGCCAAGGAGGGTGAGCTGCTTCATGAGAGAGAGGTGTCCAAAGGTGGCTTAAGAAGAGCAACATAGCAAAACGCCGCCAGCAAAAACCCGGTAAGGCTTCTCTGAGCGGCGTTTTGTTTAATCACGTGCGCGGGATCAGAACTGCATCAGTTCCGCTTCTTTTTCCGCCAGCGCCGCATCCACCTTCTTGATGGCTACGTCGGTCAGCTTCTGCACGTCGTCCTGCGAGCGACGATCTTCATCTTCGCTGATCGCTTTATCTTTCAGCAGCGCCTTCACTTTGTCGTTGGCATCACGGCGTACGTTACGTACCGCTACGCGCGCGCCTTCGGCTTCGCCACGCACCACTTTGATCAGGTCTTTACGACGCTCTTCGGTCAGCGGCGGCAGCGGAACGCGGATGTCGGTACCGGCAGAGCTTGGGTTCAGACCGAGGTCAGACGCCATGATCGCCTTCTCAACCGCCGGGCTCAGAGAGCGATCGAACACGTTGATTTTCAGCGTGCGGGAGTCTTCAACGGTGATGTTAGCCAGCTGGCGCAGCGGCGTCGGCGTACCGTAGTACGGCACCATAATGCCGTCGAGCAGGCTTGGGGAAGCACGACCGGTGCGCACTTTGCTGATTTGGGTTTTGAATGCTTCAACGCATTTATCCATGCGGACTTCGGCATCTTTTCTGATATCGTTAATCACGTTACGAATCCTTGAAAACTTGTCTCAGGCAGACCATACGTCAGCACGCCGTAAAGTGTGCTAAGTATAGCCCCGTTTAATCTATGACACGGTAAAAGGTGTCTGATAAGAACCGCTTTACTGTTAAAGCGGAATCTTACCTCTATTTGTTGATGACGGAAATTACTCCGTGATCAAAGTGCCCTCTTTTTCGCCCATTACCACGCGGCGCAGCGCGCCAGGCTTGTTCATGTTGAAAACACGAATCGGCAGCTTGTGGTCACGGGCCAGGGTAAAGGCCGCCAGATCCATCACCTTCAGCTCTTTATCCAGGACTTCGCTGTAGCTCAGCTGATCGTACATGGTAGCAGCCGGATCTTTTGCCGGATCGGCAGTAAATACGCCGTCGACTTTAGTCGCCTTCAGCACCACGTCCGCCTCGATCTCGATCCCGCGCAGGCAGGCTGCGGAGTCGGTGGTAAAGAACGGGTTACCGGTACCGGCAGAGAGGATCACCACCCGGTTGTTACGCAGCAGGCTGATGGCTTCAGCCCAGCTGTAGTTATCACACACGCCATTCAGTGGAATAGCGGACATCAGGCGGGCGTTCACATAGGCGCGGTGGAGCGCATCACGCATTGCCAGGCCATTCATGACCGTTGCCAGCATACCCATGTGGTCGCCCACTACACGGTTCATCCCCGCTTTCGCCAGACCTGCGCCACGGAAAAGGTTACCACCACCAATGACGACGCCTACCTGGATGCCCAACTCCACCAGCTCTTTGATCTCCTGAGCCATGCGGTCAAGGATGCTTGCGTCGATACCGAAGCCTTCGGTGCCCTGTAACGCTTCGCCGCTGAGCTTAAGCAGGATGCGTTTATAGACGGGTTTTGCATTGGTAGCCATGATTCTTTCCTGAGACGTTCAACGATTGAGAGGGGGTTAATTCCGGATACAACGTATGTAGTATACAGCTTACGCTGGATACAAAAAGAAGCCGCCCTCAGGCGGCTTCTTTCAGACCACTTAAGACTGCTTGGACATGGCAGCAACTTCTGCTGCGAAGTCAGTCTCAACTTTCTCGATGCCTTCACCCACTTCAAAACGGATGAAGTTAGTGACGTCAGCGTTGTGCTCTTTCAGCAGCTGGCCAACGGTTTTGCTCGGGTCCATGACGAACGGCTGACCGGTCAGAGAGACTTCGCCGGTGAATTTCTTCATGCGGCCTTCAACCATCTTCTCTGCGATCTCTTTCGGCTTGCCAGACTGCATGGCGATGTCCAGCTGAACCTGGTACTCTTTCTCAACTACTTCAGCAGACACGTCTTCCGGCTTAACGAACTCAGGCTTGCTTGCAGCAACGTGCATTGCCAGCTGTTTCACCAGCTCTTCGTCAGCGCCGGTAGCAGCGATCAGAACGCCAATGCGTGCGCCGTGCAGGTAAGAGCCCAGCACGTCGCCTTCGAGGGTAGCTACGCGGCGAATGTTGATGTTCTCACCGATTTTAGCAACCAGCGCTACGCGCTCTTCTTCGAACTGTGCTTTCAGCACGTCAACGTCGCTAACTTTGCCAGCAACCGCTGCATCCAGAACCTTGTTAGCGAACGCCTGGAAACCAGAGTCTTTTGCAACGAAGTCAGTCTGGCAGTTAACTTCCAGAATCACGCCGTAGTTGCCGTCGATTTTGGTGATGATCACGCCGTCAGCAGCAACGTTACCTGCTTTTTTCGCCGCTTTGATCGCGCCAGACTTACGCATGTTTTCGATTGCCAGCTCGATGTCGCCGTTCGCTTCGGTCAGCGCTTTTTTGCAATCCATCATGCCAGCGCCAGTACGCTCGCGCAGCTCTTTTACCAGGGATGCGGTAATTTCAGCCATTCTAAAATCCTCGGAAGATTTGACCTGCCTGGTTGTAAAACCAAACAGCCTTAAAAGTGAAAAAGGGGGCCATAAACAGGCCCCCTAACCAAACTCGGTACTACCTGCTCAATAAGGGGCTCAGAGAGCGTGCCTTATTATTCAGCTTCTACGAAGCTCTCTTCCGCCTGGGAAGCCAGATCCTGAGAACGGCCTTCACGAACGGTAGTAGCAACAGCGCTCAGGTACAGGCTAACTGCACGGATTGCATCGTCGTTACCCGGGATAACGAAGTCAACGCCGTCCGGATCGGAGTTGGTATCAACGATAGCAAATACTGGGATACCCAGGTTGTTTGCTTCTTTGATCGCGATGTGTTCGTGGTCAGCGTCGATAACAAACAGTGCGTCCGGCAGGCCGCCCATGTCTTTGATACCGCCCAGGCTGTTTTCCAGCTTGTCCAGCTCACGGGTACGCATCAGCGCTTCTTTCTTGGTCAGCTTGTCGAAGGTACCGTCCTGAGACTGAGTTTCCAGGTCTTTCAGACGTTTGATAGACTGACGAACGGTTTTCCAGTTGGTCAGCATACCGCCCAGCCAGCGATGGTTCACGAAGAACTGATCGCAGCTGTTAGCCGCTTCTTTCACCGCTTCGCTCGCAGCGCGCTTAGTACCAACAAACAGGATCTTACCTTTACGGGAAGAGATCTTGTTCAGCTCAGCCAGGGCTTCGTTGAACATTGGTACAGTTTTCTCAAGGTTGATGATGTGAACTTTGTTACGTGCACCGAAGATGAATGGCTTCATTTTCGGGTTCCAGTAACGGGTCTGGTGACCAAAGTGAACACCAGCCTTGAGCATGTCGCGCATGGAAACAGTTGCCATGATTAAAACCTCTATATAAAAGTTGGGGTTATGCCTCCACGTATCCCATATCACCGACCCCAAAGGGCACCCCGGAATATGTGTCGATACGTGTGTGTTATTACACAAAGTGAGATTTGTGGCTCACGCTCCACAAGAAGGAACGGAAGTCCGGCGCGCTTTATACCATAAAATCGCTGCAGACTCCAACAGTTGTTGGCGTAGCGTGCTGCCAGAAATTCTCAATTTGGCAGGTTATGTCTCGGACTGGTAACATTGACAGCACTTACACAATTATTGTCGATGACGTTTATTATCAATGCATCGACGCTAATGGACAGAATTCATGGCTATCCCAATTAAGACCCCGGAAGATATCGAAAAAATGCGCGTGGCAGGCCGCCTCGCTGCGGAAGTGCTGGAGATGATCGAAGCGCACATTAAACCGGGCGTAAGCACCGGCGAGCTGGATCGTATCTGTAACGATCACATCGTTAACGAGCAGCACGCGGTCTCCGCCAGCCTCGGCTACCACGGCTTCCCGAAATCCGTCTGCATCTCGATCAACGAAGTGGTATGTCACGGTATTCCGGACGACGAGAAACGTCTGAAAGACGGTGACATCGTCAACATCGACGTTACCGTGATCAAAGATGGCTTCCACGGCGACACCTCAAAAATGTTTATCGTTGGCAAGCCGACCATTCTGGGCGAGCGCCTGTGCCGTGTGACCCAAGAGAGCCTCTACCTGGCGCTGAAGATGGTGAAGCCGGGCATCCGCCTGCGCACCCTTGGCGCGGCGATCCAGAAGTTTGTCGAAGCGGAAGGCTTCTCTGTGGTGCGCGAGTACTGCGGGCACGGCATTGGTCGTGGCTTCCACGAAGAGCCGCAGGTGCTGCACTATGATGCCGACGACGGCGGCGTGGTGCTACAGGCCGGTATGGCCTTCACCGTTGAGCCGATGGTCAACGCAGGCGACTACCGTATCCGCACCATGAAAGATGGCTGGACGGTAAAAACCAAAGACCGGAGCTTGTCGGCACAGTACGAGCATACTATTGTGGTGACAGAGAACGGCTGCGAAATTATGACGCTCCGCAAGGATGACACCATCCCGGCGATACTCTCGCACAACGAATGATAAGAAGCCGGCGATTGCCGGCTTTTTTTATGGCGATAGCTTTTACTTATATTGGGGGCAGCGCAACGCGATATGAGCCACACTCTTTCAGAACAGTTTAGCCACACGGCGCCCTCCCTCCCCGGCCAGCCTGCTAACCCCTCATCCTGGCCGCAGAGCAGCCTGAACTGCGCGGATATCAAGGCGCATATCGATACCTTCCAGCAGTGGCTGGGCCACGTCTTTGACCAGGGCCTCTCCGCCGAGCAGCTCATTGAAGCCCGGACCGAATTTATCGATCAGCTTCTGCAACGCCTGTGGGTAGAGTATGGCTTCGCGGAGTACGGCGATGCGGCGCTGGTGGCGGTAGGCGGCTACGGTCGCGGGGAGCTGCATCCGCTCTCGGATATCGACCTGCTGATCCTCAGCCGTAAAAAGCTGCCCGACGAGCAGGCGCAGAAGATCGGCGAGCTATTAACCCTGCTGTGGGACATAAAGCTGGAGGTGGGCCACAGCGTGCGCACCCTGGAAGAGTGCCTGCTGGAGGGGCTTGCCGATCTCACCGTAGCCACCAACCTGATTGAGTCCCGCCTGCTGATTGGCGACGTCGCCCTCTTCCTTGAGCTACAGAAGCATATCTTTAGCGATGGCTTCTGGCCCTCAGAGACCTTTTTTGCTGCCAAGGTTGCCGAGCAGAATGAGCGCCACCAGCGCTACCACGGCACCAGCTATAACCTGGAGCCGGATATCAAAAGTAGCCCCGGCGGCCTGCGGGATATTCATACCCTTCAGTGGGTGGCGCGTCGCCACTTCGGGGCCACTTCCCTGAGCGAGATGGTGGGCTTTGGCTTCTTAACCCAGGCCGAGCGTAACGAGCTTAATGAGTGTCAGCATCTGCTGTGGCGCATCCGCTTTGCCCTCCATCTGGAGATCAACCGCTACGACAACCGTCTGCTGTTCGATCGCCAGCTCAGCGTCGCCCAGCGGCTCAACTATGTCGGCGACGGCAACGAGCCGGTTGAGCAGATGATGAAGGACTTCTATCGCGTCACCCGCCGGGTATCCGAGCTGAACCAGATGCTGCTTCAACTCTTTGATGAGGCGATTCTGGCCCTGACCACCGACGAGAAGCCTCGCCCTATTGACGATGAGTTCCAGCTGCGTGGCACGCTGATCGATCTGCGCGATGAGTCGCTGTTTATCCGCGAGCCGCAGGCGATCCTGCGCATGTTCTATATGATGGTGCGTAACAGCAGCATCACCGGGATCTACTCCACTACCCTGCGCCACCTGCGCCACGCCCGCCGCCATCTGACCCAGCCGCTGTGCTACATTCCGGAGGCGCGGACCCTGTTCCTGAGCATGCTGCGCCACCCCGGCGCGGTGAGCCGTGGCCTGCTGCCAATGCACCGGCACAGCGTGCTGTGGGCCTATATGCCCCAGTGGTCGCATATCGTTGGCCAGATGCAGTTCGACCTCTTCCACGCTTATACGGTGGATGAACACACCATTCGCGTGCTGCTGAAGCTGGAGAGCTTTGCGCAGGAGGAGACGCGGCAGAAGCATCCTCTCTGCGTCGATCTCTGGCCGCGCCTCACCCATCCTGAACTGATTTTGATTGCCGCCCTGTTCCACGATATCGCTAAGGGGCGCGGGGGCGATCACTCGGTGCTCGGCGCGCAGGACGTGCTGAAGTTTGCCGAGCTGCACGGCCTCAACTCACGGGAGACGCAGCTGGTGACCTGGCTGGTGCGTCAGCATCTGCTGATGTCCGTCACCGCCCAGCGCCGGGATATTCAGGATCCCGAGGTGATCAAGCAGTTTGCCGAAGAGGTGCAGACCGAAAGCCGCCTGCGCTTCCTGGTCTGCCTGACGGTGGCGGATATCTGCGCCACCAACGAAACCCTGTGGAACAGCTGGAAGCAGAGCCTGCTGCGCGAGCTCTACTTTGCTACTGAGAAGCAGCTGCGTCGGGGGGTGCAGAGCACGCCGGATATGCGCGAGCGCGTGCGCCACCATCAGCTGCAGGCGCTGGCCCTGCTACGGATGGACAACATCAACGAAGAGGCACTGCATCACATCTGGGCGCGCTGTCGGGCGAACTACTTTGTCCGCCACAGCCCAAACCAGCTGGCGTGGCACGCCCGGCATCTGCTGCGGCACGATCTCACCCAGCCGATGATCCTGCTCAGTCCGCAGGCGACGCGCGGCGGAACGGAGATCTTTATCTGGAGCCCGGACCGCGCCTACCTCTTTGCCGCCGTCTGCGCCGAGCTGGACCGCCGTAACCTGAGCGTTCACGACGCGCAGATCTTTACCACCCGCGACGGCATGGCGATGGATACCTTTATCGTGCTGGAGCCGGACGGCAGCCCGCTCTCGCCGGATCGTCACCAGGCGATCCAGCAGGGGCTGATCCAGGCCATCACCCAGAGCAGCTGGCAGCCACCACAGCCGCGCCGCCAGCCGCCGAGGCTGCGCCACTTTACCGTCGATACCGAGGTCAACTTCCTGCCGACCCACACCGACAGAAAGAGCTTCCTTGAGCTTATCGCCCTCGACCAGCCGGGCCTGCTCGCCCGCGTCGGCCAGGTGTTTGCTGACCTCGGGATCTCCCTTCACGGGGCGAGAATTTCGACAATCGGCGAGCGAGTAGAAGATTTATTTATAATCGCTACTGCCGACCGGCGTGGTCTTAATAATGTGTTGCAGAAGGAAGTACAACAACGGTTGACAGAGGCCCTCAATCCAAACGATAAAGGGTAGTGTGTTTATTTATATGGAAAGAGTTTAACAATGCAGCAGTTACAGAACGTTATTGAGTCCGCTTTTGAGCGTCGCGCCGAGATCACTCCGGCGAATGTGGATACCGTGACCCGTGAAGCGGTAAACCAGGTGATTTCCCTGCTGGACTCCGGCGCGCTGCGCGTTGCCGAGAAGATCGACGGCCAGTGGGTAACGCATCAGTGGCTGAAGAAAGCGGTGCTGCTCTCTTTCCGTATCAACGATAATCAGGTTATCGACGGAGCCGAAAGCCGCTACTTCGATAAGGTGCCGATGAAGTTCGCCAACTACGACGAAGCGCGCTTCCAGAAAGAGGGCTTCCGCGTAGTGCCCCCGGCCGCCGTGCGCCAGGGCGCGTTTATCGCGCGCAACACCGTGCTGATGCCCTCCTACGTTAACATCGGTGCCTACGTTGACGAAGGCACTATGGTCGACACCTGGGCCACCGTTGGCTCCTGTGCGCAGATCGGTAAAAACGTTCACCTCTCCGGCGGCGTGGGCATCGGCGGCGTTCTTGAGCCGCTGCAGGCGAATCCAACCATCATCGAAGATAACTGCTTCATCGGTGCGCGCTCTGAAGTCGTTGAGGGCGTGATCGTTGAAGAGGGTTCAGTGATCTCCATGGGCGTTTACATCGGCCAGAGCACGCGTATTTACGATCGTGAAACCGGTGAAGTGCACTACGGTCGCGTTCCGGCGGGCTCAGTGGTGGTCTCCGGCAACCTGCCGTCAAAAGATGGCAAATACAGCCTCTACTGCGCGGTTATCGTGAAAAAGGTCGACGCGAAGACGCGCGGCAAAGTTGGTATTAACGAACTGTTGCGTACCATCGACTAATGCGCGATAAAAAAGCGGGGGCTACCCCGCTTTTTTTACATTTGCTGGTGGCCAAAATAGAATTTTTCGTTAATTATTCATAGGTTATGTTGAGCTTAAGGGTACCGCTATGTACGATAATCTGAAAAGTTTAGGCATTACCAATCCGGATGAAATCGATCGCTATAGCCTTCGCCAGGAGGCCAATAACGACATTCTGAAAATCTATTTTCATAAGGACAGGGGCGAGTTTTTTGCTAAAAGCGTGAAGTTTAAGTATCCACGCCAGCGTAAAACCGTGGTCGCCGACGGCGTGGGCCAGGGCTACAAAGAGGTGCAGGAGATCAGCCCGAACCTGCGGTATGTGATCGACGAGCTGGATCAGATCTGCCAGCGCGATCGCAGCGAGATCGACCTGAAACGGAAGATCCTCGATGACCTTCGCCACCTTGAGAGCGTGGTGACCAACAAGATCAACGAGATCGAATCCGACCTTGAGAAGTTAACGCGTAATAAGTAATGAGTGATGTTTGCGCCCGGTGGCGGCC
>NZ_LR607338.1:3052345-3087548 GCF_902164725.1 Pseudescherichia vulneris | reverse complement strand
TAATCACCCTATCTTTGCTCATCCAACTGCAATGCGACGTAAAGCAGCAGCCTGTCGTCAAAATTCCCCAGATCCAGCCCGGTCAGCTCCGAGATACGGTTCAGGCGGTACTCCAGCGTATTGCGGTGAATAAACAGCGCCTTTGAGGTCGCCAGCGGCTGCACGTTGTGGCGAAACCACGCCGCCAGGGTTCGCCTGAGTAGGCCGTTGTTATCCATCGCCTTCAGGCGGGTAAGCGGACGCGCCAGTTCGTTGGCCTGCCAGCCGCCGCGCAGGCTATCCAGCAGTACCGGCAGCATCAGATCCTGATAGAAGTAGCTGCGGCTCTCCGGCATACGCTGCTTGCCCACCATCATGGTGGTGCGTGCCGTGCGATAGGAGCGGGCAATGCTGCCCGGTCCGGTAAAGTAGTTGCCCAGCGCGACGCGAAAACGTAGCTGGCCGTTCTCTTTCATGCGGGCGATCAGCAGCTCTACACGCTTGCGGTGATCTTCCGCATCCCAGCGGCCAAACGGGTTGAGAGCGGGTTTCAATACCACCATCTCGGTGAGGGAGACGATGGCAATCAGGTTGTTACGCTCCGGCGTGGTCAGCGCATTTTGCAGCTGCTGTAGCTCGGCCATAGCGCTGTCGACTCCCAGCTGCCCGCTGTCGACCTCCACCACTGCCACTACGCGCGGCTGGTTCAAATCGATCCCCAGACGCTGCGCCCACTCGGTCAGGGCTGGCGTGTGCTCTTCGGCCTGGATCAGGTTCATCACCAGCTCTTCGCGCAGGCGGCTATCCTGGGCCAGGAGATGCATCAGGCGGGACTGCTCCAGCATCATTTCGGCGGTCATGCACACCAGCTCGCCATACTTACGCAGCGTCTCCGGCTCGCCGGTCAGGCCGATGACCCCGACAATCTCTCCCTCCAGACGCAGAGGCAGGTTGATCCCCTGGCGTACGCCGTGCAGGTGACGAGCAACCGCGTCGTCGATATCCACCACGCGCCCCTGAGAGAGCACCAGCAGCGCACCTTCGTGCAATTCCCCAATACGCTCTCGATCGCCGCTGCCAATAATGCGCCCGCGCGCATCCATCACGTTGATGTTGGTATCGATAATGCGCATGGTGCGCGCAACGATATCCTGCGCCATTTTGGTATCAAGATGCCAGCCAGCCATGTAATCCCTCCCCTGATCAGATCACAAGAATAAGGGAGTTGCCAGCGCGCTGCATTGTGCAAAAGCACAAAGCATGGTGCGGAAGTGTGGAGTTGTGGAAGGCCTCACAGATTCTGTGAGGAGACCCCTTCCCCGAACGGAGAAGGGGTAATGCGATTACTGCATCAGCAGGTAGAGAGAGGTATCGCCACGCTGGATGTTCAGCGCCAGCACTGACGGCTTGCTGTCGAGGATCTTACGCAGTTCGGCAATGTTCTTCACCGGCTGCTGGTTCGCGCCGATGATCACATCACCTTTCTTCAGGCCAATGCGCGCCGCCGGGCTGTTCGCCTTCACGCTGCTGACGGTGACGCCCTGGTTCTGCGCCGCGTTGCTCATCTCAGCGCCTTCAATGCCGCTGAAGATGGTGCTGGAGTCCACCTGGTTCTGGCTGCTCTGCTGCAGTTCAAGGCTAACGGTAACCGGCTTACCTTCACGCAGCAGGCCCAGCGAGACCTTGCTGCCGATCGGCATTGAGCCCACTTCCGCCCGCAGGGCCGCGAAGCTGCTGATTGGCTTACCGTTCAGGGAGGTGATCACATCCCCTGCCTTGATGCCGGCTTTCGCCGCCGACGAGTTCGGCATTACCTGGCTAACAAAGGCCCCGCGCTGGGCGTCAACCTTCATTGCCTTCGCCAGCTCAGAGTTCAGCTCGGTGCCGAGAATACCCAGCTCGCCACGGCGCACCTGGCCATACTGCACCATCTGCGCGGTGAGGTTTTTCACCATGTTGCTCGGGATAGCAAAGCCGATACCGATGTTGCCGCCGTCTGGGGCGAGGATCGCGGTGTTGATACCGATCAGCTCCCCGTTGAGGTTCACCAGTGCACCGCCGGAGTTACCGCGGTTGATCGCCGCATCGGTCTGGATAAAGTTCTCGTAGTTCTCGGCATTCAGGCCGCTACGGCCCAGCGCTGAGACGATGCCCGAGGTGACCGTCTCACCGAGGCCAAACGGGTTACCGATGGCCACCGTGTAGTCACCCACGCGCAGGGCGTCGGAGTCGGCGAGCTTAATAGCGGTCAGGTTTTTCGGATCCTGAATCTGGATCAGCGCCAGATCGGAGCGCGGGTCTTTGCCCACCACCTTGGCGTCAAATTTACGCCCATCGCCCAGCTGGACCTTAATGGTGCTGGCATTATCGACTACGTGGTTGTTGGTCACGACATAGCCTTTCGCCGCATCAATAATCACGCCGGATCCCAGCGCCATAAATTTCTGCTGCTGGCCACCGTCATCAGCGCCACCCTGCCCGCCCTGGCAGAAGGGCGAGCTCTGGAACGGAGACCCCTCCTGGCAGAACGGCGAGTTTTCACCAAAGAACTGCTGGAAGTTACGCCCCATGCGCGGGGTATTGACCGTGGTGCTGCCTTCAACGTTGATGCTCACCACCGACGGCATCACCTTTTCCAGCATCGGTGCCAGGCTTGGCATCTGCTGTGATGGTGGGATCGCTGAGGCGGTTTCGGCCGCTGATACCGACAGCGGGGACAGGGCTAAACCTAAACTCAGAGCCAGGGCACTCATTGCTAACGTGGTTTTTTTCATGTCGCTTAATCTCTATTTACTGATAACGCGAAACAGCGTGTAAGTATCGATAAGAGTCAATTTATAGCGCGAAGTTCCAGCATAACGTGTTGTTAAAAGTAAAAATTTATTGAGCGTCTTTACAATCGCTCAGATATTATTCAACCGCCATCAGCCGTCGGTACTCGTCCCAGGCATAGAGATCGGTCATGCCGCTGATATAGTCCTGAATAAGACGACAGCGGTAATAATATTCCAGCACCGGGAAGTCTGCTTCATCACGCGATAGTTTGCTCACGGCTTCTACATAGGCCAGGCGGTGACGTCCTGAGAGCTTATGAAACAGGCGGGTTTCGATTGGGAAACGCTTTACCCGCTCTTTTTCCGCCAGCTCGCTAAAGTCCGCCAGCGTCATCTGCAACAGCGGACGATAAATATCCAGCAGCCCGCTGATGACGCGATAGCCTTGCAGCTCCAGCTGTTCAACATCGGGGTGGCAGAAGACATTTTCAACCGCCACGCTCTTATACAATTCAAGCAGTTGGCTGTAGCCGCTGTCGTCCTCCAACAGGGCATGGTTAAACTCACCGGAGAAGATCTGCGGTAAGTTATCGATAAAGCGCTGGGCGGCGTAGGGCACCAGCTTATTTAAGGTATTGACCCGCAGATACATAAAGAACTGATCTTCCGCGCTGCGGCTGAGGGAATTAGCCCGGGATTTATCCCAGGCGTTCTCCACTACCTGAGAAAAGAGCGATCCTTTTTCGTGCGGCCCCCAGGCGTTATAGAGATGCTGGTAGAGCTGCTCCACGGTAAATATGTTTTTCTCTACCGCGTCTTCCAGATCGGCGACGCAGTAGGAGATATCGTCGGCCGCCTCCATCACCCACGTCAGCGGGAAACGGCTGTAGGTATCCAGATCCAGCTCTTTACGCAGCCGCGCCACATACTCCTCTTCAGAGAAGTAGTAGCCTGGTTTTTTCATTAAATAGCTATGGCTGGCGGGTGGCTCGCCCCGCCACCAGGCCGGACGGGTATATTTCAGGATGCAGCCTACCTGCGCCCAGGTGAGGTTCATGCGCATCAGGGAGTGCACCAGGCGGATCCCCTGAGCGTTGCCCTCAAAGTGGCAGAGATCCTGGCGCACCTTGCGCCGCAGGTCGTTGGCCGCCTCCTCGCCGTCGCGCAGGCGCAGGGAGACCACCTCGCAGCGATCGCCGCTCAACGGCTGGCTGGCGGCATCCTGCGGGTGCAGGCGCTGGCGAAACCAGTCGTTAATCGCCGCCTCGCCAAAGTGACCGAACGGCGGGTTGCCGATGTCGTGCATCAGGCAGGCCATCTCAACGATGCTCTCAAAGGGGCCGGTCAGTTCGTCGAGCCCGTAGCGCTCCAGCAGGCGCATCTCCTTCAGGCGGCTAAGGATCTCCTTGGCGATGTAGCGCCCTACCTGCTGCACCTCCAGCGAGTGGGTCAAGCGGGTACGCACCGCCGCGTTACGCTCCAGCGGGAAGACCTGGGTCTTTTGCTGCAGACGACGAATAGCGGCTGAGTTGACGATCCGGCCGCGATCGCTTTCGAAGATGCGTAACACTTCGCGCTCGGTTTTCACGCCCTGGGGTGAACGGTAGCGGCGATGCCAGTTAATCTTATTGCGGAAATCGATCTGTGCCATATCCTCTCCCCTGAGCAATGCGCTTCCCCGTAAGCGCATGATAGACTATGCCCTCAAATCTGGCTTATCGCGAGTAAATCTATGAAAATCGGCATCATTGGTGCAATGGAAGAAGAGGTTGCGCTCCTGCGCGACAAAATCGAAAACCGTCAGACCCACAGCGTGGGCGGCAGCGAAATTTACACCGGCCAGCTGCATGGCGTTGACGTTGCGCTGCTGAAATCGGGCATTGGTAAAGTGGCGGCGGCAATGGGCGCGGCCCTGCTGCTGGAGCGCTGCCAGCCGGATGCCATCATCAACACCGGCTCCGCCGGCGGCCTGGCCCCGACGCTGAACGTGGGCGACATCGTGGTCTCCGACGAAGCACGCTACCACGATGCCGACGTGACGGCGTTTGGCTACGAGTACGGCCAGCTGCCAGGCTGCCCGGCGGGCTTCAAGGCCGATGAGAAATTGATTGCGGCCGCCAAAGCCTGTATCGCTGAACATAACCTCAACGCCGCCAGCGGGCTGATCGTCAGCGGCGACGCCTTTATCAACGGTGCAGCCGGTCTGGAAAAGATCCGTAGCCACTTCCCACAGGCCGTGGCCGTTGAGATGGAAGCGACCGCTATCGCTCACGTCTGCCATAGCTTCGGCGTGCCTTTCGTGGTGGTTCGCGCTATCTCTGACGTGGCCGACCGTGAATCGCACCTGAGCTTCGACGAGTTCCTGGCGGTGGCGGCGAAGCAGTCCAGCCTGATGGTTGAAACCCTCGTGCAGAAGCTGGCGCGTGGCTAACCGCTGCGTTGGCGCGCTGGTCACCCTGCTGCTGCTGGCGGCGGGGTCGGCGCTGGCCGCCCCCCGCGTAGTGACCCTCTCCCCGGCTAATACCGAGCTTGCCTTTGCGGCGGGGATCGAGCCGGTCGGGGTGAGCAGCTTCTCTGACTATCCACCTGCGGCCGAAAAGATCGAGCAGGTAGCCAGCTTTCAGGGGATCAATCTTGAGCGCATTGTCGCGCTTAAGCCGGATCTGGTGCTGGCCTGGCGCGGCGGCAATGCCGAGCGGCAGGTCAACCAGCTAGCAGGCCTCGGCATCAAGGTGCTATGGATCGACGCCCAGACCGTGGAGCAGATCGCGGCGGCGCTGCGCCAGCTGGCTCCCTATAGTCCTGCCCCTGAGCAGGCTAACCACGCCGCCGACGCGCTGCTGGCCGACTACGCCGAGCTGAAGGCGCACTACGCCAGCGCCACGCCTAAACGGGTATTTATACAGTTTGGCGGCACCCCGCTCTTCACCACCGCCAAAGGTTCAATACAGAACGAGGTGCTGGAGCTGTGCGGAGGCGAAAATATCTTTGCCGCCAGCCGGGTACCCTGGCCGCAGGTGAGCCGTGAGCAGGTGCTGACCCGCCAGCCCGAGGCGATTGTTTTTGCAGGAAATGCTACTCAGGCCGCAGAGGTTGCGCAATTCTGGGATAAACAGCTCAAAATTCCACTTATTGTCCTCAATAGCGACTGGTTTGAACGCGCAAGCCCGCGTATTATCCTCGCCGCAAAACAACTCTGTACCGCGCTGGCGGCAGTGAAATAATCGAGGATAAGCAATGCTCGTCTACTGGCTGGATATCATCGGCACGGCCGTTTTCGCCATCTCCGGCGTTCTTCTGGCCGGAAAGCTGCGTATGGATCCCTTCGGCGTGCTGGTATTAGGCGTGGTGACCGCTATCGGCGGCGGCACGATCCGCGATATGGCGCTCGCCCATGGGCCAGTATTCTGGGTCAAAGATCCCACCGACCTGGTGGTCGCGATGGTCACCTGTCTGCTGACGATAGTGCTGGTGCGCCAGCCGCGCAGGCTGCCAAAGTGGATCCTGCCAGTGCTGGACGCCGTAGGACTGGCGGTATTTGTTGGCATCGGCGTGAATAAAGCGTTCCTGGCGGAAACCGGGCCGATGGTGGCCATCTGTATGGGCGTGCTGACCGGCGTCGGCGGAGGGATTATTCGTGACGTGCTGGCGCGGGAGATACCGATGATCCTGCGCACTGAAATCTACGCCACCGCCTGCATTATCGGCGGCATCGTCCACGCGACGGCGTTCTATACCTTTGCCGTACCGCTGGAGAGCGCCAGTATGCTGGGGATGGTAGTAACCTTAACTATCCGCCTGGCGGCGATCCGCTGGCACCTGAAGCTGCCCACCTTTGCGCTGGATGAGAATCGAGGCTAAGACCAGTTTGCAGGCCCGGTAAGCGTAGCGCCACCGGACGTTACCCTGCCAACGCTGTAATGCCGGGCGGCACGCTGTTTGCCCGGCCTACGGCGAGCGTGGTGCGCTTTAAATGCTGAACGAGGAGCCACACCCGCAGGTGCTTTTGGCGTTCGGGTTGGTTACCACAAAGCGGGAACCTTCCAGCCCTTCGGTGTAGTCTACCGCGCCGCCAACCAGGTATTGCAGGCTCATCGGATCCACAACCAGCCCAACGCCCTGCTTCTCAATGGTCATGTCGCCGTCGTTGATCTGATCGTCAAAGGTAAAACCGTACTGGAAGCCGCTGCAACCGCCGCCGGTAATGTAGACGCGCAGTTTCAGGTTCGGATTCTCTTCATCCGCGATCAGGCTTTTTACTTTAATTGCTGCTGCTTCAGTAAATTGCAGAGGCAGCGCTACGTCATCACTCATTTTAAACTCCCATTGATACGGCGATCCGGACGTTAACCCGCCCGATCTTTAACAATATTATCCATTACCCTGGTAAATCGTTCAAGTATTCTCCTGGCGAGGCTTGCCGTCAGGATCGCCTCCCTGCCTCGCCAGCGTGCGGGCGAGGATGGTGGAGTAGAGCGGTTTACCGCCCAAGAACTGTGCCAGTAGCGTGGCACCCAGGCAGGTAATAATCATTGGCAAAATGAGCTGATAATTGTCAGTCATTTCCAAAACCAGCACGATGCCTGTCAGCGGCGCGCGTACCGAGGCGGCCAGCAGCGCCCCCATCCCGGCGATGGCAAAAGTGCCCGCCTCAAGGTGGTAAAGCGGGAAAATCTCTGCGCAGGCCATGCCAAACGCCGTGCCCAGCAGCGTGCCCAGCGCCAGCATCGGGGCGAAGATGCCCCCCGGCGCGCCGGAGGAGAAGCAGAGCAGCGTGGTAATCACCCGCGCAACGAAGATAAACAGCAGCATTCCGGCGGTGTAGTTGCCTGCTGCCGCGATGGGGATCAGCGTAAAGCCGCCCCCGGAGATCTCAGGCACGATCAGCCCCAGCACCCCGCACAGGCCGCCGATGGCTCCGCCAATCAATACCCATTTGCCAATCTGCCCGCCGTGCAGGCGGCCAAAGAGATCTTGGGTACGCAGGACTAAGGTGTTAAACAGCGGGCCGACGCAGCCAAAGATCATCCCCAGCACCAGGTAGAGCCACAGCGTGTTGATCGGGGCATTGCTTAGTTTGCCTACGTCGATCACCGCCGCCTCGCCGTTAAAGTAGCGAAACACGATGCTCGACATGATCACGCCGGTAAAGACCGCCTTAATGGAGATGAGGTCGTAGCGAAACTGCGGGCGCATCTCCTCGATGATAAACAGGATCCCGGCCAGCGGGGCGTTAAAGGCTGCCGACAGCCCCGCCGCCGCACCGGTGGCCAGCAGGGTATGCCGCGCCTCCTTGCTGCGCATGCGGAAGATATCCAGCACCATACGGCCCACGTTGCCTCCGAGCTGCACCGTCGGCCCTTCACGACCCAGCACCATGCCTGCCCCCAGCGTGCCCATGCCGCCGATAAACTTGACCGGCAGAACGCGCCACCAGCGTACGGGACGCAGCTCCTCCAGCGCACCCTCGATCTCGGGAATGCCCGAACCGCCCGCCTCCGGGGCAAAGCGGCGCACCAGGAAGTAGCCCACCATCGCCAGCAGCGCCGACAGCACAAAGACCAGGGGCCACATCAGCCACGCAGCGTCATCAGCGAACTGCGCCACCGTGCCGAGTCGCCAGTGGCTGACCGCATTCACCGCCTTCTCAAAGGCGACGCCGACTGCGCCCGCGAGAGTTCCCACCAGCGCAGCCATCAGTAAGATCGCCAGCGGCGTTTTATCCCGCTGCAGCAGACGGAGGATCCGCCGCGTTCGCATCGCATTGGTTTTTATTTTCATAGCCGAAAATGAATTAGTCATACAATTAGGGCAGGTAGTTTACCTGGGCGATCCTTTTATAACAAACGCGGAATACCTTAGAATAGTGCAATTACCTTCTCTACCAACCAGGAACGAATCCATGAGTAAGTCAGAAAACCTCTACAGCGCGGCACGCGAGCTTATCCCCGGCGGCGTCAACTCGCCGGTCCGCGCCTTCAGCGGCGTCGGCGGCACGCCGCTGTTTATCGAGCGCGCTGACGGAGCTTACCTCTACGATGCGGACGGTAAGGCCTATGTCGACTACGTCGGCTCCTGGGGTCCGATGGTGCTGGGCCACAACCACCCGGCGATCCGCAACGCGGTGATCGAAGCGGCGGAGCGCGGCCTGAGCTTTGGCGCACCCACCGAGATGGAAGTGAAGATGGCGGCGCTGGTGACCGAGCTGGTCCCAACCATGGATATGGTGCGGATGGTAAACTCCGGTACCGAGGCGACCATGAGCGCCATTCGTCTGGCGCGTGGCTTTACCGGCCGCGACAAGATTATTAAGTTTGAGGGCTGCTACCACGGCCACGCCGACTGCCTGCTGGTGAAAGCGGGCTCCGGCGCGCTCACTCTCGGCCAGCCCAACTCACCGGGCGTGCCGGCGGATTTCGCCAAGCACACCCTGACCTGCACCTATAACGATCTCGCCTCCGTGCGCGAAGCCTTTGAGCAGTATCCGCAGGAGATCGCCTGCATTATCGTCGAGCCGGTCGCGGGTAACATGAACTGCGTTCCACCGCAGCCGGAATTCCTGCCGGGCCTGCGCGCGCTGTGCGATGAGTTCGGCGCGCTGCTGATCATTGACGAAGTCATGACCGGCTTCCGCGTTGCGCTGGCGGGCGCGCAGGCACACTACAACGTGGTGCCGGATCTGACCTGCCTCGGCAAAATCATCGGCGGCGGGATGCCGGTAGGTGCGTTTGGCGGCCGTCGCGACGTGATGGACGCCCTTGCTCCGACCGGGCCGGTTTACCAGGCGGGCACCCTCTCCGGTAACCCGATTGCGATGGCGGCGGGCTACGCCTGCTTAACCGAGGTGTCCCAACCGGGGGTGCATGAAACCCTGACGGATCTGACCACTCGCCTGGCCGACGGCCTGCTGGACGCGGCACAGGACGCAGGGATCCCGCTGGTAGTGAATCACGTCGGCGGCATGTTCGGGATCTTCTTTACCGATGCCGAGCGCGTGACCTGCTATCAGGACGTGGTGAAGTGCGACGTGGAACGCTTCAAGCGCTTCTTCCACCTGATGCTGGATGAGGGGATCTACCTGGCCCCGTCGGCGTTCGAGGCGGGCTTTATGTCTATTGCCCACAGCGACGAGGATATCAACAAGACCCTCGACGCCGCGCGCAAGGCGTTTGCCCAGCTGTAGTTTTACCGTTACTTGCCGGGTGGCGCAGCCGCCACCCGGCATTTTACCGGCTCTGCTTACGCAGAAGGTAGATAAAGTACGGTGCACCGATAAAGGTCGACAGCAGTCCAGCTGGGATCTGATACGGGAACATCACCATCCGTCCGCACCAGTCGGCAAACACCAGTATTACCCCACCGATTAACCCCGAGATCACCATGTGCGGCACCGTTCGCCGGAAGCCCATCATCCGTGCAATGTGCGGGGCCATCAGGCCGATAAAGCTCAGCGGGCCAATGGTCATCGTCGCCGTGGCGGTCAGGCAGGCGGCCAGCAGCAGCAGCCCAATGCGCGACGGCGTCAGGGCCATCCCCACCGAGCGAGCGGTATCGCCCCCCAGCGGCAGAATGGTCAGCCAGCGGCGGCAGAGCGGCACGAGCGTCAGCAGTATCACCATCACGATGGCCGAGCGGATCACCTGCTCGCCGGTGGCGCTATAGGTCGAGCCGGAGATCCACGTGAGGATCTGCGCCATGCGCGGATCGCCGCTTGCCTGGAGCATCATCAGCAGCATGGTAAACGCGGTGCTGAGCGCCATCCCGGCCAGCAGCATCCGGTGCGGAGAGAAACCGCCCCGCCCTGCCGCGATCAGGATAATCAGCAGGGTCACCGCCGCCCCGAGGCTCCCGGCAGGCAGCAGCCAGCCAAAGGCGTTACCCGGCACAAAAAAGAGCATCAGCACGATACCAAAGGCCGCGCCGGAGCTGATCCCCAACACTTCCGGGCTGGCCATCGGGTTGCCGGTCAGGCGCTGAATAATGCAGCCCGCTACCGCCAGCATCACGCCCGCCACCAACGCCGCCATGATGCGCGGCCAACGCCACTGCGCCAGGGCGTCCAGCATCTCACCGCTGGCCCAGTGCCAGCCCTGAGCATCGCGGCCCAGCGCCAGGGCAGCCATCACCGCCAGCAGCAGAACGATAATGCCGGCCAGCGCCCAGCGCGGCAGGTGCTGGCGTTCAGTGGGAACATTGTCCCCGGCGTTCATCTCTGGGGCGCTCATGCTCTTCAGGCGCGGCAGCAGCCACAGTAGCAGCGGCGCACCAATCAGGGCCGTTACCGAGCCGGTGGAGACCTCCATCCAGACGCGGGTTAGCCAGAGGATCACCTGATCCGAAAGCCAGAGGATCAGCGCCCCAATCAGCGGAGCCAGCAGCAAACGGGAGAGCAGCCGACGCGCCCCCAGCATCTTCGCCAGCAGCGGCGCGAACAGGCCGATAAAGCCGATGATCCCCACTGCGTTAACCAGCAGTGCGCTGAGGACAATTGCCAGCAGCAGCGCCCCCAGCCGGGCCAGCGACAGCGCCAGACCCAGGTTACGCGCTACGCCATCGTCCAGCCCCATCAGGGTCAGCGGACGCAGCAGCAGCAGGGTCAGCATCGCCCCGCCCAGCAGCTGAGGCCAGAGTCGCTCTACCCCGCTCCAGTCGGTCTGGGTCAGGGTGCCGGTGCTCCACATAAACATGCTTTGCAGCTGCTCGTGATGGAACAGCACCAGCAGCTGGTTCACTGCCCCACAGTAGAGGCTTACCACCAAACCGGCGAGGATCAGCGTCACCGGCGACAGGCGTTTGCCCCAGGCGACGCCAAAGACCAGCGCGCCCACGACGCAGGCCCCAAGCAGGGCAGCAAACTGCGAGGCCGCCACGCCGGGGATCGCCCACAGGGTGGTGACGGTAATGCCCAGCTGCGCACCGGTAGAGACGCCCAGCGTGGTCGGCTCTGCCAGCGGGTTACGCAATACCTGCTGGAACAGCACGCCCACCAGCCCGAGCCCGGCCCCCACCAGCAGAGAGATCGCCAGCCGGGGAAGCAGGCTGTAGTGAAAAATCATCTGGGTAATGGCATCCACGTCCGGGTGCCAGATCGCCTGCGACCACTGGTCACGCGGCAGCGCCTGGGAGAGGTTCGCCCAGGTCAGCCAGACGGCGGCGATAAACAGGATCGCCAGCAGCAGGGCGGGAAGCGGCGCGATACGCTTGCTCATGCTTTACCTCCCAGGGCGTTATCCAGAACGCGGACAAAGTGCATCACCGACAGCGTCGCTCCGTAGAACCACACCGCTGGAACGCGCTGGAAGCGCCCCGCCCGCACAAACGGCATCGCCTGCCACAGCGGAGTTGCCATCAGGCGCTGCATATCCCGCTCATTGCCGTGATCGAAGCAGATTACGTCCGCGTCCTTATAGACCGCCAGCCGGTCAATGCTCACCGTGGTGCTGCCCCAGAAGGTCGTCTCCCCCCGCCAGGCGTTGCGGATACCAAACTCATCCAGCGTCTCCTGGAACAGGCAGTTTGAGGCAAAGACCAGCATATGCTGAGCGTCAAGCAGGGTGACCATCAGCAGCGGCCTGTCGCCGCGCCGGGCGAAACGCGGCTTCATCGCGGCGATAAAGGCATCGAAGCTATCAAGATGTGTCCGGGCCGCCGACTCCAGGTTGAGCAGCTGGGCCATCTCATTCATTGAGTTGCGCGCCATGGTCAGCGGCTTCTTGCCGTCGCTGAAGTTAAAGCCCCGGCCAGGGGCAATCCGCGCCAGCACCTCCGCTGAGGGACCGTAGCCTGCCGACCAGACAAGGTATGAGGGCTGCATCTGGGTAAGCAACTCAAGGTTGGGTTCGGTTCGCAGCCCGACATCAATTGTCGAGGCGGGCAGCCTGGGCTCGTTGACCCAGGTGTTGTAACTATTCACGTCGGCAACGCCGTAAGGGGCCACGCCCATCGCCAGCAGCAGCTCTACCGGCAGCCACTCCAGCGCCACGATGCGGTTGATATCAATGGCTGCCGCCCGCGCGGTTCCGGCCCGCCACAGCAGCGGCGAGAGGGCCATCGCGGTCAGCAAACGGCGGCGGCTAATCATAGGTAACCCCGCCATCAGTAGACAAAGCTCACCGGTGCCGCCCCTGCCGGGTGGGGCAGGATGCCCATTGGGATACCGTAGATCTGCTCCAGGGTCTGGGCCTGCATCAGCGTCTCCGGTGTCCCCTCGGCAATCTTCTCTCCACCGCGCAGCGCCACCAGATAGTCGCAGTAGCGCGCCGCCATATTGATATCATGCAGCACAGCGATCACCGTCAGCCCACGCTGCTGGCTCAGGCGATGGATCAGCGCCAGGACGTCCACCTGATGGGCGATATCCAGCGCTGAGGTCGGCTCATCCAGCAGCAGGCAGCGGCTGTCCTGCGCCACCAGCATGGCGATCCACGCCCGCTGGCGCTCGCCGCCGGAAAGGCTATCCACCAGCCGGTGGGCCAGCGGTTTGAGTCCCACCAGGTTAATCGCCTCCTCTACCTTCTCCCGGTCGGCCACGCCAAAACGTCCCAGCGCCCCGTGCCACGGGTAACGTCCAATCGCCACCAGCTCGCGCACCGTCATCCCCTCCGCCTGCGGCAGCTGCTGCGGCAGATAGGCGACCCGGCGGGCAAAGGCTTTGCTGTTCCAGCTCGCCAGCGGCTGACCATCCAGCAGGATATCCCCCTCGGACGGCGGCTGATGGCGACCCAGCATCTTTAACAGGGTGGATTTACCCGAGCCGTTGTGGCCGATAAGACCCGTGACCTTGCCTGCTGGAAAGGTCAGCGACAGCGGATGCAGCAGCGTGCGTCCGGGCACATGAAAGGAGACGTCAGAGAGCTGAAAGGTGGTATCGGGAAGCGTATTGTTTTCCTGCATGGGACCAACTTATCAATAAAAAGGGCACGATTAACCGTGCCCTGAGAGGAGGAGATTAGAAGCTGAAGCTGGCGGTAGCCACAACCTGGCGATCGGCACCCCAGTAGCACGCGTAGTCGCGGTAGCAGCTGGAGACGTATTCCCGATTGAACAGGTTATTAACCTTCACGCCCACGGAGGAGCCTGCCATGCCGACGCGCGCCAGATCGTATTTCACCGTCGCATCCACCAGCGTGTAGCTGCCGACGTTGAAGGTGCCGTTGACGTTATCACCAACGGTGTAGAAGCTGGAGGTATCGCCCACGTAGCGAGCGCCCGCGCCCAGCGTCAGGCCGCTCAGCGCCGTCTCGTGGAAGGTGTAGTCCGCCCACAGAGAGGCCATGTTACGCGGCACTTCTACCGGACGTTTGCCCTGGTAGAGGGTATCGTCGGTGTACTCGGCGTCGGTGTAACTGTAGGCCGCCGTCAGGTTGATATTGCTGGTCAGGGCCGCTTTCGCTTCCAGCTCAAGGCCGCGGGAGCGGATCTCCCCGCCCTGCACGCTGAAGGCGCTATCAGACGGATCTGCCGTCAGGTTGTTGTCTTTGGTCAGCTGGAATACCGCTGCCGTGACGGTGACCGGCATATCCTTCGGCACATACTTCACGCCCGCTTCATACTGCTTGCCGCGTGACGGATCGAACGGTTTGCCCTGCTTCGTTGAACCGGCGACCGGCTCGAACGACTCGCTGTAGCTGAAGTACGGCGCAACGCCGTTATCAAACACATAGTTTACCCCACCACGCCAGGTGAACTGCTGGTCGTTGATCTCGCTCAGCGAGCCGCTGGAGCGGGTGTAGGTTGAGGTCTTCGCAAAGTCGTAGCGACCGCCGAGGGTCAGCACCCAGTGGTTCCACTCGGCCTGATCCTGCGCGTACAGGCCAGTCTGCTCCTGACGGTTAATCACCGCATAGGGGAAGTTAATGTTGACGTTAGCATTGCCGTACTGCGGCTCCACCATGTCTATCGGATTGGCCGAGCCGTAGTCCGCGTTGATGTCGTTGCGCATGCGCAGGTAATCAACACCGGTCAGCAGAGTGTGATCCACCGCGCCGGTGGCAAAGTCAGATTGCAGCTGGGTATCCACGGTGAAGGAGTTCAGATCTTCATCGGAGCGGACAAAGGCGCGGTTGATTTGCGTCGGGGCCGTAAAGCCGTTGCCGTAGACCGAGGTGTAGAGCGTGTGCAGACGGGTATAGCGCAGGTTCTGGCGCACCGTGAAGGTGTCGTCAAAGGCGTGTGCGAAGCTGTAGCCAATCTGCTGCTGGCGGCGGGACATACGGTTGTCCTGCTCGCCTTCGTTGAAATCGGTATCCAACTTGTGGGAGTTACCGTTGGCGTCGGTGTACGGCACCACGGTGCCGACGCGCGGCAACCAGCCGTAGTAGCCCGCATCCGGATCGCTCTGGAAGTTGCTCAGGAAGGTGAAATCGGTTTTGTCATCCGGACGCCAGCTAAAGGCAGGCGCGATGGCATAGCGCGTTGATTTAACCATGGTCTGCTGGGCATCTTCACTGCGGCCCAGGCCGGTGAGGCGGTAGGAGAACACGCCGTCATCGTCGATGGCATCGCTGAAGTCGAAGCCGGTCTGGTAGAGGTTATCGGTTCCCATCTGGAACTCCACCTCTTTCAGCGGCTCGGTGGTCGGACGCTTACTGACCATAGAGACGATGCCGCCGGGGTTGCTCTTGCCATAGAGCACCGAGGTCGGGCCACGCATCAGCTCAATACGCTCAAGGAAATAGGGATCCATAGAGGATTCAGAGTAGTTATCACCCTGAAGTTTTAGGCCGTCGAGATACTGATTAGTGTTTGCGCCGGTAGAGGCGCTAAAGCCACGGATAGAGATCACGTCGAGGGTTTCGGAGCTGCCGCGGGTGGCGAATACGCCCGGCGTATAGTTCAGCGCCTCTTTCACCGTAGAGGGATCTTTCATATCCATCTCTTCGCGGGTGACCACGGAGATAGACTGCGGCGTTTTCTCAATCGGCGTATCGGTTTTAGTCGCCGTCGCCGTGCGCTTGGCGGCGATGGTCGGTGCCGGGCCCCAGGCACTCTCCTGCTCAGCGGCAGCGGTGGTAACGGTGATGGTATCTTCTTTCGGGGCTGCCTGTGCGGCAAAGGAGATGCTGCCGACCGCAGTGGCAACCACCACGGCAATTTTACGCAGCGAAAGGTTGACCGGCTGAGCAGTTTCAGAACGCGCCATGGTGCTTCTCTCTGGATAATGGAATGATAACGTAAACGATAATTATTATTATGACCGCAGCATAATATGCCAGGCCCCGCGGAGATAGCAAGAGTTATGCGCCCCTACGACAATTAAGGGATTAAGGAATAACCAGACGGATAACAGGGTGTTACAGAGGGGTTAAATGAGGTTAAAACGGGAGGGTGGAAGGCCGGGCAAGCGGAGCGCCGCCCGGCGTTTTAATACGGCTTAATTGCCAAACATATCTTTGATCCAGCCTGCGACGCCGTCGCTCTTCTCCTGCTGCTGCGGCTGTTGTTGCTGCTGCTGCTGAGGCTGCTGTTGCGGCTGCGGTGACGACTGCTCAAACGGGTTACCGCTCTGCTGCTGCTGTTGCTGCTGGAGCAGCATCTCGCTCTGCTGGCACAGGGCATCCGGATTCGATGTCCATACCGGCAGCGAGCGCACTCCGCCGCCGCAGAGGAAGTTACCGCCCTCGTCCACGCCCATGTTGACGATATCCTCCGGCGGCGTCAGATCCAGCGGGATTGGCGACTGATTCGCCAGATAGCGCTGGTAGATGGCCATCGCCCCGCTAGCACCGTAGAGCTTGGTCGGCTGGTTGTTATCGCGTCCTACCCAGGTAATGGTCACCTCACGGCCATCGATCCCGGCGAACCAGGTGTCGACGTTGTTGTTGGTGGTCCCGGTTTTACCTGCCAGATGCAGGCCTGGATATTTCGCCCCCAGCTGACGGCCGGTGCCGCGCTGGATAACCTGCTGCATAGTCCACAGGGTCATGTACGCCGCCTGAGCAGGCACCGCACGCTCCGCCTGCGGGAAGCTCTGGTAGAGCACCGTCCCGTCTTCGGCAATCACCGAACGCAGCGCGGAAAGCGTCGCACGGTTACCGCCGCTGGCGATGGTCTGGAACGCCTGCGCCACCTCAACCGGAGTCAGGTTCAGCGCCCCCAGCAGCATCGCCGGAACCGGATGGAGCTGATCCTTCGGCACGCCCAGCTTGGTCCAGGTGTCGGTCACCGCTGGCAGGCCCAGCGCCATCCCGAGGTTTACCGTCGGGACGTTCATGGAGCGGGTCAACGCATCTACCAGCATTACCTGGCCGCTAAAGCGGTGGTCATCGTTCTGCGGAGACCACACCTTGCCGTTAGGCTGGGGCAGAGAGATCGGCGCATCGGCAATCCACGTGTTCAGACGATACTGGTTCGGCTGGCTCAACGCAGTGAGATAGGTGGCGGGTTTTGCCAGCGAGCCGATGGAGCGCCGCGCCTGCATGGCACGGTTGTAGCCCGCAAACTGCGGCGTCGCCCCGCCTACCATGGCGCGAACTTCGCCGCTGAAGCGGTCAACGACCACCATCGCCGTCTCCAGATCGCTCAGCTTACGCTGCTTGATCAGGGCCGGAATGCCTTCCACGGCGGCTTTCTCCGCCGCGTCCTGCGCCACCGAGTCAAAGGTGGTAAAGATCTTCACGCCGGAGAGATCCTTAACCTTATCCCCCAGCTTCGCCTGCAGCTCCTGGCGTACCATCTGCATAAACGCCGGCTGGGGAGAGATCACCCCACCGCGCTTCTGCACTCCGAGGGGCCGGGCGCTGAGCATATCGTACAGCTCCTGGTCGATGACCTTCTGCTCCTGGAGCAGGCGCAGCACCAGGTTACGCCGCTCAAGGGCCAGCTTCGGATTACGCCACGGGTTGTAGATCGAGGCCCCTTTCACCATACCCACCAGCAGCGCCTGCTGGTCAAGGCTTAGCTCCTCTACCGGACGGCCAAAGTAGTAGAGGCTCGCCAGCGGGAAGCCGCGGATTTCGTTATCGCCGCTCTGACCGAGGTAGACCTCGTTCATATACAGTTCAAGAATACGATCCTTGCTGTAGCGCGCATCGACAATCAGCGCCATATAGGCTTCGTTCGCCTTACGCCAGTAGGAGCGTTCGCTGGAGAGGAACAGGTTCTTCACCAGCTGCTGGGTCAGGGTACTCGCCCCCTGCACCGTACGTCCCGCCGTCAGGTTCGCCAGTACGGCACGCCCGATAGAGAAGAAGCTGATCCCGTCATGCTCATAGAAGTGACGGTCTTCGGTCGCCAGCAGGGTATCCACCAGCAGATCCGGGAAGCCGTTACGCGCAACGAACAGACGCTGCTCGCCGTTGGGCGAAGAGAGCATTGTGATCAGGCGCGGATCGAGACGGAAGAAACCGAACTGGCGGTTGTTCTCCATGTTCTCGATGGTATCCAGGTGGTTATCGCTGAACGTCAGCCGAGCGCGGACCTGCCCCTCTTTACTGTCGGGGAAGTCAAACGGACGACGGATCATCTCGATGCTGTTGGCCTGCACGGTAAACTCGCCGGGACGGGTCATCGCCGTCACCTTGCGGTACTGCGTGGCCTCCAGCAGCTTCACCATCTCGTTCTTGCTGATCGGCATCTCAGGTTCGAGGTTGACCATCCGGCCATACACCGCCGCCGGCAGCTGCCAGACTTTGCCGTCGATGCGGCTGCGGATCTTCTGATCGAGATAGAGACCGTAAATCGCAAACAGCACCAGCAGAACGATAAAGATCTTCAGCAGCAGCCAGAACCAGCCGCGCTTGCGCTTGCCGCCTTTTCCTTTGCCATTGCCGCTACCGCCGCCTTTACCACGGCGCGGCGCAGGTGCGTCATCTTCGTCATACGCATCGTCCATCTCTTCATCTCTGAGACGACGACGGCTTACCTTCTCTTTTACCGGACGCGCAGGTCTGCCTTTACGTCCAATAGGTTCGCGGTCATTCCCCGCCATGCTTACTCTCCGCTACATTATTTCAGGCGCAAGGGCCCGATTCTCTTTTCTTCTACCGGAGGGCAGAAGAAGAAATCTCTCAATTTCGCTTTCGCTAATCTTACGAATATTTTTTAACCCGCCTTGTCGGCGCGGTATTCGCCGGATCGTCCGGCCAGACATGCTTCGGATAACGTCCCTTCATCTCTTTTTGCACTTCACGGTAAGCACCCGCCCAGAACGCGCTGAGATCGCGCGTGATCTGTAGCGGGCGCTGCGCTGGCGACAGCAGCTCCAGCACCAGCGGCATCCGCCCTTCGGCAATAACCGGGGTGGCAGCCTCGCCAAACATCTCCTGCATCCGCACCGCCAGCACCGGCGGATTCTCCGCATGGTAGCGGATGGCAATCTGGCTTCCCGTCGGCACAGTGTAATGCCCAGGCAGCGCACTATCCAGCCGTTGACGCAGCGGCCACGGCAGTAAATGGTTGAGCGCATGGATCAAATCCAGCGCTTTCAGCGCTCGCAGGGAGTGAACGCCCTGCATATCGGGAAGTAACCATAGCTCAAGCGTGGCCAAAAGCGAGGCGTCATCCACCGCTGGCCACTCATATTCTGGCAGCCACTGCGCCGCACAGTGGAGGCGCAGGCGCAGCTGCTCCGCCGCCGGGGTCCAGTTCAGCACCTGGAGTCCCTTATCGCGAATGCCGTTCAGCATCGCCTGGTGCAGCTCCGTCTCTGACGGCTTCGCCAGCGGCCTGACGCTCACCGTCAGCTGGCCGATCTGGCTGCGGCGCAGCGCTTTAAGGGTGCCGTGGGCGTCGTCCCACTCCACGGTATCGGCGTTATGCAGTAGCCACGGCGCGGCGGTGGTAAGTGACTCAATATTGACTGACACTGCCTGTAAAATGCGCGCGTCCGGCTGCTGGCTGCCCTGTAGCAGCAGCGGCGCAATCAGCCACTCGTGGCGGCCCATGGCGTCGTCTACGTCGAGCATCGCCCCCATGCCGTTCGCCAGCTGGTAGCGCCCCTCCTGACCGCGCCGACGGGCAATGCGGTCGGCAAACCCGCGCGCCAGCAGGATGGGGATCAGATCGCTATCTTCCCTGCCCTCTGTGCTGGTGAGCCGCTTAAGCAGCTGACGGCTGCGCCGCTGCCAATGCGGCTGGCTGCGGGAGAAGGCCACCCCGAGATCGGTACTGCCGCCGCGCGGCGGCTCCTCCAGGATAGCAGCAAGCTTCGCCGCCGTTGCCGCCTCGTCACCGGTCTGGGCACTCACCAGCATAGCCGAGAGCCGTGGCGTTACGCCCAGCGTCGCCATCTTCTGCCCGCGCGCCGTCAGCCGCCGGTTTTCCAGCGCGCCGAGCTGCACTAATAGGGTCTCTGCCGCCGCCAGGTTCACCGCTGGCGGCATGTCCAGCCAGCAGAGCTGGGCCGGATCGCGACAGCCCCACTGCACCAGCTCCAGCAGCATGGCGCTGAGATCGCTTTGCAGGATCTCCGGCTCGCTCTGGGCCGCCGCCCGCTCTGCCTGCTCTTTCGCCAGCAGATGCAGACAGATCCCTGGCTCCAGCCGTCCGGCACGTCCGGCGCGCTGGGTCATCGAGGCCTGGCTCACCCGCTGGGTCACCAGCCGCGTCAGCCCGGTGCGGGCGTCGAAGCGGGCCACCCGCTCCTGGGCGCTATCGACCACCAGCCGGATCCCTTCGATGGTCAAACTGGTCTCGGCGATATTGGTAGCCAGCACCACTTTGCGCAGCCCCTCCGGCGCGGGCAGGATCGCTTTGCGCTGCTCGCTCAGGGGCAGCGCGCCGTAGAGCGGGCAGAGCAGCACGTCACTGCCGACGCGCTGGGCCAGTTGCTCCTGCACGCGCTGGATCTCACCAACGCCGGGCAAAAACAGCAGCAGCGAGCCGCGCTCGGTCCGCAGCAGCTCGGCGGTCGCCGCGGCAACGGCCTCGTCAAAGCGGACGTGGCTGGGCAGCGGCTGGTAGCGGCGATCTACCGGGTACGCCCGCCCCTCCGAGGCGATAACCGGCGCGTCCGGCAGCAGGCGCTGAAGACGGTCGTTATCCAGCGTCGCCGACATAATAAGCAGCTTGAGATCGTCGCGCAGCCCCTGCTGCACGTCCAGCAGCAGGGCCAGGGCCAGATCGGCCTCCAGGCTGCGCTCGTGGAACTCATCGAGGATCACCAGCCCAATGTCAGCCAGCTCCGGATCGCGCTGGATCATGCGGGTCAGGATCCCCTCGGTCACCACCTCCAGCCGCGTCGCTGCGCTAACGCAGGTTTCACCGCGCATCCGGTAGCCCACCGTCTCGCCTGGCTTCTCCCCTAAGAGCTCCGCGAGCCGCTGGGCAACGTTGCGCGCCGCCAGACGACGCGGCTCCAGCAGCAGAATGCGCCCGGTAATATGACCCTCGGCGAGAATTTGCAGCGGCAGCCAGGTCGATTTACCCGCGCCGGTGGGGGCGTTGAGCAGGACCTGTGGCGCATGGGCGAGCGCAGAGAGCAGTTCGGGCAGTACGGCAGCGACGGGCAGAGAGGACACGCATGGCTCCAGGGGGTTAACTTTCATTTCAACGGCGAGCATTGTAGCATCGCCGTAAATCATTACCGAGTATCGCTTATGTCTGAGCCAAAAAGGCTGTTTTTCGCCGTTGCGCTGCCCGGCGAGATCCAGCAGCAGATTATCCACTGGCGGGCGGCCCACTTTGCCCCGGAGGCCGGACGTCCTATTGAGGCGGCGAATCTTCACGTGACGCTGGCGTTTCTCGGCGAGGTCGGCGAGGAGAAGCAGCGTGCGCTGAGCCAGCTTGCCGGACGCATCCGTCAGCCCGGCTTTACCCTGACCCTGGACGATGCCGGACAGTGGCTGCGCTCGCGGGTGGTCTGGCTCGGCACGCGCCAGCCGCCGCGCGGCCTGTTGCAGCTAGCCAACCTGCTGCGCGCTCAGGCCGCCCGCAGCGGCTGCTACCAAAGCCCACAGCCGTTTCATCCTCACGTGACGCTACTGCGCAACGCCAGCCACGCGGTAGCTATTCCGCCGCCGGGGTTTAGCTGGTCCTTTCCGGTTAACGAATTTGTGCTCTATGAGTCGCAGTTTTCCCGGGGGCGCACCCGTTATGCGCCACTGGAGAGCTGGCGGCTTGCTGAATAAGAGGTTCTAATGCAGTTCTCCCCTTCGTTACGGTCTGCCACCCTGGTGCAGCGCTACAAGCGTTTTCTGGCGGATGTGATTACCCCGGACGGCACGGCCCTGACGCTGCACTGTCCTAATACCGGGGCAATGACCGGCTGCGCCACGCCCGGCGACACCGTCTGGTACTCCACTTCCGACAGCGCAACGCGTAAGTATCCGCACACCTGGGAGATCACCCAGACGCAAAATGGCACGTTTATTTGCGTCAACACATTGCGGGCCAACACGCTGGCTAAAGAGGCGATTCTTTCCGGCGTCATCCCTGAGCTGCAGGGCTATAGCGTGCTGAAAAGTGAAGTAAAATACGGCTCCGAAAATAGCAGAATAGACCTTATGTTGCAGGCGGAGGCACGCCGCAACTGCTATATTGAAGTGAAATCGGTCACGCTTGCCGACAAGGGATACGGCTATTTTCCCGATGCAGTGACTCTTCGCGGGCAGAAGCATCTGCGGGAGTTAATGAGTGTGGCGGCCAGTGGGGATCGGGCGGTGATGCTGTTTACCGTACTGCACTCCGCCATTGAACGTTTCTCACCGGCGCGTCATATTGATGCAAAATACGCACAGCTTTTAGAAGAAGCGCAGCGGCAGGGGGTAGAAATTCTGATTTACAAAGCGGAACTTTCTGCCGAAGAAATAAGTCTTAGATCGCCTTTACCTTATGAAAGCTAAGGATCGGCGACCAGCCAGATAGCATTCTGGTCTACGTGCGCAAATACGCTTTTCCTCACAGGGTTGTCAAGTGTTACGTTTAGATAATTGCTATCCGGAAAAGCATCTGCTATTTATAGCGGCCTGATTTTTCCCCCGAACACGGGGATCGATAGTGCGTGTTAAGGAGAAGCAACATGCAAGAAGGGCAAAACCGTAAAACATCGTCCCTGAGTATTCTCGCCATTGCTGGCGTGGAGCCGTATCAGGAGAAGCCGGGCGAAGAGTATATGAACGAAGCCCAGCTGGCGCACTTCAAGCGTATTCTTGAAGCGTGGCGTAATCAACTCAGGGATGAAGTCGATCGCACCGTCACCCATATGCAGGATGAAGCTGCTAACTTCCCGGATCCGGTTGACAGAGCCGCCCAGGAAGAGGAGTTCAGCCTCGAACTGCGTAACCGTGACCGCGAGCGTAAACTGATTAAAAAGATCGAGAAGACGCTGAAGAAAGTAGAAGACGAAGATTTTGGCTTCTGCGAATCCTGCGGTGTTGAGATTGGCATTCGTCGTCTGGAAGCACGTCCGACAGCCGACCTGTGCATTGACTGCAAAACACTGGCTGAAATCCGCGAAAAACAGATGGCGGGCTAAGCCCGGCGTTTTCGCACCGTTCTCTGTGGCGGGAGTCTCTCCCGCCCTGTTATCTCTTACCTGCCGACATGCCAGAATCACACTATATTGGGCGCTTTGCGCCATCGCCCTCCGGTGAACTCCATTTTGGTTCGCTGATAGCCGCCCTTGGCAGCTATTTACAGGCCCGTGCCCAGCGCGGGACGTGGCGGGTACGCATTGAGGATATCGATCCGCCCAGGGAAGTACCCGGTGCGGCCGACACTATTCTGCGCCAGCTCGATCGCTACGGTCTGCACTGGGATGGCGAGGTGCTCTGGCAGTCCCAGCGGCATGAAGCCTACCGCGAGGCGCTAAATAATTTGCGCCAGCGCGGGCTGAGCTACTACTGCACCTGCACACGGGCGCGTATTCAGCGCATCGGCGGGGTGTATGACGGCCACTGTCGCCTGCGCGATAACGGCCCCGAGAACGCCGCGCTGCGTCTGTGGCAGCATCAGCCGGTGCTGTACTTTCACGACCGGCTGCGCGGCGACCTCTACGCTGATGAGGCCCTGGCGCGCGAGGATTTTATTATCCACCGCCGGGATGGCCTGTTTGCCTATAACCTGGCCGTCGTTGTAGATGATAACTTTCAGGGCGTGACGGAGATCGTGCGCGGCGCGGATCTGATTGCCCCCACGGTGCGGCAGATTTCGCTCTACCAACAGCTTGGCTGGCCGCCGCCTGACTACATTCACCTGCCGCTGGCGATGAACAGCGACGGCAACAAGCTCTCCAAGCAGAATCATGCCCCACCGCTGCCGGAAGGCGATCCGCGGCCGACGCTGATCCATGCTTTACAATTTCTCAATCAGGATGTAACAAGTAACTGGCAGGATTTGCCCACCGGGGCCCTGCTGGCGCGTGCGGTAGAGAAGTGGGATCTGTCACGGGTTCCTGAGACAGCGCAGATCAATCCGGCATTCCTAAATGCCCCACTCTGAGCTATGATTAGCCGCAATTTTTTTGTCGTTAAGACTGATACAACCGAGGTGCACTATTTTTACCCGAGTCGCTAATTTTTGCCGCAAGGTGTTAAGCCGCGAGGAAAGCATGGCCGAGGAGGTCATCGCCCAGCCGCGAATGACGGTTATTCCGCGCGAGCAGCACACAATCTCCCGCAAAGATATCAGTGAAAATGCCCTCAAGGTGCTGTACCGTCTGAACAAAGCGGGCTATGAAGCCTACCTTGTAGGCGGCGGCGTCCGCGATCTGCTGCTAGGCAAAAAACCGAAAGATTTTGACGTCACGACTAACGCTACGCCGGATCAGGTGCGCAAGCTGTTCCGCAACTGCCGCCTGGTGGGCCGTCGTTTCCGTCTGGCACACGTGATGTTTGGTCCAGAGATCATCGAGGTGGCCACCTTCCGTGGACATCACGAAGATCAGCCTGCCGACCGCACCACCTCCCAGCGCGGCCAGAACGGCATGCTGCTGCGTGACAACATCTTTGGTTCGATTGAAGACGACGCCCAGCGCCGCGACTTCACCATCAACAGCCTCTACTACAGCGTCGCCGATTTTTCCGTGCGCGACTACGTCGGCGGGATGCAGGATCTTGAAGAGGGTGTTATCCGCCTGATCGGTAACCCGGAGACCCGCTATCGGGAAGATCCGGTGCGGATGCTGCGCGCGGTGCGCTTTGCCGCCAAGCTGCATATGCGCATCAGCCCGGAGACCGCCGAGCCGATCGCCCGTCTCGCGACGCTGATCAACGACGTGCCGCCGGCGCGCCTGTTTGAAGAGTCGCTGAAGCTGCTGCAGGCAGGCAACGGTTTTGACACCTATCAGCTGCTGCGCGAATACAGCCTGTTCCAGCCCCTGTTCCCAACCATCACGCGCTTCTTCACCGAGAAGGGCGATTCGTCGATGGAGCGGATCATCAACCTGGTGCTGAAGAACACCGATACCCGCATTCAGAACGATATGCGCGTCAATCCGGCGTTCCTGTTTGCCGCTATGCTCTGGTATCCGCAGCTGGAGACCGCGCAGAAGATCGCCCAGGAGAGCGGCCTGACCTATCACGACGCCTTCGCGCTGGCGATGAACGACGTGCTGGATGAAGCCTGCCGTACGCTGGCTATCCCGAAACGGATCACCACCCTAGTACGCGATATCTGGCAGCTGCAGCTGCGTATGTCCCGCCGTCAGGGTAAACGCGCCTGGAAGCTGATGGAGCATCCGAAATTCCGCGCCGCCTACGATCTGCTCGCCCTGCGAGCCGAGATCGAGGGCAACCACGAACTGCAACGTCTGGTGCAGTGGTGGGGCGAGTTTCAGGTGGCCGCACCGCCCGCGCAGAAAGGCATGCTTGACGTGCTGGACGACGAGCCCGAGACCCGCCGTCGCCATCGCCGCCCGCGTAAGCGCGCCCCGCGTCGCGAAGGCAGTGCATGACGCGGGTCTATATCGCCCTTGGCAGTAACCTGGCGTCGCCTCTGACCCAGGTTAATGCGGCAATCGCGGCGCTGGGAAACATCCCCGATAGCCGGATTGTCGCCGTTTCCGGCCTCTACCGCACGCCGCCGCTGGGTCCGCAGGATCAGCCTGACTATCTTAACGCCGCCGTGGCGCTGGAGACCTCGCTGGCACCTGAAGCTCTGCTGGATCACACCCAGCGTATCGAGCTAGACCAGGGCCGGGTGCGTAAAGCAGAGCGCTGGGGGCCGCGCACGCTGGATCTCGACATCATGCTGTTCGGCAATGAGACCCTCGCCACCCCACGTCTGACCGTGCCCCACTACGATATGAAAAACCGTGGTTTTATGCTCTGGCCGCTGTTTGAGATCGCGCCCGAACTGCATTTCCCCGACGGCGAGACGCTTGCCAGCGTGCTTGCGCACCTCGGTGCAGCCAAACCGGCACGCTGGTAAGACCACTCCTCCCCGTAAACCTGCTGAAAATCATTGTCCGCCCTGACGTTACTGATAAAATGCCGGAAAGTTGAAGGCTCCATCAGGAAACATTATGAAACCAACCACCCTCTCCTGGCTGCAAAAGTGCAAACAGGAACAGAAACGCTTTGCCACCATCACCGCGTATGACTACAGCTTCGCCAAGCTTTTTGCCGAAGAGGGCATTAACGTCATGCTGGTCGGCGACTCGTTAGGGATGACGGTACAAGGTCATGACTCTACCCTGCCGGTAACGGTCGCGGATATCGCCTACCATACCCAGAGCGTACGCCGCGGCGCACCAAACTGCCTGCTGCTCGCCGACCTGCCCTTTATGGCCTACGCCACCCCTGAACAGGCCTTTGCCAACGCCGCCACGGTGATGCGCGCCGGGGCCAACATGGTTAAAATCGAAGGCGGCCGCTGGCTGGCCGAGACGGTTAACATGCTCACCGAGCGCGCCGTGCCGGTGTGCGGCCACCTGGGGTTAACCCCGCAGTCGGTAAACGTCTTCGGCGGCTACAAGGTACAGGGACGCGGCGACGCGGCCCAGACGCTGTTTGATGACGCCCTGGCGTTAGAGGCGGCTGGCGCACAGCTGCTGGTCCTGGAGTGCGTGCCGGTTGCGCTGGCAAAACGTATTACCGAGGCGCTGACTATTCCGGTGATCGGCATCGGCGCAGGCAACGTGACCGACGGCCAGATCCTGGTGATGCACGATGCGTTCGGCATCACCGGCGGGCATATTCCTAAATTTGCCAAGAATTTCCTGGCCGGCACGGGCGACATGCGCGCCGCCGTGCGCCAGTACGTGAGCGAAGTCGAAGCGGGGACCTACCCCGGCGAAGAGCACAGTTTTCACTAAGGAGCCTACGCGTGTTGATTATTGAAACCCTGCCGCTGCTGCGCCAGCACATCCGCCGACTGCGCCGTGAGGGCCAGCGCGTTGCGCTGGTGCCGACCATGGGCAACCTGCACGATGGTCATATGCAGCTGGTTGACGAAGCGAAAACCCACGCTGATGTGGTGGTGGTGAGCATCTTTGTTAATCCCATGCAGTTTGATCGCCCTGACGATCTGCAGCGCTACCCGCGCACCCTGCAGGAAGATTGCGAGAAGCTGAACAAGCGTAAGGTAGATTTTGTCTTCGCCCCTGCCGCCGATCAGGTTTACCCCCAGGGTACCGGAGAGCAGACCTACGTTGACGTTCCTGGCCTCTCTACCATGCTGGAAGGTGCAAGCCGTCCGGGTCATTTCCGTGGCGTAGCGACCATCGTCAGCAAGCTGTTTAACCTGGTCCAGCCGGACGTCGCCTGCTTTGGTGAGAAAGACTTCCAGCAGCTGGCGGTGATCCGCAAGATGGTGGCCGACATGGGCTACGACATCGACATCGTTGGCGTGCCGACGGTGCGTGCCAAAGACGGTCTGGCCCTCAGCTCGCGCAACGGCTACCTCACGGCGGAGCAGCGTAAGATTGCCCCGGCGCTGAGCAAAGAGATGAACGCCCTGGCAGCGAAGCTGCGGGCAGGCGAACGCCCGCTGGAAGAGATGATTGCCGAGGCCGGACAGGCGCTGGATGAAGCCGGTTTTCGTACCGATGAGATCCAGATCCGCGATGCCGACACGCTGCTGGCGCTGACCGATGCCAGCCAGCGGGCGGTGATCCTGATGGCGGCATGGCTTGGCCAGGCGCGCCTCATCGACAACGTGACGGTAGAGCTGACCCCGCCGCCAGCGGGTTGATGCTCTGACATTTTACTCCCGGCGGCGCAGGCGGCCGGGCCAACACAAGCACAAAGGTAGACGTTATGATCCGCACTATGCTGCAAGGCAAGCTCCACCGCGTCAAAGTGACTCAGGCAGACCTGCACTATGAAGGCTCCTGCGCTATTGACCAGGATTTCCTTGAGGCGGCTGGTATTCTGGAATACGAAGCCATCGATATTTACAACGTGACCAACGGCAAGCGCTTCTCCACCTATGCGATTGCCGGCGAGCGCGGCTCGAAAATCATCTCGGTCAACGGCGCGGCGGCCCACTGTGCCGACGTGGGCGACATCCTGATCATCGCCACCTACGTGACGATGCCGGACGAGCAGGCCCGCAGCTGGCAGCCGAAGGTGGCCTACTTCGACGGCGACAACGAGATGACCCGCAAAGCGAAAGCAGTGCCGGTTCAGGTTGCCTAATCGCTACGGCTGGTTGCCGACCAGCCGTGCCATCTCATCTAACGAGTCCGTTCTTAAGATATAGAGTCGTTTCAGTAAGAACGGATTATCCCCCGGCTTCACCTTCCCCTTCACCGTTGTCACCGCCATATGAAAACCGGCATCCCGCGCCGCCTCGATTGCTTTCTCGTTATAGCCGCCAAAGGGATACGAGAGATAATCCACGTGCGGATTAAACTGCGACAGCGCCCGGCGCGAGTGGGCAAAATCGAACTCAATGATGTGGTAGCTGCGGCTGAGCAGAATGGGATGACGCGTGGCGTCCACCCGATGCAGAAAGTGGGTATGCGACTGGATATCAAACACGTCCTGAATACCGCGGAGCTCGGAGATGCTCATAAACTGTAACGATGTCGGGTCCCACCGTTGCGGATAGGCTTTAATGCGCGACGAGATAATAAACGACGTCGCCTTAAAGCCGTACTGCTTGAGGATCGGCCAGGCATAGCGGCTGATCGACTTCAGCCCATCGTCAAAGGTAATAACCACTGCGCGGGCCGGAAGGTTGAGCCGGTTCTTCAGGTAGCCCTCCAGCTGATACATCGTCAGGGTGGTATAGCCCCGATCCCGCAGCCAGGTCATCTGGTTGCTGAAGGCGCGAACCGACGTGGTGGTTGAGGTGTGGCGAAAGCGGGTGTTCTCTTCATCGCGCAGAATGTGGTGGTAGGTGAGCACCGGGATGCCGTGATCCTCCTGCGCATCCAGGCTGCTGATATAGGCCAGCCGGTCGCCGATGCGGATCTGGAACCAGGTCTGATTCAACCCATCGCGCAGCTTGCCGACGATGGGGTAGCGCAGGTTCTCTGCCAGCATGCCGAAAGGCGCGCTTCTGACGTTAGGCCCGCTGTAGAGCGGGGTCGCTTTCCAGGTTATCAGGTTCTGATTGCTGAGAGGCTTGTTGAGATCCCCCAGCCGGTCCTGCACCCGTTTTTTACCGCGCACCGGCTCCAGATGGCCTTTGTCGATAAAAGCCCGGCCAAAGCCGAAGCGAAAGGCGCTGTAGTCCCCTTCCCCATTCATCACCGCAATAATCTGCCCCGCCTGCACATAGCCGACGTTGATCACCCGGTCGCCAATCTGCGCCCAGACGGCAGCGGCCTCGGTGGTCTGCATATAGCGAGCCGGGGAGTCCTGCTCCAACAGGCGGGCAGAGGCGGCGCTGCTCCATACCAGGAGCAGCGCCAGAAGTAGACGTATGAACATGGGGGATTAGCTACGCAGGCCACGCCCACGCTGGATCAGATACCAGCACAGCAGGTAGAACGCGACGATAAATACCGCCAGCACGCCGACGGTCATTACCAGCGGCACGTCGCTAATCCCCAGGAAGCCGAAGCGGAAACCGCTGATCATATAGACGATCGGGTTAAGGTGCGACAGCCCCTGCCAGAACGGCGGCAGGAGGGTCAGGGAGTAGAACACTCCGCCGAGATAGGTGAGCGGCGTCAGCACGAAAGTCGGGATCAGGCTGATATCGTCAAAGGTTTTGGCAAATACCGCGTTCAGCAGGCCCGCCAGCGAGAAGAGCACCGCCGTCAGCAGCAGCGTCAGGCCGACAAACAGCCATGAATGCACCTGGAAAGGTACGAAGAAGAGCGACACCGCCGTGACCAGCACACCGACGCACAGCCCGCGCGCCACACCGCCACCGACGTAGCCAGCAATGATCACGTGGGTAGGCACCGGAGCCACCAGCAGCTCCTCAATGTTACGCTGGAACTTGGCGCTGAAGAACGACGAGGCGACGTTGGCGTAGGCGTTGGTGATGACCGCCATCATGATCAGGCCAGGAACGATAAACTGCATGTAGGTGAAGCCATGCATCTCACCAATACGCGACCCGATCAGGTTGCCGAAGATGATGAAATAGAGGGTCATGGTGATCACTGGCGGAACCAGGGTCTGGATCCAGATGCGCATAAAGCGCTGGATCTCTTTGTGCCAGATACTTTTTAGCGCGACCCAGTAGAGCTGCATCATGCGTGGTCTCCTTTTTTATTGTGTACCAGCGTGACAAACAGCTCTTCTAAACGGTTGGCTTTGTTACGCATGCTTAATACCTGAACGCCCTGAGCGCTCAGCTGACTGAAAACGCTGTTGATCCCCTGCTCACGCAGCACCTCGACCTCAAGGGTTGAAGTATCCACCAGCCGGTACTGGTAGCCTTCCAGCGTCGGCAGCGGACTTTTCGCGGCCAGGTCGAGGATAAAGGTCTCCGATTTCAGCTTGGCCAGCAGCGACTTCATGGAGGTGTTCTCCACCAGCTCGCCGTGCTGGATAATGCCGATATTACGGCAGAGCATCTCCGCCTCTTCCAGATAGTGGGTGGTGAGAATAATGGTCGTGCCCTGGGCGTTCAAATCTTTCAGGAAGCCCCACATGGAGCGGCGCAGCTCGATGTCCACCCCGGCGGTTGGCTCGTCGAGGATCAGCAACTTTGGCTCATGCATCAGCGCCCGGGCGATCATCAGTCGACGTTTCATCCCGCCGGAGAGCATCCGCGCCTTTTCGTTACGTTTTTCCCACAGATCGAGCTGCTTCAGGTACTTTTCGCTACGGATCAGTGCTTCCTGGCGCTCAACGCCATAGTAGCCCGCCTGGTTGACGACAATCTGCTGCACCGTCTCAAAGGGGTTAAAGTTAAACTCCTGCGGCACCAGGCCAAGCTGACGTTTGGCGTTTACCACGTCCTTCTGCAGGTCATAGCCAAAGACGCTCACCCGCCCCGAGGTTTTATTTACTAGCGAACTGACGATGCCGATAGTGGTCGATTTACCCGCACCGTTGGGTCCCAGAAGCGCGTAGAAGTCACCCGCTTCTACTTTTAAATCAATGCCGCGCAGCGCCTGCACGCCACCCGGATAGGTTTTTTTAAGCTGCTCAAGCTCCAGTGCAATGGTCATGTCGTTTCGCTTACCTTTTTTCTGACACTCTATGTGTGGTTTAAAATTAAATGGAGTTGACCTATATTAGCTCAACGCATTTACTTGGTTACAGGTCGTTAACCGTCATGAAAGATATAGATACACTCATCAGTAACAATGCACTATGGTCAAAAATGCTGGTGGAAGAGGATCCCGGATTTTTCGAGACCCTGTCAAAAGCCCAGAAACCGCGTTTCCTGTGGATTGGCTGCTCTGACAGCCGCGTTCCCGCCGAGCGTTTGACCGGCCTTGAGCCGGGCGAGCTGTTCGTTCACCGTAACGTCGCCAACCTGGTTATCCACACCGATCTGAACTGCCTGTCGGTGGTGCAGTACGCGGTGGACGTGCTGGAAGTTGAGCACATCATCATCTGCGGCCACTACGGCTGCGGCGGCGTGCAGGCGGCGGTTGAGAACCCTGAGCTGGGGCTGATCAACAACTGGCTGCTGCACATCCGTGACATCTGGCTCAAGCACAACGCGCTGCTGAGCGAAATGCCGGAAGAGCGTCGCCTCGATACCCTGTGCGAGCTGAACGTGATGGAGCAGGTCTATAACCTGGGCCACTCAACGATTATGCAGTCGGCGTGGAAACGCGGGCAGAATGTCACTATCCACGGCTGGGCCTACGGTATTCACGACGGCCTGCTGCGCGATCTCGACGTCACCGCCACCAGCCGCGATACCCTTGAACAGGGCTATCGCAAGGGCGTGTCCAATATCGGCCAGAAGCATATTAACCACAAATAAGCGTGCCCTGGCGGCACGCGTTTGTCAGGCCCGGTAAAGCGTAATCGCTACCGGGCTTTTTTATGCTTGCTCTTCCAGCGGCACCACTTTGCCTACGTAAGGCAGATGACGATAGCGCTGGGCATAGTCGATGCCGTAACCCACGACAAACTCATCCGGGATCGAGAAGCCAACAAACTCTACCGGCACCTCAACTTCCCGGCGCGACGGTTTATCCAGCAGGGTACAGATCGCCAGCGACTTGGGCTCGCGCAGGCTGAGGATCTCACGCACTTTAGAGAGCGTATTTCCCGAGTCGATAATATCTTCGACGATCAGCACGTCTTTGCCGCGAATGTCTTCGTCCAGATCCTTGAGGATTTTTACGTCACGGGTGGTGGACATACCGCTGCCGTAGCTGGAGGCGGTCATGAAATCGACCTCATGCGGCACCTGCACTTCGCGGCACAGATCGGCCATAAACATAAACGAGCCGCGCAGCAGGCCCACCAGCACCATCTCGCTGCCGCTCTCCTGATAGCGTTCGGTGATTTGACGACCCAGTTCACTAATACGCGCTTTGATCTCCGCTTCCGGGATCATCACTTCAACAGTATGTTTCATATGCTAACCGTTTGATTTTTTAACCACTCACTCGATGCGGATAGCGTCTATTCCGGCATCAATTCATTAGCGCGCCAGTATACCAGCAAATGCTTTTATTCGGGCATTGAGTTAAGAAAAGCCAAATTTGTGATGACGGTCACACTTGTTAAATCCTATAATTAATTGCTATCAAAATATTAAACATGAAGAGTCTCTTTCTATGGCAGAAACAAAAGCTCGGACGTCGCGCGTGCTCGTGACGTTAACAGCCCTGTTCGCAGCACTATGCGGGCTATTCCTTCTGATCGGTGGGGTCTGGCTGGTCGCCGTTGGCGGCTCCTGGTACTACCCCGTTGCCGGTCTTATCATGCTCGGCGTCGCCTGGCTGCTGTGGCGCAGCAAGCGTGTAGCGCTCTGGCTCTATGCTGCGCTCCTGCTCGGCACCATGATCTGGGGCGTCTGGGAAGTCGGCTTCGACTTCTGGGCGCTCACCCCGCGCAGCGACATCCTCGTCTTCTTTGGTATCTGGCTGGTGCTGCCGTTTGTCTGGCGTCGCCTGATCGTACCTGCCAACGGTGCGGTCGCCGCTCTGCTGGTGGCGCTGGTGATCGCTGGCGGGATGCTGACCTGGGCAGGCTTTAACGATCCGCAGGAGATTAACGGCACGCTGAGCGCTGATGCGACGCCTGCTGCACCGATCTCTCAGGTCGCAGATGCCGACTGGCCGGCCTATGGTCGTAACCAGGAGGGTCAGCGCTACTCTCCACTGAAGCAGATCAACGCCGACAACGTGCACAAGCTGAAAGAGGCCTGGGTATTCCGTACCGGCGATCTGAAGCTGCCAACCGATCCGGGTGAGATCACCAATGAAGTCACGCCGATTAAGGTTGGCGACACCCTGTTCCTCTGCACCGCGCACCAGCGTCTGTTTGCTCTGGATGCCGCAACCGGTAAAGAGAAGTGGCACTTCGATCCGCAGCTGAACACCAATCCGTCGTTCCAGCACGTGACCTGCCGTGGCGTCTCCTATCATGAGGCGAACGCCAACAATGCCAGCCCGGACGTTGTAGCTAACTGCCCGCGCCGCATCATTCTGCCGGTAAACGATGGTCGTCTGTTCGCCGTCAACGCCGACAACGGCAAGCTGTGCGAATCCTTTGCTAACAAAGGTATTCTGAACCTGCAAACCAACATGCCGGTCACCACCCCAGGCATGTACGAGCCGACCTCACCGCCGATCGTTACCGATAAGGTGATTGTCATTGCCGGTGCGGTAACCGATAACTACTCTACCCGTGAGCCGTCTGGCGTTATTCGCGGCTTCGATATCAATACCGGTGCCCTGCTGTGGGCCTTCGATCCGGGCGCGAAAGATCCGAACGCTATTCCATCGGACGAGCATCACTTTACGCCGAACTCTCCGAACTCCTGGGCACCGGCGGCCTATGATGCCAAGCTGGATCTGGTCTACCTGCCTATGGGCGTCACCACGCCAGACATCTGGGGCGGTAACCGTACGCCGGAGCAGGAGCGTTATGCCAGCTCTATCGTGGCCCTGAACGCCACCACCGGTAAACTGGCGTGGAGCTATCAGACCGTACACCACGATCTGTGGGATATGGATATGCCGTCCCAGCCGACGCTGGCAGATATTACCGTTAAGGGTCAAACCGTACCGGTAATCTATGCCCCGGCGAAAACCGGTAACATCTTCGTGCTGGATCGCCGTAACGGTCAGCTGGTTGTTCCAGCGCCAGAGAAGCCGGTTCCGCAGGGTGCGGCCAAAGGCGACTACGTAACCAAAACCCAGCCGTTCTCTGACCTGAGCTTCCGTCCGAAGAAAGATCTGAGCGGGGCAGACATGTGGGGTGCCACTATGTTTGACCAGCTGGTATGCCGCGTGATCTTCCAGAACCTGCGCTACGAGGGCATCTTCACGCCGCCATCTGAGCAGGGTACGCTGGTGTTCCCGGGTAACCTGGGGATGTTCGAGTGGGGCGGTATCTCTGTCGATCCGCACCGTCAGGTGGCGATTGCCAACCCGATGGCGCTGCCGTTTGTCTCTAAGCTGATGCCGCGTGGTCCGGGTAATCCGATGGAAGAGCCGGAAAATGGCCAAGGTACCGGCTCTGAGTCAGGTATTCAGCCGCAGTACGGCGTGCCGTACGGTGTCACCCTGAACCCGTTCCTGTCACCGATTGGCCTGCCGTGTAAACAGCCTGCCTGGGGTTACATCTCCGCGCTGGATCTGAAAACCAATGAAGTGGTGTGGAAAAAACGTATCGGTACGCCGCAGGATAGCCTGCCGTTCCCGATGCCGATCCCATTACCGTTTACCACTGGTATGCCAATGCTGGGCGGCCCGATCTCTACCGCCGGTAACGTGCTGTTCATCGCGGCGACCGCAGATAACTACCTGCGCGCCTACAACATGAGCAACGGTGAGAAGCTGTGGCAGGGACGTCTGCCAGCGGGTGGTCAGGCAACGCCGATGACCTATGAAGTGAATGGCAAGCAGTACGTTGTCATCTCTGCGGGTGGTCACGGTTCGTTTGGTACCAAGATGGGCGACTATATCGTTGCCTACGCACTGCCTGACGACGAGAAGTAATAGCGTTAACGCCCGGTGGCGCTAT
>NZ_LR607338.1:3044119-3051284 GCF_902164725.1 Pseudescherichia vulneris | reverse complement strand
TAACGTCATCCGGCCTTTTTTTATACCGTGAATCCCATCATCATTCCCGTATCCTCATGCTCCAGCAGATGACAGTGCGCCATGTAGGCATGCTCTTTCGGGGCATCGTGATCGAACTTCACCAGTACCTCGCTACGCGCGCCGTAGACGTTTACCGTATCCTTCCAGCCTGAGCGATGGGACGCAGGCGGCTTGCCGTTCTCTGACAGAATGCGGAACTGCGTGCCGTGGATATGGAATGGATGCTGCATCATGTCCCCCTCCCCTGAAATCACCCAGCGCTCATACTCTCCTTTGCTCGCGGCAAACAGCGGGTTATGCATATCAAAGGCTTTACCGTTGATGCGGTTGGCACTGTGGAAATCAAACTCGCCGCCGTGGCCGCCGTGATCCATGTTCATATTCATATGACCCATCATGCCGCCGTGATGCATCCCGGTCATTGCCTTGTCGCCGTACTTATCCTTCAGCGCCTGCATCCCCATCATGTCGAGCATCGGATCCATCGACAGATGGAAGGTGCGCTGGGTTAAGCCCGTGAGATCCGGCAGCGCTGGCACGTTAACCAGGGTATCGGGCAGCATGCCGGAGGCAGTGACCCGCAGCGGCTGAATGCGCAGTACCGGGTGCGGCTGGTCAAACGGTGGAAGGGCCATGCCCATTTGGCTGACGGGCAGCGTAACCAGATCGACCGGCTTGCCGTCGCTGATATCCACCAGCACCTCAAAACGCTCCCCGGTCAGCACCGGTAGCTCCGTCACCGCAACCGGCTCGGCGAGATGACCGCCGTCGCTGGCGATGACGTACATCCGCCGTCCGTCGCTGAGAGCAAAGTTAAGGGTCCGCGCATTGCAGCCGTTCAACAGGCGTAGACGCAGCCAGCCGCGCGGGGCCGCGTGCTGAGGATAGATCGCCCCGTTTGCCAGCAGGATCTCGCCAAACCAGCCCACCGCCGCGCTCATCACGTCAAGCTGGTAATCGATCTGGCCGTCAGCAGCCAGACGTTTGTCCTGCACGATCACCGGCACGTCGTCGATGCCCCACTGCTTGGGCAGACGCAGCATGCGGCTCTCGTTGTCCTCGATCAGAACCAGCCCCGCCAGGCCCATCGCGACCTGATGGCCGGTTTTGCCATGCTGATGTGGATGGAACCAGCAGGTCGCCGCCCGCTGATCGGGCGTGAAGGTCACTTCCCGCGCACCGCCCGCCGGGATGATCCCCTGCGGGCCGCCGTCGACCTCACCCGGCACCTCTAGTCCGTGCCAGTGAACGGTAGTCTCTTCCGCGAGTCGGTTACGGATCTCCACCGTCACCGCTTTGCCCTGCCGCAGCTGAAGCGCGGGTCCCAGCAGGTTGCCGTTATAGCCCCAGGTCGTGGCGGTTTTATCCCCAAAAGTAGAGGAGCCAACCTGCACGGTAAGCCTGATGCGATTCTGGGCGTCGGGAGTAAGCAGATCGGGTATCGGCAGCGTAGTCTGCCCCTCTGGCGCGGCGGCCCGCGCCCACGTCGGCAGCGCGCCGAGCGCCCCAAGCGCAGCGGAATATTTTAGAAAATCACGGCGTTGCATAGTCGAATCCTTATCGTCGGCAAACGGTCTCCTGAGCTTAAACCCTGCCCCTGCGGCAAGGTCAAGCGAAAGGCGAATAATAAAGATCGTCGCCTTACCCACAAGTATGCTAACGTTTAATTTCCGTGATGTTTTGGTAAGAAGAATGAAGATGTTTTTCAGAACCGTTGTGTTCACCAGCCTGCTGGCGATGTCAGCAAATAGTTATGCTCTCAGCGAGTCTGAAGCGGAGGACATGGCCGATCTGACGGCAGTGTTCGTGTTTCTGAAAAACGACTGTGGTTACCAGAATCTACCGAATGGCCAGATCCGCCGGGCGCTGGTGTTTTTTGCCCAGCAGAACCAGTGGGATCTGAGCAATTACGACACCTTTGATATGAAATCCCTCGGCGAAGATAGCTATCGCGATCTCAGCGGCATTGGCATTCCGGTTGCCAAAAAATGCAAAGCGCTGGCCCGGGACTCCCTCAGCCTGCTGGCGTACGTCAAGTAACGCAAACCCGCCTCCCCTGCTAAAGTTATAGCCGTGCATCAACGGCTGTAGTTAGCTATGATGTTGCGCCCATTTTGTGTGGATGTTAACGAAGGAGGATGCATGGCTGATACCCGCCAGTGGCATGAAACGCTGCATGACCAGTTTGGTCAGTACTTTGCCGTTGATAACGTGCTGTACCACGAGAAGACCGATCACCAGGATCTGATCATCTTTGAGAACGCCGCTTTTGGCCGTGTGATGGCGCTGGACGGCGTTGTCCAGACCACCGAGCGTGACGAATTTATCTATCACGAAATGATGACCCACGTTCCGCTGCTGGCCCACGGCCAGGCGAAGCATGTGCTGATCATCGGCGGCGGCGACGGGGCGATGCTGCGCGAAGTGAGCCGGCATAAAAATGTTGAAACCATCACCATGGTCGAGATCGACGCAGGCGTTGTGTCGTTCTGCCGCCAGTATCTGCCGAATCACAACGCCGGCAGCTACGACGATCCGCGCTTTACGCTGGTGATTGACGACGGCGTCAACTTCGTCAACCAGACTACGCAAACCTTTGACGTGATTATCTCCGACTGCACCGATCCGGTGGGGCCGGGCGAGAGCCTGTTTACCTCCGACTTCTATGCGGGCTGCAAGCGTTGCCTGAATCCAGGCGGGATCTTCGTTGCCCAGAACGGTGTAAGCTTCCTGCAGCAGGATGAGGCCGTAGGCAGCCATAAAAAGCTGAGCCACTACTTTAGCGACGTTAGCTTCTACCAGGCGGCGGTGCCCACCTATTACGGCGGCATCATGACCTTCGCCTGGGCGACGGACAACGAGATCCTGCGTAACCTCTCTACTGAGATTATTCAGGCACGCTTCCATAATGCCGCTCTGACCTGTCGCTACTACAACCCGGCTGTCCATACGGCGTCTTTCGCCCTGCCGCAATACCTGCTCGATGCGCTCTCCGAAGGAGGTGATAAAAATTGAAAAAACTGAAACTGCATGGCTTTAACAACCTGACCAAAAGCCTGAGTTTTTGTATCTACGATATCTGTTATGCCAAAACCGCCGAAGAGCGTGACGGCTATATTGCCTATATCGACGAACTCTATAACGCTAACCGCCTGACGGAGATCCTCACTGAGACCTGCTCCATCATCGGCGCGAATATCCTCAACGTTGCCCGCCAGGACTATGAGCCGCAGGGGGCGAGCGTGACTATTCTGGTGAGCGAAGAGCCGGTCGATCCGACTCTGATTGATAAAACCGCGCACCCCGGCCCGCTGCCGGAGACGGTGGTTGCCCATCTTGATAAGAGCCACATCTGTGTGCACACCTATCCGGAGAGCCACCCGGAAGGCGGTCTGTGCACCTTCCGCGCCGACATTGAGGTTTCAACCTGCGGCGTCATCTCCCCGCTGAAGGCGCTGAACTACCTGATCCACCAGCTTGAGTCGGACATCGTCACCGTTGACTACCGCGTACGTGGCTTTACCCGCGACATCAACGGCATGAAGCACTTCATCGACCATGAGATCAACTCGATTCAGAACTTCCTCTCCGAGGATATGAAGGCGCTGTATGACATGGTGGACGTGAACGTCTATCAGGAGAACATCTTCCATACCAAGATGATGCTGAAAGAGTTCGACCTGAAGCACTATATGTTCCATACCCGCCCGGAAGATCTGACTGCCGAAGAGCGGGAGGCCATTACCGAATCGCTGTGGAAAGAGATGCGCGAGATCTACTATGCGCGCAATATTCCCGCCGTGTAATCTCTGCTGAAGCCGGAGCAGGGACGCTCCGACACTATCTTTAAAACAGGCTACTTCTGCTGAATAAACGTGCGGTACGCCGTGACGACCTGAAGAAAATCCTCAACGCCGCACAGCGACAGGCTCTCTTCGTCGTAGTAGCTCATCCCCTCTTCGATCTCATCCCCGGAGAACTCCAGCTGGTTAGCGCGGATAATGACCTCTTCGCCGTCCATCCAGAGCGTGTACTCATGACCAATTCGCTGCCACTGGCGCTCGCTGCCTTTGACGGTTTTCGCCGCCTGCTCTACCTCATCCAGCAGGGCGAGATTCTCTTTCACCTCTTCGTTAAACCAGTGTCCGACCACCTCGTGGCCCATCGACATGCGCACTTTCACCTGGCCCGTGATGTCGCGTAAGAATTCGTAATCCATGTTTTTTTCCTCACATCCGCAATAGTGTAATTATCGCAGCCGCGGAGAAGAAAAACAGCGTAACGGGGAGAAGGAGGAGAAATAAAAAAAACCCCTTCGTAAGACGAAGGGGCTTTAGGTGGGCGTATTGCCTGGCCTAACTTACACGGCGGTTTGGAAGATCACGCCGTCGGCTTTCTCGGTGTACTGGCCGAGCTGGTCAAAGTTCAGATAGCGATAGGTATCCACCGCTGTCTTATCGACCTGCGCCATAAAGATCTGGTACTCGTCCGGCGTCGGCAGTTTACCCAGCAGCGAAGAGACCGCAGCCAGCTCCGCTGATGCCAGGAAGACGTTCGCTCCGGTACCCAGACGGTTCGGGAAGTTACGCGTCGAGGTCGACACCACCGTTGAACCATCGGCTACGCGCGCCTGGTTACCCATGCACAGCGAGCAGCCCGGGATCTCAATACGCGCCCCGCTCTTACCGAAGACGCTGTAGTAGCCCTCTTCCGTCAGCTGAGCGGCATCCATACGGGTTGGCGGCGCGACCCACAGGCGGGTCGGCAGCTGGCCTTTATGGCTGTCCAGCAGCTTACCGGCAGCGCGGAAGTGACCGATGTTGGTCATGCACGAGCCGATAAACACTTCGTCAATCTTCTCACCCGCGACGTCAGAGAGCAGGCGTGCGTCATCCGGATCGTTCGGCGCGCAGAGGATCGGCTCTTTGATATCGGCCAGATCGATCTCGATGACCGCGGCGTACTCGGCATCGGCATCGGCTTCCAGCAGCTGCGGATCCGCCAGCCACTTCTCCATGCCCTGAATACGGCGCTCGATGGTACGGCGATCGCCGTAGCCTTCCGCAATCATCCACTTCAGCAGCACGATGTTAGAGGTCAGGTACTCGGTAATCGGTGCCTTATCCAGCTTGATGGTACAGCCTGCAGCGGAACGCTCGGCAGAGGCATCGGCCAGTTCAAACGCCTGCTCTACTTTCAGCTCCGGCAGACCTTCGATCTCGAGGATACGACCAGAGAAGATGTTTTTCTTACCTTTCTTCTCAACGGTCAGCAGCCCCTGACGGATCGCGTACAGCGGAATAGCATGCACCAGATCGCGCAGGGTAATGCCCGGCTGCATTGTGCCTTTGAAGCGCACCAGCACCGACTCCGGCATATCCAACGGCATAACGCCGGTCGCTGCGGCAAACGCCACCAGACCAGAGCCTGCCGGGAAGGAGATCCCTACCGGGAAGCGGGTGTGGGAGTCACCGCCGGTGCCGACGGTGTCCGGCAGCAGCATACGGTTCAGCCACGAGTGGATGATGCCATCGCCCGGACGCAGCGACACACCGCCGCGGTTCATGATGAAGTCCGGCAGCGTATGGTGCGTGGTCACATCCACCGGCTTCGGATAGGCCGCCGTGTGGCAGAAGGACTGCATCACCAGGTCGGCGGAGAAGCCGAGGCAGGCCAGATCTTTCAGTTCATCACGGGTCATCGGACCGGTGGTGTCCTGCGAGCCAACCGAGGTCATTTTCGGTTCGCAGTATTCGCCAGGGCGAACACCCGTCACGCCACAGGCGCGGCCCACCATTTTTTGCGCCAGCGAGAAGCCTTTGTTGCTGGCTTCAACCGCTTTCGCGCTGCGGAAGACGTCGCTGTGCGGCATGCTCAGGGCTTCACGCGCCTTGGTGGTCAGGCCACGGCCGATGATCAGCGGAATACGGCCCCCGGCGCGCACTTCGTCAATCAGCACGTCGGTTTTCAGCTCGAAGTTGGCCAGCAGTTCGCCAGTTTCGTGGTTGCGCACTTCGCCTTTGAACGGATAGACGTCAATCACGTCGCCCATGTTCAGGTTGTTCACGTCCACTTCGATGGGCAGTGCACCCGCATCTTCCATGGTGTTGAAGAAGATTGGTGCGATTTTACCGCCCAGCACCAGACCGCCGCCGCGTTTGTTCGGCACAGCTGGAATGTCATCGCCCATAAACCACAGCACCGAGTTGGTGGCGGATTTACGGGATGAACCGGTACCGACCACGTCACCGACGTAGGCCAGCGGGAAACCTTTTTTATTCAGCTCTTCAATCTGCTTGATCGGGCCAACGGCACCCACCACGTCTGGCACAATGCCTTCACGGGGGTTCTTCAGCATCGCCAGCGCGTGCAGCGGGATATCCGGACGTGACCAGGCATCCGGTGCCGGAGAGAGGTCATCGGTATTGGTTTCGCCGGTCACCTTAAAGACGGTAACGGTAATTTTTTCAGCCAGCGGCGGGCGGCTCAGGAACCACTCGGCGTTAGCCCAGGAGAGCATCACCTGCTGCGCATGAGCGTTGCCCGCTTTCGCTTTCTCTTCCACGTCGTAGAAGTTGTCGAACATCAGCAGCGTATGGGAGAGCGCTTTCGCGGCAATCGGGGCCAGCGCGTCGTTGTCCAGCGCATCAATCAGCGGATGGATGTTGTAACCACCCTGCATGGTGCCGAGCAGTTCAACGGCTTTTTCCGCTGTAATCAGCGGCGAGGTGGCTTCACCTTTTACGATGGCGGCCAGGAAGCCTGCTTTTACATAGGCGGCTTCATCAACGCCCGGCGGAACACGGTTGGAAAGCAGATCTAACAGGAACTCTTCTTCACCCGCTGGCGGGGATTTCAGCAGCTCGACCAGTGCGGCCATTTGGGTTGCATCGATAGGCTTGGGTACAATTCCCTGGGCAGCACGTTCGGCTACGTGCTTACGGTATTCTTCTAGCACGACGGTATTTCTCCTCGCTCTCATTGTCATAGTGCGGCGGGCGATCTCTTCATGCTTCTGTGAAACAGTAGTGTGTAGGGTAATGCCCGATACCGCATTGGGCAGCATATCAGGATTTAGGGGGGGTGTTAATCTGTTTACAAAAAAGCAACATTAAATATTAGCTGAATCGTTAAGGTTCAACGA
>NZ_LR607338.1:3041354-3042073 GCF_902164725.1 Pseudescherichia vulneris | reverse complement strand
AAACCGCGTTTACCTCGGTGCAGATCGATCAGTGGGTCGCACCGGTAGCGCTCTATCCTGACCCGCTGCTTTCTCAAGTATTAATGGCTGCCACCTATCCGGGCAACGTAGTGCAGGCTGTGCAGTGGTCACGGGATAACCCAACCCTACAGGGCGATGCGGCCATCCAGGCGGTCTCCGGTCAACCCTGGGATCCGAGCGTGAAGTCGCTGGTTGCCTTCCCGCAGCTAATGGCGCTGATGGGTGAGAACCCCGAGTGGGTACAAAATCTTGGGGATGCATTTCTCGCCCAGCCGCAGGCGGTGATGGATTCCGTACAGCGATTGCGCCAGCTAGCTCAGCAGACCGGCGCACTAAAATCGACGCCGCAGCAGACGGTAAGCAGCACGCCGAAGAAAGCGACCGCACCTGCAACGGTGCAAAGCAGCAGCGCGCCCACCCCTGCCCCGACGGTGATCAAGATTGAGCCTGCCGATCCGCAGGTGGTTTACGTCCCTAACTATAACCCCGCGACGGTCTACGGCAGCTGGCCAAACACGGCCTACCCGCCGGTTTATCTGCCCCCACCTCCCGGCCAGCAGTTTGCAGAGAGCTTTGTCAAAGGCTTCGGTTATAGCCTGGGCGTTGCCACTACCTATGCCCTGTTCAGCAGCATCGACTGGGACGATGACGATCATCACCATCACGATGACGATCACCATGATGACGGCTACCACGAT
>NZ_LR607338.1:3039949-3040680 GCF_902164725.1 Pseudescherichia vulneris | reverse complement strand
GATAATGAAAAAAATCCTGTTAAGTACCCTGCTGCTCTCACTGCCTTTTATGAGCGATGCACAGCAGCTATTCTCCTCCTCAGATGAGGCGGCGAGTGCCTTTGCCAACGCGGTGGCCGATCAAAACGAAGCCCAGCTTGCCGCCGTGCTGGGCGATGACTGGCGGCAATTTCTGCCGCAGAAGGAGGTCGATCCCGAAGCTATCGCCCGCTTCAACCGCGACTGGGCGGTGAAGCATGAGATTGTCGAACAAGAGAGTGTTGCCCATCTCAACGTTGGCGACGCGGGTTGGCAGCTGCCGATCCCTATAGTCAAAATCGCCGGAGGCTGGCACTTTGATATGCCTGCGGCTCAGGAGGAGATCCTCACCCGCGCCATTGGCCGCAACGAGCTGTCGGTGATTGGAGCCATGCATGCCTACGTCGATGCGCAATATGATTACCGGCAGCGCAAGCAGGTCTACGCCACAAAACTCATCAGCAGCGAAGGGCAGCAGGACGGCCTCTACTGGCCGATACAGCCCGGCGAGACACCCAGCCCACTCGGCCCGGCATTTAGCCCAGGCGTGCCGGGTGAGGGCTATCACGGCTACCATTTTCGGATCATCCACAGCGACAGTGCCAACGGGTTTGCTCTCCTGGCGTGGCCAGTGGCGTGGGGGAAAACGGGGGTAATGAGCTTTATGGTGGATCAGGACGATCGTGTTTATCAGGCTGATTTAGGCAAGGAGA
>NZ_LR607338.1:3032438-3039848 GCF_902164725.1 Pseudescherichia vulneris | reverse complement strand
AGCGGCTCCATGAGCCGCTTTCATTATACTGCGTCGAAGATTACTTCTTCTTGGCTTTCGCGTTTGGCAGGTCGGTGATGCTACCTTCGAACACTTCTGCCGCCAGACCCACAGATTCGTGCAGGGTCGGGTGCGCATGGATGGTGAGCGCGATATCTTCAGCGTCACAGCCCATTTCGATAGCCAGACCGATCTCACCCAGCAGCTCGCCGCCGTTGGTACCGACAATCGCACCACCGATTACGCGGTGAGTTTCTTTGTCGAAGATCAGCTTGGTCATACCGTCTGCGCAGTCGGAAGCGATAGCACGGCCAGAAGCAGCCCACGGGAAGGTGGCGGTTTCGTAGCTGATGCCTTTCTCTTTCGCTTCTTTCTCGGTCAGGCCAACCCAGGCAACTTCTGGCTCGGTGTAGGCGATAGACGGGATCACTTTCGGATCGAAGTAGTGCTTCATGCCAGCGATAACTTCAGCGGCAACGTGACCTTCATGAACACCTTTGTGCGCCAGCATCGGCTGACCGACGATATCGCCGATAGCAAAGATGTGCGGCACGTTGGTGCGCAGCTGTTTGTCAACGCGGATGAAGCCACGGTCGTCCACTTCCACACCGGCTTTGCCTGCGTCGAGGTTTTTACCGTTCGGCACGCGGCCGATAGCGACCAGCACGGCGTCGTAACGCTGCGCTTCAGCCGGGGCTTTTTTGCCTTCCATGGAAACGTAGATGCCGTCTTCTTTTGCTTCAACGGCGGTCACTTTGGTTTCCAGCATCAGGTTGAACTTCTTGCTGATGCGCTTGGTGAAGACTTTAACGATATCTTTGTCAGCGGCCGGGATAACCTGGTCGAACATCTCAACCACGTCGATCTCTGAACCCAGCGCATGGTACACGGTACCCATTTCCAGACCGATGATGCCACCGCCCATAACCAGCAGACGCTTCGGCACTTCTTTCAGCTCCAGCGCATCGGTGGAGTCCCATACGCGCGGATCTTCATGCGGAATGAACGGCAGTTCAATCGGACGGGAGCCTGCTGCGATGATCGCGTTGTCGAAGTTAATCACGGTCTTGCCGTTTTCGCCTTCCACTTCCAGGGTGTTCGCGCCGGTGAATTTGCCCAGGCCGTTAACCACTTTCACTTTACGGCCTTTCGCCATACCTGCCAGACCACCGGTCAGCTGGTTGATGACTTTTTCTTTCCAGGTACGAATTTTGTCGATGTCGGTTTGCGGCTCGCCAAAAACGATACCGTGCTCGGCCAGCGCTTTCGCTTCTTCGATCACTTTCGCTACGTGCAGCAGCGCTTTAGAAGGGATACAGCCGACGTTCAGGCAAACACCACCGAGGGTGCTGTAACGCTCAACAATGACGGTTTCCAGACCTAAATCAGCGCAACGGAAAGCAGCAGAGTAACCTGCCGGGCCTGCCCCAAGTACCACGACCTGAGTTTTGATTTCAGTACTCATCATGACCTCTTAATTATTTCCGGCCGTACAAAGTGCTTTGGCTTTGCATCCGCCGGGACGTTCTATCCGCTCGCAGTTTACAAAATTGTTAACATTTTTGAAACAACAAACGGCAAACGAAGTGTCCTTTGTCCCAATAACCTCAACGACATAATGAGATTACCAGAAAAAAGCCGACCGTTAGGCCGGCTTTTACGATTACATCACCAGACGGCGGATGTCAGACAGCATGTTGTTGATGATGGTAATGAAACGCGCACCATCAGCACCATCGATCACGCGGTGGTCGAAGGAGAGAGAGATCGGCATCATCAGACGCGGTACGAACTCTTTCCCGTTCCAGACCGGCTCCATCGCGGACTTGGAGACGCCCAGGATGGCCACTTCCGGCGCGTTAACGATCGGCGCGAAGTGGGTAGTCCCCAGGCCGCCGATGCTGGAGATGGTGAAGCAACCGCCCTGCATTTCGCCAGCGGTCAGCTTGCCATCACGCGCTTTCTTGGAGATCACGGTCAGCTCACGAGACAGCTCGGTGATGCTCTTCTTGTTCACGTCTTTAAAGACCGGAACAACCAGACCGTTCGGGGTATCAACCGCAACGCCGATGTTGATGTATTTCTTCAGCGTCAGGCGCTGTGCATCTTCGGACAGCGAGCTGTTGAAGCGCGGCATCTGCTCCAGGGCAGCGGCAACGGCTTTCATGATGAAGACAACCGGGGTGAATTTCACGTCCAGTTTACGCTTCTCAGCTTCGGCGTTCTGCTGTTTACGGAACGCTTCCAGATCGGTGATGTCGGTTTTGTCGAAGTGGGTAACGTGCGGGATCATCACCCAGTTACGGCTCAGGTTGGCACCAGAGATTTTCTGGATACGGCCCAGCTCCACTTCTTCAACTTCACCAAACTTGCTGAAGTCTACTTTCGGCCACGGCAGCATGCCTGGCAGACCACCACCGGTAGCGGCAGCAGGTGCAGACTCAGCGCGCTTAACGGCGTCTTTCACGTAAGCCTGAACGTCTTCGCGCAGGATACGGCCTTTACGACCGGTGCCTTTCACTTTCGCCAGGTTCACACCGAACTCGCGCGCCAGGCGGCGGATCAGCGGGGTCGCGTGGACGTAAGCGTCGTTTTCAGCGAACTCAGATTTGCCTTCTGCTTTCGCAGTAGGGGCAGCGGCAGGTTTAGCAGCCTGAGCCGGTGCAGCAGCTGGAGCCGGAGCGGCAGCGGCCGGTGCAGCAGCAGGCGCAGCGCCTTCTACTTCGAAGACCATGATCAGAGAGCCGGTAGAGACTTTATCGCCGGTGCTGATTTTGATCTCTTTAACGGTACCGGCGAACGGTGCCGGAACTTCCATAGAGGCTTTGTCACCTTCAACGGTGATCAGTGACTGCTCGGCGGTAACTTTATCGCCGACTTTCACCATCACTTCAGTGACTTCAACTTCGTCACCGCCGATGTCCGGCACGTGAACTTCTTTCGCGCCAGCGGCAGCGGCTGGCGCAACGGCAGCCTGCTCTTTAACTTCCGGTTTGGCAGCGGAGGCAGCCGGGGCAGCGCCCGCGACTTCAAAGACCATGATCAGGGAGCCGGTAGAGACTTTGTCACCGGTGTTGATCTTGATCTCTTTAACGGTACCTTCGAACGGTGCCGGGACTTCCATAGAGGCTTTATCGCCCTCTACGACAATCAGGGACTGCTCAGCGGTAACGGTATCGCCCACTTTCACCAGGATCTCGGTCACTTCTACTTCGTCACCGCCGATGTCCGGCACGTTCACTTCTTTCGCGCTAGCAGCGGCTGCTGGTGCAGCGGCGGCCGGGGCAGCGTCTTTCTTCTCTTCCTGCGCAGGTGCAGCAGCTGCTGCACCGTCGGCGGAATCGAAAATCATGATCAGTTTACCGGTCTCGGTTTTGTCGCCAACAGAGACTTTGATCTCTTTAACAACGCCAGCCTGAGGAGACGGAACTTCCATAGAGGCTTTATCGCCTTCTACGACGATCAGCGACTGTTCAGCTTCAACCTTGTCGCCCACGTTAACCAGAATCTCGGTGATCTCTACTTCGTCCGACCCGATGTCCGGTACATTGATTTCGATAGCCATTCTCTCTTTACCTCTTATGCCAGACGCGGGTTAACTTTATCTGCATCGATATTGAATTTGGTGATGGCTTCCGCTACCACTTTCTTATCGATGTCGCCACGTTTAGCCAGTTCGCCCAGCGCTGCGACAACCACGTAAGATGCATCCACTTCAAAGTGGTGACGCAGGTTTTCACGGCTGTCAGAGCGACCGAAACCGTCGGTACCCAGTACGCGATAGTCATCAGCCGGTACATAAGTACGAACCTGCTCGGCGAACAGTTTCATATAGTCAGTGGACGCCACTGCCGGTGCATCGTTCATCACCTGAGCGATGTACGGCACGCGCGGGGTTTCCATCGGGTGCAGCATGTTCCAACGCTCACAGTCCTGGCCGTCACGAGCAAGCTCGGTGAAGGAGGTTACGCTGTAAACATCAGAGCCGATGCCGTAGTCGTTGGCCAGGATCTGCGCTGCTTCACGAACGTGACGCAGGATAGAGCCGGAGCCCAGCAGCTGAACTTTACCTTTCGCGCCTTCAACGGTTTCGAGTTTGTAGATACCCTTACGGATACCTTCCTCTGCACCCTGCGGCATAGCCGGCATGTGGTAGTTTTCGTTCAGCGTGGTGATGTAGTAGTAAATGTTCTCTTGCGCTTCGCCGTACATACGCTGCAGACCGTCATGCATGATGACTGCCACTTCGTAAGCATAGGACGGATCGTAGGAGATACAGTTCGGGATAGTCAGCGACTGAATGTGGCTGTGACCATCTTCGTGCTGCAGACCTTCGCCGTTCAGCGTCGTACGACCGGAGGTACCACCGATCAGGAAGCCGCGTGCCTGTTGGTCACCTGCTGCCCAGCACAGGTCGCCGATACGCTGGAAACCGAACATGGAGTAGTAGATGTAGAACGGGATCATCGGCAGATCGTTGGTGCTGTAGGAGGTCGCCGCTGCCAGCCAGGAGGAACCTGCGCCCAGCTCGTTGATACCTTCCTGCAGGATCTGGCCTTTCTCGTCTTCTTTGTAGTAAGCAACCTGCTCACGGTCCTGCGGGGTGTACTGCTGGCCGTTCGGGCTGTAAATACCGATCTGACGGAACAGACCTTCCATACCGAAGGTACGCGCTTCGTCAGCGATGATCGGAACCAGACGATCTTTGATCGACTTGTTCTTCAGCATCACGTTCAGGGCACGAACGAAAGCGATAGTGGTAGAGATCTCTTTGTTCTGCTCTTCCAGCAGCGATTTGAAGTCTTCCAGCGCAGGCAGTTCCAGCTTCTCGCTGAATTTAGGCTGGCGGGACGGCAGGTAGCCGTTTAGCTTCTGACGCTGGGCGTGCAGGTAGGTGTGCTCTTCAGACCCTTCCGGGAAGGTGATGTAAGAGAGGTTTTCAACCTGCTCGTCGGTCACTGGAACGCTGAAACGGTCGCGGATATAGCGCACGCCGTCCATGTTCATTTTCTTAACCTGGTGAGCGATGTTTTTACCTTCTGCGGTATCACCCATGCCGTAACCTTTAACGGTGTGGGCCAGGATTACAGTCGCTTTACCTTTGGTTTCCTGCGCTTTTTTCAGTGCAGCGTAGACTTTCTTCGGATCGTGACCACCGCGGTTCAGGGCCCAGATCTGCTCGTCAGTCCAGTCAGCAACCAGCGCTGCGGTCTCCGGGTATTTACCGAAGAAGTGCTCGCGCACGTATGCGCCATCGCGGGATTTGAAGGTCTGGTAGTCGCCGTCAACGGTTTCGTTCATCAGCTGGATCAGTTTACCGCTGGTGTCTTTACGCAGCAGCTCATCCCAACGACCGCCCCACATCACTTTGATCACGTTCCAGCCAGCACCGGCGAAGATGCCTTCCAGTTCGTTGATGATCTTGCCGTTGCCGGTTACCGGACCATCCAGACGCTGCAGGTTACAGTTGATGATGAAGCACAGGTTGTCCAGCTTCTCACGGGTAGCGATGGTGATCGCGCCTTTGGATTCTGGCTCATCCATCTCACCGTCGCCAAGGAAAGCATAAACGGTCTGCTCAGAGGTATCTTTCAGGCCACGGTGTTCCAGATATTTCAGGAATTTAGCCTGGTAGATCGCACCGATCGGGCCCAGACCCATAGATACGGTCGGGAACTGCCAGAATTCCGGCATCAGTTTCGGGTGCGGGTAAGAGGAGAGACCGTTGCCATGCACTTCCTGACGGAAGTTGTTCATCTGCTCTTCAGTCAGACGACCTTCCAGGAACGCACGTGCGTAGACGCCCGGAGAGATGTGGCCCTGGAAGTACACCAGGTCGCCGCCGTCTTTCTCGGTGCGTGCACGGAAGAAGTGGTTAAAGCACACTTCATAAACGGTTGCAGAAGACTGGAAGGATGCCATGTGGCCGCCCAGTTCCAGATCTTTTTTGGACGCGCGCAGCACGGTCATGATGGCGTTCCAGCGGATAGCAGAACGAATGCGGCGTTCCAGATCCAGATTGCCCGGGTATTCCGGTTCGTCTTCAACGGCAATCGTGTTTACGTAGTTGTTAGCCCCTGCACCTGCAGCTACTTTCACGCCGCCTTTGCGGGCTTCAGAAAGCATCTGTTCAATTAGATACTGAGCGCGCTCAACACCTTCTTCACGGATGACCGATTCGATCGCCTGTTGCCAGTCGCGAGTTTCGATCGGATCCACGTCATTTTGGAGACGTTCTGACATGGGGGTATTCCTTATCTATCTGATTACGTTAATTTGTCTGGAACCTGTCCCATTGCATACTTGCCAGAGCTGGAAATACACAATAAGACAGGTTCTGCGTGAGTTGCCGCGCGTTTAAAGAACCACGCTTAGTCCTTTCGTTGCTGAAGCCTGCGCATTGAGCGTTCCCGACGGCTCTGCTCACGGCTGCGATCCAGCAATATCTCCTCAATAAATGCCAGGTGACGGTGCGACGCTTCACGCGCCTGCTCCGGTTCCCTGGCAATAATCGCCTCAAAAACACTGGTGCGATGTTTGCTTACCAGCGGGAGCATCTCCCTGCGGGCATAGAGCAATTCAAAATTCTGGCGAACGTTCTGGGCTAACATCGGCTCCATGCAGCGTAGCAGATGCAGCAGCACGACATTATGCGCCGCTTCGGTGACAGCAATCTGATACTGGACCACCGCGCTAGACTCGGCATCAAGATCCCCTGACGTCTGCGCCAGCTCGATGGCGTGGTGCAGCTCGCGGATACGCACCCGATCTTCATCGGTGCCGCGTAGCGCCGCGTAATAGGCGGCAATCCCTTCCAGCGCATGGCGCGTCTCAAGCAGGTCAAATTGGGATTCAGGATGATCGGAGAGCAGTTCGACCAGCGGGTCGCTAAAGCTCTGCCACAGGCTGTTCTGGACAAACGTACCGCCGCCCTGGCGACGAAGCAGCAGGCCCTTGGCTTCAAGACGTTGGATCGCCTCGCGGAGCGAAGGACGGGAAACGTCGAACTGTTTAGCCAGCTCGCGTTCAGGTGGAAGTTTTTCACCGGGGCGCAGTGTCCCCTCAAGGATCAAGAACTCCAGTTGCTGCTCAATCACATCGGATAGTTTTGGTTGGCGGATTTTGCTGTAGGCCATTATTCCCTGTCTCTGCCATTAGCCCGGAGTCAATTGGTCTTACCAATTTCATGTTCTTAGCGCTAAAGTAACAAAGTATTCACCTTCTGTCCATATAGGTTTTGATTGAAATCAGGGAACCCTGCACATTTTAACAACATTACAGAAATGACGTTTCAGGAATGTAACTTTGCACAAAAGATACCGTTACCCCTTAAGAGGCAGATTTAACCTCTTTGAAACGTAAATATTATCAATTGAACCGATTCAGTGAGCGTTAATATGCATATTTAAT
>NZ_LR607338.1:3028121-3032274 GCF_902164725.1 Pseudescherichia vulneris | reverse complement strand
GTAAGCGGTGTGAATTTACAAATGTTTTCTTTTCATCCAACCCGCTGCCGCCCCTGCATAAAGCAGGTGCATTCCCGCGCGCTTATCACTATTCTGAGCCTTACGAAAGACATGGGCAGATATTTCAGATCCCGCTTACGTAAATAAAAAAATACAAAAATGGAATTTTATACGTACACGCACACAACAGCGTACAAAAAATAACCACATATGAGGTTTCATGATGGAAGATCAACAGCACGGTGAAACGCTGAAGCGCGGCCTTAAAAACCGCCACATTCAGCTAATTGCGCTGGGTGGAGCTATCGGGACGGGTCTGTTTCTGGGCAGCGCATCCGTTATTCAGTCCGCAGGGCCAGGGATTATTCTCGGCTATGCCATCGCCGGTTTTATCGCATTTTTAATTATGCGCCAGCTCGGTGAAATGGTGGTTGAAGAGCCGGTCGCCGGATCGTTCAGCCACTTCGCCTACAAATACTGGGGCGGGTTTGCCGGCTTTGCCTCCGGCTGGAACTACTGGGTGCTCTACGTGCTGGTGGCGATGGCTGAGCTGACCGCCGTGGGGAAATACATTCAGTTCTGGTGGCCGGAGATCCCCACCTGGGTATCGGCGGCGGCCTTCTTTGTGATCATCAACGCCATTAACCTGACCAACGTCAAAGTGTTCGGGGAGATGGAGTTCTGGTTCGCCATTATTAAAGTTATTGCCGTGGTCGCCATGATCCTCTTCGGCGGCTGGCTGCTGTTTAGCGATAGCGCAGGCCCGCAGGCTACCGTGCGTAACCTTTGGGAACAGGGTGGCTTCCTGCCCCACGGCTTTACCGGGCTGGTGATGATGATGGCGATCATCATGTTCTCCTTCGGCGGCCTGGAGCTGGTGGGCATCACCGCCGCCGAGGCGGATAACCCGGAAGTGAGCATTCCTAAAGCGACTAACCAGGTTATCTACCGGATCCTGATCTTCTACATCGGCTCGCTGGCGGTGCTGCTCTCACTGCTGCCGTGGACGCGCGTAACCGCCGACACCAGCCCGTTTGTGCTGATCTTCCACGAGCTGGGAGATACCTTTGTTGCTAATGCCCTCAACGTCGTGGTCTTAACCGCCGCGCTGTCGGTCTATAACAGCTGCGTCTACTGCAACAGCCGGATGCTGTTTGGCCTGGCGAAGCAGGGCAACGCCCCTAAAGCGCTGGCGAAAGTCGATAAACGCGGCGTACCGGTGGCGACCATTCTCACCTCCGCCCTCTTTACCGCGCTCTGCGTGCTGATTAACTACCTGGCCCCTGGCGAAGCCTTTGGCCTGCTGATGGCGCTGGTGGTCTCCGCGCTGGTGATCAACTGGGCGATGATCAGCCTGGCGCACATGAAGTTCCGCCGCGCCAAAGACAAGCAGGGCGTGAAGACACGCTTCCCGGCACTCTTCTACCCGCTGGGGAACTGGATCTGCCTGCTGTTCATGGCGGCGGTGCTGGTGATCATGGCGATCACCCCTGGCATGGCGATCTCCGTCTGGCTGATCCCGGTCTGGGTGGCCATCCTTGCCGTGGGTTACTTCATCAAGCAGCAAAAAGCGGGAAAGCCGGTTAAGGCACACTAACCGCACGCGCTGCCCTGCCTCCTAAATCCAGGGAGGCAGGGTAGATGTGAAACTGTAAGGCGCTTCACAAATTCACTTTCGTAGCCGTTTTGTCCATCTCTGCGCCCCTATCTTGTAACGCAAAAACTCCGTAGCGAGCGAATAATCTCTTTCTATATCAACGGGAGATTTCGCGATGGACAATAACAAGCTGTCAGTGAAAGAGAAGATCGGCTACGGCATGGGCGACGCCGGATGCAATATCATCTTCGGCGCTATCATGCTGTTCGTTAACTACTTTTATACCGACATATTTGGTCTGGCACCGGCGCTGGTCGGGGTGCTGCTGCTCTCTATCCGCGTCATTGATGCGGTAACGGACCCGATTATGGGGGCGCTGGCCGACCGTACCAAAAGCAAATATGGCCGTTTTCGCCCCTGGCTGCTGTGGATCGCCCTGCCCTACGCCGTGTTCAGCGTGCTGATGTTTACCACGCCGGACTGGAGCTACCATAGCAAGGTTATCTATGCCTTCGTCACCTACTTCCTGCTGTCAATTACCTATACCGCCATTAATATCCCTTACTGCTCTCTCGGCAGCGTCATCACCAACGATCCCAAAGAGCGCGTCGCCTGCCAGTCATACCGCTTCGTGCTGGTGGGCATCGCCACGCTGCTGCTGTCGTTAACGCTGTTGCCGATGGCGGAGTGGTTCGGCGGGGAAGACAAAGCCAAAGGCTATCAGATGGCGATGATGGTGCTGGCCTTTATCGGCATGTGCATGTTCCTCTACTGTTTTGCTACCGTGCGCGAGCGCGTCCGTCCGGCGGTGCAGACCAATGACGATCTGAAGAAAGACCTGCGGGACGTCTGGAAAAACGACCAGTGGGTGCGCATTCTGCTGCTGACCCTGTGCAACGTCTGCCCCGGTTTTATCCGTATGGCCGCCACCATGTACTATGTCACCTGGGTTATGGGCCAGAGCACCCACTTCGCGACGCTGTTTATCAGCCTTGGGGTTGTAGGCATGATGATAGGCAGCATGCTCGCCAAAGTGCTGACTGACCGCTGGTGCAAGCTGAAAGTGTTTTTCTGGACCAACATTGCGCTGGCACTCTTCTCTGGGGCGTTCTACTTCTTCGATCCTCACGCGACGGTGCTGATCGTGGTGCTCTACTTCCTGCTCAATATTCTTCACCAGATCCCCTCCCCGCTGCACTGGTCACTCATGGCAGACGTAGATGACTACGGCGAGTGGAAGACCGGGAAACGTATTACCGGGATCAGCTTCTCTGGTAACCTCTTCTTCCTGAAAGTCGGGCTGGCAGTAGCCGGGGCGATGGTAGGCTTCCTGCTCTCCTGGTACGGCTACGATGCGGGTGCGAAACAACAAAGCGCCACGGCGATCAACGGCATCATGCTGCTGTTCACCGTTATTCCGGGCGTCGGCTACCTGATTACCGCCGGGGTCGTGCGTATGCTGAAGGTCGACCGCACGTTTATGCAGCAGATCCAGGCCGACCTGGAGAAGCGCCGCATTAATTACCGCGAGCTGAATGACAGCACCGACCTTCCAACAGGCGACAACGTGAGGAAAGCATAATGCGCCAGTGGCCAAATCCCTTTATTGAACAACGCGCCGACCCGTTCATTCTGCGTCACGGCGATGGGTATTACTTTATCGCCTCCGTGCCGGAGTACGATCGGCTGGAGATCCGCCGCGCCACTACCCTGGAGGGGCTGCGCGACGCCGAGCCGGTGGTGGTATGGCGTAAACCGCAGACCGGCCCGATGAGCCAATTGATCTGGGCCCCGGAGCTGCATCAGATTGACGGAAAATGGTACATCTACTTTGCCGCGACCCATACGCACGATCTCGACGCGCTGAATATGTTCCAGCACCGCATGTTTGTGCTGGAGTGTGCCGATGCCGATCCCCTAACCGGGCGCTGGACAGAGAAGGGGCAGGTGCAGACGCCGTTTGATACCTTTGCGCTGGATGCCACGACGTTCAACCACCAGGGCAAACAGTGGTATCTGTGGGCACAGAAAGCCCCCGATATTGCAGGCAACTCAAACATCTACTTGGCGGAGCTGGAGAACCCGTGGACGCTGAAGGGCGACCCGGTGATGCTCAGCAAGCCGGAGTATGAGTGGGAGTGTCGGGGTTTTCTGGTCAACGAGGGACCGGCGGTGATTACTCATGGTGACAGGCTGTTTGTCACCTACTCCGCCAGCGCCACCGATGAGAACTACTGTCTGGGCCTGCTGTGGATCGCTATTGATGCCGATCCACGCCAGCCGGAGAACTGGCATAAGTCACCGCAGCCGGTGTTTACCACCAGCTACGACAACCGACAGTACGGCCCGGGCCACAACAGTTTTACCAGTACAACGGACGGCGAAGACGTGCTGGTTTACCATGCGCGGAACTACACCGAGATTGAGGGCGACCCGCTCTACGATCCGAACCGTCATACCCGCCTGAAGCTGATCCAGTGGGACAACGACGGCATGCCAATTTTTGGCGTCCCGCCTGCGGATAGCTATTGAAAATCACCCGGCGGCGGTTCGCCC
>NZ_LR607338.1:3025415-3028073 GCF_902164725.1 Pseudescherichia vulneris | reverse complement strand
GGGGTTTTTTAGACCAACGTACCGTAAATGGTCAGCAGCGCCACCACCACCACCACGGCGAAGGAGGTCTTCTTCGCCATCGATACCGCGGTTTTTGGCGTTTCAACCTTATCGAGATGCGGCTCGCGCGCCAGCGAGAACTGGGCCAGCCGGGTCAGGACATGATACTGCGAGGTGCGCCAGTCGGTGAGCGAGGCAAACCAGGCGGGCAGCGCCTTTTCACCATGGCCAATGAGCGCGTAAACCACCCCCACCAGCCGCACCGGGATCCAGTCCAGCAGGTGCAGAATAGCGTCAATACCGGATTGTAAGCGCGCGTGCGGCGTCATGTATCGCGCCAGCCATGACTGCCAGGCGCGCAGGAAAGCGTAGCCCACCAGCAGCACCGGCCCCCACGCACCGCCGACAACAAACCAGAACAGCGGAGCCAGGTAGAAACGGAAGTTAATCCACAGCAGGGCATTTTGCAGCTCGCGCAGGTACTCACGCTCGTCGCACTCTGGCGGTACGCCGTGGATCAGCGTCAGCTCGCTGGCCATGGTATCCCGCGCGTGGCTGTCATCTCGCGAGGCCGCCTTCAGATAGGCGTGGTAGTGCAGGCGCACCTTACCTGCGCCAATGCAGAGCAGGCCAAGCATAATCCACACCACCAGCAGCGGCACGTTGAAAAAGAGTCCATAGAGCGCACGCAGCAGCAGAAAGGTCACCAGCATCGCCCCGGCCGTCATCAGCAGCGTGCGCAGCATCGAGAAGCGCTTTATCCGGCGGAACAGCACCTCAAGGCGGTGATCCAGATGCCAGTGCTCACCAAGCTTAAAAAGGCGCTCGGCGATCAATACCAGCAGCATCGTGAATAGCGTCATGTCATCTCCTTATCTGACGAGAGGGCAACCAGAGCGCGAAATTTTTCCCAGTCAAAGGCCGGGCCAGGGTCAGTTTTACGCTCGGGCGCAATGTTGCTGTGTCCGGTCATATTGTCAGCAATAGCGGGGTAAAGCGCAACCAGCGCCTGGGTAATCGCCGCCAGCTGTTGATACTGCGTTTCGGTATAGGGCAGCGTATCCGTCCCCTCCAGCTCAATACCGATGGAAAAATCGTTGCAGCGCTCGCGCCCGCAATAGTGGGAGACGCCCGCGTGCCAGGCGCGCTTATCAAAAGGCACATACTGGACGATTTCGCCGTCGCGGCGGATCAGGCAGTGTGCTGAGACACGCAGGTGGGCAATCTCGGCAAAGAAGGGATGCGCGGTGGCATCCAGCGTGCCCGTAAACAGGGCGTCGATCCACGGCCCACCAAACTCACCGGGGGGCAGGCTAATGTTATGCACGACCAGCAGGGAGGGACATTCATCATCCGGGCGACAGTCATAATGCGGGGAGCGGACCTGCCGCGCATCGACCAGCCAGCCCTCGTTTAACTGCATACGGGATCTCCTCAAGTATGGCTCTAATACTCGCTTCAGAGTAGCATGTTTCAATCTTCTGATTCGTTACCCTTTTTGGAGTTTTATCATGCCGCCTCGCCGTTACAACCCCGATAGCCGTCGTGATGCGCTGCTGGAACGTATAAATTTGGATATCCCCGCCGCCGTGGCGCAGGCCCTGCGTGAAGACCTTGGCGGCGAGGTGGATGCGAACAACGATATTACCGCCCAGCTGCTGGCGGAAGATACGCGCTCGCACGCGGTGGTGATCACCCGTGAAGATGGCATCTTCTGCGGCAAGCGATGGGTGGAAGAGGTCTTTATTCAGCTGGCAGGCGACGACGTGCAGATCCAGTGGCACGTTGCCGACGGGGAGCGCGTGACCGCTAACCAGCCGCTGTTCGAGCTGGACGGCACCTCCCGCGTACTGCTGACCGGCGAACGCACGGCGCTGAACTTTGTGCAGACCCTCTCCGGCGTGGCGAGCGAGGTAAGCCGCTACGTCGATCTGCTCGTGGGCACCAAAACCCAACTGCTGGACACCCGTAAAACGCTGCCTGGCCTGCGAACCGCCCTGAAGTACGCAGTGCTGTGCGGCGGCGGGGCCAACCACCGCCTCGGCCTCTCCGATGCATTCCTGATCAAAGAGAACCACATTATTGCCTCCGGCTCGGTGCGCCAGGCGGTAGAGAAAGCCTTCTGGCTGCACCCGGACGTGCCGGTCGAGGTCGAGGTGGAGACGCTCACGGAGCTGGAAGAGGCGCTGAAGGCCGGGGCCGATATCATCATGCTGGATAACTTCACCACCGAGCAGATGCGCGAGGCGGTGCGGATCACCAACGGGCAGGCGCGGCTGGAGGTCTCCGGCAACGTCACCTTTGCCACGATCCGCGAGTTTGCGGAAACCGGCGTGGACTATATCTCGGTTGGCGCGCTGACCAAGCACGTGCGCGCGCTCGATCTCTCGATGCGTTTTCGTTAGTCCCGGTAATGCCCCGGTGGCGCTGCGCTAACCGGGGCGACGGATTTCGTTCCTGCTCGCAAAATCGTTGTTCCTCCCTGCAACGGCGTAAAAAAATCGGGAAGCAGCCTTCCCAAATGCCGTTTTGCTCCCTCGTCACACTCTCCCTGGACTGACACACTCCCCGGCATCAACCAGGGAGCACAACATGAAACAGTCATTGAAAAAACAGCGGGGGTTTACCTTAATCGAGCTGATGGTGGTGATCGGCATT
>NZ_LR607338.1:2960712-2989004 GCF_902164725.1 Pseudescherichia vulneris | reverse complement strand
TTAATCGAGCTGATGGTGGTGATCGGCATTATTGCCATCCTCAGCGCCATCGGCATTCCCGCTTACCAAAACTACCTGCGCAAAGCGGCCCTCACCGACATGCTGCAAACCTTTATCCCCTACCGCACCGCCATCGAGCTGTGCGCTCTCGATCGCGGCGGTACGGAGAGCTGCGACGGCGGCAGCAACGGTATCCCCTCTCCTACCACCACGCGCTACGTTTCCGAGATGGGCGTCGAGAACGGCACTGTCACGCTGACCGGACAAGAGAGCCTCACCGGGCTGAGCGTGACGCTGGTGCCGCAGTGGAGCAGCAGCAGCGGCGTAAGCGGCTGGCAGCGTACCTGCGACGTGCAAAACGACACGGCGTTCCAGCAGGCATGTGAAGACGTTTTCCGCTTTGACTATCAGTAAGGAGGGAATATGGATATACCCGCATCGTTCGCTGCACAGAGTCATTTGCCTGCCGTCAGCGAGGGCAGCACCTCCGTGGTTGAGCTGCTTAACCAGACGCTCCAGCAGGCGCTGGTGCAGCGGGCGTCCGACATCCATTTTGAACCGGGGGAGGATCACTACCGCATTCGGCTACGCATTGACGGCGTGCTTCATGCCCTTCCCTCTCTGGCTCGGGAGAGCGCAAAGACATTGACGGCACGCCTGAAGGTGCTGGGCAGCCTGGACATCGCCGAGCGGCGTCTGCCGCAGGACGGACAGTTTACGGTTACGCTCTCCGGCAGAGCGATCTCGTTTCGTATCGCCACGCTGCCCTGTCGCCACGGGGAGAAGATCGTCCTGCGCCTGCTGCATCAGGAGAACCAGCCGCTGGATCTCGCTGCGCTGGGCATGGAGCCGCCGCAGCTGGCTCAGTTTCAAACGGCGCTTGCCAGACCGCAGGGGCTGATGCTGGTCACCGGGCCCACGGGCAGCGGCAAAACTGTGACGCTCTACAGCGCGCTGGCGGTGCGCAACCTGCCCGAGGTCAACATTTGCAGCGTGGAGGATCCGGTAGAGATCCCGCTGGCGGGGCTAAACCAGACGCAGATCAACTCCCGGGCGGGGCTGCACTTCCACAGCGTACTGCGGGCGCTGCTGCGCCAGGATCCGGACATCATCATGGTGGGCGAGATCCGCGATGGCGAAACGGCGGAGATTGCTATTAAAGCTTCCCAGACCGGTCATCTGGTGCTCTCTACCCTGCACACCAGCTCAACCAGCGAAGCGCTGGTGAGGATCGCCCAGATGGGCGTCGCACGCTGGATGATCGCCTCTGCGCTCTCGCTGGTGGTGGCGCAGCGGCTGGTGCGTAAGCTCTGCCCGCACTGTCGTCGCCAACATTCGGAGGATGTTACCCTGCCGCCAGGCCTGTGGTCCCGCCCCCTGCCCCACTGGCAGGCCATCGGCTGTGAAGCGTGCTATCACGGCTTCTGCGGTAGAGTGGCCCTCTTTGAGGTGCTGAGCGTCAACCGCACCCTGCGCCAGGCCATCGCCAGCGGCGAGCCTGCTGAGCGCATTGAGCAGCAGGCGCGCGAGGAGGGTATGCTCACCCTGTTTGAACACGGCTGCCTTGCCATCGAGCGGGGGTTAACGACCCTGGAGGAGCTGCTGCGGGTACTGGGGATGCCCCATGCAGGCTAAACAGCTCTGGCACTGGCGGGGCCTTGATGAATCAGGCCAGCGCTGTGAGGGGGCTCGCTGGGCGGCAGATCGTCTGGCCGTCGCCGACGCGCTGCAGGCTGAGCAGATCTTTATTCTGGCCCTCCGGCGCAGCGCGGTTCGAACGGCAGCCTGGCGCGGGACGCACCGCTGCGAGGTCGTGCACCAGCTGGCAACGCTGCTCAAGGCGGGCCTGACCCTCCCCGATGCATTGCTGATGCTCTCCCGCCAGCACCCGGTACGCCAGTGGCAGGCGCTGCTGCAAAGCCTGGCGGAGGATCTCGCCCAGGGTACCGCGCTCTCAGCGGCCATGCGCCGCTGGCCGGACGCCTTTCCGCCGATCTATATCGCCATGATCCACACCGGGGAGCTGACCGGCGCGCTGGATGAGTGCTGCTTCCAGCTCGCTGCCCAGCAGAAAACCCAGCTAACGCTGACCGGTAAGGTAAAAAAGGCGCTGCGCTACCCGCTGATCGTTCTGTCCCTGGCCGTAGCGGTAACGCTAGCGATGATCCTGCTGGTGCTGCCTGAATTCGCCGCCATCTACCAGACCTTTAATACGCCGCTGCCCGCACTCACCCGTAGCGTCATGGGGCTCTCGGGGCTGATTACCCGCGCTGGACCCCGGATGCTGGCGGCCACCCTGCTTCTTGCCGCCAGCGGATTTGTCCTGCGCAACCACCCGCCGTGGCTGCGCTATCGGCAGCGGCTGTTACTGGGCATCCCGGTCGTCGGTGGGCTGGTGCGAGGCCAGAAGCTCAGCCAGATATTTACCGTGCTGGCCCTCACTCAGCGGGCGGGTATTGCCTTCTTACAGGGACTGGAGAGCGTCGAGGCAACCTTAACCTGTCCCCACTGGCGTGAAGCGATCCATCATATCCATCAAGAGATCGCGCAGGGAACGCCCATCTGGACGGCGCTAAAAAACAGTGGGCAATTTAGCGCCCTGTGCATTCAGCTGGTGCAGACCGGTGAGGTTTCAGGAGCGCTCGATACCATGCTCGACAACCTTGCCCGTCACCATAGCGAACTGACGCAGCAGCAGGCGGATAGCCTGGCCACGCTGCTGGAGCCGCTGATGCTGGTGGTGACCGGAGTTATCATCGGAACGCTGATCGTTGCCATGTATTTGCCGATTTTTCATCTGGGGGATGCAATGAGCGGAATGGGGTAAAAACAGGAGAGAAGCTGGCGCAGCGAACCGCGCCAGCACAGGCATCAGAGGCTATTGAAAACGCGGTTTTCCTGCTCGGCGACGCGAATAAAGGTGGTGCGCTTGGTCAGCTCTTTCAGGCGGGAAGCCCCGACATAGGTGCAGGCTGAACGCAGGCCGCCAAGGATATCACGGGCGGTATTCTCAACCGGGCCACGCAGGGCCAGCTTAACGGTTTTCCCTTCCGCCGCGCGGTAGCCCGCAACGCCGCCAACGTGACGGTTCATCGCTGACTCAGAGCTCATGCCGTAGAAGAGCATGAATTTTTCGCCGTTCTCGTCAACGACGGTGCCGCCGCTCTCTTCATGACCGGCCAGCATGCCGCCCAGCATCACGAAGTCCGCGCCGCCGCCAAAGGCTTTTGCCACGTCGCCCGGTACGGTACAGCCGCCGTCGCTGACGATCTGGCCGCCAAGACCGTGGGCCGCATCGGCACACTCGATCACCGCAGAGAGCTGCGGATAGCCGACGCCAGTTTTCACGCGGGTGGTGCAGACAGAGCCTGGGCCGATGCCGACCTTGACGATATCAGCCCCGGCGAGGATCAGCTCTTCACACATTTCGCCCGTTACGACGTTACCGGCACAGATGGTTTTCGTCGGCCACGCCGCACGCGCTTTAGTCACGAACTGCACGAAGTGCTCGGAGTAACCGTTAGCAACGTCAATACAGATAAAGCCCAGCGCCGGGCTGGCGTCGAGGATCTGTTTGGTCTTTTCAAAGTCAGCGTCGGAGGTACCGGTTGATACCATCACGTGTTTCAGCACGTCAGCAGACTCTGCGTCAACAAAGGCTTTCCACTCTTCAACGGAGTAGTGTTTGTGCACGGCGGTCAGGATGTCGAACGCCGCCAGCGCTTTCGCCATCGCGAAGGTGCCTACGGTATCCATGTTCGCTGCCATTACAGGAACGCCAGACCAGGTCATGCCAGAGTGCTTAAAGGTATATTCGCGTTCTAGCTGGACATCAGAACGACTTTTGAGGGTAGAGCGCTTAGGGCGGATAAGAACGTCTTTAAAGCCTAATTTCAGATCTTCTTCAATACGCATGAACGGATTCCTGGGGTTAATGGCGACTAACGCATACGAGCTAACACACAACTCCAGTGACGCTATCATACGCACTAAATAGGAGTCCGCAAGACTGCGAAATTCTCTTTTTTTACGCTACAATCCTATAAATTTACCTGCCGAATGGGCGGGGTCCGGATTATTGAACGTTTCGTTTTCCGTACAAATTATAACCTTTTGATTTGTGAAATAAATAAATCAAGAGCTCGTGAGCTGGCAGAGCAGTCTGGGATTTTGCGTTATGGGGTATACGGTCGCCTTAACCGGGGGAATAGGCAGCGGGAAAAGTACGATTGCCAACGAATTCCTGAAAAACGGAGTTAGCGTCGTTGATGCTGATGTCATCGCCCGCCAGGTAGTAGAGCCTGGCACTCCTGCCCTACGCGCAATCGCGGCCCATTTTGGGCCAGAGACGATCCAGCCGGACGGCACGCTCAACCGCCGCCTGCTGCGTGAACGCATTTTCGCCTCACCCGACGACAAACGCTGGCTTAACGCTCTACTCCACCCCCTGATCCATGAGGAGACCCAGCGGCAGATTGCTGGGGCGACATCGCCCTACGTGCTGTGGGTGGTACCGCTGCTGGTGGAGAACCAGCTACACACCAAAGCCGATCGGGTTCTGGTGGTTGACGTCTCCCCGGAGACACAAATTTCCCGCACGATGGCGCGCGATGGCGTTACGCGTGAGCACGCCGAGCATATTCTTGCCGCTCAGGCCACGCGAGAAGCCCGCCTTGCCGTCGCGGATGACGTTATTGACAATAATGGCGCACCAGATGCCGTTGCATCGGATGTTGCCCGCCTGCATGAGGCGTACCTACGCTACGCTTCCCAGGTCGTATCACAGGAAAAACCGTAATGCAGACCCACGTCCTTTTTGAACACCCGCTCAATGAAAAGATGCGCACCTGGCTGCGCATTGAATTTTTGCTCCAGCAGCTCAAGGCCCGACTCCCTGTCAACGATCACGCTGACGCTTTACACTTTTTTCGTAACGCCGGAGATCTGCTTGACGTGTTCGAACGCGGCGATATCCGCACCGAACTGCTGAAAGAGCTTGAGCGCCAGCAGCGTAAGCTGAAAGCGTGGGTAGAAGTGCCTGGCGTCGACCAGAGCCGTATTGATGCGGTGCGCGACCAGCTGAAGCAGAGCAGCAGCACGCTGATGGCCGCCCCGCGCGTGGGTCAGCTGCTGCGTGAAGAGCGGCTGATTGGCCTGGTACGCCAGCGCCTCTCTATTCCCGGCGGCTGCTGCAGCTTCGATCTGCCAACGCTGCACCTGTGGCTCTATGCCCCCCAGTCCCAGCGGGATGAGCAGGTTGCCGTCTGGCTGGAGAGCCTCCAGCCGCTGACCCAGACCCTGACGCTGATCCTCGACCTGATCCGCAACTCTGCGCCGTTCCGCAAGCAGACCAGCCTGAACGGCTTTTACCAGGATAACGGTGACGATGCCGATCTGCTGCGTCTGGAGCTAACGCTTGCCGACCAGCTCTATCCGCAAATCTCCGGGCACAAGAGCCGCTTTGCCATCCGCTTTATGCCGCTGGACAGCGAAAACGGCCACGTGCCCGAGCGTCTCGATTTTGGCCTGGCCTGCTGTTAAGGAGCGATGATGTCTGAAGAAACCGTTGTAAACTGCCCAACCTGCGGCCGGAAAGTGATCTGGAACGAGAGCAGCCCGTTTCGCCCGTTCTGTTCTAAGCGTTGCCAGCTTATTGATTTAGGCGAATGGGCCGCAGAAGAGAAGCGCATCCCCAGCGAGGGCGATCTCTCCGACAGCGATGGCTGGAGCGAGGATAAACAGCCTTAAGCCGTTAATTGCCCGGTGGCGCTACGCTTACCGGGCCTACAAACCAAGCTAAAACCTACTCGCCGCGTAAGCGGGCGACAATCGGTTGGTTCGCGGGTGGAAAATCGTCCGCGTTCAGCGCCTGCGGCGTTAGCCACTCTCCCGGCTGCCCCTCTTTGCCCCACGGCTCCCCTTCCCAGCTTTCGACCAGGTAGAACCACAGGGTGATGTGCAGCTCTGGATACTGGTAATCCAGCTTCTCAAACAGCTGCGCGGAGGTGACGGTGATACCTACCTCCTCGTCCAGCTCGCGCGCCAGCGCCTGCTCCGGGGTTTCGCCAGCCTCAATCTTGCCGCCGGGAAACTCTTTCTTATTGGCCATGTGCGCATCGGCGGCACGTTGGGTAATAAAGATTTCGCCCTGCGGATTGCGAATGATCCCGGCGGCGATATTCAGTACTTTCATCAGGTAGGCTCCATAAAAAAGGCGCAGAATCTGCGCCTTTGTTTTTTATTGGGTTGCGTTTAGCTCAGACGGCCATGGCACTGTTTGTACTTTTTGCCTGAACCGCACGGGCATGGATCGTTACGACCCACTTTACGCTCGCCGGATTGCTCCGCCAGATCGGCTGCGGCCTGCGCGTCGTCGGATTGGTGGCTAAGCTGCTGCATCTGGGCCAGGCGCTCTGCCTCCTCACGACGCTGCTGCTCCATCTCCTCCACCTCTTCCGGCATCCGCACCTGTACTTTCGACAGGGTGCTGATCACTTCATACTTCAGCGACTCAAGCATAGCGGCGAACATAGCGAAGGACTCGCGCTTGTACTCCTGCTTCGGATCCTTCTGCGCATAGCCGCGCAGGTGGATACCCTGACGCAGGTAGTCCATCGCCGCCAGGTGCTCTTTCCACAGGGAGTCAAGCGTTTGCAGCATGACGCCTTTTTCGAAGTGGCGCATCATCTCGGCACCGACGACTTCTTCTTTACGCTGATACACCTCTACGGCGCTCTGCATAATACGTTCACGCAGCGTCTCTTCATGCAGATCCGGCTCTTTGTCCAGCCAATCGGCAATCGGCAGGTCGAGATCGAAATCGTTCTTCAGACGCTCCTGCAGGCCAGGGATGTCCCACATCTCTTCCAGCGACTGCGGCGGAATATGTCCGTCGATGGTCGCCTTGAAGACATCTTCACGGATGCTGGCGATGGTTTCGCTCACGTCGCTCACGTCCAGCAGTTCGTTACGCTGGGTGTAGATCGCGCGGCGCTGGTCGTTGGCTACGTCATCATACTCCAGCAACTGTTTACGAATATCGAAGTTGCGGCTCTCAACCTTACGCTGGGCATTGGCGATAGCCTTGGTCACCCACGGGTGCTCGATCGCTTCGCCCGGCTTCATCCCCAGCTTGCGCATCATGTTGGAGACGCGGTCGGAGGCAAAGATACGCATCAGGGCATCTTCCATCGACAGGTAGAAGCGAGAGGAGCCCGCGTCACCCTGACGACCGGAACGGCCGCGCAGCTGGTTGTCGATACGGCGGGATTCATGGCGCTCGGTACCGATGATATGCAGACCGCCGGACGCCAGCACGGCATCATGACGTACCTGCCAGTCCGCTTTAATCTGCGCGATCTGCTCTGCGGTCGGCTCCGGCAGCGCGGCAACCTCTGCCTGCCAGCTACCGCCGAGCATAATATCGGTACCACGACCGGCCATGTTGGTGGCGATGGTCACTGCCGCCGGGTAGCCCGCCTGGGCGACGATTGCCGCTTCGTTGGCGTGGAATTTGGCGTTCAGAACGTTGTGCTTGATACCTGCTTTGGTCAGCTCGTTTGACACCACCTCAGATTTCTCGATGGAGATGGTCCCCACCAGCACTGGCTGGCCGTTAGCGGTACGCTCTTTGATATCTTCGATGATGGCCTGAATTTTTTCTGCTTCGGTCATGTAGACCAGGTCCGGCAGATCTTTACGGATCATCGGACGGTTGGTCGGCACCACCACGGTATCCAGCTTGTAGATAGAGCTGAACTCAAACGCTTCGGTATCGGCGGTACCGGTCATACCTGCCAGCTTCTCATACAGGCGGAAGTAGTTCTGGAAGGTGATGGAAGCCAGCGTCTGGTTCTCGTTCTGGATCTCCACGCCCTCTTTGGCCTCAACGGCCTGGTGCAAGCCATCAGACCAGCGGCGGCCCTGCATGGTACGACCGGTGTGTTCATCAACGATGATGACCTCACCGTCTTTCACGATGTAGTCTACGTCGCGCGTGAAGAGCACGTGGGCACGCAGCGCAGCGGTAACGTGGTGCATCAGCATGATGTTGCCTGGAGAGTAGAGCGACTCGCCCTCGTCCATGATGCCTTCTCGCACCAGCAGCTCTTCAATCAGCACCAGCCCGCGCTCGGTCAGGTTAACCTGACGCGCTTTCTCATCCACGGAGAAGTGGCCTTCGCCCTGGAAGGTGTCGGAATCCTCTTTCTCCTGACGGATCAGGTTAGGGATGATTTTGTTGACGCGCTTGTACATGTCGGAGCTGTCTTCTGCCGGACCGGAGATGATCAGCGGCGTACGGGCTTCGTCGATCAGGATGGAGTCAACCTCATCCACCAGCGCATAGTGCAGCTTACGCTGAACGCGCTCTTCCGGGCTGAACGCCATGTTGTCACGCAGGTAGTCAAAGCCGTATTCGTTGTTGGTGCCGTAGGTGATATCGGCGGCATAGGCTTCACGCTTGGCCGGCGCTGGCAGGCCGGACATGTTGACGCCCACGCTCATACCCAGGAATTCGAACAGCGGACGGTTATTTTCGGCGTCGCGCTGGGCAAGGTAGTCGTTGACGGTAACGACGTGCACGCCTTTACCGCTCAGAGCATTCAGGTAGGCCGGCAGAGTTGCGGTCAGGGTTTTACCTTCACCGGTACGCATCTCGGCGATGCAGCGATCGTTAAGCACCATCCCGCCCAGCAGCTGGACGTCAAAGTGGCGCATGCCAAACACGCGCTTGCTTGCTTCGCGAACCACGGCGAACGCTTCCGGGATCAGGCTCTCTACGGTCTCACCTTTTTCAAGACGGGCGCGGAACTCGGCGGTTTTGGCTTTCAGCTCGTCATCGCTGAGCTTTTCCATGGCCGGTTCCATGCTGTTGATGAGGATGACGGCCTTGCGCATCCGGCGCAGAGTACGATCGTTGCGGCTACCAAATACTTTTGTTAACAGTTTAATAAGCATAATAAATTCTCAAACGCCCCAAAACGGGCAGATAAATTAAGGTGTTGAAACGGTTAATTTAGCTGAGGCGTTGAGGTCCGGCGCGGATGCCCTGCACCTGCGCGAGCCAGCTGGCGACGGTAAACGCAGCGTGCGGTTCGCCAGTAGAAACAGGCTGGTGACGGACAATAACCGGCGGTTTGCCCTCCTGGGTCAGCAGGGCGTTGAGCGTATCCAGCAGGGCAAGATGTTGCGCCCGAACGGGCAGCGGCTCTTCGGCGACCGACAGCGCCTGAGGCGTCATGGCAAAAGAGAGATGACGAATAACGGTGCGAATGGCGTGCTGGTGCCAATAGTCGACGGTAAAGGTCGGACGGCGGCTGGCTTCGAGCAGCGCGAGGCTGGTGAAATTGACCGGGCTGGTGCGGTTATGGTTGCTGGCGGTAGCCTTCTCAGGCTGAGTCGGGCGATCCTGCGTACCGGGCGCAGGCAGGCCAAGACTCGCCGCGACCATCCCTAAAAAGAGATGCGGCCAGAAGTAGCGTCTGCCAAATTGTCGCCAGCGCGTCAGTAATCCGCTCACTTGCTCCACCATTAATGGGTTAAACCTACCCGGTTCACATCAACATCCGTTATTTTGCGACCAAATATTACCATTAAAGGCGCTACACGGCAGTAACAATGAGGGGCATAGCCGGGTGAAAATGCTTAAGAAAACAGCGAACGCACCGCTTTTGGCAGTAAATGACGTTTAGATTTGTGCTTCAGAGGATATGAAGAGAAACGGTAAAACCTGGAAACAAAAACGACTGGTGCCCCTGACCGGAGAGAGTGCCAGGTTAACCAGTCGAATTTTTACTAAACGGTCTGGAGGATTATGCCAGTACCGTTGACGGTGCTTTGAATGCCAGCGGCAGCTCAGCGTCGTCCTGGAACGTCACGTATTCCCAGGCTTCCTGTTTAGCCAGGACCGCCTGCAGCAGTTTATTATTCAGTGCATGACCGGATTTATAAGCGGTAAATGCCCCGATAATATTGTGACCACACATGAACAGGTCACCGATCGCATCCAGCATTTTGTGACGCACAAACTCGTCTTCAAAACGCAGACCGTCTTCGTTCAGTACGCGATAGTCATCAACCACGATGGCACAATCGAAGCTGCCGCCCAGGCACAGGCCACGGGACTGCAGGTACTCGATATCACGCATGAAGCCGAAGGTGCGCGCGCGGCTAATCTGGCGCATGAATGCGTCGGCAGAGAAGTTCATCGCGTAGCGCTGGCTGCTGGCATCAATCGCCGGATGGTTAAAGTCGATGGTAAAGTCCAACGTAAAACCATTGTACGGCTTGAATTCAGCCCATTTGTCGCCGTCTTCGACGCGAACGGTCTCTTTGATGCGAAGGAATTTCTTCGCACAGTTCAGCTCTTCGATACCGGCATCAAGCAGCAGGTAAACGAACGGGGCTGCACTACCGTCCATGATCGGGATCTCTGGGGCGTCAACTTCAATCATGATGTTGTCGATACCCAGACCCGCCAGCGCGGCGTTGAGGTGCTCTACGGTAGAAATCCGCACGTCATGCTCGTTGACCAGGCAGGTACAGAGCATGGTATCACGCACAGATTTGGCATCGGCCGGAAAATCTACCGGTGGATTCAAGTCAGTGCGACGATAGATGACCCCGGTGTTGGCCGACGCAGGTCGCAGCGTCAGGGTGACTTTCTTGCCGGTATGTAAACCGACGCCAGTCGCCTGAACGATACGTTTAAGTGTCCTTTGTTTGATCATCGTATAATCTCGCCTAGTTACTAATCCAACCGAATTGTACTATACAACCGGCGGGCCAGTTTAGCACAAAGAGCGACAATGCCCAACTTCCAGCTAATTCTTAGTCAGCCTGCTTACGCAAGAACGCCGGAATATCGAGATAATCTGGCTCTTTTGCGGTCTGCGGCGTCGGGTCATTAACCACTTTAGCGGCCGGTTTCTGCTCCTGGCTCAGCGGAGCCATACCGTGCTGCTGATAGCGATCCATTACCGGCTGCTGCTGCTGTTTGTTGGTCACGAGGGTAATTTCAGGACGCTTGTCCATACCGATACCGGTGGCAACAACGGTCACACGCAGCTCGTCGTTCATCTCTGGATCCAGAGAGGTACCGATAACCACGGTAGCGTTATCCGATGCAAAGGCACGGATGGTGTTACCCACGGTTTCAAACTCGTCCAGACGCAGGTCGAAGCCCGCCGTAATGTTGACCAGTACGCCACGCGCGCCGGAGAGGTCGATATCTTCCAGCAGCGGGCTGGAGATCGCCATTTCGGCAGCCTCTTCCGCACGATCTTCCCCTTTCGCCACGCCGGAGCCCATCATCGCGTAGCCCATTTCGGACATCACGGTGCGCACGTCGGCGAAGTCGACGTTCATCAGGCCCGGACGGGTGATCAGCTCGGCGATGCCCTGAACCGCGCCTTTCAGCACGTCGTTGGCTGCGCCAAAGGCGTCCAGCAGAGAGATACCACGACCTAGCACCTTCAGCAGCTTGTCGTTCGGGATGGTGATCAGGGAGTCAACGTGCTTGGACAGCTCAGTGATCCCCTGCTCAGCAAAGGCCATACGCTTCTTGCCTTCGAAGTTGAAAGGCTTGGTCACGACGGCAACGGTCAGAATACCTAAATCTTTGGCCACTTCGGCAACCACCGGAGCAGCACCTGTGCCTGTACCCCCGCCCATACCTGCGGCGATGAATACCATGTCTGCGCCGTCAAGCGCTGCACGCAGTGCTTCACGGTCCTCTTCGGCGGCATTGCGGCCGACTTCCGGGTTAGCGCCTGCTCCCAGACCTTTGGTGATGCCGCCGCCGATCTGGATGGTCTGCCCCACCGCGGTCTTACGCAACGCCTGGGCGTCGGTATTCACTGCAAAGAATTCAACGCCTTCGATGCGCTCGCGCACCATGTGCTCAACGGCGTTACCGCCGCCGCCACCGACGCCGATGACTTTAATCACCGCGTCGTTGGTCAGTTCCATAGGTTCAAACATAATTTTCTCTCCGATTTTACACATCATCCTTCAAACTGCGTTACGGCTGCAAGAGGGATTCAATGTAAGTACCTGTCGCCTGAGTCCGCTAATGTTGTGCGGTCTCTGAAAATATTAAAACTCTTTTCGCAGCCAGCTGTTCAGACGTTTGATCCACGAGCCGACTGACGCACGTTTTTCCACCTCTGCTTCACCACTTAAATGGGACTCCTTCCCGTAGTGCAGCAGACCTACCGCCGTTGAATAGTACGGCTCCTGGGCATAGTCCGTCAGGCCCGTGATATTCAGCGGCGCACCTATGCGCACCTGTGTATGAAACACGCGTTGCGCACAGGCTGCAAGCCCTTCGATCTGCGCTGCGCCGCCGGTTAATACAATTCCTGCTGCAAGATGGTGCTTAACGCCTTGTTGCCGGAGCTGTTCTTGCAGCTGCAAAATTTCTTCGTTCACCAGATTAAGCAGCTCGGTGTAGCGCGGCTCAATCACTTCTGCCAGCGTTTGACGCTGCAGGCTGCGCGGCGGACGTCCGCCCACGCTCGGCACCTCTACGCTCTCGTCTTTACCGACGATAGCGCCCAGGGCACAGCCGTGGCGAACCTTAATGGCTTCGGCATCGCTTGGCGGCGTACCGAAGGCATAGGCGATGTCGCTGGTCACTACGTTCCCCGCATAGGGGATCACTTTGGTGTGGCGCAGCGCACCGCCGGTATACACGGCGATGTCCATTGTACCACCACCGATATCGACCACGCAGACACCCAGCTCACGTTCGTCTTCCGTCAACACGGAATAGCTGGACGCCAGTCCGGCAAAAATTAATTGGTCAACTTTCAGACCACATCGTTCAACGGCTTTGACAATGTTTTTCGCCATATCGTTGTGACATGTGATCAAGTGCACTTTTGCCTGCATCCGAACGCCGGATAACCCTACCGGATTTTTGATCCCTTCCTGGTAGTCAATGGCATATTCTTGCGGGATCACATGCAGAACCCGGTGCTCATCGCGCACGCGTACCGACTTGGCGGTGTGCACAACGTTTTCAACATCTTCCTGGGTCACTTCCTCTTCGGAAATGGGCACCATGCCGATCTCATTCTGACAGCTAATATGCTTGCCGGAGAGCGCCAGGTAAACCGACGAAATCTGGCAGTCCGCCATCAGCTCGGCCTGGTCGATGGCGCGCTGGACGCACTTCACCACCGACTCCAAATCGTTGACCCCGCCTTTATCCATACCCCGCGACGGGCAACTGCCCACGCCAATGATATTGACCATACCGTCGGGCAGAACTTCCCCTACCAAAGCGGCAACCTTCGCGGTGCCAATCTCCAGTCCTACTACCAGTTTTCTGTCCGTCGCCTTGATCATTATTGCTCTGCCTGTGCCTGATTCTGTTGCTGATTAGGATCCACAATAGGTGCCGGTTTCCAACCGACTGCCGCGCCTGAGTCATAGCGCAGATCGACATAGCTGATCTCTTTGCCGTCGGTTTGCGCCTGCTGCTGCAGAACAGGATAGAGTTCTACAAAGCGTGACAGACGTTTCATCGTATCTCCCCGGCCCAAGTTGAGCTTGATTCCATTGTTAAGCGTCAACTGCCAGGAGCGACGGGCGGTCATCGCCGCCTCTTTCAATGTAAATTTATCCTTAGCCAGCACCTGCCCCATGTCGCGATAGCCCTGTAACACTTCGCTTTCGCTTCCTTCTGGGCCAAACAGCAGCGGAAGATTCTGTTCTTTCGCCCTATCGGTGGGCACGCTGAACGAATTTCCATCAACGTCCATCATGTGCTGATCATTCCACCGCGCAATCGGGACATATTCAACCAGATGAATCTTCAATTCGTCCGGCCACTGCTTTCTTACGCTGGCCTGCTTGATCCACGGCAGGCGTTCGATCTGGCTCTGGATGATGTTCACATCCTGGGTCATAAAGGTGCCAGGGGCACCCAGCGCCAGAATTGACTGGCGAATATCATCGTTGCGCGTGTAGTGGCGCTCACCGGTGACCACAAGCTTCGACAGCGGCAGGCGCTGCGCATCGTCCATCCAGCCCAGAATCATCCAGCCGCTCACCAACACGGTGCACAGCACCGCCAGCAGGAACACAATTCCTGCAAGACGCGTTCCATTATTCCGCCGGGAGGCAACAACCTCCTCCTCTTCGCGGTTTCGCGTGTTTAGCGCAGCCTGCGACATATCAGTCCGCCAACTCCAGAATTCGTACAACCAATTGCGAGAAACTTAATCCAGCCTGGCGAGCCGCCATCGGGACCAAACTGTGGCTGGTCATCCCCGGCGAGGTGTTCGCTTCCAGCAGATAGAAGTGACCATCGCGATCCTGCATGGCATCGATTCGACCCCATCCACGGCAGCCTAATACGGTCCAGGCCTTTAGTACCAGATCGCGTAACTGCGCTTCGCGCTCCGCTTCTAATCCGCTGGGGCAGAAATACTGAGTCTCATCAGAGAGATACTTTGCCTCATAATCATAGAAGGTTCCTGCGGGTTGGATGCGAATTGAGGGTAAAATTTCTTCCCCTAATACTGCAACGGTAAATTCTGGCCCGCTCAGCCACTTCTCAACTAAGACTTCTTCATCATGCTGAAACGCTAAAGCTAACGCCGCATGTAGCGCATCGGCCTCGTCAACTTTTGACATGCCGACGCTGGAACCTTCCCGGCTCGGCTTAACGATCAGCGGCAGACCCAGGCTGGCAATGTGCTGCTGCACGCTCTCGCTCAGGCCCTGCTCAAACTCTTTGCGCGTTACTGCTGCCCACGGAGCGACAGGCAAGCCCGCGCCCTGCCACAGCAGCTTGCTGCGCAGCTTATCCATGGAGATAGCGGACGCCATGACGCCGCTGCCGGTATAGGACAGGCCGGTCAGCTCAAGCAGACCCTGCAGCGTACCGTCTTCACCGCCGCGACCGTGCAGGGCGATAAAGACCTTGTCGAAACCCATGCCCTTAAGCTGGGTGACGTCGGTGTCACGCGGATCCACCGGATGGGCATCCACGCCGCCTTCACGCAGGCCAGCCAGCACCGCCGCGCCGGAGTTCAGCGACACGTCGCGCTCGGCGGAGGTCCCGCCCAGCAGGACTGCAACTTTATTAGCCATGACGCTCTTCCTCCTGCGACTGCTGCGGCTTCAGTTTATTCTCGGCCAGGCTGCGGGCGACTTTACCAATATTGCCTGCGCCCTGAACCAGAATGAGATCGTTACCGGTTAATACCGGGGCCAGCATCGCTGCAACCTGGGCCGCATCCGGAACCAGAATCGGGTCGACTTTCCCCCGGCCACGGATGGTACGGCACAGTGAGCGGCTATCCGCACCTGGGATCGGGGTCTCGCCTGCGGCATAAACGTCCAGCATCAGCAGGGCATCCACCTGGGTCAGCACGTTGGCAAAATCATCGTACAGGTCACGGGTACGAGTGAAACGGTGCGGCTGGAAAATCATTACCAGATTTTTATCCGGCCAGCCTGCACGCGCGGCCTTGATGGTGGCATCCACTTCCGTTGGGTGGTGACCATAGTCGTCAACCAGCATGGCGCTGCCTGCTTTGCCGTTTACCTGCTCCAGCGGGAATGCGCCGAGGAAGTCGAAGCGGCGTCCGGTACCCTGGAAGCTCTCCAGCGCCCGCAGGATCGCCTCGTCGTCAATCCCCTCTTCCGTCGCCACGGCAACGGCCGCCGCCGCGTTCAGGGCGTTATGGCGGCCCGGTGCGTTCAGCGTGACCTGTAAATTAGGTTTGTCCTGACGCACCAGCACAAAATGTCCCTGCGGCCCGGTCTGCTGGTAGCTCTCTACCCGCACGTCCGCGTCGTCGCTAAAGCCGTAGGTGGTGGTCTGACGGCCCACGCGCGGCAGCAGCTCGCGGCACACCGGATCGTCCACGCACATCACCGCCCGGCCATAGAACGGCAGGTTGTGCAGGAAGTTAATAAAGGTCTGCTTCAGATTCTCGAAGTCGCCCTGGTAGGTATCCATATGGTCGGCTTCGATATTGGTGACGATGGCCACCATCGGCTGCAGATGCAGGAACGAGGCGTCGCTCTCATCGGCCTCGGCAATCAGGTAGCGGCTGTGACCCAGGCGAGCATGCACGCCTGCGGCTTTTACCAGGCCGCCGTTAACAAAGGTCGGATCCAGTCCGGCCTCGGCATAGATACTGGAGACCATCGCGGTGGTCGTGGTTTTGCCATGCGTCCCGGCGATGGCGATACCGTGGCGAAAGCGCATCAGCTCCGCCAGCATCTCTGCGCGGCGGATCACCGGAATGCGCGCTTCGTTCGCGGCAACGATTTCCGGGTTATCGGCAGAGATCGCGCTGGAGACTACCACGACGCTGGCGTCGCGTACGTTTTCCGGACGATGGTTGAAGTAGATGGTCGCGCCAAGGGCGGCCAGCTGCTGCGTAACCGGGTTTGGCGCAAGGTCGGAACCGCTGATCTGATAGCCTTCGTTCGCCAGGACTTCAGCGATGCCGCCCATGCCGGCCCCGCCAATGCCAACGAAGTGAATGTGCCGGACGCGACGCATCTCGGGCACGATTGAACGCAGTTTCGCCAGTTGTTGTGTATTCATTCTCTAAACGCCATAAACTTCTAAAATTCGTGCGACGCAAAAGGCGTCGCGATGGTTAAGCCTGTGCAGCAAGGCTTACGGCTTTAGCTACCCGGTCGGTAGCATCAGGAATGGCTGCGGCGCGCGCGCGCTCGGCCATTCCCAGTAACGTAACGCGATCCCAACTCGCCAGCGTCTCGACGACGGAATCAACGGTAAACTGCGGCTGCTCAAGGATCTTCGCCGCATGCGCCTGCTCTAACGGCAGCGCATTCCAGTACTGCTGCCGATCTTTATGCTGGAACGGCACAAACAGCGCTGGCAGCCCGGCGGCGGCGATCTCGCTCACCGTTAGCGCCCCGGAGCGGCAAACTACCACGTCGGCCCAGGCGTAGGCTGCCGCCATATCATCAATAAATTCGGTCACGCGGTGCTGCGACTGGCCTGCATCGGCATAAGCCTGCTCTACGGTCTGCTGCGCCCCTTTTCCGCTCTGGTGCCATATCGTCACCGCGTTGCCCAGCCGGGCAGCGACCTGCGGTAGCGTCTGGTTCAGCACCCGAGCGCCCTGCGAGCCACCGACAACCAGCACTCGCACCGGCCCTTCACGACCAGAGAGGCGATCCGCGGGCAGCGGCAGTGCCAGCACGTCGGTACGCACCGGGTTACCCACTACGTCGGCCTGTGGGAACGCACCGGGAAACGCCTGCATCACCTTGGTAGCGATCTTCGCAAGCCATTTGTTGGTCAGCCCGGCAATGCCATTCTGCTCGTGCAGCACCACTGGGATACCCAGCGACCAGGCAGCAAGGCCGCCCGGCCCGGATACGTAGCCGCCCATCCCCAACACCACATCTGGTTTAAAGCGCTGCATGATTACCCGCGCCTGACGCCAGGCGTTAAAGATACGCAGCGGCGCAAGCAGCATGGCCTTCAGCCCTTTCCCGCGCAGGCCGGAGATGCGGATAAAGTCGATCTCGATACCGTGCTTGGGCACCAAATCCGCTTCCATACGATCGGCGGTGCCCAGCCAGCGAACCTGCCAGCCCTGGGCCATTAAATGGTGCGCAACCGCCAGGCCGGGGAAAACGTGCCCGCCCGTGCCGCCTGCCATCACCATTAACCGCTTCGGTTGCCCACTCATCGAACACCTCGTGTAAACGCCTGGGCTTTTTCCAGACGCGTTTCATAATCTATACGCAACAGCATCATGATCGCCGTCGACATAATTAACAGGCTGGAACCACCGTAGCTGATTAACGGCAGCGTCAGACCCTTGGTTGGCAGCATCCCGGCGGCCGCGCCTACGTTGACGAGTGCCTGAAAACTAAACCAAATACCGATCGAACAGGCCAGAAAACCCGAGAAGCGGTGGTCAATATCCAGCGCTTTGCGTCCAATGGACATCGCGCGGAAAGCGACGAAGAATACCATCAAAAGCGCCAGTACCACACCGATATAACCCAGTTCTTCGCCGATAATGGAGAAAATGAAGTCGGTATGTGCTTCCGGCAGGTACTCGAGTTTTTGTACCGAGTTGCCCAGGCCCTGCCCCCAGAACTCGCCCCGGCCAAAGGCCATCAGCGACTGGGTCAGCTGGTAGCCGCTGCCAAAGGGGTCTTCCCACGGGTTCCAGAACGAGGTAACGCGGCGGATACGATAAGGTTCGGCGAGGATCAGCAGGACCACGGCAGAGATGCCCATCCCGATGATGGCGATAAACTGCCACAGCTTGGCCCCGGCGAGGAACAGCATCGCCAGCGTGGTCACGAACAGTACTACCACTGTACCCAGGTCAGGCTGCGCCAACAGCAGCACCGCCAGCACGAGGATCACGCCCATCGGTTTTAAAAAGCCGCGCAGGTTATTACGCACCTCATCCACTTTACGCACCAGGTAGTTGGCGAGATAGCAGAAGAGAGAGAGCTTAGTAAACTCTGCGGGCTGGAAGCGCATCACGCCAAGGTCAATCCAGCGCGATGCCCCGTTGATGGAGCTCCCCACCAGCAGTACCAGCAGCAGCATGACAATAGAGGCGATCAGCATCGCTGAGCTCCAACGCTGCCAGAACTCCATCGGCAGGCGCAGGGTGATCATCGCCATACAAAACGCGAGGAAGATATAGAGCGCATCGCGTTTAGCAAAGAAGAAGGGATCGTTGGTCAGGCGCTGCCCTACCGGCATCGACGCGGAGGTCACCATAATAAAGCCCACTGCCGCCAGACCAAAGGTCAGCCACAGCAGCATCCGGTCATACATGACCAGGCTATCATCGTCCTTCGGACGCGACCCCATGACCCAGCCTTTAAGCGCAGCAAACAGCCACTCCAGGATACCGAGTCCCGGCAGATGCGGCATGCGTGGCAGCCTCAGGCGAGGAAGTGATAAGCGCATCAGCCTAACTCCTTCGCCAGACGGGTGAACTCATCGCCCCGTTGTTCAAAGTTTTTAAACTGATCGAGGCTGGCACAGGCAGGTGACAGCAGCACCATATCCCCTGGCTTGAGCTGCGGGGCAATAAGGCGCATCGCCTGCTCCATGGTTTCGGTCCGCTGGGCAATCTCAGGGCGTAACGCCGCCAGCTCTGCGCCGTCGCGGCCAAAGCAGTAGAGGCGCACGTTATCGCCGTTCAGGTAGCGGCTCAGGGGCGAAAAGTCCGCCGACTTGCCGTCGCCGCCCAGCAGCAGGTGCAGGGTACCGTCGACGTGCAGGCCGTTAAGCGCCGCCTCGGTGCTGCCGACGTTAGTCGCCTTGGAGTCGTTGATCCAGCGCACGCCGTTGTGCTCCAGCGCCAGCTGGAAACGGTGCGCCAGGCCGGTAAAGGTGGTTAACGCCTTCAGGCTGCTGGCACGCGGCAGGCCTGCGGCATCCGCCAGCGCCAGCGCCGCCAGGGCGTTGGTGTAGTTGTGCTGACCGCTAAGCTTCATCTCTTTAACGTTAAGCACCTTTTCACCCTTCACTCGTAGCCAGGTTTCGCCCTGCTGGCGGTTGAGGTGATAGTCGCCCACGTCGACGCCAAAGCTGATGCAGCGATCGTCCGCACCCCGAACCGGCATGGTCAGGGCATCGTCGGCGTTGACCACGCAGACTTTGGCATTCTCAAAAATGCGCAGCTTGGCGGCGCGGTATTGCTGCAGACCAAACGGATAGCGATCCATATGATCTTCGGTGACGTTCAAAATCGTTGCCGCCACGGCGTGCAGGCTGGAGGTGGTTTCCAGCTGGAAGCTGGAGAGCTCCAGCACGTACAGCTCACGGTTACTGTCGAGCAGCATCAACGCCGGCAGACCGATATTGCCGCCAACGCCGACGTTAACGCCCGCCGCTTCCGCCATCTCGCCGACCAGCTTGGTGACGGTGCTCTTACCGTTAGAGCCGGTGATCGCAATCACCGGTGCCTGGGCTTCACGCACGAACAGTTCGATATCGCCGACGATCTCTACGCCAGCTTCAGCGGCCGCGCTCAGCGACGGGTGCGCCAAGGCGAGACCGGGGCTGGCAACGATCAGATCGGCCGCCAGCAGCCAGTCGTCATTCAGACTACCAAGGTGGTGCTCAACCGACGCCGGCAGCTTATCCAGCCCCGGCGGCGCGCTACGCGTATCCATCACCCGCGGCGTCACGCCACGCGCGAGGAAAAAGTCCACGCAGGATAGCCCGGTTAACCCTAACCCAATGATGACAACCTGTTTACCCTGGTAATCTGACATGATTAACGCACCTTCAGCGTAGCCAGGCCAATCAGCACCAGCATCAGCGAAATAACCCAGAAGCGCACGATCACGCGCGGCTCCGGCCAGCCTTTCAGTTCATAGTGGTGGTGAATCGGGGCCATACGGAAGATGCGCTGTCCGCGCAGCTTGAAGGAGCCCACCTGCAGAATTACCGACAGGGTCTCCACCACGAATACGCCGCCCATGATCACCAGCAGGAACTCCTGGCGCAGCAGCACGGCGATAATGCCCAGCGCGCCGCCCAGCGCCAGCGATCCGACGTCGCCCATGAAGACCTGCGCCGGATAGGTGTTAAACCAGAGGAAGCCCAGCCCTGCCCCGACGATAGCCGTACAGACGATCACCAGTTCACCGGCGTGACGCAGGTAGGGAATATGCAGATAGCTGGCAAAGTTCATGTTGCCGGTTGCCCAGGCCACCAGCGCAAAGCCTGACGCCACCAGCACGGTAGGCATGATCGCCAGGCCGTCGAGGCCGTCGGTGAGGTTCACGGCGTTGCCGGTCCCCACGATAACGAAGTAGGCCAGCAGGATATAGAGAATGCCCAGCTGCGGCATGACGTCTTTAAAGAAGGGCACCACCAGCTGCGTGGCGGGCGTATCGTTCCCTACCAGATAGAGCGCAAACGAAACGCCCAAGGCGATGACCGACATCCAGAAGTATTTCCAGCGGGCAATAAGGCCTTTAGTATCTTTGCGCACCACCTTACGGTAGTCATCGACAAAACCGATGATGCCGTAGCCCACCAGCACCACCAGCACGCACCAGACGTAGGGGTTGGAGGGGTAAGCCCACAGAAGGACCGACACCACGATGGCGGTAAGGATCATGATCCCCCCCATCGTCGGGGTGCCGCGTTTGCTAAAGTGTGATTCTGGACCGTCGTTACGAACAACCTGGCCAAACGAGAGCTTTTGCAGACGGGCGATCATGCGCGGCCCCATCCATAAAGAGATGAAGAGCGCGGTCAGCAGGCTGACAATGGCGCGAAACGTCAGATAGGAAAAGACGTTAAAGCCCGAATAATATTTGACCAAATGCTCGGCCAGCCAAACTAACATGTCCCGTTCTCCTGTAATGCGCGTACTACCTCTTCCATGGCAGCACTACGTGAACCTTTTACCAAAATGGTAATAATCTGCTGCTCTGCAATCAGCGCCTTGAGGCGCGCAATCAGCGCAGCTTTATCGTTAAAATGTTCGCCAACGCCGCTGGCGTCGGAGATAGCCTTGCTCTGCACGCCCACGCTCAGCACGCGATCGAGGCCGGAGGCCTTCGCCGCCTCGCCGACCTGCTGGTGGCACGCTGCGCTTTCATCGCCCAGCTCGGCCATATCACCCACCACCATTACCCGGTAACCCGGCATCTCGGAGAGCACCTGCGCCGCGGCGGTCATCGAGCCGACGTTGGCGTTGTAGGAGTCGTCGAGCAGGAGCTGGTTTTCCGCAAGCGGGATCGGGAACAGGCGTCCCGGCACGGCCTTCAGCTTCGCCAGCCCGGCTTTTACCGCGTCCAGCGGAGCTCCCACCGCCATCGCCAGCGCCGTTGCGGCCAGCGCGTTAGCAATGTTGTGGCGACCCGGCAGCGGCAGCAGCACTTCAATGTTGCCGGTCGGGGTTTGCAGCGTGAAGTGGGTCCCCTGCGACGTGACATGCACGTTGTTGGCGGTAAAGTCGCTGTTGGCAGCGTTCGGTGAGAAGCGCCAGATTTTGCGCTCGCCGATAATGCTCTGCCAGTTCAGCCAGTCATTGTTGTCCGCGTTCATGATCGCCACGCCGTCGAGCGGCAGGCCGGTAAAGATTTCACCCTTCGCCTTCGCCACGCCCGCCAGCGAGCCGAAGCCCTCCAGGTGCGCCGCCGCCAGGTTGTTGACCAGCGCCGCTTCCGGGCGGGTCAGGCTCACGGTCCAGGCAATTTCGCCCTGATGGTTAGCCCCTAGCTCGATCACTGCGTACTGGTGCGCTTTCGTCAGGCGTAGCAGTGTCATCGGCACGCCGATGTCATTATTTAGGTTGCCAGCGGTATAAAGCGTATTGCCGCACTCGCCAAGGATGGCGGCGGTCATCTCTTTCACCGAGGTTTTACCGGAGGAGCCGGTGAGCGCGACCACGCGGGTCGGTACCTGCTGGCGTACCCAGGCCCCAATCTCACCGAAGGCGAGACGGGTATCTTTCACCACTAGCTGGGGCAGATCGCAGTCGAGCCTGCGGCTGACCAGCAGCGCGCCCGCGCCGCCCGCCTTCGCCTGCTCGGCAAAATCATGGGCGTCGAAGCGTTCACCTTTCAGGGCAACAAACAGGCAGCCCGGCGTCAGCTGGCGCGTATCGGTGGTGACGGCATCAATGGTCAGACTCTGGCCGTGCAGCTCGCCGTTCAGGATCTGGGCTAGCTCGTTAAGGGTTACGCTAATCATGCCACCACTCCCAGCAGACGCGCGGCGGTGACGCGGTCGGAATAGTCAAGACGGCGGTTGCCGACAATCTGGTAATCTTCATGGCCTTTACCGGCCAGCAGCACAACGTCATTCTCTTTCGCCTGCATAATGGCGCTGGTCACCGCTTCGGCGCGGCCTTCGACCACCCGGGCGCGACCAGCGTCGAGCATGCCGGCGAGAATATCGTTAATGATGGCGCGCGGCTCTTCGGTACGCGGGTTGTCGTCGGTCACGACCGGCACGTCGGCAAACTCTTCGGCAATGGCGCCCATCAGCGGGCGCTTGCCTTTATCGCGATCGCCGCCGCAGCCAAAGACGCACCACAGCTTGCCGGTGCAGTGCAGGCGCGCGGCCTGCAACGCTTTCTCCAGCGCGTCCGGAGTATGGGCGTAATCCACCACCACCGTCGGTTTGCCCGGCGCACTAAAGACTTCCATGCGGCCGCATACCGGCTGCAGGCGCGACGCGGTCTTCAGCAGGTCGCTCAGCGGGAAGTCCAGCGCCAGCAGCGTGGCCAGGGCCAGCAGCAGGTTACTGACGTTAAACGCGCCCATCAGGCGGCTTTCAATCTCGCCTTCGCCCCAGGAGGAGCTGAAACGCACTGTCGCACCGCTGTCGTGATAGCTTACCGCCTCGGCTTTTAGCCAGCGGCCATGACAGTCCGGGTTGATGTGCCCTTCCATGGATACCGCTACGGCGTCCGGCAGGTTAGCCAGCCAGCGGCGACCCACTTCGTCATCGGCGTTAACGATCGCCTGACCGTAGTGGTGCGAGGAGAAGAGCAGCCATTTTGCCGATTCGTAGCCCGCCATATCCCCGTGGTAATCGAGATGATCGCGGCTCAGGTTAGTAAAGACCGATGCCCGAAACTTCAGGGCAGCCACGCGGTGCTGCACCAGACCATGGGAGGAGACCTCCATTGCGGCAAAGGTCGCCCCCTGCCCTGCCAGATCGGCCATCACGTGCTGAACGTCAATGGCGGAGCCGGTGGTATTTTCGGTGGGGATCACCTTGCCCAGCAGGCCGTTACCCACCGTACCCATTACGGCACTGGTTTCGCCCAGCAGCTGCGCCCACTGCGCCAGCAGCTGGGTGGTGGTGGTTTTGCCGTTGGTGCCGGTGACGCCCACCAGGCCTAAGCGCTCGGCAGGCTCGTTGTAGAAGCGTCCGGCCAGCGCAGAGAGCCGCTCGTTAAGCTGGCTGAGGTAGATAACCGGCACGCCGTGAACCTCGCGGATCTCACCGTCGGCGGCTTCGCCTTTGGCTTCCGCAATGATGGCCGCCACGCCCTGCGCTATCGCCTGCGGGATATACCGACGCCCGTCCGCCTGGTGGCCCACTACCGCTACAAAGAGATCGCCCGCTGCCGCCACGCGACTGTCGAGTGTCATTTCCCGCAAAGCTCGCGCAGGCAGATTCGATACCCACGGAGCGAGAAGGTCGCGCAAATTACGATCTGCCACCTGTTCCCTCGCCTTCATTAATCACAAATTCACTTTTTTCGCCCGTTGCTAACGCGTCCGGCTCGATGTTCATGGTACGCAGTACGCCGCCCATGATGGCCCCGAAGACCGGTGCGGAAACGGCACCACCGTAGTATTTACCCGCCTGCGGATCGTTAATGACCACCACCAGCGCAAAACGCGGCTGGCTGGCTGGCGCAACGCCCGCGGTGTAAGCAATGTATTTGTTGATGTAGCGCCCGTCCGGCCCGACCTTTTTCGCCGTACCGGTTTTAATGGCGATGCGATAGCCTTTGATGGCCGCCTTCACGCCGCCGCCGCCAGGCAGCGCCACGCTCTCCATCATATGCACCACGGTACGAACGATGGATTCCGGGAAGATGCGCTCGCCCGGTACGGGGGGATCAACTTTGGTAATCGACAGCGGACGGTAGATGCCGTAGCTGCCAATCGTTGCGTAGACTCGCGCTAACTGTAACGGAGTTACCATTAGCCCATAGCCGAAAGAGAAGGTGGCCCTCTCTATGTCAGACCACCGTTGTTTTTGAGGATATAAGCCACTGCGTTCTCCGACCAACCCCAAATTGGTCGCTTTTCCCAATCCAAAACGCGAGTAAGTTTCTACCAGCGCTGAGGAGGGCATCGCTAACGCCAGCTTTGAAACACCGACGTTACTCGACTTCTGTAGTACCCCGGTCAGGGTCAATTCGCTGTAGCGCGCCACGTCTTTGATCTCGTGGCCGTTAATACGGTAAGGCACGGTATTTAAAACGGTGTTCTCTCTGACCACGCCGCGCTGCAGAGCAGTCATCACCACCATCGGCTTCACGGTAGAGCCGGGTTCGAACACGTCGGTAATGGTACGGTTACGCATCACGTCTTTCTGCGTACCGCTGAGGTTGTTCGGGTTATAGGAAGGACTGTTCGCCATCGCCAGCACTTCGCCGGTATTAACGTCTACCAGCACGGCGCTGCCGGACTCCGCCTTGTTAAAGGCCACGGCGTTGTTCAGCTCGCGGTAGACCAGCGCCTGGAGGCGCTCGTCGATGCTCAGGGCGAGGTTGTGCGCCGCCTGGCTGTCAGTGGAGGAGATATCCTCAATGACGCGGCCATAGCGGTCTTTACGCACGATGCGCTCGCCGGGCTGGCCGGTGAGCCACTTATCAAAGCTCTTCTCGACGCCTTCAATACCCTGGCTATCGACGTTGGTAAAGCCAATGAGGTGAGCAGTTACTTCGCCGGAAGGGTAGTAACGACGCGACTCCTCCCGCAGATGAATGCCGGGCAGCTTGAGTTTTTTAATATAATCGCCAATGTCCGGGTTGACCTGGCGTGCCAGATAGATAAAGCGGCCTTTCGGGTTAGCATTCACGCGGGAGGCAAGCTGATCGAGCGGGAGATGCAGCGCATCCGCCAGCGCTTTCCAGCGGTTGTCGAGCGTAATGCCGCCGGCGTCATGCAGCTCTTTCGGATCGGCCCAGATCGCTTTCACCGGCACGCTCACCGCCAGCGGACGGCCAGAGCGGTCGGTAATCAGGCCGCGAGAGGTAGAGACCTCCTGCACGCGCAGCGAGCGCAGATCGCCCTGGCGCACCAGCATATCTGGGTTGATGACCTGTAACCATGCGACGCGGCCCAGCAGAAACACCAGCGCCAGTAAAATACATCCGCAAAGCAACGCAAAACGCCAACCCACAAAGTTGGCCTGCTCTTCCTGACGTTTTGGTTTAAGCGTCTTCACCGCTGCTTTCATGCGTCGCGTAAGTCCTTATTTTTGTACTACTATATTTTCTTGTGAAGGATCAACATGCTGCAACTGCAGCTTCTCGGTCGCGACGCGTTCAACGCGGCTGTGATCGCCGAGGGCATTCTCTTCAAGGATCAGGTTGCGCCACTCGATATCCAGCGCATCACGCTCCAGCACCAGCTGTTCACGCTGCGCCGTCAGCAAACGGGTATGGTGCGCGGTGGTGACGACCGTTACCGCCGTCACGATAATGCAGATGAACAGGCAGAGCGGCAGTTTGCCGAAACGCAAAAGATCGTCGGCGATCACGCCAGGCAAAGCATGGCGCTCGGTGTTTCCCAACGACCCTTTTACTTTACTGAGCGTCTCTGCCACCCTGCTAATCATGCGTTCGTCCTCTCTGCGATACGCAGCACTGAACTACGGGCGCGTGGATTTTCAGCCACCTCTTCTTCACCCGGCATTAACTTGCCCAAGGCGCGCAGATAGCGACCGCCCAGCTTGTTGAGCTGCGCTTCGGTCATCGGTAACCCGGCGGGAACCTGCGGCCCCCGGCTCTGCTCACGCATAAAGCGTTTTACAATGCGATCTTCCAGCGAGTGGAAGCTGATGATCGACAGCCGTCCCCCTGGCGCCAGCACGTCGAGCGAGTTTTTTAGCGCCTGCTCTATCTCTTCCAGCTCGCTGTTCACCCAGATGCGCACTGCCTGGAAGGTGCGGGTGGCGGGATGTTTATGCTTATCCTTCACCGGCATTGCCGCGGCAATCACTGAGGCCAGCTCTTTAGTGCGGGTCATCGGCTCAATGCGGTTACGCTCGACGATGGCGCGGGCAATACGTTTGCCAAAGCGCTCTTCGCCAAAGGTTTTAATCACCCAGGCGATATCGGCTTCGTCAGCGGTTTGTAACCATTCGGCGGCAGACTGGCCGCGGGTGGGATCCATACGCATGTCCAGCGGACCGTCGCGCATAAAGGAGAAGCCACGTTCAGGATCGTCAAGCTGTGGAGAGGAGACGCCAAGATCGAGCAGAATACCGTCGATTTTACCGGCGAGATCGCGCTCACGAACGTAGTCCGCCAGCCCGGAAAAAGGCCCATGTATAATGGTGAAGCGTGGATCGTCAATGGTTTTGGCGATAGCAATCGCCTCAGGATCGCGATCGATCGCCAGCAGTCGCCCCTCCGCCCCCAGTTGGGAGAGGATCAGGCGCGAGTGGCCACCGCGACCAAAAGTTCCATCTATGTAGATGCCGTCAGGACGAATGTTCAGGCCGTTTACGGCCTCGTCCAGCAGTACCGTTGTGTGTTTAAAATTTTCCATCATCGTTATAGAGACAAATCCTGCAATCGCTCTGAAAGCGGTTCAGAGCCTGACTGCTCAGCGTCGATATCTTCCTTGACCCGTTGATACCAGGTCGTTTCATCCCACAGCTCAAACTTGTTGAACTGCCCGACCAGCATCACTTCTTTGTTCAGTCCGGCATGGTGCCGTAAAACGGGGGCAATCAGTAAGCGCCCCGCGCTATCCATCTGACATTCACTGGCATGTCCCAGCAGTAAACGCTGCACGCGTCGCTCTGCGGGATTCATGCTCGACAGACGCGATAATTTTTGCTCAATAATTTCCCATTCCGGGAGAGGATAAAGGAGCAGGCAGGCGTGATGGATGTCAATGGTACAGACCATCTGACCGGCAGCATGCTCGACAAGTTGTTCCCGGTAGCGAACAGGCACGGACAACCGACCTTTACTGTCGAGATTAACTAACGTTGCCCCACGGAACATGCCAGTTTCACCTCAAAATCAACCTTTCACCACTTTATCCCACAAATCCCCACCGAGGGAGTTTACGGAGCGGAGGAAAAGCTTGTCAAGCCAGCACTGAGGCTAACGAGTCCGAAACAACCGCGATTAATCGTGGACAGCAGGCCCGCACAAAATGTGCTCAACACGCGCTGCAAATTAACGTCATGAATATTTGCAAAAAAAATAATGCCTCCGCATGAGCCAGTTAAAGACCTCGGCCACGATACGGATTAAATATAAAGTGTCAGTTTGCGACGCGGGCAGCATTTTAAGCCATATTGTCAATGGTTAACAGCGACAGTTGCAGGCGGAGCGACGTCAGATGAGTCGTTACGAGCAGAAGTGAATTGTCATACTAACAAAAAGGTCATTAATTCAGCGTCTCCCTGTCAGATGTAACAAAACAATACAAAATTAACGCACCGTTACCTCTTTCCCCCCTAAGAAAAGATGTTTTTAGAATATGGCGAAATTTAAAAAATAGCGGCCTACGGATTTTAAGGATTAATCCGAACGTTAATTTACGTTAATACGCCAACGGCTGTCATATAA
>NZ_LR607338.1:2924572-2960657 GCF_902164725.1 Pseudescherichia vulneris | reverse complement strand
GGCCTACGGTCTGGCCCGGCTTTTGCAGTTTTGAAGGAGAATCAGATGCGGTTTAGCACGCCGCGGCGGTAGAGGTTGCGCCGGATACGGCTGAGGCCAGGCTTTGGCTTACGCGGCTCGTCGAGGCTGGCCAATACAATTTCCAGCACACGCTCTGCGACATCGCGATGGCGCTGGGCCACGGCCAGTACCGGGCACTGCAGGAAATCGAGCAGCTCGTGATCGCCAAAGGTGGCGATAGCCAGATTGGCAGGCAGATGACCATCGCGGCGCAGCGTTACATCCATCACCCCCTGCAGCAGAGCAAAGGAGGTAGTAAACAGCGCCTGCGGCATTGGGTTAGTCTCAAGCCACTTATCGAACAGCTGCGCGGCGGCTTCCCGCTCGTAGCTGTTGGCATAGAGGAAGCTGACCTCACGCGGATCGTCTTTCCATGCGGTGCGGAAACCCTGCTCGCGCAAAAAGCTGACCGATAGCTCCGGCAGCGCGCCCAGATAGAGGACGTTCTCTGCGGGGAACGTGCGCAGCTCCGCGGCCAACATCTCGGCATCGTCCTGATCCGCACCGACCACGCTGGTGAAGTGCTCCCGATCTAACGCCCGGTCGAGGGCGACGATAGGAAAAGAGTCATTGGCCCAGCGCTGGTAAAAGGGGTGCTCCGGTGGAAGTGACGTCGACACAATAATGGCATCAACCTGGCGCTGCAGGAGATGCTCAATACAGCGCATCTCGTTATCCGGCTGGTCTTCCGAACAAGCAATCAAGAGCTGGTAACCGCGCTGGCGCGCCTGCCGCTCAAGGTAGTTAGCAATACGGGTATAGCTGGTGTTTTCCAGATCGGGGATCACCAGCCCAATCGATCGCGTGCGTCCTGCCCGCAGCCCGGCGGCTACCGCATTCGGATGGTAGTTATGCTCGCGTACGACGGCCATGACTTTTTCAACGGTTTTATCGCTGACGCGGTACTGCTTCGCTTTGCCGTTGATCACATAGCTTGCTGTGGTACGTGAGACGCCGGCAAGCCGGGCGATTTCATCCAGTTTCACAATTGCCTCTCAAAGAAAAAAGGATACTCCATAACCTTTTTTGGAATATAGGTTTAATCCATCACATCTAAACGCAGAATAGTCACTGCGGCAACCGCTTTCGCTCAGCCTTCCGGCTGTTTTCGCAAAAAAAAGCCCGACGGGATCCGCCGGGCTGCTCATTTTGCCGCTGCCTTCAACCTAACGCATGATTTTATCGCCACGCGACAGGCCCACCACGCCGGAGCGAGCGACCTCGACGATTTTCGCCACGTCGCGGATAGAGGCCAGAAACGCATCCAGCTTATCGCTGGTGCCAGCAAGCTGAACCGTGTAGATCGAGGGCGTCACATCAATGATCTGACCGCGGAAGATCTCCGCGTTACGCTTTACCTCTTCCCGGCCATAGCCGCTGGCCTGGATCTTCACCAGCATGATCTCGCGCTCGACGTGTGCCCCCTGCCCTAGCTCAGTAACGCGCAGCACGTCCACCAGCTTATGCAGCTGCTTCTCGATCTGCTCCAGCACTTTGGCATCGCCCACCGTCTGGATGGTCATGCGTGAGAGGGTGGGATCGTCGGTCGGGGCCACGGTTAGGCTCTCGATGTTGTAGCCACGCTGGGAGAAGAGGCCGATCACGCGCGACAGCGCACCCGATTCGTTCTCCAGTAACACAGATAATATCCGGCGCATAATCAGGTTCTCTCCGTTTTGCTTAACCACATCTCATCCATGCCGCCCCCACGGATCTGCATGGGATACACGTGCTCACTGCCGTCAACGGTGACATCGACAAACACCAGCCGGCCATTTTTCACCTGCGTCAGGGCCTCGCTCAGCTTCGCTTCCAGCTCATCGGGACGATTAATGCGGATACCCACGTGACCATAGGCTTCGGCCAAACGGGCAAAGTCCGGGAGGGATTGCATATAGGATTGGGAGTGGCGGCCGGAGTAGATCATATCCTGCCACTGCTTTACCATCCCGAGATAGCGGTTATTAAGGTTAAGCACCAGCACCGGCAGCTCATACTGCAGCGCCGTTGACAGCTCCTGAATGTTCATCTGAATACTGCCGTCGCCGGTCACGCAGACCACCGTCTCCTCCGGCAGGGCCATTTTCACCCCCAGCGCGGCGGGCAGACCAAAGCCCATCGTGCCGAGACCGCCGGAGTTGATCCAGCGCCGGGGCTTATCGAAAGGATAGTAGAGGGCGGCAAACATCTGGTGCTGGCCGACGTCAGAGGTCACATAGGCATCGCCATCGGTCAGACGCCAGATGGCTTCAATCACCGCCTGCGGCTTGATGCTCTCGCTCTGGGTGTCGTACTTCAGACACTGACGAGCACGCCAGCCATCAATCGTTAGCCACCAGTCGCGAATGTCGTCGAGAGGTTGCACGCTCTCCTCCTGGGCCAGCAGCTCCAGCATCTGCTCCAGCATCAGCCGGGCATCACCCACGATGGGCACATCCGCCGCCACCGTTTTTGAGATCGAGGTCGGGTCGATATCGATATGCAGCACCGTGGCGTTCGGGCAGTACTTCATCAGATTGTTAGTGGTGCGATCGTCGAAACGCACGCCGACGGCAAAGATCACGTCGGAGTGGTGCATCGTCATGTTGGCTTCATAGGTGCCGTGCATCCCCAGCATCCCGAGCGCCTGACGATGGGTGGCCGGAAACGCGCCTAATCCCATTAATGACGAGACGACCGGCAGGTTCAGCTTTTCGGCCAGCTCGCGCAGCTGCTTATCGCAGGCGGAGTTGATCGCCCCACCCCCAACGTAAACCACCGGCTTTTTCGCGGCGATCAGCGTCTGCAGGGCACGCTTGATCTGCCCCTTGTGGCCCTGAGTGGTGGGATTGTAGGAGCGCATGCTCACCGACTCCGGCCAGACGTAGGGGAGCTTGTTTGCCGGGTTCATAATGTCTTTCGGCAGATCGACAACCACCGGGCCAGGACGGCCGGTCGAGGCCAGCCAGAACGCTTTTTTCAGCACGGCGGGGATATCTTCTGCCTGTTTAACCAGGAAGCTGTGTTTCACCACCGGGCGGGAGATCCCCACCATATCGCACTCTTGAAAGGCATCGTAGCCAATCAGTGAAGTAGCAACCTGCCCGGAGAGCACTACCAATGGAATAGAGTCCATGTAGGCGGTGGCAATGCCGGTGATGGCATTGGTTGCGCCAGGCCCGGAGGTCACCAGCACCACGCCCACTTCGCCCGTGGCGCGCGCTAGCCCATCCGCCATATGGACCGCTGCCTGCTCGTGCCGCACCAGCACATGCTCAATCCCGCCTACCGTATGCAGGGCGTCGTAGATATCAAGGACGGCCCCTCCAGGGTAACCAAAGACCTGCTTTACCCCCTGATCGATGAGCGATCGGACGACCATCTCGGCTCCAGACAACATCTCCATGACTTGCCTCCAGGCATTTTTTCATTGTCAGTTACCTTAACCGTTGATTCCGGGGCAGGCAATTAGCAAACGAGTAGCGCTACGGCAGTGAAAAAGAGGAAGCGGGAGGTGAATAAAAAGTTATTGGTGGATTCAACTACGATAGGGAAAGCTGATGATGCTTCATCATTTAAAACCGGCGGCGTACAGCGATTCATCCATTTTTCACCTGCTGGCAAGGCAGAGGCAAATAACAGATCAGTCAAAAATAGCGCAGATGAGACTATGTGTAGCATAAACCGGATAGAAGCTATCCGGTTTTATCAGTAGCTATACACGGCGGCAAACGTCAATGAGTAACTCTTCCATCCACTGGTGGCCTTTATCGCGCCCGGCGGCCTCGTGCCATGACAGGAAGCAGGTCCGGCTATTACGCTTCAACGGCAGCGGCATAATTTGTAGCTCCAGGCTATCGGCAAACTTTTCGCTTAACCAGCGCGGGGCAATACAGACGAGATGGGTTTGCGAGACGACATTAAGCACGCTAACCAGCGCCATGCCCTGATAGGCAATACGGCTCTGTTTATCCGGCGTGTCATACCACGGCTGGCTAAAAGAGGCATAGCGTTCAAGGGAAACTACCGCATGCTCTTCGATATAAATATCCGACTCTTTTAACGGCGCATGGATCCGAGGATGATTTTTACTGGCTACCAGCACCATTTCGTCATTAAAAAGTGGCAGGCATGAGAACTCCGGGCGCTTAAACTCCTCATAGCCAATAACAAACCCCGTTTCCTGATAGCGCAGCTGGTGTTCAATGTTTTTATCAAGCGCCGAGCTAAAGACTAAATGGATATTGGGTGCCTCTTTTTCAATCCGGTTATAGATAGTTGATGTCAGGTAGGTATCCAACGGACTGCAGATACAAATATGGAAAATGCGCTCGCTTTTTAGTGGGTCAAAGCCAGAGCCAGGAAGTTCATTCTGAATAAGCTGCAGTGCCTGGTGAACCGAGCCGAAGAGCTGATAGGCCCGTGCCGTAGGTTTGATACCGCGGCCATAGCGGGAGAAAAGATCGTCGTTAAACAGCACCTTTAGCCGAGCTACCGCATTGCTGACCGCCGGCTGGGACATGCCAAGATTACGCGCTGCGCGGGTGATATTTTGCTCCTGCATCACCGCATCAAAAACGGTTAATAAATTCAGATCGACCTGCCGGAGCTTCGATTTCATATCATAAGGTACCGAGAGATATTCACTGTTGGCTTCTGACATTTTTGACTCCACTGTCATACTAAACTCCTTTTGCTGGCAAGCATCGCGCCTGGCTATAAATATGATTTATTAAGCATATAAATAAGCAAAAGCAGTATCGTATAATTTTTAAAAAAATACAGGGCAATTTTGGATAACTTCGCGAGAAAAACGTACGCGAGAAAAGCGCAGGTCACGCTGCGCTTTTTTATTGCACAACGCATACCCTTGGCGCTATGGGCGCAATGAAAACATAAACATCATGAATAACCAAAGCAATATATACTTAAAAGTGAATTCAGATTATCTAAAATCAACTAATTAATTATTGGTAAAATGAATGCCACTTGTTCCATTATTGTAAAATAACCTATAAAAAAGAGATTATAAAAACATTAAAACCAGCTAAATCAATTAAATAAACTCAACCTAATCAATGTGACAAAATATCTCTTTCTGTAAATGAAATATGTCTACAGGAAACCAGCCGAAACCGTATCAAATCAACCAATGAAAATGTCTTGCCCAGGCTGTCCTGAATAGCACAATAAACTAACGCAGCGATCCCCCGTACATCGTTTTTTCCGCCTCTGCTGTTGACATCATCTGCCATATCCAGTACCACTAAAAGCATATCGATTTCATCTGGAGCCTGACGCATGATTCGCAACGTTCGTATCGCCGGTCTACTACTACTAAACGCATCCTCATTGCGCGGTGGACTGGTGGGCGACAAACAGAGTTAAGTCAGCTTCCGGTTAAAACAGAGAACCCGCGCCAATGCGCGGGTTTTTTTATGCTCGTAGCACAAGGCGACTTCCGACAGACAAGGACCTAAACCATGAGCCAGCAGCACGTTACCATTTTCGATACCACCTTACGCGACGGTGAACAGGCGTTACAGGCAAGCCTGAGTGTAAAAGAGAAACTGCAGATTGCACTGGCGCTTGAGCGTATGGGCGTGGACGTGATGGAAGTAGGCTTTCCGGTCTCTTCCCCAGGCGATTTTGAGTCCGTACAGACCATCGCTCGTCAGGTGAAAAACAGCCGCGTCTGCGCCCTGGCGCGCTGCGTGGAGAAAGATATCGACGTGGCTGCAGAGTCGCTGAAGGTCGCCGAGGCCTTCCGCATCCATACCTTTATTGCCACCTCGCCGATGCATATCGCCACCAAGCTGCGCAGTACCCTGGACGAGGTGATCGAGCGCGCGGTCTATATGGTCAAGCGCGCACGTAACTATACCGATGACGTCGAGTTCTCCTGTGAAGACGCGGGCCGTACCCCAATTGCCGATCTGGCGCGGGTGGTTGAGGCGGCGATTAACGCCGGGGCGAAAACCATCAATATCCCTGATACCGTCGGCTACACCATGCCCTTCGAGTTCGCGAATATTATTACCGGCCTGTATGAGCACGTACCCAACATCGATAAAGCCATTATCTCTGTCCACACCCACGACGATTTAGGCCTCGCCGTCGGCAACGCCATTGCCGCCGTCCATGCCGGTGCGCGCCAGGTTGAAGGGGCGATGAACGGTATCGGCGAACGCGCCGGTAACTGCTCGCTGGAAGAGGTGATCATGGCGATTAAGGTCCGCAAGGACATCATGAACCTGCAAACCCGCATCAATCACCAAGAGATCTGGCGCACCAGTCAGGTGGTTAGCCAGATCTGCAACATGCCGATCCCGGCTAACAAGGCGATTGTCGGCACCGGCGCGTTTGCTCACTCTTCCGGTATTCATCAGGACGGCGTGCTGAAGAATCGCGAAAATTACGAAATCATGACCCCAGAGTCTATCGGTCTGAACCAGGTCCAGCTGAACCTGACCTCCCGCTCCGGTCGCGCGGCGGTGAAACACCGCATGGATGAGATGGGCTATAAGGAGAGCGACTACAGCCTGGATAACCTGTACGACGCCTTCCTGAAGCTGGCGGATAAGAAAGGCCAGGTCTTTGATTACGATCTGGAAGCGCTGGCCTTTATCAACAAGCAGCAGGAGGAGCCAGAGCATTTCCGTCTGGACTACTTCAGCGTGCAGTCCGGCTCCAACGATATCGCCACCGCCTCCGTGAAGCTGGCCTGCGGTGATGAAGTGAAAGCCGAAGCCGCTAACGGCAACGGCCCGGTGGACGCGGTGTATCAGGCGATTAACCGCATCACCGACTACAACATCGAACTGGTGAAATATGGCCTGAGCGCCAAGGGCCATGGTAAAGATGCCCTGGGCCAGGTAGATATCGTCGTCAACTATAACGGCCGCCGTTTCCACGGTATGGGCCTGACTACCGACATCGTGGAGTCCTCCGCCCGCGCGATGGTGCACGTGCTGAATAATATCTGGCGCGCCAATGAAGTCGAAAAAGAGCTGCAGCGCAAAGCCATAAAAGAAAACAACCAGGAAACCGTGTGATGTCTAAAAATTATCATATTGCAGTTTTGCCGGGCGACGGCATTGGCCCGGAAGTGATGGCGCAAGCCTTGAAAGTACTGGAAGCCATTCGTGGGCGTTTCTCCCTGCGCATTACCACCAGCCATTACGACGTGGGTGGTATTGCCATTGACCGCCACGGCAATCCGCTGCCGCAGGCGACCGTGGCTGGCTGCGAGCAGGCCGATGCGATCCTGTTCGGCTCGGTCGGTGGCCCGAAGTGGGAACACCTGCCCCCGGCCCAGCAGCCGGAGCGCGGCGCGCTGCTGCCGCTGCGTAAACACTTTAAGCTGTTCAGCAACCTGCGTCCGGCGAAGCTGTACCAGGGGCTGGAAGCGTTCTGCCCGCTGCGGGCAGACATTGCCGCCAACGGTTTTGATATTCTCTGCGTACGCGAGCTGACCGGCGGGATCTATTTCGGCCAGCCGAAGGGCCGTGAAGGCAGCGGCCAGCATGAAAAAGCGTTTGATACCGAGGTCTATCACCGCTTCGAGATCGAGCGCATCGCCCGCATCGCCTTTGAATCCGCGCGCAAACGCCGGAATAAAGTGACCTCTATCGATAAGGCCAACGTGCTGCAAACCTCTCTGCTGTGGCGCGAGATCGTTAACGACATTGCAAAAGAGTACCCGGACGTTGAGCTGGCGCATATGTACATCGACAACGCCACCATGCAGCTGATCAAGGATCCGTCCCAGTTCGACGTCCTGCTCTGCTCCAACCTGTTTGGCGACATCCTCTCTGACGAGTGCGCGATGATCACCGGCTCAATGGGGATGCTGCCCTCGGCCAGCCTCAACGAGCAGGGCTTTGGCCTGTACGAGCCCGCAGGCGGCTCGGCCCCGGACATCGCCGGAAAAAACATTGCTAACCCGATTGCCCAGATCCTCTCCCTGGCCCTGCTGCTGCGCTATAGCCTGAACGCCAACGATGCAGCGGACGCCATTGAAGCCGCGATTAACCGCGCGCTGGAAGAGGGTGTGCGTACCGGAGACCTGGCCCGCGGCAGCGCGGCGGTCAGTACTGATGAGATGGGCGACATTATTGCCCGCTACGTAGCGGAAGGGGTGTAATCATGGCCAAGAGTTTGTATGAGAAGTTGTTTGACGCCCACGTGGTCTATGAAGCGCCAAATGAAACCCCGCTGCTCTATATCGATCGTCACCTGGTGCATGAGGTGACCTCCCCGCAGGCGTTTGATGGCCTGCGCGCGCACCATCGCCCGGTGCGTCAGCCGGGTAAAACCTTCGCCACCATGGATCACAACGTCTCGACCCAGACGAAAGATATCAACGCCTCGGGCGAAATGGCGCGCATTCAGATGCAGGAGCTGATCAAGAACTGCAACGAGTTTGGCGTGGAGCTGTACGATCTGAATCACCCCTATCAGGGCATCGTCCACGTGATGGGCCCGGAGCAAGGGATCACCCTGCCGGGAATGACCATCGTCTGCGGCGACTCCCATACCGCCACCCACGGTGCCTTCGGCGCGCTGGCCTTCGGGATCGGCACCTCGGAAGTTGAGCACGTATTGGCGACCCAGACCCTGAAGCAGGGCCGCGCCAAAACCATGAAAATTGAAGTACAGGGCCAGGCCGCACCGGGCATCACCGCCAAAGATATCGTGCTGGCGATCATCGGCAAGACCGGCAGCGCGGGCGGTACCGGCCACGTGGTCGAGTTCTGCGGCGAAGCTATTCAGGCGCTGAGCATGGAGGGTCGGATGACCCTGTGCAACATGGCCATTGAGATGGGTGCCAAAGCGGGTATCGTCGCCCCTGACGAAACCACCTTTAACTATGTGCGAGGCCGTCTGCACGCGCCGAAGGGCAACGATTTCGATGAGGCGGTGGCCTACTGGAAAACGCTGAAAACTGACGAAGGTGCAACCTTTGACACCGTGGTCACGTTGCAGGCGTCAGACATCGCCCCGCAGATCACCTGGGGAACTAACCCAGGCCAGGTCATCGCCGTCGGTGAAAACATTCCCGATCCGGCGTCGTTTGCCGATCCGGTTGAACGTGCCAGCGCGGAGAAGGCGTTGGCCTATATGGGCCTGAAGCCGGGCATTCCGCTGACCGAGGTGAACATCGACAAGGTGTTTATTGGTTCCTGTACCAACTCGCGCATTGAAGACCTGCGCGCGGCGGCAGAGATCGCCAAAGGACGTAAGGTTGCGCCCGGCGTTCAGGCGCTGGTCGTGCCTGGCTCTGGCCCGGTGAAGGCCCAGGCGGAAGCCGAAGGTCTGGACAAGATCTTTATCGAGGCGGGCTTTGAGTGGCGTCTGCCTGGCTGCTCCATGTGCCTGGCGATGAACAACGATCGTCTGAATCCGGGCGAGCGCTGCGCCTCAACCAGCAACCGTAACTTTGAAGGTCGCCAGGGGCGCGGGGGACGTACCCACCTGGTCAGCCCGGCAATGGCCGCCGCCGCCGCCGTCACCGGCCACTTCGCCGATATTCGCAGCATCAAATAAGGAGACCACCATGGCAGAGAAATTTATTCAGCATACCGGCCTGGTCGTCCCTTTGGACGCCGCCAACGTCGATACCGATGCGATCATTCCGAAGCAGTTTTTACAGAAGGTTACGCGTACCGGCTTTGGGGCACATCTGTTTAACGACTGGCGTTTCCTCGACGACAAAGGCGAGCAGCCGAACCCGGAGTTCGTGCTGAATTTTCCGCAGTATAGAGGTGCCTCAATCCTGCTGGCGCGGGAGAATTTTGGCTGTGGCTCCTCTCGTGAGCACGCGCCGTGGGCCCTGACCGACTATGGCTTTAAGGTGGTTATTGCCCCGAGCTTTGCCGATATCTTCTACGGCAACAGCTTTAACAACCAGCTGCTGCCGGTCACGCTGAGCGATGACGAAGTGGATGAGCTGTTTAGCCTGGTGCAGAGCAATCCCGGCATCTCCTTCGTGGTAGACCTGGAAGCGCAGAAGGTCATCGCTGGGGAGAAATCCTACAGCTTTAATATCGACGCGTTCCGCCGCCACTGCATGTTAAACGGTCTGGACAGCATCGGCCTGACGCTGCAGCACGAAGAGGCTATCTCCGCCTATGAACAGCAGCAGCCTGCTTTTATGAACTAATTTGCTTGCGGTTTTAGGCATCCTAAACGGCGAGGAGCGATCCCCGCCGTTTTTTTATGCGTTGAATTCCTTAGCTTTCCTAAATTAATTAATGCTCGTTATAAAATAGTGTTGACGCGCAGAGCCGATCGCGCCTATCATTTATCTATCGATCGTTAACTAATTAACGACCCCAGACAAAAATGAAGCTTAAGGAACACCCCATGAAATCGATTAAAACGCTTGTTGCCGCCGTTGCCCTCTCTACCCTCTCATTTGGTGCGTTTGCCCAGAGCGTCACAGCCAGCGGTACCACCATTGATGATGCCGAAGCGAAAATCGCCGTTCAGGCAGAGCAGGCCGGTGCGTCTTCCTATAAAATCACCGAAGCCAACGTCAACAACACCGTGCATATGACGGCAGAGCTGTATAAATAAGTGCTGTATTGCCCGGCGGCGCTAAGCCTGCCGGGCCTACACATCCTTCACCCGCATCGTCAGCCCCAGCGTCAGCAGTGATATCCCCGCGATAGCCCAGTAGACCATCCCATGGCCATAGCTTTGCGCCAGCGCCCCTTGAATGACCCCCGCTAAAATCACCCCGGTAGAGATACTGTTGGTGAACAGCGTGGTGGCCGCTCCCGCCCGTCCAGGCATTAGATCCTGAAACCAGAGCATGCCGATCCCGGCAACAATCCCAATAAACACCGCGTTGAAGAGCTGTAACAGCAGCAGTGCGCGTTCGCTATGAAAGAAGATCAGCCCGATGTAGAACAGCACGCCCGCCGCGACCGCAAGGGTCATCATCCGCCGCTTGCCGATGCGTTTAACGTAGTAGCCAGCAAGGATCATCGCCGGGATCTCCAGCCCGGCGGCAGTGCCCATCAGGATCCCTGCCAGCCGGTCGGGCAGGCCGAGATCGCCGCTGATCCACAGCGGCATATCGATGATGTACATGGTATTGCAGGTCCACATCAGCGTGGAGGCGACAAACAGCTTGCGCACGTTGCCGTCGCGCCAGCCGCTTATCTGTGTGACCGCCACATCCGCTGGCTGCTCCACCCTTGCCACCGACGGCAGGATCAGCGCAATCAGCGCGAAGCTGATAATAAAGATCCCGGCGGCGATAGTGAACATGGCGGTGAAGCCATAGTTTAGCGCCAGCATAAAGGCCAGCGGCGGACCGATAACCCACGCCAGCGAGAGCTGGGCGCGCATCACCGAGCTGAACATCACCACCTCGCGGGCGGAGCTGTCGGCATACTCCCTGGCGAGGGCAAAGAGCTGCGGCATGGCGGTATTAGCCAGCGAAGCCAGCAGCACGCCGCAGGTGATAAGCGTTAAGTAGTGCCGGTTAAAGGCAAACAGCAGCGCGTTGCCCACCGCCATCGCACAGCAGAACATGATCAGCCTGCGGCGATCGCCCTGGCTGTCGGATCGTTTCGCCAGCCACAGGCTGACAAGGATCCCAGCGATGGCGTTGACGGTGTAGAACAGCCCTACCCAGAACGGCTCGGCTCCCACCTCGCGGCTGAGAAAAAGGCTCAGCGTCGGTGCCTGTAGCGCTCCGGCGATGCCCATCATAAATGCGACGATCATAAACGCGGCGTAGACCCCGTTCAGCCGCCTTCCCATTGTCATCAGCCAGAGCATAAGCATCCTTTTAGCGTGTGAGAAAAGAAAAAAGCCAGCAGGATCATAGCTGCTGGCGTGGCGATAAGCACCAATACTCAGTCACACAAGATGAAAGCAGTTGGGCACCGCTTTCATCTACAAGGATTATTGGCTTAATATAGGGAAAAATAAATTGCTGACTTTTCGCCGGGAGTTCCCCTTTTATGTCCTCTGGTCGTCTGCAACAACAGTTTATCCGTCTCTGGCAGTGCTGCAACGGCGCATCTCGCGAAACGACGCTGAACGAGCTGGCGGAGCAGCTAAGCTGTTCCCGCCGCCATATGCGTACCCTGCTTAACGCTATGCAGCAGCGCGGCTGGCTGACGTGGGAGGCGGAAGCCGGTCGCGGCAAACGCTCGCGCCTTACCTTTCTCTATACCGGCCTCGCGCTCCAGCAGCAGCGCGCGGAAGATCTGCTGGATCAGGATCGCATCGATCAGCTGGTACAGCTGGTGGGCGATAAAAGCGCTGTACGGCAGATGCTGGTTTCGCACCTTGGCAGAAGCTTTCGTCAGGGTCGGCATATTCTGCGCGTGCTCTACTACCGGCCATTACGCAACCTGCTGCCCGGCACGGCCCTGCGCCGCTCGGAAACCCACATTGCCCGCCAGATCTTCAGCGCGCTAACCCGGATAAATGAGGAAAACGGGGAACTGGAGCCGGATATCGCCCACCACTGGAAACGTCTCTCCCCGCTGCACTGGCGTTTTTATCTGCGCCCCGGCATTCATTTTCACCATGGCCGCGAGCTGGAGATGAGCGACGTTATCACCTCCCTGCAGCGGGTTAACGCCCTGCCGCTCTACTCGCATATCACCGAGATCGTCTCCCCAACGCCCTGGACGCTGGATATCCATCTCTCCCAGCCCGACAGCTGGCTACCGTGGCTGCTGGGCCACGTGCAGTCGATGATCCTGCCCCAGGAGTGGCCGACCATGGAGAACTTTGCCAGCCTGCCGGTGGGCACCGGGCCGTACGCGGTCACGCTCAATAACAGCAACCAGCTAAAGATCCACGCCTTTGATGACTACTTTGGCTTTCGTGCGCTCATCGATGAGGTAAATGTCTGGATGCTGCCCGACGTCAATGACGATCTGAGTGCGGGCCTGACGCTGGAGGGGCCCGGCGGGGAGGAGAAAGCGGTTGAGAGCCGTCTCGAAGAGGGGTGCTACTACCTGCTGTTTGACGCCCGCACCCGTCGCGGTGCCAGCCAGCAGGTGCGGGAGTGGGTGAGTCAGATCCTCTCCCCGGCGAGCCTGCTGTTTCACGCCGAGGAGCACCACCAGCGCTACTGGTTCCCGGCCTACGGCCTGCTGCCGCGCTGGCATCATACCCGGCCGGGCGGCAGTGAAAAGCCAGCCGGGCTGGAGTCGCTGACCCTGACCTACTACCGGGAACACATCGAACACCGGGTGCTGGCCCAAACCATGAGCGCCCTGCTGGCTGCGCATCAGGTGACGTTGCACATCCAGGAGGTAGATTACGAGGAGTGGCACAGCGGCGACGCGGTGAGCGATATCTGGCTCAACAGCGCTAACTTTACCCTACCGCTGGATTTCTCTCTCTTTACCCATCTCTATGAGGTGCCGCTATTGCAGAAGTGCATTCCCCGCGACTGGCAGGCGGATGCCACGCAGTGGCGGGCGGGCGAGATGAATTTAGCCGCCTGGTGCCAGCAACTGCTGGCGGGCAAGGCGATTGTGCCGCTGATCCATCACTGGCTGATGATCCAGGGGCAGCGCAGCATGCGCGGCCTGCGGATGAACACCCTCGGCTGGTTTGATTTTAAATCGGCCTGGTTTGCCCCTCCCGACCCATAAAGTATGCTTTCGGAATGCTGACATAATCACTACAATGAGGCCGTGCTCAACGGGGTGCTGCGCGATGCGTGTGCTGAGAAAATACCCGTCGAACCTGATCCGGATAACGCCGGCGAAGGGATTTGAGGCTACCGCTCAAAATCCTTTGCCACTCTCTTTCTATTGAGGTGCAAAGTGTTAAAAAAATGTCTGCCGCTGCTGCTGCTTGTGGCCGCCCCCGTTTTTGCCGCCCCGGCTTCTGATAAACCCGTTCTCACCGTCTACACCTACGACTCGTTCGCCGCCGACTGGGGGCCAGGTCCTGCGGTAAAAAAAGCCTTTGAGGCCGACTGCAACTGCGAGCTGAAGATGGTGGCGCTGGAGGATGGCGTCTCGCTGCTCAACCGTCTGCGCATGGAGGGCAAAAACAGTAAGGCCGACGTGGTGCTGGGCCTCGACAATAACCTGCTGGACGCCGCCAGTCAGACCGGGCTGTTTGCCAAAAGCGGCGTGGCGGCCGATGCCGTTAACGTCCCCGGCGGCTGGAAAAACGACACCTTTGTGCCCTTCGACTATGGCTACTTTGCCTTTGTCTATGACAAAAACAAGCTGAAAAACCCGCCGAAGAGCCTGAAAGAGCTGGTAGAGAGCGACCAGAAGTGGCGGGTAATCTATCAGGATCCGCGCACCAGCACCCCAGGGCTGGGCCTGCTGCTGTGGATGCAAAAAGTCTACGGCGATAAAGCGCCTGAGGCATGGCAGAAGCTGGCGGCGAAAACCGTCACCGTCACCAAAGGCTGGAGCGAAGCCTACGGCCTGTTCCTGAAGGGCGAGAGCGATCTGGTCCTGAGCTACACCACCTCTCCGGCCTATCACCTGATCGAAGAGAAAAAGGATAACTACGCGGCAGCCGACTTCAGCGAAGGCCACTACCTGCAGGTAGAGGTAGCCGCCCGCACCGCGGCCAGCAAGCAGCCTGAGCTGGCGGAAAAGTTCCTCAAGTTTATGGTGAGCCCGGCGTTCCAGAACGCCATCCCAACCGGCAACTGGATGTACCCGGTAAGCAACGTGACGCTGCCCGCTGGCTTTGACTCGCTGACGAAGCCGAAAACCACCCTGGAGTTCACGCCGCAGCAGGTCTTCTCCCAACGCGCTGAGTGGATTAACACGTGGCTTCGCGCGACCAGCCGCTAATTCCCGGCTGGCTGCTGCCCGGCGCGAGCGCGGCTACCCTGCTGGTGGCGGTCGCGCTGGCGGCGTTTCTTGCCCTCTGGCTCAACGCGCCGACCACCGATGTCTCGGCGCTATGGCACGACAGCTATCTGCGCCACGTGGTGGCCTTCTCCTTTGGCCAGGCGTTTCTCTCCGCCCTGCTCTCGGTGATGCCCGCTATTTTCCTGGCCCGCGCCCTCTATCGCCGCCGCTTTCCCGGACGGCTGATGCTGCTCCGCCTCTGCGCGATGACCCTGATCCTGCCGGTGCTGGTGGCGGTATTCGGTATCCTCACCGTCTATGGGCGTCAGGGCTGGCTGGCCTCGCTGTGCGACTCGCTCGGCCTGCCGTGGGGATTTTCGCCCTACGGGCTGAGCGGCATTCTGCTGGCGCACATCTTTTTTAACCTGCCGATGGCGACCCGCCTGCTGCTCCAGGCCCTGGAGCAGATCCCTGGTGAGCAGCGCCAGCTTGCTGCCCAGCTGGGGATGCGCGGTTTCGCCTTCTTCCGCTTCGTTGAGTGGCCGTGGCTACGACGGCAGATCCCCCCGGTGGCTGCGCTGATCTTTATGCTCTGCTTTGCCAGCTTCGCCACCGTGCTATCGCTTGGCGGCGGCCCTAAAGCGACGACCATTGAGCTGGCGATCTACCAGGCCCTGAACTTCGACTACGATCCCGGCCGTGCCGCGCTGCTGGGGCTATTGCAGATGATCTGCTGTCTGGGGCTGGTGCTGTTTAGCCAGCGCCTGAGCAAGGCCATTCCAGTGGGTAGCAGCCAGATTCAGGGCTGGCGCGATCCCGAAGAGAGCTGGCGCACCCGGCTAAGCGATAGCCTGCTGATTGGCCTGGCGCTGCTGCTCCTGCTGCCGCCCCTGCTGGCGGTGATCGTCGAGGGGATAAACCGTAGCCTGCCCGAGGTACTGGCCCAGCCGGTGCTGTGGCAGGCGGTGTGGACCTCCCTGCGCATTGCCCTGCTGGCCGGGCTGCTCTGCGTGATCCTCACCATGATGCTACTCTGGAGCAGCCGCGAGCTGCGGGCGCGCGGACAGCTGCGCCGGGGCCAGGCGCTGGAGCTGAGCGGGATGCTGATCCTCGCCATGCCCGGCATCGTGCTGGCAACCGGCTTCTTTCTGCTGCTGAATAACTCGGTCGGCCTGCCCACTTCGGCGGATGGGATCGTGATCTTCACCAACGCCCTGATGGCGATCCCCTACGCCCAGAAGGTGCTCGATAACCCGATGCGGGACATTACCGCCCGCTACGGCCTGCTGTGCGAGTCATTAGGCATGCGCGGCTTTGCACGCCTGCGGGTGGTGGAGCTGCGGGCGCTACGGCGACCGCTGGCCCAGGCGCTGGCCTTCGCCTGCGTGCTCTCTATCGGCGACTTTGGGGTGGTAGCGCTGTTTGGCAACGAAGATTTTCGCACGCTGCCCTTCTATCTTTACCAGCAGATTGGCTCCTATCGTAGCCAGGACGGGGCGGTGACGGCGCTGATCCTGCTGGCGCTCTGCTTTGTTCTCTTTACCATTATTGAAAAACTTCCGGGCCGCCATGCTAAAACTCACTGATGTCACCTGGCTCTACCAGCATCTGCCGATGCGCTTTACTCTCGCCGTCGAGGCGGGTGAGCAGATTGCCGTACTGGGACCCAGCGGCGCGGGGAAAAGCACGCTGCTCAACCTGATCGCCGGTTTTATCCAGCCGGTGAGCGGCACGATGATGATTGGCGAGCAGGAGCATACCGCTACGCCGCCGTCGCGCCGACCGGTATCCATGCTGTTTCAGGAGAATAACCTGTTTACCCACCTGACGGTGCGGCAGAACATTGGCCTCGGCCTGCATCCCGGCCTGAAGCTCAATGCCGATCAGCAGCAGAAGCTGGTGGAGATTGCCGCCCAGATGGGGCTGGAGACGCTGCTAGACCGGCTGCCGGACCAGCTCTCCGGCGGGCAGCGGCAGCGGGTGGCGCTGGCGCGCTGTCTGGTGCGGGAGCAGCCCATCCTGCTGCTGGATGAGCCGTTCTCGGCGCTCGATCCGGCCCTGCGTCAGGAGATGCTGGCCCTGGTGCAGAGCATTTGCCAGCGGCAAAACATCACCCTGCTGATGGTCTCCCACAGCATTGAGGATGCCGCGCGCATTGCCAGCCGGGCGCTGGTGGTGGCCGAGGGACGCATCGCCTGGGACGGCGCAACCGATGATCTGGTCAGCGGCCGCGCCCCGGTTTCGGCGCTGCTGGGAATTGAGCGTCAGTGACCGGTGACAACCTTACCCAGGATGGTTAAGTAGGTAGGCATCAGCGGATGACGGGCCACCGCCACGCAGGCGATAACCGCCACGCCAAGCAGCAACGGCGCAACCCACAGCAGACGTCCGCGTGGCAGGTATTTTGTCAGCCGATCGCTGCCGGACCTGCCGCTGCGCCACAGCCGCCAGCAGAGCCACACCGCAATCCAGAGCAGCAGCGCCGCACCCAGCAGCAGCCACTTAAACGCCCCGCTCTGCTCGTCGGCAGGAATATCGATCGCCGCCCCGGCGAGAATGCCCGGTAAAAAGTAGAACGGCGGCCAGAGCAGGCAGCCGATAACGTTAGGCAGAATAAACTTGCTGACGGGAAGATCGAGCATCCCGGCAACCATCGGCACCAGCGGACGCGTTGGCCCAACAAAGCGGCCGACAAGGATGGTAAACATGCTGTGCTGGTGCAGGGCATGCTCGGTTTTATCGAGCAGGGCCTTGTTCTTTTTCATAAACGACCAGCGGTGCAGCGGCTTCTTAAAGCGCCACCCGAGCCAGAAGGAGATCCAGTCTCCCAGCAGGCAGCCGACAATCCCCGCCAGCCAGGCATACCAGAAGTTCACCTCGCCGCTGCCGATCAGCGCCCCGAGTCCGGCCATCATCACCGTGCCAGGCAGGATCAGGCCCACCAGCGCCAGCGACTCCAGAAAGGCCACGAGGGCGATCGCAATGAGCGTGTAGGTCGCTGATTGAGTAATAAAATGTTCCAGAAATGCCTGCATACGCTGTCCGTTTTAGTGACGAAGCAGGGATTCTCCAGAGCCGGTAGCGCCTCGTCAAGCCTGCAATTGTCCGATTAGTTTACTGGTTGTATCAGACCTCGGCGGCGGCATTTCGTTTCTTTACGTTATTCACACCCGGCGCGAAACTCGCTGGGGCTGGCCCCGGTGCACTTTTTAAACACCCTGGAGAAGTAGAGCTGATCCTCAAAGCCGACGTTGCGCCCGACGCTGGCGATGGGCATCCGCGTGGTACTGAGCAGCAGCTTGGCCTGGCTGATGCGCTGATCCTCGCGCCAGCTGAGCACGCTGACGCCTAACTGCTGACGGAAGAGGTGCGATAGCCGCGACGGTGACAGGCAGACGTGCTGCGCCACGCCGGCGATGTCGAAGTGGTTATCCGCCAGGTGATCGCTGATGTACTGGCAGGCGTCGCGCACCCGGTTATCCAGCGGTGGATGCAGCGATTCGTTGATCGCATCCATACGTCGGAGCAGCACCTGCTCCAGCAGGTTGATCGCCAGCAGCTCGCTGTAGCGCCCGCCGCGCTGCCCTGCGCTGATGATCTGGGCAAACAGCTCGCTAAAGCTGGACTGATGCACGTCGTCAGGACGGAAATAGCCGGTTTGCGCAAAAAGCGTCGGCCAGGTTAGCCACTCATGCCAGTAGGCGCGCGGACGGAAGTAGACCCACTGGTGATACCACTCCCGCGCCTCAGGGTGACGGCCATAGTGGTGCACCTCGCCAGGCGGGAAAAGCAGGATATCGCCGGGGCGGCAGACAAACTGCCGACCATTGTTGTTGATAATCCCCTCCCCCCGCACCGTCAGGTTAAGAATGTAGCCCTTCATCCCCAGCGGGCGATCGACAAAGAAATCGAGATAGCCGTCAGCCTCAATGGGGGTCAGCCCGGCCACGAGATGGGCATTGAACGAGTAGCCAGGCAGCAGAGGATCGGTTTGTAATTCAGCCATAAACAGCGCGCTCCAGGTAGTGGTCAAGGAAACCATTTGTCCATATTGGGTTTTATTTCGCCACGCGGCGGCTCTCTTGAGCTGGATACAAAAACCGCAGCGTGACAACCCCGCCAGATAAAAGCACTTTCCCCGTTTTGACTAATCTACACCGATAAAAAGGGGTAACAAAAGTGTCTATAAACCCGGCAGAAATGTCCACATTGAATATTTGCAGTGAGTCACACTTTCTGCTGCCACAGCATTTTTATCCATAAGATTAGCGGATCCTGCCTGACGCTTTTTGGCCCCTGTCTCTAATGTTTCTCCATACGGTTATTTTGGATGGAGTAAGACGATGGCAATTGCAATTGGCCTCGATTTTGGCAGCGACTCAGTACGTGCCCTGGCAGTAGACTGCGAGCACGGGACAGAGATCGCTACTAGCGTGGAGTGGTATCCGCGCTGGCAGGAGGGGCGTTATTGCGACGCTCCGCGGAATCAGTTTCGCCATCACCCACGCGACTATATCGAGTCGATGGAAGCGGCAATCAAAAGCGTGCTGGCCCAGCTGAGCCCTGACCAGCGCGAGCAGGTAAGCGGTATCGGCGTGGACAGCACCGGCTCGACGCCGGCCCCCATTGACGCCGAGGGGCGTGTGCTGGCGCTGCGTCCGGAGTTTGCCGACAACCCCAACGCCATGTTCGTGCTCTGGAAAGATCACACGGCGGTAGAGGAAGCCGAGGCCATTACCCGCCTCTGTCACCAGCCGGGCAAAACTGACTACTCACGCTATATCGGCGGGATCTACTCCAGCGAATGGTTCTGGGCCAAGATCCTGCACGTCACCCGCCAGGATGCCGCCGTCGCCCAGGCCGCCACCTCGTGGATCGAGCTGTGCGACTGGGTTCCTGCCCTGCTCTCCAACACCGTCCGCCCGCAGGATATCCGCCGCGGACGCTGCAGCGCCGGACACAAATCCCTCTGGCACGAAAGCTGGGGTGGGCTGCCTCCAGCCAGCTTCTTTGACGAGCTGGATCCCATCATCAACAAGCATTTGAGCTGGCCGATGTTTACCGAAACCTGGACCGCCGATCTGCCGGTGGGCAACCTGAGCCCGGAGTGGGCCCAGCGTCTGGGCCTGTCTGAAAAAGTGGTGATTGCCGGGGGCGCATTCGACTGCCATATGGGCGCAGTGGGCGCAGGGGCGCAGCCGAACACGCTGGTGAAAGTGATCGGTACCTCAACCTGCGACATTCTGATTGCCGATAAGCCGAGCGTCGGCGATCGCGCGGTGAAAGGCATCTGCGGCCAGGTTGACGGCAGCGTGGTCCCGGACTTTATCGGCCTTGAGGCCGGGCAGTCGGCCTTCGGCGATATCTACGCCTGGTTTGGCCGCATCCTTGGCTGGCCGCTTGAGCAGCTTGCGCTCCAGCATCCAGAGCTGAAAACCCAGATCCGGGCGAGCCAGAAACAGTTGCTGCCCGCCCTGACCCAGGCCTGGGCGGATAATCCTTCTCTCGATCACCTCCCGGTGATCCTCGACTGGTTTAACGGTCGCCGCACCCCTAACGCTAACCAGCGTCTGAAGGGGGTGATTACCGACCTTAACCTTGCTACCGATGCGCCGCTGCTGTTTGGCGGGCTGATTGCCGCTACCGCCTTCGGCGCGCGCGCCATCATGGAGTGCTTTACCGAACAGGGGATCGCGGTCAACAACGTGATGGCCCTTGGCGGTATCGCCCGTAAAAACCGAGTGATCATGCAGGCCTGCTGCGACGTGCTCAACCGTCCGCTGCAGATCGTCGCCTCCGATCAGTGCTGCGCGCTGGGCGCGGCCATCTTCGCCGCCGTCGCCGCCGGGGATCATCCGGATATCCCGACCGCGCAGCGCCACATGGCCAGCGCCGTCGAAAACACGCTCCAGCCTGCTCCCGCTCAGGCGCAACGCTTTGAACAGCTCTATCGCCGCTACCAGCACTGGGCGGTCAGCGCCGAGCAACACTATCTCCCTTCAGCCGCGCCAGCGTCGCAGGCCGCTCTGACTCATTAAGGACACGATAATGACTATTTTTGATAACTACGAAGTATGGTTTGTGATTGGCAGCCAGCATCTTTATGGCCCGGAGACCCTGCGCCAGGTTACGCAGCACGCTGAACAGGTTGTGAACGCGCTGAACGGCGAAGCCAAACTGCCCTGCAAGCTGGTACTGAAGCCGCTCGGCACCTCGCCGGATGAGATCACCGCTATCTGCCGCGACGCCAACTACGACGACAAGTGTGCGGGCCTCGTCGTGTGGCTGCACACCTTCTCCCCGGCAAAAATGTGGATCAACGGCTTGACCATCCTGAACAAGCCGCTGTTGCAGTTCCATACCCAGTTCAACGCCTCCCTGCCGTGGGACAGCATCGACATGGACTTTATGAACCTGAACCAGACCGCGCACGGCGGCCGCGAATTCGGCTTCATTGGCGCGCGGATGCGTCAGCAGCACAGCGTGGTGACCGGCCACTGGCAGGATCGTAAAGCCCAGCAGCGCATCGGGGCGTGGATGCGCCACGCGGTCTCGAAACAGGATACCCGCCATCTGAAAGTGTGCCGTTTCGGCGATAACATGCGTGAAGTTGCCGTTACCGACGGCGATAAAGTCGCAGCACAGATCAAGTTTGGCTTCTCGGTGAATACCTGGGCGGTGGGCGATCTGGTGCAGGTGGTTAATGACATCAGCGAAGGCGATATCAGCGCGCTGGTGGACGAGTATGAGAGCAGCTATCGCCTGACCGCTGCCGCACAGGTTAACGGTGATAAACGCCAGAACGTGATTGACGCGGCCCGCATCGAGCTGGGCATGAAGCGCTTTCTTGAGCAAGGCGGCTTCCACGCCTTCACCACCACCTTTGAAGATCTGCATGGCCTGAAACAGCTTCCGGGCCTCGCCGTGCAGCGCCTGATGCAGCAGGGCTACGGCTTTGCGGGCGAAGGCGACTGGAAAACCGCCGCCCTGCTTCGCATCATGAAGGTGATGTCAACCGGTCTACAGGGCGGCACCTCTTTTATGGAGGATTACACCTACCACTTTGAGGACGGCAACGATCTGGTGCTCGGCTCCCATATGCTGGAAGTGTGTCCGACCATCGCCCTGGATGAGAAACCGATCCTCGACGTGCAGTACCTCGGCATCGGCGGTAAAGCCGATCCGGCCCGTCTGATCTTCTCTACCAAAACTGGCCCGGCGATCAACGCCAGCCTGATCGATCTCGGGGATCGTTTCCGCCTGCTGGTGAACTGTGTTGATTCTGTCGAGACCCCGCACCAGCTGCCGAAGCTGCCGGTCGCCAACGCGCTGTGGAAAGCCCAGCCGGATCTGCCTACCGCGACCGAGGCGTGGATCGTTGCCGGGGGCGCGCACCACACCGTCTTCAGCCACGCGCTGGATCTCAGTGATATGCGCCAGTTCGCCGAGCTGCACGACATTGAGCTGGCGGTGATCGACAACGACACCCGTCTGCCAGCGTTTAAAGATGCGCTGCGCTGGAACGAAGTCTATTACGGATCAAAACGTTAAGTCCGTAACGCCCGGTGGCGCTGCGCTTACCGGGCCTACGTGGAGATAACTATGCTTGAAGATCTCAAACGCCAGGTGCTGGAAGCCAACCTGGCGCTACCGAAACATAATCTGGTCACCCTCACCTGGGGCAACGTCAGCGCCGTCGATCGCGAGCGCGGCGTGTTTGTCATCAAGCCCTCCGGCGTCGACTATGGCGTAATGACGGCAGAGGATATGGTGGTGGTGAGCATCGACACCGGCGAGGTGGTTGAGGGGACGAAAAAACCCTCCTCCGACACCCCGACCCACCGTCTGCTCTATCAGGCTTTCCCCACCATCGGCGGAATTGTGCATACCCACTCGCGCCACGCTACCATCTGGGCGCAGGCGGGACAGTCTATTCCGGCAACCGGCACCACCCATGCCGACTACTTCTACGGCCCCATCCCCTGCACCCGCAAGATGACCAATGCCGAGATCAACGGCGAGTATGAGTGGGAGACCGGTCAGGTGATCGTCGAAACCTTTAATACCCAGGGGATCGACGCCGCCCAGATGCCCGGCGTGCTGGTGCACTCCCACGGTCCCTTTGCCTGGGGCAAAAATGCTGACGATGCGGTGCATAACGCCATCGTGCTGGAAGAGGTCGCCTACATGGGCATCTTCTGCCGCCAGCTCACTCCGGATCTGCCAGCCATGCAGCAGACGCTGCTGGATAAGCACTACCTACGCAAGCACGGGGCGAAGGCCTATTACGGACAGTAGAACTGTATAAAAACACAGCTAAAACAGGGAAACCAGGCTATAATAACGCCTGGTTTTATTTTATGAGAAAACAGCGTGGCGCAGGCGCAAGAAGGCTTTTTACTGACCCGGCACTGGCGGGATACCCCTCAAGGCACTGAGATCGCGTTCTGGCTGGCAACCGACAACGGTCCGCTGCGGGTAGTGCTGCCCGTGCAGGAGTCGGTGGCGTTTATCCCCTCGGCGCAGGTGCCCCAGGCGCAGCGGATCCTCGCGGGTGAAAGCCACTACCGCCTGACGCCGCTTGAGTTGAAAGACTTCAGCCGCCAGCCGGTGCACGGCCTCTACTGTCGCGCCCATCGTCAGCTGATGCGCTATGAGAAGCTGCTCCGCGAGGGCGGCGTAACGCTTTATGAAGCCGACATCCGCCCGCCTGAACGTTTCCTGATGGAACGCTTTATCACCGCCCCGGTGTGGGCCAGCGGCGAGGCGCGTGACGGCGAGCTGGTGAACACGCGCCTGAAGCCCAGCCCGCACTATCGTCCACCGTTGAAGTGGGTGTCGCTGGATATCGAAACGACCCGCCACGGCGAGCTGTACTGCATCGGCCTGGAAGGGTGCGGCCAGCGCACGGTCTATATGCTCGGGCCGGAAAACGGCGACGCCTCCGGCCTCGACTTCCATCTGGAGTACGTTGCCAGCCGTCGGCAGCTGCTGGAGAAGCTCAACGCCTGGTTTGCCGCCCACGATCCGGACGTGCTGATCGGCTGGAACGTGGTGCAGTTCGATCTGCGGATGCTGCAAAAGCACGCCGAGCGCTACGGCGTCCCGCTGCGGCTGGGGCGCGGCAACAGCGAGCTGGAGTGGCGCGAGCACGGCTTTAAGAACGGCGTCTTTTTTGCGCAGATGGCGGGCCGGCTGATTATCGATGGCATCGACGCCCTGAAGTCCGCCTTCTGGAACTTCCCCTCATTCTCGCTTGAGGCGGTGGCCCGGGAGCTGCTCGGGGAAGGCAAGTCGATCGATAACCCCTGGGACAGAATGGACGAGATCGAGCGGCGCTTTAACGAAGATAAGCCTGCTCTCGCCACCTACAACCTTAAGGACTGCGAGCTGGTGACGCGCATCTTCCATAAGACCGCCATCATGCCCTTCCTGCTGGAGCGCGCCTCGGTTAACGGCCTGCCCGCCGATCGCCACGGCGGGTCGGTAGCGGCCTTCAGCCATCTCTATTTTCCCCGCATGCATCGGGCGGGCTACGTGGCCCCGAATCTCGGTGACGTGCCGCCGCAGGCCAGCCCCGGCGGCTACGTGATGGATTCCACCCCTGGCCTGTATGACTCAGTGCTGGTGCTGGACTATAAAAGCCTCTACCCGTCGATCATCCGCACCTTTCTCATCGATCCGGTGGGGCTGATAGAGGGCATGGCGCAGCCGGACGAAGCCCACAGCAGCGAAGGCTTTCTCGGGGCGTGGTTCTCCCGCGAGAAACACTGCCTGCCGGAGATCGTCGGCCAGATCTGGCACGGCCGCGACGAGGCCAAACGCCAGGGTAACAAGCCCCTCTCCCAGGCGCTGAAGATCATTATGAACGCCTTCTACGGCGTATTGGGCACCAGCGCCTGCCGCTTTTTCGATCCCCGGCTGGCGTCGTCGATCACCATGCGCGGACATGAGATCATGCGTCAGACTAAAACGCTGATTGAGTCCCAGGGCTACGAGGTGATCTACGGCGACACGGACTCTACCTTCGTCTGGCTGAAGCATGCCCATAGCGAAGAGGCCGCCGCCCGCATCGGCCAGGCGCTGGTGGTGCTGGTCAACGACTGGTGGCGGGAGCATCTCGCTGGCAAGGGGTTAACCAGCACGCTGGAGCTGGAGTTTGAAACCCACTTCAGCCGCTTCCTGATGCCAACCATCCGCGGGGCGGATACCGGCAGCAAGAAGCGCTACGCCGGGCTGATTCAGGAGGGTAACAGCCAGCGCATGGTTTTCAAGGGTCTGGAGACGGTGCGCACCGACTGGACGCCGCTGGCGCAGACGTTCCAGCAGGCGCTCTACCTGCGCATTTTTCGCCGCGAGCCATATCAGGATTACATCCGCGAAACCATTGCCCAACTGATGGCGGGCGAGCTGGATAGCCAGCTGGTGTATCGCAAGCGCCTGCGTCGCCCTCTGGCGGAGTACCAGCGCAACGTGCCGCCCCACGTGCGGGCGGCGAGGCTGGCGGATGAGCAGAACCAGAAGCGCGGCCGGGCGTTGCAGTATCAAAAACGAGGCACAATCAAGTACGTCTGGACCACCCACGGCCCCGAGCCGGTGGACTACCAGCAGTCGCCGCTGGACTACGATCACTACTTAACTCGCCAGCTACAGCCGGTGGCGGAGGGCATCCTACCGTTTATGGGCGATGACTTTGCTACACTGGTCACGGGGCAGATGGGACTCTTTTAGTGCGTTTTGAATGATGACGAACAGGTGACGAACGCGTTGCCATCCAGTACCATAGCGCCCTTTCCAATCCTGGCCCCAATTTTTGACGCGCTGTCGCTCCATGACGGTGGTCTAACTATTGCCTGCAATTTGAGATATAGAGCCGAATAACTATGCCTTTTACACTTGGTCAACGCTGGATCAGCGATACAGAAAGCGAACTCGGACTGGGAACCGTTGTGGCGATGGATGCGCGTACCGTTACGCTGCTCTTCTCCTCAACCGGAGAGAACCGTCTCTACTCCCGCAGTGACTCCCCGGTTACTCGCGTAATGTTTAATCCAGGCGATACGGTGACCAGCCACGAAGGCTGGCAGCTCACCATTGATGACGTAAAAGAGCAAAACGGTCTGCTGACCTACACCGGCACGCGCCTCGATACCGGCGAGACCGACGTGGCGCTGCGTGAAGTGCTGCTCGACAGCAAGCTGGTGTTCAGCAAGCCGCAGGACCGCCTGTTTGCCGGGCAGATCGACCGTATGGATCGCTTCTCCCTGCGCTACCGCGCGCGTAAATACCAGAGCGAGCAGTACCGGATGCCGTGGAGCGGCCTGCGCGGCCAGCGCACCAGCCTGATCCCGCACCAGCTGCACATTGCCCACGACGTAGGCCGTCGCCATGCGCCGCGCGTGCTGCTGGCAGATGAAGTTGGCCTGGGTAAAACCATCGAGGCGGGGATGATCCTGCACCAGCAGCTGCTGGCCGGTGCGGCAGAGCGCGTGCTGGTGGTGGTGCCAGAGACCCTGCAACACCAGTGGTTGGTGGAGATGCTGCGTCGCTTCAACCTGCGCTTCGCGCTGTTTGATGATGAGCGCTACGCGGAAGCGCAGCATGAGGCCGATAACCCGTTTGAGACCGAACAGCTGGTGATCTGCTCCCTAGACTTCGTGCGCCGCAGCAAGCAGCGTCTGGAGCACCTGTGCGACGCCGAGTGGGACATGCTGGTGGTCGATGAAGCGCACCACCTGGTGTGGAGCGAAGAGGCACCGAGCCGCGAGTACATGGCGATTGAACAGCTGGCCGAGCGCGTGCCGGGCGTCCTGCTGCTGACCGCGACGCCGGAGCAGCTGGGTCTGGAGAGCCACTTCGCCCGTCTGCGCCTGCTGGATCCGAACCGCTTCCACGACTTTGAGCAGTTTGTTGAAGAGCAGCAGAACTATCGCCCGGTGGCCGATGCCGTGGCCATGCTGCTGGCAGGCAAGCATCTGAGCGACAGCGAGCTGAACACCCTGAGCGAGCTGATTGGTGAGCAGGACATTGAACCGCTGCTGCAAACCGCTAACAGCGATCGCGACGGCGCAGAGGCTGCGCGCCAGGAGCTGGTCTCCATGCTGATGGATCGCCACGGCACCAGCCGCGTCCTGTTCCGTAACACCCGTAACGGCGTGAAGGGCTTCCCAAAACGCGAGCTGCACACCATCAAGCTGCCGCTGCCGACTCAGTACCAGACCGCTATCAAGGTCTCCGGCATCATGGGGGCACGCAAAAGCGCTGAAGAGCGCGCGCGCGACATGCTCTACCCGGAGCAGATCTATCAGGAGTTCGAGGGCGACACCGGCACGTGGTGGAACTTCGACCCGCGCGTGGAGTGGCTGATGGGCTACCTGACCAGCCACCGCTCACAGAAGGTGCTGGTGATCTGCGCCAAGGCTGCCACCGCCCTCCAGCTGGAGCAGGTGCTGCGCGAGCGGGAAGGCATCCGTGCCGCCGTGTTCCACGAAGGCATGTCCATCGTTGAGCGCGACCGTGCCGCCGCCTGGTTTGGCGAAGAGGACAGCGGCGCGCAGGTGCTGCTCTGCTCTGAGATCGGCTCCGAGGGGCGTAACTTCCAGTTCGCCAGCCATCTGGTGATGTTCGATCTGCCGTTTAACCCGGATCTGCTGGAGCAGCGTATTGGTCGTCTGGACCGTATCGGCCAAGCGCACGATATCCAGATCCACGTTCCCTATCTGGAAAAGACCGCCCAGTCGGTGCTGGTGCGCTGGTTCCATGAAGGCCTCGACGCCTTTGAGCACACCTGCCCTACCGGCCGCACCATCTACGACCAGGTGCACGGCGATCTGATTGGCTACCTCGCCGCGCCGGAAGAGACCGAAGGCTTCGACGAGCTGATCAAAACCTGCCGCGAGCGGCACGAGGCGCTGAAGGCTCAGCTGGAGCAGGGCCGCGATCGCCTGCTGGAGATCCACTCCAACGGCGGTGAAAAAGCGCAGGCGCTGGCGGAGAGCATTGAAGAGCAGGATGATGATACCGGGCTGATTAGCTTTGCCATGAACCTGTTTGATATCGTGGGCGTCAACCAGGACGATCGCGGTGAGAACATGATCGTCCTGACCCCCTCCGATCACATGCTGGTTCCGGACTTCCCGGGCCTGCCGGAAGATGGCTGCACCATCACCTTTGAGCGTGACGTGGCCCTGTCCCGGGAAGATGCCCAGTTTGTAACCTGGGAGCATCCGCTGATCCGCAACGGTCTGGATCTGATCCTCTCCGGCGATACCGGCAGCAGCACCATCTCACTGCTGAAAAACAAGGCGCTGCCGGTGGGCACCCTGCTGCTTGAGCTGATCTACGTCGTTGAGGCGCAGGCACCGAAGCAGCTTCAGCTTAACCGCTTCCTGCCTGCTACGCCGGTGCGTATGCTGCTGGATAAAAACGGCAATAACCTTGCCGCCCAGGTGGAGTTTGAAACCTTCAACCGCCAGCTGAGCGCGGTTAACCGCCACACCGGCAGCAAACTGGTGAACGCGGTGCAGCAGGACGTACATGCGATCCTGCAGCTGGGTGAAGCACAGATCGAGAGCGCGGCGAAGGCGCTGATCGCGGCGGCACGTCAGGAGGCGGATGAGCGTCTCTCGGCAGAGCTGTCGCGTCTGGAAGCGCTGAAGGCGGTGAACCCGAACATCCGTGATGATGAGCTGGCCGCCATTGAGAGCAACCGTCAGCAGGTGCTCGATAGCCTTGCTCAGGCGGGATGGCGTCTCGATGCCCTGCGTCTTATTGTCGTTACGCACCAGTAACAGGAACCCGTTATGTTGATGGAGCCCTACAATCCGCCGCAGTCGCCCTGGCTGGTCGTGTTATACCAGGACGAGCACATTATGGTGGTTAACAAGCCGAGCGGCCTGCTCTCTGTGCCAGGAAGGCTGGACGAGCACAAAGACAGCGTGATGACGCGCATTCAGCGCGACTATCCGCTGGCGGAGTCGGTGCATCGTCTGGATATGGCCACCAGCGGCGTGATCGTAGTGGCTCTGACCAAGGCCGCGGAGCGGGAGCTAAAGCGCCAGTTCCGCGAGCGCGAGCCGAAGAAGCAGTATGTGGCCCGCGTATGGGGACATCCTGAGAAGGCAGAGGGTCTGATCGATCTGCCCCTGATCTGCGACTGGCCGAACCGCCCGAAGCAGATGGTGTGTCATGAGACCGGTAAGGCGGCGCAGACCGAGTATTCGGTGCTGGAGTACGCGGCGGATAACACCGCCCGCGTGCAGCTGAAGCCCATTACCGGGCGCTCGCACCAGCTGCGCGTGCATATGCTGGCGTTGGGCCACCCGATCCTTGGCGACCGCTTCTACGCCACGCCTGAGGCGCTGGCCATGGCACCCCGCCTGCAGTTGCACGCCGAGATGTTGACCATTACGCACCCAGCGTACGGCACCAGCATGACCTTTAAAGCGCCCGCTGATTTCTAGCAGGCGCGAGCCGGAGGGCGGGCGTTACTTCAGCCCGCTCACCAGCGTCTTGCGGCTCTCTTCCAGAGAGATAACGCGGCTACACACCGCCTTGCCGAACTGCTCAAAGTCCGCTTCCTGATTCTTCCACTCGCTTTGAATCGCAGTTTGCAGGCCGCCGAGGCTGCCCATTACGCTCTGTAACGGATTACCGCCGCCTTTCAGCACCGCCTGAGCACCCATCTCGTTGATGCTGTCCTGCAGGATACCGCCCATCGCCTGGTTCACCAGCTGCTGACCGTTGGCACGTACCTCATCAATTGCTTTATAGTGAAAAGCGAGGCCGTCGCTGCGATGCTCCAGAATGCGGTTCATCTGCTCTTTCAGCTGCGCATCGAGCTTGGTTAAGCGCCCGCGCATATTGCTGCTTTGGCCCACTTCCTTAGCGATGATCTTATCCAGCGCCACGCGGCCTTTCTCAACGCGGCTTCGCGCGCCCTCGTCGATCCACGGCAGCGCGTTGCGCAGATCGGCCTGGTAATCTTTTGCCTGCTCGCGCTGGGCCGCGCTGAGGCTGTACTGCTTACCGTTGAACATGACGTTGCCGTCTGGCGTCATCACCAGATTGCCGTTCTCCCCCACTACCTGCACGGTCTGTGGGTTGAGGATCACGTCGTCACGCGGGTTCACGCTACATTTGTATTCTGCCTGGGCAGTAAAGGCGGTTGCCGCCAGGGCCGCAGCCAGCAGCGCTTTGCGCATCATAAAAACTCCTGTCCTGTAGAGACAAAACGGGCCGGCAATCGCCAGCCCCGATAGTGACTTAGTCCCACCAGACGTCAAAAAGTTCGCTGATGCGCACATCTTCAAAGCCGCGGCCTTCCAGCCAGCTACGCACGGTAGCCTGATGCTCTTCAGTGCACTTGCCAATCTCCTGCTTGCAGATCAGCCCTTCCCAGACCAGGTAGCCGCTGCCGTCAAAGGCCAGCTTGTTTGGCTCAATCACCTCGTTAATGAAGGCATCAACCGTCTGGTCGATCTGCTCCTCAGAGGTGCCCTCCGGGAAGCGCCAGGCAACGGAAAAGCCCAGCTCCTGGAATTCATCGATATGTAACTTCTTACGCAGACGACGGCTACGGTTCGTTGCCATTATTTTACCCTCTCGAACATTAAGTCCCATACGCCGTGGCCAAGACGATGACCACGCTGTTCAAATTTGGTTACCGGGCGCGTCTCCGGGCGCGGTACATAGTCGCCGCTCTCAGAGCGGTTTTGATATCCGTCGATAGCGGACATCACTTCCAGCATGTGCTCGGCATAGGCTTCCCAGTCGGTGGCCATATGGAAAACGCCGCCCAGCTTCAGCTTGCCCTTCACCAGTTCGGCAAACGGCGTCTGCACGATACGGCGTTTATTATGGCGCGCTTTATGCCACGGGTCAGGGAAAAAGAGCTGCACCATGTTCAGTGAGTTGTCCGGGATCATCTTATGCAGCACTTCTACCGCGTCGTGACACATCACACGCAGATTCTCCACGCCCTCTTCATGGGCAGTGGCGAGGCACGCCCCCACGCCTGGCGAGTGGACCTCAATGCCAAGGAAATTCTGCTCCGGCCTGGCTTTCGCCATCGCCACCAGCGAAGCGCCCATACCAAAACCAATCTCCAGGGTCACTGGCGCATCGCGGCCAAACAGCGCGGTGAAATCCAGCGGCTGCTCGCTAAACTCAACGCCCATCACCGGCCAAAAGTTATCCAGCGCGTGCTGCTGCCCCTTGGTCAGACGGCCCTGGCGGCGGACGAAGCTGCGAATACGGCGCAGCGGGCGACCGTTTTCATCAAATTCGGGTGAAATGACGTCGTTGTTCATAGGTGTTTAGTCTGCTTGTGAGAGTGTTCGGGAAACGGGCATTATCCAAAGTTAATAGCCGGATGCAAGCACCGGAAAGTTCCGGTTTACAGCCCAGTGCCGCTGTGCTGCAATCTGGCCCCTTAATCATGCAATTCGGAACTCCTGCTTTGACCATGCACGCGTCTCAGTTTTCAGCCCAGGTGCTGGAGTGGTACGACAAATACGGGCGCAAAACCCTGCCCTGGCAAATTGAAAAAACGCCCTACAAAGTATGGCTCTCTGAGGTGATGTTGCAACAAACGCAGGTGGCGACGGTTATCCCGTATTTCGAGCGCTTTATGGCGCGTTTCCCGACGGTGACCGATCTGGCCCGTGCGCCCATCGACGAGGTGCTGCATCTGTGGACCGGACTGGGCTACTACGCCCGGGCGCGCAACCTGCACAAGGCCGCGCAGCAGGTGACCGATCAGCACGGCGGCGTGTTCCCGGATACCTTTGAAGAGGTTGCCGCCCTGCCTGGCGTCGGACGTTCGACGGCGGGGGCGGTGCTCTCCCTTGCGCTCGGCAAACACTTTCCTATTCTTGATGGTAACGTGAAGCGCGTGCTGGCTCGCTGCTATGCCGTTGACGGCTGGCCGGGCCGCAAAGAGGTGGAGAAGCGCCTGTGGGCGATCGCTGAACAGGTCACGCCTGCGCAAGGCGTAGCGCAGTTTAACCAGGCGATGATGGATCTTGGCGCGACGGTCTGCACCCGCTCGAAGCCAAAGTGTACGCTCTGCCCGCTGAACACCGGCTGTATCGCCTATGCTAACGAGAGCTGGGCGCAGTATCCGGGCAAAAAGCCCAAGCAGACGCTGCCGGAGCGCACCGGTTTTCTGCTGCTGATGCAGCGCGGCGAGACGGTCTATCTTGCCCGCCGACCGCCTACTGGCCTGTGGGGCGGCCTCTACTGCTTCCCGCAGTTCAGCGACGAAGCAGCCCTGCGCGACTGGCTGGCGCAACGGCAGATTCAGGCCGATACTCTTACCGAGCTCAACGGATTTCGCCATACATTCAGCCATTTCCATCTGGATATTGTGCCAATGTGGCTTCCCGTGTCCTCCTTCACGTCATGCATGGATGAGGGAACAGGTCTCTGGTATAACTTAGCCCAGCCGCCGTCGGTGGGCCTGGCCGCGCCGGTGGAGCGCCTGTTACAACAATTACGCGCGGGCGCACCCGTTTAGCGCCGCGACATCACGAGGAACGATCATGAGCAGAACCATTTTTTGTACCTTCCTGGGCCGCGAAGCGGAAGGCCAGGACTTCCAGCTCTATCCGGGCGATCTGGGCAAGCGGATCTACAATGAGATCTCCAAAGAAGCCTGGTCCCAGTGGCAGCAGAAGCAGACCATGCTCATCAATGAGAAGAAGCTCAACATGATGAACGTGGAGCACCGCAAGCTGCTGGAAGAGGAGATGGTGAACTTCCTGTTCGAAGGGAAAGACGTGCACATCGAAGGCTATAAGCCACAAGATTAAGGGCCTCGGCCCTTTTTTTGGAAAGAATAACGACTTAACACAACATACATCCAGGAATGATGAAAAAATATTTAGCGCTAGCCCTTATTGCGCCGTTGCTCATCTCGTGTTCCAGTTCCAATAAAAAGGGCGATAGCTATAACGAGGCCTGGGTAAAGGACACCAACGGTTTTGATATCCTGATGGGTCAGTTTGCCCATAACATCGAAAACATCTGGGGTTTTAACGAAGTCCTGATTGCCGGACCCAAGGACTACGTAAAGTATACCGACCAGTATCAGACCCGTAGCCACATCAACTTTGATGCCGGGACGATCACCATCGAGACCATTGCCGGTACCGAGCCAGCGGCGCATCTGCGCAAGGCGATCATCAAAACCCTGCTGATGGGCGACGATCCCGGCTCTATCGATCTCTACTCCGACGTTGATGATATCCAGATCTCTAAACAACCGTTCCTCTATGGTCAGGTGGTGGATAACAACGGCGAGGCGATCCGCTGGCAGTGGCGCGCCGAGAAATATGCCGACTATCTGCTGCAAAACCAGATGAAGAGCCGCGCCAACGGCCTGAAGATTATCTACAGCGTGACCATTAACCTGGTAGCGAACCACCTCGATAAGCGTGCGCATAAGTACGTGGGCATGGTGCGCCAGTCGGCACGCAAGTATGGCGTGGATGAGTCGCTGATCCTGGCGATTATGCAGACCGAATCTTCGTTTAACCCGTATGCGGTCAGCCGCTCTGACGCGCTGGGCCTGATGCAGGTGGTGCAGCACAGCGCCGGAAAAGATGTCTTCCGGGCGCAGGGGCGTTCTGGCATGCCGGACCGTGGCTTCCTGTTCGATCCCGCCAGCAATATCGATACCGGTACCGCCTATCTGGCGATGCTGAACAATATCTATCTCGCCGGTATCAGCAACCCAACTTCACGCCGCTACGCGGTGATCACCGCCTATAACGGCGGCGCGGGCAGCGTGCTGCGGGTCTTCTCTAACGATAAGGTGCAGGCGGCGAACATCATCAATACAATGTCGCCGGGCGACGTCTACGAGACGCTCACCACCCGTCACCCATCGGCAGAGTCGCGCCGCTACCTCTATAAGGTGAATACGGCGCAGAAAGGGTATCGCGGGGGGAGAATTTAAGCCGCGATGAAAACGCCGGGTGGCGCTACGCTTACCCGGCCTATGCCTGCTGCACGACGTACCCATATAAACGCTTGATGCCGTCGGGGTCGGTTTCGCTATAGACCCCCTGCAGCTCCGGCGAGAAGCCCGGCAGCAGGTTGACCCCCTCCTCCAGCGCCAGGAAGTAGCGCTGCACCGCCCCACCCCAGATCTCACCCGGCACCACGCAGAGCACGCCCGGCGGATACGGCAGCGCGCCCTCGGCGGCGATCCGTCCCTCCGCCTCGCTGATGCGCACCAGCTCTACGTTGCCGCGAATAAACTCGCTGTTGGCATCCTGCGGGTTCATCGCCACCGCCGGCAGACTCTGCTGGCGGAACATCGCCTTCTGCAGATCCTTCACGCCAAAGCTGACGTAGAGATCGTGCATCTCCTGGCACAGCTCGCGCAGGGTATAGTCGCGATAGCGCACCGGATACTTATTGAAGATGGTCGGCAGCACGTCCGCCAGCGGCGTATCGTCCTCAATATGCTGCTCAAACTGCCCTAACATCGCGACCAGCTGGTTGAGTTTCTCCTCGCTCTCGGCGGGTGTCAGCAGGAAGAGGATTGAGTTGAGATCGCACTTCTCCGGCACGATGCCATTCTCACGCAGATAGTGAGCCAGAATCGTGGCCGGGATACCAAACTCGCTGTACTCGCCAGTTTCCGCGTCGATGCCCGGCGTAGTCAGCAGCAGCTTGCAGGGATCGACAAAGTACTGCTCACGAGCATAGCCCTCAAAGCCGTGCCATGCAGCCCCCGGCTCAAAGCTGAAGAAGCGGCGTTCGCTGGCAATGGCGTGGGTGGGGTGATCCTGCCACGGACGCCCCGCCACCTCCGGCGGCACGAAGGGTTTGATCATCTTGCAGTTAGCAATGATCGCTTTGCGCGCCTCAATGCCTACCGCCACGCACTCGGCCCATAGACGACGACCACTCTCCCCCTCGTGAATTTTGGCGTTAACATCCAGGGCGGCGAACAGTGGATAAAACGGGCTGGTAGAGGCATGGAGCATAAAGGCATTATTCAGCCGCTTGTGTGGGCAGAAACGCGCCTGGCCGCGCAGGTGGTTATCCTTCTTATGGATCTGCGAAGTCTGGGAGAAACCGGCCTGCTGCTTATGCACCGACTGGGTCACAAAGATCCCCGGATCGTTCTCATTAAGATCGAGCAGCAGCGGTGAGCAGTCGGCCATCATCGGGATAAACTGTTCGTAGCCCACCCACGCGGAGTCAAACAGCACGTAGTCGCACAGCGCGCCGATTTTATCGATCACCTGCCGGGCGTTGTAGATGGTGCCGTCATAGGTGCCGAGCTGGATCACCGCCAGGCGGAACGGGCGTGGGGCATCGGCCTTTTCCGGAGCCACGGCGCGGATCTGCTCGCGCAGGTACGCTTCATCAAAGCAGTGGGCGTCGATCCCGCCAATAAAACCGAACGGATTACGGGCGGCCTCTAAGTAGACCGGCGTAGCGCCCGCCTGAATAAGCGCCCCGTGGTGGTTCGACTTATGGTTGTTGCGATCGAACAGCACCAGATCGCCACGCGTGAGCAGTGCGTTAGTCACCACCTTATTTGCCGCCGAGGTGCCGTTGAGCACGAAGTAGGTTTTGTCGGCGTTAAAGACTTTGGCGGCAAATTTCTGCGCGTGCTTGGCGGAGCCCTCGTGGATCAGCAGATCCCCTAGCTTAACGTCGGCGTTGCACATATCGGCGCGAAAGATGTTTTCGCCAAAGAAATCGAAGAACTGGCGGCCCGCCGGATGCTTTTTAAAGAACGCGCCATGCTGATGCCCCGGGCAGGCGAAGGTGCTGTTATCCATCGCCACGTACTGGCTCAGGGTGTCAAAAAACGGCGGTAGCAGGTTCTCTTCATAGCGGCAGGCGGCGGCTTCCAGCTCCAGCATCGCCTGCTCTTTGCTGTTAATCACCGTGGTGACGCCCGCAGGCGTATCGGCCTCTTCATCGGCAAACATAAACACCGGTAGATTGAAGCCCGTACGCTTGAGCAGCGCAAGGATGCCACTCTGGCTATCTGCCCGCGTAATGACGACTGCCGCCACATCGGTAAAGTCCGTGTTGTTCAGCGTCACCACTTCCCGGTGCGTGGAAAGCGTAGAGACCAGCTCGCGGCTGGCGGCAATTTTCATTGTTTTCATAAGCTATGGGTAACCGTTAGCCTCACCGTAGGGTGAGAAGAAGAGAGATCGGAAACGTAGGGGTTGAGGATCGCATAACGATGCGACGGGTCC
>NZ_LR607338.1:2923419-2924538 GCF_902164725.1 Pseudescherichia vulneris | reverse complement strand
TATTAAGAACACTGAATTTAAAGAAGCGTAACAAGGAGAAATTTCGCGCAATAATGTCACTTTTAATCTACCCATGCAACCCACAATGCGTGCGTAATCAGCGCGTTTTTCCGGCATACTATGCAGTTATGTAAACCGAGATTTCAGGAGAAACAGCGTGCTAACCGGACCCTTTATAAATGCTGCCGCCGTGCTGATTGGCGGGACGATTGGAGCCCTGCTGAGCCAGCGGCTGCCGGAGCGGGTGCGCACCTCCATGCCCGCTATTTTTGGCCTCTGCTCGCTGGGGATTGGCATTCTGCTGGTGGTGAAGTGCGTTAACCTACCGGTAATGGTGCTGGCCACGCTGCTCGGTACGCTGATTGGCGAGATATGCTATGTCGAACGTGGGATCGGCGGCGCGGTGAACGGCCTGCGCCGGCTGATGCAGCGCGGCGGCAAGCAGGGCGCCCCTGCCCCCCATGAGACGTTTATTCAGAGCCTGGTGGCGATCATTATTCTGTTCTGCGCCAGCGGCACCGGCGTCTTTGGTGCGATGCGTGAAGGGATAACCGGCGATGCCAGCATTTTGATCGCTAAATCCTTTCTCGACTTCTTTACCGCGGTGATTTTTGCCACCTCGCTGGGTATTGCTGTCGCGGCGATCTCGATACCGATGCTGCTTATTCAGCTCAGCCTGGGTGCCTGCGCCACGCTGGTGATGCCCCTGACGACACCCGCGATGATGGGTGACTTCAGCGCCGTCGGCGGGGTCCTGCTGCTGGCGACCGGGCTGCGGATCTGCGGTATTAAGATGTTTGCCGTCGCCAACATGCTGCCCGCGCTTGTTATTGCTATGCCGCTCTCGGCGGCCTGGAGTGCATTTTTTGCCTGAAAACGGGTGCAGGCGCGGCAAAGTGGTGATAGATTGTGCAGTCTGCAACGATTTAAATAAATTTCGTTGACGACGCGAGGCGAATCGGTTTTAATGCGCCCCGTTGCCCGGATAGCTCAGTCGGTAGAGCAGGGGATTGAAAATCCCCGTGTCCTTGGTTCGATTCCGAGTCCGGGCACCAATATTTAGAAGAACCCGCCTAAAAGGCGGGTTTTTTGCTTTTGGCGAACCGGACTCTCCATCGA
>NZ_LR607338.1:2918511-2922600 GCF_902164725.1 Pseudescherichia vulneris | reverse complement strand
ATGAAAAAACCTTGCCGGTAGGCAAACATCCGCTGCAGCTCTACTCCCTCGGGACGCCAAACGGCCAGAAGGTCACGATTTTACTCGAGGAGCTGCTGGAAAAAGGCGTCAGCGAGGCGGAGTATGATGCCTGGCTGATTCGTATCGGCGAGGGCGACCAGTTTTCCAGCGGCTTCGTTGAGGTGAACCCGAACTCCAAAATTCCGGCCCTGCGCGATCACAGCACCACGCCCCCTACCCGCGTATTTGAGTCCGGCTCAATTCTTCTCTATCTGGCAGAAAAGTTTGGTCACTTCCTGCCAACCGATCCAGCAGGCCGTGCTGAAACGCTGAACTGGCTCTTCTGGCTACAGGGCTCTGCCCCGTTCCTCGGCGGCGGTTTCGGCCACTTCTATAGCTATGCACCGGTAAAAATTGAGTACGCTATCAACCGCTTCACCATGGAAGCCAAGCGTCAGCTCGACGTGCTTGATAAGCAGCTTGCCGAGCACAAGTTTGTGGCGGGCGATGACTATACCATCGCCGATATGGCTATCTGGCCGTGGTACGGCAACGTCGTGCTTGGCAACGTTTACGACGCGGCAGAGTTTCTCGACGCAGGCAGCTATAAAAACGTGCTGCGCTGGGCGAAAGAGATTGCTGAGCGTCCCGGCGTACAGCGCGGCCGCATCGTTAACCGCACCAACGGGCCGCTTAACGAGCAGCTGCACGAGCGCCACGACGCCAGCGACTTTGCGAATAACACGCAGGACAAACGCCAGGCCTAACGCTTTCCGACCGGGCACCTCCTGCCCGGTCACCTTTTGAAATCGATTACGCTTCCTCTTTTTTTCGTGTTGTATTTACAACAAAAAAATAACTAGTAAGAATGGTTTTTATTTACTCTTAATCGGCCGGTATGTCTGAACTCGCGCTTAAGCAGCAGATCCAGAATCTGAAGAAGCACAACGCCCGACTGGTGCGGCTGGCGCGTGACGCCCGCAGCAAGCTCAGCGCGGCGCTGGACGGTACCGGCCTCTGCCTGTGGCAGCTGGACGTGCCCAGCGGCAAGCTGATCATCTATAACCGTCGCTGGGGATCGATGCTGGGCTACCAGCCGAAAGAGCTCAACGCCCGCTTTGAGGTCTGGAAAGAGCATCTGCATCCGGATGACAGAGAGCGGGTGCTGGACGCCTTTTACGGCCATCTGCACGGGAAAACTCCCTTCTACGAAGCGCTGCACCGCATGCAGCATAAAAACGGCACCGTGACGTGGGTGCTTGACCGGGGGCGCGTCAGCGAGTGGGACGATAGCGGCCAGCCGCTGAAGGTCACCGGTACGCATATCGATATGACCAAAGAGAAGCAGTACGAGGAGCAGCTGGCCCTGCTGGCGAACCACGATCCGCTTACCGGACTTGCCAACCGTCATGCTCTGATCCAGCATTTCGAGGCGTTAAAGATGGCGGGGGCGCTCTGCGTGGCGTTTATCGATCTCGATGATTTTAAAAACGTGAATGACACCTTTGGTCACCGCAGCGGCGACGAGCTGCTGATGCAGCTTAGCCAGCGGCTGCGCGAGGCCTGCCCGTCGGGAACGATCGTTGGGCGGCTTGGCGGGGATGAGTTTGTGCTGCTACTGCCTTTTGCTCTTACTGAAGAGCAGGTTATCCGTGCTGCACAGCGTTGCCTGCAGGCAGCATTAACCCCGTTTGAGTTGGCTAACGGCGTGGCAAGCGTGGGCGCGTCGATTGGTATTGAACAAGCCCTGGACGAGGATGATTTTGTCAACTCGCTCGTCCGGGCAGATTTGGCCATGTATCAGATCAAACACAGCGGTAAGAACGGCGCGGCTATCGGTGCCACGCTGCTCTCAGGGTGAGTAACGTAGCGGGGATACGGCAACCCACCGCTACGTCGCTCTGACAGACGCGTTTAGAACGCAACCCACTCATCCTGCGCAGAATGCGCTACGGCGGGACGCGGCATAGAGGCAGAGTTTACTGCGGTGCTGCCTGCTCTCTGCTCATCACCAGCAGAGAGGCGGAACCGCTGTACCGAACGCTGTAGCTCTTCGGTCTGACGCTCAAGCGCCGCTGCGGCGGCAGAGACCTCTTCCACCAGCGAGGCATTTTGCTGCGTTACGCTATCCATCTGGGTAATCGCGACGCCAACCTGGGAGATGCCTTTGCTCTGCTCGGCGGAGGCATTAGCAATCTGCTTCATGATGGTGGTCACTTCCGTCACCGCGCGCAAAATGCCTTCCATGGTTGTACCGGCGTCGTTCACCAGCTGCGCCCCTTTATCGACCCGGCTAACGGAATCGGCGATCAGCGACTCGATCTGTTTCGCCGCATCGGCGCTGCGGCTGGCAAGGTTACGTACCTCACCGGCCACGACGGCAAAACCACGTCCCTGCTCACCCGCGCGTGCCGCCTCTACCGCCGCGTTGAGCGCCAGGATATTGGTCTGGAAAGCGATACTGTTAATCACCGTGGTGATCTCAGCGATCTTCTTCGAGCTATCGGAGATGCCGGTCATGGTGCCGATCACCGCGTCGACCAGCTCGCCGCCTTTACTCGCTCGCGTCGAGGCCACGTCCGCAAGCTCGCTGGCCTGGCGCGCGTTGTCCGCATTCAGCTTCACCGTCGCGGTCAGCTGCTCCATGCTGGCTGCCGTCTCTTCCAATGCCGCCGCCTGCTCTTCCGTACGGGAAGAGAGATCGTTATTGCCGCTGGAGATTTCGGTCGCACCGCGCCAGATGTTGTCGCTGCCCTGGCGGATAGTGCTCACCGCGTCACGCAGGCTATCCTGCATGGCACGCAGCAGCGGTACCAGCTGGCCGACACAGTTGCGACCCAGATCCTGCACCGGCTGGCTGAGATCGCCCTGCGCGATGGTGCGGAAATGTTCGCGAATGATGGCCAGCGGTTTAACCAGCATGGCAACCAGGTAGCGATCGGTAAACAGCAGGATCAGCAGGCCGAGGATCACCGCGGTCAGGATCAGGACGCGGGTCATGCTGGTCTGCCCGTCAACCATCACGCGCGTCTCGTCCAGACGTGCGCTGGCGGCGGTGTTAAAGGCCTCTGCCGATGCGCCAAAGGCGCGGCTCAGCGCAGGCGTGACGTTATTTGCCTGCTGGCGATAAGCGTCCAGCGAGCCCTGCTGCGCCAGCTGAACCTGCGGCGTTACGCCCTGATCCAGCAGCGCCTGCCAGTTGGCAATGGCCTGCGCGGAGACCTTCTCATCCATGGGGCCTGGCGAGATGGCTTTCAGCGCATCCAGCTTGGTTTTCATGTTGTCCAGCGCTAGCTCAACCTGGCTGAAGTCCGCGTTGCCGCCAGCGGCTTTTGTCTCCAGCGCGCGGGACAGGCGGGTCACCACGCGAAAATATTGATCGTTGCCCTGGCTGAGCAGCGTCATCTGGTTCACCAGCTGACGATCGATCTCATTGCCTTCAGCCACCTTAGAGAGCGAAAAGACGCTATACAGTCCAACGCTGGACCACATCAGGCAAAAGATGCCGAGGATAACCAGCAACACCAAACGAATGGTGAAGTTTTGCAGCACGCGCATAATTAATTCCTTGCCGATAAGGGGGATACTTTTTGTCGCAAGCGACTTAGCAGAGTTATCGGCATGTTAATGACAATATGTAGAGTAACGCATAATTTTTTTGATCAAAAAACGCGCTGTGAGTTATCCTGCTTAAAACAGGGTCTGGTGCGCTATAATAGTTTGCGAGCTGGATTTGCGCCTATAAATTTTTAAAAAAAACACAGCATTAAGAATAATCTTAAATGCAACCTGCTGAAAAATAAGCACAAAAAGATAATTCACGATGATTTCCCCAAAGTATTTTATTACCTGACTCTGCTTTGATCTTCACCTATCCCAAATATCGTTAGCTGGCTTACAAAAAAGCCTACGCCCATTAAAATAACGTTAATAACGTGCTCAAAGAGACGACCTATTTTTATTAAAATAAAATAAATGAATACCTATTCATTTATTTTGATAAGAAGTGGGTAACTACGCTATTTATTTAAGGGCAACATTATAAATAGGCAGCGCCTCGCTACCAAACCGCGCCGCTACTGGCTTTGC
>NZ_LR607338.1:2916322-2916931 GCF_902164725.1 Pseudescherichia vulneris | reverse complement strand
GTTAGCGTGTTATCCGCTGAGCTGTCCTGAGTGATTTCCTCCCTAAGTGCCTGATTCAACAGCGGTGAGCGGAAGACCTGCCCGTGACCGTTTTGCAGATGGTCAATCATCTCATTTATCACATAGCGATACGGCCCATACAGCGAGAACGGCATATGGGAGAGCGAACGCATCTCGTTAAACATACGTCGAATACACTCATCACGGCTTAACGTTATCCTTTTTGGCAACGGTTGGTAGAGAGGAACGTGAAAATTATTCCTCGGTAACTGCTGCAGAGTATAGGGATCAACGAAGGTTGAAACATCGTTGAGCCCGTAGGACGTCATCAGGCGATGGGCACTGAGGTCGCCGTAACGCATATCGGGAGCCTGATAATCATCCATTTTTTTCTGTGTTTCATACACCACACAGGGAAAGTGCTGCACCTGCGGTGCAGCAGGCGTATCTACCACTCTGTCGTCCATGAACTCTTTCAACCCTTCATATGACATGTAACAGGACTAATTAACCATGCTAATATAGTGGTTATTATAGAGAGGTAGGACGAGGCGTTTTTGACATAAGTTGCTTAAATTTTACTTAAGTAACTTTAGTGAGGCGCGTTTG
>NZ_LR607338.1:2902749-2914682 GCF_902164725.1 Pseudescherichia vulneris | reverse complement strand
GGGCGGGTGGCTATGCCAGCCACCCGAGCGGCTACTCTGCGGGGAAGGTTGTTACCTGGTTGGGATCGACATCCGGACGCTGATACTCAGGCCATACCAGTGCGACCAACGAGGGGTAGGCTTGCAGGCTAAATTCACGAAAGCATTGTCGTAAATTGAGCACCTCCAGATCGGCATGAGAAACCTTCTCGCCGTTCAGGCAGCGTTTTTTTATATTGTCGTAGTAGCGATACACCGCCGAATTGAGATCGCTGCAGCGGCGCTGCGCCTCAAATAAGCCCGGCGTGCGGTTCAGATCCGCCATGTTCATTCGCTTAATAGTGGCGTGCAGAAAATCAATATATTCATGGTTTATGCGCCAGTACCAGACGGGGGTAATGGCATTCATCAGGATGGAAAAATGATCTTCCCCCTCCTCTTTTGTTAAGGGTTCGGGGCCGTAATCGGGACTTATCTCTGCCTCTGGCGAGCTTTCATTGAACCCACGCATCATTAAAAGTACGCCGCCGGTAAGCAGCAGCAGGGCAATAACAGAATAAAAAATACTGTTCATCAGCGGGCTCCATTTTTTTTGATTTTAAAATTGCACCATGATATTGTCAACGAAACTCACGCCCTAACCTTCTCCACCTCGTTGAAATAACAGGATATTACCAATGCTGCCCGAGAACCTTGTCCCGGCACGTTTTCACGTTTGCACGGCGAAAACGGACGCGGGAGAAGCAGAAAAAGATGTCAATTTAGCCCAGGGAAAAAGAACGCTCGCCGATTATGAAAGCGATATATTAACTAACGTGAGCCCTACCCGCCAATCACGTAATATGCTGCTGGAAGAGCGCGACCGCCATATAAAAGACAGGCTATACCGGGTGGTAAAAATTGAATGCTTTCGTCGGTTGCTAAACGATCTCCAGGGCGCAGGCGACATCGATCCCCAGCTTTTAAGTCAAATAATTGCCAAAAAAACCACCGAGATTAATGATGCGGGAAATGAAATTTGGCTTAATCTCATAACCCACGAAAAAGATACGCCTATGTTTTATACGCTACAGGACGATTCGCGTGGATAAAGAAATTAACAATAATAATGTCTATTTGGCTTTAGATGAGACAAAAACCGATGAATTTATCTTAAAGCAAAATCTGGATGCGTTAATTCAAAATAAAAATGAGACGGTTCAGCGTATTGCCAGAGAGTCAGTCTCTATCCCGGCGGCATTGATAAAGCTGAGGTGGCAGAACCGCCGCGAGATCTATGCCCTGCAGGTTAAAGAGGAGATCTACGGCGCGGCGATCGATGAAATTATCGCTCTGCATCCTGACCTACAGGAAAAGATAATGGCAACGCTGGAAACCAACTATCAGCATATCCTGGAGCGTGAAGCCGCCACGCTGCGTCTCACGCGCAAGCTTGCTGACGGCGAGTACCGCACCGGCAACGTCAACGTGGTCGCGCTTCCTGAAGAGCAGGAAAGCGTTTCTGCGAGCCCCTCTACCGTCTCCAAACCATCCTCTGGTAAGACCTTAGGTCGCGATCGCTAGCCATAGGAAATCGTCCGATTCGCCTGCATTTCCCACACAAGCATCTATCCTTAACTTGGATGTATCACAGATGGAGACGACTTATGGCAAACGATCAGACGAAAATTCAGGATCCCACTACCCAGTATTACACTGAGGGATTTCCGAAGCAGAAACAGCCCGCGCCAGGGGTGCAGGCTAAAATGGATCCCGTCCCAGACTGTGGCGAGAAGAGCTATGTAGGTAGCGGCCGTCTTAAGGATCGTAAGGCACTGGTGACAGGGGGCGACTCCGGTATCGGACGCGCTGCCGCCATCGCTTACGCGCGTGAAGGCGCTGATGTGGTTATCAACTACCTGCCCGCTGAGGAAGAGGATGCGCAAGAAGTTAAAGCGCTGATTGAAGCGGAAGGACGCAAAGCGGTGCTGATCCCAGGCGATCTGACCGATGAGGCCTTTACTCGCTCGCTGGTTAACCAGGCGCGCGATGCGCTAGGCGGTTTAGATATTCTGGCGCTGGTTGCGGGGAAACAGACCGCAATTGAAGATATTGCCGATCTCACCTCAGAGCAGTTTGAGCAAACCTATAAAACCAACGTCTTCTCGCTATTCTGGACCGTCCAGGAAGCGCTGAAATTCCTGCAGCCGGGTGCCAGCATCATTACCACCTCGTCGGTGGAAGCCTATCAGCCAAACGCGACCCTGCTGGACTATGCCTCTACCAAGGCGGCCATCCTTAACTTTACCCGCGGGCTAGCAAAACAGGTGGCAGAGAAAGGCATTCGCGTGAACAGCGTTGCCCCAGGCCCTGTCTGGACCGCGCTGCAGATCTCCGGCGGCCAGCCGCAGGAGAAACTGCCACAGTTTGGTCAGTCCACGCCGCTGAAACGCGCCGGGCAGCCTGCTGAGGTCGCCGCTATTTACGTCTACCTGGCGAGCCAGGAGTCGAGCTATGTGACTGCCGAAGTACACGGTGTCACCGGCGGGATGCATTTAAGCTAGTTCTTGCATGCAATAAAAAAGGGGCCGCGATGGCCCCTTTTCTTTGTCTGAACGCCGCGCTTATTTCGCGCGCGTTACCTCTTCACCCACCAGACCAATCTTCAGATAGCCTGCCTGATGCAGGGTGTCCATCACCTTCATCATCGTTTCGTAATTGACGGTTTTATCCGCACGGAAGAAGACGGTGGTATCCTTCTTGCCTTCAGTCAGGGTGTTCAGCGCGCTAACCATCGTCTCTTCGGTCACCGGATCGTTACCGATAAACATGCTGTTATCCGCTTTCACCGACAGGTAGATCGGCTTTTCCGGACGCGGTTGCGGCTGGCTGGAAGAGGCCGGTAGGTTTACCTTCACGTCAACGGTGGCCAGCGGGGCCGCCACCATAAAGATAATCAGCAGCACCAGCATGACGTCGATAAACGGCGTCACGTTGATCTCATGCATTTCACCGTTATCGTCCAGATTTTCATTAAGACGCATTGCCATACGGAATTAACCTAAACGTAATTTCTGTGCGGAGTGAACCGGCGCAGCCGATGGGCTGGCGGCCAGGTCGAGATCGCGGCTCTGCAGCAGCAGCACCTGCGCGGCGACGTCGCCCAGCATGGCTTTATAGCCGCCGATAGAGCGCGCAAAGATGTTGTAGATCACCACCGCCGGGATAGCAGCAACCAGGCCAATTGCCGTTGCCAGCAGCGCCTCGGCGATGCCGGGTGCCACGACGGCGAGGTTAGTGGTCTGCGTCTGAGCAATACCGATAAAGCTGTTCATGATGCCCCATACGGTACCGAACAGGCCGATAAACGGCGAGATTGCACCAATGGTGGCGAGGAAGCCGTTACCGCGTCCCAGGTGGCGGCCTACAGCGGCGACGCGACGCTCGAGACGGAAGCCGGTACGCTCTTTGATGCCTTCGTTGTCTTCCGAGCCAGCGGAGAGCTCAAGCTCGTTCTGCGCTTCATTCAGCAGCAGCGTGCTCAGGCTGTTGGCGTGGAAACCGGCTGCGATTTCGCTAGCCTGATCCAGGGTGCGCGCTTCGCTTAACAGCTTCTGCTCGCGCTTAAGGCGGCGCTTATGCGAGAACATCTCCACGCTTTTGCTGAAGAAAATGGCCCAGGTGACAACGGACGCCAGAATCAAACCAATCATCACCAGCTTCACGACGATATCGGCATGGTGATACATACCCCAAACGGAGAGATCCGTCTGCATCAAATTATTACCCACTCTGTATCTCCGGACGCAAATCACAAAATCTGAACGCAATAATATCAAAACAGCATCGAATTGATAGTAGTTCTCATTAGTATTTACATAGTGGCGTAATTTTGACAAAGTTTCCTTGCGCTTACGCAGTAAAAAAGGCGGTAAGCGCACTTTTCAGAATTTTCGATCTAAAGCCGTATTAAAAAAATTTCGCTCTTCCTGCGCTTGCTGGGGTCATTTTACCTCCTGTCGTGGTAGTCTAGACATCCAGACGTATAAAAATCAGGGTAGCGTGAAGATGACAGCGAAGCACATTGATACCGCACTGGTGAATGCCGGGCGCAGCAAAAAATACACCCAAGGTTCGGTGAACAGCGTGATCCAGCGCGCCTCGTCGCTGGTCTTTGACACGGTGGAAGCCAAGAAGCAGGCAACGCGCGGTCGGGCCAAAGGCGAACTGTTCTACGGTCGTCGGGGAACGCTGACCCACTTCTCCCTGCAGGAAGCGATGTGCGAGCTAGAGGGCGGCGCAGGCTGCGCGCTCTTCCCCTGCGGCGCGGCCGCCGTGGCTAACACCCTTCTCGCCTTTGTTGAGCAGGGCGACCATGTCCTGATAACCAACACCGCCTATGAGCCAACCCAGGACTTCTGTACCAAAATTTTGGCCAAGCTCGGCGTCACCACCGGCTGGTTCGATCCGCTGATCGGCGCGGATATCGCTAATCTGATCCAGCCCAATACGAAAGTGGTGTTTCTTGAAGCGCCCGGCTCCATCACCATGGAAGTCCACGACGTTCCGGCGATTGTGGCAGCGGTCAGACGCGTGGCCCCAGAGGCGATCATCATGATCGATAATACCTGGGCGGCGGGCATCCTGTTTAAGGCGCTGGAGTTTGGGATTGATATCTCTATCCAGGCGGGAACCAAATACCTGATTGGCCATTCGGATGCGATGGTCGGCACGGCGGTATCCAACGCCCGCTGCTGGGATCAGCTGCGCGAGAATGCCTATCTGATGGGCCAGATGCTGGATGCGGACACCGCCTACATGACCAGCCGCGGCCTGCGCACCCTCGGCGTACGCCTGCGTCAGCACCATGAGAGCAGCCTGGCGATTGCCGAGTGGCTGGCGACGCATCCACAGGTGGCGAAGGTGAATCACCCTGCCCTGCCGGGCAGCAAGGGCCATGAGTACTGGAAGCGGGACTTTACCGGCAGCAGCGGTCTCTTTTCCTTCGTGCTGAATAAACGCCTAAGCAACGATGAGCTAGCGGCTTATCTGGATAACTTCAGCCTGTTTAGCATGGCCTACTCCTGGGGCGGCTTTGAGTCACTGATCCTCGCTAACCAGCCGGAGCACATCGCCGCTATCCGTCCTGAGGGGGAGATTGACTTCACCGGGACGCTGATCCGCCTACATATTGGTTTAGAAAACGTTGACGATCTGAAGGCTGATTTAGCGGCAGGATTTGAACGCATCGTGTAAAGTGTATGAGGCTGGTACAGTTTTAAACAAAACCAGTGGAATTGTCTGCATTTCTTGCGCTAACGATCAAGGTGCTGCGGGCATTTCAGGAGTACAATAAGCCTTAATTACGCGGTTCCACAGGAATGTCCATGGCTGTTATTCAAGAAATTATCGCTGCGCTCTGGCAACACGATTTCGCAGCGTTAGCGAATCCACATGTTGTTGGCGTTGTTTACCTGGTTATGTTTGCAACGCTGTTTTTGGAAAATGGACTGCTTCCTGCCTCCTTCTTACCCGGCGACAGCCTGCTGCTGCTCACCGGGGCGCTGATCGCTCGCGGCGTGATGGACTTTGTCCCGGCGCTGGTGATCCTGACGACTGCCGCCAGCCTTGGCTGCTGGCTGAGCTATATCCAGGGCCGTTGGCTCGGTAATACGCGGGTAGTCAGAGGCTGGCTGGCGCAGCTACCGGCCAAGTATCACCAGCGTGCCACCTGCATGTTTGACAGGCATGGCCTGCTGGCACTGCTGGCCGGGCGCTTCCTCGCCTTTGTGCGTACCCTATTGCCGACCATGGCCGGTATTTCCGGGCTGTCGAACCGCCGCTTCCAGCTGTTTAACTGGCTGAGCGCCCTGCTGTGGGTAGGCGTGGTTACCGGCCTCGGCTATGCCCTGAGCATGATCCCCTTCGTGAAGCGTCATGAAGATCAGGTCATGACCTTCCTGATGATCCTGCCGGTGTTCCTGCTGGTCGCCGGGCTGCTGGGTACGCTGGTGGTGGTGATCAAGAAGAAGTACTCCAACGCCTGATCTCTTCGCTAGAGTAAAAGCCGGATGGCGCTGCGCTTATCCGGCCTACATCGTCATTATACGCCTCTGATCCTTGCTGCATCCTCTCCCGGCGTCACGCCAAAGTAGCGCTTGAACTCGCGACTGAACTGCGATGGGCTTTCATAGCCAACGCGTATTGCCGCCGCGCTGGCCTTCATACCATCGTGGATCATCAGCATTCGCGCCCGGTGCAGACGGTAGGTCTTCAGATATTGCAGCGGCGAGGTGCTGGTCACCGATTTAAAGTTATGGTGAAACGCCGACACGCTCATGTTCGCTTCCGCCGCCAGCTGATCCACGCTCAGGCTCTCGGTGTACTGGCTTTCGATACGTTTCAGCACCCGGCTGATCAGGCTGAAGTGGGTCTGGCGGCTCACCAGCGCCAGCAGCGCCCCGCCGCACGGCCCGGTCAGCACATGGTAGAGAATTTCACGCACGATCTGCTTACCTAAAATTCGCGCATCCAGCGGCCGGGCCATGACGTCCAGCAGCCGCTCAATGGCGCACAGGATCTCCCCAGACAGCGTGGCCGAGTTGATGCCGCTTGCCGCCATGGCGGGCTGAAAATGCTCATCCTCACCGATGTCCATCAGCAGCTCCTGCAGCTGCAAAATATCAACGTTCAGGCGGATCCCCGCCAGCGGCACCTCAGGCGTGGCGAAGGTTTCGCACTCAAAGGGCAGCGGCACGGTAAGCAGCAGATACTCATTGGTGTCGTAACGAAACACACGATCGTTGATATAGCCGATTTTATGTCCGGAAAAGAGGATCACGATGCCAGGCTGGTACATTACCGGCGTACGCGTCCCCGGCTGGGTGCCATAAAGCAGACGCACGTCGGGCAGCAGCGCGCTGAGCCTGTTTTCATTATTTTTCAGCTGTTTAATTTGTTCCGTCAGCTGAAGACAGATCGCTTCGCGGTTCATTTCATCCCACTCCACTCGCGTTTTTTATTGCGTCCAGTGTGCGCGTTTTTGTGCGTTTTCTCCAGCACGCGGGAGGAATGGGCAAGACATCGGCAGGAATGTGCATTGAGAGCCCCGGGCGCGCGGACCACAATAGTCTCCAGCAGGCAGCCCGCTGCCGTTTGTCTTTTAACCGATACAAGGGAAAGCGTCATGAATAACTTTAATCTGCATACCCCCACCCGCATCCTGTTTGGTAAAAATGCCATTGCCGATCTGCGCGACCAGATCCCGGCAGGCGCTCGCGTGCTGATCACCTACGGCGGCGGCAGCGTTAAAAAAACCGGCGTGCTGGATCAGGTCTATAGCGCGCTGAACGGCCTCGACGTGCTGGAGTTTGGCGGCATTGAGCCGAACCCCTCTTACGAAACGCTGATGAAAGCGGTGGCGATTGCCCGCGAAGAGAAGATCACCTTCCTGCTGGCGGTTGGCGGCGGCTCGGTGCTGGACGGCACGAAATTTATCGCTGCCGCTGCGCACTACGCTGACGGCATCGATCCATGGCACATCCTGCAAACCCGCGGCAGCGAAATCAAAAGCGCCATCCCGATGGGCTCTGTGCTGACGCTGCCGGCCACCGGCTCCGAATCTAACAAAGGCGCGGTCGTTTCCCGTAAAGCCACCGGCGACAAGCAGGCGTTCCACTCCCCGTTCGTCCAGCCGGTATTCGCCATTCTTGACCCGGTCTACACCTACACTCTGCCGCCGCGCCAGGTAGCAAATGGCGTGGTGGATGCCTTTGTCCATACCGTTGAGCAGTACGTGACCTATCCGGTCGATGGCAAAATTCAGGATCGCTTCGCGGAAGGTATTCTGCTGACGCTAATCGAGGATGGCCCGAAAGCGTTGCAGGAGCCGGAAAACTACAACGTACGCGCCAACGTGATGTGGGCCGCAACCCAGGCGCTGAACGGCCTGATTGGCGCAGGCGTGCCGCAGGATTGGGCCACCCATATGCTGGGCCACGAGCTGACGGCGATGCACGGTCTGGATCACGCTCAGACCCTGGCGGTGGTGCTGCCCGCGCTGTGGAATGAAAAACGCGACGCCAAACGCGGCAAGCTGCTGCAGTACGCCGAGCGCGTGTGGAACATCACCGAAGGCAGCGACGACGAGCGCATTGACGCGGCCATCGCCGCCACACGCAGCTTCTTCGAGCAGATGGGCGTCCCTACCCGTCTCTCCGGCTATGGCCTCGACGGCAGCTCTATCCCTGCCCTGCTTGAGAAGCTGAACGAGCACGGCATGACCCAATTAGGCGAACATCAGGATATTACCCTTGAGGTCAGCCGCCGTATCTACGAAGCCGCACGCTAAAGGTTTTTTCTTCTGCGACTTTCGTTTTTGGGCTTTTCGTCCAGACTTAAGTCACTCAACTCCACCTGGGCCAGCCCGGGTGGATTTCATATAAGGAGGAATATATGGCAAATCCAACCGTGATTAAGCTTCAGGACGGCAACATCATGCCGCAGCTGGGCCTCGGCGTATGGAAAGCGGGCAATGAGGAGGTCGTCACCGCCATTCATAAGGCGCTGGAAGTGGGCTATCGCTCGATTGATACCGCTGCGGCCTACAAAAACGAAGAGGGCGTCGGCAAGGCTATCGAAAGCGCGGGGATCCCGCGCAGCGATCTGTTTATCACCACCAAGCTGTGGAATGACGATCAGACTCGCCCTCAGGAAGCGTTGCAGACGAGCCTCGACAAGCTGAAGCTCGATCATGTTGATCTCTACCTGATGCACTGGCCGGTACCGGCTAGCGATCATTACGTTGAAGCCTGGAAAGGAATGATTAAACTTCAGGAACAGGGGCTGGTGAAGAGCATCGGCGTCTGTAACTTCCAGATTAGCCACCTGCAGCGTCTGATCGACGAGACCGGCGTGACGCCGGTGATCAACCAGATTGAGCTGCATCCGCTGTTACAGCAGCGTCAGCTCCATGCCTGGAACGCGACTCACAAGATCCAGACCGAGTCCTGGAGCCCGCTGGCCCAGGGCGGCGAAGGTGTGTTCGATCAGAAGATCATTCGCGAGCTGGCCGATAAGTACGGTAAAACCCCGGCGCAGATCGTCATCCGCTGGCATCTGGACCAGGGCCTGGTGGTGATCCCGAAATCGGTCACCCCGGCACGCATTGCGGAAAACTTTAAGGTGTGGGATTTCCGCCTCGATAAAGACGAGCTGAGCGAAATCGCCAAGCTTGATCAAGGCAAACGCCTTGGGCCGGATCCGGACCAGTTCGGCGGCTAAACGCATCTGTAACCTTGCAACCCGGCCTCAGTGCCGGGTTTTTTATTGCCCATCACCCCACACAAGAAACATTCTGCAACAATTCCACTGCATTATTAGGTGTATTTCTTACCCGCTCGGGTGCAGCATATTAACGATATAACTCGTTGATTATTCATAAAATCCATTGCTTTCACACATTTCATCCGCACGATGAATAAGGATATGGCTGTGGCGGAAAAAAAATCGTCGGGCGTCCGTTGGCTCCCGCTCATCATCATCGTTGCCGCTGCGGCGGCCCTCTGGCAACTGACACCTCCCTCTGGCCTGAGCGTAGCGGCCTGGCGCTCGGCGCTGATCTTTGTGGCAACTATTGCCGCCATTGTGGCAAAGGTGCTGCCGATTGGCGCAGTGGGCATTATCGGCATCACCGTCTTTGCGCTGGCCTACGCTGCCGGGGACACTACCGCCAGCGGGGCCATTACCACGGCGCTCAGCGAACTGAATAGCTCGCTAATCTGGCTGATCGTCGTTGCCTTTATGATCGCCCGCGGCTTTATTAAAACCGGTCTCGGGCGGCGGATCGCCCTGCAGATGATCCGTCTGCTGGGTAAACGTACCCTCGGGCTGGCCTACGGGCTGGCGTTTGCCGATCTGATCCTCTCCCCGGCGATGCCCAGCAATACCGCTCGCTGCGGGGGCGTGATCTACCCCATTGCCGACTCGCTGGCGCGCAGCTTTGACTCCCGCCCGGATGACGAGTCCCGCAGTAAAATCGGCACCTTTCTCATCACCTGTATCGGCAACGTTAACGACATCACTGCGGCGCTGTTTATGACCGGCTATACCGGCAACCTGCTGGCGGTGAAGCTGGCGGCTAACGCCGGTGTAACCCTAACGTGGGGGAGCTGGTTTATGGCGGCCCTCCTGCCCTGCCTGGTATCGCTGCTGATCGTCCCGCTGCTGGTCTACTGGCTTACCCGCCCAACAATACGCCATACGCCGGATGCCCCAGCACTGGCTCGCCAGGAGCTGGCGCAGATGGGCAGCATGTCACGCGGCGAATGGTTAATGCTCGGTACGGTAGTGATGCTGCTGGTGCTGTGGATTTTTGGCGATGCGCTCGGCGTCGACCCGACAACTGCGTCGTTTGTTGGCCTCTCCATCCTGCTGCTTTCCGGGGTGCTGAGCTGGGAAGATGTGAAGAGCGAAAAAGGCGCATGGGATACGCTGATCTGGTTTGCAGCGCTATTAATGATGGCCAACCAGCTGAAAAAGCTTGGGTTTACTACCTGGTTCGGAAATGTGATTGGCGACAGCCTTGCCAGCTCGCTGCACGGTACTAGCTGGGTAGTGGTTTTACTCTTGCTGAACGCGGCCTACTTCTACACTCACTACTTTTTTGCCAGCGGCAACGCGCAGATTGCTGCGCTCTACGCGGTGTTTGTTGGCGTCGGGCTGCATCTGGGGATCCCGGCAGCGCCATGCGCGCTGATGCTGGCGTTTACCAGCAGCCTCTACTGCTCCCTGACCCAGTACACCCATGCCCGCGGGCCGATCCTGTTCGGTGCGGGCTACGTGCCCACCGGGGTCTGGTGGCGCACGGGGTTCCTGGTCAGCCTCTTCAACCAGGCGGTCTTTATTAGCGTCGGACTCGCCTGGTGGAAGATGATTGGGCTGTATTAGCTCTTCGTGCCAGCTTTGCTGCGCACTTTATTGCCTGCTGGCGTCTGGCGCTGGTGGGCAATCGGCGTGTGCTTGGTGAGCGCCGGGCGCGTATGACGGTTCTGGCGCTTCGCCTCACGCATCTCGTCAAGAGTTGGTGAAGGCACCAGACAGTCGCGACGGCTACCGATCAGATGCTTTTTACCCATCTCTTCCAGCGCCTGGCGAATCAGCGGCCAGTTTTTCGGATCGTGATAGCGCAGCAGCGCCTTATGCAGGCGACGCTGTTTCTCACCCTTCGGCACCACGACGTTCTCGCTCTTGTAGCCAATCTTACCGAGCGGGTTCTTGCCGGTGTAATACATGGTTGTCGAGTTGGCCAGCGGCGACGGGTAGAAGTTCTGCACCTGATCGAGGCGGAAGCGGTGCTTTTTGAGCCACAGGGCCAGATTCACCATATCTTCATCGCGCGTGCCGGGGTGGGCGGAGATAAAGTACGGGATCAGATACTGCTCTTTGCCCGCCTGTTTTGAGTAGGTATCAAACAGCTCTTTAAAGCGGTCGTAGCTGCCCATCCCCGGCTTCATCATCTTCGACAGCGGGCCTTCTTCAGTGTGCTCTGGCGCAATCTTCAGGTAGCCGCCCACGTGATGGGTCGCCAGCTCTTTGATATAGCGCGGATCCTCCACGGCGATGTCGTAGCGCACACCGGAGGCGATAAGGATCTTCTTGATCCCCTTCAGATCGCGGGCGCGGCGATAGAGGTTGATCGTCGGCTCATGGTTGGTATCCATATGCGGACAGATATCCGGATAGACGCACGACAGGCGGCGGCAGGTCTGCTCTGCGCGTGGGGACTTGCAGCGCAGCATATACATGTTGGCCGTCGGGCCGCCCAGATCGGAGATCACACCGGTAAAGCCCGGCACCGTGTCACGAATCGCTTCGATCTCGTTGATGATCGACTCTTCGGAGCGGCTCTGAATAATGCGCCCTTCATGCTCGGTGATGGAGCAGAGCGAGCACCCTATAATTCTGATCATTTAGAA
>NZ_LR607338.1:2889574-2902649 GCF_902164725.1 Pseudescherichia vulneris | reverse complement strand
AATACATAAAAACAAGAGTAAAGGAGCAGCCGCCGAAGCAGCCGCGCATGATGTTGACGGAGAAACGGATCATCTCATAGGCCGGAATGCGGCTGGTGCCATAGGCCGGATGCGGAACACGCTTGTAGGGCAGCGCAAAGACGCTGTCCATCTCTTCGGTAGAGAGCGGGATCGCCGGCGGGTTGATCCAGATATAGCGGTCGCCGTGCTTTTGCATCAGCGCTCGCGCGCAGCCTGGGTTGGTTTCATGGTGCAGGATGCGCGAGGCATGCGCGTAGAGTACCTTGTCGGCCTTCACCTTCTCAAAGGATGGCAGCAGAACGTAGATCTTTTCCCACGGCTTTGGACGCGGAGGCTGGATGACCACGGCTTTCGCTTCGGCTTTTTTAGGTTCGACAGGTTTGTTGTCGGCACACGGCAGATCCTCTCCGTAAGGATGAGGGATTGGATCAATCTTGCCTGGCATATCAATGATGCGGGAGTCGACCCCGCTCCAGCCCGGCAGCGCCTCTTTGACCATAATTGCGGTATTACGCACGTCACGGATGCTGGCCACCGGCTCGCCCTGCGACAGACGATGGGCCACCTCAACCAGCGGACGTTCGCCGTTGCCGAAGATCAGCATGTCGGCTTTGGAATCCACCAGCACCGAACGACGGACGGTATCCGACCAGTAGTCGTAGTGCGCGGTACGGCGCAGGCTCGCCTCAATGCCACCAAGGATCACCGGCACGTCTTTCCACGCCTCTTTACAGCGCTGGGTATAGGCCAGGGTGGCGCGATCCGGGCGCTTGCCCGCTACGTTATCCGGCGTATAGGCGTCGTCATGGCGCAGCTTGCGATCGGCGGTGTAGCGGTTGATCATCGAGTCCATGTTGCCAGCGGTGACGCCGAAGAACAGATTCGGTTTGCCGAGGCGCATAAAGTCCTCTTTGCTGTTCCAGTCCGGCTGGGCAATGATGCCGACGCGGAAGCCCTGAGCCTCCAGCATACGTCCGCAGATCGCCATACCGAAGCTCGGGTGATCAACATACGCATCGCCGGTAACCAGAATGATGTCGCAGCTGTCCCAGCCAAGCTGATCCATCTCTTCACGTGACATGGGCAAAAACGGCGCGGGGCCGAAACAGGCAGCCCAATACTGCGGCCATGAGAAGAGGTCGCGATCCGGCTGGATCAGGGAAATAGCGCTCATAATGCTTCCGGGGTGATTAAAAAGAGATCGTCAAAGGGCGGCGATTATACGCTTGAACAGTGGGGGAAATGAAGGAATTTTGTACGGGATAGTTACCCGGCATACAGGTTGCGTAGGCCGGGTAAGGCGAAGCCGCCATCCGGCGATTTACGGTGCCGGGTTGACCAATAGCTGGCCGATAGAGCCGCGGTCTGACATCTCCAGGGTCTGGCTAAAGAACTGGAACGGGAAGTGCGGCCACGAAGGCTGGCCGTAGTAGACCAGCAGCTCAACCTGCCCATCCACCCAAACGGTATCTTTCATGCCCCGATCCTCCGGGAACGGCATCGCGCCGTTGACGTTACGGATCAGGAAGCTGACGCCTTCAATATGGAACGACTGCGGCGTATCGGCGCGCACCGTCCAGCGCTCCCACGTCCCCTGCTGGGCGGTAATATCGATACGCTTAATATCCCACAGCTGGCCGTTGATACCCGGGTCGTCGCCGAGAGCGATATCGCGGCTACGCACCGCCGCGCCGCTCATCAGCTCCGTCGGCAGCAGCCGCAGCGGCAGCGTATCGGTCACCAGCGGTAGCAGCCCGGTAGGACGCAACGTCAGCACCAGGGTAGAGATCAGAATGCTCGATGGCTCAAAGAAGCCGCGGATGCGGTCGACAATGCTCGCCGCCTCGCCGCAGGTGATCGACACCTCGTCGCCGTCGGTCATGTTCACAAGGATTTCTCGCCGCTCGCCGGGGGCCAGCGAGAGCTGTTTCACCGATACCGGCGCGGGTAAAAAGCCCTGGTCGCCGGAGATAACGTGCAGCGCCCGGCCATCGCTCATCTGCAACTGATAGCGGCGGGCGTTGGAGGCGTTCAGCAGGCGCAGGCGTACCCAGCCGCGTGATACCTCGACATAGGGACTCTGCGCGCCGTTAACCAGCAGCGTATCGCCAACGAAGCCGCCGCTGCCCGGCTCGCTGTACTCCGGCGTGCCGAAGTTATCCAGCCGCTTGTCCTGAATAATAACGGGAAAATCATCCACGCCGTAGTGATTGGGGATCGGCAGGGACTTACTCACCTCATCCTCAATCAGCCACATTCCCGCCAGGCCGTTATAGACCTGCTCAGCGGTACGGTTTGGCGTGTTGGCGTGATACCAGAGCGTCGCCGCGCTCTGGCGGATCGGCAGCACCGGTGCCCAGTCAGCGCTGGGGGACATCATCCGCGCTGGCCCACCGATCAGCGGGCCGGGAACCTGCAGGCCGCTGATGGTCATGGCGACGTTCTCTGTCAGCCGATTGCTGTAGATCATCTTCACGTCATCGCCGCTCCAGACGCGAATGGTCGGCCCAAGATAGCGCCCGTTAATGCCCCATACCTGAGCGCGGGTGCCGGGGGTAAAGGACCAGTGCGCCCGCTGCAAAGTCAAAAACAGCGGTTGCCCACGGCGAGATTCAACGAGCGGCGGCACAGGCAGCGGCTGCTGCTGCCCGGCGGCGTTAGCCCGCAGCGGAACCGCGCCTACACAAAGCGCAGCGCCGGAGGCCTGGATAAACTGACGCCGACTGAGTGACATATCTTGCTCCCTGTAAAACGAACTAAAGCACGTAAAAGTAGGGCTACGCCTGGCGCTTGCCGGCGGCCTCGCGGGCGGCGACTTCGCTATCAAGCTCGGCAATCTTCTCTGCCATCAGCGTTCGGCAGTGGGTCGCCAGCTCGCGCACCTGATCTTTGCCATAGTGGCTGGTGTCTATCGGCGGCAGCATTTCGACAATCACTAAGCCATTATTCAGTCGGTTAAGGTTAATTTTATTGGAGGTGTTTGAAACACAAACCGGAATAACAGGCACCCCGGCAGCGATAGCCGCATGGAACGCGCCGGTCTTAAATGGCAGCAGCCCGCGTCCGCGGCTGCGGGTACCTTCCGGGAACATCCAGATAGAGATATCGCGCTTCTGGATATTTTTCACCACCTGCGCAATGGTCCCGTGCGCTTTGGCGCGGTTATCGCGGTCGATCAGCAGATTACCGGTCAGCCAGTAGAGTTGGCCAAAGAACGGGACCCACAGCAGGCTCTTCTTACCGACGGTGACGGTGCGCGGCTGCACAATGCTGGCCGCGGTGACCATATCGTAGTTGTTCTGGTGGTTACCGATGTAAATCGCATTACCATACGTCCCGGCATCAGCGGGCTTGCGTAGCTCTACTTTTAAGCCCATAACCGGTGCCAGACGACCAAACAGATGGCCAAAGGTGGCGACGTGTTTGGGATTCCGTGGGCTAAACAGGCAGTAGATACAGCCGAAGATACAGACCAGGATGCTGTAAATAACAATAATGATTGCACGTAAAATGAATAGCATAGCTACCTCGAAAGCCCGGACACCCGCCCAGTATAGTGTAGCGGCTGACGGCGTACGGCTTTGTTCCATCGGGTCCGTGAAAAAGGGTATTGTCAATCGTAACCTGCGATTTAACAATGACTTTACGGGAAATTTTATGGGTAGCTCCCCCTTCGACGGGAAGGGGGAGAAGCACACAGGGATTACTCTTCGCTGTCGCCAGTGGTTGCCCGACGCGGCGAGTCAATCTCGACCTTGTCGATACGCTGGAGTCCGCGCATCAGCGTCCCGCGACGGCCACGCTCGCCGTGAACCTTCTGCAACTCCTCCGGGCGCATTTTGATTTTGCGCTTGCCGGCGTGCAGGGTCAGCGTGCTCTGCGGCGGCAGGATAAAGAGGTGCGCCAGGCTATCCTCTCCCTTCGCCGCTTCGGCTGACGGAATGCTGATGATCTTATTCCCTTTACCTTTCGACAGCTGCGGCAGATCGCTAATCGGGAACATCAGCATGCGCCCGGCGGCGGTGATCGCCAGCAGCAGGTCGTTGTCGTCAACAATCTCCAACGGTGGCAGCACGTGCGCGTTTTCCGGCAGGGTAATCAGCGCCTTACCGGCACGGTTGCGGGCAATCAGATCGTTGAAGGTGCAGACGAAGCCGTAGCCCGCGTCAGAGGCCATCAGCAGCTTCTGCTCCTCACCGGCCATCACCATATGCTCAACGGTAGCCCCCGGCGGCAGCGTCAGCTTGCCGGTCACCGGTTCGCCCTGCCCGCGTGCCGACGGCAGCGTCAGCGGATCGACGGCGTAGCTGCGCCCGGTGGTATCAATAAACACCACCGGCTGGTTGGTTTTACCTTTTGCGGATGCTTTCCAGCTGTCACCCGCTTTGTAGCTCAGGCCCTGGGCATCAATGTCATGACCCTTGGCGCTGCGCACCCAGCCCATCTGCGACAGCACGATAGTCACCGGCTCGGACGGCAGCATGTCGTGCTCGCTCATCGCCTTCGCCTCTTCACGCTCGTGCAGCGGGGAACGGCGATCGTCGCCGAACGCATCGGCATCGGCCTGCAGCTCTTTCTTCAGCAGGGTGCTCATCTTGCGCTCGGAGGCCAGCGTGCTTTGCAGGCGCTCGCGCTCTTTTTCCAGCTCGCTCTGTTCGCCGCGGATCTTCATCTCTTCCAGCTTGGCGAGATGGCGCAGCTTTAGCTCCAGGATCGCTTCAGCCTGGGTTTCGCTGATGCCAAAACGCGACATCAGCTCCGGCTTAGGTTCATCTTCACCACGGATGATCTCAATCACCTCGTCGATGTTGAGGAACGCCACCAGCAAACCTTCCAGGATGTGCAGGCGCTTGAGCACCTTCTCCAGGCGATGGTTCAGGCGGCGGCGCACGGTATCGCGACGGAATGCCAGCCACTCGGTGAGGATCTCCAGCAGATTTTTCACCGCCGGACGCCCATCGAGGCCAATCATGTTCAGGTTGATGCGGTAGCTCTTCTCCAGATCGGTGGTGGCGAACAGATGGTTCATCACCTGGTCCATATCCACACGATTAGAGCGCGGCACCACCACCAGACGAGTTGGGTTCTCGTGATCCGACTCGTCACGCAGGTCGTCCACCATCGGCAGCTTTTTATTGCGCATCTGGGCCGCGATCTGCTCCAGCACCCGCGCCCCGGAAACCTGGTGCGGCAGGGCGGTAATCACCACCGCGCCATCCTCTTTTTTCCACACCGCGCGCATACGCACGGAGCCGCGACCGTTCTGGTAAATTTTGCGGATCTCAGCCCTGGAGGTGATGATCTCCGCTTCGGTCGGGTAGTCCGGCCCCTGGACGATATCCAGCAGCTGATCGAGGGTGGTCTTCGGCTGGTCGATGAGCGTAATGGCCGCCTGGGCTACTTCGCGCAGGTTGTGCGGCGGAATGTCCGTCGCCATGCCAACGGCGATCCCGGTGGTGCCGTTCAGTAGAATGTTTGGCAGGCGAGCAGGCAGCATTTTCGGCTCCTGCATCGTACCGTCAAAGTTAGGGACCCAATCAACCGTCCCCTGCCCTAATTCACCCAGCAGCAGCTCGGCGTATTTAGAGAGGCGAGACTCGGTGTAGCGCATCGCCGCGAAGGATTTCGGATCGTCCGGCGCACCCCAGTTCCCCTGGCCATCGACCAGTGGATAGCGATAAGAGAACGGCTGGGCCATCAGCACCATGGCTTCATAGCAGGCGCTGTCGCCGTGGGGATGGTATTTACCCAGCACGTCGCCCACGGTACGGGCGGATTTTTTAAACTTCGCGCTGGCGTTGAGGCCCAGTTCAGACATGGCGTACACGATACGCCGCTGCACCGGCTTCAGGCCGTCGCCGATAAACGGCAGCGCACGATCCATGATGACGTACATGGAGTAGTTTAGGTAGGCGTTTTCAGTGAATTCATGTAGCGCGAGGCGCTCTGCCATATCGCTCATTACGTGTGATTCCTCAGCGTTTGCACCCAATTATTCAGGGGCAATATTGCCGCAGATTTTACCTTATCTGCCCTCCTGAGTCACAAGAAAAAGGCCGGATAACCGGCCCTTCAGGGATTTACTTAGCGAGCTTGGTGATTTGCTTCACTTCGATCTCAAACTCATTCCAGTCTTTGTCAACTTTACCCTGAATTTCAACCTGATCCTGCGGGGTCACGTTCTGGCCGTTCCAGCGCTTTTGCTCAATTTCCACGTTTACCGTACCGCTGGCATCGCGGAAAACATAGCGATCGTCAGAGAGGCGCTCAGTAATGTTACCGCGCAGCTTCACCCAGCTGTCGTCTTTCAGATCTTTCGCCTTCGCCGCCGTGGTCGGGCTAACGCTGTTATCCACAAAGCCGCCCTGCTGGGTCTGGGTTTGCGTCTGGGTTTGCGTGGCCGATGGCCCGTTGAAGCCCCCCTCGGCGGCGAAAACGGGGGCGGAAACCATCATAGCGATAGCGGCAATAGCAGCAAATTTTTTCATCGTGTATCTCCCTTTCATCAGTTTCATTGTCCTTTAACAGGGTAGAGCGAAATGGGTGGCGGACTGAAAAATTTAACTTTTTTTACCCTCTGAACAGGTGATTGTTGCTTTATATGCAAAAGTCTTTGCACATTTTGCTCATTTTTCAATAGGGTCATGACCGGTAGAATAGTCGGCAAATTCGTTTTCTAACGGGACAAATAATGAGCAACATCTTAATTATCAACGGCGCTAAAAAATTCGGCCACTCTAACGGCCAGCTGAATGACACCATGACCGATGTGGCCGCCAGCTTCCTGCGCGACAGCGGACACGACGTGAAAGTGGTTCGCACCGATGGCGACTACGATGTGAAAGAGGAAGTGCAGAACTTCCTGTGGGCCGACACCGTGATCTGGCAGATGCCGGGCTGGTGGATGGGCGCGCCGTGGACGGTGAAAAAGTACATTGATGACGTCTTTACCGAAGGCCACGGCTCTCTGTACGCCAGCGATGGCCGTACCCGCTCCGACGATGCAAAAAAATATGGTTCCGGCGGCCTGATTCAGGGCAAAACCTACATGCTGTCGCTGACCTGGAACGCACCGCTACAGGCCTTCACCGATAAAGAGCAGTTCTTCCACGGCGTCGGCGTTGACGGTGTTTATCTGCCGTTCCACAAGGCGAATCAGTTCCTTGGGATGGACGCGCTGCCGACCTTTATCGCTAACGATGTGATTAAAATGCCGGACGTGCCTCGCTATACCGCAGAATATCGCAAGCATCTTGCGGAAATTTTTGCTTAACTGTTTGACGGTACAAAGAAGGAGTTGACCATGTTGACAGTGATTGCAGAGATTCGCACCCGTCCGGGCCAGCATCATCGCCAGGCCGTGCTGGACGAGTTTGCGAAAATTATCCCCACCGTATTAGAGGAAGCGGGCTGCCACGGCTATGCGCCAATGGTAGATACCGCCGCTAACGTGAGCTTTCAGGCCACCAATCCGGATTCCATCGTGATGGTGGAGCAGTGGGAGACCGTTGCTCATCTTGAAGCGCACCTGCAAACCCCGCACATGAAAGCGTGGGGCGAGGCGGTAAAAAGCGACGTGTTAGAAACCCATATCCGAATTCTGGAGCAAGGGGTTTAATCAGGCGGGGGCCAGGCCCCCGCATGTTATACGACGTAGGCCCGGTAAGCGCAGCGCCACCGGGCGTTTACCACCCGTACCCGTTACCAGTACAGCTTCCAGCTCTGGCTAAACCGCATCAGCGCCTCGACGTAGAAGTAATCCCCCCAGCTGGCACACTCATCCACGCCCTTATTGCTCGCAAGATGGTACACCGAGTGCTTCAGCAGTCCGTTGCCGGGTTCGTTAACCCCCATCAGATAGTGCTTATTTAGCGACGACATAATATGCATCGCCCACTGCTGATAACGGGTGCGATCGGGATCGCTCACCGGAAGCTGCTTGACCAGCTCCAGCAGGCCGCAGACGGCAATGGCGGCGGACGAAGAGTCCCGCAGCGCATCGCTGCCGACCAGGGCCAAATCCCAGTGGCAGACGCCATCCTCCGGCAGGCGGTTGAGGAAGTAGTTCGCCAGCCTTTTTGACAGCGCGACCATCGTTTTATCACCGGTGTAGAGGTAGCTCAGCAGGAAGCCGTAGATCCCCCACGCCTGCCCTCGCGACCAGCACGAATCATCGGCATAGCCCTGCTGGGTATTGCCGTAGCGCGGTGCGCCAGTCTGCACGTCCATGTAGTAGGTGTGAAAGGTCGATGCATCGTCGCGGATCAAATATGCCGCCGCCTGCTGAACGTGGGCTTTGGCCGCCTCGGCAAAGCGCGGATCGCCGGTCTGCTCGCTGGCCCAGTAGAGCAGCGGCAGGTTCATGTTGCAGTCGATGATCATCCTTCCCGCCTGCTGCGGATCGCTAAGATCGCCCCATGCCTGGATGATCTGCGCCTTTTGATGGAAGCGTTCCAGCAACGCCTCGGCGGCCTGAAGTGCAAAGCCGCGTGCGTCGCGATTACCGGTCAAGCGCCAGGCCGCCACGCAGGAGAGCGTATAGAGAAAGCCGAGATCGTGGGTATTGGTATCCTGTCGTCCGGCAATGCGCAGCCCGAAGGAGCGCACGTGCTTCTCCGCCAGCGCGCGATATGACGCATCGCCGCTCAGCTCCCACGCCAGCCACAGCTGACCAGTCCAGAAGCTGGTGGTCCACTCCACGTTATCGGTAAGCGGGTAGTAGCCTTTGACGCAGGTTTCGGCTGGAAACTTTTCACCGAACTCCGTTAAATGACGGCTTATCAGTTCAAGGGTCTGACGGCGGGCGGTAATCAGCTCATCCTGAAAGGCGCGCTCATCCACCGGCGCAGGAACCTCTCCCAGACGCTCCTCAACGATACGATTTAACATATTCCGGTCCTTCTTCTTGTGAATAAATGATCTACCCGGCGACGTTGACCGCTGGCGCGCCGCGGCGCTTGCTCTGACAGGCCGACAGGGTAAACGCTGAGATAAGGGTAAAGGTCAGGGCTATCGCACCCATGATGATATAGGTCTGCTCAAAGCCAATTTTGTCGTAGAGGATCCCCGCCGGGGATGAGACCACCACGTTGCCGACGTAGAGCATTGCCTGGTAACCCAGCAGGTACATGGTGGCGTTCACGCGCTTATCGAAATGCTCGGCGATATATTTAAAGACCGACACCAGCAGGAGGCAGATCTCCAGACCGTAGAGCGGCTTGAGCACGGAGATTAAGAGGTGGGAATCACACAGCCCGGAGATGATCAGCCGCGCGCCCACTACCAACCCAACGATCAGCAGCCCGCGCTTGGCCCCGACGTAGTTCACAAACATCGGGATGATCATGTACATCACAAACTCCATCCCTGACTGCACGGTGCCCAGATAGCCAAACACGGCGTTGCCCTGATGCACATCGTCAAAGAAGGTAACGAAGTAGCGGGAGAACTGCTGCTCGGCGATAAACATCATCCACGCCACGCCAGCCACGTAGAGGCAGAAGGCCCAGAACTTGCGGTTTTTCAGCAGGGCATAGACATCGGCGGGAACAATCTTCTCCTTCGCCAGCACTTCCCCCGCACGCTCGGTTCGCGTATCCACCTTCAGGCTAAACAGCACCACCAGCATTACGAGAGAGGCCACGCTGCCCATGATGAAGTTATAGGCCGGAGAGAGGTTAAACAGCAGGCCGGAGAAAGAGGACGCCACCGCCCAGCCCAGCGATCCCCACATGCGGATCTGGCCGAACTCCATGCCGTTCAGGCGGCTGTAGCGATCGGTATAGGATTCGCAGGCGGCAACGCCCGCGTACCAGGCAAAGCTTAAATAGATTGCGCCGACGACGATCCCCAGCAGCGTATTAGAGAGCAGCAGCGGCTGGTAGACGTAGATAAAGAACGGGGCCATCAGGGCCGACACGGCAACCACGAAATAGAGCAGATATTTGCTCATGCCGATCTTATCCAGAATGTAGCCGTAGATCGGTTTTAGGATCACCGAGAAGATGCCGTTGATGGCAAATACCGTGCCGATCACCGTCCCGCTTAAGTTCGCTTTTTGCCCGAGCCAGATGGCCAGCAGACCAATGCTGGCCGACCAGGTAAAGAAGTAGAGAAAGATAAAGGAGCTGATTTTGTAATATTCAGTCCGGTTGGTTTTAATTATTTTATCCATACTATCCTCGACGAAAGCATGTAGGGGTCAGAGTTTTTTATAACGTAATGACTAACGCCGTTGGGCGGCCGATATGGCGCACCGTCAGCGTTTCGTTATCCAGAAGCACCTCGGGTCGCGAGGTCATATCGCTGTATGCCGGATCGCCCGCAATAGCCGCGCAGCAGAGCCAGTGACGCCCCGGCGTCAAGGTGGCGGTTAATACCGGGATCGCCGCACACTCGGCAAACATCACGCTGCTGTTGGGCGGCGTGATCACGCAGTCGCCGTGGCGCTCAAGGCCGAACGAGAGATCGTAGATAGCGCTGCTGCCGTTCGCGGCGTGCACCACGCAGCCGGAGGCCAGCGTCTGATGCGGAGCCTTCATGACCGCGAAGCCACCCTCAACGCTGTTCAGATGACGCGCGGTGTCGATGCAGTGCAGCCGCAGATGGCCATCGCCGCAGGGGATCAGCCAGGTAGCAACCTGCACGTCGTGCCACGGCGACCAGCGCGAGAAGATGTAATCATCGTGAACGCGAGTCTCGTCGCAGCCGCGGCGGCCCCGGTAGTACTCATCCCCCTCCGCCAGCAGCAGCATGCTGTCGCAGGCGGCGTGCTTGATGCCGTAACGTCCGCGCTCGATGGTGAAACCGAAGCGGCTGGAGTAGGCAAACTTGGTGTATTTCGCTTCGGTATTGACGTAGTTGTTCAGCTCAAGCTGGCCGGAGGCGAGCATGCAGACGTGTCGCGAGGCTTCGCTGTGCATCAGGATCTGCCCGGCATGGGGAAGCGCCCGTCGCGCCGCCAGCGCTGGTAAAGGTTGCTCCTCCGCCTGCCAGAACGGATGCGCTTCGGGCAGGGCGAGGATCAGGAACACCTTCAGCGCCCAGTAGGGCGAGCCGGGAGAGTTGTAGTCTTCGCACATCGCGAGATTCGGGTAGGCAAAGCCGAGGGTCAGAATGCCGTCCCGGTCAAAGATAGGCTGCGCCAGCCACCAGCGCAGATGGCGAAGAACGATCCCCTTCACTATCCCCGGCGTAAATACGTCCAGCTCGGCAAAAGCCACCCCGCTCCAGAACGCCACCATCGCAAAGCGGTAGGTGAGACTGCGGCCAAAGGGCACCGACTCCCCTCCCGCCGCCGACATAGTGATAAAGTCCTGGGCGAACCGCTGCGCCCTCTCCCGCAGGGTAGCGGCACGATGCGGATCGTCCTCGGCGTTGAGCGTGGCGTAGATCAGGCCGTAAAAGTGAAACGCCATCGAGATGTAGTAATCTTTTGGTCGCCCTGGACCGTCTGAGTACCAGCCATCACCGAGGTAGTAAGCCTCCATCATCGTAAAGCGCCGCTCGACCGCGTCACGATCCCAGGGCAGCCCGGCGCGTTTAAAGCCGAGCTGCACCATGATGGCGAAGTAGTTCCAGTTGCTGTCGGGCATCTCGGCGTCGGTGATTTGGTTTAGCCAGGCGTGGAGGTTCGCCTGTTCGCGCGGGGTAAAGCAGGCCAGCAGGCGGTCCTGCATTAGCGCCAGACCTAAACCATAGGCCGCCATCTCCACCAGCCGCTGGTCGTAAGGCCCGGTCTCGCCCCAGTAGCCTGGGCTGTGCGGATCGGTCCCCTGCTTGATGGCAGCGATGTATTTCGCGCTAAGCGGCGTCTCCTCTCCGCCAGCCAGCAGCGGAAACAGGCCCCACAGCGCACGCGACAGCCCCTCCATGTTGGCGATCTCCACGCTGTAGTGGGCGCAGGTGCTGCCTAATGCGAAGCGTGACTGCCCCTCGGGAAATTGTTTATCCAGCGCGCCCAGCATCTCCGTGACCAGCTCAACGATGTCCTGTCGGGATGACAATACATTTGATGTTTCCATTTCCGCATCAGCCTCTTAACAAAGTGGCTCAAGGATAGTGAATCGCTGGCGCGTAGAAATGTTAGCCACGTCACAGCCGGGAAAGATGAATAAACTCGCAGTTGAGAAAATTTAAAAAGGTGGTTTATAAAGGCGTGCAGAGGGGTAAAAGTTGAGTTTTATTGCACTATGCGCGATGAGCCAAAATCTGATTATCTGGAGCTAATTACCTTAAACGACGCCGTAGTGTCGTTCAGCCGCCTGTTTGCCAATACCGTGCGCTATCACCACTGGCATCAGTGCCTGGAGATCCTCTACGTCGAGGAGGGCTTCGGGGTGGCGATCGTTGATAATCGCCACTACACCATGCGCCCTGGGCGGCTCTTCTTCTTTCCGCCTTTTACCCTGCACAAGGTGATGGTAGATGAGCAGGCCGAAGCAATCTATCGGCGCACCATTATCCATCTCGATCACCACGCGGTGCTGAAGGTGCTGCGTGATTTCCCCCAGGCCCAGCAGCGGTTACAGAAGCTCTCGCGGCGCGGCGGCCCGGCGTGGGTAGCAGACGTTGCCGCCTGCCATAGCCATATCGACTATCTGTTTAGCTGCTACCCGCAGCCAATGAACAGCGAAAGCGTCGCCAGCCTGCTCATCAGCCTGTTCGCCATGCTGCCTGCCGATCGCGACGGTGCGCCCGGCGACAGCCGCGGCATTGCCAGCCAGGCGATGTTCTGGCTCGATGAGCACTACCAGCATAAATTTAGCCTCGACGCCCTCGCACAGGAATTGGGTAAATCGCGCAGCTACGTATCTAGAAAGTTTCATGCCGAAACGGGCGAGAAGATCCACGACTATCTGAATACGCTGCGGCTGCGCAAGGCCTGTGAGTGTCTGCTACACAGCGACGAGAGCGTGCGCGATATCGCCGCGCGGGTGGGTTTTTCCGACGTGACCTGGTTTATTAGCTCCTTTAAGCGAGGCATCGGCGAGACGCCGCTCCAGTACCGGAAAAATCACTCGGCGGGGTAACGCCCGGTGGCGCTGCGCTTACC
>NZ_LR607338.1:2860678-2889519 GCF_902164725.1 Pseudescherichia vulneris | reverse complement strand
CAATCGCGCTACCAGCCGCAGACGTTGGTCTCTTCGTCAGATTCATACCCGCGTACGATATTAATCAGATCCTTCACCGTGTCCGCCGCCGTGGTGGCATCCTCTAATTCAGCAAGGCGGGAAAAGTCTTTATCGGCGGATACGCCGTTGTTGTTGTTCGTTACCGTCAACGTAAAACCTTTCTCGCTTTCACTTTTATCTGCCAGCGTGTTGATAAGCTCCAATACTGCCTCGTGGGCAATGGTCGGCACGTAGAGCGACATCGGCTTTAGATAGGTTTTCTCTGCCGTTGCGCCGCTGCCGCAGTTTGCCACCGTTAAGGCGTAGCCTCTGTTTTCCATGGTCATGATATTTACCTCAACCTTCAATTAGCACTTTGGGATCGACCCAAAAATCGACGTTAAATACCGTATCGTCCGACAAGGCTTCGATGCGGTGCCACTTCTCCGCCGGAAAGACGCCAAACTGCCCTGCTTCTATGGTCAGCGTTTCCACCGGCTCCGGACTGGTCTCATCGGTGTACCCGTAATAACGGATAGTGCCCTGCATCACGCAAAGGCGTGGGTTAACGCCCTGGCGCGTGCCCGCGTCCAGATGACGCTGCCAGATGGAAGCCGGGGCGGTCTCTTTCGTCCACAGGGGCGTCGAGCGAACGTGAACATAGTGGGTAGGTATGACAATGCGCTGCATGTTTCATCCTCTTGGTAAGGGTTTTGGAGAAACTTATCTTGCAGATCATATACCTGTTAAAAGGGGAAAGTGAGTCGCCTAAAGGGGTAGCGGAGGGGGTAAAAAAAGCCCCGCACTGCGGGGCTGGTTTATCAGGCTTCGATGTCGGCCATATCGCCTTTTTCCTGTAGCCAGTTGCGCCGGTCTTCCGAGCGCTTCTTGGCCAGCAGCATATCCATAATGGCGTTGGTGCGCTGATCGTCCTCGTCGCTGATGGTGAGCTGCACCAGGCGGCGGGTGTTGGGATCGAGCGTGGTCTCACGCAGCTGCATCGGGTTCATCTCCCCTAGCCCTTTAAAGCGCTGAACGTTAGGCTTGCCCTTCTTACGCTTCAGCTGCTCCAGCACGCCCGCCTTCTCCTCTTCGGTCAGGGCGTAGTACACCTCTTTGCCCAGATCGATACGGTAGAGCGGCGGCAGCGCCACGTGGACATGACCATGCTTCACCAGAGTACGGAAATGCTTCACAAACAGGGCACAGAGCAGCGTCGCGATGTGCAGCCCGTCGGAGTCCGCATCGGCGAGGATGCAGATCTTGCCGTAGCGCAGCTGGCTGAGATCTTCGCTATCCGGATCGATGCCGATGGCCACCGAAATGTCATGCACCTCCTGCGAGGCCAGCACTTCATCAGAGGAGACCTCCCAGGTGTTGAGGATCTTCCCCTTCAGCGGCATGATCGCCTGGAACTCACGGTCGCGGGCCTGCTTGGCCGAGCCGCCCGCCGAGTCACCCTCTACCAGGAACAGCTCGGTACGGTTGAGATCCTGCGCGGTACAGTCCGCCAGCTTGCCGGGCAGCGCCGGGCCGCTGGTAAGCTTTTTACGTACCACCTTCTTCGCCGCGCGCAGACGGCGCTGGGCGCTGGAGATCGCCATCTCGGCCAGCATCTCCGCCGCCTGAACGTTCTGGTTCAGCCACAGGCTGAAGGCGTCTTTTACTACGCCGGAAACGAACGCGGCGCACTGGCGCGACGACAGGCGCTCTTTGGTCTGCCCTGCAAACTGCGGATCCTGCATCTTCACCGACAGCACGTAGGCGCAGCGGTCCCAGATATCCTCCGCCGACAGCTTGACGCCGCGCGGCAGGATATTGCGGTATTCGCAGAACTCGCGCATCGCGTCCAGCAGCCCCTGACGCAGGCCGTTGACGTGCGTCCCGCCCTGCATGGTCGGGATCAGGTTAACGTAGCTTTCAGTGAGCAGCTCGCCGCCCTCCGGCAGCCACAGCAGCGCCCAGTCCACCGCCTCGGTATCACCGGCAAAGGCACCGATAAAGGGCTTCTCCGGCAGCGTCGGCAGGCCGTTAACCGCTTCGGCAAGGTAGTCGTTGAGGCCGTCGGCGTAGCACCAGCGCTGCTCGCTGTCGTTGACCTTATCCTTGAAGACAATCTCCACGCCAGGGCAGAGCACCGCTTTGGCCTTCAGCACGTGGGTCAGGCGCGATACCGAGAAGCGCGGGCTGTCGAAAAAGCTTTCGTCAGGCCAGAAGTGAACGCTGGTTCCGGTGGTGCGCTTCGGCGTGCTGCCTACCACGGAGAGCTCTTTCACCTTGTCGCCGTTGGCAAAGGCAATGTTATAGATCTTGCCGTCGCGCTTAACGTTAACTTCAACGCGCCTGGACAGGGCGTTAACCACCGAGATCCCCACCCCGTGCAGGCCGCCGGAGAACTGGTAGTTTTTGTTCGAGAACTTACCGCCCGCGTGCAGGCGGCAGAGGATCAGCTCCACGGCCGGAACGCCCTCTTCCGGGTGGATATCCACCGGCATACCACGTCCGTCGTCGATGACTTCCAGCGACTGATCGGCATGGAGGATCACCTCCACGCGTTTGGCGTGTCCGGCCAGCGCTTCATCCACGCTGTTATCGATAACTTCCTGACCAAGATGGTTAGGACGAGTAGTGTCGGTATACATCCCCGGGCGGCGGCGGACCGGCTCAAGCCCGGTTAATACCTCAATGGCATCAGCGTTATAGGATTGCGTCATGGTGTATTCGTAGATAGTGACAGCATCGACCCCTGCGAGGCTCAGTGCAGCCCGAGGAAATCGATAATCTGTGAAAAGTGATCGTCAAAGCCCACAAAGGCATGGTTTCCGCCTTCTTCAACCGTTTGCCGGCACGAAGCGTAGTACGCAACGGCCTGACGGTAATCCAGCACTTCATCACCCGTTTGCTGAAGCAGCCAGATTAAATCTGCCGCCTCCAGCGGATCGATCTGCATGGTTTTGAGATCGTAAATATGGCGTGACTCTAGCACATATTGCTGGCCGGTGTAGGGGTTCTCGTTGCGGCCAAGATAATCGGCCAGCAGCTCAAACGGACGCACCGCCGGATTCACCACCACCGCTGGCAGCATAAAGCACTGGGAGAGCCAGGTGGCATAGTAGCCGCCGAGCGAGGAACCCACCAGCCCCAGCGGCTCGCCGCCGTGCCCCAGCACCAGCGACTCCAGCAGTTCGGCCGCATCCGCCGGATAGGGCGGCAGCTGCGGCACCACCATCTCAATCTGCGGATGGTGCTCCGCCAGCCACTGCTGTAGCGCCACGGCCTTAGCCGAACGCGGTGAGCTGTTAAACCCGTGTAGATAGAGAAGCGTCGCCATCAGTAGCCTTCAGATGCTGTGTCCGGGCGAAAGCGGCTGGTCTGCAGACGGCTCACTTCGGTATGCAGCGTGCCGTCGGCGTTAAGCTCCAGCCAGCGCCAGCCCGGCGCGATGGTATCCAGGGTAAAGTTGGCGCAGTGCGGCTTAAACTGGACGCAGGTCGAAGGCGTCGCCAGCAAACGGCGACCGTTCCAGTCGAGATCCTGCTCCTGATGAATATGACCGCACAGCAGGTGCCTGACCCGCGGATAGCGCACCAGCACGTTATCCAGCTCCTGCGAGTTACGCAGGCTGTGCTGATCCAACCAGCCGCACCCCGCCGGCAGCGGGTGGTGATGCAGCAGGAGCAGCGTGTAGCGCTCCGGCACCTCCGCCAGCTTTTTCTCCAGCCACTCTAGCTGAAACTCACTCAGTTCACCGTGTGGAACGCCAAACACCTGGCTGTCGAGCAGCAGGATTTGCCAGCTATCGCCAGCGAAGACCCGCTTGGCACCCGAGATGCCAGCCTCCTGCAGCGCGCTGTACATGGCGGGCTGAAAGTCATGATTGCCGGGCAGCCATACGCAGGGCACATCGAAGCTGGCGATACCCTCAGCAAAGTGCTGATAGGCCGCAGCAGAGTGATCCTGTGCCAGGTCGCCGGTAGCGACAATTAAATCGCAATGACGCTGCTCGGCCCGGATGGCGTCTAATACTGCCTGATAGCTCTCCCAGGTATTGACCCCTAACAGCGTTTCATGCTTTTCGGCAAACAGGTGAGTATCGGTTATTTGTAAGATCCTGATACTGGCCTCACCCGCCAGATTCAGGTTTAACAGGCTTTCCAAATGGTGTCCTTAGGTAGGTTTCACGATGCTAACAAACCGGAATCGCCATTGCTCCATGTGCTAAACAGTACCTAAGCCAGTCGGCCAGAAACTGATTAATTTGATGCTTTTCGTCGCGTTGGTGCAACTTTTTATTTGGGTAATCATACCGCGCTTTGAAGCGAAAGATCTGCTGGCTTGAACACACTTCAGCGACCATAGCATCGTGATAGAGCCGTACCGTTAACGACGGCATGCTCCAGTAGCTGATCGCCGGTGCTGTCTGCACAATGTCCACCAGCGTAGTGTAGCGGGTTGATTCTGTAATCGTTACTCGGTATTGCGCATTGGCCACCTGATAGCTCACTGTTTCGCCGGGTGCGTCATTGCGTGGCAGCAGGCGGCGTAGCTGGGCGAAATTGGTCTCGCACAGGCGCATCATTTCAGGAAAGTCAGGTGTATAACGCTTCATTTTTTCCACTCAGTTCTCAACTTTTCGTAGTGCAGCTGCAGCCATTGCAGGGCGATGACCGACGCGGCGTTGTCTATTTTCCCCTCTTCAACCCACTGGTAAGCCTGCTCCCGGCTCACCACATGAACACGAATATCTTCGTTTTCGTCCACCAGGCCATGTATACCTTTGGCCTGCGTGGCATCCACTTCGCCAACCATTAACGATAAGCGCTCGCTGGTGCCGCCAGGGCTGGCCAGATAGCTCATAAACTCTTTAACCCGGCCAACCTGCAGCCCGGCCTCTTCTACGGCTTCGCGACGGGCAACGTCTTCCACGCTCTCGCCTTCTTCGATCATGCCAGCAACCAGCTCCAGCAGCCAGGGCGTTTCACTGGTGTCGTAAGCCGGAATACGGATCTGCTCAATCAGTACGACCTCGTCGCGCGCCAGGTCATAGGGTAGCAAGACGGCGGCATGACCGCGCTCAAAAATTTCACGGGTTACCTCTCCGCTCATCTCGCCGTTAAACAGGCGATGACGGAAGCGCCAACGCGCCAGCGAAAAAAAACCGTTATAGAGTGTTTCGCGTGCAATAATTTCTACATCATTTTTCGTGAAAGTCACTGCTGAGGGTTCTGGCTTCTTCATGGTTTCATCCTGATGGCAAATAATGACGAAATTATGGATTTCCAGTCTGTAAGACTGCCGTTTCCCATGCTATATGGTAGATTGGTGCAAATTAACGCCGGATGGCACTTAACGCCAACCTTTTGCAGCGGCACTTTCTGCTAGAATCGCCCTTATTTTTTAAATTTCATTAGCGCTAACAAAGCTTCGTAACAAGGAATGCAAATGAAGAAATTGCTCCCCATGCTTATCGGCCTGAGCCTGGCCGCTTTCAGTACGATGAGTCAGGCAGAAAACCTGCTTCAGGTCTATCAGCAAGCGCGTCTCAGCAACCCTGAACTGCGCAGATCTGCCGCGGATCGCGATGCCGCATTTGAGAAAATCAACGAAGCGCGTAGCCCATTACTGCCCCAGCTCGGTTTGGGCGCAGACTACACCTACAGCAACGGTTTCCGCGACCAGAATGGTCTCGATAGTAACTCTACCAGCGCCTCTTTACAGCTGACGCAGACCCTGTTCGATATGTCGAAATGGCGCACCCTGACCCTGCAAGAGAAATCGGCGGGCATTCAGGATGTGACGTTCCAGACCGATCAGCAGACGCTGATCCTTAACACCGCTACTGCCTATTTTAACGTATTAAGCGCCATCGATGCGCTCTCTTATACCGAAGCGCAGAAACAGGCTATCTATCGCCAGCTGGATCAAACCACCCAGCGCTTCAACGTAGGCCTGGTCGCCATTACCGACGTACAGAACGCCCGCTCCCAGTATGATACCGTGCTGGCAGACGAAGTGACTGCCCGTAACAACCTGGACAACGCCGTTGAGCAGCTGCGTCAGGTGACCGGTAACTACTACCCGGAGCTGGCGTCGCTGAACGTCGACCGTTTCCAGACCGACAAGCCGCAGCCGGTTAACGCCCTGCTGAAAGAGGCCGAAAGCCGTAACCTCTCTCTGTTACAGGCACGTCTCTCCCAGGATCTGGCCCGCGAACAGATTCGCCTGGCGCAGGATGGCCACCTGCCTACCCTGGATTTAACCGCCTCAAGCAGCGTCTCTGACACCTCCTACAGCGGCTCCCGCACCAGCGGTCCCCAGGGCTCGGCCTATGACGATAGCAACATCGGTCAGAATAAAGTCGGCCTGAGCTTCTCTCTGCCGCTCTACCAGGGTGGCCTGGTGAACTCCCAGGTGAAACAGGCGCAGTACAACTTTGTTGGCGCAAGCGAGCAGCTGGAGACCGCCCACCGCAGCGTGGTGCAGACCGTGCGTTCATCCTACAACAACGTGAACGCCTCCATCAGCAGCATCAACGCCTATAAACAGTCCGTGGTCTCTGCCCAGAGCTCACTGGATGCCACCGAAGCAGGCTACTCGGTGGGTACCCGTACCATCGTTGACGTACTGGATGCGACCACAACGCTCTATAACGCCAAGCAGCAGCTCTCCAGCGCGCGTTACAACTACCTGATCAACCAGCTGAACATCAAATCGGCTCTCGGTACGCTGAACGAGCAGGATCTGCTGGCCCTGAACGGCGCTCTGGGTAAACCGGTCTCCACCACGCCGGAAGCCGTCGCCCCGTCGACGCCTGACCAGGATGCCCGCGTGCAGAACAGTGCTCCGGACAGCAATGGTAACGGTAACGGCCTGCTCAACGCCGCGCTGCCACGCTAAGCGCGCCTGTTTAAAATTGCTGTGAAAACGAGATGGGGGCACATGCCCCCGTTTCAACGTAAGACAACGTAAAGATCCCTGCTCCAGACCCGCATTCCGCCTCATTGCGCTTCAATTTCGACCACTCATTCTCTATCCTGAACAGTAGCTACCTCGCTTTAACTCTGGGTATTAAAAGAGACATATGAAACGGACAAAAACGATTAATCATGCGACGTTCCGCAAAAGCTGGGGCGCTCGCCATCTGACTCCCGTCGCCTTCGCCCTTACCGCCGCGTTTATGCTGGCGGGCTGCGAACAGAACGACGAGACGGTATCAATGTATCAAAACGCCGACGACTGCTCGACGGCCAATCCGGGCAAAAGCGCCGAATGTACTACCGCATACAACAACGCCCTGAAAGAGGCCGAGCGCACCGCGCCGAAATATAAAACGCGTGAAGACTGCGTCGCCGAGTTTGGTGAAGGCCAGTGCCAGCAGGCACCTGCTCAGGCGGGTATGGCCCCGGAAAACCAGGCTCAGGCCCAGCAGAACAGCGGCAGCTTCTGGATGCCGCTGATGGCGGGCTACATGATGGGACGCCTGATGGGCGGCGGTGCGGGCTTCGCTCAGCAGCCGCTATTTAGCTCGCGTAACCCGGCCAGCCCGGCCTATGGTCAGTACACCGACGCCTCCGGTAAAGGCTACGGCGCAGCTCAGCCGGGCCGTACCGCGACCGTCCCTAAAACCGCGCTGGCCCCGAAACCGGCCACCACCTCTACGGTTACGCGCGGCGGCTTCGGCGAGTCGGTTGCCAAGCAGTCCACTATGCAGCGTAGCGCCGCTGGCACCTCCTCTTCACGCTCAATGGGTGGCTAAGCCTCATGGAACGAGTCACTATTGACGAGCGCCCGGACTGGCGCGAAAAAGCGACCGAGTACGGCTTTAATTTTCACACCATGTACGGTGAGCCGTACTGGTGTGAAGAGGCCTACTACAAATTTAGCCTTGCGCAGATTGAGAAGCTTGAAGAGGTTACCGCCGAGCTGCATCAGATGTGCCTGAAGGTGGTGGAGAAGGTCGTCGCCAGCGATGAGCTGATGACCAAATTCCGCATTCCGAAACACACCTGGAGCTTTGTGCGCCAGGCGTGGCAGACGCAGCAGCCGTCGCTCTATTCCCGCCTCGATCTGGCGTGGGACGGCGTGGGTGAACCCAAACTGCTGGAGAACAACGCCGACACCCCCACCTCGCTGTATGAAGCCGCATTCTTCCAGTGGATCTGGCTAGAAGACCAGCAGAACGCAGGCAAGCTGCCACCGGGGAGCGATCAGTTTAACAGCCTGCAGGAGAAGCTGATCGAGCGCTTCAGCGAGCTGCGCGAGCAGTACGGGTTTAACCTGCTGCATCTGGCCTGCTGCCGCGACACCGTTGAAGATCGCGGCACGGTGCAGTATCTGCAAGACTGCGCCGCCGAAGCGGGCGTCGCCAGCGAGTTCCTCTACATCGAAGATATTGGGCTGGGCGAAAAAGGCCAGTTCACCGATCTTCAGGATCAGGTGATCAGTAACCTGTTCAAGCTCTACCCGTGGGAGTATATGCTGCGTGAGATCTTCTCTACCAAGCTGGAAGATGCTGGCGTGCGCTGGCTGGAGCCGGCCTGGAAGAGCATTATTTCTAACAAAGCGCTGCTGCCGATGCTGTGGGAGATGTTCCCGGATCATCCGAACCTGCTGCCCGCTTACTTTGCCGAAGACGACCATCCTCCGCTGGAGAAGTACGTTGTTAAACCGATCTTCTCGCGGGAAGGCGCTAACGTCTCTATCGTAGAAAACGGTCAGACTATCGAGCAGGTAGAGGGTCCCTACGGGGAAGAGGGCATGATCGTCCAGCAGTTCTACTCGCTACCTAAGTTTGGCGACAGCTACGTGCTGATCGGCAGCTGGCTGATCAACGATCAGCCAGCCGGGATTGGTATTCGTGAGGATCGGGCGTTGATCACCCAGGATCTCTCCCGCTTCTACCCGCATATTTTCGTCGAGTAGCCATAACGCGTAGGCCCGGTAAGCGCAGCGCTACCGGGCGTTTTGGTTTTTAACCCACCTGTACCGACAACATGCTGATGCTGCCCATCTCCATCCCCTCTACCGGGATCGTCACTGGCTCTGCGCCATCCCACGCGCCAAGCACGTAGAGCAGCGGCAGGAAGTGTTCCGGCGTCGGGTTCGACAGCGAGCCGCCCTCATGCTGCAGATAGTTCACCAGCGGATGCTGCTCCACCGGCCCCTGCCAGGTGAGGTTAGCCTTCACGTAATTATTAAACGATTCCGCCCACGCGTAGGGCGTGCTCTCCCCGTGCCAGCGGGCGGTGCGCAGGTTATGCACCACGTTGCCGCTCGCCACCAGCATAATGCCTTCATCGCGAAGCGTCGCCAGCTTGCGACCCATCTCATAGTGCCAGGCGGCGGGTTTGGTGCTGTCCACGCTCAGCTGCACCATGGGAATGTCGGCGTCCGGGTACATCTTGATCAGCACGCCCCAGGATCCGTGGTCAAATCCCCATGCCTCTTTGTCCAGCGCAACCGGGATTGGTGCCAGCAGATCCACCAGCCGCTGTGCCAGCTCGGGAGAGCCGGGTGCGGGATAGTGCGTGTCAAAGAGCGCCTGCGGGAAGCCGCCAAAGTCATGAATCGTTTTCGGGGTTTCCATCGCCGTCACGCCGGTGCCGCGGGTAAACCAGTGGGCGGAGATCACCACAATCGCCTTTGGACGCGGCAGCGTCTGCCCCAGCTCGCCCCAGGCGCGGGTATAGACATTATCTTCCAGCACGTTCATCGGACTGCCGTGGCCCAAAAACAGCGCTGGCATACGAAACGCAGACATGATGATATCCTCAGAAAAAGTGTCATTTTGATAGAAGCAGAGTACGCTTTTCTCGTAGAGGATGAACTCAGATAAGCGTGATGAAGATCATCAGATAATTTGAATGTAAGAAATGCGTAAAGAGTGACTTACCCTCTCGCCTTACGGAGCAGTGTTAAATAATATTAATGAGAATCATTATCACAAGGAGTTCTGAATGTCGGTCCCGTTGATTCTGACCTTATTAGCCGGTGCGGCCACCTTTATTGGCGCGATCCTCGGCGTGCTTGGCCAGAAGCCTTCCAACCGCGTGCTGGCCTTTTCGCTGGGATTTGCTGCCGGGATTATGCTGCTGATCTCGCTCATGGAGATGCTCCCCGCCGCGCTCGGTACCGAAGGCATGTCGCCGGTGCTTGGCTACGGCATGTTTATCGTCGGCCTGCTGGGCTACTACGGCCTCGATCGCCTGCTTCCCCACGCCCATGCTCAGGATCTTATGCGCGCCAGCAGCAAAACGATGCCGAGCAATATCAAGCGTACGGCGATCCTGCTGACCCTGGGCATCAGCCTGCACAACTTCCCCGAAGGGGTAGCCACCTACGTGACGGCCAGCAGCAACCTTGAGCTGGGGCTGGGGATCGCCCTGGCGGTCGCCTTGCACAACATCCCCGAAGGGCTGGCAGTGGCAGCACCGGTCTATGCCGCTACGGGATCAAAGCGTAAAGCGGTAATGTGGGCGGGGATCTCAGGCCTGGCGGAAATTCTCGGCGGCGTGCTGGCGTGGCTGATCCTCGGTAGCCTGGTCTCGCCGGTAGTCATGGCGGCCATCATGGCGGCGGTGGCGGGGATCATGGTGGCGCTGTCGGTGGATGAGCTGATGCCGCTGGCGAAAGAGATCGATCCCAACAACAATCCGAGCTATGGCGTACTCTGTGGCATGTCGGTGATGGGACTCAGCCTGGTGCTGCTGCAAAGCATCGGCTTTGCGGGCTAATCAGGCGAAAGACCAGAAACAACAAAGCCGGGTATGCCCGGCTTTGCTTTATCTTACGCTAGCGCTTAGCTGGCTTTACGTTCCTGCTCGCGGCGGTAGGCCACCAGATCTTCAATGGTCACAACGGCCATATCATGGGCTTTCGCAAAGTCGATGCACTCCGGCGTGCGCGCCATAGAGCCGTCATCGTTGGTCAGCTCGCAGAGCACGCCCGCAGGCTTGAAGCCCGCCAGCGTCACGAGGTCAATCGTCGCCTCGGTGTGGCCGCCGCGGGTCAGCACCCCACCCGGCTGCGCGCGCAGCGGGAAGACGTGGCCAGGACGGTTGAGATCGGATGGCTTAGCACCGTCGGCAATGGCCGCACGCACGGTGGTCACGCGGTCAGCGGCGGATACGCCGGTGGTCACGCCGGTAGCGGCTTCGATGGTCACGGTAAAGCCGGTGCCGTAGGCGCTGGTGTTGTTCTCCACCATCATCGGCAGATCGAGCTGTTTACGGCGATCTTCGGTCAGGCAGAGACAGACAATGCCGCTGCCGTGGCGAATAGTCAGCGCCATCTGCTCAACGGTCATGGTTTCTGCGGCGAAGATCATATCGCCTTCGTTTTCACGGTCTTCGTCGTCGAGCACCATCACTCCACGCCCGTTGCGCAGTGCGTCTAAAGCGTGTTCCACACGTTCGAATGGCGTGCCAAAAGAGGAAAGCAGCGTCTGATTCATGGTAATAAAAACCTCATTAAAATTATGGTTACCAGAATCAGGGCAGTCTTAGGAGTACCGCAAGCGGCAAAAAAATAACGTGAGCGGGCATAAACCCGACTGGATCGTTACTCTCTCCCATCCGGACTTTAACCGTCGGCCCCGGAATTACACCGGATCTGCTGACCTCCATGCAGGACGTGATACCGTGCGTGGAGCGCTCGCGGGCTTTCAGCGTAGGCTGATTTACCGCCGGTGGGGAATTTCGCCCCGCCCTGAGAATAAGCGGATTAACTATAACGCTATTGATTATCTCCGGCAATCCATTCACCGTAACAATTCTGCTTTCACGCAGCATAATCCACGTTACACTAAACCACGCTACACTAATGTTAATACTTACCAGTTCAGGGAAACGACTATGATTGACCCGAAAAAAATTGAACAGATCGCCCGCCAGGTTCATGAATCCATGCCAAAAGGCATTCGTGATTTCGGCGAGGATGTAGAGAAGAAGATCCGCCAGACGCTGCAATCCCAGCTGGCGCGACTCGACCTGGTGAGCCGTGAAGAGTTTGATGTCCAGACGCAGGTTCTGCTGCGCACTCGTGAGAAACTGACCGCGCTGGAGCAGCGGATCAGCGATCTGGAGAACCGCCCGGCTACCGCGTCGGCTGAACCGGCTCAGCCGCAGGATCTGCCGAGCGAAGTGAAACCCGCACCGGCTATTCCGCCGGTGGAGAATATTGACTGATCCTATAGTCGATATTGCCCGGTAGGTGCGGTGCACGTTGTAGGCCCGGTAAGCGTAGCGCCACCGGGCGTGACTGTGCTAATACTGCAACGCCGGGCGGCACTGCGTTTGCCCGGCCTACAGGATCAGTTTTTCTGGATCTTCTTGATGATGTTAGTGGTTGAGCAACCGTCTTCGAAGTTCAACACCTGCACGTCACCGCCGTTAGCCCATACCTCTTTGCTGCCCGCGATATCTTCCGGCTTGTAGTCCCCGCCTTTCACCAGCAGATCCGGCAGGATCCCGGCGATCAGGCGCTGCGGCGTATCCTCTTCGAACGAGACCACCCAGTCCACGGCCTCCAGCGCACCGAGCACGATCATGCGCTGCTCAAGCGGGTTAACCGGACGGGTCGGCCCTTTCAGACGGCTGGTAGAGGCATCGCTGTTCACCGCCACGATCAGGCGATCGCCGAGCTTGCGCGCGTTAGCCAGATAGGAGACGTGGCCCGCGTGTAGAATATCGAACACGCCGTTGGTCATCACCACCTTCTCGCCACGCTTGCGCGCTGCCGCCACCGCCTGCTTTAGCTCCTCTTCGTTCATCACGCCGAAGCCGGTCTCTGAACGTCCGCGTACAGCGTTCTCCAGTTCGATAGGCGAAACGGTTGAGGTGCCGAGCTTGCCGACCACCACGCCCGCCGCGGCGTTAGCAAAGTAGCAGGCCTCTTCCAGGGCGTTGCCCGCAGCCAGCGTTGCCGCCAGCACGCCAATCACCGTGTCGCCTGCGCCGGTCACGTCGTAGACTTCCTGCGCCTGGGTCGGCATATGCAGCGGCGCTTTGCCCGGCTGCAGCAGGGTCATGCCCTGTTCGGAGCGGGTGACCAGCAGCGCAGAGAGTTCGAAATCGGCGATCAGCTTCATGCCGCGCTCGACGATCTCAGCTTCGTTTTTACACTTCCCGGCCACCGCCTCGAACTCGGAGAGGTTCGGCGTCAGCAGGGTTGCGCCGCGATAGCGCTCGAAATCGTTGCCTTTTGGATCGATAAGCACCGGCACGTTGGCTTTGCGCGCCAGGGCGATCATCTGCTGGACGCTAGCCAGCGCGCCCTTGCCGTAGTCAGAGAGCACCAGCGCGCCGATGTTGCCCAGCGCCTGGCTAATGCGGTCGTGCAGCGGCTCGGGGTCAACGCCCTCAAAGCCCTCTTCAAAATCGAGACGGATCAGCTGCTGGTTGCGCGACAGCACGCGCAGCTTGGTAATCGTAGGATGGGTCGGAACGGAGACGAAGTCGCACTTCACGTTGACGTCGGCCAGCGTTTTGCTCAGCGCACGCGCGGCGTCATCGATGCCGGTCAGACCAACCAGGCGCGAGTGCGCGCCGAGAGAGGCAATGTTCATCGCCACGTTCGCCGCGCCGCCAGGCCGCTCTTCAACCGCATCGACCTTGACCACCGGTACAGGCGCTTCCGGTGAGATACGGCTGGTCGGGCCATACCAGTAGCGATCTAACATCACGTCACCGACGACCATCACCCCTGCACGTTCAAACTCTGGCAGCGTTACTTTCATTCCTGTCCCCTCGAAATGCAAAATTTGCGCGCGATAATATCATACTTAATTTTGCGCGCACGGTTTTAGCAGCCACTTCTGCCAGCTGGCGCTGACCTGTTCGCGCTCCTCGGCAAACTCGGTTTCCGGCACGTGGCCGGGCTGCTCCTGCAGCGCCAGATGATGCAGCGCGTCGCGCAGCGTGGTATAGGCGTGGGTTAATGCCCGAGCCTCCTGCTCATCCATAATATCGTTCTGCGCCAGCAGGTCGAGGATGCGCACGTTATCGGACCAGCGCGTGAGCTTTGGTTTGTGGTGTGCGTGACCCAGCACCAGATACTGGGCGATAAACTCAATGTCGGTAATGCCGCCCGCGTCGGCTTTGAGGTCGAAACGCTCCCGGTGCTTGTTGCCAAGATGGGCGCGCATCTTCTCGCGCATCTCGCGCACCTCGGTTTGCAGTTTCTCCCCGTCGCGAGGCGTCATCAGAATGGTGCGGCGGATCTCATCGAAGCGGGATTGAAGCTGCGGATCGCCATACACCACCCGGGCGCGAACCAGCGCCTGGTGCTCCCACGTCCACGCCTCGTTCTGCTGATAGTCCGCAAACGCATCGGCGGTGGTGACCAACATTCCCGCTGCGCCAGAGGGCCGCAGGCGGGCGTCCACCTCGTAGAGAATGCCCGACGAGGTGCGGGTGCTGAAGAGGTGCATGATGCGCTGGGCGAGGCGCAGGTAGAACTGGCGGCCATCGATCTCCCGCTCGCCGTCGGTCATCACGTCCGCCGGGCAGTCGTGGAGGAAGACCAGATCGAGATCGGAGCTATAACCCAGCTCCCAGCCACCGAGCTTGCCGTAGCCCACCACCGCAAAGCCGCGCCCCTCCCGATCGCGCAGGTGCTTTGGCTGACCAAAGCGCGCCACCATCTGGGTCCACGCCTGCTGGACTACCGCGTCGATCATCGCCTCTGCCAGCCAGGTTAAGTGATCGCTTACTTTCATCACCGGCAGCGTACCGGCAATATCCGCCGCCGCCACGCGCAGCAGCTGCGCCTGCTTGAACTGGCGCAGGGCCTCAAGCTGCTGCTCTTCGTCCTCCTCCGGCACGCGGAGCAGATACTGGCGCAGCTCGTCCCGGTAGGCGTCCATCGCCGTCGGCTGGTAGAGCGTATTGGGATCCAGCAGCTCATCCAGCAGCAGCGGATAGCGCGCCAGCTGGCTGGCGACCATTGGCGAAGCGGCACAGAGGGAAATCAGGTGCTTGAGCGCGCCGGGAAACTCGCTCAGCAGCTCAATATAGGTGGTGCGGGTGACAATCCCGGTCAGGAGCGGCATCAGACGCGCCAGCGGTACCGGCGCGTCTGCACGGGGGCAAACCTGGCTGAGCAGGTGCGGCATCAGGTGATCGAGCACCTGGCGACCGCGTGGGCCAATGGTCCTGCGCGTCAGCTCCCGGCGAAAATCGGCGATCAGCGCCACCACCCGAATACGATCGCCATCCGAAAGATGCGCCAGCACCGGGGTGGCGTCATCATCTTCCAGCGTGTCCTGCCACAGCTCGCGCCACTGCTCCGACAGCTGCTCGTCCTGGGTATCGGTATCGTCATCGCCAATCAGCTCGTTAAAGATGCGCCGCACGGCGGCCATGTGCTGATCCAGGGTGTCGCTGAGCGCCTGCCAGTCGGCGACGCCCATTCCCCAGGCCAGCCGGGCGCGGTTAAGCTCATCTCCCGGCAGGGTCTGGGTCTGTTCGTCGTTGATGCTTTGCAGCAGGTTCTCCAGCCGACGCAGCCAGAGGTAGGCGGCCCGCAGCGTGTCGGCATCCCCCGCCGGCAGAAGATGAAGCTGATCGATGGCGGTCAGCGTCGGCAGCAGCGAGCGCTGCTGGAGCGACGGCTCGCGCCCGCCACGGATCAGCTGAAAGACCTGAACGATAAACTCCACCTCGCGGATGCCGCCCGCCCCCAGCTTGATGTTGTCTTTTAATCCGCGTCGCCGCACTTCGCGGGCGATCATGCTCTTCATGTTGCGCAGCGATTGGATGACGCTGAAATCGATATAGCGACGGAAAACAAAGGGACGCAGCATGGCCCGCAGTTCGCTGGCGTAGACGCCGTCGTTGTCACCCATGATCCGCGCCTTGACCATCGCGTAGCGCTCCCAGTCGCGTCCCTGCTCCTGGTAATAATCCTCCAGCGCAGCAAAGCTCAGCACCAGCGGGCCGCTGTCGCCGAAGGGGCGCAGGCGCATATCCACCCGGTAGACAAAGCCGTCCTGGGTGGGCTGGTCTAGCACCTTGATCAGCCGCTGTCCGAGGCGAGTGAAGAACTGGGCGTTGTCCAGCTCGCGACGACCGCCGCGGGTTGCCCCGTTCTCCGGCCAGGAGAAGATAAGATCGATATCCGAAGAGAAATTCAGCTCGTTCCCCCCCAGCTTGCCCATGCCAAGGATCAGCAGCGGCTGCGGCGTACCGTCGGCGCTGCACGGCGTGCCCCACTCCCGACAGCAGGCGTCGTAGAGCCAGTCGCGGGCGCTGACGATCAGCGTCTCCGCCAGGGCGCTAAGCTGCTGGAGCGTGTTCTCTTCAGGCACTAGCCGCAGAGCCTGCGCCCAGGCGATACGCACCATGATGCGACGGCGGAACAGGCGCAGCTCACGCATCAGCGATGCTTCGTCACTGACCTCCGCCAGCGCCTCCTTGAGCCAGGCAGGATAGGCCAGCCACTCCTCCGCCTGCGGCGGCTCGCTCTCCAGCGCCGTCAGCCACTCCGGGTGCGCGGCAATGCTTGCCTGCACAAAGTCACTAAAAGTAAGCACTGACTTCGCCTCTGCGCTAAGCGTTGAGGCGGAGAGTGTATCCGGCAGACGTTCAACAAGCGTCTGCCAGTGCTGCTGAAGCGGCGAAGAGAGCGGCATCATGAGGGGGATCCTTTGCCTGAGTTAGCGTTTTCCGCTGTGCAGCCAGAACGGCTCCTGCACAATGGCTTCGTTACGGAAGTGTTCGATTTCAATGCGCTGGCGGGTTTTAATGGCGTGCTGCAAGCCCTGCCAGTTCTCCAGCCATGCTCTGGCGCGGACACCGTCGTAGTAGCCCGCCAGCAGCAGCATACTGTCGATATCGCGTGCCAGGCGCGGGAGCTGATCCTGGTATTTATCCATCAGCGGCTGGGCAAAGTTACGTTTTAGCTCGGCGGCATGCCGGGACAGGTTGATGTCAGCAAAACGCTTAAATGAGTCGTTGATTTTGGCCTGCGCTTTGTCATCAAGGAACGTGCGCCAGGCGCGCGTTACCAGCCATTCGGTCAGAGCCAGCTTCGCCGTGGCGATCTCCGGGCTGTACACCGCCGTGACGGCAGAAACTGCGGAGGTCAGGGTCGCCTCGGACTGGGTCAGCAGATCGCGTAAGCGAGCGCTCGCTTTTCGCGGCACAATGCCACCAAACAGCATCAGGGTGTGGCGCACCAGGGCGATAGCCGCCAGCGTCGCCGCCTGCGCGTTTTTATCCCCGCGCACCCACAGCTCTTCGTGGTACTGCCACTGGGAGAGCGCCAGCTCCAGCGCCGCCTCCAGCCCCTGCTCTACGCTCGCCTTCGGCGCGATGGTCAGGATCTCTGTTGCACGCAGCGGGCGCGGCGGGTTGCCTTTTGCCAGATGGTAGCCGCGAGCGGCCTTGCTCAGGCTGCCCTGGCGCAGACCGGTCTGGGTCACCAGCTGGCGCGCCAGCTTTAATACGTCCTCCGCCGCACCGCTCAGTAGCTCCAGCTCCAGTTCGCAGATCGGTTCAGCCAGCTCATCGGCCTTCACTTCCCCAAGATCCAGCGCAATCTCAATTCGGCTATCGCCAACGTTAACCAGCCACTTCTCACGATCGAAGTGGGTGCTGAACAGCGGGCTGACGCGTTCGGCAAGATCCGCTGGCAGGCCGCCCTCCGGCCACGCCTCGGCCGGGAAGCGGGTAAGATCCAGCTCCGGCTTGTCGATGGCAATGTTGTACTCCGGACGCTGATGCAGGCCGCCCACGGTGCGGCCAGCGGTTTTGATCGTCATCTCATAGCGATCCTGTGCGCCACGAATGCGCAGGCCCATATCATGGCTACGTAGCCAGTTGTCCGCCGTCTCGTAGTAGATATTGAGCAGGGTCGCAGGCGCAACGTGCTCATCCGTCAGAGTATGCAGATGGCTGCGCAGGGCATCCACGCGGGATGGGTCAACGATAAATTTCAGTTCGATCTCTTGAGTCATGGCCTTGTACTTATGGTTATGTCACATCAGTGAAATTTTCGGCGAACTTACGCCCTTGATGTTTGTCAGTAGATAGTATTTTGCGCCAAATTTCCACGGTGCGGATCGTTTACGACCCAGATGATTCTGATTGATACCGAATCCTTTGCGTCGTCAGACTGATGCCACTACTATCGTTCCACTTTTTTTATGACAACAAATGACTGCTAATGCCTAAATTACGCCTGACTGGACTGTTTTTACTTGTATGCGTTTCTGCCGTGGCCCATGCCGAAGAAAAGCGTTACGTTTCGGATGAACTGAATACCTGGGTTCGTAGCGGCCCGGGGGATCACTATCGCCTCGTGGGTACGGTTAACGCGGGTGAAGAGGTTGCACTGCTGCAAACCAACGGGGACTCAAACTACGGTCAGGTGCGTGACAGCAGCGGTCGTACCGCCTGGATCCCGTTGAAGGAGCTGAGCAGCGAGCCAAGCCTGCGTACCCGCGTGCCGGATCTGGAGAACCAGGTTAAGACCCTGACCGATAAGCTCACTAATATCGACAATACCTGGAACCAGCGTACCGCTGACATGCAGCAGAAGGTTGCTCAGAGCGACAGCGTGATCAACGGCCTGAAAGAAGAGAACCAGCAGCTTAAAAATCAGCTGATTGTCGCGCAGAAGAAAGTCAGTGCCGCCAACCTGCAGCTGGACGATAAGCAGCGCACCATCATCATGCAGTGGTTTATGTACGGCGGCGGCGTGCTCGGCGCAGGGCTGTTCTTAGGCCTGGTGCTGCCGCACATCATCCCTAGCCGCAAGCGTAAAGACCGCTGGATGAGCTGAACCGGATTAGCCATTTTCTCTACACTTAACGTATCATCAGTTAAAAGTATGTTAGGAGAGTGGCGTAGTGAAGAGTTATCTGGTCGGTGGTGCTGTTCGGGATGCGTTGTTAGGGCTACCGGTTAAAGATAAAGACTGGGTGGTTGTGGGTGCGACCCCGCAGGAGATGCTGGATGCAGGCTACCAGCAGGTAGGCCGCGATTTCCCGGTGTTCCTCCACCCAAAAAGCCGGGAGGAGTACGCCCTGGCGCGTACCGAACGGAAATCCGGCTTTGGCTACACCGGCTTCTCCTGCTATGCCGCGCCCGACGTCACCCTGGAGCAGGATCTGCTTCGCCGCGATCTGACCGTTAACGCCCTGGCCCAGGACGCGGACGGTCAAATTATCGATCCCTATCATGGCCTGGCGGATCTCAAGAGCCGCACCCTGCGCCATGTCTCTCCCGCCTTTGGGGAAGATCCCCTCCGCGTGCTGCGCGTGGCGCGCTTTGCCGCCCGCTATGCCCATCTCAGCTTCCGTATTGCCGACGAAACCATGGCGCTGATGCGCGAGATGACCGCCGCCGGTGAGCTGGAACACCTGACGCCGGAGCGCGTCTGGAAAGAGACGGAGAATGCCCTCGTCAGCCGTAATCCGCAGGTCTACTTTATGACGCTGCGCGAGTGCGGCGCGCTGAAAGTGCTGTTCCCCGAGCTCGATGTTCTGTTTGGCATCCCTGCCCCGGCGAAATGGCATCCTGAGATCGATACCGGTATCCACGTGCTGATGACGGTGTCGATGGCGGCAATGCTTAGCCCGGATATCGACGTTCGCTTCGCCACGCTGTGCCACGATCTCGGCAAGGGCCTGACCCCACCGGAACTCTGGCCACGCCACCACGGACACGGCCTGGCAGGCGTTAAACTCGTCGCTAACCTATGCGAACGCCTGCGCGTGCCTAACGACCTGCGCGATCTGGCCAAGCTGGTGGCGGAGTATCACGATCTGATCCACACCTTCCCGATCCTGAAACCGCAGACCATTGTGAAGCTGTTCGATGCTATCGACGCCTGGCGTAAGCCGCAACGTGTAGAGCAGATTGCCCTGACTAGCGAAGCCGACGTGCGCGGCCGCACCCATTTCGAAGCCAAAGACTATCCGCAGGGACGACTGCTGCGTGAGGCGTGGGAGGTGGCGAAGGCGGTGTCGACGAAAGAGGTGGTCGCTGCAGGCTTTAAGGGAGCAGAGATCCGCGAGGAGCTGACCCAGCGGCGAATTGACGCGGTAGCGAAGTGGAAAGCAGCACGCTGCCCTCAGCCACAGGCGTGAGGGCAGCCGCCTTAACGCTTAAAAGAAGACGACGTAGACCGCCGCCGCCACAATAAAGCGGTAGATAGCGAACGGAATAAACGAAATACGTTTAATCAGCTGCAGGAAGGTTTTGATCGCCACCAGCGCCACGATGAAGGCAGTGATAAAGCCTACGGCAAACATCGGGAAATCGGCAGTCGTCAGGAAGTGGTAGCTTTTATAGAGATCCAGCGCGGTTGCGCCCATCATCATCGGCACGGCCAGCAGGAACGAGAACTCTGATGCCGCATAGCGGCTCACGCCCATCAGCATCCCACCGGAGATGGTCGCCCCGGAGCGGGAGAAGCCCGGCCACAGCGCCAGACACTGGAAGCAGCCGATCATAAAGGCCTGACGATAGGTCATATCATCCAAACCCGGCGCGCGCGGGATCTTCGGCTTCAGGCACTCAGCGGCAATCAGTAGGAAGCCCCCAACTACCAGGGCGTACATGACGTTGACGGGGTTGAACAGGCTCTTGATCGTGTCATGGAAAACCAGGCCCAGCACCACCGCCGGGATCATCCCCAGCAGGATATGGATCAGCGTCAAGCGCCCTTTGCCTTCACCCTCGTGCGGCGGATGACCAAAGTGGATGCCGATCAGGCCAAACAGGCGACGCCAGAACATCACCACTACCGCCAGAATCGAGCCCAGCTGGATCACTACCTCAAAGGTTTTGGCCGTATCACCTTCGAACCCCAGCAGGTGGCCGACGATGATCATGTGACCAGTACTGGAGACCGGTAAAAACTCAGTTAACCCTTCGACGACGCCCAGAATGGCCGCCACCAGAAGGGTGTGCATATCACTCATCACTTAAACCCCTAAAAGACATAAAAAAACGGCTTCTACATCCGCAAGCCGTGAAAAGGCACGCAGGTAAGACCCATATAGTGCCGTTTGGTTTAATAATTATAAATTTAAATGTTTTCTTTCAGACTATTGCCACGCTCAATAATAACGCCAACGTTTGCCGCCCGGGCCACCGCCCCCGGCTTGCTCACTTTGATACGCAGCCAGGGTGAGTTGAACCGGCTTAGCAGCAGATCCGCCACCTCTTCCGCCACCCGCTCCACCAGCGCAAAACGCTGCCCTTCCACGTGGCCTACTACCGCATCGGCAATGTCGGCATAGCTCAGGCAGTCGTTCACATCATCGCTTTTCGCTGCCGCCCGGTTGTCCCACGCCATTTCGATATCGAACACCAGCTTCTGCTCGATCGTCTGCTCCCAGTCGTAAACACCGATCGTGGTGATTACCGAAAGTTGCTCTATAAATACAATGTCCATCACGCACCGCCTGCTTTTTGGCTAACCTGGATACCACTTTCAAAAAATTATGCGTATTATCCACGGATGCTGAGAATAAAACGACATTTTCAAAACGGAACAGCGTTATGAGTGCAATCGCGCCTGGAATGATCCTCCTCGCGTACCTTTGCGGCTCAATCTCCAGCGCCATTCTGGTCTGCCGCATCGCGGGTCTGCCCGATCCTCGCGAGAGTGGCTCCGGCAACCCCGGAGCGACCAACGTCCTGCGAATTGGCGGCAAGGGTGCAGCCGTAGCGGTACTGATTTTTGACGTGCTAAAAGGCATGCTGCCGGTGTGGGGTGCTTACGCGCTGGGCGTCACGCCGTTCTGGCTGGGGCTGATTGCTATCGCCGCCTGCCTGGGCCACATCTGGCCGGTATTCTTTGGTTTTAAAGGCGGCAAAGGCGTTGCCACCGCGTTTGGCGCGATTGCGCCGATTGGCTGGGATCTTACCGGGGTGATGGCCGGGACCTGGCTGCTGACTATTCTCCTGAGCGGTTATTCGTCGCTGGGGGCAATTATCAGCGCGCTGATCGCCCCGTTCTACGTCTGGTGGTTCAAACCGCAGTTTACCTTCCCGGTCTCCATGCTCTCCTGCCTGATCCTGCTCCGTCATCACGATAATATTCAACGCCTGTGGCGTCATCAGGAAACCAAAATCTGGACCAAGCTGAAGAAAAAGCGCGAGAAAGATAAAGAAGTAAAAGACGAAGAGTAGGCCCGGCAGGCAGTCCGCCGGGCGCAAAGGCCATTATGCCGCAGGCAGTTCCGCCAGCGGCCAGCGCGGACGCACGGTCACGCTGAGATCCGCCAGGCTACCCGCTTTCAAACGCACCATACCCGCGTAGGCGATCATCGCCCCGTTATCGGTACAGAACTCCGGACGCGCATAGAACACTTCACCCCGACGCTTCTGCATCATCTCTGCCAGCTTCGTCCGCAACGTGCGGTTGGCGCTGACGCCGCCCGCCATCACCAGGCGCGTAAAGCCGGTCTGATCCAGCGCACGCTTGCACTTGATCATCAGAGTATCCACCACCGCATCCTCAAAGGCGCGGGCGATATCCGCTCGGGTCTGGTCGTCATTGCCGTTGTTACGAATGGTGTTAGCGGCAAAGGTCTTGAGGCCGGAGAAGCTGAAGTCCAGCCCTGGACGATCGGTCATTGGACGCGGGAAGACAAAGCGCCCTTCCGTGCCGTCGGCCGCCATCTTCGACAGCATTGGCCCGCCGGGATAGTCCAGCCCCAGCAGCTTTGCCGTCTTATCGAAAGCTTCGCCCGCAGCATCGTCAATGGATTCGCCTAACAGTTCGTACTGGCCGATCCCGGTCACGCCGATCAGTTGGGTATGGCCGCCGGAGACCAGCAGCGCCACAAAAGGAAACTCGGGCGGATTCTCTTCCAGCATGGGTGCCAGCAGGTGGCCCTCCATGTGGTGAACCGCGATGGCCGGCACGTTCCAGGCGAAGGCCAGCGAGCGCCCTACCGTGGCCCCGACCAGCAGCGCACCGACCAGGCCTGGGCCTGCGGTGTAGGCGACGGCGTCGATATCGCTGGCGGCCAGATTCGCCTCTTTCAGCGCGGCCTGGATCAGCGGCACGGTTTTGCGCACGTGATCGCGGGAGGCCAGCTCCGGCACCACGCCGCCGTAGTCAGCGTGCAGTTTCACCTGACTATACAATTGGTTGGCTAAAAGCCCGTTTTCATCGTCGTAGATGGCGATGCCGGTTTCATCGCAGGATGTTTCAATTCCCAGTACACGCATGGCTATTCTTTACCTCTTTGCAATACCGCGCAGTGTAGGGTCCTCGGCGGTGGTTGTAAAACTATTGTTCAACCCAGGCGCAGAGGTCGTGTATACTCCCCCTCCTTATGAGAGCGCCCTTGTAAAAAGGGCTGCGGTGCTTTACAAAGCAGCAGCATTTGCAGTAAAATTCCGCACCATTTTGAAATAAGCTGGCGTTGATGCCAGCGGCAAACCGAATTAATCAAAGGTGAGAGGCACATGCCGGTAATTAAAGTACGTGAAAACGAGCCGTTCGACGTAGCTCTGCGTCGCTTCAAGCGTTCCTGTGAGAAAGCAGGTGTTCTGGCGGAAGTTCGTCGTCGTGAGTTCTATGAAAAACCGACTACCGAACGTAAACGCGCCAAAGCTTCTGCTGTGAAACGTCACGCGAAGAAACTGGCTCGCGAAAACGCACGCCGTACTCGTCTGTACTAATTAGCTGAGGGTGTTGACCCTCAGTTTACAGGCAGAGTTGTAGTTGTAAGGCCGTGCTTCCGAAAGGAATGCGCGGCTTATTTTCGTTTATAATCTGACATACCTTAACGCATCACGCTAAAGGTAGACGGGGCCTATGGCTGGACGAATCCCACGAGTCTTTATTAATGACCTGCTGGCACGCACCGACATCATCGATCTTATCGATGCGCGGGTGAAGCTAAAAAAGCAGGGCAAGAATTATCACGCGTGCTGTCCGTTCCATAACGAAAAAACCCCCTCTTTCACCGTAAACGGTGAGAAACAGTTTTACCACTGCTTCGGCTGCGGCGCCCACGGCAACGCTATCGACTTTCTGATGAACTACGACAAGCTCGAGTTCGTTGAGACGGTTGAAGAGCTGGCGGCGATGCACAACCTCGACGTGCCGTATGAAGCGGGCAATGGCCCAAGCCAGATCGAGCGCCACCAGCGGCAGACGCTCTACCAGTTGATGGACGGCCTAAGCGCTTTTTATCAGCAATCTCTGAACCAGCCAGCGGCTGAACCTGCGCGCCAGTATCTGGCCCAACGCGGCTTAAGCAGCGAGGTGATTTCACGCTTCGCCATTGGTTATGCCCCACCCGGCTGGGACAACGTTTTAAAACGCTTTGGCGGCAACGGTGAGGATCGCCAGTCGCTGACCGACGCGGGCATGTTAGTCACTAACGATCGCGGGCGTGCCTACGATCGCTTCCGCGAACGCGTGATGTTCCCAATCCGCGACAAACGTGGCCGGGTGATTGGTTTTGGTGGTCGGGTCATGGGTGATGCCATGCCGAAATACCTTAACTCCCCGGAAACCGATATTTTCCATAAGGGCCGCCAGCTGTATGGCCTTTATGAAGCGCAGCAGGATAACGCCGAGCCGCCGCGTCTGCTGGTGGTTGAAGGCTATATGGACGTGGTCGCGCTGGCGCAGTACGACATTAACTATGCCGTCGCCTCGCTGGGCACCTCTACCACCGCCGAGCATATTCAGCTGCTGTTCCGCGTGACCAATAGCGTGATCTGCTGCTACGACGGCGACCGTGCAGGCCGCGAAGCCGCATGGCGCGCATTAGAAACGGCATTGCCGTACATGACCGACGGACGTCAGCTACGCTTTATGTTCCTGCCCGACGGTGAAGATCCGGATACGCTAGTGCGTAAAGAGGGCAAGGCGGCGTTTGAAGCGCGGATGGAGCAGGCTCAGCCGCTCTCCACGTTTCTGTTTAACAGCCTGATGCCGCAGGTGGATTTGAGCACGCCGGATGGCCGCGCGCAGCTGAGTACCCTGGCGCTGCCGCTGATAGGCCAGGTCCCAGGTGAGACGCTACGCATCTACCTGCGACAGGAGCTGGGTAATAAATTAGGCATTCTTGACGATAACCAACTTGAACGTTTAATGCCTAAACAGTCCGAAAATGGCCAGCCGCGCCCGGCACCGCAGCTAAAACGCACGACCATGCGTATACTAATAGGATTACTAGTGCAAAATCCTGAGCTGGCCCCGCTGGTCCCACCGTTGGACGGTCTGGATCCGGCCAAGCTGCCAGGACTTAGCTTATTCGTTCAGTTGGTCAACACCTGTCTGTCACAGCCAGGCCTGACCACCGGACAGCTTTTAGAGCAGTATCGCGGCACAAATGAGGCCGCGACCCTTGAAAAGCTCTCCATGTGGGACGATATAGCAGATAAGGACATCGCAGAAAAGACCTTTACCGATGCGTTGAACCATATGTTCGACACGGTGCTTGAGCTACGGCTCTCTGAATTGATCGCCCGCTCGCGGACCCACGGGTTAACGCCAGCAGAGCGCGAAGAGGTGCGTGTGATTAACGAAGCACGCGCCCGGAAGTGATTTAACGGCTTAAGTGCCGAATATCGATCGGGTAGATCCCGACAGCCGCCATGAGGGCAGCGGCAAAAATATAAGCACGCCCTCGCTTTAAAGGTTGGCAGCAGCACCGCCGACACCAAATAAACGAATTAAGTGTGGATACCGTCTTATGGAGCAAAACCCGCAGTCACAGCTGAAACTTCTTGTCCAACGTGGTAAGGAGCAAGGCTATTTGACCTATGCCGAGGTCAATGACCATCTGCCGGAAGATATCGTCGACTCCGACCAGATCGAAGACATCATCCAAATGATCAACGACATGGGCATTCAGGTGATGGAAGAAGCACCTGATGCCGACGATCTGCTGCTCGCTGAAAACTCAAATAACACGGATGAAGATGCGGAAGAAGCAGCGGCTCAGGTTCTGTCGAGTGTTGAATCTGAAATCGGGCGCACCACTGACCCGGTTCGTATGTACATGCGCGAAATGGGTACAGTTGAACTGCTGACCCGTGAAGGCGAAATCGACATCGCAAAACGCATTGAAGATGGTATTAACCAGGTTCAGTGCTCCGTTGCCGAATACCCGGAAGCGATCACCTACCTGCTGGAGCAGTACGACCGCGTTGAAGCGGAAGAAGCGCGCCTGTCTGACCTGATCACTGGCTTTGTCGATCCGAACGCGGAAGAAGATTTGGCCCCAACCGCGACGCACGTTGGCTCCGAGCTCTCCCAAGAAGAGCTGGATGACGACGAAGACGAAGACGAAGAAGAAGATGACGACAGCAGCGACGACGATAACAGCATCGATCCGGAGCTGGCTCGTGAGAAGTTTGGCGAACTGCGTGCCCAGTACGAAGTTACCCGGGACACCATCAAAGCGAAAGGCCGCAGCCATGCCGCCGCTCAGGAAGAGATCCTCAAGCTCTCCGAGGTGTTCAAGCAGTTCCGTCTGGTGCCGAAGCAGTTCGACTACCTGGTAAACAGCATGCGCGTCATGATGGACCGCGTGCGTACCCAGGAGCGCATCATCATGAAGATGTGCGTTGAGCAGTGCAAAATGCCGAAGAAGAACTTCATCACCCTCTTCACCGGTAACGAAACCAGCGAGACCTGGTTCAATGCCGCGCTGGCGATGAACAAGCCGTGGTCTGAGAAGCTGCAGGATGTGGCTGAAGACGTGCACCGTGGCCTGCAGAAGCTGCAGCAGATTGAAGAAGAGACCGGCCTGACCATCGAACAGGTTAAGGACATCAACCGTCGCATGTCTATCGGCGAAGCGAAAGCCCGCCGTGCGAAGAAAGAGATGGTGGAAGCGAACCTGCGTCTGGTTATCTCTATCGCTAAGAAGTACACCAACCGTGGCCTGCAGTTCCTCGACCTGATTCAGGAAGGTAACATCGGCCTGATGAAAGCGGTTGATAAGTTTGAATACCGTCGTGGCTATAAGTTCTCGACCTATGCAACCTGGTGGATCCGTCAGGCCATTACCCGCTCTATCGCCGACCAGGCCCGTACCATCCGTATCCCGGTGCATATGATTGAGACCATCAACAAGCTCAACCGTATCTCCCGTCAGATGCTGCAGGAGATGGGCCGCGAGCCGACGCCGGAAGAGCTGGCCGAGCGTATGCTGATGCCGGAAGATAAGATCCGCAAGGTGCTGAAAATCGCTAAGGAGCCGATCTCTATGGAGACGCCGATTGGTGATGACGAAGATTCGCATCTGGGTGATTTCATCGAGGATACTACCCTCGAGCTGCCGCTGGACTCTGCGACCACTGAGAGCCTGCGCGCTGCCACGCACGACGTGCTGGCTGGCCTGACCGCCCGTGAAGCGAAAGTGCTGCGTATGCGTTTTGGTATCGATATGAACACTGACCACACTCTGGAAGAGGTGGGTAAGCAGTTCGACGTTACTCGTGAGCGTATCCGTCAGATCGAAGCGAAAGCGCTGCGTAAGCTGCGCCACCCGAGCCGCTCTGAAGTGCTGCGTAGCTTCCTCGACGATTAATCGTTACCGCTAAAAGAAAAGCCCTCTTCGGAGGGCTTTTTTATTGGTTGTCATTTACGCCGGGTGGCGCTGCGCTGACCCGGCCTACAATCCCCTTGCTACTAATGCCTGGTCTAACTCCCGGTAAGCCTCTACCAGCTTCTCCAGCGTTGCACGGTTTAACCCGCTGGGGTTCGGCAGCACCCACACCTCGGTAGCCCCGATGGTAATCTTCTGTTTCCCCCATGCCACGCCGCGCTGGCTAAACGCCTGCTCGTAGGCCTGCTTGCCGAGGATCGCCAGCGCGTCCGGCTGGTAGTCCTCAATTTTCTTGACTAGGTCCCGTCCGCCCGTACGCAGCTCGTGCAGCTCCACTTCGCTGGCCTGCACCGTTGGGCGCTCCACCAGCATGGTGATGCCGCAGCGCGTATCCAGCAGCCGCTGCTCCTCTTCCGGCTTCAGCTGCTGCTCCGTGAAGCCCGCCTGGTAGATCACCTTCCAGAAGCGGTTACCGGGGTGCGCGAAGTGAAAACCCGTGTGTGCCGAGGATTTGCCTGGATTGATGCCGCAAAACACCACCCGCAGGCCCGGCGCGAGAATATCGTTTATCATCATTGCTCCAGGTGAGTTGACTAAAATGTAGGTATAACGGGTTGATTATAGGTTGTTTATAAAAGCACCATGCACACCCGAATGACTGGATTGCAGCCACCAGTTACATTATAATCCCTCGCCACGGCCCCTTAGCTCAGTGGTTAGAGCAGGCGACTCATAATCGCTTGGTCGCTGGTTCAAACCCAGCAGGGGCCACCAGATACAGCAAGGGCTGGAGAGAAATCTCCAGCCCTTTTGTTTTTTTGGGGATACTCCCACCAGCTAATCGTAAAGCCATCGTCCAGCCCTCTCTGACTCAATAAGCATTCTTACGGTCAGCGGAACTGGCAGGGTACGATCTGTTTTCAGCTTTGCCGGCAAAAGAAAATCAGGCAAGAAAGGAATACGGACTGGAGGGTAATACTTCAGCCAGTCAATACTGCTGCAATCCACTCCATACCGTTCAGAAAAGCGCTCCATCATTGCAAAAACATCTTCGAAAACAGTCATCGAATCTCCGGATGTAAGGGAGTCATCAATCCCAAGCCTGTTTGCCGAAAGTTCATCCCTAACGAACTGTAAAAATTCTGACTCTTTATCGCCATTCATACCCGATGCTCCGGTTTTACGATAAGATTGAAACGCCATATGCTGTTCCGAGGGATCATAATCAAGTCGTATGCAGCGATAATCCCCCATGAATACAGTTGCATCTGGGTCACCCGATCCTTGCCAGCACTGGCAC
>NZ_LR607338.1:2860166-2860628 GCF_902164725.1 Pseudescherichia vulneris | reverse complement strand
AACGATCAGTGCTAAAGGGGGGTATCTCGTATTTTAAAAGCGCATTTATTAGCGCTTCTCACGCGTTATAGCACGATAAATTTTACCCACAACATACACGGCCAGAATCCCGAATAATATCGATGAAACCGCAAAAAAAACCATCGACGAGAGGAAGGGACTGAACAAACCGCCAAGGCTCGTAAAATCGCTAAGCCTCGCAAGAGTGTCATTGGAAACCTTTCTTAATATAATCTCAGGAATTATTAGGAATGAAATAATTGCCGCCGTAACGTAAATGGATGTTTTTCGACTTTTTTTCATCTTCAATCTTGCCCCTGCGAGCGACCATGCTCAATCATTAGCCATCAATGTTACAACAAGGCCTATCGAAATGGCACAAAACTGTCTTAAGTGGAAATCAAAAACAGACAGGAATATGGCTATAGCTGTAACAAAGGCTTTGAGAGAGATTCATAAAGG
>NZ_LR607338.1:2855568-2858138 GCF_902164725.1 Pseudescherichia vulneris | reverse complement strand
AAGTTTTCCTTACCCTGATGGCCTTATCGCTACCCATGGAGCTCGTATGTCCCTAAACAGTCTCAACAGCCCCTTAATCATTGCCTCGGTTGAAGTGCCTACTGGTCAAGGGCATATTGGCATGACAATTTGTCCGGGAAAACATCAGCAAAATGCTTTATCAGGACAGTTTCAGCGAGACCTCGCTCTTGACCTGGATCTTATAAAATCCTGGGGGGCCTCTGCCGTAGTGAGCCTGATGACGGATGAGGAACTTGCCAGTTTACACGTTGAAGCGCTTGGTACTGAAGTTGAAGCCAGAGACATGGATTGGTTTCAGTTGCCCATTACCGATCGGGCGATGCCGGACGAACTATTTGAGCGTCGCTGGGTTTATGCTGGCCTCCGGTTACGTACCCTTCTTCGTGACGGAAAACGCATCCTTGTACATTGCCGTAGCGGCCTTGGGCCCATCGGACTCATTTCAGCAAGATTATTGATCGAACTCGGAATGGCGGCGGAAGACGCTATCGCTGCGGTTAACAAGGCCAGACCGGGTAGTCTGGACTCAACCATTCAGAAGCAATATCTCAATGCACTACCACTTCCACATAATGATGCCTGGTTAGATCGCGTTTTAGGTTGTTTGCTGGGTGGGGCTGTCGGTGATGCTTTTGGTTATACCGTTGAATTTGATTCACTAGAGGAAATCCGCCAGACGTTTGGCAATGAAGGACTGACCAGGCCCATCCTGCAACAGGGCAAACTGGTGGTCAGTGATGATACCCAAATGACCCTGTTTACCCTTGAAGGTATTTTGCGCGCTACCAATGAGCACGGCGTTATTAACCTGTCCCGTGCGCTGGAAGAGATACGTCGTGCTTATCTCGACTGGTACGATACCCAGCAAAATAAATCAGGATCGCATTTTGGTTGGCTGGCTTCACGAGCAAGCATGCGGACAAGGCGTGCTCCCGGTAATACGTGCCTGTCAGCGCTAAAAGTGGGCGGGACAGGCAGTATCGAAAAACCGATAAATGACTCAAAGGGCTGTGGTGGTGTAATGCGTACCGCCCCCATTGGCTTCTTACAGGATATTGATCCGTTTGATCTCGCTGCCCGTGCGGCAGCATTAACGCATGGCCACGTTGATGGCTGGGCTTCTTCAGGTATTTTGCCCAGAATTATCGCTCGCTTAATCAAAGGGGAAGAGGAATTCCTCGCCCTGCGTAATGGCTATAGCGACGGTAGTGAATGGGGGCACGTCTATGGAAAAACGGCCAATACCGAGCCTTATCTATTAGCCCAAAAACTTGCCCGTGAAATGCGTTTCAATCCACATGAAGCCATCCAGCAACTGGGAGAAGGCTGGGTGGGTGAGGAAGCGCTGGCGATTGGCCTGTATGCTTTTCTTTCAGCCCGTAGTTTTCGCGATACGCTGATACGAGCAACCAATCACGACGGAGATAGTGATTCAACGGCATCCATTGCAGGTCAGCTTTGGGGAGCTAAACACGGTCTGAACGATATTCCTCAGGCATGGGTACGTCGGCTTGATGTATTAGATGAAATACTTTACCTGGCTCAGCATATGCAAAACTGGCGTAATCAGGTTGATAAGCAAAGCAGTGGGCAGCCGAGTATTGATAAAGGTATTCAGCCCTGTATCCGCATGATGGAAATGACGCATGAGTTGCATGTGCTGGGTTACCAAAAAATCCGCGTATTTCCCTCGATGTCACCATCAGGTTGCCATTGGCGGCTGGAGTGGGTACCAGATTACAGCGTTCCCTCTGCAGTCATGCCCCCCAAACATTCGAATGAGCGCGAGATTGCACGTTACTCAAGCGGTGCTGGCTGGCACCCCTTTGAATGGCAGAATGTTAAGTCACTTTCGGCACTCGAGATGGCACAACAGTTTTTACACCAGTTCCCGGAACTGGCTCGTGCTGGCAAAGGGGATGACTGGGCCTATGCGGGGTGGCTGACCAAGCTCCTTGGTGAAGTAAGGCAAGGAAAATTACCCTATTTCCTTGCGGACTGGGATATCGATCTGAGCAGCGGAATACCCATGCATGGTGGAGAGCCCTTTCCTCTGCCGCCTGAAATTAAGCGGCAAGGGTAGGAACGTGAAGGTATTGTAAATACTGTACACGACACAGCCCGGCGGTGCGTACTCTATTGGAGCTTGTTTAGATGGAGTGGAAATTCCTTTTGCTCACCCCATTGTTTCTCGCTGCCTGTAGCATGGAACATAACGCCTACCGGGTGGCTGACATAAGTATTAAAGACAACCAACCCTGTATTTCAGTTAATAATGACCCCACTATTAAAAGCGGTCATGCGAAATTACTTACGCTGTCATTGTCAGCCCGTGATGCAAAGGGTCAAATGCAGGAAGTATGGAAACAAGACAATTTCGACAGTCCTTCATATACTATACAGGCGGGACAGTGCATTCCTGTTAAATATCAGTTCAATCGAAACAAGGAATACAGCATAACTGTTATTACTGCGCAACCACAGGACAAGTTTGCAAACAAACGACTCTGGTCTGGCAGTTTCAGACTTAATGATCTTGTGCCGGAATA
>NZ_LR607338.1:2852117-2853826 GCF_902164725.1 Pseudescherichia vulneris | reverse complement strand
TACGGCCTAATCCGCCCCCTTCTCTGCCCCTACATACCTCTTCTCCATCTCATCCAGCGCCGCCTGGTTCTCCAGCCCCCACTGGTACATCTGCTCTATCGGCTCGGCAAAGGTCTTGCCCAACGACGTCAGGCGGTAATCCACCTTTGGTGGAATGACGTCATAGACATGCCGGGTGATAAGGCCGCGCTGCTCCAGTTCTTTCAGGGTTTGAAACAGCATCTTCTTGGAGATGCCTTCCAGGCTGCGCTGTAGTTCCCCGGTACGGGCGCGCTCGCCGGGCCAGTGGTAGAGCGCATGCAGCACCATCGTGCTCCATTTGACGGAGAAGAGATCCATCAGGCGTCGCGGGGGTGAATCCGCAAAGAACATCAGCTTACCGTCTACCCATGCAGGCATAATTCACTCTCCGGCTTATGGTCACCATTTGGTGACTACTATCAATATCGAACCAACTTAATTAAAGTCTGCCGCCTTCCTTGAATAAAAGCACCCTATTTCCGAGGCACGATGAAAATTAATGCATTAGTCGCGACGGACGCGGCACAACCTCTCTCCAGCAGCCAGATTGCGCTGCGCCCGCTGCAACAGCAGGACGTGAAGATTGAGATCCTCTACTGTGGCGTCTGCCACTCCGATCTACATATGGCGCGTAACGAGTGGGCAGTAAGCCGCTATCCGCTGGTGCCGGGCCATGAGATCGTCGGCCGCATCGTCGAGACCGGGGCGGCAGTCGATAAGCTTAAAGCGGGTGATATCGTCGGCGTCGGCGTGATGGTTGACTCCTGTCGGGAGTGCCACTTCTGCAAGCAGCAGGAAGAGCAATACTGCGAGGCGGGCTTCACGGCAACCTATAACGGCATTGATAAATATACCGGAGAGAGCACCTGGGGTGGCTACGCGCAGAACGTGGTGGTCGATCAGGACTTCGTGGTGTCCGTGCCGCAGCACCTGCCGTTGGCAGGCGTAGCACCGATGCTCTGCGCGGGCGTGACGGTCTGGTCTCCGCTGCGTCACTACAACGTTCAGGCGGGCACGCGCGTTGGCGTGGTGGGTCTTGGTGGTCTGGGCCACATGGCCGTTAAGCTGGCAAGCGCGCTGGGTGCGGAAGTGACCCTGTTTACCACCTCGCCGGAAAAAGGCGAGGATGCTCGCCGTCTGGGGGCACGTCATGTCGTGGTCTCCCGCGATGCGGAGCAGATGACGGCAGCCCAAACTACGCTGGATCTGATCATCGACTGCGTGGCTGCACCGCACGATCTCGATCCCTACCTGGCTACCCTCAAAACCAACGGTCGTCTGGTACTGGTGGGCATTCCCGACCGTCCGCACCTGTCACCTAACATCACGCCGATGGTGTTCCGCCGTCTGAGCATCAGCGGCTCGTCGATCGGCAGCATCAAAGAGACCCAGGAGATGCTGGATTTCTGCGGTAAGCACAATATTACTGCCGATGTTGAGATGATTGCCGGTGAGGATATCGAACAGGCCTTTGCACGTATGCTGAAAGGTGACGTGAAGTACCGGTTTGTGATCGATATGCAGCGAACGCGCTGGTAAATATTATCCCGGCATTTGGGAAAACAGGATGTGCTAATGGGAGTCTGTTGTAAGCATTGACAACGGACCTTCTTGTTGTAATAATTTACAACACGCATGGAGAGCGATTAAAGGCCAGCAAAACTGTATAAGAAGTTTACGCGTTATCT
>NZ_LR607338.1:2833967-2851949 GCF_902164725.1 Pseudescherichia vulneris | reverse complement strand
TGTATAAGAAGTTTACGCGTTATCTGGACAGGCTGTTTGCTGACTTCCTTTCAGACGTAGAAACTATCCGTAAAGAGAAGGCATAACATGAAAACCGTAACGATTAAAATCGAAGCTATGAAAGATTTTTCGGCGGACGTGATGTCTGCTCTGAACGCAGCAGCGGCAGGGGAAAGAAGTACCGGTGATGATGTGATTTCGTTTCCTTCATGGGAGGTAATGCATAAGACGTTATCACCCAACAGAATGGGAATCTTACTTTCTATGGCTGGCTTCGGTGAAATGACGATCCGCGACATTGCTGCTCGGGTAGGACGCGATATCAAAGGCGTCCATACGGATGTTACCGCCCTGCTGAATAACGGATTATTGGAAAAAGGCACTCGTGGCACGCTATTTCCCTACGATGCTATCCATTTTGATTTCACTATCCGCGCCGCTGCTTAAACAGATAACGGACAGCCGCCCTCCCATACGTCAGAAGGCGGCATTTTGCCGGGTGGCGCTGCGCTTACCCGGCCTACGGTTTCCGTGTGTTACTCAGCCAGCGTAGCGCTGTCGATGACGAAGCGATATTTTACGTCGCCTTTGATCATGCGCTCCCAGGCCTCGTTGATCTCATCAGCGCGGATCATCTCAATATCAGCCACAATCCCGTGCTCGGCGCAAAAGTCGAGCATCTCCTGAGTTTCCGGAATACCGCCAATCATTGAGCCGGCAATCGAGCGGCGCTTCATGATCAGGCTAAAGACTTCCGGCGACGGATGCGGGGTAGCCGGTGCGCCCACCAGGGTCATGGTGCCGTCACGCTTCAGTAAGGCAGTGAAGGCGTCGAGGTTGTGCGGTGCAGCCACGGTGTTGAGGATAAAATCAAAGCTCTTGGTGTGGGCCTGCATCTCTTCCGGGTTGCGGGAGACCACAACCTCATCCGCACCCAGCGCTTTTGCCGCTTCGCGCTTGGATTCAGAGGTTGTGAACGCTACCACGTGTGCGCCCATCGCATGCGCAATCTTGATCCCCATGTGGCCCAGACCGCCGATGCCCACTACACCCACTTTTTTACCGGGGCCAGCCTGCCAGTGACGCAGCGGTGAGTAAGTGGTGATCCCCGCGCAGAGTAGCGGCGCAACGGCAGCCAGCTGATCTTCCGGGTGTTTAATACGCAGCACGTAGCGCTCATGGACTACGATCTGCTGCGAATAGCCACCAAGGGTATGGCCTGGAGCATCCGCCGTCGGGCCATTGTAGGTGCCGACCATATGATCGCAGTAGTTTTCCAGCCCCTCTTCGCAATCTTCGCAGTGCTTACAGCTGTCAACGATACAGCCTACGCCAACCAGATCGCCCTCTTTGTACCCGGTGACGTCGGAGCCGACGGCAGCAACGCGGCCAACGATCTCATGCCCCGGTACGCAAGGAAACAGCGTCCCGGCCCACTCGGCGCGGGCCTGGTGTACGTCCGAATGGCACACCCCGCAGTAGGCGATGGCGATCTGCACGTCGTGCGGGCCTGGCTCGCGGCGACTGATGTCCATCGGTTCGAGCGCCTGAGCAGCGGAAAGCGCACCAATTGCTTTGATTTTCATGGTAATAGCCTCTTACGGTACAATACAGGTGAATGAGGTGATTGAAGGAATTGTGTCGCTAAAAATTCTACACGGCTGGCATAATCTAGCCAGTTAATCACGCTTAATACGCTTATGAGTTAGATTCATGAATAGCGGCTTGGGCAGCTTTTACGATCTTCTGGCATAGCGCACTTTCTGACGCAGGACACTGAGAGGTAGCAAGGTCTACTGCTGTTTGCAGATCGCCTGAATCCAACGTTGAATCAATGTGGCTGAGTACCCACGTTTCAAAAGCGGTATTCTGTCTAGTTAACACGCTCAGCTTAGGCAACGCTTCCCATTTATCTACCAATAGACGGATAACTGCTTCAGAATTCCCTTCCGCAATACTGCCCTCATCGCACTGATGGAAACGTGTAAAGTTGTCATTCATTGCCTGCCAGCTTGTAAGGTGATCGACGGCCTGCTCTGCGGCTTCGACATCCTTTATAGTACATTCATCGGCTAATGCGTGACTGCTTAACAGTAGCGTCCCTATTAAAAACAGTACGGTTTTGTCCATTCAAAGATATCCTTGGTTCTAACAAATCTTCTTTACGTTACAGCAGCCTGGCCTGAAAATGACCGCCATTTAGTGCGCTGCAAAGTAATTTAGAGAATCATTGCTTATGGAACAAAGCCCCTCCTCTCTCACCGCGTGGCTGCCGCATTTTTTTGCCGAGTGGCCGCGTCGGGCGCTGGATAATCAGTCCGCTGAGCTANNNCGCTGCGCAGCGCGCTGGAGACCCTGGAAAAAGCCGTCCCGATTTTTGATGCTATTTTTGCCGCGGCGAATGATAATCTCTAGCGAAACGGTACTATTCCCTGTTCTCTTAATAACAACTACGCTTGAGTCAACTACCCAGGCGCACAGCGAAACGCCATGAACAAACCTATCAAACGGCTTGAGATCATAAAGAACGCCATTGAACTGGAGGATGAGATCATCATCTATAGTCAGCTTGGCTGGCTGCAAAGCAATGCTCAGGATCCTGAGCTGGCGTTTATCGTTGCGGCGCTGGAGCAGAAGAACTACTCCGCGGCGTTACAGGCTATCGCCGCCTGGCTACAGAGCCAGCGGGCGGTGACCCAGTGGCACGATCCCCAGGTGGCGGCCAGCAAGCTGGAGCTGAAGGCGCTGGAAGAGCAGATGCGGGAGTTGATCGATAAGCGCAACGCCCGCATTCAGATCCTCGACGACTTTAACGATAGCTATATGAAGCGTCTCGGGCCGATGATGGCGCAGATCCTGCGTCTTCGTCAGGCGCTGGCGGAAGCCACCCTGCGCAGGCAGCAGGCAGAGGCCCGGCGTCGGGAGGCGGACTACCTGCGCTGTCAGCAGTATATGGCTCAGGCCGTTGAGACGCTGGCTTCGCTGACCCAGCGCTGGCGCAGCCTGCCCGCCAGCTCGTCGCAGGCGGCCGATACCCGCCGCCGCGTCCAGCAGCAAAATGCATTGATTACCTCCCTGCTAGCCGAAGCCCAGGAGCTGGAAAAAGGACTCATCCGCGAGGAGGAGCCGGCCCGCCAGGCGCGGGACGAGGCACGTCAGGAGTATGAGGAGTACCAGGAGCAGCAGCACGATGCCCAGGCCCGGTTTAGCTTTGAGCAGAAGCTCTCCCAGGACGAGCGTCAGGAGCTGAAAAAACTGTGGCGTCAGGCTAGCAAGCTGTGCCATCCGGATCTGGTGGACGACGATCTCAAAGACGAGGCCAACGCCATGATGGTACAGCTTAACCAGGCCCGGCAGCGCGGCGACGTTGCCGCCGTCCGCTCGCTCTTTGCCCGCCTGCAAAAAGGGCTGGGGCCGCTAATGGCCAGCGACAGGCTCAACGATCTCACCCGCCTGCGGGCACGGATCGCGGAGGTAAAGGCCCATATCGCCGGGCTGCTGGCGGAGCTTAGCAAGCTGGAGGGCGAGAGCGCCTGGCAGCTGGTCTCTTCCTTAAAGGATCAGGAGGGTTACTTCGTACAGCAGGAGAAAGCCCTGGCAGAGGTGTGCACCTCGCTGGAGCGACAGGTCAGCGAGGTGCAGTACGACGCGGTTGCCTGACGCCGTTACTTATCGTGCCAGTAGGCGGCAGCGCGCACCAGCTGCGGATCGATAGCGTCAGTCTCAAACCGGCGGCTGACGTTTTTCACGACCTTCCCTTCCCCGGTTAGCCAGATATAGTAATCGTCCTGCGGGACGTTAACCTGCGCCAGACGCCGATCCAGCGCCTCTTCGCTATGACCGACAATCCACTCGATGGCAAACTCATCCAGATGCGCCAGATACTCCTTATAGCGTTCGTCACCGATGGTCACGATGGCCGTCACCTGCGGGCGTTCCGCCAGCTGGCGCAGCGTCTCCAGGCGGCGGCGTAGCGCAGGCATGCCGCTCTCGTCGCAGGCGTAGAGCTGCCAGGCGTAATCTTCCGGCACCACCAGCGAACCGCGTGGCCCGCCGATGGTCAGGTTATCCCCTACCTGCGCATTTTCAGCCCAGCGGCTGGCGACCCCGCCGTCGTGAATGAAAAAGTCGAGGCTCAGCTCGTGGCGGGCTTCGTCGTAGAGCGGGGTGTAGTCGCGCGAGGCGGGACGCACGCCGTCACCCCAAACGATGCCCTCTTCCGTTACCGTCGGCGGCACAAACTGCTGGCCCGGCTCCGGGAAGAATACCTTGGTGTGATCGTCAAAGCCTTGGCTGCTAAAGCCCGCCAGCGCCTCTCCCCCCAGCACGATACGCTGGAAACCTGCTCCGATGCGCTCCACGCGCAGCACCGTCAGTTCGCGGAAGCGCAGCTCATTGCGCACGCGCTGCGGATAACGTCGATCTTGTTTCGTCATGTTAGCCATCCCAGGTTGAATACGATATATCTAAATAAATTTTAAATGATAATGATTGCTGATTAGAGAGATTGCAAGAATTTTTTTGATAGCATTAGACAAGCAGTGATGCCGGGATGTAGACTTACTTTAGACATAATTTAGATATATCAAAAAAAGAGGCTGTAATCATGCACCATGCTGAAGATCATCCCCATCATCATCACGGCCACGGCGGTGGACGCCGTCAGCGCTTCTTCGGCCACGGCGAGCTGCGGCTGGTGGTGTTAGATATCCTCACCCGCAACGCCAGCCACGGCTATGAGCTGATCAAAGAGATCGAAAACCTGACCCAAGGCCACTATACCCCCAGCCCCGGCGTGATCTACCCGACCCTCGACTTCTTACAGGAGCAGGCGTTTATTGAGATTAGCGAAGAGGAGAGCGGACGTAAAAAGATTGCCATTACCGAGGCAGGTCAGCGGTGGCTGGAGGAGAACCAGGAGCATCTCGGACATATTCAGGCGCGGATCAAAGCGCGCGGCGTCGGGCACCAGCTGCGTAAAAATCCGCAGATGAAACGCGCCCTGGATAACTTCAAGGCCGTATTGGATCTCAAAGTGAACCATGAAGAGATAAGCCCCGCCCAGCTGAAACAGATCATCGGCGTGATCGACCGGGCGGCGCTAGAAATCTCCCAGATGGATTAAGCGGTCGCCTCTGTCTGGCTAACGCGGAATACCTTGATCAGTCCCTTCAGATGCTGCGCCTGCTCGTTCAGCGATGCCGCTGCTGCCACGGACTCCTCCACCAGGCTGGAGTTCTGCTGGGTGGTGGCGTCGATCAGGCCAATGGCGCTGTTAATCTGCGAGATCCCCTCCGTCTGCTCATGGCTGGCGTGGCCAATTTGCCGCAGGATGGTGTCCATCTCTTCGACGTTGCTCACCATGCCGTTGATCAGCCCGCCCGCTTTTTCCACCAGCGCCATCCCTTCCCGCGCCTGGGTCGTGGAGTCCTCAATTAGCTGGCGAATATCATTCGCCGATGAGGCACTTTTCTGCGCCAGCTGGCGTACCTCCCCGGCCACCACCGCAAAGCCACGTCCGTGCTCGCCCGCACGCGCGGCTTCAACCGCCGCGTTGAGCGCCAGAATATTGGTCTGGAAAGCGATGGCGTCGATCAGATTGATGATGTCGGACATGCGGCTGGAGGTATCGTTGATGACGCGCATCTTCTCCGTTACCTGTTTCATCATCGCGCCGTTGGTTTTTACCACCGTCGCCGCGTCGGCGGAGAGCTGGGTCGCTTCGGTAGTGTGGCTGGCGGTATTTTTCACCGTGGCGGTGATCTGCTCCATAGAGGCCGCGGTCTGCTCAACGGAGCTGGCCTGCTCTTCGGTGCGGGCCGCCAGATCCTGATTACCGGCCACGATCTGCGCGGCGGCGCTGGAGATATTCTCTGAGCCGTACTGCACCTCCTGCACAATCTCCAGCAGTCGGGTCTTCATCGCCATCAACGCACTGAGCAGGACGCCAGTTTCGTCGCGGTGCTTCACCTCAATCGAGTGGGTCAGATCCCCGGCGGCAATCGCCTCTGCCAGATCCACCGCCTGCCCCAGCGGACGAGTGATGGCACGCACAATGACGGTGCCCATCAGCACGGCAATAGCGATGCTGACCACCGCCAGCAGGATCAGCATCAGGCGGTTGGTGTTGAAGTCACTGTCGACCTGCTTACCCGCATCGCGCATCCGCGCATCCTGAATCGCGATCAGCTCCAGCACCTTCTGCTTATAGGCATTCTGGATAGGCACGGTGGTGTTCATCATCTCCTGGACAGCGGCTTCCCGGTTGCCAACCTTCACCGCCTCTAAAATGCGGAAGCGGGAGTCAAGATACTGCTGGCGTACGCCGCGCAGGTCGGTGAGGATCTTCTGCGCTTGGGGGTCATCAAGCTGTTTCGTCAGGGTATCCAGCAGTACCGTAATTTCGCCGCTGATGGCGGTCAGCTGCTGCTGCATACTCTCGTTCCACTTCCCTTCGCTATCCAGCAGCATCAGCTGCTGGGTGCTGACAAAGGTCTGAAACTTGTCGATAAGCTGGTTCGCTTTAACCGTGGTGGGATAATCACTGTTCACAATAGTCTGCATGCCGTTATTTGCGCGGTTCAGGCTAAATAGTGAAAGGCAGGAGCTGGCTACCATTAATACAATAAAGAATCCGAATGCCAGAAATAACTTTGTCCCAATCTTTACGTCATGTAAGAACATATATACTCCATCAAAATGATTATCTTTAAGACGATCACGTTATCGGTAACGGAGCAGCTAACTTTATGACTTTGATCGCTTTTATAGACGATATATCCTTCGATAAATAGGCGCAGACTATTAATTGCAGGGCATCGATCGTTATATGAGCGTAAGTAGCACGATTTAACAAATATATTAAAAATCAATTACAAGATTGCAAAAAAAATGCCGCCCGATCGCGTTCAATCGGGCGGCATGAATAAGATGTACTAATTAATGCAGGACGGTAACGGCATCTTCCAGACGGTTAGCGCGATGCTTAACCATCGCTGAGATTTGCGCACTCTCCTCGACCAGCTCAGCATTTTTCTGCGTGATGCCGTCTAGCTCGGCCACCGCCCGAGTGAGCTCTGACAAGCCCGTGGCCTGCTCCGAGGTAGAGTGGCTGATCTGGGCAATCAGGCGCGTCACGTTTTTCACCTGCTCTACGATATCGTCCATGGTACGCCCAGCGGCGTGAACCTGATCCGCGCCGGACTGTACCTTGCTGGCGCTGGCATCAATCAGCTTGCGGATATCATTCGCCGCGTTGGCGCTGCGGTTTGCCAGATGACGAACTTCCCCGGCTACCACGGCAAAGCCTTTGCCCTGCTCCCCAGCGCGAGCCGCTTCAACCGCCGCGTTGAGCGCCAGAATATTGGTCTGGAAAGCAATGTCATTGATAAGCGTAGTGATAGAGCCAATGCGCTGTGTGCTGTCGGCAATATCATCCATGGTTTTCACTACCGTCTGCATCGCCTCCCCGCCTTCGCTCGCCGCCGTGCTCGCCGCCATCGACAGCTTATCGACTTCGGCGGCGGTTTCGGAGTTGCTCTGCACCGACGCCGCCATCTGGTTCATGGTGGCCACGGTCTGCTGGACGTTGGTCACCGTCTGGCGAGTGCGGTCGTTGAGGTCTTCATTGCCCTGGGCCAGGCGTTCGCTACCGTTACGTACGCTGGCTACCTGACCGGAAATATCATGAATTAACCAGCGGCACATCAGGCCTAGCTGGCCGACGGCGCGCAGGGTAAGCCCCAGCTCGTCGCTGCGGTTGAGATGCTCCACGCTGTTACGCTCGCCGGTGGCAACCTTCAGCGCTTGACGCGCCACGTTCTCTACCGGGCGGACAATCTGCTGCTCAAACAGCAACGTCCCCAGCAGCATCACCACCGCACTGGCTGCTATTGCGATCCACCCGGCATGGCTTAACGTGAGCGAGGCCGCCATCAGCGCAAACAGCACCGCCATTATGCCGCGTACCCGCCAGCGCAGCGGCATGGCCGGCAGCTTGCCAAGCCAGCCTTTACGCACCACCAGCCCCTTGTGGATCCGCCGGTTGCAGCGCCCTTCACTCAGCGCCTTGTAGAGCGGCTCAACGGCAGCAATCTCTTCCGGCGTCGCCCGGTTACGGATCGACATATAGCCCGTGGTCTGGCCGTTACGCACCACCGGCACCGCGTTAGCCCGCACCCAGTAGTGATCGCCATTTTTACGGCGGTTTTTCACAATGCCGCTCCACGGCTCGCCCTGCTGAAGCGTGTACCACATGTCGGCAAAGGCCGCTTTCGGCATATCCGGATGGCGTACCAGATTGTGCGGCTGCCCCAAAAGCTCATTAAGCGTATAGCCGCTCACCTGCACAAAAGTGTCATTGGCATGGGTCATGTAGCTTTGCAGATCGGTGGTGGACATCAGGGTGGTGTCATCGTCCAGGGCGTACTCGGTCTGGGTGACATAGGGTTGAGAGGACATGGCGGGCATTCCTTGCAGGTGTTATATGTTAATTTTTTAGACTAATCATTTTTCGGCGGTAAAAAATTTATCTTTAGTTGTTAAAACCGATCGCGATCGCAAAAAATCACTAAACCGCACTTTTTATACGTCCTTCTAATATATTGATTTCAAATACTTTCAGAATGAAACTATCAGTATGAGAGTATACGTCTTGCCCGTTTGTGCAGCACGCCTTGCACTACGCTGGTGCAGTCGATGCCGTAAGCCTGCAAAAACCTTCGAAAAATGCCCGGCGGCTACCCACGGGGGATATCTTTTGGCATGATTAAATTTTGTTCAGCGCTGTTTTTACCTGGCGTTTATCCCGATTTTTGCTACCCGTGCCGAAGTGGCGTAATCCCTGCAATAATTTATGCAGTATCGCGTGATACGCCATCCCCGGGAGCTCATTTTGAACAGGTTACCTTCCAGCGCATCGGCCCTCGCCTGTAGCGCACACGCCCTGAATCTCATTGAGAAGCGAACGCTTGATCATGAGGAGATGAAAGAACTTAACCGAGAGGTGATTGATTACTTTAAAGAGCATGTAAATCCTGGATTTTTAGAGTACCGCAAGTCTGTTACTGCTGGCGGGGATTACGGAGCCGTAGAGTGGCAAGCAGGAAGTCTCAATACGCTTGTCGACACCCAGGGACAGGAGTTTTTAGATTGCCTGGGTGGATTTGGTATTTTTAATGTGGGGCACCGTAATCCAGTTGTGGTTTCCGCCGTACAGAATCAACTCGCGAAACAACCGCTTCACAGCCAGGAGCTGCTCGATCCGCTCCGGGCCATGCTGGCAAAAACCCTCGCTGCCCTGGCACCGGGCAAACTCAAGTACAGCTTCTTTAGCAATAGCGGCACCGAGTCCGTTGAGGCGGCTCTCAAGCTGGCGAAGGCGTATCAGTCGCCGCGCGGGAAGTTTACCTTTGTCGCCACCAGCGGCGCATTCCACGGCAAGTCCCTCGGGGCGCTCTCCGCGACGGCAAAATCTGCCTTCCGTAAACCCTTTATGCCGCTGCTGCCAGGCTTCCGCCATGTTCCCTTTGGCGATATTGAGGCGATGCGCACTCTGCTCTCCGAGTGCCATAAAACCGGTGATGACGTAGCAGCGGTGATCCTGGAGCCGATTCAGGGCGAAGGCGGTGTGATCCTGCCGCCGACGGGATACCTCCCAGCCGTGCGTAAGCTGTGCGATGAGTTTGGCGCGCTGCTGATCTTTGATGAAGTGCAGACCGGCATGGGCCGTACCGGCAGGATGTTCGCCTGCGAGCATGAGAACGTGCAGCCGGATATCCTCTGCCTTGCTAAGGCGCTCGGCGGCGGCGTGATGCCTATCGGCGCGACGATTGCGACCGAGGAGGTCTTCTCGGTGCTGTTCGACAACCCGTTCCTGCACACCACTACCTTTGGCGGTAACCCGCTGGCCTGTGCGGCAGCGCTGGCAACCATCAACGTGCTGCTGGAGGAGAACCTCCCGGCGCAGGCCGAGCAGAAAGGTGACATGCTGCTGGACGGTTTCCGCCTGCTGGCGCGTCAGTACCCGGAGCTGGTGCACGACGTGCGCGGCAAAGGGATGCTGATGGCGATTGAGTTTATCGATAACGAGAGCGGATACAACTTTGCCAGCGAAATGTTCCGCCAGCGTGTGCTGGTGGCGGGCACGCTGAACAATGCCAAAACTATTCGTATCGAACCGCCGTTAACCCTAACGGTTGAACAGTGCGAGCAGGTGCTGAAAGCGGCCGGGCTGGCGCTGGCGGCCCTGAGCGTCTCCACTGAAAAAGCCTGACTACGTTGGCCCCCGTTTACGGATGGGGGCCAACGCCATTCTTTGAATCCCATCACAACTGCTTCACGCGCCTTTTCCCTTTTATCTTGCGACGGCTAAATTAGAACTCATCCGACCACATAACAATAATTTTATACTGGAAGAGACAATGCGCTATTCGTCGCTGTTTGCCCCTCTCGATCTGGGCTTTACCACCCTGAAAAACCGCGTGCTGATGGGCTCAATGCATACCGGCCTTGAGGAGCGCCCCGATGGCCCTGAGCGCCTCGCGGCCTTTTACGCCGAGCGCGCCCGTCACGGCGTGGCGCTGATTGTCACCGGCGGCGTGGCTCCGGCGCTCTCTGGCGTAACGATGGCGGGCGGTGCGGCGCTGTGCGATGCCAGCCAGCTCCCGCATCATCAGTTAGTCACCGAGGCGGTACATCAGGAAGGCGGTAAAATCGCCCTGCAGATCCTGCATACCGGACGCTATAGCTATCAGCCGCAGCTGGTGGCTCCCTCGGCTATTCGAGCCCCTATTAACCGCTTTACCCCCCATGCCCTGACCCACGATGAGATCCTGGTCCTGATCGAGGATTTCGCGCGCTGCGCCCTGCTTGCCCGCGAGGCGGGCTACGACGGGGTGGAGATCATGGGGTCGGAGGGGTATCTGATTAACGAGTTTCTCGCGGCCCGTACCAACCAGCGCGACGATGAGTGGGGAGGCGATTACACGCGCCGGATGCGTTTTGCTACCGAAGTGGTGCGTGCCGTGCGCCAGCGCGTAGGCAGCGATTTTATCATTATCTACCGCCTGTCGATGCTCGATTTAGTCGAGGATGGCGGCACGTTCGAGGAGACGGTGCAGCTGGCAAAAGCCGTAGAGGCCGCAGGCGCAACCATCATCAATACCGGGATTGGCTGGCACGAGGCGCGCATTCCCACTATCGCCACGCCGGTGCCACGTGCCGCCTTTAGCTGGGTGACGCGCAAGCTGAAGGGGCACGTCTCGGTGCCGCTAATCACCACTAACCGAATTAACGATCCCGGCGTTGCCGACGAGGTGTTGGCGCGCGGCGATGCCGATATGGTCTCAATGGCCCGCCCTTTTCTCGCCGATGCAGAGATCCTGTCGAAGGCGCAGAGCGGCCGTGAGGCGGAGATCAACACCTGTATCGGCTGCAACCAGGCCTGCCTCGATCGGATTTTCGCTGGCAAGGTGACCTCCTGCCTGGTTAATCCCCGCGCCTGTCACGAGACGATCATGCCGATCGTTCCGGCATTAACAGCGAAAAAGCTGGCGGTGGTCGGCGCAGGTCCGGCGGGGCTGGCCTTTGCGGTGAACGCTGCCCAGCGCGGCCATCAGGTGACCCTGTTCGATGCGGGGGCAGAGATCGGCGGCCAGTTTAATATTGCCAAGCAGATCCCAGGCAAAGAGGAGTTCTACGAAACCCTGCGCTACTACCGGCGAATGATCGATATTACCGGCATCCGTTTGCAGCTCAACCGGCTGGTGGGCGCAGAGGATCTTATCGACTTTGACGAGACGATCCTCGCCTGCGGCATCGAGCCACGGATCCCGCCGATCGAGGGGATCGATCACCCGAAGGTGCTGACGTATCTGGCGGTACTGCGCGATAAGGTGCCGGTGGGCGCAAAGGTGGCGATTATCGGCTGCGGCGGCATCGGCTTCGATACCGCTATGTACCTGAGCCAGCCGGGAGAGCCGTCCAGCCAAAACATTGCCGAGTTTTGCGTTGAGTGGGGAATAGATACCAGTTTACGGCAGGTTGGCGGCCTGCGTCCCGAGGGGGCATTGCAGCCGAAAAGCCCGAGGCAGATAGTAATGCTCCAGCGTAAGCCAGGTAAACCCGGCGAGGGGCTGGGGAAAACCACCGGCTGGATCCACCGCGCTACGCTGCTGTCGCGTGGGGTGAAGATGATCCCGGCGGTGAGCTATCAGAAGATCGACGATGAGGGGCTGCACGTGCTGATCGACGGCGAACCGCAGCTGTTGGCGGTGGATCACGTTGTGCTCTGTGCAGGTCAGGAGCCGCGCCGTGATCTGGCCGATCCGCTGCGGGCGGCAGGAAAAACGGTGCATCTGATTGGCGGCTGCGACGTGGCGATGGAGCTGGATGCCCGCCGCGCCATCGCGCAGGGAACAACGCTAGCGTTAGCGATTTAATATATGCCCGGTGGCGCTGCGCTTACCGGGCCTACAACATTACGAGGCCCAACGGAATGGGAATTAACGCCTGCGCGCCAGCTTCACCGCCTTCAGCACCACAAACTTGCTGTTGGTAGCGACGGTGGTGCAGTTGCCGAAGATCTTCTTCAGCTTATGGAAGTAGTCCAGGTGGCGGTTAGCCACGATATACAGCTCGCCGTTGGTTTTCAGGCAGCGACGGGCGTGGTGGAACATCTCCCAGGCGATGTGATCCGTCAGGGCGTGCTTCTGGTGGAACGGCGGGTTGCAGAACACCGCGTTGAAGCGGTACGGCTCTACGCCAGAGAGCGCGTTGTTGATCATAAACTCGCAGCGATCCTGCGCGTCGGGCATGTTGGTCTCGACGTTCAGGCGGCTGGAGGCCACCGCCATCGGCGACTCATCAACAAACACCACCTGCGCCTCAGGGTTCTTCTCCAGCAGGGTCAGGCCAATCACGCCGTTACCGCAGCCGAGATCGACAATCTCCCCCTCCAGGTTTTCCGGCAGGTGCTGGAGGAAGAAGCGCGCGCCAATATCTAGCCCGGTACGGGAGAAGACGTTGGCGTGGTTATGAATAGTCCACGGCGTACCGTCCAGCTTCCAGCTCAGGGTCTCTTGCACATCATTTAACGCCGGAGCGTTAAAGGTACAGTTCACCAAACGCGCCTTTTTCCACGCCAGCGTGGTGGTGGTCGGGCCGAGGATCTTCTCAAACAGCTCCAGCGTCGAGTTGTGAATATCGCGGGCTTTGGTGCCAGCGATAATCCGCGTCTCTGGCGTCACGACCTGACGCAGGGCGCGCAGCTGCTGCTCTAGCAGCGCCAGCGTTTTTGGGATCTTGATCAGCACGACGCCTGGCGCGGCCGGATAGGCGGCGGTGCTGTCGAGGAAGGTGACGCTGCCCTCATCCAGCTCGTTGTGACGCAGGTTCTCCCGGGTCGCCAGTTCGCTTAAGTAGGAGTCGCCGATGCTGAAAGGCGTATGCTCCACCAGCGCGCAGGCCAGCGCCCCAAAGGTATCGTTAAAAATCAGGACCGGGCCGCTGATTTCGGTTTCGTCCAGCTGCTGCAGCAGATACTCATCGGCTGCTTCCCACGCCTGCAGCGGGTTTACGTCGTCCGTTTCCGGAAAACGCTTTAAGTTTAGTGAACGGAAACCGTTGTCTGAATGGCTCATCGGCCCTCCTGGATGGTAAAATTCGGTGTTGTCCCCTGAGCGGGGGCGTGAGTATACCCTTTTTTAACTGTTATCGCGGGGCAATAATGAGCAATCTTCTCTATCTCCAGGGCTATCCGGAAAATCTACTGGCCCAGGTGCAGTCGCTCATTGCGCAAAATCGCCTTGGCGAGGTGCTGGAGAAACGCTATCCGGGCCAGCACAGCGTCACCACCGATAAAGCGCTCTATAGCTATATTCAGGATCTGAAAAGCGAGTTCCTGCGCAACGCGCCGCCGATCAACAAGGTGGCCTACGACAATAAGATCCACGTCCTGAAGAACGCCCTCGGTCTGCATACCGCCGTCTCCCGGGTACAGGGCGGCAAGCTGAAGGCCAAGGCAGAGATCCGCATCGCCACCGTGTTTCGCAGCGCGCCGGAGCCGTTCTTGCGCATGATCGCCGTCCACGAGCTGGCGCATCTTAAGGAGAAGGAGCACGACAAAGCCTTCTACCAGCTGTGCTGCCATATGGAGCCGCAGTACCACCAGCTGGAGTTCGATACCCGCCTGTGGCTGACGCACCGCTCCCTTAGCGATTTTGCGCAATAGCGCACTCGTTTTGTCATTCTGACATGCTACATTGGGCAGACTGTCCCCGATGGAGCATAAAGGATTTATGATACGTTTCGCAGTCGTTGGCACCAACTGGATCACCCGCCAGTTCGTTGATGCCGCCCATGAGACCGGCAAGCTGAAGCTGACCGGCGTCTACTCCCGCAGCCTTGAGCAGGCCGAGCACTTTGCCAGCGATTATCCCGTTGAGCATCTCTTTACCTCGCTCGACGCCCTGGCGCAGAGTGAGTCTATCGACGCGGTGTATATCGCCAGCCCCAACTCCCTGCACTTCTCGCAGACCGAGCTCTTTTTACGCCATAAGAAGCATGTGATCTGCGAGAAGCCGCTGGCCTCAAATTTTCAGGAAGTCGAGGCGGCCATCGCGGTTGCGCAGGAAAACGGCGTCGTGCTGTTTGAAGCGTTTAAAACCGCCGCGCTGCCTAACTTCCAGCTGGTGCAGCAGTCGCTGCCGAAGGTGGGTACGCTGCGGAAGGTGTTCTTTAACTACTGCCAGTACTCCTCACGCTATCCGCGCTACCTCAACGGCGAGAACCCCAATACCTTCAATCCGGCCTTCTCTAACGGCTCGATCATGGATATTGGCTTCTACTGCCTGGCCTCAGCGGTAGCGCTGTGGGGCGAGCCGCAGAGCGTGCAGGCCACCGCCAGCCTGCTGCCGAGCGGCGTCGACGGTCACGGCGTAGCGGTGCTGAACTACGGTGACTTTAGCGTCACGTTGCAGCACTCCAAGGTCAGCGACTCCTCGTTGGCCAGCGAGATCCAGGGGGAAGATGGCGCGCTGGTGATTGAACACCTCTCCGAGTGCCAGCGCGTGTCGTTTGTGCCGCGCGGCGGCAAGCCGCAGGAGATCACCCAGCCGCAGCATATCAACACCATGCTCTATGAAGCGGAGCGGTTTGCCCAGCTGGTAGATGAGAACACGGTTAACCACGCTGGCCTTGAGGTGAGCCGTATTACTGCCAGGCTGCTCACCGAGATCCGCCGCCAGACGGGCGTGGTTTCCCCTGCAGATACCACACCTGTAACTCGCTCCCTGGCGTAAAGGTATGTAAAACCGGAGGGGGCTGACATTGACGCCCTCTCTGCTCTGACATATTTTGTTACTAGCAAAGGGGAGTAACTTCTTCGCCGGCAGGTCGTCATTACGATGCGTTTACGCATCCGGTCGCCGGGCATCCTGAACAGGGTGTAAGTGAGACCTTGCCGAAAGGCGAGGCCCTGTGCTCTAAAAACAAGCGGCTGCCGTCTTTCGACGTTGGCCGTTTTTGTTTTTATTGCAAGGAAACTCTTTATGAATAGTGTCGGCACACCGCTCCTGTGGGGCGGATTCGCTGTAGTGGTTGTGATCATGCTGGCTATCGACCTTCTGCTTCATGGCCGTCGTGGCACCCATACCATGACCATGAAACAGGCGGCCGGCTGGTCGATCCTGTGGGTCACTCTCTCGCTGCTGTTTAACGCCGCCTTCTGGTGGTATCTGGCAAGCACCGAAGGACGGGCCGTGGCCGATCCGCAGGCGCTCGCCTTCCTCACCGGCTACCTGATCGAAAAAGCGCTGGCGGTGGATAACGTCTTTGTCTGGCTGATGCTGTTCAGCTACTTCTCCATCCCGCCTGCGCTCCAGCGTCGGGTACTGATCTACGGCGTACTGGGCGCGATTGTACTGCGTACCATCATGATCTTCGCCGGTAGCTGGCTGATCACGCAGTTCGAGTGGCTGCTCTACGTCTTCGGTGCGTTCCTGCTCTTCACCGGGGTCAAAATGGCGTTGGCGAAAGAGGACGAGGCCGGGATCGGCGACAAGCCGATGGTGCGCTGGCTGCGCGGACATCTGCGCATGACCGATACCATCGATAACGAGCACTTCTTCGTGCGCCGCAACGGCCTGCTGTATGCCACCCCGCTGCTGCTGGTGCTGATCCTTGTCGAGCTGAGCGACGTGATCTTTGCGGTGGACAGCATCCCGGCGATCTTCGCCGTCACCACCGACCCGTTTATTGTGCTGACCTCAAACCTGTTCGCTATTCTCGGCCTGCGTGCGATGTACTTCCTGCTGGCGGGTGTGGCAGAGCGTTTTGCAATGCTGAAGTATGGTCTGTCGGTGATCCTGGTGTTTATCGGTATCAAGATGCTGATCGTCGATTTCTACCATATCCCGATTGCTATCTCGCTGGGCGTAGTGGGCGGTATCCTGGCGGTGACCCTGCTGATCAATGCCTGGGTTAACCATCAGAACGACAAGAAGCAGCGACTCTCATAATCATTACGCCGGGCGGCGTGAGCGCCGCCCGGAAAAATGTAAATACTTAGTTAAAAACTTTGACGCAGTACGTAAAATCCAGCACGTTGCACTTCCCCTCGATAGTTCTTTCCATATACTCAACCAGGCAAACATTCAGTTACATTCGGACATAAACGTGACACAGAGCACATTCCGACTGGAACGCAATTTCACTTAAGGAACTATCATGGCGACACAACCGTCTGGCCTGCTCAAGCATATAATGCAGGGCAGCCTCGTAAAACAGATCCTGATCGGATTGGTACTCGGTATTCTGCTGGCGTGGATCTCCAAGCCTGCGGCAATTGCCGTGGGGCTGCTTGGCACCCTCTTCGTTGGCGCGCTGAAGGCCGTTGCACCGGTGCTGGTCCTGATGCTGGTTATGGCCTCTATTGCTAACCACCAGCACGGGCAGAAAACCAGTATCCGCCCTATTCTGTTTCTCTATCTGCTGGGGACCTTCTCCGCCGCGCTGACGGCGGTAGTGTTCAGCTTCCTGTTCCCCTCGACGCTTCAGCTGGTTACCGGCGCGACGGAGATCACGCCACCATCAGGCATCGTTGAGGTGCTGCGCGGCCTGTTGATGAGCATGGTCTCTAACCCGGTCGACGCTCTGTTGAACGCCAACTACATCGGTATTCTGGTTTGGGCAGTCGGGCTGGGCTTTGCCCTGCGCCATGGTAACGAGACGACCAAAAATCTGCTGAATGATGTCTCCAGCGCGGTAACCTTTATGGTGCTGCTGGTGATCCGCTTTGCCCCTATCGGTATCTTCGGCCTGGTTGCTTCGACTCTCGCCACCACCGGTTTTGACACCCTGTTTGGCTATGCTCAGCTGCTGGTGGTACTGATCGGCTGTATGCTGCTGGTAGCGCTGATCATCAACCCGCTGCTGGTATTCTGGAAGATCCGCCGTAACCCCTATCCGCTGGTATTCATGTGCCTGCGCGAAAGCGGGGTCTACGCCTTCTTTACCCGCAGCTCGGCGGCCAACATTCCGGTTAACATGGCGCTGTGTGAAAAGCTGAACCTGGATCGCGACACCTACTCCGTCTCCGTGCCGCTGGGCGCGACGATTAACATGGCGGGCGCGGCGATCACTATTACGGTGCTGACCCTGGCGGCGGTACACACTCTGGGTATTCCGGTGGATCTGCCTACGGCGCTGCTGCTGAGCGTGGTGGCCTCCCTGTGCGCCTGCGGTGCCTCCGGCGTGGCGGGCGGCTCGCTGCTGCTGATCCCGCTGGCCTGTAATATGTTTGGCATCCCGAACGATATTGCCATGCAGGTCGTGGCGGTGGGCTTTATTATCGGCGTGCTGCAGGACTCCTGCGAAACGGCACTGAACTCCTCTACCGACGTGCTCTTTACCGCCGCAGCCTGTATGGCGGAAGACGAACGCCTGGCGAAAAATGCCCTGCGCAGCTAACAGAAAAGCCCGGTA
>NZ_LR607338.1:2811354-2833357 GCF_902164725.1 Pseudescherichia vulneris | reverse complement strand
AAAACGCTTACAGCGTCACACCACTCTTAAAAATCGCCAGCTCGCGGAACTCGTTGCGTTCGTTGCAGGTCTGTTTGCCGTTAGCGATCTCAACGATGGTATCCACAAACTCGGTCAGCACCTGCGGCATCAGTTTGCCGTGGATCAGCTGACCAGCATCGAAGTCGATCCAGTGTTTTTTCTTCGCCGCCAGCTCGCTGTTGGTGGCAATTTTCACCGTCGGTACAAAACCGCCGTAAGGCGTACCGCGTCCGGTCGAGAAGAGCACCATATGGCAGCCCGCGCCAGCCAGAGCGCTGGTAGCAACGGCGTCGTTACCCGGCGCGCTCAGCAGGTTCAGACCGTGGGTTTTCAGACGCTCGCCGTAGCGCAGCACGTCAACCACCTGGCTGGCCCCCGCTTTCTGGGTGCAGCCCAGCGACTTCTCTTCCAGAGTGGTAATGCCGCCCGCTTTGTTACCCGGCGATGGGTTCTCATAGATAGGCTGGTTGTGGGCGATAAAGTACTGTTTGAAGTCGTTCACCATGGTGACGGTTTTTTCAAACGTGGACTCATCGCGGCAGTGGCTCATCAGGATCTGCTCGGCACCAAACATCTCCGGCACCTCGGTCAGCACGGTCGTACCGCCGTTACCGATCACGTAGTCGGAGAAGCGGCCCAGCATCGGGTTGGCGGTGATGCCAGAGAGGCCATCGGAACCGCCGCACTCAAGACCAAATTTCAGCTCGCTCAGCTTGCCCGGTTCACGTTTGTCGTTACGCATCGCGTTATAGAGCTGATGCATATGCTTAAGGCCCGCTTCCACTTCGTCTTCCTGGTGTTGGCAGACCATAAAGTGGACGCGGTCCGGGTCGAAATCGCCCAGCGTTTCGCGGAACACATCAACCTGGTTGTTCTCACAGCCAAGACCAATCACCAGCACCGCACCCGCGTTAGGGTGGCGCACCATGTTTTGCAGCATGGTGCGGGTGTTGACGTGATCGTCCCCAAGCTGGGAGCAGCCGTAGGTGTGGCTGAACAGGAAGACGCCGTCGGTGCCTTCAGCATTCTGCGTCTCTTTTAAAAAACGGGTCTGGATCTGACGAGCGATGCCGTTAACGCAGCCCACGGTCGGCAGGATCCACAGTTCATTGCGGATCCCCACCTCGCCGTTGGCCCGGCGGTAGATCTCAACGTCACGATCTGCCGCCTGCGCCTGCACAGCCTGAAGATCGGGTTGATAGCTATACTCGTCCAGATCGCTCAGATTGGTGCGCGCATTGTGAGAGTGAATGTATTCACCCGCTGCGATATCTGCCGTGGCGTGGCCAATCGGAAGACCGTATTTCACCACGTTCTGCCCCTGCGGGATGGGCTGCAGGGCAAACTTATGCCCGCGTCCCACCGGCTGGCGCAGCTGCACGGTGTGGTTATCGACAGAAATTTCCGCGCCTTCCGCCAGGTCAGCCAGGGCGACTGCGACGTTATCTAGCGAATGGATCTTGATGTATTGCATATCAACCTCAAACGGCCTTAGTTCAGTTCAATCGCAAAGTAATCACGCGCATTGTTAAAGCAGATATTTCTCACCATCTCGCCCAGCAGCTGGATATCTGCCGGAGCTTCCCCGGCGGCGACCCAGCGGCCAATCATCTGGCACAGGATGCGACGGAAGTACTCGTGACGGGTATAGGAGAGGAAGCTGCGGCTATCAGTCAGCATACCCACGAAGCGGCTTAACAGGCCAAGCTGTGCCAGCTGGGTCATCTGACGCTCCATGCCATCTTTCTGATCGTTAAACCACCAGCCGGAGCCGAACTGCATTTTGCCCGGCATACCTTCACCCTGGAAGTTGCCGATCATGGTCCCCAGCACTTCGTTATCGCGCGGGTTCAGGCAGTAAAGAATGGTTTTCGGCAGCAGGTTCTCTTCGTTCTGCTTGCTCAGCAGCTTAGAGAGCTCTTCCGCCATCGGACGGTCGTTGATGGAGTCGAAGCCGACGTCTGGCCCCAGCAGTTTGAACTGGCGCAGGTTGTTATTACGCAGCGCGCCGATGTGGTACTGCTGTACCCATTCGCGACGAGCATACTCTGCGCCGAGGAAGACCAGCACGGCAGTTTTAAACTGCGCCACTTCATGTTCGCTCAGTGTTTCGCCTGACAGACGACGGGCAAGAATGCTGTCCAGCTCGGCCTCGCTCGCTTCGGCAAACAGCACCACGTCCAGCGCATGGTCAGAGACTTTACAGCCGTGGGCGGCAAAGTGATCCAGACGCTTGGTCAGCGCGGATTGCAGATCGCTAAAGCGGCGGATGTCGGTATCAGAGACTTCACCCAGCTTCGCCATGTAGTCGTTAAAGGTCGCCAGTTCAATGTTGAACGCCTTATCCGGACGCCAGCTCGGCAGCACTTTGATGCTGAAGTCGGTGTCTTTGGCCACGCTGGCGTGATGCTCCAGAGAGTCAATCGGATCGTCGGTGGTGCCGACCATCTTCACGTTCATCTGCTGCATGATGCCACGCGCGGAGAATTTATCCTGCGCCAGCAGCGCATTGCCCTGCTCCCAGATCTCATCGGCAGTTGCCGGAGAGAGCAGCTTACCTGTAATACCAAACGGGCGGCGCAGTTCGAGGTGCGTCCAGTGGTATAACGGGTTGCCAATGGTGTGCGGTACGGTAGCTGCCCACGCGTCAAACTTCTCGCGGTCAGAGGCATCGCCGGTACACAGGCGCTCAGGCACGCCGTTGGTGCGCATCGCACGCCACTTATAGTGATCGCCTTTCAACCAGATGTCATACAGGTTTTTAAAACGGTAGTTGTCCGCAATCTGCTGCGGCGGCAGGTGGCAATGATAGTCGAAAATCGGCTGATCTTTCGCGTAATCATGGTACAGACGGCGAGCAAATTCAGTATCCAGCAGGAAATCTTCGGTCATAAAAGCGGTCATTATCGTCTTCCTCTAAACGAGAGCGTTAGATGCGTACGTTCAATGCTGACAAAGTTATCACACCAATTTCTATAGACCGAAGATATTTTCGTGAGTTAGATCAATAAACGCTGACAAAAAATTTACCCTTAAGGGAGTAAATTTGCCGCTAACCCGCGCCAGCTCTGGCTTTGCTGGCGCGGAATAAAGCCCACACAGAGAAAAGCACTTTTGTGATGTCACTCACCTTTTAAAGTTGTATGACAAGTTATCTTTCTGCCGTCGCGAAACATATACCGACGGAATGCATTACAGGTGATTTATCACTGAGTTTACCGGTACGGATACCGACTTGTGCACGCACACTGATGGCAAGGTCCGGGCCGTTTCGGGAGTTACTCCCGGCTACGCCCCCCGTTACACCTCCCCCGGCTCGATCCGGAGAAGGGCCGCCTAAGGCGGAAATAACATAACGATGAGGTTTTACATGCGTAAAATTAAAGGGTTACGTTGGTACATGATAGCGCTGGTGACGCTGGGCACCGTGCTTGGCTACCTGACCCGTAACACCATTGCAGCGGCTGCGCCAACGCTAATGGAAGAGCTGCACATCTCCACGCAGCAGTACTCGTACATCATCGCGGCTTATTCCGCCGCCTACACCATCATGCAGCCGGTTGCGGGCTACGTGCTGGACATTCTGGGTACCAAAGTAGGTTATGCCGTCTTTGCTGTGACCTGGGCAATCTTCTGCGGTGCGACGGCGCTGGCAGGCAGCTGGGGTGGTTTAGCGCTGGCACGTGGTGCAGTCGGTGCCGCTGAAGCTGCGATGATCCCGGCAGGCCTGAAAGCCGCCTCCGAGTGGTTCCCGGCGAAAGAGCGTTCTATTGCCGTAGGCTACTTCAACGTCGGCTCCTCTATCGGAGCGATGATTGCACCGCCGCTGGTGGTATGGGCAATCGTCATGCACAGCTGGCAGCTGGCGTTCGTTATCTCCGGCGTGCTGAGCTTTGCCTGGGCAATGGCCTGGCTGATTTTCTACAAACACCCGCGCGATCAGAAAAAATTAACTGAAGAAGAGCGTAGCTACATCATTGGCGGTCAGGAAGCACAGCACCAGACCAACAATGGTAAAAAAATGACCGTCTGGCAGATTCTGGGTACCCGTCAATTCTGGGGCATCGCCCTGCCGCGTTTCCTGGCAGAGCCAGCCTGGGGTACCTTTAACGCCTGGATCCCGCTGTTCATGTTTAAAGTCTACGGCTTTAACCTGAAAGAGATCGCGATGTTCGCCTGGATGCCTATGCTGTTCGCAGACCTCGGCTGTATCGTTGGGGGTTACCTGCCGCCGCTGTTCCAGCGCTGGTTTGGCGTGAACCTGATCGTCTCCCGTAAAATGGTTGTGACCATGGGTGCGGTACTGATGATTGGCCCTGGCATGATCGGCCTGTTCACCAGCCCGTATGTGGCGATTGGCCTGCTGTGTATCGGCGGCTTTGCTCACCAGTCTCTGTCTGGTGCGCTGATCACCCTCTCCTCTGACGTGTTTGGTCGTAACGAAGTGGCGACTGCTAACGGTCTGACCGGTATGGCGGCCTGGACGGCGAGCACCATGTTTGCTCTGGTGGTCGGTGCGCTGGCAGATACCATTGGCTTCAGCCCGCTGTTCGCCGTGCTGGCCGTGTTCGACGTGATGGGGGCTATCGTTATCTGGACCGTGCTGAAGAGCAAGTCCGCTGCCGAGCTTGAGGAAGAGAAGCGAGCCGTCGGTGGCCCTGCCGCCCAACACTAATAGAATTTAATAACGCATTTAACACCCAGCCGCCCGCACTATTCGGGCGGCTTTTTCATTACTGATATGGTGAGAATTTAGGAAAAGTGGTATAACAAATCTATCTATCCTGTCTCGCCTGGAGCGCATATGGAAATCACCGAATCACGCCGTTTATATCAGCAGCTGGCCGCTGAGCTAAAGAGCCGCATTGAGGCCGGCGTGTATCTTGTCGGTGACAAACTGCCTGCCGAGCGTTTTATTGCCGATGAGAAGAGCGTGAGCCGCACCGTGGTGCGCGAAGCGATCATCATGCTGGAAGTTGAAGGCTACGTCGAAGTGCGCAAAGGCTCGGGTATCCATGTCATCTCTAACCAGGCGAAATATCAGCAGATCTCAGACGAGTCTATGGAGTTTGCTAACTACGGTCCGTTTGAGCTGCTACAGGCTCGCCAGCTTATTGAAAGTAATATTGCCGAGTTTGCCGCTACCCAAGTGACCAAACAGGACATTATGAAGCTGATGGAGATCCAGGATAAGGCGCGGCAGGAGAAGTGCTTCCGCGACTCAGAGTGGGATCTCCAGTTCCACGTTCAGGTGGCGCTGGCCACGCAGAATACCGCCCTGGCAGCAATCGTAGAAAAAATGTGGACTCAGCGCATACACAACCCGTACTGGAAAAAACTGCACGATCACATTGATGCCCGCACCGTAGACAACTGGTGTGACGATCATGACCAGATCCTTAAGGCGCTGATTCGTAAAGATCCGCATGCGGCGAAGGTAGCGATGTGGCAGCACCTGGAGAACACCAAGCTGATGCTGTTCAATGAAACCAGCGACGACTTTGAGTTCAACGCTGACCGCTATCTGTTTGCTGAAAATCCGGTGGTTCACCTCGATACTGCCGCAACTGCCGTGAAATAACACCCTTCTCTTTTTGCCGCGGGCGCTGGTGCGCCTGCGCTTTGCAATCAATAACATAACGCGGTCAGTAACCGTATAGAGTGTCAGCCTTTGTAAAAACCTTTGTCACTCCCCTCCCCGGCAAGCAAAATCAATTCCTAAAATACGTATTTTCAGTGACGCAGATCTCTGGCGTTTGTTACAATTAGATGCAATTTCTTTCCAGCGACGTTAACCCCGATATTCGTTAACCGATGTACCAGGAACACTGAATGGAACTACTTACCCAGTTACTGAACGCTTTATGGCACCAGGATTTCGAAACGCTGGCGAATCCTTCCATGATCGGCATGCTCTATTTTGTTTTATTTATGATTTTGTTTCTGGAAAACGGCCTGCTGCCAGCGGCATTTTTACCGGGTGATAGCCTGCTGGTGCTGGTAGGCGTCCTGATTGCCAAAGGGGCAATGGGATATCCGCAAACGATTTTGCTGCTTACCGCCGCCGCTAGCCTCGGCTGCTGGGTAAGCTATATCCAGGGACGCTGGCTCGGTAATACGCGTATCGTACAGAACTGGCTATCACATCTGCCTGCACATTATCACCAGCGGGCACATCATATGTTCCATAAGCATGGGCTCTCCGCGCTGCTGATTGGCCGCTTTATCGCCTTTGTACGCACGCTGCTGCCGACCATCGCCGGTCTTTCCGGCCTGAGTAACGCCCGCTTTCAGTTCTTTAACTGGATGAGCGGCCTGCTGTGGGTGGTGATCCTTACGACCTTTGGTTATCTGCTGGGCAAGACGCCCGTGTTTCTCAAATATGAAGATGCGTTAATGTCCTGCCTGATGCTGCTGCCGGTGGTGCTGCTGGTAATAGGGCTGGTTGGCTCGCTGTTCGTTTTATGGAAGAAAAAATATGGAAATCGGCAGTAAGCTACGTTCGCGGCGCGCACTCATACATCAGTGCGCCTTTGCGCTGGCCGCCATTATGCTCTTTACCCTGCTCTTTGCTGGCTGGGCTACCCTCCAGCAGCGCGAGTCGACGCTGGCCATTCGTCCGGGTAACCAGAGCGTCAGCGTGCCGGACGGCTTCTCCGTTTGGCACCATCTCGATGCCAACGGGATCCGCTTCAAAAGCATCACGCCGAAAAATGACACCCTGGTCATTACCTTTGACTCCAGCGCCCAAAGCGCGGCGGCAAAAGTGGTCTTAGACCGCACTCTGCCGCAGGGCTATATCATCGCCCTTCAGGACGACGACGACCAGACGGCAGCCTGGCTTACCCGCCTGCGCGATACACCTCACCGTCTGGGTTAACCTTCTACTAATCCGAATCTTTTCACTTACTTTGGTGATCTTCGCGTTTACTTACTATGCTTGAGTAGACGGGAACAGTGTCACTCTTTTACTGACTACATTATCGGCATTTCATGGTGATATGCCGCTTAAACAAGGGAAAGTTATAAGAATGAGATACCGCATCGTACTGGCGTTAAGCCTTTTGTCTTTGAGCGCCGCTTCGCAGGCCGTATCGCTTTGCCAGGAGAAAGAACAGGATATCCTGCGCGAGATCAGCTACGCCGAGAAGCATAACAATCAGAGCCGCGTTGACGGACTGAACACCGCGCTTAAAGAGTTAAAAGCCAACTGCACCGACAGCAAGCTGCGCGCAGATCACCAGAAAAAAATTGCTGAACAGAAGGAAGAGGTTGCTGAACGTCAGCAGGATCTGACTGAAGCACAGCAAAAAGGCGATGCGGATAAAGTGACCAAACGTGAACACAAGCTGAAAGAGGCGCAGGAAGAGCTGCGTACGCTTGAGGCCCGTGATTATTAAAGGAAGTTACCACTCGCTCACCTGGAGAGAATTATGTCTAAGTCTAAAGATACTACTGCCGATCATCTGCGCGCTGAGTTGAAATCCCTGACGGATACCCTGGAAGAGGTATTAAGTAACTCCGGGGACAAATCGAAAGAAGAGTTGAGTAAGCTGCGTACCAAAGCAGAGCGCGCTCTGCACGAAAGCCGCTATCGTCTGGGTGAAACCAGCGATGTCATTGCTAAACAAACCCGTGAAGCCGCCACGCGCGCCGATGAATATGTGCGCGAGAACCCGTGGACTGGTGTAGGGATTGCCGCTGCAGCCGGTGTGGTGCTGGGCGTGCTTCTGACGCGACGCTGATTATGGCTGACTTACGTCACACAAGCGGGCCAGGCAAAAGCGTCCTGGGTATTGGGCAACGCATTATGACCATCCTTGTTGAGATGGTCGAAACGCGTTTGCGACTGGTCGTGGTAGAACTGGAAGAAGAGAAAGCTAACGTCATCCAGATGCTCCTGATGGTGGGGCTTACCATGTTGCTGGCCGCCTTTGGCCTGATGAGCCTGATGGTTCTCATCATCTGGGCTATCGACCCTCAATACCGTCTTAACGCGATGATCGCTACCACTGTGGTTCTGCTGGTAGGCGCTATCATCGGCGGTTTCTGGACAATGCACAAGGCTCGACAATCAACGTTCCTGCGCCATACGCGTAGCGAGCTGGCTAACGATCGTTCTCTGCTGGAGGAGGATAAATAGTGAGCAGTAGTAAAGCGGAGCGTCTTAAGCGCAAAGCGATGCTGCTAAGCCAGATCCAGCAGCAGCGCCTCGATTTGACCGCCAGTCGTCGCGACTGGCTAGAGACGACGGGTGCTTACGATCGTGGCTGGAATACCTTCCTCAGCCTGCGGTCGTGGCTGCTGGTGGGCAGTAGCCTGTTGGCGGTGCGCACCGTTCGCCATCCCAACATGATGCTGCGTTGGGCGAAACGCGGGTTTGCCGCGTGGAGCACCTGGCGTCTGGTTCAGACCACGCTCAAGCAGCAGCGCCTGCGTTAATTACCAACATGCACCGGCCCACGCAGCGTGTAGGCCGGTGCAAGCGTAGCGCCGCCCGGCGTGACCGCAAAGCTATCAATCATATTATTTGATAAAGATTGACAGTTTTCCTTGCTAACAATCTCTCCCCGCCGCGTTTATTATCCTCTCCATCGACAGCGAACGAGCCGCATGTGCCCGCCAGCGCTGGAAAAATAACATTTTTGAACCTTAGGGTTTTCTGGAGAGTAAAATGAAAAAATTAGAAGATGTTGGTATTCTGGTAGCGCGTATTCTGATGCCAATTCTGTTCATTACCGCTGGCTGGGGCAAAATCACCGGTTATGCCGGCACGCAGCAGTATATGGAAGCGATGGGCGTACCGGGCTTCATGCTGCCGCTGGTTATCCTGCTTGAGTTCGGCGGCGGTCTGGCGATCCTGCTTGGTTTCCTGACCCGCACCACCGCGCTGATTACCGCCGTCTTTACGCTGCTCACCGCATTCCTGTTCCACAGCAACTTTGCTGAAGGCGTGAACTCCATCATGTTCATGAAAAACCTGACCATCGCAGGCGGCTTCCTGCTGCTGGGTATCACCGGTCCAGGCGCGTTTAGCATCGACCGCGTTCTGAATAAAAAGTGGTAAGGCTTCTATACTGAAAGCAATTCAAGGCGGGGAGAGCGAGCTCTTCCCGCTTAACCTTTTTCCGGCAGTAAGGAGAGCACCATGGGACAGCTTATTGACGGCGTCTGGCATGACGTCTGGTACGATACGAAGTCGACAGGCGGACGGTTTAAACGCTCGGAGTCCGCGTTCCGTAACTGGCTAACCGCTGACGGCGAAGCAGGCCCGACGGGCGAAGGTGGTTTTGCACCTGAGAAAGATCGCTACCATCTCTACGTCTCCCTCGCCTGTCCGTGGGCGCACCGCACGCTGATCCTGCGCACGCTGAAAGGCCTTGAGCCGTTTATTGACGTGTCGGTAGTTAACCCGCTGATGCTGGAGAGCGGCTGGACCTTTGATGATAGCTTCCCTGCCGCCACCGGCGACAAGTTCTATCAGCACGATTTCCTCTATCAGCTCTATCTTCACGCCGACCCGCACTACACCGGGCGCGTCACCGTGCCGGTGCTGTGGGATAAGAAAAACCACACCATCGTCAGCAACGAATCTGCGGATATTATTCGCATGTTCAATACCGCTTTTGATGCGCACGGCGCGAAAGCGGGTGACTACTATCCGCCCGCGCTGCGGGGACAGATTGATGAGCTGAATAGCTGGATCTACGATAACGTGAATAACGGCGTCTACAAAGCCGGATTCGCGACCAGCCAGGAAGCCTACGATGAAGCGGTAGAGAACGTCTTCTCTTCTCTGGCACGACTGGAGCAGATCCTCGGCCAGCACCGCTATCTCACCGGGAATCAGCTCACGGAGGCGGATATTCGCCTGTGGACGACGCTGGTGCGCTTTGACCCGGTCTACGTGACGCACTTCAAGTGCGATAAGCACCGGATCAGCGACTATCTGAACCTGCACGGTTTCCTGCGCGATATCTATCAGCTGCCGGGCATTGCCGAAACCGTCGACTTCGCCCACATTCGCAACCACTACTACCGCAGCCATAAGACCATCAACCCGACGGGGATCATCTCCATCGGACCATGGCAGGATCTGGACGAGCCGCACGGGCGCGATATTCGCTTCGGCTAAGCTATCAGGGCACCTTCAGGGTGCCCTTTTTATGTCCTATTTCCCGGCAAAAAGCTTGGGGATCTCCCGCAGGCACCAGGCCTTCGCCTCGCCCATGCTGTCGCGCCGCCAGGCCATAATGATATCCACCTCGCTGGTGGATTCCGGGCTGACCACCCGCAGACGTCCTTCGGCAATATCCTGTTCCACCAGCGGATAAGGCATGGTGGCTACTCCTAGCCCGGCCAGCAGCGCGTTGCGCTTATCCTCCAGGCTGCTTACCGTCAGGCGCGGCTGCTTGTCCAGCAGCTGTACGGTAAGTACCGGACGCTCGCGGGCGGTATCAGCCACCGCAACGCCGCGATATTTCACTCGCGTCACCTCAGAGAGCGGCTCTGGCTCCTGGTGGATCGGATGATCCGGTGCGGCGACGTAAACGTTGAGAAGCGTATAGAGCTTGCGCGAGTTGATCTCTGACGATGAGCGGAAGTGCATATCCGGGGCGATAACGATATCCGCCCGGCCCTGCTCCAGACGCTCCCACGCCCCTGCCAGCACTTCGGTAATGATGGAGAGTTGAGTATTGGCTTTCGTCGCCAGTCTCTCTACCAGGGGGAAAAACGCAGGGGTGGGGACCAGCGCTTCGCTCACCAGCGTCAGGTGCGTCTCCCAGCCACGGGCCAGCGCCTCGGCATCGGTAGTCAGCTTGTCGGCGGCCTCCAGCAGCACGCGTCCCCGCTCCAGCAGCATGCGCCCAACGTTGGTAAATTTTGTCCGGTGCCCGGAGCGGTCGAAGAGCACTACGTCCAGCTCCTCCTCCAGCTTCTGCATGGTATAGCTCAGGGCGGAAGGTACCCGGCCCAGCTCATCCGCCGCTGCGGCAAAGCTGCCGCGTCTGTCTATGGCGTCCATGACGCGCAATGCTTCGAGCGTCAACGCTCTATCTTTAGCCATCTCGTTCTCATTCAGGAAATTTGAACATACCGGGCAGAATATCTGGCTAACAATGCAGCGTCCATACCTTTACCATTGATTTAGTGTAAAGAGAGGTCAGAATTATGATAACTACCAGAACAGCCAAACAGTGCGGACAGGCCGATTTCGGATGGCTGCAGGCCCGTTACACCTTCTCCTTTGGACACTACTTTGATCCTAAGCTGTTAGGTTATGCCTCCCTGCGGGTGCTGAACCAGGAGGTACTGGCCCCCGGAGCATCGTTCCAGCCGCGTACCTATCCTAAAGTGGATATTCTCAACCTGATCCTTGAGGGCGAGGCCGAGTACCGCGACAGTGAAGGTCATCATGTACAGGTGAAGGCGGGAGAAGCGCTGCTGATAGCCACCCAGCCGGGGATCAGCTACAGCGAACACAATCTGAGCAAAGATAAGTCCCTGACGCGGATGCAGCTCTGGCTGGACGCCTGCCCTGAACGTGAGAACGCGCCAGTGCAAAAGATTGCCATTGCGGGCCAGCAGCAGCTGCTGGCTTCCCCCGACGGGGAGGATGAGAGTATGCAGCTCCGCCAGCAGGTCTGGCTGCACCATATTGAACTGGACGAGGGCGAGCAGCTCAGCTTTCAGCTCCATGGCCCGCGAGCCTACCTGCAATCCATTCACGGCAGGTTCCATGCTCTGACGCCCCAGGAGGAGCAGAAGGCGCTTACCTGCGGCGACGGGGCGTTTATTCGCGACGAGGCCAATATCACGCTGGTAGCGGATACGCCGCTGCGGGCCCTGCTGGTTGACCTGCCTGTTTAACAATGAATCGCCGGGTGGCGGCTTCGCCTGACCCGGCCTACGGTTTCAGACCTTATGCGCCATAATGTCGATGATCTGCCGGTCGGTGGCCTGCATAGCATGGCAGGCCAGGGCGCAGAGGTTAGCGATCGACTGCTCAACATCGTGCGCCACAATCCCCTCATTGCCGGTCACGGCGGTCTCGTCCAACGCCATCAGCACGGCTTTCCATGCTGACGAGACGCTGGTCGACACTTTCATCGCGCAGCTGTTGGATGCGCCATCGCAAATCATACCGCTGACGTCGCCGATCATACTGCTGATAGCCCGTGCAAGGGTGTCATAGCGTCCGTCCAGCAACCACGCCATTCCTGCTGCCGCCCCCATGGCTGCCGTCGTCGCGGCGCATAGCGCGGAGAGACGCGGCAGCTGGTGATGGATATAGATCGCGCTAAGATGGGAAAGCATCAGCGCACGGGCCAGCCGCTCTTCGCCCTCACCTAAAGACTCAGCCACGACCACAACCGGCAGCGTGGCAGCGATCCCCTGGTTGCCGGAGCCTGAGTTGCTCATTGCTGGCAGGGACGCACCGCCCATTCGTGCGTCTGAGGCGGCGCTGGTGCGGATCACAATCGCCGAAGAGAGATCCTTTGCCAGCAGGCCGCGATCGGTCTGTTTTTGTAGCGTGGTACCGATGTGCAATCCCCACTCCCGGGCCAAACCTTCCCGGGAGAGCGCATCGTTTAGGCGGGCCGCCTCAAGGATAAAGCGGATCCGCTCAAACGGGGTTTGCTCAATGAAGGCCAAGATGTTGCGCAGCGTTGTCTGTGACAGCGCCACCAGCGGATCCTCGTCACGCTCCCCCTCCTGATCGCAGCGTTGGAAAACCGTCTCGCCCTGCTTTTCGATCCTTACAACACGGGTATGATCGCCTTCGATCGTCACGCTGGCGTTGCTATTCGCCGTATAGACGCAGGCACGAGCATAGAGGATATCATTGCACGGCTCCTGTAGCCTGACGCATACCCGCCCTTCGGCAAGCATCGTTTTGGCATTCGCTATTGCCTCTGGCGATGCGGCTTTGAGTACCTCCAACCCGGCGGCGGCATCGCCTCCGAGCGCGCCGAGGGCAGCGGCAATCGGCAGCCCCACCATGCCCGTTCCCGGCACGGTGACACCCATACCGTTTTTCAGCAGGTTAGGCGAAACATAACACACCACGCGCAAGATCTCGCCGGAGAGCTGCGCGGCGGCGGTGGCGCTGGCCAACGCTAGCGCGACTGGTTCGGTACAGCCCAGCGCGGGCTTAACCTCCTGCTGTACAATCTCAATAAACCGATCCCAAATCGGGTTACATTTTGCATCTGACATAATAACGTCCATCTATTTTATTAATTTAATTGCATCAGGCGAAGGCCAACAGCGGTGAAATACAGAGCAGCAGACCGGTGATAATAATGATCTTCAGCGACAGGCCTTTGTACTTGTGCAGAGCTGGCACCTTATAGACCAGCCAGGCGGGAATTAAACAGCCGATCAGGCCGAAGATGGGGCTACAGATTGAGGTGAAGCTCAGCACTGGCGCATTAAGGACAATGGCGCTCCAGGCCAGCAGAATGGCAAAGATCATGATCCCGCCCTGGACATATCGCTCATCAAACTGCCGGGTCGGGAATTTACGCCGCAGCAGATTCATGACGATGCCGTGGGTCGCCTCACGGAATCCGAGATAGACGCCAAAGAAGGCAGTCATCACGGCAAAGATATTTAAGATCACGCTGACCACTTTTACCCAGCCTTCGCCATCACCGCTAATAAACTGTGCAGCAATCGCCAACGCAGAGATATTTTGCTGGTAGGCTTTTACCGCTTCATCGTGGCCCATTGCCAGGGTGAATGAAACGGCGTAGAAAAAGACGGTGATAAACAGAATGGCAAAGGCAATATTCATTGCCCGTAGTGCCTTATAGCGAGCAACCTCAACGGATTTCTCTTTAGCACGGTAGGAGATAACCATCGGGCTGAGGGTCTGAATAAACAGAATCGAAGTCAGGGTAAAAGGCAGCGTAATGATAGCGTTCTTTACCAGCAGGCCCGCGGGCGGTAGCGTCCCGGCATTGTAAAGGTGCCATAGTCCCACCATACTCAGCCCTAGCGCTGCGACCACCAGCAGTTTGGTCAAGACCATCAGGCTCGATACCTTAAACAGCAGCTTCTCACCACGTGAGGAGATGGCAACCAGGATGCAGATCAGCACCAGGCCATAGAAGGGGTTATCTGAGAGCAGCCCTTGGGTGACACCAAAGGTATGGAGGTAGGAGGCGCTGTCGTTGGTGATGGCGGTGGAGTAAACGAACATCCAGATCACCAGCATGATAAAGTAGAGCGCACCTAACAGGACGCCCCAATTTTTACCTAAATAACCGCTAATGACGCTGGGATAATCTTTGCACTCCGGCGACTCCGCCAGCGTGTTAATAAACAGTCGTTGAAAGAGATACATTGCCGGGTAGCCAATAATAGAGGAGAGCAGAAACACCCACAGCCCCATTAATCCCACCTGTACCGGTAGAAAAACAATGCCCGCACCGATGGCCATCCCGATGCTCATAATAACCCAGCCCGTGTCGGTGCCGTCGAATTTAATGGCCTCGCGCCACGCCTGCTCCGTCATGCCCGCTTTTTGGGCTGCTGATGATGTGCCTTGCATCACATCACTATTATTAGTAATCATAACGCTCTCGCTTATTAGTGTAAGGACAGATTTTATTATCGACGCCGCTAATATCACGGCTATTGGTATAAATTAATCGTAATCAGGAAGTGGGAGAAAAACTTGGCTATTACTTAATTTGAATGGGATAATTTGAGAAACACCCGTTGCGTTTGCATCTAAATTAATAAAAATATTCTAACGCGAGTGTATGTGTGAAAGGGATCACGCAGGATTATTTGTCCATAGAATGCCGGGCGGCGCTGCGCTTGCTCGGCCTACAGAACATGCCCGACCGTAGGCCTGCACAGGCGGCCGTCGGGCAGATGAAAAGGCGGGATAATATGGTAAATGATATCGAAAACGCGGTTACTGAGTGGTATGAAACGACCTATAACAACAAGCCACTGTTTGCCAAAACCAAGCCTGTGCTAACGCTTGAGACAAGCCTCTCTACGGGCAAATACCCTTGGGCACGTGAAACAGGAGATGAGATTATGAAAGACTATTTTCAGCGCTTCAACGTTGATAGTAGCCGCTTTCATTTCCTCTCATACTGGCCTTATGAAAAAGGGATTCTGCCTAACTTTCTTCGTACGGCGTCCCAACAGATCCCAGAGGTGCAACCTAAACCGCTCACGCTTCAGATGCTGATTGAGTCAGCGAAAGCGGGCCGCTGGCTGTATGATTGATCCTAATTTGTCGTGACGTTAAAAACAAAAAACCCCGCCGAGGCGGGGTTCTGTGTAAAGAGTGAAACTGACCGATAAGCCGGGTTCTGTCGTGGACAGTCATTCATCTAGGCCAGCAATCGCTCACTGGCTCAAGCAGCCTACCCGGGTTCAGTACGGGCCGTACCTTATGAACCCCTATTTGGCCTTGCTCCGGGTGGAGTTTACCGTGCCACGGACTGTTACCAGCCGCGCGGTGCGCTCTTACCGCACCCTTTCACCCTTACCTGATCCCACTTGCGTGGGCCATCGGCGGTTTGCTCTCTGTTGCACTGGTCGTGGGCTGTGACACCCCCCAGGCGTTACCTGGCACCTTGCCCTATGGAGCCCGGACTTTCCTCCCCTCCGCCCGTCTCCCCCGAAGGAGGACGACGACGAAGCGGCGACTGTCTGGTCAGCTTCGGCGCGAAGTATAGAGGGTTTAGGCTCCGCTGTCACCCCTCCGTCAACATCCCGACCCGCAGGGTGGCGGCAATGTTGCGTGAAGCGCGGTAGATATTGTCGAATGCGCCACGGAAGGCCTCTTCCAGCGTGCCGATGCTGGTCAGCACGCTAAACACCGCATCGATGCCGTACTGATGAACAACGCCCACGTCGTGGGTCAAGCTGCCCGCAATGCCAATCACCGGCTTATGGTATTTCCTGGCAACCTTCGCCACGCCCACGGGCACTTTGCCGTGAATACTCTGGCTGTCGATTCGCCCCTCGCCGGTGACCACCAGCGTACAGTCGTGAATATGCTCTTCCAGGTTCAGCGCCTGGGTAACGATCTCAATGCCGCTGCGGAGCTCCGCGCCAAGGAAAGCCATCAGCGCCGCGCCCATACCGCCCGCCGCGCCCGCACCCGGCACCGCGTTAACATCTACGTGCAGGGATTTTTTAATCACGTCGGCATAGTGGCTGAGGTTGTTATCCAGCTCAACGATCTGCGCGTCGGTAGCCCCTTTCTGTGGGCCAAAGATACGTGATGCGCCCTGCTCACCCGTCAGGGGATTGGTAACATCGCAGGCGACGCGGATAGTGCATGAGGCCAGACGCGGATCCAGCCCGCTAATATCGATGGTGTTGAGGCTCATCAAGCTGCCTCCGCCGTGGCCAATCTCGGTGCCGTTGGCATCGCACAGCTTCGCGCCCAGCGCCTGGACCATGCCTGCGCCGCCGTCGTTGGTGGCGCTGCCGCCAATACCAATAATGATATTGCGCGCGCCGTGCTCCAGCGCGCACAGGATCAGCTCCCCGGTGCCGCGCGAGGTAGTAATCAACGGGTTACGTAATTCAGGGGGAACGAGAGCCAGCCCGCTCGCGGCGGCCATCTCGATAAACGCGGTGTTACCGTCGCCGGACATGCCCCAGCGGGCGTCTACGCGCTCGCCCAGCGGGCCGGTCACCGACGCCGTATGCTCCGCGCCTTGGGTAGCGGCGATCATCGCCTCAACCGTGCCTTCGCCACCGTCAGCGACCGGAACGGAGACGTAGTGTGCATCCGGAAAAATTTCCCGAAATCCTTTTTCTATCGCCTGAGCTACCTCGGTAGCAGACAGGCTTTCCTTGTAAGAGTCTGGGGCGATCACGATTTTCATATCAGTAGCCTGTTACTGCACGCGGCATAGATGCCGGGCGCGTCTCCGCGCCCGTTTTTTGTTAGCGAGAGATCTCTACTTTCGCCAGTTTTTCGTAGTAGCACGCAAGGGCGCTATGGTCGTCGTTGCCGTGACCGTCAGCGCGCAGCGCCTGCATCATCTCCATCACCGCCGCGGTCAGCGGTAGCTGTGCGCCTACGCCGTGAGAGGTATCCAGCGCGTTAGCCAGATCCTTGATGTGCAGATCGATACGGAAGCCCGGCTTGAAGTTACGATCCAGCACCATTGGCGCTTTCGCCTCCAGCACGGTGCTGCCGGCCAGGCCGCCACGGATAGCCTGGAATACCAGATCCGGGTTTACGCCAGCCTTGGTTGCCAGACTCAGGGCCTCAGACATGGCGGCAATGTTCAGCGCCACGATCACCTGGTTTGCCAGCTTGGTGACGTTGCCTGCGCCGATGTCGCCGGTATGCACCACCGAGCCCGCCATCGCTTTCAGCAGGTCGTAGTATTTATCGAATAGCGCCTTGTCGCCGCCCACCATCACGGAGAGCGTGCCGTCGATCGCTTTTGGTTCGCCGCCGCTAACTGGCGCATCGAGCATCTGTACGCCTTTCGCCTTCAGCGCGTCGCTGATTTCACGGCTGGCCAGCGGTGCGATAGAGCTCATGTCGATCAGCACGGTTCCCGCTTTCGCCCCTTCGATAATGCCGCCTTCGCCCAGCGCCACCTCTTTTACGTGCGGGGAGTTCGGCAGCATGGTGATGATCACATCACACTGCTCGGCAATCTCTTTTGCCGTGGAAGCAGTTTCTGCACCGGCGGCAATCACTTCAGCAATAGCCTCAGGATTACGGTCAGAAACCACCAGCGAGTAACCGGCTTTAATGAGGTTTTTACTCATTGGTTTACCCATGATGCCCAGGCCAATAAAACCAACTTTCAGTGTCATATTGCGTCTCTCTCTTCAGTTCGGTGGTGGTTATTTCTTAAATGAATCAGCTAAACGCTGGGTTCCGGCGCGGAATACGCCCAGGTCACTGCCTACGGCGACGAAGGTTGCGCCCCACTCCAGGTAACGGCGCGCATCCGCCTCTACTGGCGCGAGGATGCCGCTCGGCTTACCGTGTGCTTTCGCACGGGCAAAGATGTGCTGAATGCAGCGCTGGACTTCCGGATGTGATGCGTTGCCTAAGTGACCCAGCGCGGCGGCCAGGTCGCTTGGGCCAACGAAGATCCCATCCACGCCGTCGGTAGCGGCGATGGCATCAACGTTATCTACACCCTGCTGGCTCTCAATCTGTACCAGAATGGTGATGTTCTTATTCGCCTGGCCGAAGTAGTCCGGCACGGTGCCAAACATGTTGGCGCGATGGGAGACCGATACGCCGCGAATGCCTTCCGGCGGGTAGCGGGTAGAGGCCACCGCCAGCACGGCTTCCTCTTCACTCTCGACAAACGGGATCAGGAAGTTGTAGAAGCCGATATCGAGCAGGCGCTTAATGGCAATCGGATCGTTAGCCGGGGCGCGAACCACCGGCGCGCTGCTGCTGCCCTTGAGGGCCATCAGCTGCGGGATAAAGGTGGTGACATCGTTCGGCGCATGTTCGCCGTCGAGTACCAGCCAGTCAAAGCCCGCCAGGCCCAGCACCTCGGTGCTGATTGGGCTTGCCAGCGCGGACCAGCAGCCAATCTGAATCTGATGCGCTGCCAGCGCAGCCTTGAATTTGTTTGGGAAGATATCGTTAGTCATCATCTATACCTTGAAGTAACCGTTGCTTAATTCCGCAGTTCCATACGCTTGATGTCGCCCACCACGAACAGGTAGCAGAACATCGCCATCAGGGCTGAACAGCCGACGAACACCAGAGCAGCGTTAAAGGAGTGCAGCTCGCTGACCAGGTAACCAATTACCAGCGGGGTGACAATGGAGGCCACGTTGCCAAACACGTTAAATACCCCGCCGCACAGTCCAACAATCTCTTTTGGCGCGGTATCGGAGATCACCGGCCAGCCGAGGGCACCAAACCCTTTGCCAAAGAACGCCAGCGCCATCAGCGTGACGACCAGGGTGGTGTTATCGGTGTAGTTACACAGAATGATGCTCGACGCGAGCAGCATGCCCAGGACGATAGGCAGCTTACGCGCCAGGGTGATGGTTGCGCCACGTTTGATCAGGTGATCCGAGAAGACCCCGCCCAGCACGCCGCCAGCAAAGCCGCACAGCGCCGGAATGGATGCCACCAGACCCACTTTAAGAATCGACATCCCTTTCTCCTGCACCAGGTAGATAGGGAACCAGGTGAGGAAGAACCAGGTGATGGTATTGATAAAATACTGGCCGAAGAACACACCCAGCATCATGCGGTTGGTCAATAATTGCTTGATGTAGTGCATTTTAGGACCCGCAACAGCCGCCCCCGGCTTTTTATGGTCCATATCGACCACTGCACCGCCCTTGGTGATGTACTCCAGCTCGTTGGCGGACATGTTCGGGTGGTCGGTCGGGTTATGGATAAACTTCACCCACATGCCGGTCAGCACAAAGCCAATCACGCCCATCACCGTAAACACATGCTCCCAGCCCCAGGCGAAGGTCAGCCAGCCCAGCAGCGGGGAGAAGAGTGCCAGGGAGAAGTACTGGGCAGAGTTGAAAATAGCCGACGCCGTACCGCGCTCTTTGGTCGGGAACCACGCGGCAACGATGCGGGCATTCGCCGGGAATGAGGGAGCTTCAGAGAAACCCAGCATAAAGCGCATGATGAACATCGACACGCCAGCCCAGGCCAGCGGGAAGACATCAACAAACCCTTGCAGGAAGGTGAACAGCGACCAGAAAAAGAGGCTGTAGGTGTACACTTTCTTCGAACCGTAGCGGTCCAGCAGCCAGCCGCCGGGGATCTGCATCAGCAGGTAGGCCCAGCCGAAAGCGGAGAAGATGTAGCCCATGGAGACGGCGCTGAGCTGCAGCTCTTTGGCAACTTCGGTCCCGGCGATAGAGAGGGTCGCGCGGTCCGCATAGTTAATCGCCGTAACGATAAAGATAATGAGCAAGATTAAATAGCGGGTGGGCATACCCTTTTTTGACTCAACGGCAGTATCCAATATCATTTATTTATCCTCGGTACGGTACTCTATTTTTATATTTTTATGAGGTGTATTTTCCTGATTATTTATCGATAGCAGGCAATATCAGTTAACTAACCAGATGCAATGAAAGCGTGAATCAGTATAATCAGGCCCCAACTATCTCGCATTGTATCCATGCTCAATTAACACGTAAATTTTGGCGAATATATTGAGCATATGCACAACTGTCTGGGCGCTGATCCACAGATTTAGGCATTAGCCCTGCCGCCAGGCCTGCTACAGCAATAATGAGTGATCTGGATCACATTCTTAATCGGGAACTCCTGACACTATTTATTCCATAGCAATGTTGTTTATTTCAGATAACAAGAAACACGATACTCATTTTCCCGTTTTTGTTATCCCATACCTGGCGGAGAATAGTGGACAATGGCCGACATCGAAATTAGACAAGAATCACCGACGGCGTTTTATATTAAGGTTCATGAGACCGATAACGTGGCGATTATTGTCAATGACAATGGCTTAAGAGCCGGGACCCGTTTCCCGGATGGGCTTGAACTGATTGAGCATATCCCGCAGGGACATAAAGTCGCGCTGGTGGATATTCCCGCGCACGGTAACATCGTCCGCTACGGGGAGGTGATCGGCTATGCGGTGCGCGATATTGCCCGAGGCAGCTGGATCGACGAATCCACCGTGGAGCTACCTACAGCGCCGCCGCTGAATACCCTGCCTCTGGCAACCAAGGTGCCAGCGCCGCTGCCCGCCCTTGAAGGATATACCTTCGAAGGCTACCGCAACGCCGACGGCAGCGTCGGTACCAAAAACCTGCTCGGGATCACCACCAGCGTGCACTGCGTCGCGGGCGTGGTGGACTACGTGGTCAAAATTATTGAGCGCGACCTGCTGCCGAAATACCCCAACGTGGACGGCGTGGTTGGCCTCAATCATCTCTACGGCTGCGGCGTGGCGATCAACGCCCCGGCGGCTGTGGTGCCTATTCGCACTATCCATAACATCGCCCTGAACCCAAACTTTGGTGGCGAAGTGATGGTGGTTGGCCTGGGCTGTGAGAAGCTCCAGCCGGAGCGCCTGCTGCAGGGAACGGAAGATGTGCAGGCCATCCCCGTCGACAGCGCCAGCATCGTTCGTTTGCAGGATGAGCAGCACGTCGGCTTCCGCTCGATGGTGGACGATATTCTTCAGGTTGCCGAGCGCCACCTGATCAAGCTGAATGCTCGCCAGCGCGAAACCTGCCCGGCTTCGGAGCTGGTGGTGGGCATGCAGTGCGGCGGCAGCGACGCCTTCTCTGGCGTGACGGCGAACCCGGCGGTGGGCTACGCCTCTGACCTGCTGGTCCGCTGCGGTGCGACGGTGATGTTCTCGGAAGTCACCGAGGTGCGCGATGCTATCCATCTGCTCACCCCGCGCGCCATCAATGAAGAGGTGGGCAAGCGCCTGCTGGAAGAGATGGCCTGGTACGATAACTATCTCGACATGGGCAAAACCGACCGCAGCGCCAACCCCTCTCCGGGCAACAAAAAAGGCGGCCTCGCCAACGTGGTTGAAAAAGCGCTTGGCTCGATTGCCAAGTCTGGTCAGAGTGCCATTGTGGAAGTGCTCTCCCCGGGCCAGCGCCCAACCAAGCGCGGCCTGATCTACGCGGCTACCCCTGCCAGCGACTTTGTCTGTGGTACTCAGCAGGTAGCCTCCGGGATCACCGTTCAGGTGTTCACCACCGGGCGCGGTACGCCGTACGGCCTGGTGGCGGTGCCGGTTATCAAGATGGCGACCCGTACCGAGCTGGCTAACCGCTGGTACGATCTGATGGATATCAACGCCGGGACGATCGCGACCGGGGAAGAGAGCATTGAGGACGTGGGCTGGAAGCTGTTCCACTTTATCCTCGACGTCGCCAGCGGCCGCAAGAAAACCTTCTCGGACCAGTGGGGCCTGCACAACCAGCTGGCAGTGTTTAACCCGGCTCCGGTGACGTGATAGAACGATTGTAGACT
>NZ_LR607338.1:2805603-2811254 GCF_902164725.1 Pseudescherichia vulneris | reverse complement strand
CCGGGCGGCGCTGCGCTTGCCCGGCATACGGTACGCTAGTCAATAAGACGCCAGTAACCGCCTTTCGTTGAACCGATGCGCTCCAGCCTGCCTTGTTTTTGCAGCGTCTGGAGCTGACGTTCTACCGTACGTGTCGTTACGCCAAAACGTGTGGCCATGTCGGCAATCGTGCTGGTCGGATGCCGGCGTAGCCAAACAAGATACGCCTGCGCTTTAGGTGACAATTCAAGTACCTTTTCTTCCGACATTTCTTCCGACATTTGCGACGTTGAGTTCAGTCCCTCTTTCAGTGCCGCTGCAATGTTTCCCAGCATAAACTCAATAAACAGAGTGCAGTCACTGGCCCTGTCGCATTCACCCAATACCTGGTAATACCGCTCCTGCTGGTAATGGATTAGCGTTTCTACCGGTAGCCAGGCCATTTCGGGCCGCCAGGTGCTCAAGATCAGCGTTTGCCATAGGCGTCCCATACGTCCGTTGCCGTCGGCGAAAGGGTGAATGAACTCGAACTCGTAGTGAAAAACGGAGCTGGCGATAAGCGGATGCAGATCGGTACTGTCTAGCCAGTTAAGCAGCTCATCAACGAGTCGGGAAACCTGTGAGGCTGGCGGAGCCATGTGGATAAGCATCCTGTCACGATAGATACCCACATCGTTTTGTCGGAGGTTGCCGGGGTTGTCAACCAGCCCGGCCATGAGAGTGCGGTGCGCTGAAAGCAGATCGCTAAGCCGCCCTTTACGCCAGCCTGAAAGGTGATCATACGTGAGGATAGCGTTTCTCACCTCCTGGATATCTTTTGCCGGGGCCAGCACGCGTTTACCGTCCATAATCGCCGTGACCTGTTCAGCGCTCAGGCTGTTATGCTCTATGGCCAGCGAGGCCTGAATAGTGCGGATCCGGTTCTCTTTACGTAGCAGAGGAGAGGCGCGCCCGGTCTGGGCAGCCCAGTGTCCAAGAAGCTCCCCTATCTCAATCACCAAATTCAGTATTGGCGGCGTAATAGTAAACGGCGGCTGATAGCGGCTCATAAACCTTACCCCTGCTGCTCCAGGGCATACTTATAGAGCGCATTCTTCTTCACACCGTGGATCTCGGCGGCCAGCGCGGCGGCTTTTTTCAGCGGCAGCTCGGCCTGGAGCAGTGCCAGAGTACGCAAGGCGTCGGCGGGCAGATCCTCCTCCTGAGCCTTATGCCCCTCGATAATTAGCACCATCTCGCCCTTGCGCCGGTTTTCATCTTCCTTCACCCATGCCAGCAGCTCGCCGATGGGCGCGCCGTGAATCGACTCCCAGGTCTTGGTGAGCTCGCGGGCCAGCACCACGTAGCGGGATTCACCCAGCACGGTGCAGATGTCCTCCAGGCTATCGAGCAGGCGGTGAGTGGACTCATAAAAAATCAGCGTGCGCGGCTCGGCCTCAAGCGCTTTTAGCGTATCGCGGCGGCCTTTTGATTTGGCAGGCAGAAAGCCTTCATAACAGAAACGATCCGACGGCAGCCCGGCGGCACTGAGGGCGGCAATCGCGGCGCAGGGGCCAGGGAGCGGCACCACGCGGATCCCCGCCTCGCGGCAGGTGCGCACCAGGTGGTAGCCAGGATCGTTGATCAGCGGCGTCCCGGCGTCGGAAACCAGGGCAATATTCTGCCCCTCTTTAAGCTTTGCGACCAGGGTGTCCGCCTTCTGCTGCTCGTTATGATCGTGAAGGGCAAACAGGCGGGCGCTAATGGCGAAGTGCTGCAACAGCAGGCCGGTGTGCCGGGTATCCTCTGCCGCAACTAAATCAACGCTTTGCAACACGGTCAGCGCGCGCTGGGTGATATCAGCCAAATTCCCGATTGGAGTGGGTACAATATAGAGCTGACCTTGAGAATTCTCAGCCGATTCGTGTTGTTTCATTGTTTCATCCGTATTGCCGATTTAATATTGAGCATTGCGTAAAAAATATCACTGGATACAGAATGGTACAGTCAACATTTTTCCGTTTAAAAGCAGCGCGTTGTCTGCCCGTCGTGCTGGCCGCCCTGTTTTTTGCAGGCTGTGGAACACAGACGCCAGACCAGAGCAGCGCCCATATGCAGGGCACGGCGCAGGCGGACTCTGGCTTCTATCTAAGCCAGATGCAGCACAGCACAGATGATACCAAGACCAACTGGCAATTACTCGCCATTCGTGCCCTGCTGAAAGAGGGCAAAAGCCAGCAGGCGGGCGAACTGTTTAACCAGCTGCCGCAGGAGCTGAACGACACCCAGCGTAAAGAGCAGTCGCTGCTGGCCGTCGAGCTTAAACTGGTGCAAAAGGATTTTGCTGGCGCGCAGGCGCTGCTGGCTAAGCTGAAGCCTGCCGATTTCGAGGGTAACCAGCTGGCGCGCTACTGGCAGGCGCAGATTGACGCCAGCCAGGGCCGTCCGTCGCTGACGCTGCTGCGGGCCTTAATCGCCCAGGAGCCGCTGCTGGCGGCAAAGGATAAGCAGAAAAATATTGATGCCACCTGGCAGGCGCTCTCCTCCATGACGCCGGAGCAGGCGCAGGCACTGGTGATCAATGCCGATGAGAATGTGCTGCAGGGCTGGCTCGATTTACAGCGCGTCTGGTTTGATAACCGCACCGATCCGAACATGCTGAAGGCGGGCATCAGCGACTGGCAGACCCGCTATCCGCAAAATCCTGGCGCGAAGATGCTGCCAACGGCACTGACCAACGTGCAGAATTTTAAACCTGCCTCGACCAACAAAATCGCCCTGCTGCTGCCTCTCAACGGCCAGGCAGCGGTCTACGGTCGTGCTATCCAGCAGGGTTTTGAAGCGGCGAAAAACGGTACGCCTGCCGTGAGCGGCCCGGCCACGCCAGTTCAGGTTGCCCAGGCCGCGATGGTGGGAGACGACGAGGTGGTGAGCCCTTCGCAGGCGCCGGTGGATGAGCTGACCCAGACGCAGCCTGCTGCACCAGTGGACGCGCCGGTGACTGCACCCGAAGCGACCCAGGCTCCCGCGCCCGCTGACACCGCTGCGCCGGCTGACACCGCTGCGCCGGCTGAAACCGCTGCGCCCGTGAATGCCCCTGAGGCGCAGACGCAGCCTGCCGCAACGCCAGCGGTGGCCAGCGCCCCGGCGAATCCTTCTGCCGATCTAAAAATTTACGACACCAGCTCGCAGCCGCTCGACCAGATCCTCAACCAGGTCCAGCAGGATGGTGCCAGCATTGTGGTCGGCCCGCTGTTAAAAGGTAATGTTGAAGAGCTGATGCGCAGCAACACCGCCCTTAACGTACTGGCGCTGAACCAGCCGGAGTCGGTAGAGAGCCGGGCAAATATCTGCTACTTCGCCCTCTCGCCGGAAGATGAAGCCCGCGACGCCGCGCGCCACATGTGGGATCAGGGCCGCCGTGCGCCGCTGCTGCTGGTTCCGCGCAGCGCGCTGGGGGATCGGGTCACTACCGCCTTTGCCGAAGAGTGGCAAAAACTGGGCGGCGGTACCGTACTGCAGCAGAAGTTTGGCTCCACGGCTGAACTGAAGATGGGCATTAACGGCGGGTCCGGTATCGCCCTGACCGGCACCCCGGTAACCTCCAGCCTGCCGCAGCAGCAGGGCGTAACTATTGCCGGCCTGACCATCCCGGCCCCGCCGACCGAGGCGCAGATCACCGGTGGTGGCAATGTCGATGCGGCCTATATCCTGGCGACACCGAACGAGATCGCGCTCATCAAGCCGATGATTGCCATGCGTACCGGCAGCCACAGCGGTGCGGCCCTCTACGCCAGCTCACGCAGCGCGCAGGGCGGCGCAGGCCCGGACTTCCGTCTTGAGATGGAGGGACTCCAGTTTAGTGAGATCCCGATGCTGGCAGGCAGCAACCCTGCGCTGATGCAGCAGGCGCTGCGCAGCGTCAATAGCGACTATTCGCTGGCACGCCTGTATGCCATGGGCGTTGACGCCTGGGCGCTGGCTAACCACTTCGCCCAGATGCGCCAGGTTCCCGGCTTTGAGATCAGCGGCAACACCGGCGATCTCTCGGCGACGCCCGACTGCGTGATTAACAGGAAGTTATCATGGCTCAAATACCAGCAGGGGCAGATCGTCCCGGCCAGTTAAGCCGTAAACAGACCGGCGACGCGTGGGAAGCCACGGCGCGTCGCTGGCTGGAGGGCAAAGGACTGCGCTTTATCGCCGCCAACGTACGTTCGCGCGGCGGCGAGATTGACCTGATTATGCGTCAGGGCCCCACTACCGTGTTCGTTGAGGTACGCTACCGTAAGACAGCCCGGTACGGCGGCGCAGCGGCCAGCATCACCCGCAGCAAGCAGTTGAAACTCTTATCGGCGGCGCGTTTGTGGCTCGCCCGGCACAATGGGAGTTTTGACACTGTGGATTGCCGGTTCGATGTGATAGCCTTCACCGGAAATGATGTGGAGTGGATACAAGACGCTTTTAATGACCACTCATACTAGCTGACATTATAGGGATCACCGTGCTCGAAAGAATTAAAGTCTGCTTTACGGAAAGTATTCAAACCCAGATTGCGGCGGCGGAAGCCCTGCCGGATGCGATCTCCCGTGCAGCCATGACGCTGGTTCACTCCCTGCTTAACGGTAACAAAATCCTCTGCTGCGGCAACGGCACCTCCGCCGCCAACGCCCAGCATTTTGCTGCCAGCATGATCAATCGCTTTGAAACCGAGCGTCCGAGCCTGCCCGCAATTGCACTAAACACCGATAACGTGGTCTTAACCGCGATCGCCAACGATCGGCTGCACAATGAGATCTATGCCAAACAGGTGCGTGCGCTAGGCCATGCCGGTGACGTGCTGCTGGCGATCTCCGCCCGGGGTAACAGCCGGGATATCGTAAAAGCCGTTGAGGCGGCCGTGACTCGCGATATGACCATCGTGGCCCTTACCGGCTACGACGGCGGCGAGCTGGCGGGTTTGCTGGGGCCACAGGATGTCGAAATTCGTATTCCGTCCCACCGCAGCGCGCGCATTCACGAGATGCATATGCTGACGGTTAACTGCCTTTGCGATCTGATTGATAACACGCTTTTCCCTCACCAGGATGATTAAGGAGTAGACATGAAGGCATTTTCGCCCCTTGCGGTAATACTCTCCGCGCTGCTGCTTCAGGGATGTGTCGCAGCAGCCGTGGTCGGCAGCGCTGCCGTAGGCACCAAAGCAGCCACCGATCCGCGTACCGTGGGCACGCAGGTTGATGATGGAACGCTGGAGCTGCGCGTCAACAGCGCGCTGGCTAAAGATGAGCAGATTAAGAAAAGCGCACGCATTAACGTGACCGCTTACCAGGGTAAAGTCCTGCTGGTCGGCCAGGCACCCGATACCGAACTGGCCTCGCGCGCGAAGCAGATCGCGATGGGCGTCGATGGGGCAACCGAGGTCTATAACGAGATCCGTCAGGGCCAGCCGATTAGCCTGGGCACCGCCTCGTCCGATACCTGGATCACCACCAAAGTCCGCTCCCAGCTGCTGGGCAGCGATCAGGTGAAATCGTCGAACGTGAAGGTGACCACCGAAAACGGCGAGGTGTTCCTGCTAGGCCTGGTGACAGAGCGTGAAGCCCGCGCCGCCGCCGATACCGCCAGCCGCGTATCCGGCGTCAAGCACGTGACCACGGCGTTTACGTTTATTAAGTAAGCTTGCCCGGCCT
>NZ_LR607338.1:2771159-2805518 GCF_902164725.1 Pseudescherichia vulneris | reverse complement strand
CGCGATACCCCCCACAATCATTCCCCCCACCGCCACCAGCCCACCGGTTAGCCACAGCGCTTTTGCTGGGAACGATTTGCGCAGCATGATCAGCGACGGCAGGCTTACCGCCGGCAGCGTAATCAGCAGGGCCAGCGCGGGAGCCATGCCCATCCCGGCCATCATCATGGTCTGCACAATAGGAATTTCAGCCGCGGTTGGGATCACAAACAGGCAGCCGACGATAGCCATCGCCACGACCCACATCAGCGAGTTGTCGATAGCGCCATCGGCATGGGGAAAGAGCCAGACCCGCGCCGCGCCCAGCAGCAGCACGGCCAGAATGTAGACCGGGATGGTGCTCCAGAACAACGTCCACAGCGCCCGACCCCAGCGTGCCATCAATCCGCCCTGCGGCTCGGCGGCGGTAACCGTTTCAGGCAGCGGCGACGGCCGGTCGCTCTCTTTCACCCAGCGCTGCACCAGCAGGGCAACGCCAGGCACAATCGCCAGACTGGCCAGCAGACGGATCAGGGCAAAATGCCAGCCCAGCACAAAGCCCATAAACACCAGCGTTGCCGGGTTAAGCAGCGGATTACCCATCCAGAACGCCAGCGCGCCGCCCATCGATGCCTGCTGGCGGCGCAGCCCGACAGTAACCGGCGCGGCACAGCAGGAGCACATCATGCCCGGCAGAGAGAAGAGCGTGCCGAACAGCGTGCCGCCCACGCGCCGCTGGCCAAGGGTGCGCAGCAGCCAGTCGCGGGGAATAAGCACCTGCACCAGCGAGCCGAGCAGCACGCCCAGCACCGCGGCTTTCCAGACGGCGAGGAAGTAGACCATGGCATAGTCGAGCGCGGCCCGGAACGGGTTTGCCTCGGCGTTAGCCAGAATGGATTTGCCGATGCTGTGGGTTTCAGCGGCGGTAAAGGCTTTACCGTAGTAGGGCTGCCACTTCACATACCAGAGCCCAACGATAACAACGAGAAAAAAGAGCGCGGGCTTCCACCATTGAACAGGTGTAGCCGCCTGAGATGAAGACTGACCAGTCATTACATTCCCCGGAAAGATGTATGGATTATTGTTAGCCGGAAGATACTACGCCTGACTGGATACTTTTGGAAACAGTTAATTCTCCTCCCCGAGGGCAATCGCATGCAACTGCTCGGAGGTCAAAATAGTCACCCTCTCGCGGCAAGGAGAGAACGCCGTCAGCAGCATGGCGCGCGCCACGTCACGGGCCTCGATGGATTTCCACTTGCCGGGCAGCAGGTGCATCATCGGGCCAATCAGCGACTCGCCAAACCGCTGCTTCGCCCGGCGGCCCAGCAGCATCGCCGGACGCGCCAGGGTCAGGCGCGGCCAATCCTGCGCCATTAACGCCTCCTCCATCTTGCCCTTCACCCGGTTATAGAAAAAGGGCGAGCCGGCATTGGCCCCCATCGCGCTGACCACCAGCATATGCTTCGCCCCGAGCCGCAGCCCAGCCAGGGCGGTGTCCACCACCAGGGTGTAATCGGCGTGGATAAACGCCTCTTTGCTGCCCGCTTCCCGACGGGTTGTACCGAGGCAGCAGAAGACAATATCGATAGGATCGTTGACCTGCGCCAGCGCGTCGGTGAGCTGGCGATCGCAGGGGTTAAAGACCCCCGGCATGCCTAGCAGAGGCCGACGCGTCGGAGCGGCAATATAGTTAACCCGCGGCTCCTGAATGAGCATACGCAGCAGGTGTGAGCCCACCAGTCCGGTCGCTCCGGTAATCAGTACCTGACTCATCTCGCCCCCTTTGCAGATTAGTCCGCCTTGCAATGTGAGATCGCTGAACCACACTTATTCATACGTCATTATTAACGATAGATGGCGAAATAACCCATCCAGAGCGAAAACAATGGAGGAAACATGGGCAAGAAAATCGCAGTCTTGATCACTGATGACTTTGAAGATTCAGAATTCACGTCCCCGGCTGAAGCCTACCGTAAAGCGGGCCACGAGGTGATCACCATTGAGAAAGAAGCCGGGAAAACCGTGAAGGGGAAACAGGGCGAAGCCAGCATTACGATCGATAAGTCGATTGATGAGGTATCGCCGGACGAGTTTGATGCCCTGCTGCTGCCGGGCGGCCACTCGCCAGACTCCCTGCGCGGTGACGATCGCTTTGTCTCCTTCACTCGCGACTTCGTAAACTCTGGTAAGCCGGTATTTGCTATCTGCCACGGTCCACAGCTGCTGATCAGCGCGGAAGTGGTGCGCGGACGCAAGCTGACGGCGGTGAAACCGATCGTTATCGATCTGAAAAACGCGGGTGTAGAGTTCTACGATCAGGAAGTGGTGAATGATAACGATCAGCTGATCACCAGCCGCACGCCAGACGATCTGCCCGCATTTAACCGGGAGACGCTGCGCCTACTGGGAGCCTGATCCCCGTAGCCAGTGAAGCTTTTTCCCAAAGCCCAGGGTGTTGTCGGTAAACTTAATTTCGTCCAGGGAAATTTCCCATACCGGGGCCGACAACGCGCTGGCAACCGGAAAGCGACGGTTATAGCGCTCGCGCGCAGCCTCGCTTTCCGCTCCCTCCAGACGCCGGATCTCCCCTTTAAACTGCACGCCACGGATCAGCGCCACCGTCTTCGGCTGGCCATTAACCGTGCCCGCAACCGGGGCGCGAGGCCCGCTCATCTGCGCATGACGGGTACGATCCTCACTCATCACGTAGAAGGCGACCTTCTGCGGATCGTAGTGATAGAAGGCATTAGTACACCAGAGATCGCCTTCGCTGGCGACGCACCAGGTCACCACGTGCTGCTTTGCTAGCCAGCGATGAATGGCGGCGAGAGTTTCCATTTTTTACCTACCTCATGCTAAGGTGCGCTCACCTGATCCTGTTAAATCATGCTATGACGCCCTGGTTTCTCTATCTTATCCGTACCGCCGATGATGCGCTCTATACCGGCATCACCACTGACGTTGCTCGCCGCTTCACCCAGCATCAGACGGGCAAAGGGGCCAAGGCGCTGCGCGGCAAAGGCGAGCTGCGACTGGCCTTTTCGGCACAAGTAGGTGAGCGTTCACTAGCGTTGAGGATCGAGTACCGTATTAAGCAGCTAACGAAGCGCCAAAAAGAGCGCCTCGTTGCCGGGGATGGATCGTTTGATACGCTGCTGGCGGCGCTACAGCCCGAGGCGCTTAAACCCGATTGAAGTGCTCGTGGTACTCCACCAGACCATGCACGCCATTTAAGGCATCATCCGCCAGGCGATGCACCTGAAACGCGCTCTCGCTGCCCGGCCAGCGGCAGCGGAGATCGTAGCGAGCCGCCTGCTCAAAGCCGAGACGCTGATAGAAATCTGCCTCACCCAGCGCAACCACGGCGGCATAGCCAAACTCATTGAGCGAGTCCAGCCCCTCATACACCAGCTGGCGCGCCAGCCCCTGACCGCGATAGTGTTCATCTACCGCCAGTGGCGCAAGGCCAACCCACTGCAGATCTTCACCCTCAACGTCTACCGGACTAAAGGCGACGTAGCCAATAACCTGACCTTCATCATCGGTGGCAACAAGCCCTAACGTAATCAGCCCGTCCTCCCGCAGGGAGTGGACCAGGTTAGCTTCGCTCTCCCCGCCGAATGCGCGACGAAGAAGGGCATCAATGCCTGGCGCATCGATAGGTATTTCAACTCGAATCAGCATGGCTCACCTACAGAAATTGGTTTGGTCGCAGGCGGGGCTTGCAGGCCAGCCTCGACGAACTCCGCCAGTTGCAGCAGCATAACGCGTAGCGGTTTGGGCATCTGCTCCAGTTCAATGGCGTCCATCAGGTTCTTAACATATAACCCCAGTTCGGTATCGCCCTCAATCACCAGCCGGCGCTGGAAGAATAGCGTATCTGGATCCTGCTTGCGCGCGGCGATCATCAGCAGGTCGCTGGCATCGGCGCTAAAGCTGACGTCGGCAGCGGCAGACTCACGCACAATTAACTGCTCATTCTCAACGGATGTAAACCACCTGAGGCCAATATCGCGTACTTCAATGCTCAACCAGCGGCCCTCCAGGAATTCCAGCTCGCCATCCGCCAGCGCCTGCTGGAACTGCCAGCGCAGAAGCTGCTCCAGCACCTGACGTTTAAGCGCGAAAGGCGCGAGCTTTACCGGCACGCTCAGCAGAGACGGCGCGGCATGAACGAGACGTGAGCGCAGTATATCCAACACAAGCTTTACTCCCTGATATGAAAAGTCTGGCTATTCTGCCATAACCTCAAATCCACATAGCGGCATAAATCAACAATTGCGAAGATGGAACTACCCCTTATTCCTCCCATCAATACGCGATTAGCTGCCTTAAATCAAAAATTGTCGCCGAAGGGTTAACTAAAATCCCAGCTCGTTAACAATTTTGCACCTTATCGGTGCGCGGGCCATCTGGCCCCTGACCTGGGATACACTATGGAGTTGCTCTGCCCGGCCGGAAATCTACCGGCGTTGAAGGCGGCTATCGAAAACGGTGCCGACGCTGTTTATATAGGCCTGAAGGATGATACCAACGCCCGCCATTTTGCGGGTCTCAACTTCACGGAGAAAAAGCTGCAGGAAGCGGTAAGCTTTGTCCATCAGCGGCGCAAAAAGCTGCATATTGCGATCAATACCTTTGCACATCCCGACGGCTACGCACGCTGGCAGCGGGCGGTGGATATGGCCGCCCAGCTGGGGGCTGATGCGCTGATCCTCGCCGACCTGGCGATGCTGGAGTATGCCGCCGAGCGCTATCCGCATATTGAGCGCCACGTTTCGGTGCAGGCCTCGGCCACCAACGACGAGGCGATCCGCTTCTATCACCGCCACTTTGACGTTGCCCGCGTGGTGCTGCCCCGCGTGCTGTCCATTCACCAGGTGAAACAGCTGGCCCGTACCTCGCCGGTGCCGCTGGAGGTCTTTGCCTTCGGCAGCCTGTGCATTATGGCCGAGGGGCGCTGCTATCTCTCATCCTATTTAACCGGTGAATCCCCCAACACCGTAGGGGCCTGCTCCCCTGCCCGCTTTGTCCGCTGGCAGCAGACGCCGCAGGGGCTGGAGTCGCGTCTTAATGAGGTGCTGATCGACCGCTATCAGGAGGGTGAGAACGCGGGCTATCCGACGCTGTGCAAAGGCCGCTACCACGTCGACGGCGAGCGCTATCACGCCCTGGAGGAGCCTACCAGCCTGAATACCCTGGCGCTGCTGCCCGAGCTGCTGGCAGCGAATATCGCCTCGGTAAAAATCGAAGGTCGTCAACGCAGCCCGGCCTACGTCAGCCAGGTGGCAAAGGTGTGGCGTCAGGCCATCGACCGCTGCATGGCCGCGCCAGAACGCTACGTTCCGCAACCGGCGTGGATGGAGACCCTCGGCGCGATGTCTGAAGGCACGCAGACCACCCTTGGCGCATACCACCGTAAATGGCAGTGAGAGATAAGATGAAATATTCATTAGGACCGGTGCTCTACTACTGGTCAAAAGAGACGCTGGAGGATTTCTACCAGCAGGCAGCCAGCAGCAGCGCCGATACCATTTACCTGGGCGAAGTGGTATGCAGCAAGCGCCGGGCCACGAAAGTCGGAGACTGGCTGGCAATGGCAAAATCCCTCGCGGGAAGCGGCAAACAGGTGGTGCTCTCTACCCTGGCGCTGGTGCAGGCCGCCTCCGAACTGGGGGAGCTGAAACGCTACGTGGAGAACGGCGACTTTCTGCTGGAGGCGAGCGATCTTGGCGTGGTGAACATGTGCGCCGAACGTAAGCTGCCCTTCGTCGCCGGGCATGCCCTGAACTGCTATAACGCGGTTACCCTCCGTCTGCTGCTGAAGCAGGGCATGGTGCGCTGGTGCATGCCGGTGGAGCTGTCGCGCGACTGGCTGGCGAACCTGCTTAATCAGTGCGACGAACTTGGCATCCGCGAGCAGTTTGAGGTGGAGGTGTTGAGCTACGGCCATCTGCCGCTGGCCTACTCTGCCCGCTGCTTTACCGCCCGCTCTGAGGATCGCCCTAAGGACGAGTGCGAAACCTGCTGCATTAAGTACCCCACCGGACGCAACGTGCTCTCTCAGGAGAACCAGCAGGTGTTTGTCCTGAACGGCATCCAGACCATGAGCGGCTATGTCTACAACCTCGGCAACGAGCTAACCTCGATGCAGGGACTGGTAGATATGGTGCGCCTCTCGCCGCTGGGAACGGAGACCCTTGCCATGCTCGACGCCTTCCGCGCCAATGAAAACGGCGGCGCGCCGCTGCCCCTGACGGCGAATAGCGACTGCAACGGCTACTGGAAGCGCCTCGCGGGTCTTGAGCTGGTTTGAAAAAAAGCTCACTTTGTTAACTACGGTAATCAATTTTTAATGCAGTATTAAAAGATTGCCGTCGACAAAGTGAGCATATGATGACTGACAAAACCGTTTCATTCTCGGTGCTGGATTTAGCCCCGATCCCACAGGGCGCTACGGCGCGCGATGCGTTCCACCGTTCTCTTGATTTAGCCCAGCTGGCAGAGAAGCGCGGCTATCGCCGCTTCTGGCTGGCCGAGCACCACAACATGACCGGCATCGCCAGCGCGGCGACGTCGGTGCTGATTGGCTATCTGGCCGCCAATACCCAGACGCTGCACCTCGGCTCCGGCGGCGTGATGCTGCCTAACCACGCGCCGCTGGTGATCGCCGAGCAGTTTGGCACCCTGAATACGCTCTATCCGGGGCGTATCGATCTGGGCCTGGGCCGTGCGCCGGGCAGCGATCAGCGCACCATGATGGCCCTGCGCCGCCACATGAGCGGCGATATCGATAACTTCCCGCGCGACGTGGCAGAGCTGGTGGACTGGTTTGACGCCCGCGATCCGAATCCGCACGTTCGTCCGGTGCCGGGCTATGGGGAGAAGATCCCGGTGTGGCTGCTCGGCTCCAGTCTTTACAGCGCTCAGCTTGCCGCCCAGCTGGGGCTGCCGTTTGCCTTTGCCTCGCACTTTGCCCCGGACATGCTCTTCCAGGCGCTACACCTCTACCGCACGAACTTTAAGCCCTCCGCGCGGCTGGAGAAACCCTATGCGATGGTGTGCATCAACATCGTTGCCGCAGACAGCACCCGCGACGCCGAGTTCCTGTTTACCTCAATGCAGCAGGCGTTTGTCAAGCTGCGCCGAGGCGAAACCGGCCAGCTACCAGCGCCGATTGCCGATATAGGTGCCTTCTGGTCGCCGTCCGAGCAGTATGGCGTGCAGCAGGCGCTGAGCATGTCGCTGGTGGGAGATAAAGCCAAGGTGCGCCACGGGCTGGAGTCGATCCTGCGGGAGACCGAGGCCGACGAGATCATGGTTAACGGCCAGATTTTCGATCACCAGGCAAGGCTGCACTCGTTTGAGCTGGCGATGCAGGTGAAAGAGGAATTATTGGGATGAGGTTTCGCCGGGCGGCGCAAGCTTGCCCGGCCTACGGTTTCTGGCGATCTATTGATATACCGGTAATACGTTAAAGCTCGATAAAATATGCACTACGGCGTTGCCTACCCCGAACAGCAGGATCAGCGCAATCATCGGTTTGCCGCCCCAGACGCGGAATTTGGGGCTCCCGAAACGCTTACGTGACGCACGCGCCAGCAGGGCCGGAACAATCGCCGCCCAGATGGTTGCCGCCAGCCCAGCATAGCCAATGGCGTAGAGGAAGCCGTTCGGCCACAGCAGCCCACCGACAATCGGCGGCAGGAAGGTCAGCAGCGCGGTTTTGAAACGGCCGCTGGCGGAGTCGTCAAAGCCAAAGAGATCGGCCAGGTAATCAAACAGCCCCAGCGTCACCCCCAGAAACGAACTGGCGACCGCAAAGTTAGAGAACACGACCAGAAGCAGATCCAGACTGCGGCTATTCAGCACGCCGCTCAGGGCCTGCACCAGCACATCAATATTCCCTCCCTGCTGCGCAATGCCGATAAACGCCGGACGGGTGATATTCCCCATCGTCACCAGCAACCAAATGGTATACAGACCCAGCGCCAGCAGCGAGCCGTAGGCAATGCAGCGCGTGATGGTGCGCGGATCCTTGCCGTAGTACTTCATCAGGCTCGGCACGTTGCCGTGATAGCCAAACGAGGCGAGGCAGAACGGCAGGGTCATCAGCAGGTATGGCGTGTAGGAGGCGTTGCTCTCGGCCACGTTAAACAGCGTGGCGGGCTCGACGTGTCCCAGCAGGCTACCGAAGGTCAGGAAGAAGGTGATGACCTTTGCGCCCAGCACAATGGCGGTCATGCGGCTGACCGCACGGGTTGAGAGCCAGACGATAAACGCCACGATTAATGCGAAGCTCAATCCCGCCAGGCGCGGCGACACGTTAAGCGACATCTCCGAAAAAGTGTGGTGAAGAATCGAGCCGCTCGCCGAGATATAGGCGTAGGTCAGGATATAGAGCACAAAGGCAATAGAGACGCCGTTAACCAGGTTCCAGCCTTTGCCCAGTAGGTCACGGGTGATGGTGTCGAAGCTGGAGCCAATGCGGTAGTTGAGGTTGGCCTCAAGGATCATCAGCCCGGAGTGGAGCATACAGAACCAGGTAAAGACCAGCGCCGCAAGCGACCAGAAGAACCAGGCGCCCGACATCACCACCGGCAGCGAGAACATCCCTGCGCCAATAATGGTTCCTGCGATGATCACCACGCCGCCGAGCAGCGACGGGGTATTATGGGTGGTGGAAAGCGTAGCCATTCTCTTTTCTCTCTAAAATGCGGTTCGCTGTGCATTGTACCAGTACATGAGTACATTACCGATAAAAAAAGCCCCGATTGTTGAGATCGGGGCTGGAACGCTTACTTTACAGTAACGTTTCTGTGCTTACACGCTTACGCGTCGTTGTTAAAACGACGGCGCGGCGTGGAAGCGTCATCACGGCGCGGGCCGCGGCTTTCACGGCGCTCACCGCTGAAGCGACCTGCACCTGCACCTGCTGGCGCAGAACCTTCGCGACGCGGGCCACGGCCGCCTTCACGACGCTCGCCGCCGCCGAAGCTACGACGTTCGCCAGCCGGACGGTCACCGCCGCCACGGCGCTCACCACGTTCGTGCGGCTGAGCATCGCCCAGCAGCTGCATATTCATCGGCTTGTTCAGAATACGCGTGCGAGTGAAGTGCTGCAGAACTTCACCCGGCATGCCTTTCGGCAGCTCAATGGTGGAGTGAGAAGCGAACAGCTTGATGTTACCGATGTAACGGCTGCTGATGTCGCCTTCGTTAGCGATAGCGCCAACGATGTGACGCACTTCAACGCCGTCATCACGGCCCACTTCGATGCGGTACAGCTGCATATCGCCAGCGTCACGACGCTCGCGACGCGGACGGTCTTCACCACCACGCTCCGGACGGTCAGCACGCGGGCCACGATCGTTACGGTCGCGCGGAGCACGTTCGTCACGGTCACGGAATTCACGCTTAGGACGCATCGGCGCATCTGGTGGCACGATCAGGGAACGTTCACCCTGTGCCATCTTCAGCAGAGCGGCGGCCAGCGTTTCCATATCCAGCTCTTCGCCTTCAGCGGTTGGCTTGATCTGCGCCAGCAGGGCACGGTACTGATCCAGATCGCTGCTCTCCAGCTGCTGCTGAACTTTAGCGGCGAATTTTTCCAGACGGCGTTTGCCCAGCAGCTCTGCGTTCGGCAGATCGGCTTCTGGAATGGTCAGTTTCATGGTGCGTTCGATGTTACGCAGCAGACGACGCTCGCGGTTCTCAACGAACAGCAGCGCACGGCCTGCACGACCCGCACGACCGGTACGGCCGATACGGTGAACGTAAGACTCGGAGTCCATCGGGATGTCGTAGTTAACAACCAGGCTGATACGTTCAACGTCGAGGCCACGGGCCGCAACGTCGGTAGCGATCAGGATGTCCAGACGACCATCTTTCAGACGCTCCAGGGTCTGCTCACGCAGCGCCTGGTTCATGTCACCGTTCAGCGCGGCGCTGTTATAGCCGCTACGCTCCAGCGCTTCAGCCACTTCCAGGGTCGCGTTTTTGGTACGGACGAAGATAATCGCCGCGTCAAAATCTTCCGCTTCCAGGAAACGCACCAGCGCTTCGTTTTTACGCATGCCGTAGACAGACCAGTAGCTCTGGCTGATGTCCGGGCGCGTGGTGACGCTGGACTGGATGCGCACTTCCTGCGGCTCGTTCATAAAGCGGCGGGTGATGCGACGGATCGCTTCCGGCATGGTGGCGGAGAAGAGCGCGGTCTGATGATCGGCCGGGATCTGCGCCATGATGGTTTCAACGTCTTCGATGAAGCCCATACGCAGCATTTCGTCCGCTTCGTCCAGCACCAGGCCTTTCAGGCCGGAGAGGTTCAGCGTGCCACGTTTTAAGTGATCGAGCAGACGGCCCGGCGTACCCACAACAATCTGTGGGCCCTGGCGCAGGGCGCGCAGCTGCACGTCATAACGCTGGCCGCCGTAAAGGGCAACCACGTTTACGCCGTGCATATGTTTAGAGAAGTCAGTCATCGCTTCAGCAACCTGAACGGCCAGTTCACGGGTTGGAGCGAGCACGAGGATCTGCGGCGCGCGCAGGTCCGGATCGATGTTGTTCAGCAGCGGCAGCGAGAACGCTGCGGTTTTACCGCTGCCGGTCTGGGCCATACCCAGCACGTCACGACCAGAGAGCAGGTGCGGAATGCACTCAGCCTGGATCGGAGAAGGTTTTTCGTAACCGAGATCGTTAAGCGCCTCAATAATAGAAGGTTTCAGCCCAAGATCGGAAAAAGTGGTTTCGAATTCAGCCATGTAGTACGAGTGCCTCAATGTCATTGGCGGCCAGTCTACATAACTCATCATGAAATTGATCTGCAATTTTCATTGAAAAGTGTGAACCGGCTCAAAGTAGGTGTATTGACGAACAACAACGCCCTCACCCGTCAAGATGATGGCAATCAAAAAAAGATTGTGGGCTGATGTTTATGTCGTCAGCTATTGCTGGTCCGATTCTGCCAGGTCGTCTTGCTCCTGGCCCAAGAGCGATAATTCCAACAATGCATAACGGTGCTCAACATAGTTGTGTACGTTGTTAGCAACCGCTAATTTGAACAGTGCCGTAGCGCTGTCCTTTTCCCCCAGACTTAGGTAGTACTTACCTAAATAGAAGTTGGTTTCACTGAGATGCTCAGCGAGCGAGGTGTTATCCGTTGCGTCCGCCTTCAGGCGCTCCATTAACGTTTTTTCGTCAATGTTGCCCAGGTAGAACTCGACAATGTTCCATCCCCATTGCTCCTTGTCCGATTTCTCGAAGCGCTGTTCCAGTGCTTCTTTCGCCTGCTTCTCATCGAGCTTCTGCTCGGCGAGATAAAGCCACAGACTGCGGAAAGGATCGTTGGGATCGTCTTGATAAAACGCTAGCAGATCATCTTGCGCTAACTTGTCACGACCGCCGTAGTAGAGAGCGATACCGCGATTCAAGTGCGCGTAGTTGTAAGTTGGATCAAGCTCAAGTACAGAATCAAACGCTTCATAGGCAGCATCAAAATTGCCTGCCTGCGTTAAGTAAATGCCAAGGTAGTTGAATACCTCAGGCATATCGGGTCGGATTGCCAGCGCTTGTGAAAAATCATTTCGCGCTAGTGCCCTCAGACCGAGACTATCATACAACACTCCGCGCTCATATAAAAGCTGTGCGCGTTCATCATCGGTTAAAGCCCGACTGGCAAGAATTTGTTCCATACGTGCCAGAATCACTTCCTGCTGCAAAGTCGGTTGCAATGGCACTGCGAGGACTTCGTTCTTACGCCAGGCAGAGTTGCTGCATCCTGCCAGCGTTAGAGCTGTCGCAACGAAACACCAGCGCAAAAAAGGCTTCATTTCCTACTCCCGAAGACAACAAAAGGTTGAACGTCCTGTCCCCCGGCTGCAATCATAGCATCCTGCCCGGTTGTAAAAGCTCCCCGCCAGCGGCGAGGAGCTCATCGCAACGTTACTCGCCCTGGTCTGCTGCCGGCGCCTGCGGCGCGTCAGTGGACGGAGACTGCTCGGTTGCTTCTTTGATGCTCAGACGGACACGGCCCTGGCGGTCAACTTCCAGAACTTTTACCGGCACTTCCTGACCCATCTGCAGGTAGTCGGTCACTTTCTCAACGCGCTTGTCAGCGATCTGAGAGATGTGTACCAGACCCTCTTTACCGCCACCGATGGCAACAAACGCGCCAAAGTCAACGATACGGGTCACTTTACCATTGTAGATACGGCCCACTTCGATCTCAGCGGTGATCTCTTCGATACGACGGATAGCGTATTTCGCTTTCTCACCGTCGGTCGCAGCGATCTTCACGGTACCGTCATCTTCGATTTCGATGGTGGTGCCGGTCTCTTCGGTCAGGGCACGGATAACAGAGCCGCCTTTACCGATAACGTCTTTGATCTTGTCCGGGCTGATCTTGATGGTGTGGATACGCGGTGCAAACTGAGAGATGTCGCCGCGCGGCGCGTTGATCGCCTGCTCCATCACACCCAGAATATGCAGACGTGCACCTTTCGCCTGGTTCAGCGCAGCATGCATGATCTCTTTGGTGATGCCTTCAATTTTGATATCCATCTGCAGGGCAGAGATACCTTCGCGGGAGCCCGCTACTTTGAAGTCCATATCACCCAGGTGATCTTCGTCGCCCAGGATGTCGGACAGCACAACAAAGTTGTCGCCCTCTTTCACCAGACCCATCGCGATACCCGCCACGGCGGCTTTGATCGGCACACCGGCGTCCATCAGTGCCAGCGACGCGCCACACACGGAAGCCATGGAGGAGGAGCCGTTGGATTCGGTGATTTCAGAAACCACACGAACGGTGTACGGGAACTTCTCGGTGTCCGGCATCACTGCCAGTACGCCGCGCTTCGCCAGACGACCGTGACCAATTTCACGACGCTTCGGCGAGCCCACCATACCGGTTTCACCGACGGAGTACGGAGGGAAGTTATAGTGGAACAAGAAGCTGTCGGTACGATCGCCCATCAGCTCGTCGATGTTCTGCGCATCACGTGCGGTACCCAGGGTCGCGGTAACCAGCGCCTGCGTTTCGCCACGGGTGAACAGCGCGGAGCCGTGAGTACGCGGCAGCACGCCAGTACGCACATCCAGACCACGGATCATATCTTTTTCACGACCATCGATACGCGGCTCGCCTGCCAGCACGCGGCTACGCACCACGTTTTTCTCGATAGCGTGCAGAATGTCGCCCAGCTCGTTAGCGTCCAGAGACTCGTCTTCGGCAACCAGGGTAGCGATAGTTTCAGATTTGATCGCGTCAACCTGAGTGTAACGTTCCTGCTTGTCGGTGATGCGGTAAGCATCGCTCAGACGGGATTCTGCCAGCGCAGCAACGCGTGCGTTCAGCGCAGCGTCAACCACTTCCGGCTGCCAGTCCCAACGCGGTTTACCGGCTTCTTTCACCAGGTCGTTGATGTTCTGGATCACGATCTGCTGCTGCTCGTGGCCAAATACCACTGCGCCCAGCATCTGGTCTTCGCTCAGCAGTTCCGCTTCGGATTCAACCATCAGCACGGCGGCTTCGGTACCGGCAACGACCAGATCCAGCTTGCTCTCTTTCAGCTCGTCCTGAGTCGGGTTCAGAACGTACTGGTCGTTGATGTAACCCACACGCGCCGAGCCGATTGGGCCGTTGAACGGAATACCGGACAGGGAGAGGGCTGCGGATGCACCAATCATCGCCACGATGTCTGGGTTAACCTGTGGGTTAACGGAAACCACGGTAGCGATAACCTGTACTTCGTTAACGAAGCCTTCCGGGAACAGCGGGCGAACCGGGCGGTCAATCAGACGCGCGATCAGGGTTTCGCCTTCGCTTGGACGGCCTTCACGACGGAAGAAACCACCCGGGATTTTACCGGCAGCGTAGGTACGCTCCTGGTAGTTAACGGTCAGCGGGAAGAAGTCTTGGCCCGGCTTGGCCTTTTTCTGGCCTACCACGGTAACGAAGACCGCGGTGTCGTCCATGCTTACCATAACGGCAGCTGTCGCCTGACGGGCCATCATGCCGGTTTCCAGGGTGACGGTATGCTGACCGTACTGGAATTTACGAATGATCGGATTAAGCAAAATTTTACCCTTTCTTAAATGTTTGACAGCACACCTTGCGGCGTGCTGACGTTAAACCCGATCCTCAGTGCATCCTCGCGACTAATGACAACCGACACCCCCCTGGGTGAAGCCTCTCATTAGCCGCGCGAACCTCTGCAACGAAGATCATTCAAAGCAACAATACAATAGTTTAGAGTGAATTGCTGCCGTCTGGTTGAAAAAAGGGGCCATCAAGGCCCCTTTCTCTGAAACTCGCCAGACTTAGCGACGCAGACCCAGACGCTCGATCAGCGCAGTGTAGCGTGCAACATCTTTACGTTTCAGGTAGTCGAGCAGTTTACGACGCTGAGAAACCATACGCAGCAGACCACGACGGCTGTGGTGATCTTTTTTGTGCTCTGCAAAGTGACCCTGCAGGTGGTTGATCTGAGCAGTCAGCAGGGCAACCTGTACTTCGGTAGAACCGCTGTCATTTTCGCCACGACCGAACTCGGAAACGATTTTTGCTTTAGCTTCAACGCTTAGAGACATTTTGAACTCCAGAATTAAACGAATGAAAGGATGCCGATCTCTAATTCAGCGATCCCAGATGTAACGCCCGTTCGCTATTACTCAGCTAACGCGACGTTAAGCGGCAATATTCTACTCGCAGTACCCTGTTATCGCAAGGTAGCTGCATAAGCTTATGCCGCCGGATACTCTACGACAAGTCGACGCGGGGCAACGCGGCCCTCATCGTCAATCTCGCCCATGCCGATAAACTTGCCTTCGTCACCTTCCGTCACCCGTACCAGCCCGTTCAGCGGCGCGCCCGAGGTCCGAACCGGATTACCGTTCTTGAAGTAGACCGACGACGTCAGCGGCAGATTGACCAGCGGGAAGTCAGCAGCCGGGCTGTCCATCGGCATCAGCAGCGGATCCAGCAGCTGGGCAGCAGGTCTTTCTTGCTGTTCAGCCTCTTCGACCAGCGCGTGCAGCTGCTCCAGGGTCACCATGCGATCAATCGGATAGGTGCTGACGGCCAGGCGACGCAGGAAGATCACGTGCGCACCGCAGCCCAGCTTCTCACCGAGATCGTCAATGATAGTCCGGATATAGGTACCTTTCGAGCAGTGTACTTCCAGCTCCAGCTCGTTGCCTTCGTGGCGAATAAACAGCAGCTCGTAGACGGTAATGGGCCGGGCTTCACGCGGCACCTCAATGCCCTGACGCGCGTACTCATAGAGCTTTTTGCCCTGGTACTTAAGCGCCGAGTACATCGACGGCACCTGCATCGTGTCGCCACGAAAACTTTCCAGCGCGTCAGCAAGCTGTTCCGCACTAAAGGTCACCGGACGCTCCTCAACGATCTCACCGTCCGCATCAGAGGTATCGGTGCGCTGGCCGAGGCGAGCAATCACCCGGTAGCGTTTATCGGAGTCCAGCAGGTACTGGGAAAACTTTGTCGCCTCGCCCAGGCAGATCGGCAGCATGCCGGTCGCCAGCGGATCCAGCGCGCCGGTGTGCCCGGCACGGTTGGCGTTATAGAGGCGCTTTACTTTTTGCAGCACGTCGTTGCTGGACATCCCCTGGGGTTTATCCAGCAGCAGCACGCCGTGCACGTCGCGACCGCGACGACGAGGACGACTCATCAGTCCTCCTTGCTGTCGTCCGGGTTGACGCGACGCTCATCGTCCTGTCGCACCACGTTGGTCACCAGGTTAGACATGCGCATCCCCTCGACCAGCGAGTTGTCGTAGAAGAAGGTCAGCTCCGGCACGATACGCAGGCGCATGGCTTTGCCAAGCAGCGAGCGGATAAAGCCAGATGCTTCCTGCAACGCTTTGAGGCCCGCTTTCACGGCGTCTTCATCTTTGTCGTTCAGGAAGGTAACAAACACTTTGGCATAGGCCAGATCGCGGGACATTTCGACACCGGAAACGGTGGTCATCATGCCCAGACGCGGATCTTTGATTTCGCGCTGCAGGATCATTGCAATCTCTTTCTGCATCTCCTGGGCCACGCGCTGCGGGCGACCAAATTCTTTCGCCATAATAAATTCTCCAGACAAAAAAGGGGCCATTAGCCCCTTTTAATATGATTGCCGGGTGACGCGAGGCGATCCCGGCCTACAATCACTCGATGCTACGTTTGATCTCGATGATCTCGAACACTTCGATCATATCGCCAACGCGAACGTCGTTGTAGTTCTTCACGCCGATACCACATTCCATACCGTTACGGACTTCGTTAACGTCATCTTTGAAGCGGCGCAGGGACTCCAGCTCGCCTTCGTAGATAACCACGTTGTCACGCAGAACGCGGATTGGGTTGTGACGCTTAATCGTGCCTTCGGTAACCATACAGCCTGCGATAGCGCCGAATTTCGGTGATTTGAACACGTCACGTACTTCAGCCAGACCGATGATCTGCTGTTTCAGCTCAGGCGACAGCATGCCGCTCATTGCTGCTTTCACTTCGTCGATCAGATGATAGATGACGGAGTAGTAGCGCAGATCCAGGCTCTCAGCGTCGATAACTTTACGCGCGGAGGCGTCAGCACGGACGTTGAAGCCAACCAGGATGGCGTTGGACGCCGCAGCCAGGGTCGCGTCGGTTTCGGTGATACCACCTACGCCAGAACCGATGATCTTCACTTTAACTTCGTCAGTAGAGAGTTTCAGCAAGGAGTCGGAGATCGCTTCCACAGAGCCCTGTACGTCAGCTTTCAGCACAACGTTCACTTCATGAACTTCGCCCTCGGTCATGTTAGCAAACATGTTCTCGAGTTTAGATTTCTGCTGGCGCGCCAGTTTAACTTCACGGAATTTGCCCTGACGGTACAGCGCAACTTCACGCGCTTTCTTCTCGTCACGCACCACGGTCACTTCGTCACCCGCAGCCGGCACGCCGGAGAGACCGAGGATCTCAACCGGAATAGACGGACCCGCTTCCAGCACTTCCTGACCCAGTTCGTTACGCATCGCACGCACGCGGCCATATTCGAAGCCACACAGAACGATGTCGCCCTTGTTCAGGGTACCTTCACGAACCAGCACGGTAGCAACCGGACCACGACCTTTATCCAGGAAGGATTCGATAACTGCACCGCTCGCCATGCCTTTACGTACCGCTTTCAGCTCAAGAACTTCAGCCTGCAGCAGGATGGCGTTCAGCAGGTCATCGATACCGGTACCCGCTTTCGCCGACACAGGGATGAACTGAGATTCACCGCCCCACTCTTCCGGCATAACGCCGTACTGGGAGAGTTCGTTCTTAACGCGGTCCATGTCAGCTTCTGGCTTATCGATTTTGTTTACCGCAACCACCAGCGGAACCTGCGCCGCTTTCGCGTGCTGGATAGCTTCGATGGTCTGCGGCATCACGCCGTCATCTGCTGCAACAACCAGAACAACGATATCCGTTGCCTGCGCACCACGAGCACGCATAGAGGTAAACGCGGCGTGGCCCGGGGTATCCAGGAAGGTGATCATACCGTTGTCAGTTTCAACGTGGTATGCACCGATGTGCTGGGTAATGCCGCCCGCTTCGCCAGAGGCCACTTTCGTTGAACGAATGTAGTCCAGCAGCGAGGTTTTACCGTGGTCAACGTGACCCATGATGGTCACCACCGGTGCACGCGGCTCGGCCGCTGCGCCCGTGTCACGGTCGCTCATTACCGCTTCTTCCAGCTCGTTTTCACGACGCAGGATAACTTTGTGGCCCATCTCTTCGGCCACCAGCTGTGCGGTTTCCTGGTCGATGACCTGGTTGATGGTTGCCATTGCGCCCAGCTTCATCATCGCTTTGATGACCTGAGAGCCTTTGACGGCCATCTTGTTCGCCAGCTCGCCCACGGTAATGGTTTCGCCGATCACAACGTCACGGTTAACGGCCTGGGCTGGCTTCTGGAAGCCCTGCTGTAAAGAGGAACCTTTACGCTTGCCACCTTTGCCACCGCGGCCCGCTGCACGCGCTTCTTCGCGGTCAGCTTTGGATTCAGCGTGCTTATTGCCCTTCTTCTGAGGACGGGCAGCTTTCGCAGCGGTACGGGTGCGGCTACGGCCGCCTTCTACTTCGCGATCGTTTTCGTCTTCAGCCTGGCGAGCATGCTGCGAGGTCGTTACGTGATAATCGCTGGTGTCTTCGGTTTCTGCAGGTTCGATAACCCCGTTCCTCTCGTTTTCTTCCGCCATACGGCGTGCTTCTTCTGCTACGCGACGCGCTTCTTCTTCAAGCTTACGACGCGCTTCTTCTTCCGCTTTACGCTTCAGCTCTTGTGCTTCGGCTTCACGACGTGCTTTTTCAGCCTGGGCAGCTTTGGTCATTTCGTCAGATGGTTGATTGCTCACTTTGCTCGTTTCCGCAGCGTCGCGCTTCGCCGTATCAGCGGTGTCGCGTTTCGCTTTTTCTTCGGCTTCACGCTTCGCTTTCTCTTGTGCGTCACGCTTGGCTTTGTCCTCGGCTTCACGCTTCACAGCTTCCTCTGCTTCACGCTTCGCCTTCTCTTCCGCTTCGCGCTTCGCCTCTTCTTCCGCGGCGAGACGTTCAGCCTCTTGCGGATCGCGTTTTACAAAGGTGCGCTTTTTACGGACTTCGATCTGCACCGATTTACTCTTCCCGCCGGTGCCAGGGATATTCAGCGTGCTGCGCGTTTTGCGCTGCAGCGTCAGCTTGTCCGGCGCAGAACCGTGTTCACGGTTCAGGTGCGCCAGCAGCGTCTGTTTCTCTTGTGCTGTGACTGAGTCTTCAGCCGCCTTCGGGATCCCTGCATCAGCAAATTGCTGTACCAGGCGGTCCACGGAGGTCTGAATCTCAGCGGCCAGCGCTTTTACGGTTACATCTGTCATGCTGTTCCTTCCTGCTACAGTTTATTACGCTTCGTCGCCGAACCAGCAAATATTACGTGCGGCCATGATGAGCTCACCCGCTTTCTCGTCGGTTAACCCTTCGATATCGCTTAGGTCATCAATGCCCTGGTCAGCGAGGTCTTCCAGCGTACAAACACCACGAGCAGCCAGTTTAAACGCCAGCTCGCGATCGAGGCCTTCAAGGTTAAGCAGGTCGTCAGCCGGTTTGTTACTACCAAGGCTCTCTTCCTGCGCCAGGGCCAGGGTCGTCAGGGCATTTTTCGCGCGTTCGCGCAGGGCCTCAACGGTCTCTTCGTCCAGACCCTCAATTTCCAGCAGCTCTTTCATTGGCACATAGGCCAGCTCTTCCAGGGTTGAGAACCCTTCTTCAACCAGCACGGTGGCAAACTCTTCGTCAATGCCAAGGTGTTTGGTGAAGGTATCAATCGCCGCATGGGCTTCCGCCTGATGCTTGGACTGGAGATCGTCAACGGTCATGACGTTGAGCTCCCAGCCGCTCAGCTGTGATGCCAGACGGACGTTCTGGCCGTTACGGCCAATCGCCTGCGCCAGGTTACCGGCTTCAACAGCGATATCCATGGTGTGCTTGTCTTCGTCTACCACGATAGAGGCCACGTCTGCCGGTGCCATCGCGTTGATCACGAACTGCGCCGGGTTATCATCCCACAGGACGATATCGATACGCTCGCCGCCCAGCTCGGTAGAGACCGCCTGAACACGTGCGCCACGCATACCTACGCAGGCACCAACCGGATCGATACGCTTATCGTTGGTTTTCACCGCGATTTTCGCACGGGAACCCGGATCGCGGGCCGCCGCTTTGATCTCGATAACTTCTTCACCGATCTCTGGCACTTCAATGCGGAACAGTTCGATCAGCATTTCCGGTTTGGAACGGGTCACGAACAGCTGCGCACCGCGCGCTTCAGGACGTACTGCGTAGAGCACACCGCGAATACGGTCGCCCGGACGGAAGTTTTCACGCGGCAGCATATCTTCACGCAGGATCACGGCTTCAGCATTGCTGCCCAGATCCAGAGTGATGTTGTCGCGGTTCACTTTCTTCACCACGCCGGTGATGATCTCACCTTCGTGCTCACGGAACTGATCGACAACCAGCGCGCGCTCGGCTTCACGTACCTTCTGTACGATAACCTGCTTCGCCGTCTGCGTCGTGATACGGTCAAAGGTCACAGACTCAATCTGATCTTCTACGTAATCACCTGGGTTCAGGCTCTCATCTTCGTAGCGTGCGGCTTCCAGCGTGATTTCACGCGTCGGCATGGTGACTTCTTCAACCACTACCCAGCGGCGGAAGGTATCAAAGTCACCGCTTTTACGATCGATCTCCACGCGGACATCGATCTCTTGCTCATATTTTTTCTTTGTTGCTGTAGCCAGCGCACTTTCCAGCGCTTCAAAAATTTTCTCGCGCGGCAGCGCTTTCTCATTGGAAACAGCTTCAACAACAGCCAAAATTTCTTTATTCATTGGGGGCCTTTCACCTCAATCCAGACTGTTAAAAGTGGGGGACCAGGTTCGCTTTCTGAATGTTGCTCAGCGCGAACACTTCATCTTTACCTTCGACCGTAACGGTGATCATCTCGCCATCGACACCTTTGATAATGCCCTGCCATTTGCGACGATTCTGAACCGCCATACGCAGTACCAGCGTAACCTCTTCGCCCAAATAACGCGTGTAGTGTTCGGCTGTGAACAACGGACGATCAAGACCAGGTGAGGAGACTTCCAGGTTATAAGCGACGGTAATGGGATCTTCCACATCCATCACGGCGCTAACCTGATGGCTGACATCAGCACAATCATCAACATTGATGCCATCTTCACTATCAATATAGATGCGCAGCGTAGATGTGCGACCACGGATAAATTCAATACCTACCAATTCGTAGCCCAGCGCTTCGACCGGTGCGGTAATCATCTCTGTTAATTTTTGCTCTAATGTGGACAAACCCACCCCCAAGACATAAAAAAAGGGCGTAAGCCCAGTTATTCTGTAGTCAGATAACAAAAAACCCCGATAAATCGAGGCTTTAGATAACTGAACCCTATAGCCGTGACAACGGCCTGGAGAACCTTTCGCAACTGCTTTTTTTCAAATGTGACGCCGAAGGCTCAAGGTCTTCATAGTATATTTGAAAAAGAACACTAAGGGAAAGTGGTTGCGGGGGCCGGATTTGAACCGACGACCTTCGGGTTATGAGCCCGACGAGCTACCAGGCTGCTCCACCCCGCGCCTGAATCGTGGCAAATACTACGCCGATATTGCATTAAATGCAAGTTAAGACAGGTGTAAACACCGGGAACGACTGATTAGACAGACATTATAATCAATTGATTTTATTCATTGCAACTAAAAAACACGCCTCTTCTCTTTGCACCGCGATTATCCCGTGATTTTTTTTAATGATTTTGCCACGCAATGCTTTCGGTCGCCGCGAAAAGATGATTAAATGAAAACTCACTTATTTTGCATAATCATGCATTACTGATGGGTGCCCAGGCGCTTTTTGCGGTAATGTTTAGCCTATCATCATGGCGTGGCTGTTAAGTCTCTCACCATAGGTATAGTTAGCAGGGATTTATTTTATGACGACGATTCTCAAGCATCTTCCGGTTGGACAACGTATTGGCATCGCTTTCTCCGGCGGCCTCGACACCAGCGCAGCCCTGCTGTGGATGCGCCAAAAGGGCGCGGTTCCTTATGCCTACACGGCGAATCTGGGTCAGCCAGATGAGGATGACTATGAGGCTATTCCACGCCGTGCAAAAGAGTACGGGGCGGAAAATGCGCGCCTGATCGACTGCCGTAAGCAGCTGGTTGCCGAAGGCATTGCCGCTATCCAGTGCGGTGCGTTTCATAATACCACTGGCGGACTGACCTATTTCAACACTACGCCGCTGGGCCGTGCCGTCACCGGTACCATGCTGGTTGCCGCTATGAAAGAAGATGGCGTAAACATCTGGGGCGACGGCAGCACCTATAAAGGCAACGATATCGAACGCTTCTACCGCTACGGCCTGCTGACCAACGCCGAGCTGAAGATCTATAAGCCGTGGCTCGATACCGACTTTATCGACGAGCTGGGCGGCCGTCAGGAGATGTCTGAATTTATGATCGCCTGCGGCTTTGACTACAAAATGTCAGTTGAGAAAGCCTACTCCACCGACTCCAACATGCTGGGTGCGACTCACGAAGCCAAGGACCTGGAGTTCCTCAACTCTAGCGTCAAGATCGTTAACCCGATTATGGGCGTCAAGTTCTGGGACGAGAGCGTGAAGATCCCGGCGGAAGAGGTGACTATCCGCTTCGAGCGCGGTTACCCGGTGGCGCTGAACGGTAAAACCTTCGCAGATGACGTTGAGCTGATGCTGGAAGCCAACCGCATCGGCGGCCGTCACGGTCTGGGCATGAGCGATCAGATTGAGAACCGTATTATCGAAGCGAAAAGCCGTGGCATCTACGAAGCCCCGGGAATGGCCCTGCTGCACATTGCCTACGAGCGTCTACTGACCGGTATCCACAACGAAGATACCATTGAGCAGTACCACTCCCATGGTCGCCAGCTTGGCAAGCTGCTCTATCAGGGCCGCTGGTTCGATCCGCAGGCGCTGATGCTGCGTGATGCGCTGCAGCGCTGGGTGGCAAGCGCCATTACCGGTGAGGTGACTCTGGAGCTGCGTCGTGGTAACGACTACTCCATTCTGAATACGGTCTCTGACAACCTGACCTACAAGGCAGAGCGCCTGACCATGGAGAAAGGCGACTCGGTCTTCTCACCGGACGATCGTATCGGCCAGCTGACCATGCGTAACCTGGATATCACCGATACCCGCGAGAAGCTGTTCAACTATGCTGAGACGGGCCTGATCTCCTCTTCGGCCAGCACCGGCCTGCCGCAGATGGATAGCCTTGAGCACAGCGATAAGCAGTAATATCGCATTGAGGTATTAAGGGCGCATAAGCGCCCTTTTTTATGCCTGCCTGCTTACATCTTACTTCGCCGCGTCGTTCAGTACTGCATCGAATTTATCTACCGGGCAGAAGCCATTCGCATCGACCGGACAGCCTTTCAGCGCCAGCGTTACGCGCTGTGCCGGTGCCTGTAGCGTGAGCACGTCGGCATTGCGCAGCTGTTCCGTGCTTTGATACACATACTCAATCTTCATCAGATCGCGGTTAGCAGCCTGGTCATGCCAGCGCTGGAAGACGATTTTACCGCCAATTGGCGTGCGCTCGTACTGGTCATGGAGCTGGTAAGGTTTGAAATCCAGCGCCGTCAGCAGCGAGGCGATGTTGGAGTCATGCCCTACCAGCAGCGTGACTTTCGGCGCGCTGGCCCGGTCCGTCACCAGCGCCTTGTCGATATACTTCACTAGCGGTTTCGCCACGTTCTGCGCCACTGCCGTAGAGGTGAAGAGCGAATCCTGATAGCCGTTTTTCAGCTTCGACAGCACGCGCCACTGCTGGTCGGTTTTGATCTCGCCCCAGGCAACCTGATCCATCGGGAAGCCTTCGTAATACTGTAGCGTGAAGGCATCCACCAGCGAGTTGCCCACCTTCAACGGCCCGGAGACACCCGGTTCTTTCTCATACCCGGCGCTGAAGGTATCTTTCGGGTCGGTCAGGGAGCAGACCTGCTTCTCTTTACAGGAGGGAGAGTCGGCATAGTCTGTGATCTGCGCTAACAGCTTATAGCTTTCCTCCAGCTGCATCCCCTGGCGCTCGGTCTGCATAGCCTGCACCGCCTTGTCACGGAACGCCGCGTCCTTGTCGGTAATAACGGGATTAAAGGTAGGATCCATCGTGCCCATCGCGTCCTGATGGTGGACCGGCACGTCACAGCCGGGGAACGCGCCGGTAATGAAGAACTGCGCCGTAGCGACGGTGCGCTGCAGGCTGTTGGCGTAGGCATAGACGGCATCGGACGTCGGGCACTCTCCCGCTTTCACCAGCCCCTGCTCCGCCAGCCATTCACGCATGTAGTGCCCCATGTAGACTTCAAGCACCCCGCCCTTGGTGGTGAGTTGACCGCCCGGCACATCCCACTCAGGCCATTTGTTCGGCGTCGACTGCTGCAGTACGCTGCCGTTATCTGCCAGCGGCGCGCGCAGGTTGTGGCGGCTCATGATCAACACCTGCTGTAGCTGATAGCCTTCAGGCGTCGTTTGTGCCTGCGCACCTGCGGTTAATGCCCCGGCCAGCGCAACTGCGAGTAGTGCTCTTTTCATCCCTCATCCCTCACCTTTGTCATTGTCGCGTTCAGTGTGACAGATTGATGACAAATTTCCCGGAGCCGTTTCGCAAAGTGGGCAAGGGGTTAATGGCCAGGCTAAGAAGGATCTTACCCGGTCTGGATCTGCAATAGAGTTAGGTTGCCACTCATTACCGCGCCGGTATCAATGTAATACTGATTGGCAAAGCGTTGCGCCTTACGCAGCGGCGTGTGTCCAAAGATAAAGAGATCGGCACCGTGAATATCTTTCACCCTGCCCGCCTGCGAGGCAGCCAGCCGATCCCGGTTCCAGAGGATCGGGTCTTCGTCTACCGGGGTGCCAAAAACATAGGTATCGTCGGGGTAGTCAGCGTGACACACAATCACTTTTTTACCCTGCGTGGTCACTTCAACGATCAGCGGTAGCGCAGCGATATGGGGCAGGAGCGCTCTGGCCTGTTGCTCCTGCTCATCATCAAGATTGAAAAACCAGCTGCCGCCGTTCATCCGCCAGTGGCTGGCGCTGCCGTTATGGAGCAGGCAGTTCAGCATCATCTGCTCATGGTTGCCGCGCACTGCCCGGCACCAGGGACAGGTGACCAGCGTCATGCACTCCACGTTCTCTACGCCGCGATCGGTGAGATCGCCAACGGAAATTAGCAGATCCTGCGACGTGTCGAACTCAACGAAGCTCAGTTTATTCAACAGCAGGCTGTAGCAGCCGTGAAGGTCGCCAGTAACCCAGATGTTGCGCCATGCCGCGCCGTCGAGCCGCTGCCAGGTCATGATACCGTACCGCACAGGAGTGGTTGTTGTTTTAAGCAGTATAGCCGGGGGAGAATGAGAGAAAGCGCGCGCCGCTGTTTTCGTGAGGTACAGACGAAAAAAAAGAGATCTTGCGATCTCTTTTCTCTGGAATATTGGTACCGAGGATGGGACTCGAACCCACAAGCCCGTTAGGGCACTACCACCTCAAGGTAGCGTGTCTACCAATTCCACCACCTCGGTACGGAATACTTACTGTGGGATATCGCTGGTCGGCTTGTTAGCCGGCGCTGCGGATTGAGTCTGCTCAGATTTCGCTGGCGCGCTCAGATTTTCCCACTCGCTCCCTTTGTTGGTTTTATTGCTGTTAATGTTACCCAGCACCAGACTGATAATGAAGAACAGGGTAGCCAATACAGCGGTCATACGGGTCATGAAGTTACCAGAACCACTTGAACCGAACAGCGTACCGGAAGCGCCTGCACCAAAGGAGGCTCCCATATCAGCGCCTTTGCCTTGCTGCAGCATGACCAGACCCACAAGGCCAATCGCCACAATAAGGAAAACTACTAAAAGAGCTTCGTACATAATCAACCTGTTCCTTGCGGAGTTGCCGCATAACTTAAGCTTCAAACCCTTAATGGATTTCAAACCAAAAGCGGGAGTTAATGTTATTTCCCACTTGAGCGGGTGTGAATACTAACCAAAGCGCATGACCTGCGCAAGGGCAATTTTGCCGCATTGTATCAACTGCGGAAAAAAAGAGCAAAAGCCAGATAGAAAGGCGATTCAATGCACTAACTGCGCATAAAACAGACGCTTACCGACGGGCTTTTTTTGGGTCCGCCTTCACTAATTTGTACTTGCCGTACTTGCGTACGATCCGCCAGACGCCGTCTCCCTGCTCGATGGGTTCATTGAGGCTGTAGAACGTCGTTTTGTTACCTTGGCGAACCCCTACCTGTAATCCCTCCCCCTCCCCGCTGACCAGCGTAACGATCGGCGTCATATCCATTTCAGGTGTGCCCGTTGGTTTTTCGGTCGCTGCGGGCACAGGCGTACGGCCTGCCGGGGTAGCTATCATACTCAGGGGATCGATAGCCTGCTGATTGTGGCTCAGCGCCAGATGCAGATGCGGGCCGGTCGTGCGCCCCGTTGCGCCAGACAGCGCCATCATCGCCCCCTGCTTGAGCTGCTCACCTTTATGGACGCCGATTTTATTGAGGTGAAGATAGCGGCTGCGCCAGCCCTTACCGTGGTCAAGGGTAACAAAAAAGCCGGTTAGCGGCCCATAACCGGTCTCGGTTACCTGACCGCCTGCAATGGCCTTCACCTCACTGCCTAAGGGCGCGCGAAGATCAACGCCTTTATGGTCAAGTAAAGCATGTTCAAGCGGATGAAAACGCATGCCGAACGGCGAGGTCACGTGAGGTGTACCGGAAAGCGGCCAGCTAAATTGGGGAGCCGCTTGCTGAGGGGGCCTGACGACAGCCTTTTGTAAAGGGAGCGACGCGGATCCCGGCAGAGGAAAAACGCTGACCAGAAGAAAGAACAGAAACGTCAGAATAGCCATCAGTGAAGCACCTCCATGTGCAAAATCAGCAGCGCGGTAACCGCAATAGCAGGCCCGAAAGGAAGATAGGGATTGGTTGTATTAAGACGACGAAATGGCGGTAGACCACGAATAAAAAAGGCCAGCACGCCCAGCACTGCCGATCCCAGCATCAGCTCCGCAATATGGTTAAGACCCACCCAGGCCGCGCAGGCGGTATAAAGCTTAACGTCGCCGCCGCCCAGCCCCTCCCGCTTCCCGAGCCATGCATACCCATGCGCCAGCAGCCAGGTGAACGCGCCAATAACGATGGCTCCCATTACGCTATCCCGCGGCGACACGGGAATAATATTTAATACCGAGGCGGCAAGCCCCAGCCAAAGCAGGGGGTAAACCAAACCGTCCGGCAGCAGAAACGTCTTGATATCGATAACGGCGAGCGTATACGCCAGGCAAAAAAAGCAGGCCAGAAAGAGGATCTGTATCAGGGTAAATTGCGGAAAGTAGCCCGTTACCAGCGCAAAAAAAACGATCCCGGTAGCTAACTCGCTAAGCGGATAGAGAGCCGGAATGGCGCATTTACAGTAGCGGCAGCGGCCTCTCAGTAGCAGCCAGCTAAACAGGGGAATATTATCCCACGGCATTACTGCATGCTGGCAGTGCGGACAGTGCGATGGCGGCCACCACAGATTAACGTCAGGCCAATCGCTTTGGATAGCCTTCTCCGTCACGCTGCGCATCATCATAATGGGCAGGCGATAGATCACGACGTTAAGAAAGCTGCCGATGAATAACCCCAGGCCCAGCGCAAGCCACGGATACCACGCTGTGATTATTGTTTCTATACGCATCGGGGATTAACGCTTAACGGCGCAACGGGAGATATAGGCTTTAACGGTCTTGATATCTGCCGATGAAAAATGTGCGGAACGCGGTGCCTCGGTATAAGAAACAACCTCTGCATGCGGCTCTACGCCGCCGGGGTGAGAAGCCGCATGCTGATTTCCATCAAGCGTGACGTTCAGACTGGAGAAATCGATCATATTGATATTTTCAGGTAAATACGCCGGGCCAACCTTGTGGTGCGGTTGAGAGGTGATGACCGGCGTTGCCACACCACGGTAATGCAAGCTGCCTACCATATCGCCGGCGACGGTTTCATGCCTGCTGCGCTGATACTGAATAAGGAGCGGCCGGGTATAGTCATCATTAACGTTATGACCCCCCTGGGCGTCTTTATTAAAGACTTCAATTGTCAGCAGACGCAGGTTACGCGAGGGTATCCAGACTATGGCATTGCTGCTGGCACGCCCGGCGCTTAGCGACCCGGAGACCGAATAGATATGGCTGCTTCTGTAATCTGCATCCTTGACGATAGCGCCGTACTGCGACACCTTGCCCATGTGTCCCGGCTTCGTCCAGTAATCTGCAGCATAGCAGGTGGTATCCAGGCACTTTACCTGACTGCTGTCATTGGTGTGGATTACGGGAGCCACACTCGTTACTGGCGGCAGGGGAAATACCTCCTCTTTCTCATTTAACACATAAATAATGTTATAGAGAAAGGTCGCTTTTCCCGCGTTGCTTGCATTTAAAACAATGGGAAACGATCGTGACAAATAGTCACAATGCGGTGGTGCAAATCGATAGCCCGCAACGGCATTGCCCGCTGCGCCCATAAAAATAAGACCCGCCATAACCGATGTGCTTTTTAAATGATGTAACATGTATCGTCCTGGAATTATCCTGTGGCTTTAGATAGCGTATCCATAAGGGCAAACAGTCCGAGAAAGACCCATATCACGCAGCCACCTAGCGTTAGCGTTGCCATATTTTTTAAAAAGGCGGCAAGCTTTTTAATATACTCATGAATATGTTCACGCGATCTCTCAGAGACCGAGAGCAGTACCTCATTAAACGACGGCAGGTCGGCATAGAGGCTGATATTAAGCAGCTCCTCTACGCCCAGCAGCCCGGAATCCAGCGCTTTGCCATAGTTCAGGCCCTGAGCCATTTTGCTCAGCATGGTATCCAGGTGCCACCGTAGCCAGCGGTTAGCATTAGACTGCACAATAACAATGGCGTCGGTCAGAGGGATATTATTGCTCAGCATCAGCGACAGGTTATTTAAGAAGACCGATGATGTTAGCTGCCGATAGGTTGAAAACGGCAGTATCTTGTCCAACGCCCTATTACGTAGCGCGCCGTTCAGGTTCGCCATCGCAAACTTTGTCAGTAAAACAATACAGATAAAGCTGATGACAATTTTTAGCCACAGCCCCTCATAGAGCGCCTCGCCAAAATGATAAAGGCTCTGGGTAATGCCTGGCCACCGTTCCACAGGCAGCACCGAGGCAAACGCCGGGAAGACCTTTTCCGCATAGCCAGCAATCACCACTAACGACAGCGAAATCATAATCAGCGGAAACGTCAGGGCGCTGATGATTTTCTTACGCAGCTCATCGTGATATTTAATGATTGAAACAAGGGTAAAAAAACCCTCCGCCAGGCTGCCACTTTTTTCTGCCGCGGTAATTAAGCTCAGTTCGGTAGTAGGAACCGCACCGGTAAAAACGGCGGACACGGAGGTTTCCTGCTTCATCTGGGTAATTAACAGCAGCAGTTTCTGGCTAAATCCTTTACCTAATAGCGCCTGCCCTTCAGTCTGCAATTTATTTAGCGAATCATAGAGCGGCAGTCCGGCTTTGATCATATCGCCACAAAACTGATAGATGTAGATGCGCTGTTTTTTAGTGAATTTTTTCAACGATAAGCTCCAGATCTTCAGGGGATATGACACCGAACTCCATAGCAAACCAACAGGCATCGACCTGGCCCTGTAATACTTTTGCCATCACCTTTTCGCGTATTTCAAAGCCCTCGGTCAGGCCGTTAGCGGTATAGCGCTTTTTACGCCACAGCGTGAAAACCTGTAGCCACGCCTGCTGGGATATGGCCGCCAGCTCTTCATAGCCGGGTAGAAAATATTCCATGGCGATTTGCCGGCCTTTGATACCGCTCTGCTTACACGCCACACATCCCTCTTCACTGGCGGTATAGAGCGTGAATTTTTTGCCAGCAACGGTTTTTAACTCATGTACTTTTTTACAGCTGTCGCAGAGCGCCGGGATCAGCTTCTGGCACTGTAGACCCGCTATAAAACCTGGTGTAGACAGCTTATCGCTACCGATGCCCAGCGCCGACATGCGCTGTAGCAGCGAGACAATGCTGCCAGCATGAACGGTGGTGAAGCAGTAATGGCCGCTCTCCACTGCGCCTGCTAAGGCATTGGCCGACACGCTGTCACGGATCTCCCCCACCATCAACACGTCAGGATCGCGGCGTAGCGCTGACTTTATTGCCGCGTGAAAACCGCCGTCCTCACCGCTGACCACCGAGCTCTGTTTCGCGCCGTAGATCTGATACTCCACCGGATCCTCCACCGTCAGGAAACAGCCTCGGTCTTCATAGCGATTGATTTGCAGCCACTCCATGAGGTTTTTCAGGGTGGTGGATTTCCCCGAGCCGGTAGTGCCAGCGATGACATAGGCACCATAGGGATTGCTGAGGATCTTTTTCAGATCCGCCATCTCAGCGGGCGAAACGCCAATTTTATCCAGCGAACCCAATCCCTCTTTTTGGAGTCCCGAGGGAATAATACGCAGCACCGCGTGATAGCAGTCCGGCGACTCGCCAAAAATGGGAAAGTGGGCGTAGCGAAAACGGTAAGGTTTTCCCTCAAGGTTGTAGAGAATATTGGCGTTTTGCGGAATAGCCCGGTTCCAGGTGGTATCCCGCGTCGTCGCCTCCACGTTATAGAGCACAAAAACCATCTCATCGCACTGGGCAGCTTTCACCTGCATAAACGGCGTCAGTACCCCGTTAACTCGCGCTTCGAAGACGGCAAGCACATCGTTACGCGTGATATGCAGATCGCTGGCCCCCATCGACACCACGCGCTGGAGTACGCTGGCAAGCCGCCGCTGGGTATCGGTGATATCAATCGCGCTTTGTGCGGCGGTAATCTGCTTTAGCGAGATAAACTCGATTACCTTGTAGTACTGTTCTTCGCTTACCTGTGCCAGACCGGACACCAAACGCTTATGCAGCGTCCCCAGACGCGCTATCTGGATTTGGTACTCAAAGAGCCTGTCGATATCTACCGTGTTGATCAGCAGATATTCTTTGCCCGCATGGGAGGCAGTAATGCCAATACCGTCAAACTCATGGAAATCCCACGCTCCCATTAAGAGATCCTCGGGCGCGATATGCACATAGTCTAAACTCACCGGCCGGTTTCCTTGATAGCCAGGCCCGAGGTCTTGTCTCTTACCAGCTGGAACTGGCGGCCATCGAGCGTAAAGCGCTCGCCCGGGCTTACGTAGCGCAGACTGCTGCCATCGGCACTGCTTACCGCGACACGTGACAGGCCGCCAATGTTGGATTCCAACAGTAAGTGTGGTGAGCCGCTACTGGACTGCGAGGTACCGCTCTCTTCAGGAATGGATACCGGCTGCGCCCTTGCCTGCACGTTGTCTTCGCCACGAAGTTTACGGATCTCGCTCTTCATCCTTTCCAGTTCAAGCTCGTTAGCCACGTCGCGCTTTTTAACCTCCCAGGCATAATCCTTTTCTACCATCTGCTGGATATGCTGCTGCATTACGCTCTCTGGAACCGGTGGCGCAGGGGGGAGATCGGTTGTCGGTGCGGCCTGAACCATCCCTGATCCCAGCAAAAACAGGCCTGCTGTTAAATGCCTTTTTACGCTTTGCATACTAATCCTCCGGTAATTTTGATGCCTTTGTCACTGGACTCTATTTTTTTAATTAAAAAAGCATCTCGATACGCCTGTTTATAGAGCGCAAGCTGGGCGTTAATTTCTGACGCGCCCACAGAAAAACGATCTTTACCGTTACCGATCTGCATCTCCCAGCTAGCGCTCATCAGGCCGCGAAATGACAAATGGCCTGCCAGCGCCGCCTCTTCGTCTTTTACCGCTGAGGCAGGATAGCTTTTAAAAAGAATGATGCCGTCGCGCTGGTTCTTATTACTCTTCTCTGTGTTCAACAGCGAGTTATAGGTATTTACATACGCTATTATTTCATTGCAGCTGTGCAGGCTTAACGCCTGCTTCCTGCTCCACTGAATTAACAGCTTATTTTCTGTAACGGGCAGGGCCAGCCTGCTATATTCAAAATCGTTTGCTGGAGCCCGATCCTTTTCTCGCCCAACCGGTACGGAAGCCGAGTACGTCTTGCCAAAAAAATTGATAACGGGCAGAGTCAGGATAGTGCCCTGTTCAATGTTAAAACCGACTGCGCAGCCCTTGGTATCACAGATAAAATTTCTTTTTTTAATGGCGACACCCACTGCCGACAGGGTTAACCTGGTCTGACGAATCTCTTCCAGCACGTTAATAGCCTGAGGAATATCTACACCAGTGAGAGATTTTTTATAAAAGGAGGCAATATCGGCCAGACCGGCCTGCTTTTTACGCAACGCCCGCTGCTGCGCGGCGCGCTTTTCATCAGCAGGGATTTTTACCCCATAGTACCACCATGCAAACGCACTAACAGCAATGATAAACAGGCTAGCAACGATCGCAGCGGTAGCTATTACCGGCGGATTATACCCTCTCCTTACTTTCCAGAAATAAATCTTCTCCAGCATAGATTATCCGTTTATATATAAATGAAGTATGGTTCCTATAAGAGCGAGTAAAATAGCGCCCGCGCACGTGCTCATCGTCATAATGAATCGCCGCTTCCGCTTAAGAGACAGTTGATGCATGCGACACCGCTCAATCACCGCCTCAAGCTGTACAGGCGTGAGCGGCGTAAGCTCAAGATGCTCATAGATACCCAGATGCGTCATCAATTCATCAAAGAGGCTGCGTGCCATAAAGCAGTCAGTGCCGCTCACTATGCGTCCGCCCTTGATAATTAATAGATAGGTCACCTCATCACTTTCATGAGAAAAATAAATCCCGTCGCCGAACAAATTTTTAATATAGAGGGCAAAAGGTTCATATGCGGTGGATACCTTGCTGCAATAACCCGTAGCAATCCTGCCTTCATCGTCGCGATAGATAAGCTTTCGGTTTGCTTTTACCATGCCACGAAACGACGCCTGCGTCGGCAGGCCGAGATAAGACATATCCTCTGCCTCCCACAGCAGCCCGGTCAGGATATTCTCACTAAGTAATAGCGCGTTCACCGTCTTTGCCTCCCCATTAGCGAGAGGTAATCGGCTGGCGATAGTAGTCAATGCCGATGACCATCACCACGGTGGCTGAAGCATCATCACTGTTATCATCTACCCCCAGCACCTGATACTGCAGCCCGCCGTTTTCATTTTTGATGTCGTACTTGGCCACCATCAGCAGATCGCCAGGCATAATGATCGAAGAGTTAAAGGACTCGGTGGTACTGACAGAGGGCAGCTGCACGTCGTCATACTCCTCAATGCCTTCCAGGTAGCGCTTGGTGAAGCCATTCACTACTTCTATACGTCCGTCAGAAAGCACACGGGGCGTGATAATAAAACTGGTCCCGGTCACGACGGTGCCGGTTTCAACATCGACGTTTTCTTCACCGTTATCATCAACCGTACGCGTTCTGCTCGAAACGTAATTTTTGGAGCGGGTCATATTCAGCGGTACCGGCATATTATTACGGGTGATAAACGAACCGCTTTGCAGGGAACGGCTGCCGGTGAGCTTGTAGAGCGCATCCAGTCCGCTATTGATATCAACGTTGCTGTTTTTCCAGCCAACGGAGACGCCGCTGGTCAGGGAGTCCAGCATAGATGACGTAATTTTCATCGAGCTTGTCCCGTCATCAAATGAAAATCCGAGCCCCGCCTGCAGCTGTTTTACCTTCGATTTATCGAGAGTAAAAATTTTATAGGTAACAATAAACTGGCGGCTGTTATCGGCCTTATATTTATCCAACGCCTTACTTAACGCTTCATACTCGGATGGCCGTGAGTTAACCATCAGAATGGACGTATCTTTAAAGAGGTTGTAATTTCCGGAAGTGACATAGTTTTTCGCCATATCCTCTACGTCATCCCAGAACGACGATTCGAACTTGGTTTCTGTTTTACCGGTTAACCCACCGTTAGACGTCGCCTCATTACCAGAGAGATCGAGGGTCGTTTCCGACTTGTTGTTCTCACCATAGAAGTCCAGCTTGACCACGTAGGTTTCATAGACGTTTATTTTGAGCACGTTATTGCCGTCAAGCTTAGGGCTGACGTCATACAGCGAAGCGATATAGCGCATAAACTCTTCAAAGGTGCCGTCAAAGTTCACGCTGTGAGGCGTATCCCAGGCGTTATCCTCCTCTCCCACTTTAGTGTCGCCCATGGCTTTATCATTGATGCGGTAGCTGATACCCGTTTGGGCGGCAACCGCGTCTAAAATAATGGACAGGGTAGCAGGCTCATAGGATGAGATTTTAACGTGCTTACTTAACAGCTTCTGCTGCTCCACGCTGTACTCAACCTTCTGACCTAAAAAAGCGCTATCATATTTAATATAGGGCTTCGCTTTTGAGGCCTCCTGCGTGGTCGCATCAGAAAATGTTTTTTTAACATCATTATTGGCATCGAATTTCTTTTCGAAATCGCCGACGCAACCCTGAGCCAATAGGGCCAGTAGCAATGCCCCTGCTTTAATTTTCATGATATATCCGTATAATTACATTTCGTCGATGACAATAACGCGGTTTTTTTCGTACTTCTTCACCACCAGCCCGTAGTTTTCAGAAAAGAAAAGCTCTCCCAGGGCCTGTAAAATATCGTCATCGGTATTACCTGCCAGGGTAATATCGTTATAAACGAGATAGTCTTTTTTGCTGTTCCAGAAAAGCTTGTAGCCATTACCGGTAACCCAAGCTTTTACGCCCTG
>NZ_LR607338.1:2767654-2768539 GCF_902164725.1 Pseudescherichia vulneris | reverse complement strand
TCCCGATGTACCACCCACGCATGCGAAGGGGTATGTCCTGCGTCTGAAAAGGCCTGTGCCAGCGCAGGCTGGAAACGGTCAAAATCCAGCAAATGGCTCGACCCGCCCGCGTTAAATTCAACGATGACGTCAATCTGATTAATATTGCTCTGCTGGCTCTCAAGATCGCTACCGCGAAAGCCAACCCTCTCAATGCGCGCCACGCTGTTTTTTGCTGCGCCACTCATCCAGCAGGGCAGGTACTCCTTTTCAAAGGCATAGTTTGACTTTGGTGTCGCCTTACAGCTGCTGCTGATAAAGCGATAGCGCTGCTGCTGGCTGGCATCGCTGCCGTCACCCCACAGGTAGTATTCGCTTTTGCTACCGGTATCAACATCGTTAACATCATTACTTAAGCGCACCTGATAATCGGCATCCGGCGTCTCGGTGTTATAGAGCGGGTTACTTATCTCTTCGGTCTTATTTGATTCATTATTTGTGATAACGACGTCAGGATCTCTGACGAAGTTGATAACGCCCTTCATCTCCTGTACCAATGCCGCAGCGATATTATGTTGAGACGTACGATCTGCCTGCTTGCGTACATAGCGGGTATACATTGTTAAAATGCCACCGGCAATCGCCATAACAATGATGATTTCCAGCAGTGAAAACCCACTCTCTTTACGCCTAACCATTAAAATCTCCATGTTCCGGCGACAACAATATCCGCCCAAGAGCGGATATTAATGCGTCATTTAATGATTACTTACTGCCAAACACGATGCCGTTATTAGCACCACCAATATTACAGGTGGCTTCATCGACAATATCGGTGCTGGTAATATCTTCCGCAACAGAGAGCGACTTCAGCACGCTTCCCGCTTTTTTATCCGCATCCAATTC
>NZ_LR607338.1:2736803-2767597 GCF_902164725.1 Pseudescherichia vulneris | reverse complement strand
GGGGCAGAGATAATGCCAACATAATCCCACTGGTTACCCATTTGCGAAAGCAGGTTTCGACACGTCTGTTGGTCAAGGCCGCTTACCAGAAGTACAAACCCTTTGTGCACGGTGCTTTCAGAGTCCACCAGCGCCTGACCAATCTGGAAAGTATCGCCTGAAATACCGTTAAAGGATTCAGAGGGAGAAACCTTACCCAGCTTATTGAGCGTGACGATGGGCGCAAGGTCGTCTGACGTTGCGATCTCTGCTTTTGTCAGCGTGACGGCCGTTGAGGTCGCGGGTGGATATTCGCCCTCATCCTTAAATGCCTCGGTCATGGAGGTACGAATACTGTTGGTGTTGTTCTGAATATCCGAAATATCCTGGGCGGTAAATGCCCGCTGTGCTAATACCACGACGCCTGCGGCAATAACGCCGATGATACCCAGCACAATGATAATTTCAAGCAGCGTGACGCCTCGCTGTTTTTTTAACACGCTTTCTACGTTATGGGCTTTAAAATTAAACGCGGTCCGTTCCATAACCTTCCCTTACTAACATTAATTAAATGAATTAATGCAGCTAATTGCATTAGGTTGTATTTGAATCATGCAATTTTAAAGAGTATGTAAGGAAGTAAGAAGAGCATTATTACCTAAACGCCACTCCGAAATTGGAGTGGCGTAATTATAAAATTAAGCTTGTTTAACCGCGTCAGCTATGCGGTGAGCGAACTCGGTGACCTGTGCTTCGTGCTCGCCCTCTACCATGACGCGAATCAGCGGCTCGGTGCCGGATTTACGCAGCAGCACACGCCCGCGGCTGCCCAACGCCGCTTCAACCTCTGCCGTCACGGATTTCACGGTTTCGTGTTCCAGCGGATCGCCTGTACCTGCGGTAAAGCGCACGTTAACGAGGATCTGCGGGAACAGCTTCATGCCGCTGCAGAGATCGTGCAGGGTCATGTTGTTACGCACCATAGCAGCAACGACCTGCAGGCCTGCAACGATACCGTCACCGGTGGTGGTTTTATCCAGCAGGATGATGTGCCCAGAGTTCTCTGCGCCGATGCGCCAGCCCTTCTCTTGCAGCTTCTCCAGCACGTAGCGGTCGCCGACCTTAGCGCGAGCGAAAGGAATGCCCAGCTGCTTTAGCGCCAGCTCCAGACCCATATTGCTCATCAGCGTGCCAACCGCACCACCGCGCAGCTGCCCCTGACGCAGGCCTTCGCGCGCAATGATGTAGAGGATCTGATCCCCGTCCACTTTGTTGCCTTCATGGTCAACCATGATGACGCGGTCGCCGTCGCCGTCAAAGGCGATACCGAGATCGGCCTTTTCCGCCAGCACGCGCGCCTGCAGCGCGCGTACGTCGGTCGCGCCCACCTCTTCGTTAATATTGACGCCGTTAGGTTCGCAGCCGAGAGTAATTACGTCAGCACCCAGTTCGCGGAAGACACTAGGAGCGATGTGGTAGGTCGCGCCATGGGCACAGTCGACCACAATTTTCAGCGCTTTCAGGCTCAGCTCGTTCGGGAAGGTGCCTTTACAGAACTCGATGTAGCGTCCCGCGGCGTCCACGATGCGGCTGGCCTTACCCAGTAGCGCGGAGTCAACACAGCTGATCTCTTTTTCCAGCTCGGCTTCAATGGCCTCTTCTACCTCATCCGGCAGCTTGGTCCCGTCGGTTGAGAAGAATTTAATGCCGTTGTCGTAGAAAGGGTTATGGGAGGCCGAGATAACAATTCCTGCTTCAGCCCGGAATGCACGGGTCAGGTAGGCCACCGCCGGGGTTGGCATCGGCCCGGTGAAGGAGGCAGAGATACCGGCTGCCGCCAGGCCTGCCTCCAGCGCGGACTCCAGCATATAGCCAGAGATACGCGTATCCTTACCGATAATGATTTTGCGCGAGCCATGACGCGCCAGAACTTTACCTGCTGCCCAGCCCAGCTTAAGAACGAAGTCAGGTGTGATAGGCGCATCGCCGACGCGCCCACGAATACCGTCTGTACCAAAATATTTGCGACTACTCATAGCGTTTGTTTTCCTTCGCTGATAGCGTGGCCTCGACCACCCGCATGGCTTCTGTTGTCTCTTTCACGTCATGTACGCGAATTATGTGCGCTCCCTGCATGGCCGCTATCGTTGCACACGCCAGGCTGCCGCTCAGGCGCTCTGATGGGCCAACGTTCAGCAGTTGGCCAATCATCGATTTACGGGACATGCCGACCAGCAGCGGCAGACCAAAATGGTGAAACTCTGCCAGGCGAGCAAGAAGCGCGTAGTTATGGGAGAGATTCTTACCGAAACCGAAGCCGGGGTCGAGTACCAATTTATCCTTTGTAATGCCTGCTTTCTCACACCTTGCAATCTGCTCATGGAAATAGCGGTCGACTTCGGCAAAGACATCGGCATATTTTGGCGCATCCTGCATGGTCTTTGGATCGCCCTGCATATGCATCAGGCAGACCGGCAGGCCGGTTTCCGCCGCCGCCTCCAGCGCACCCGGCTCGCTCAGGGAGCGAATGTCGTTAATAAGATGTGCACCCACGCGGGCAATCTCCCGAATGACCTCTGGCTTAGAGGTATCCACCGAGATCCATACCTCAAAACGCTGCGCCAGCGCCTCGACCACCGGTACCACGCGGGAGAGCTCTTCATCGACGCTCACCTCAGCCGCGCCCGGCCGGGTTGACTCGCCGCCGACATCAATGATGGTGGCCCCGGCGTTGATCATCAGATTGGCATGTTTAACCGCGTCGATTAGCGTGTTGTGCGCACCGCCGTCAGAGAAGGAGTCGGGGGTGACGTTGAGGATCCCCATCACGTGCGGATGAGAGAGATCGAGCGTGGTTCCCTGAGCGAAGAGTTTCATAGAGCATCCCTTGTACTGTGTGGGTGATAGATAAGAAAAAACCCCGGAGCACGCCCCGGGGTTTTAAATAGTGCTAACGCAGATGCCGCATGAGCGTATTTGTCGCCAAACCGCTCAGCGCCAAACCAGACTTACATCGTGTTGCCTGGATTTGGTGTACGCGGTTCATCAACTGGACGCGGCGCACGCGGCGTGCCATTGCTGTCAGAGCTGTTTGAGCCTGGATCTTCCCAGCCCGCTGGCGGACGCACATCGCGACGAGCCATCAGGTCATCAATCTGCGGCGCATCAATGGTCTCATATTTCATGAGCGCATCTTTCATTGAATGCAGGATGTCCATGTTATCGTTCAGGATCTGACGAGCACGGTTGTAGTTACGCTCAATCAGTAATTTCACTTCCTGGTCGATAATACGTGCCGTTTCATCGGACATGTGTTTCGCTTTCGCTACGCTACGGCCCAGGAACACCTCACCCTCTTCCTCTGCGTACAGCAGCGGACCGAGTTTGTCGGAGAAGCCCCACTGGGTGACCATGTTACGTGCCAGGTTAGTCGCCACTTTAATGTCGTTGGACGCACCGGTAGAAACATGTTCAACGCCATAGATGATCTCTTCCGCCAGACGACCGCCGTACAGCGTGGAGATCTGACTTTCCAGTTTCTGACGGCTGGCGCTAATCGCATCGCCTTCAGGCAGGAAGAAGGTCACACCCAGCGCACGACCGCGCGGAATAATCGTCACCTTATGTACCGGATCGTGTTCCGGCACCAGGCGACCGATGATCGCGTGGCCCGCTTCGTGATACGCGGTAGACTCTTTCTGCGCTTCAGTCATCACCATGGAGCGACGTTCCGCACCCATCATGATCTTGTCTTTCGCTTTCTCAAACTCAACCATGGAGACAACGCGTTTGTTGCCACGGGCAGCAAACAGTGCCGCTTCGTTGACCAGGTTAGCGAGATCCGCACCGGAGAAGCCTGGGGTACCACGGGCAATGATTGCCGCATCGATATCCGGCGCCAGCGGTACGCGACGCATATGCACCTTCAGGATCTGCTCACGGCCACGCACGTCTGGCAGACCGACCACGACCTGACGGTCGAAACGGCCTGGACGCAGCAGCGCTGGGTCAAGCACGTCCGGACGGTTGGTCGCGGCGATCACGATAATGCCTTCGTTGCCTTCAAAGCCGTCCATCTCAACCAGCATCTGGTTCAGGGTCTGCTCACGTTCATCATGACCACCGCCCAGGCCTGCGCCACGCTGGCGGCCCACGGCGTCGATCTCATCGATAAAGATGATGCACGGCGCGGCTTTCTTGGCCTGCTCGAACATGTCACGCACACGAGATGCACCAACACCCACGAACATTTCCACGAAGTCAGAACCGGAAATGGTAAAGAAGGGAACCTTCGCTTCACCGGCAATCGCTTTTGCCAGCAGGGTCTTACCGGTACCCGGCGGGCCGACCATTAAGACGCCTTTCGGGATCTTACCACCCAGCTTCTGGAAGCGGCTCGGTTCACGCAGGTATTCAACCAGCTCACCCACCTCTTCTTTGGCTTCGTCGCAGCCTGCGACGTCAGCAAAGGTGGTTTTGATCTGATCTTCGGTCAGCATACGCGCCTTGCTCTTGCCGAACGACATGGCACCTTTGCCACCGCCGCCCTGCATCTGGCGCATAAAGAATATCCAGACGCCGATTAACAGCAGCATCGGGAACCACGAAATGAAGATTGAAGCCAGCAGGCTTGGCTCTTCCGGCGGCTCGCCAACTACTTTGACGTTTTTCGTCAGCAGGTTATCAAGCAGTTTCGGATCGTTAACCGGGATGTAAGTCGTGTAACGGTTACTATCTTTCTTGGTAACGTTGATCTCACGTCCGTTGATACGCGCTTCGCGAACCTGGTCCTGATTGACCTCTTGCAGGAAGGTAGAGTAATCCACCTTACGCCCGTTCGACTCGCTGGGCCCAAAGCTCTGGAATACTGACATCAGCACAACGGCAATGACCAGCCAGAGTATTAGGTTTTTCGCCATGTCACTCAAGGGATTAACCTCATATTACAACTGTGTTAAAAACAGCGTCAGGATACTCTGTATCCCGTCTCCTTCAAACCTGGGTTTGATATCAACGGTTTATCATTTTCGCCCGGTCGCTACAATGTACACTTCACGTGAACGCGCACGCGAAGAGTCAGGTTTACGCACTTTTACCTTCGTAAACAGAGAGCGAATTTCTCTTAGATACTCATCAAAACCTTCGCCCTGAAACACCTTCACAACAAAATTTCCGCCCGGTGCGAGAACGTCGCGGCACATCTGCAGCGCCAGCTCCACCAGATACATGGCGCGGGGGATATCCACTGCCGGTGTTCCGCTCATGTTGGGGGCCATGTCGGACATGACCACCTGAACTTTTTCGTCGCCGACGCGTTCCAACAGCGCCTTGACCACTAATTCATCACGAAAATCGCCTTGAAGGAAGTCGACACCAACGATGGGATCCATAGGAAGAAGATCGCATGCGATGATCCGCCCTTTGCCGCCGATCTGCGTGACCACATACTGTGACCAGCCACCCGGCGCAGCTCCCAGGTCGACAACCGTCATGCCTGGCTTAAAAAGCTTGTCACTTTGCTGTATTTCATCAAGTTTAAACCAGGCGCGGGAACGTAACCCTTTTTTCTGCGCCTGCTGCACATATTTATCGCTAAAGTGTTCCTGAAGCCAGCGGCTTGAGCTGGCAGAACGCTTTTTACCTGTCATCTCTATTTCCAACGTTGTTCATCGTGAGTAGCAGGCTATCAACTATCAGCACAGCCGATTTGGCGATACACTGGAGATGGCGGTAGAATGAACCGTTTTCAATCCCAACGTAAGCAAAAATATACGATGAATCTGAGTACTAAACAAAAACAGCACCTTAAAGGTCTGGCACATCCGCTCAAGCCGGTAGTTATGCTTGGCAACAATGGTTTGACCGAAGGGGTACTGGCCGAGATTGAACAAGCGCTAGAGCACCATGAGCTTATCAAGGTCAAGATCGCTACCGAAGACCGCGAAACTAAGACGCTGATCGTAGAAGCGATTGTTCGTGAAACCGGCGCCTCTAACGTACAGGTCATCGGTAAAACGCTGGTGCTGTACCGCCCATCGAAGGAGCGTAAAATTTCGCTGCCACGCTAAGAATATCCTGGATAGAACACAAAATCTGTGTAAAACGAGGGGTTTTCCGCAAGCTGACAAGCAAAATGCCACGCTCTTGACGTTGTTAAAAGGCCGCTATGCGGCCTTTTTCTTATCTTTACATTACGTCAACATATTACAGGTCGGCGCGTAATTAAAGATATTCTACCTTGAGGATCTCATACTCCACTTCGCCACCCGGGGTGCGGATAACGACCACATCGTCCTGCTCTTTCCCCACCAGCCCGCGCGCAATCGGCGAGTTTACGGAGATCAGATTCTGCTTAAAATCGGCCTCATCATCACCCACGATGCGATAGGTCTGCTCTTCATCATTATCGAGATTCAGCACGGTAACGGTTGAGCCAAAAATCACGCGGCCATTGTTGGGCATTTTTGTGATGTCGATCACCTGTGCATTGGAGAGCTTAGCCTCAATGTCTTTGATGCGACCTTCACAAAACCCCTGCTGCTCGCGGGCGGCATGGTACTCGGCGTTCTCTTTCAGGTCGCCGTGCTCGCGGGCATCGGCAATCGCAGCGATGATTTCAGGACGACGCACGGATTTCAGAAAATCCAGCTCTTCGCGTAATTTTTCAGCACCACGTAAGGTCATCGGAATAGCTTGCATTGTTATACCTCTTAAACATTCCTGTAGGGAGCGGTGGCCCCGCCCCGGTAGCTTTGCCCCTGCATACCGCGCAAAAGAGGGGGCCAAAAGCAAAAAGAAAACCGACCCGGAGACAAAGCTCCAGGTCAGCAGCAATTTTTCAATTTGATACGCATTTTACCCGGAAGTTCCTTATGGGTCATCGTTTACTTTCCGGTGCGATGCACCGTAGTATGACGGCCTGTTTCCAGGTTTCTAGCGCGAGATTATGCGATTTTCCAGATATGTCATCGGATTGACCACCAGTATAGCGTTGAATGTGCAGGCCGCGAACGTTGATGAGTACATTAACCAGCTTCCTGCTGGCGCAAACCTCGCCCTGATGGTGCAGAAGGTCGGCGCTCAGGCTCCCGATATTGATTACCACAGTCAGCAGATGGCCCTGCCCGCCAGTACCCAAAAGGTGATCACCGCGCTGGCCGCCCTGCTGCAGCTAGGGCCAGATTTCCGTTTTACCACCACGCTTGAGAGTAAAGGCAGCGTTGCGAACGGGGTGCTAAAAGGGGATTTAGTGGCGCGATTTGGCGGCGATCCGACGCTAAAGCGTCAGGATATCCGTAATATGGTGGCGGTGCTGAAGAAATCCGGCGTCCAGCAGATTGAGGGCAATGTGCTGATCGACACCTCGGTGTTTGCCAGCCATGACAAAGCCCCCGGCTGGCCGTGGAATGACATGACCCAGTGCTTCAGTGCGCCGCCCGCCGCCGCGATTATCGATCGTAACTGCTTCTCGGTGTCGCTCTACAGCGCCCAGAAAGCTAACGATCTGGCGTTTATCCGCATCGCCTCCTACTACCCTGTCACCATGTTCAGCCAGGTGCGCACGCTGGCGAAAGGCTCTCCTGATGCCCAGTACTGCGAGCTGGACGTTGTCCCGGGCGATCTTAACCGCTTTACGCTGACCGGCTGCCTGACCCAGCGCGCCGATCCGCTGCCGCTGGCCTTTGCGATACAGGACGGGGCGAGTTACGCCGGGGCGGTGCTGAAGGATGAGCTTAAACAGGCTGGCATTACCTATAGCGGGACGCTGCTGCGCCAGACGCTGGTTAACGAGCCCGGAACGGTGATTGCCAGCAAACAGTCCGCGCCGCTGCACGATCTCTTGAAGATTATGCTGAAAAAGTCAGACAACATGATCGCCGACACCGTGTTTCGCACCATCGGCCATGCGCGCTTTGGCGTGCCGGGCACGTGGCGTGCGGGGGCAGATGCCGTGCGGCAGATCTTGCGCCAGCAGGCGGGCGTCGAGCTGGGTAACAGCATTGTGGTGGATGGCTCCGGCCTGTCGCGCCATAACCTGATCTCTCCCGCCACCATGATGCAGGTGCTGCAATATATCGCCCAGCATGATACCGAGCTGAACTTCATCTCGATGCTGCCGCTGGCGGGCTATGACGGCTCGCTACAGTACCGCGCCGGTCTGCATGCGGCAGGCGTGGACGGCAAGGTGTCGGCGAAGACAGGCTCTCTACAGGGGGTGTATAACCTGGCGGGCTTTATCACTACCGCCAGCGGCCAGCGCATGGCGTTTGTGCAGTATCTCTCTGGCTATGCAGTAGAGCCTGCCGATCAGCGTAACCGCCGTATCCCGCTGGTGCGCTTCGAGAGCCGGTTGTACAAAGACGTTTACCAGAATAATTAATTCGGCGACGTGCACAAACAAAAACCCCGGCTCATGGCCGGGGTTTTTCATTTCTACTGGATTAACGCTTGTAGATGAATTCGATCCCTTCGTCGTCTTCTTCATCCCAGTCGTCATCTTCATCGTCTTCTTCGACTTCAGCTTCTTCAAGCTGCTGACGGTGGTAGTCATCCCACATGAATTCGACTTTTTCAGGCTGCTTCGCTTCTTCAGCCTGAACCAATGGGTTCTCGATGATGAAGGTCATGACGTCCCAGCAGAGGTCTTTTACGCCCTGCTGGCTGGCGGCAGAGATAAGATAGTGCTTATCTTCCCAGCCCAGCGCTTTCGCAATCGCTGCGGCCTTCTCTTCGGCTTCCGCTTTGTCCATCAGGTCGATCTTGTTGAAGACCAGCCAGCGTGGCTTAGAGGCCAGTTTCTCGCTGTACTTCTCCAGCTCGCCGATGATGATGCGCGCGTTTTCAACCGGATCGGAACCGTCGATCGGATCGATGTCGATCAGGTGCAGCAGTACGCGGCAGCGCTCAAGGTGTTTCAGGAAGCGAATACCCAGCCCTGCGCCCTCTGCCGCGCCTTCAATTAGGCCTGGAATGTCGGCAACCACAAAGCTCTTTTCGGTATCCATACGCACCACGCCGAGGCTTGGCACCAGAGTGGTAAACGGATAGTCCGCCACCTTCGGCTTCGCTGCAGAGACGGCGCGGATGAACGTCGATTTACCGGCGTTAGGCATGCCCAGCATCCCGACGTCGGCCAGCAGCATCAGCTCCAGCTGCAGATCGCGTTTATCGCCCGGCGTACCCATGGTTTTCTGCCGCGGCGTACGGTTAACGGAGGATTTAAAGCGCGTATTGCCCAGACCGTGCCAGCCGCCTTTAGCGACCATCAGACGCTGACCGTGTTTGGTCATATCGCCCATGGTCTCGCCCGTACCCTGGTCAATGATGCGCGTCCCTACCGGCACCTTAACGGTGACATCTTTACCGCGCTTGCCGGTACAGTCACGGCTCTGGCCGTTCTGTCCACGCTCGGCGCGGAAGGACTTCTCAAAGCGGTAATCGATCAGGGTGTTGAGGTTCTCGTCCGCTTCCAGCCAGACATCGCCACCGTCGCCCCCGTCGCCGCCGTCAGGGCCGCCACGAGGAATATATTTTTCACGACGAAAGCTTACGCAGCCGTTACCGCCGTCACCTGCCACGACCAGAATCGTAGCTTCATCAACAAACTTCATTTTACTCTCCGTTACTCATTCGCCTGAGCGGGGTAAAGTGACAATCACTTCACGCTTGCGCCAGCGTCCCCAGAGGCGGTGGCCTATGGCGGAATACATAGCGCCCGCAACCACGACAAACGCACCGAGATAACCTAAAAGGTTTAACATCGGTCTGGCGAAAACATCGGGCCAGGCCTGTGATAATAAATCTGAAAACAACAACGTAAACAGCGGGGTCAGCGTAATTAACGCGCTTACCTGCGCCGCCTGCCAGCGCGCCATCGCCTCGGCGAGCGCGCCATAGCCTACCAGCGTATTAAGGCCGCAGAAGATCAGACAGGCCAGCTGCCAGTGGCTAAGCTGCGCTATCGTGGCAGGCTCTGCCAGCGGCAGCAACGCTACTGTGCATAAAGTGTACAGCAAAAAGAGGATCTGCTGCGAGGCCAACCGGCGTAATAATACCTTTTGCGCGACCCCATAGCTCACCCAGACCGCGGCGGCGCTAACGCCGAAAATCACACCCCAGGTGTAATCAGTGAGTCGGGTGAAGATCTCTATCAGGCTGGTGTTGAAAAACATTACCAGCCCGCAAAGCAGCATTACTGCCCCAATGACCTGGGTGCCGCGCATTTTCTCCTTCAGGATAAATACGCTAGCCACCATCATGCCCACCGGTGAAAGCTGTCCAATCACCTGTGAGGCCGTCGGGGTCAAATATTGTAGAGAAGAGCTGAAGAGAATGAAATTCCCGAACAGGCCCCCGGTGGCAATAGCCAGCAACACCAGCCAGCGGCGTTGGCGGAATATGTGCATCGGCGGCAGTTTGCCCTTGATGGCCAGAATCGAACCAAGGCCTATTGCGGCCATTAAAAAGCGATAGAACACGATTGTGGGCGGTTCCATCACCTCCAGCACCTGCTTCATGGCAATGGGCAATGCGCCCCAGCACATGGCTGTCGTTAGCGCCAAAAGGATCCCAATGCCTGCCTGCTGCTTCATTGCCCGTATTCCCTACAAGAGATTTTCCGGACGTCGAATGTAAAAAGCCCCGCAACGTGTTGCGGGGCTTTCATCCGTTACCGGGACGCGAAAAACTTATTCAGCAACGATGCTGATGAACTTACGGTTTTTCGGGCCTTTAACTTCGAACTTAACTTTACCGTCAGTCAAAGCGAACAGAGTGTGGTCACGGCCGCAACCAACGTTAGAGCCAGCGTGGAACTTAGTACCACGTTGACGAACGATGATGCTACCTGCCAGTACTGCTTCTCCGCCAAAGCGTTTTACGCCCAGACGTTTAGCTTCTGAATCGCGACCGTTACGAGTTGAGCCGCCAGCCTTTTTGTGTGCCATTTAAATCTGCTCCCCTAGTCTTAAGCGCTGATGCCAGTGATTTTAACATCAGTGAACCACTGACGATGGCCTTGCTGCTTACGATAGTGTTTACGACGACGAAACTTAACGATTTTAACTTTCTCGCCACGACCGTGAGCAACAACTTCAGCTTTGATAACGCCGCCATCAACGAAAGGAACGCCGATTTTGACTTCTTCACCGTTTGCGACCATCAGAACTTCAGCGAACTCAATAGTTTCGCCAGTTGCGATGTCCAGCTTTTCCAGGCGAATGGTCTGACCTTCGCTTACTCGGTGTTGTTTACCACCACTTTGGAAAACCGCGTACATAAAAAACTCCGCTTCCGCGCACATCTTTCGAGTGATTCAGAGTGCGCTATAAATATTCACAATAGGGCGCGAATATTACGCAAAACGTGAGGCTTTGACAAGAGCGATCGTCAATAGACGAAGAAAAAAAACACAACGTGTATGGTAACGTTTATCTGGCGCGTTTTTTCAGTACAATCAACGATACTATAGCTAACCCGTAACCCTTTGTTATCCCATTTTGACAGGTGATAAACAGGACTTTAAGCCCGGCTTTTGCGATGAATTTAGAAAAAATCAATGAGTTAACCGCGCAAGATATGGCGGGTGTCAATGCGACAATACTGCAACAGCTCGACTCGGACGTACAGCTGATCAATCAGTTGGGGTATTACATTGTCAGCGGCGGCGGCAAACGTATCCGTCCGATGATCGCCGTGCTGGCCGCACGCGCCGTCGGCTATGAGGGAAATGACCACGTTACTATCGCGGCGCTAATTGAATTTATTCATACCGCGACGCTGCTGCATGACGACGTGGTGGATGAATCCGATATGCGTCGGGGCAAAGCCACCGCTAACGCCGCGTTTGGCAATGCTGCCAGCGTGCTGGTTGGAGATTTTATCTATACCCGCTCCTTCCAGATGATGACCAGCCTCGGCTCGCTCAAGGTGCTGGCGGTGATGTCGGAAGCGGTAAACGTGATCGCGGAAGGTGAAGTGCTTCAGCTGATGAACGTGAACGACCCGAATATCACCGAAGAGAACTACATGCGGGTCATCTACAGCAAAACGGCTCGTCTGTTCGAGGCGGCTGCCCAGTGCTCAGGCATTCTGGCAGGCTGTAGTGAAGCACAGGAGAAGGGGCTACAGGATTACGGCCGCTATCTGGGGACCGCCTTCCAGCTTATCGACGACCTGCTGGACTACAGCGCCGATGGCGAGACGCTGGGTAAAAACGTGGGCGACGATCTCAACGAAGGCAAACCTACCCTGCCGCTGCTGCATGCCATGCGTCACGGTACGCCAGAGCAGGCGCAGATGATCCGTGAAGCCATTGAGCAAGGCAACGGCCGCCACCTGTTAACCCCGGTCCTGGAGGCGATGGCCGCCTGTGGTTCGCTGGAGTGGACGCGGCAGCGGGCGGAAGAGGAGGCAGACAAAGCCATTGCTGCGCTTCAGGTACTGCCGGATTCCCCCTGGCGTGAGGCGCTGATTGGCCTGGCGCATATCGCCGTTCAGCGCGATCGCTAATCCCTACACTCCCGCGTCACGGCGCGGGAAAACTCCAAAAAGCTCCAATAACAACACCCTTTAAAATCCAGTAACACCATGGGATTACCCTGGCAAATTCCTAAATCACGCCCTTTTTATAAGAACTTATTAGAGCATAAACTCCCTTGGCGATATGATAGATCCGCGCACCGTTTTAGCGCAGTGCTTATCGCAATTACAGGGAGGAAAAATGGAACAGAAACTGATTGACTGGCACCCAGCCGATATCATTGCTGCGTTACGCAAGAGAGGGACTTCCATGGCGGCAGAGTCGCGTAGAAGTGGTCTGAGTTCATCGACGCTGGCTAACGTGCTGACGCGCCCATGGCCGAAGGGGGAGATGATCATCGCCAGAGCGATTGGGACGGATCCGTGGGTCATCTGGCCGTCGCGCTATCACGATCCGATTACGCATGAGTTTATCGATCGCTCTAAGCTGATCCGCAAAGATAGACGGAGACATTCCAAAGCATAAAAATCGCTAACCCGGCAAGCCAACCCCCTTCTCCTTCCGGTAAGGGGGCTGCCTTCCATTAAGCCTTACTCGCCTTTCACGCGTTCGATGTTCGCGCCCAGCGCTCGCAGCTTGTTCTCAATGGTTTCATACCCACGATCGATATGATAAATACGTTCAACGATGGTGGTCCCTTCCGCGATACAGCCCGCCAGCACCAGGCTTGCAGAAGCACGCAGATCGGTTGCCATGACCTGGGCACCGGAGAGTTTCGCCACGCCGTGACAGATAGCGGTGTTGCTCTCAATCTCCGCGTGCGCGCCCATACGGATCAGTTCCGGAATGTGCATAAAGCGGTTTTCGAAGATGGTTTCCGTCACCACGCCGGTTCCTTCCGCCACCAGGTTCAGCAGCGTAAACTGCGCCTGCATATCGGTCGGGAACGCCGGGTGCGGTGAGGTGCGCACGTTAACCGCCTTCGGACGCTTGCCGTGCATATCCAGGCTGATCCAGTCCTCGCCGAGCTCAATATCCGCGCCCGCTTCGCGCAGCTTGGCCAGTACCGCGTCCAGGGTATCCGGCTGGGCTTTACGGCAGACGATTTTACCGCCGGAGATGGCCGCAGCGACCAGGAAGGTCCCGGTTTCGATACGGTCAGGCAGCACGCTATAGACACCGCCGCCCAGGCGCTCAACGCCCTCAATGGTGATGCTGTCCGTGCCCATGCCGGTGATCTTCGCGCCCAGGGTGTTGAGGAAGTTTGCCGTATCGACAATCTCCGGCTCGCGGGCAGCGTTTTCGATAATCGTTGTGCCTTCGGCCAGCGTCGCCGCCGACATGATGGTCACGGTCGCGCCAACGCTGACCTTATCCATCACGATATGCGCCCCTTTCAGGCGACCGTTCACAGAGGCTTTAACGTAGCCCTCTTCCAGCTTGATCTCCGCACCCAGCTGCTCAAGGCCGCTAATGTGCAGGTCGACTGGACGCGCGCCGATTGCGCAGCCGCCCGGCAGAGAGACTTCGCCCTTACCAAAACGCGCCACCAGTGGCCCCAGGGCCCAGATTGAGGCGCGCATGGTCTTCACCAGCTCGTAAGGAGCGCGATAGATATTGACCGCGCTGCCGTCCATCCAGACGGAACCGTTGCGCTCGACCTTCATACCAAGCTGGCTCAGCAGCTTCATGGTGGTATCGATATCTTTCAGCTTCGGAACGTTACGAATTTCCACGGGCTCTTCTGCCAGCAGGGCGGCAAAAAGAATGGGCAGCGCAGCGTTTTTCGCTCCTGAAATTGTCACTTCGCCCTGAAGCCGGGTCGGCCCCTGTACACGAAACTTATCCATTCATCTCTTCTCTGTTAAGAATTCATACGTACTGTCGGTCACTGACCGCCAGCTCAAAAACCGTTAAGTTTGCGATCGCGTGCCCACTCAGCGGGCGTATAGGCTTTGATCGACAGGGCATGGATGCGGTTGTCCGCAATGTACTCCATCAGCGGCGCATAGACGGCCTGCTGCTTCTTCACGCGACTCATGTCGGCAAAAATTTCACCCACCGCAATAACCTGAAAGTGACTGCCATCGCCGCTAACGTGGGCTTCCTGCAGGGAGAGTGCGTTCATCAGCACGGTCTGGATTTCATGATTTTCCATGGGCTTTAATTCATCTGGTAGTGAAAACAGTCCAACATCTTAGAGGAAAGTGGCGCTGTCTTAAATAAGCAAAAAGCCTCGCTTATCAATCAAGCGAGGCTATGAGTAGTAACGTACTGAAAATATTAGTGTGGCAGCGCGTCGGCAGGCAGGTTATAGAGCTGCGCCAGGGTTCGGACCTTATCGCTGACGCCCTCAAGCATCACCTCGCGTCCCTGTTTGCGGGCAAAGGCCACCAGGTGAACCAGCAGGGCCACCCCGGCGGTATCAACGCGGGCGACCCCGGTGAGGTCGATGACGTCAACGCCATTCAACGCCTGCGCCCTCGCCTCCCACAGCTCATTCAATACGTCCTGGTCCAGCTCTCCCTGGAGAGCCAGCCGCTCGCCATCGCGCGTCCAGCGTAGCTGGTCAGCCATTATTTTTTCTCGTCCAGGGTGATTTTCTGCTGGGAGATCGATTTCAGCTGTGCGGTCAGACCGTCAATGCCTTTGGTACGCAGCAGGTCGCTCCACTCGTTCTGTTTAGTGGTGATCATGCTGATGCCTTCGGCAATCATGTCATAGGCCTGCCAGTTACCAGTCTGGCTATTTTTACGCCACTGGAAGTCGAGGCGTACCGGCGGACGGCCATTTGGATCGTTAATGGTGACGCGGATCGGCACGATGGTGGCGTTACCCAGCGGCTGCTCTGGCGCAATCTGGTAGGTCTGACCGTTATACATCGCCAGCGCCTGGCCGTAGGCCTGCTTCAGGTACTCTCGGAAAGCGGCAAAGTAGGCATCACGCTGAGCAGGGGTCGCCTCTTTGTAGTAGCGGCCCAGCACCAGTGCGCCAGCGTATTTCACCTGGACATAAGGCAGCAGTTCTTGATCGACTACCTCACGCAGGTAGTCAGGGTTAGCGCGGATTTTCGGCTGCTCGGTTTTAAGGCGATCGAAGGTCTTTTTCGCCGCTTCCTGCATCAGCGTGTACGGGTTGCTCTGGTCGGCGGCGGTAGCTGCCGTCAGCGGAGCAATAGCCAGTACGGCAATCATTAACAGTCGTTTAAACATGCGTCACTTCTCCTTATGGATTCGTCGGGGTGGCGGACGGTGCAACGTCAGTATCAGCAGCGCCCGGCGCTGGCGCATCACCTGAACTCTTATTGTCGCTACCTTTGCTGTTGTAAAGGAATTGTCCGATCAGGTCCTCAAGTACCATGGCGGACTTGGTATCCTGAATGGTGCTGCCGTCTTTAAGCATAGAACTTCCCAGCTCGGGATCGTCAAAACCGACGTTAAGCGCCAGATATTGTTCTCCCAGCAGGCCAGAAGTACGAATAGCCAGCGAGCTGGTATCCGGGATCTGGTTATAGCGCTCTTCGATATCCAGCGACACGCGCGGCAGGTAGGTTTTCGGATCGAGTTCGATATCGGCCACGCGCCCCACCACGACGCCGCCGATACGTACCGGCGAGTGGACCTTAACGCCGCCAATGTTGTCGAAGGTGGCGGTGATCCGGTAGGTGGGTTCACTCCGCATAGAGGCGACGTCCGCCGCCTTCAGGCAGATAAAAAGCGCTGCCAGCAGGGCAATCAGAAGAAAAATACCCACCCAAATTTCTGTTTTTTTCGTTTGCATCTACTCAGTTCCCAAACATCAGAGCGGTGAGCACAAAATCGAGGCCGAGAATGGTCAACGATGAGTGCACAACGGTACGTGTGGTGGCCCGGCTGATCCCTGCCGACGTGGGGATCGCGTCATAACCATTAAACAGCGCGATCCAGGTAACAGTAATAGCGAACACCACGCTTTTGATCAGGCAGTTCACCAGATCGAGGCGCAGATCGACGGCGTTTTGCATCGCCGTCCAGAAGAAGCCGGAATCGATGCCTTTCCAGTTTACGCCCACCAGCGAGCCGCCCCAGATGCCAACCGCGACAAACATAATGGTCAGCAGCGGCAGCGAGATCACCCCCGCCCAGAAGCGTGGCGAAATCACCCGGCGCAGCGGATCCACAGCCATCATCTCCATGCTGGAGAGCTGCTCGGTTGCCCGCATCAGGCCGATTTCTGCCGTCAGCGCCGACCCGGCCCGCCCGGCAAACAGCAGCGCGGCAACCACCGGCCCCAGCTCGCGCAGCAGCGACAGCGCCACCAGCATACCGAGACTGGTTTCGGCGCTGTAGGTGGTGAGCACCAGGTAGCCCTGAAGCCCAAGCACCATGCCGATGAACACCCCGGAGACCAGGATGATGAGCATCGAGAGCACGCCCACATTATAGAGCTGGCGGATCAGCAGCGGGGCGTGCTTGCGAAACTCGGGCTTGCCGACCAGCGCATTGAATAACATCAACCCGGCGCGCCCGAACGTCGCGATCGTTTTGATCCCGCGATGTCCAAGCGATGCCAGTGCATTTAACAGCATGAGTGGCTTAGCTCCCTGTTCCTAATAAATCGTGAAGGTAGTCACCTGCCGGATAGCGGAACGGCACCGGGCCATCCGCAATGCCGTCAAGGAACTGGCGTACCCGGGGATCGGCATTCTCCTGGAGTCCCTGCGCGCTGCCGTGGGCAACGATCTTTTTGTCGGCCACGATATAGGCGTAGTCGGCAATACTCAATACCTCGGGCACGTCGTGGGAGACCACGATGCAGGTAACGCCCAGGGCGCTGTTCAGCTCAGAGATAAGCTTGACCAGCACGCCCATGGTGATGGGATCCTGGCCGACAAAAGGCTCATCAAACATGATCAGATCCGGCTCCAGAGCAATCGCCCGCGCCAGTGCCGCCCGCCGGGCCATGCCGCCGGAGAGCTCGGACGGCATCAGCTTCGCCGCGCCGCGCAGGCCAACGGCCTCCAGCTTCATCATCACCGTGCTTTTAAGCAGCGCAGGCGGCAGATGCGTATGCTCGCGCAGCGGATAGGCCACGTTGTCAAACACGGTCATATCGGTAAATAGCGCCCCGGACTGGAACAGCATGCTCATGCGCTTGCGCACGGTGTAGAGGCGGGTACGCGACATAGCCGGTACGTTTTCGCCGTCAAACAGGATCTCACCGCCATCCGGTGGGATCTGCCCACCGATCAGGCGCAGCAGCGTGGTTTTACCGATCCCTGACGGCCCCATGATCGCGGTGATCTTTCCCCGCGGCACCGTCAGTGAAATATTGTCGAAGATACACCGATTGCCACGGGAGAAGCTGACGCCACGGACATCGACTAAATTCGCCATCGTCTGGCTCATTTACTTTTCCTTCTGCCTTATTAGGTGTCACCGGGGCGCGTCATTACGCCTGGTCACGATATTTTTACAGAATATTGTGTGCATAGGTTAGCTAAAGCTGGCATTTGTTTTACTTTTAAGCCGCTTAAAGTCAAAATTAGGACTCGCTGTGTCTAACCGATCCTTTTCTCGCCTGCGATCGCTGACTGCGGACCGGCGATTATACCTGAAGAAAGGACTTTAGATGCTTTTAGCGATGGCGCTGTTAATTATTGGTTTACTTTTGGTGGTCTACAGTGCCGATCGTCTGGTGTTTGCCGCATCTATTCTCTGCCGTAGCATCGGGATCCCGCCGCTGATCATCGGCATGACGGTGGTCACCATCGGCACCTCCCTACCAGAAATCATGGTCTCGATGGCCGCGTCCCTGCATGGGCAGATGGATCTGGCCATTGGCACCGCGCTGGGCTCTAACATTGTCAATATTCTGCTAATCCTCGGTCTGGCGGCCCTATTCCATCCATTTACCGTACATTCTGATATTCTGCGCCGCGAAATCCCGCTAATGTTGATCGTTAGCGCGTTGGCTGGCGTGGTGCTGTACGATGGCCAGCTTAGCCGGGGCGACGGTCTCTTTTTACTGCTATTAGCCGTGCTCTGGCTGGTATTCATTGTTAAGATTGGCCGCCAGGGCAACGATAGCCTGACGCGGGAGCAGCTGGCAGAGCTGCCCCGTGAAGGCAGCCTGTCGGTGGCGTTCCTCTGGCTGGGGGTCGCACTGATCGTCATGCCAATGGCCACCCGGATGGTGATTGATAACGCCACGGTGTTGGCTAATGTGCTGGGGATGAGCGAGCTGACCATCGGCCTGACGGTCATTGCCATTGGCACTAGTCTGCCGGAGCTGGCTACCGCTATCGCTGGCACCCGGAAAGGCGAAGATGATATTGCCATTGGTAACATCATCGGCTCCAGCATTATTAATATCGCCATTGTGCTGGGCCTGCCCGCGCTGATTGTGCCCGGCTCCTTTAACCCACTGGCCTTTACGCGTGACTACGGCGTGATGCTGGCGGTGAGCGTGATCTTTGCCCTGCTGTGCTGGCGTCGGCAGCGCCAGACGGGCCGAGGTGCAGGGGCGCTGCTGATCGGCGGTTTTATCATATGGATGGCGATGCTCTACTGGCTATCGCCGTATATCACTGGATAATCGGAAACCTATTATGTCGCACATAGATTTGCCGCCGGGCTTTGACTTTCAACAGGCAGGCAGGGATGTACTGACCATTGAACGTGAAGGCCTGGCCGAGCTTGACCGCTATATCAACGAAGACTTTACCGAAGCCTGCGAAAAGATGTTCTACTGCGCCGGTAAAGTGGTAGTGATGGGCATGGGCAAATCTGGTCATATCGGGCGCAAAATGGCGGCGACCTTTGCCAGCACCGGCACGCCGTCGTTCTTTGTTCATCCAGGCGAGGCCGCCCACGGCGATCTCGGCATGGTTGCCCCGCAGGATATCGTTATCGCCCTGTCGAACTCCGGCGAATCTAACGAGATCCTCGCGCTTATTCCGGTGCTGAAACGCTTGCAGGTGCCGTTGATCTGCGTCACCAGCCGTCCGGAGAGCAGCATGGCGCGGGCGGCGGATATTCATCTGTGCGTCAAAGTGCCGCGTGAAGCCTGTCCGCTGGGGCTGGCCCCCACCTCCAGCACCACGGCAGCGCTGGTCATGGGCGACGCGCTGGCGGTAGCGCTGTTAAAGGCGCGCGGCTTTACGGCGGAGGATTTTGCCCTCTCCCACCCCGGCGGCGCGCTCGGACGCAAGCTGCTGCTGCGGGTAAACGATATTATGCACACCGGGGATGAGATCCCCCACGTCAGCAAAGAGGCCTCCCTGCGTGACGCGCTGCTGGAGATCACCCGCAAAAACCTGGGTATGACGGTGGTGTGCGACGACCTGATGAAAATTGAAGGCATCTTCACCGATGGCGACCTGCGCCGCGTGTTTGATATGGGTGCGGACGTGAGAAGCCTGGGTATCGCTGACGTGATGACCCCCGGCGGCATTCGCGTTCGCTCAGGCACCCTGGCGGTTGACGTCCTGAACCTGATGCAGTCCCGCCATATTACGGCGGTGATGGTTGCCGATGGCGACCAGCTGCTGGGTGTGGTACATATGCACGATCTGCTGCGCGCAGGCGTAGTGTAAAAAGGATACGAGAATGAGTAATGCTGGTGCGTCACTGGCGACCTGCTACGGGCCGGTCAGTACGCAAGTGATAGCAAAGGCGGAGAAGATCCGCCTGCTGATCCTGGACGTCGATGGCGTAATGTCTGACGGCCTGATTTTTATGGGTAATAATGGTGAAGAGCTGAAAGCGTTCAACGTGCGCGACGGCTACGGCATCCGCTGCGCGTTGACCTCGGGCATCGAGGTGGCGATCATCACCGGCCGCAAGGCCAAACTGCTGGAAGACCGCTGCGCTACGCTGGGGATCACGCATCTCTATCAGGGGCAGGCAGACAAGCTGATCGCCTACCGGGAGCTGCTCGCAACGCTCGCCGTCAGCGCCGATGAGGTCGCCTACGTGGGTGACGACCTGATCGACTGGCCGGTAATGGCGGAAATTGGGTTAAGCGTGGCCGTGGCCGATGCGCACCCGCTGCTGCTGCCGCGTGCGGACTACGTTACGCATATTCAGGGTGGACGCGGCGCGGTACGTGAAGTCTGCGATCTGCTGCTGCTGGCGCAGGGCAAACTGGAAGAGGCCAAAGGGCAATCAATATGAGTAAAACCAGACGTTGGGTTATCATTCTGCTATCGCTGGCGGTGCTGGTATTGATTGGCGTCAACCTGACCGATCGGGATGACGACAGCGAGGTGGCAATCAACAATAGTGAGCCAACCTACCGCAGCGAGCATACCGATAGCGTGGTCTACAGCCCGGAAGGGGCGCTGAACTATCGCCTGATCGCACAGCACGTGGAGTATTTCTCTGACCAGGCAGTCTCCTGGTTTACGCAACCGGTATTAACCACCTTTGACGAAAATAAAGTACCCACCTGGTCGATTAGGTCAGATAAAGCCAAACTGACTGATGACCGTATGCTGTATCTTTATGGACATGTTGAGGTCAATGCCCTGACAGCAGAGTCCCAACTGCGGAAAATCACGACGGATAACGCGCAGATTAACCTGATTACTCAGGATGTTACCTCGAACGATCTGGTCACGTTATACGGTACAACATTTAATTCCAGCGGCCTGAAAATGCGCGGCAACTTACGCAGCCAAAACGCCGAGCTGATTGAAAAGGTTAGAACCTCCTATGAAATTCAAAATAAACAAACTCAGCCTTAATCTTGCGCTTGCCAGCGTACTTCTGGCCGCGTCTGTCCCGGCGCTGGCGGTGACCGGCGATACCGATCAGCCGATCCATATTGAATCTGACCAGCAGTCTCTGGATATGCAGGGCAACGTGGTCACCTTCACCGGCAACGTGGTGGTGACTCAGGGCACGATTAAGATCAACGCCGATAAAGTGGTCGTTACCCGTCCGGGCGGTCAGGAAGGCAAAGAGGTCATTGATGGCTACGGCAACCCGGCCACCTTCTACCAGATGCAGGATAACGGTAAGCCGGTGCAGGGTCATGCTGGCCAGCTGCACTACGAGCTGCAAAATGACTTCGTGGTGCTGACCGGCAACGCCTTCCTGGAGCAGCAGGACAGCAATATCACCGGCGACAAAATTACCTATCTGGTCAAAGAGCAAAAAATGCAGGCGTTTAGCGAAAAAGGCAAGCGCGTGACCACCGTCCTGGTTCCATCCCAGCTGCAGGACAAAGGCAATAAACCGGCACCGGCCCCGAAGAAGAGTAACTAATTCGTTATGGCAACGTTAACTGCAAAAAATCTTGCTAAAGCCTATAAAGGCCGCCGTGTGGTCGAGGATGTTAGCCTGACCGTAAAATCCGGCGAAATTGTGGGCCTGCTTGGCCCTAACGGGGCGGGTAAAACCACCACGTTTTACATGGTCGTTGGCATTGTATCCCGCGACGCGGGTAACATCATTATCGATGACGAAGATATCAGCCTGCTGCCGCTGCACGCCCGCGCGCGCCGTGGTATCGGCTATCTGCCGCAGGAGGCCTCTATTTTCCGCCGCCTGAGCGTGTACGATAATTTAATGGCGGTGCTGCAAATTCGTGACGATCTCTCCTCAGAGCAGCGCGAGGACCGCGCCAATGAGCTGATGGAAGAGTTTCACATTGAGCACCTGCGCGACAGCCTCGGCCAGGCCCTCTCCGGCGGTGAACGCCGCCGCGTTGAGATCGCCCGTGCGCTGGCGGCAAATCCTAAATTTATCCTGCTGGATGAACCCTTTGCTGGCGTTGACCCCATCTCGGTTATCGACATTAAGCGCATCATTGAGCACCTGCGCGACAGCGGACTCGGCGTGCTGATCACCGATCACAACGTGCGCGAGACGCTGGCCGTGTGTGAACGCGCCTACATCGTCAGCCAGGGGCATCTGATTGCCCACGGTACGCCGCAGCAAATCCTTGAAGACGAACAGGTTAAACGCGTATATCTTGGGGAAGACTTCAGACTCTGATAGGGTTAATGACGGTAATGTTTTAGCGGGAGAGAAGTGCTCTGAACATGAAGCAAGGTTTGCAACTGCGGCTAAGCCAACAGCTCGCCATGACGCCCCAACTGCAACAGGCTATTCGTCTGTTGCAGCTCTCGACGCTGGAACTTCAGCAAGAACTTCAGCAGGCGCTGGATAGCAACCCGCTGCTGGAGCAAACCGATCTTCACGATGAGATAGATGCCCAGCAGACCCAGGATACCGAAACGTTAGACTCCGCCGACGCCCTTGAGCAGAAAGATATGCCCGAGGAGCTGCCGCTGGATGCCAGTTGGGATGAGATCTACACCGCCGGTACGCCGTCGGGCAACGGCGTGGACTATCAGGACGACGAGCTTCCCGTCTACCAGGGCGAGACCACCCAGTCACTACAGGACTACCTGATGTGGCAGGTGGAGCTGACCCCCTTCTCTGATACCGATCGCGCTATTGCCACCTCCATTGTCGACGCCGTGGATGAGACCGGCTACCTGACCGTCTCTCTGGAGGATATCCTCGACAGCATGGGTGACAGCAACGTGGGGCTGGACGAGGTCGAAGCGGTGCTGAAACGCGTCCAGCGTTTCGATCCGGTGGGCGTGGCGGCAAGAGATCTGCGCGACTGCCTGCTGATCCAGCTCTCCCAGTTCGCCAGCGATACGCCGTGGCGGGCCGAAGCCAAACTGATCATCAGCGATCACCTCGATCTGCTGGGGAACCACGATTTCCGCACCCTGATGCGCGTTACCCGCCTGAAGGAAGAGGTGCTGAAAGAGGCGGTGAACTTGATCCAATCGCTGGATCCACGCCCTGGCCAGTCGATCCAGACCGGCGAGCCGGAGTATGTGATCCCCGACGTGCTGGTGCGCAAGCACAATGGCCGCTGGATGGTCGAGCTGAACGCTGACAGCATTCCACGTTTGCAGATTAACCAGCACTACGCCGCCATGTGCAGCGGCACGCGTAACGATGCCGACAGCCAGTTTATCCGCAGCAATCTTCAGGAAGCCAAATGGCTGATTAAGAGCCTGGAGAGCCGCAACGATACCCTGCTACGCGTCAGTCGCTGCATCGTAGAACAGCAGCAGGCCTTTTTCGATAAAGGCGAAGAGTTTATGAAACCGATGGTGCTGGCGGATATCGCCCAGGCCGTCGAGATGCACGAATCTACCATTTCACGCGTGACAACCCAGAAGTACCTCCACAGCCCGAGAGGTATTTTTGAGCTTAAATACTTCTTCTCTAGCCACGTAAATACCGAAGGCGGTGGCGAAGCCTCGTCAACGGCCATCCGCGCGCTGGTGAAGAAGCTGATAGCCGCAGAAAATCCTGCGAAACCACTGAGTGACAGTAAGTTGACCACCCTGCTGTCCGACCAGGGTATCATGGTGGCTCGCCGCACCGTTGCGAAGTATCGAGAGTCTTTATCCATCCCGCCGTCTAACCAGCGCAAGCAGCTGGTCTGACCCAACCGATAAGGAAGACACTATGCAGCTCAACATTACAGGGCACAATGTCGAAATTACTGAAGCACTGCGCGATTTTGTCGGTACAAAATTTGCTAAGCTGGAGCAGTACTTCGAGCGGATCAATCAGGTCTACATTGTGTTAAAAGTGGAGAAAGTGACGCACGTCGCGGACGCCACACTGCACGTAAACGGTGGCGACCTCCACGCCAGTGCGGAAGGGCAAGACATGTATGCGGCTATCGACGGTTTAATTGATAAACTGGCGCGACAGTTAAACAAACATAAAGATAAACTGAAACAACACTAATTGTCCGGGCGTTCGACGGCAGTTAGCAACCTGCTGTGGTCACGCAGCAGGTTGTCTGCACGAGTAACGCTTAGGTGAATTTATGATGAACAACGATTCCGCTCTTCAATTGAGCAATGTCCTTAACCAGGAATGTACCCGCAGCGGCGTGCACTGCCAGAGTAAAAAGCGTGCGCTGGAGATTATCAGCGAGCTGGCTGCCAAGCAGCTTAGCCTGCCGCCGCAGGTGGTCTTTGAGGCCATCCTGACCCGTGAAAAAATGGGCAGTACCGGTATCGGCAACGGTATCGCGATCCCCCATGGCAAGGTCGAGGAAGATACCCTGCGCGCCGTCGGCGTCTTTGTCCAGCTGGAGACGCCTATCGCCTTTGATGCTATCGATAACCAGCCGGTGGATCTGCTGTTTGCCCTGCTGGTGCCGGCCGATCAAACCAAGACGCATCTGCACACGCTCTCTCTCGTTGCCCGCCGCCTGGCGGACAAAACCATCTGCCGACGCCTGCGCGCCGCACAGAGCGATGAGGAGCTGTATCAGATCATCACGGACAGCGAAGGCAGCCACGATGACGCGTAGCCGGGAAAAGGCTTTTCTATTTGCTCGCCTGAGGAGAAACGGTACATGGTACTGATGATCGTCAGCGGTCGCTCGGGCTCGGGGAAATCAGTTGCCCTGCGAGCGCTGGAAGACATGGGCTTCTACTGCGTGGATAACCTGCCGGTAGTGCTGTTGCCCGAACTGGCGAAATCGCTGGCCGACCGCCAGATCTCTGCGGCCGTCAGCATTGACGTGCGTAATATGCCAGAGTCGCCGGAAATTTTTGAACAGGCAATGAACAATCTGCCGTCGGCCTTTTCGCCGCAGCTGCTGTTCCTTGATGCCGATCGCAACACGTTGATCCGGCGCTACAGCGATACCCGACGCCTGCACCCCCTCTCCAGCAAGAACCTGTCGCTGGAGAGCGCTATCGACGAAGAGAGCGACCTGCTGGAGCCGCTGCGCTCCCGAGCAGATCTGATCGTCGATACCTCAGAGATGTCGGTGCATGAGCTGGCAGAGATGCTGCGTACCCGCCTGCTGGGCAAGCGCGAGCGCGAACTGACCATGGTGTTTGAGTCGTTTGGCTTCAAGCACGGCATTCCTATCGATGCCGACTACGTCTTTGACGTCCGCTTCCTGCCGAACCCGCACTGGGATCCGAAGCTGCGCCCGATGACCGGCCTTGATAAACCGGTGGCGGCGTTCCTCGATCGGCATACCGAAGTGCACAACTTTATCTACCAGACTCGCAGCTATCTGGAACTGTGGCTGCCGATGCTGGAGACCAACAACCGCAGCTATCTCACCGTCGCCATCGGCTGTACGGGGGGCAAGCACCGTTCGGTCTATATTGCCGAGCAGCTGGCGGACTACTTCCGCTCGCGGGGTAAAAACGTGCAGTCCCGCCACCGTACGCTGGAAAAACGCAAAACATGACCGTTAAGCAGACCGTTGAGATCACCAACACGCTGGGCATGCATGCCCGTCCGGCAATGAAACTGTTTGAGCTGGTTCAGGGGTTTGATGCCGAAGTGCTGCTGCGCAATGACGAAGGCACCGAGGCGGAGGCCAGCAGCGTGATTGCGCTGCTGATGCTCGACTCCGCCAAAGGCCGTCAGATCGAGATTGAGGTCAGCGGCCCGCAGGAGCAGGAGGCGCTCGCCGCCGTGATTGCCCTGTTCAACGCCGGTTTTGACGAAGATTAGTGCCGATTGCGCCGGGTGGCGGCTACGCCTGACCCGGCCTACAACAGAGGTAAAACATAGGCAAACTGTACTTTTCGTGCGCTTAACTCCTGCCAACCTTTTCTTAAGATAACCTTAAGCTAGCCGTTTATTTTCCATTTAAGTTGCCTGGCCATACTTGGATTGTTTCCAAAACAATTTCCAAAAAAGCAGGACAACGTATGATTCGCTTATCTCATCTCACCCCGTTGGGCATCGGTCGGCACCGCCAATGCTATGCGCATCCGGACAATGCCCAGCGCTGCATCAAGATTATCTACAACTACGAGAGCGGCGGCGATAAAGAGATCAAGCGCGAGCTGAGCTACTATGCCCATCTCTCTCGCCGTTTAACAGACTGGAGTGGGCTGCCGCGCTACTACGGCACGGTCGAAACCGATCTGGGGACGGGATACGTCTACGATATCATCACCGACTTTGACGGCTCCCCGTCAAAGACCCTGACCGAGTATGCCGCCCAGTGCCGTGAAGCAGGCAACAGCAAGGCGCTCTACCCGCTGCTCAGGGCGCTGAAAAGCTACCTGCGCAAAAACCGCATTGTGACCATGAACCTGAAGCCGCAGAACGTGCTTTGCCGCCGCATCAGCGTGGATGAAGTGGTGCCGGTAGTGTGCGACAACATTGGCGAAGGCACGCTGATCCCGCTGGCAACCTGGTCAGGCTGGGCCTGCGCGCGTAAGCAGGCCCGCCTGTGGCAGCGCTTTATCGCTCAGCCCGCGCTTGCCAACGGGCTTAGTGCAGCGAATGCTGGGTCATAAATCCCTCACCGCCCAGCTGGCGCATAATCCACGCCTGGCGATTGCGCACGTAGCCTGAAGGGGCACTGGCCTTAAAGCGGATAGGATTGGGTAGCACGGCCGCCAGCAGCGCGGCCTCTGACATCGTCAGGCGGCTGGCAGGCTTGTTAAAATAACGCTGGGCTGCCGCCTCAACGCCAAATACCCCCTCGCCAAATTCGGCGACATTGAGATAAACCGTCAGGATCCGCCGCTTGCTCCACACCGTCTCCATGCCAAGCGTTAATCCGGCCTCCAGCCCCTTACGCAGCCAGCTGCGCCCGTCCCAGAGGAAGAGATTTTTCGCCGTCTGTTGTGACAGGGTTGACGCACCGCGGATCCGGCTGGCGTTACGCTCGTTATGGGAAACTGCTTTCTGGATAGCGTTAACGTCAAAGCCCCAGTGCGTCGGGAAGGTTTGATCCTCAGCGGCAATCACCGCCAGCCCCATCCAGGGTGAGATATCATCCATCCCCACCCAGTCAGAGTGGGCAACATAGTTGAAATCGCCGCTCAGCCAGGCCGATATCTGACGCTCCGCCATTACCGCCGAGAAGGGAACCGGCATAAAGCTGAACAGCAGAATGCCGCCGCCCCAGAGCAGGGCCAGCCCCAGCAGCGTACGCAGCAGCAGACGTTTTATTTTTACCTTCAATGAGGCACTGCGTACTGCCATTACGCCAGCACCAGCACGCGCGCGACCAGTTTCTCAATGCCGCTGGCGGCCTCGGCAATATTCTGCGCCACCATATAGGCTGGGGTCGTGACGACCTTGTTCTCTTCATCTACCACGATGTCATCCACCGGGCAGGTCACATGCTCTGCGCCCATCTCCTCCAGCACGTCGGCGGTGTCGATGTCAGTCCCGATGGTCAGGCGCAGCGGGAAGTCAAAAATTTTCGGCAGCATGGCCGGAGCGATACAGATAAACCCCAGCGGTTTACCGGCGGCGTGCATCGCCAGCGCCAGCTGCTTCAGGCCGCTATCCACGCTGCACTCTGCGCCCTGGGCGGCGAAATTGCTGAGGTTCTTTGCCGCACCGAAGCCGCCGGGAACAATCAGGGCGTCCAGCGCGTCGGCAGAGGCCTGGCTTAGCGGCTGGATCGCGCCGCGAGCAATACGCGCTGCTTCAATAAGCACGTTGCGGCTCTCCGCCATCGGATCGCCGGTAAGATGGTTGATCACGTCCGACTGCGGTTTATCCGGTGCAAAACAGACCGCCTCCGCGCCGCTGCGGGCAATCGCTAATAGCGTAATGACGGCCTCATGAATTTCAGTTCCGTCGTTAACGCCGCAGCCGCTGAGTACCACTCCCACTTTTTTCATTTTGCCGATCCTTTCTTGCAACATGCTGACGATTATTAAAAATTTCGATAAGGACGCTATGCTTCACACATTTCATCGATTCATATAACAAATAAGTTAAGATTTGCTATCTTATGTGCGGGCTTGACACTCTTTCCGCCTGTGCCCAGTGAATAACCAACCCTAAAAATACCGGCACGGCCACAATTTCCCTGGTGTTGGCGCAGTATTCGCGCACCCCGGTCTATCCGGGGTCATTTTTTGCCCGCCCCGGCGACCCACGCCTTAAGCACCGCAATATCGTCCTGCCAGGCCAGCTTCATCTCCTCAATCCATTCGCCTACGTTGTCCCACCACGCCGGCAGATCGGAAGACTGAATTTGCTTGCCCAGCTGTTGCAGACGACGCAGGCCAATCGAGCCCGCCGCACCCTTGATCTTATGTCCCTCTTCCGCGATCCCCTTTTGGTCACGAGCGGTCAGGTTTGATTCGAGGATCGCAATATAGCCCGGCATCATCTTCTCAAACATCGCAATGCCGTCGACGATCACCTTCGGACCAATGATTTCCAGGTACTGCTCCAGCATCGGAATATCTAACAGCGTCTGTGCTTTATCGTTATCGACAGCGTCCACCGTACTCTCCTCCTCGTCTTCACAGGTATCCCAAAACTTCTTGATCATCGCGGTCAGCGCCGGTACAGCCAGCGGCTTGCTCAGGACTTCGTCCATTCCCGCATCCAGATACTCTTTTTTATCTTTCAACACGTTGGCGGTCAAGGCCACCAGCGGGGGCAGATCCTCCCGGGCGTAGTTCTGGGTCAGCTGACGAGAGATGTCCAGCCCGGTCATGTCCGGTAGCTGGATATCCAGCAGCAGCAGATCGTATTCGCCTGGGGTAAACTTCGCCAGCGCCTCTGTTCCGGTCATGGCAACGTCAACGCTGCATCCCAGCTTTTCCAGCACCGATCGCGCCACGATCACGTTCAGTTCGATATCCTCTACCAGCAGCACGTTCAGGGCCGGGAGCGGCATCTCATCATCCTCGAACCCGTCCTCTACTTCCTCTGCGACGGCAGGGGCATGCACCGTCAGCACAAAGCGCGAACCTTTGCCCAGCTCGCTGGTAACGGTAATATCGCCGCCCATGCTTTTCGCCAGCCGCCGCGAGACCGCAAGACCAATCCCCGTGCCGGTAGCCGGTTTGCCGCCGTGCTTGTCTTTAACCTGGTAGTACATGGCAAAAATTTTATCCTGCTCCACCGGCGGGATGCCGATACCGGAGTCCTCAACCTCAAAGCGCAGCATTTCGTTATCGTCATAGCGAATGCGCACCGTCACCTGGCCCTGCTGGGTGAACTTAACCGCGTTGCTGATGAGGTTCCACAGGATCTGCCGCAGCCGGGTGCCGTCGGTGATGACCTTATGCGGCAGGGGCAGCGTCGGCTCGACAACAAAACTCAGCCCCTTCTGCTGCGCCTGCAGTCCAGAGAGAGTTTCGAGATCGGCCCGGAAGCTGGTGAAGTCTACCGGCTGGTTGTCCAACTGCACCTTGTGGCGCTCCATCTTATCCATGTCGATAATATCGTTGAAGATATTCCCCAGCGTGACCGCAGAGACGTGGATGGTCTTGAGGTACTTCTCCTGCTCTTCGCTCAGCTCGGTATCAAGCAGGATACGGCTCAGGCCAACGATGCCGTTAAGCGGCGTGCGCAGCTCGTGGCTGATGGTGGAGATAAAGGTGGTCTTGTCCCGGCTGGCGCGCTCCAGCGCGTCCTGGTAACGCTTGCGCTCGGTAATATCCCGGCCAAAGCCCATCAGCCCGTGGCGTTTACCCACCCGGTCATAGTAGGGCACCTTGCGGATCTCAAAGCAGGCTTTGCGCCCGTCCGGGTACTCCAGCCACTGCTCATAGGTCAGGGAGACGTTATGACGAAACACCTTCTCATCAGTTTCGTTAACCTTTTCCGCCGCCTCCGGCGAATAGACGTCGTCCGGCTTCAGGTTAACCAACTGCTTCTCGCTTTTACCGGTTAACAGCTCCATCGCCCGGTTGCAGCCGGAGAACTCTTTATCTTCGTTGCGGTAGAAAACCAGATCCGGCGAGGCGTCGAGAAACGAGCGCAGGAACGAGGACTGCTGCTCCAGCTGGATCTGCGTCTGCTCGCGCTCTTTCATCTCAATTTTGAGTTGCTCAAAGGTGGCCTGGCGCTCGGCCTCGGCGATAGCGCGATCGTTGAGTACCTTGTTGAGCGTGGAGATATTATCTTTCAGCTGAACGTTGAGCTTGAGATCGCGCTCGCGCATCTCCTCCAGCTTTTCCACCAGCCTGGATAGCCGCTGGCGGGACTCCTCCAGCTGCTCAACCACCACCGACAGAAAGTAAACTGCCCAAGGGGTGATCAGTAATCCGAAGAAGATCGAGCGGATCACATCGATACTTTCAACCCGGCCATGCAGCACCATGGTCACGGCCATCTGGACAACAATCGCCAACACCACCAGCGCCAGGGCTAGCAGCATGGAGAAGCGCACCAGGCCAAGCTTCATCATCAGATCGACATAGTACTGTGCGAGTAATCGGATTTGCTTCATTAACGAGTTCCTTCACCACAACGTCGCACAATAATACTCAATTCTGAGCAAAGCGTTGAAGGTTGTGCAAAAAATGTCGCTCGCGCCATCCGGCGTTATGCAA
>NZ_LR607338.1:2729278-2736769 GCF_902164725.1 Pseudescherichia vulneris | reverse complement strand
CCACGGCTTGCCTAACGCAGAGCCTTGCGCCCCATGGGCGTTGAGGTACTTATCCAGTTCGACCATGCCGGTCCAGCGGTTCTCGCACCACAGCGGCGCAAGCAGGGTTGGACGCCGGGCGCTGGCGGAGATGCGGTGGTAGATCACATCCGGCGGCGTATGGCGGATCATCTCCCCGGCGATATGGGTATAGGCATCCAGCTCGATACCGGCTAACCGCCCGGCCTGCCAGGCCTTAGCCATAGTACTGCCGGTGACAATATGCAGCGGATGCAGCTTGAGACCGTCAACGCCGCTCTCTACTACTCGCTGTAGCGTGGCAAGGCACTCCGTCTCCCCTTCCCCCGGCAGGCCAACGATCAGGTGACTGCATACCTTCAGCCCGCGCTGCCGGGCCAGCCGGGTCGTTTTTTGATAACAGGCGAAGTCGTGGCCACGGTTGATGCGGTGCAGGGTTTTATCGTGGGCCGTTTGCAGACCCAGCTCCAGCCAGACCTCATAGCCCTGCTGCTGGTATTCGCTAAGCAGATCCAGCACCGCCTCCGGGACGCAGTCCGGGCGCGTTCCAACACACAGCCCGACAATATTGGCCTGGCTCACCGCCTGGTAGTACATCGCCCGCAGCACCTGAACCTCGGCCCAGGTGCTGGTATAGGCCTGAAAATAGGCCAGGTAGCGCCCGGCGCGGTTAACCCGCGTTGCCTGGTAAGCCAGCTGCTCAGCGATAGAGTGCGCCTGCTGGGTCTCATCGGCAAAGGAGGCAACGTTGCAGAAGGTGCAGCCCCCGCGGCCAAGGGTGCCATCGCGGTTCGGGCAGCTAAAGCCGCCGTGCAGGGTGAGCTTATGCACTTTTTCACCGTAGCGGCGGGCAAGATCGCCACCAAACATATTGACTAATTTTTGTAACTGCATAATCTGAAAGGCCGCCCTTAAAAAAGGGGCAAGCCTGCCACTTTTAGCCTCCGTCGGCGATGACCTGGATCAATCGCCATAGCGGCGCTATTTTCTTTGCATAACCAAGCAAAATTACCGAAGTTTCATTCACCGCCATGTTGATTACTTTTCCTTATATTGCCAGCCTGTTTTTCGACAATTTTTGCGCAAGCGTAAAACAGTGTCTTTATGCGGGTTACTCTGTGCAACTAGCGAAAAATAGCGCATTAAAGTAAAAAAATAGCGTATACCGGTAACGATAGCGCTTTCTTATAGTGAGAGAGATCACACTCTGTCCCTGCCTGCTGTAGCTGTAACCTGGCTGTAAAATAGCTAAATATCTATTTATATCAGCGCATTAACCCTGTGTTAGCACATTTTTGTATAAATAAGATTGTGATTTGACCTGTGTGTCGATTCCCGATAAGTTGGATATCCGCTGGAAGCTTTCTGGGTGAGCAGTCTGCTCACCATATTTATGCAGTAATTTAGATTCCCTCTGAAGCAAGTCCTCAACACTTGTTTGACCTAAGCGAAAAGGATGATAGAGGGCGACACGCGAGGCCTGTAGGCTCCGTCGCCACGCCCTTTCTGCGCCTGCGCGCCACGGTCATGAGAGAGTCACGTAGAGCCTGGGGAGGTTCACTGATATGTTGTACGATAAATCTCTTGAGAGAGATAACTGTGGTTTCGGCCTGATCGCCCACATAGAAGGCGAACCTAGCCACAAGGTAGTGCGTACCGCTATTCACGCACTGGCCCGAATGCAGCACCGTGGTGCGATCCTTGCCGATGGTAAAACCGGCGACGGTTGCGGCCTGCTGCTGCAAAAACCTGACCGTTTCTTCCGCCTGGTTGCCGAAGAGCGCGGCTGGCGCTTAGCCAAAAATTACGCCGTCGGCATGCTGTTCCTGAACCAGGACGCTGAGAAGGCCGCCGCTGCGCGCCGCATCGTCGAAGAAGAACTTCAGCAAGAGACCCTGTCTATCGTGGGCTGGCGCGATGTGCCTACCAACGAAGGGGTGCTCGGTGAAATCGCCCTCTCCTCGCTGCCACGTATTGAGCAAATTTTTGTCAACGCCCCTGCGGGCTGGCGTCCACGTGATATGGAGCGCCGCCTGTTTATCGCGCGCCGCCGTATCGAAAAACGCCTCCAGGAGGATAAAGAGTTCTACGTCTGTAGCCTCTCGAACCTGGTCAACATCTATAAAGGTCTCTGTATGCCGGCGGATCTGCCGCGCTTCTACCTGGACCTCGCGGATCTGCGTCTGGAGTCGGCCATCTGCCTGTTCCATCAGCGCTTCTCCACCAACACCGTACCGCGCTGGCCGCTGGCCCAGCCGTTCCGCTACCTGGCCCATAACGGTGAGATCAACACCATCACCGGTAACCGCCAGTGGGCGCGCGCGCGTACCTATAAATTCAAGACGCCGCTGATCCCGGATCTGCACGACGCCGCGCCGTTCGTTAACGAAACCGGCTCCGACTCCAGCTCGCTGGATAACATGCTGGAGCTGCTGCTGGCGGGCGGGATGGACATCGTCCGTGCCATGCGCCTGCTGGTGCCGCCAGCGTGGCAGAATAACCCGGATATGGATCCGGAGCTGCGCGCCTTCTTTGACTTTAACTCCATGCACATGGAGCCGTGGGATGGTCCGGCGGGTATCGTGATGTCCGACGGTCGCTTTGCCGCCTGTAACCTGGACCGTAACGGTCTGCGCCCGGCGCGCTACGTCATCACTAAAGACAAGCTGATCACCTGCGCCTCAGAAGTGGGGATCTGGGATTACCAGCCCGACGAAGTGGTGGAAAAAGGCCGCGTAGGTCCGGGTGAGCTGATGGTGATCGACACCCGCGGCGGCCGTATCCTGCACTCCCGCGAAACCGATGACGATCTGAAGAGCCGCCACCCCTATAAAGAGTGGATGGAGAAAAACGTACGCCGTCTGGTGCCGTTTGAAGATCTGCCGGATGACGCGGTGGGCAGCCGTGAGATGGATGACGACCTGCTCGCCAGCTTCCAAAAACAGTTTAACTACAGCGCCGAAGAGCTGGATTCCGTGGTCCGCGTGCTGGGTGAAAACGGCCAGGAGGCGGTCGGCTCAATGGGTGACGATACCCCGTTTGCCGTGCTCTCCAGCCAGCCGCGCATCATTTATGACTACTTCCGCCAGCAGTTTGCGCAGGTCACCAACCCGCCAATCGATCCGCTGCGGGAAGCACACGTGATGTCGCTGGCCACCAGCATCGGTCGGGAGATGAATGTCTTCTGTGAAGCCGAGGGCCAGGCGCATCGCCTGACCTTTAAGTCACCGATCCTGCTCTACTCCGATTTTAAACAGCTCACCACCATGTCGGAGCACCACTACCGCGCCGACACGCTGGATATCACCTTTGACGTTAACACCGCGTCGCTGGCAGACACGGTGAGCGCGCTGTGTGATAAAGCAGAACAGATGGTGCGCGACGGCACGGTGCTGCTGGTGCTCTCTGACCGTAACATTGCCAAAGATCGCCTGCCGGTTCCGGCTCCAATGGCGGTGGGTGCTATCCAGACTCGCCTCGTGGAGAAGAGCCTGCGCTGCGACGCCAACATCATCGTTGAAACCGCCAGCGCCCGCGATCCGCATCACTTCGCCGTGCTGCTGGGCTTCGGCGCGACGGCTATCTATCCATACCTCGCCTATGAAACCCTGGCGAAGCTGGTGGATACGCACGCCATCGATAAGAACTACCGTAACGTGATGCTGAACTACCGTAACGGCATCAACAAAGGCCTCTACAAGATCATGTCCAAAATGGGCATCTCGACCGTGGCCTCCTACCGCTGCTCGAAGCTGTTCGAAGCGGTCGGCCTGCATGACGAGGTCGCCGATCTCTGCTTCCAGGGCGTAATCAGCCGCATCGGCGGCGCGGGCTTTGCTGACTTCCAGCAGGATCTGCTGAACCTGTCGAAGCGTGCCTGGCTGGCGCGTAAGCCGCTTGAACAGGGCGGTCTGCTGAAGTACGTGCACGGCGGTGAATACCACGCCTATAACCCTGACGTGGTGCGCACCCTGCAGCAGGCGGTACAGAGCGGCGAGTACAGCGACTATCAGCAGTACGCTAAGCTGGTCAACGAACGTCCGGCGGCTACCCTGCGCGATCTGCTGCACATCAACCCGCCTGCGGACGCGGTCAGCATTGACGACGTGGAGCCCGCCAGCGAGCTGTTTAAACGCTTCGATACCGCAGCAATGTCTATCGGCGCGCTGAGTCCAGAGGCCCACGAGGCGCTGGCCGAAGCGATGAACAGCATCGGCGGCAACTCGAACTCCGGCGAAGGCGGAGAAGATCCGGCTCGCTACGGCACCAATAAAGTGTCGCGTATCAAACAGGTTGCCTCGGGCCGCTTCGGCGTGACCCCGGCCTACCTGGTGAACGCCGACGTGATCCAGATTAAAGTGGCCCAGGGCGCGAAGCCTGGGGAAGGCGGCCAGCTGCCGGGGGACAAAGTGACCCCGTACATTGCGAAGCTGCGCTACTCGGTGCCGGGCGTGACGCTGATCTCCCCGCCGCCGCACCACGATATCTACTCCATCGAGGATCTGGCCCAGCTGATCTTTGACCTCAAGCAGGTCAATCCGAAGGCGATGATCTCCGTGAAGCTGGTCTCCGAGCCGGGCGTAGGCACCATCGCCACCGGCGTCGCAAAAGCCTATGCAGATCTGATTACCATTGCTGGCTACGACGGCGGCACCGGCGCAAGCCCGCTCTCCTCAGTGAAATACGCGGGCTGCCCGTGGGAGCTGGGGCTGGTTGAGACCCAGCAGGCGCTGGTGGCGAACGGCCTGCGTCACAAGATCCGCCTGCAGGTGGATGGCGGCCTGAAAACCGGCGTGGACATCATCAAAGCGGCGATTCTGGGTGCGGAGAGCTTCGGCTTCGGCACCGGCCCGATGGTGGCGCTGGGCTGTAAATACCTGCGTATTTGCCACCTGAACAACTGCGCAACGGGCGTTGCAACCCAGGATGAGAAGCTGCGTAAGAACCACTATCACGGCCTGCCGTTCAAAGTGACCAACTACTTTGAATTTATCGCCCGTGAGACCCGGGAGCTGATGGCGCAGCTGGGCGTAACCCGCCTGGTAGACCTGATTGGCCGTACCGATCTGCTCACCGCGCTGGAAGGCTTCACCGCCAAACAGCAGAAGCTGGATCTGTCCAAGCTGCTGGAGACTGCCGAGCCGCATCCAGGCAAAGCGCTCCACTGCACCGAGCACAACCCACCGTTTGATAACGGGGTGCTCAACGCCCAGCTGCTGAACCAAGCCAAGCCGTTTGTTGACGATCGCCAGAGCAAAACCTTCTGGTTTGATATTCGCAACACCGACCGTTCGGTAGGCGCATCGCTCTCCGGCTACATTGCCCAGACGCATGGCGATCAGGGCCTGGCGTCGGATCCGATCAAAGCCCACTTCAGCGGCACCGCAGGCCAGAGCTTCGGCGTGTGGAACGCCGGTGGCGTTGAGCTGTACCTGACCGGGGATGCCAACGATTACGTCGGTAAAGGCATGGCGGGCGGTCTGCTGGCGGTGCGTCCGCCGGTTGGCTCGGCCTTCCGTAGCCACGAGGCGAGCATTATCGGTAACACCTGCCTGTACGGCGCGACCGGCGGTCGTCTGTACGCCGCAGGCCGCGCGGGGGAACGTTTTGGGGTCCGTAACTCCGGGGCGATCACCGTGGTGGAAGGTATTGGTGACAACGGCTGTGAGTACATGACCGGCGGCATCGTCTGTATTCTCGGCAAGACCGGCGTTAACTTTGGTGCGGGTATGACCGGCGGCTTCGCCTACGTGCTGGATGAAGACGGCGAGTTCCGCAAACGCGTGAACCCGGAGCTGGTGGAAGTGCTGAGCGTCGACGACCTCGCGATCCATGAAGAGCACCTGCGCGGCCTGATCACCGAGCATGTGCAGCATACGGGCTCCTCGCGTGGAGAAGAGATTCTGGCGCACTGGCCGACCTTCGCCGCGAAATTTGCGCTGGTTAAGCCGAAGTCCAGCGATGTTAAAGCCCTGTTGGGTCACCGTAGTCGCAGCGCCGCAGAGTTGCGCGTGCAGGCGCAGTAAGAGGTAGCAATGAGCCAGAACGTATACCAGTTTATCGACTTACAGCGCGTGGATCCGCCCAAGAAAGCGCTGAAGATCCGTAAGATCGAATTTGTTGAGATTTATGAGCCGTTTTCAGAAGGCCAGGCCAAGGCGCAGGCAGACCGCTGCCTCTCCTGCGGCAACCCGTACTGTGAATGGAAATGCCCGGTACATAACTACATCCCGAACTGGCTGAAGCTGGCCAACGAGGGGCGTATTTTTGAAGCCGCCGAGCTGTCGCATCAGACTAACACCCTGCCGGAAGTGTGCGGCCGGGTCTGTCCGCAGGACCGCCTTTGCGAAGGCTCCTGCACCCTGAACGACGAGTTCGGTGCGGTAACCATCGGCAACATCGAGCGCTATATCAACGATAAGGCGTTTGAGATGGGCTGGCGTCCGGACCTGACCGGCGTGAAGCAGACCGACAAACGCGTCGCCATCATCGGCGCGGGCCCGGCAGGTCTGGCGTGCGCCGACGTGCTGACCCGCAACGGCGTGAAGGCAGTGGTGTTCGATCGCCATCCAGAGATTGGTGGCCTGCTGACCTTTGGTATTCCGGCCTTCAAGCTGGAGAAAGAGGTCATGACCCGCCGTCGGGAGATTTTCACCGGCATGGGTATTGAGTTCAAACTCAATGTCGAAGTGGGCCGCGACGTGCAGCTCGACGATCTGCTGAAGGATTACGATGCGGTATTCCTCGGCGTGGGCACCTATCAGTCCATGCGCGGCGGTCTGGAGAATGAAGACGCCTCCGGCGTGTTTGATGCCCTGCCGTTCCTGATCGCTAACACCAAGCAGATCATGGGCTTCGGTGAGACCGCGGATGAACCTTTTGTCAGCATGGAAGGCAAGCGCGTGGTGGTGCTGGGCGGCGGTGATACCGCAATGGACTGCGTGCGCACCTCCATCCGCCAGGGCGCAACGCATGTGATCTGTGCCTATCGCCGTGATGAAGAGAACATGCCAGGCTCCCGCCGCGAAGTGAAAAACGCGCGTGAAGAGGGCGTGGAGTTCCAGTTCAACGTCCAGCCGCTGGGTATTGAAGTCAACGCTAACGGCAAGGTGAGCGGCGTGAAGATGGCACGTACCGAAATGGGCGCGCCAGATGCACACGGTCGCCGCCGGGCTGAGATTGTCGCTGGTTCCGAGCATGTAGTTCCGGCCGATGCGGTAGTGATGGCGTTTGGTTTCCGTCCGCACAGCATGTCCTGGCTGGCACAGCACAGCGTTGAACTGGACGCCCAGGGCCGCATCATCGCTCCGGAAGGCAACGAAAACGCCTTCCAGACCAGCAACCCGAAAATCTTCGCCGGGGGTGACATCGTGCGCGGGTCGGACCTGGTGGTGACGGCGATTGCTGAAGGGCGTAAAGCCGCCGACGGCATTATGAATTACCTCGAAGTGTAAATAACGAGCCGGATGTGCA
>NZ_LR607338.1:2683713-2721568 GCF_902164725.1 Pseudescherichia vulneris | reverse complement strand
GAGGTGGCGAAAAGGGGCAGAAAGCAAAACAGGCCCCGAGGGGCCTGTGAGATTACTTCACGACGCGCAGCGCCGGACGGCCACCGCGCGGCGGTGGATCGTTATCGGGCTCGTTGTCATCGTCAACGTGGTCAGGCTTGTCACCGTCGATTACTGACATCACGGTTTCGCTTTCAGGCGTTGCCGTTTCATCATCGTCGTTGACGGTAACCGCTTCGCCATCGTAGGCCGCTTCCGGCTCGAACATGGTACCTGCGCCATTTTCACGGGCGTAGATAGCCAGCACGGCCGCCAGCGGCACGTACACCTGCCGCGGCACGCCGCCGAAGCGCGCGTTGAAACGCACTTCGTCGTTCGCCAGCTCAAGGTTGCCTACCGCACGCGGGGCGATGTTGAGAACGATCTGCCCGTCTCGGGCGTACTCCATCGGCACACGTACGCCAGGCAACGTCACGTCTACCACCAGGTGCGGCGTGAGCTGGTTATCCAGCAGCCATTCATAGAATGCGCGCAGCAGATATGGACGGCGTGGAGTGAGCTGTGACAAATCCATGCGTATTAACCCCGGCCGAGGCGCATTTCGCGTTCGGCTTCTGTCAGAGAAGCGAGGAAGGAGTCGCGTTCGAAAACGCGGGTCATGTAGCCTTTCAGCTCTTTCGAACCGGTACCGCTCAGCTCAATGCCCAGCTGCGGTAAACGCCACAGTAGCGGTGCCAGGTAGCAGTCTACCAGGCTGAACTCATCGCTCAGGAAGTAAGGTTTCTGAGTAAAGACCGGGGCGATGCTCAACAGCTCTTCACGCAGCTGCTTACGGGCGGCATCGGCCTGAGCACCGGCACTGTTAACGATAGCGTTCATCAGCGTGTACCAGTCTTTCTCAATGCGTTGCATGTACAGACGGCTCTCACCACGCGCAACCGGATAGACCGGCATCAGCGGCGGGTGCGGGAAGCGCTCGTCCAGGTACTCCATAATGATGCGAGACTCCCACAGGGTCAGCTCGCGATCCACCAGCGTCGGTACGCTTTGATTGGGGTTGAGGTCAATCAGATCCTGAGGCGGATTATCCTTTTCCACGTGTTCGATTTCGAAACTCACACCTTTTTCGGCCAGCACGATGCGGACTTGGTGGCTATAGATGTCAGTAGGACCAGAAAACAGCGTCATTACCGAACGTTTGTTGGCAGCGACAGCCATGAAAACCTCCAGGTATATTCAGAATATTACTGCTGCGAGCCACAAAGTGACTAGCCAGATGTAAGGTCACCCATCCACCCGAAGAGACGCATTTGTGCAAAACGCAGCAAAAAATGAGCAATCCCCGGCATTTGGGCAGAAAATTGGATGATAGTTTACCAGATTTTGCGGGCTTTGTGGTGAGGGGATTCCGGAAATGCTGCAAATCAGGAAAAAATCGATGCTTGCTGTGGATATCTTATCTTTTGTCCATAAAAAAACCCGGCATGAACCGGGTTTTTGCGCCATTCGTTCTGCGTAAGCAGAGACAAATTAACGTTTGGAGAACTGCGGACGACGACGTGCTTTACGCAGACCGACTTTCTTACGTTCAACCTGACGAGCGTCACGAGTAACGAAGCCTGCTTTACGCAGTTCGCCACGCAGGGACTCGTCGTACTCCATCAGAGCGCGGGTGATACCGTGACGGATCGCACCAGCCTGACCAGAGATACCACCACCTTTAACAGTGATGTACAGATCCAGTTTCTCAACCATGTCGACCAGTTCCAGCGGCTGACGAACTACCATGCGGGCAGTTTCACGACCGAAGTACTGTTCCAGAGAACGTTGGTTGATAACGATTTTACCGCTGCCCGGTTTGATGAAAACGCGAGCTGCAGAACTTTTGCGGCGACCAGTGCCGTAGTATTGATTTTCAGCCATTGCCATAATCCCGATTAGATGTCCAGAACTTGCGGTTGCTGTGCCGCGTGGTTGTGCTCGTTACCCGCGTAAACTTTCAGTTTACGGTACATAGCACGACCCAGCGGGCCTTTTGGCAGCATGCCTTTAACCGCGATTTCAATCACACGCTCAGGACGGCGGGCAATCATCTCTTCAAAGGTCGCTTGTTTGATACCACCGATGTGGCCAGTGTGGTGATAGTACACTTTGTCAGTACGCTTGTTACCGGTTACGGCAACTTTGTCAGCGTTCAGAACGATGATGTAATCACCGGTATCTACGTGCGGAGTGTATTCCGCTTTGTGCTTACCGCGCAGGCGACGAGCCAGTTCGGTAGCCAGACGGCCCAGAGTTTTACCGGTCGCGTCAACAACATACCAGTCGCGTTTTACGGTTTCTGGTTTAGCTGTAAAAGTTTTCATTAAAAGCTTACCCAAGTAATAAGTTACACGTTGGTGAACACCCAAACGTTTAGTCAGTTGAGGCTCACACGACAAAGTCCGGCAAACCTACCCCTTCGAATAGCAAATGCCAGCACATAGAAAGTTTTGGGAAAAAAACCTTCTCGTAACGTGGGGTCGCAAGATTATAGAGAAGTCGGGGTCAAAGATCGACCCCTTTTTATACTTCGTGACGAGGTTTTCGCCTTTATCCGGCCAGGTGCTCGCGGGCTAAATAGTCCTCGCTCTGCATCTCCTGCAAACGCGACAGGCAGCGCTGGAACTCAAACTTCAGCCGTTCGCCCCGGTAGATCTCATGCAGTGCCGCGTCGGCGCTGATCACCAGCTTGACGTGGCGCTCGTAAAACTCATCCACCAACGCGATAAAGCGCCGGGCCTCGTTCTCCATCAGCGCCGTCATCACCGGGACGTCAAACAGCAGCACGGTATGGAACATCTGCGAGAGGGCGATGTAGTCATGCTGGCTGCGGGCATCGACGCACAGGGTGGTGAAGGAGACCGCGAGCGTCTGGTTCTCTACCCCCAGCGTCGGCAGCGGACGGTGGTTGATCTCCAGCTGCGGATGGTTCTCCCGCTTCGCCCCGGCTAGCGCCTGCCACAGCGTCTCCATCTGCTGCGCCGTCTCGGCATTCAACGGCGACAGCCAGAGGTGCGCCTGGGTCAGCGTACGCAGGCGGTAATCAATTCCGGCGTCAACGTTCATGATGTCGCAGTGCTGTTTGATCGCCTCGATAGCTGGCAGGAAGCGCGCGCGCTGCAGGCCGTTGCGATAGAGATTCTCCGGCGGAATATTCGACGTGGCCACCAGCGTAATGCCACGGGCAAACAGCGCCTGCATCAGGCCACCCAGCAGCATGGCATCGGTGATATCCGAAACAAAAAATTCATCGAAGCAGAGCACGTCGGTCTCGGCCTTAAAGCGATCTGCAACGATCTCCAGCGGATCGCTCTGCCCCTGTAGCTGGGTCAGCTCCTCGTGCACCCGCAGCATAAAGCGGTGAAAGTGCAGCCGCTGTTTACGCGTGCCCGGCAGGCTATGGTAGAAGAGATCCATCAGCCAGGTTTTCCCCCGCCCGACGCCGCCCCACATATACAGGCCCCGTACCGGCGCAGTGTTGTGCGTCTCGCGCTTGCCCAGCAGTTTGCCAAACGCCGCCCGCAGTCCACCGCCGGAAGCGGGCGTCTCGGTACGGTTCGTGAGCTGCTGATAAAGGGTCTCCAGCCGATTGACGGCCTCGCGCTGAACGTCGTCAGGCTGATGGCTGCCCTCTTTTAGGGCCAGTTGGTATCGCGATGTGGGGGTAAGGCTCTGCATGATGCTATTGTTATTCCTTGATAATTAATTTGCCGCAGGTCCTGGCTGGTGAAAAAAAGGCCGTTCTACACTACGCCATGCTGTGCCAGGATTCCACTTATACGGATTTAGCGGTTATAGTGGCATAATGAGGCACAGGCAAGGAGCCTCGCCGCCTACACCCTACGGACCTACAACACAACGGGAGATGTTCATGACCTGGGAATATGCGCTAATTGGATTAGTCGTCGGCATCATTATTGGTGCTGTGGGCATGCGCTTTGGAAACCGCAAACTGCGCCAGCAGCAGGCCTTACAGTATGAGTTAGAGAAGAACAAAGCCGAGCTGGAAGAGTATCGCGAAGAGCTTACCGGCCACTTTGCCCGCAGCGCAGAGCTGCTCGATAACATGGCCCACGACTATCGCCAGCTTTATCAGCACATGGCAAAAAGCTCCAGCCAGCTGCTGCCGGAGATGTCTGCGGAGGACAACCCGTTCCGTAACCGCCTTGCCGAATCCGAAGCCGGTAACGACCAGGCTCCGGTGCAGATGCCGCGTGACTACTCCGACAGCGCGTCGGGCCTGCTACGTGGTGCAGCGAAGCGCGACTGATCCTGACCTACTTTTTTCGGGCGTACAGGCTACGCCCGCCTCTTCTTTCTCCATCCCAGCTATTATTTAATCATTATCCGCATTGTTACCCGGTTGAAAATTCAATAACATCGATCCGTTTTGGGGCATTTTTTTCCTTACACTTCAGGTCACGAGAGCTTGCACAATGAAGAAAAGAAACCCGCTGTTGAGTGCATTAGCGTTAAGTGTCGGATTATCTCTCTCGGCACCGTTCCCGGCGACGGCCTCGCTGCCCGCGCAGATCCCCGGCCAGCCAGCGCTTCCCAGCCTTGCACCGATGTTAGAGAAGGTGCTGCCTGCGGTGGTGAGCGTGCAGGTAGAGGGCACGGCGGTCGCTCCCGAGCAGAAGATACCTGAAGAGCTGAAAAAATATTTCGGTGACGAGCTGCCTGATGGCCAGGCCCAGCCGTTTGAAGGGCTAGGCTCCGGCGTGATCATCGACGCCGCCAAAGGCTACGTGCTGACCAATAACCATGTGATTAACCAGGCGCAGAAGATTAACGTCCAGCTTAACGATGGCCGTGAGTTTGAAGCCAAGCTGATCGGCGGCGATGACCAGAGCGATATCGCCCTGTTACAGCTGCAGAATGCTACCGGGCTGACGCAGATTGCCGTTGCCGACTCCGATAAGCTGCGGGTCGGTGATTTTGCCGTCGCGGTCGGTAACCCGTTTGGCCTCGGCCAGACCGCCACCTCAGGGATTATCTCGGCCCTCGGACGCAGCGGGCTTAACCTTGAGGGGTTAGAGAACTTTATACAGACCGATGCCTCTATTAACCGCGGTAACTCCGGCGGGGCGCTGCTCAACCTCAACGGCGAGCTGATCGGTATCAACACCGCGATTCTGGCCCCGACCGGCGGCAGCATCGGCATCGGTTTTGCTATTCCCAGCAATATGGCGCAAACCCTCGCCCAGCAGCTGATCCAGTCCGGAGAGATCCAGCGTGGCCTGTTGGGTATTAAAGGCATGGAGATGAGCGCCGATATCGCTAAGGCGTTTAACCTCAACGTGCAACGCGGAGCCTTCGTGAGCGAAGTGCTGCCTGGCTCAGGCTCAGCGAAAGCCGGGATCAAATCGGGCGACGTGATCGTCAGCCTGAACGGCAAGCCGCTGAACAGCTTTGCTGAACTGCGCTCACGCATTGCCACTACCGCGCCCGGCACCAAGGTCAAGCTTGGCCTGCTGCGCGATGGCAAAGGCCAGGAAGTGGAAGTGACGCTGGATAAAAGCACCGCTTCCTCCGCCAGTGCAGAGAGTCTCTCTCCGGCGTTACAGGGCGCAAGCCTGGCCGATGGTCAGCTGAAGGACAGTACTAAGGGTATCAAAGTTGAGGAGGTGGCCAAGGACAGTCCCGCCGCCCAGGCTGGCCTGCATAAAGACGACGTGATTATCGGCGTCAACCGCGAGCGGGTGCAGTCCATCGCCGAGATGCGTAAGGTGCTGGAGACGAAGCCTAATATCATTGCGCTACACGTTGTGCGCGGTAACGATACGCTCTATTTACTCCTGCGCTAGCCCCAGACTGCCGGACATCACCGACGCTGTGTGATGTCCGGATAAGTCGTGCTATGCTGCCCGCACCCTCTTTAACGACGTCCGCATCATGTTAGTGAAGCTATTACGATCTGTCGCTATTGGCCTCATTGTAGGTAGCCTGCTGCTGGCTGCCCTGCCCTCGCTACGTCAGCTGAGCGCCTCTTCTACCCCGCAGTTTGACAGCACCGATGAAACGCCGGTGAGCTATAACCAGGCTGTGCGCCGGGCTGCGCCTGCGGTGGTCAACGTCTATAACCGCAGCGCGGCCAGCTCGTCCAACAATCAGCTGGAGATCCGCACCCTGGGTTCCGGGGTGATTATGGATCAGCGCGGGTACATTATTACTAACAAGCATGTGATCAACGATGCGGATCAGATCATCGTTGCGCTGCAGGACGGTCGCGTATTTGAGGCACTGCTGGTCGGCTCCGATACGCTAACGGATCTGGCGGTGCTGAAGGTCAACGCCACTGGCGGCCTGCCGGTGATCCCTATCAACCGTCAGCGCACCCCACACATCGGCGATGTAGTGATGGCTATCGGTAACCCCTATAACCTCGGCCAGACCATCACCCAGGGGATCATCAGCGCCACCGGCCGCATCGGTTTGAACCCATCGGGACGGCAGAACTTCTTGCAGACCGACGCCTCTATTAACCACGGCAACTCCGGCGGCGCGCTGGTTAACTCCCTCGGCGAGCTGATGGGCATCAACACCCTCTCGTTTGATAAGAGCAACGATGGCGAAACGCCGGAGGGGATCGGCTTCGCTATCCCGTTCCAGCTGGCCACCAAAATTATGGATAAGCTGATCCGCGACGGGCGGGTGATCCGTGGCTATATCGGTATCGGCGGCAGAGAGATCGCGCCTCTGCATACCCAGGGCGGTGGGATCGATCAGATCCAGGGGATCGTGGTTAATGAGGTCGCTCCGGACGGCCCGGCGGCACGCGCAGGTATTCAGGTTAACGACGTGATTGTCTCGGTGAACGGCAAGCCAGCCATTTCAGCGCTGGAGACGATGGACCAGGTGGCGGAGATCCGCCCGGGTTCAGAGATCCCGGTCGAGGTGATGCGTGAGGATAAAAAGCTGCTGCTACACGTGACGATTCAGGAGTACCCGGCTACAAACTAGCGCAGTTTTGTAATTCCGTAGGCCCGGTAAGCGTAGCGCCACCGGGCATTGTGGTAACGCCGGGTGGCGGCTTACAGCCTTACCCGGCCTACGGAAACCACGGTTCTGTATTACTTATTTACGAACTCTTCGCCGAGCTGGATATCTTTTTTCAGCGTCTCCAGCATCCCTTCCATTGCCTGCTGCTCGAAAGCACTCAGGGTGCCGATAGGCTGGCGCTCCGCGACGCCGTTTTTACCCAGCAGCAGCGGCTGAGAGAAGAAGCGAGCGTGCTCGCCATCGCCCTCAACGTAGGCGCATTCAACGACACCCTGTTCGCCCTGCAGGGCACGCACCAGCGAGAGGCCAAAGCGCGCCGCCGCCTGGCCCATGGACAGGGTTGCAGACCCGCCACCGGCTTTCGCTTCGACCACTTCCGTACCCGCGTTCTGAATACGTTTGGTGAGATCGGCCACTTCCTGCTCGGAGAAGCTAACGCCCGGGATCTGCGACAGCAGCGGCAGAATAGTGACGCCAGAGTGGCCACCGATAACCGGCACTTCAACGTCGCCAGGCTGCTTGCCTTTCAGCTCAGCCACAAAGGTGTTAGAGCGGATGATGTCCAGCGTGGTCACGCCAAACAGCTTGTTCTTGTCGTAAACGCCTGCTTTTTTCAGCACTTCAGCGGCGATAGCGACGGTGGTATTCACCGGGTTGGTGATAATGCCGATACACGCCTGCGGACAGGTCTTCGCAACCTGACTCACCAGGTTTTTAACGATGCCCGCATTGACGTTAAAGAGATCGGAGCGATCCATTCCCGGCTTACGCGCGACGCCCGCAGAGATCAGTACCACGTCTGCACCTTTCAGCGCTGGGGTAGCATCTTCGCCAGCGAAGCCCTCAATTTTTACAGCAGTAGGGATATGACTCAGGTCAACCGCCACGCCAGGGGTGACAGGTGCGATGTCGTACAGAGAGAGTTCTGAGCCTGAAGGCAGTTGGGTCTTGAGAAGTAGGGCTAGCGCCTGGCCAATACCGCCTGCCGCGCCGAGGACTGCAACTTTCATCCTAAACTCCTTATTATGGTTAGCGAAATATACCGTTACTCCGTTGCTAAGGACATGACAGCGTAGGGTAAATGATAGCGATCATCCTGCAGAAAAAACGCGCTTCAGCTCGCTTTTAGCATCATTCACTTTCTGTTGCCCTCTCCGGCAGCATGAAAATTTCCTTCATAAAGCCAGGCATATCCCCGCAGGCGGTACAATACACCCTGTAAAGCTAGCAAAACAACAGCACTTTAATAACATTTATTTTACTTTTAATCTTATTTGTGACCCGTGACACAGGCATGTTTCTTGATAAGTTATTTTGATAAAATCCGCGGCTTTCATAACATTATTTCAGCCTTAATAGTGGCAGACTATTTGCATAAAAATTCATTTTTATGCATAATAATGTTGTTTCAATCGCCATTCTACGGGTGACTTATGCGAAGCTCGGCAAAACAAGAAGAATTAGTTAAGGCGTTCAAAGCGCTGCTTAAAGAAGAAAAGTTCAGTTCCCAGGGCGAGATCGTCCTGGCACTGCAGGAGCAAGGGTTTGATAACATTAATCAATCCAAAGTCTCCCGCATGCTGACGAAGTTCGGTGCGGTGCGTACGCGCAATGCCAAAATGGAGATGGTCTACTGCCTGCCCGCAGAGCTTGGCGTGCCGACCACCTCAAGTCCGCTGAAGAATCTGGTGCTGGACATCGACTATAACGATGCGGTGGTGGTTATCCACACCAGCCCGGGGGCCGCCCAGCTGATTGCGCGCCTGCTGGACTCACTAGGGAAGTCAGAAGGCATTCTCGGCACCATCGCCGGGGACGATACCATCTTTACTACCCCTGCCAGCGGTTTTACCGTAAAGGATCTCTACGAAGCGATTCTGGTGCTGTTTGAACAAGAGCTGTGATCCTCTCTCCCCTCGCGCTTTAGCGGGGGGAATCTTCCTCTGTTAGCCTGTTTATCGCCATAATCTACTGCCCCTATATTTAACAGAATGTGCGATTCTCTGTCATTCTTGTGTCACTCAGCAGATCCTACCTACACGATCGCACAAAATGCTAAAAAATCATATCCATATGATTTTCTTAGGGATACCTACCATTACCCCCTCTTAAAACGGTATTTTTATTCTTTTAGGTTATAAGAAGTTAAATTTATGTGACGTAATAACCTGTGAAACCATTAGCTTGGTATTAATTTTTGCCGTGATTAGTGTATACTTGATTTTGTGATGAGGGTCACGAAATAAGACCCCAGTAAATAAGAATCCGATGAGGTAGACACCATGAAAATCAAAACAACTGTAGCCGCTCTGAGCATCCTATCTGCACTCTCTTTTGGTGCTTTCGCTGCCGACTCTATCAGCGCTGACCAGGCGCAGGGCCGCCAGGCAATCGGTACGGTTTCCGTTGGCGCAGTAAGCTCCTCACCGATGGATATCCGTGATGCGCTGAACGAAAAAGCCGAAGCTAAAGGCGCATCCTCTTACCGTATTATCGAAGCACGCACCGGTGACCACTGGCACGCGACTGCAGAACTCTACAAATAAATCCCTCGTCGTAGTGTCCTACGACCTTGCCCCCGCCTGTCGGGGGCTTTTTTATGCCTGTCATTCACCCTCAGGGACGCACGTTAAATCGCAGCATGCCGCCCAGCTCCTCTTCCGCTTCGTCAAAGAGCAGGATTAACGCGCCAAAGCGACGACGCTGCTTTTCATGCAGGTGGATAAACTCGATCTCAAGCGGCATCGGCAGCGCGTTATCCTCACCGGTGACCACCTCCCACAGCGAGTCCAGATTATTCACCTTGCTCCGGTCAATAGTAAAAGTGCGGCAAAATTCGCGATAAAAAGCATCTTGATCGTCAATTTCGTCGAAATCAAACGTGTAAATAGTCATTATCAGCCACCCTGCCCGAATGGGCGGCCTGCGCCGCCCCAGCGTTTATAATCCTCCGAGATGAAGAGTCTTAACCTCCAGGTACTCTTCCAGTCCCAGCACCGATCCTTCCCGGCCTAAGCCAGACTCTTTTACTCCACCAAACGGTCCCAGCTCGGTGGATACCGCGCACTCGTTAACGCCAATCATCCCGGCTTCCAGCGCCTGCGATACGCGGAAGACGCGCTGTAGATTTTGGGTATAGAAGTAGGCTGCAAGGCCAAACGGCGTATCGTTAGCGCGGTGGATCACCTCATCCTCGGTGGTGAAGCGGAAACAGGCGGCCACCGGGCCGAAGGTCTCCTCCGCGGCCAGCTTCATGCTATCGCTACAGTTGGTAAGCACCGTTGGCTGCCAGAAGTTGCCTCCCAGCGCGTGGGCCTTGCCGCCCGCCAGCGCCGTAGCGCCTTTGGCGATGGCATCCTCTACGTGCTCGCGCACCTTGTCCACCGCCGCCGACTCGATGAGCGGCCCCACGACCACGCCCTCTTCCATACCGTTACCCACTTTCAGGGCGTTAACCCGCTCGGCAAGCTTGTTAACGAAGTCGTCATAGATGGCTTCGTGGATATAGAAACGGTTGACGCTGACGCACACCTGCCCGGCGTTGCGGAATTTATTGGCAATCGCCCCCTCAACGGCGGCATCGATGTCTGCATCGTCAAAGACGATATAGGGCGCGTTGCCCCCCAGCTCCATTGACACTTTTTTCATGGTTTCTGCGGCGTTACGCACCAGCGTTTTACCCACTGCCGTCGAACCGGTGAAGGAGATTTTACGCACTTCCGGGCTGGCCATGATCGCATCGCTGATCTCAGCGGTGGTGCCTGCTACGGCATTGAGTACCCCGTCCGGGACGCCCGCTTTTTTCGCCAGCTGCACAAGGGCAAAAGCGCTGAGGGGCGTATTGTTGGCAGGCTTGATTACGCCGGTACAGCCTGCGGCCAGCGCTGGGCCCAACTTGCGGGTGAGCATCGCCATCGGGAAGTTCCACGGCGTGATGGCCGCCACGACACCAATCGGCTCGCGGGTGGCAAGAATGCGCGAGCCGGGCTTAATTTGAGGAATAATCTCGCCGTTGGCACGCTTCGCCTCTTCGGCGAACCACTGAATAAAGCTGGCGGCGTACTCGACCTCGCCCTCCGCCTCTTTCAGCGGCTTGCCCTGCTCGCTGGTCATCAGCTGTCCCAGCCAGGTTTTGTTCTCAATAATCAGCGCGTACCAGCGATAAAGGATCGCGGAGCGCTCTTTGGCGGTTTTTGCCCGCCAGGCGGGAAATGCGCGCGTGGCGGCCGCAATCGCCTCCTCGGTCTCTTTTTTGCCCGCTTTCGCTACCTTCGCAATCACCTCGCCCGTTGCCGGATTGGTCACGTTAAAGGTGTTCTCCAGCGTTTTCCATACGCCGTCTACAAAATAGCCTGTTTGAAAAAGCGCATTGTCCTGAAGTGCCTGGGTTGCCATGCGTCCTCCCGATCCCCGTGAATGAATGACTCCGCTAAGTATAGCTACAAAAAAACGACGCTTTTGGCGTCGGTTTTGGCTTAACGGGTGGTCAGGGCAGACTGGTATTTGTGGAGCACATCCACCAGCCGTTTTACCGGATGGGTGACCTGCTCCGGCGCGTCCCAGGCGCGGAGTTTTTCCTGGTAGACGTCCAGCTCTTCCAGCAGCTGGCTGAAGTAGCGGCGGCGGGTCTCATCGCTGCGGGCCGAGATAACGTTATCGGCCGTACGCCGTAGCTGGCGATGGAAAGCTGAGAGATCCGTATTCACCGGGATCGGCGCATCGCGTAGACGCTGGTGGGCAATAATCATGGTTAATGCCAAACGGAACTTACCCACGTCCCCCGGGAATTTATTCAGCAGTAAAAAGAGCTGCTGGTAAAGCGCGGGTAGATGGTTCTCTCTGCGCCTTGCCGTGTTGGTGGTCAGCGCTGAGACCGCCGCCGAAACAAACTGGTTCAGCAGCACGCGGCCGGTACGCGCCCGTGAGTTATCCCGCACCAGCAGGATCACCAGCAGGGCCAGCACGCAGCCGACAATCTGCCCCAGCGCGCTGTCGAGGAAACGGTTGAACTCGAAGGTCATCGGGTTATCCAGCACGAGGATGTTGATGGTGCTTGCCAGCGCCCCCAGCGATCCCAGCCGCCGCTTCTGCACCTCAATACCGATAAAGAAGGCCAGCACCGCCAGGCTGATACACAGCAGCAGCATGCTTTGCTGAGTGGCAGGCATCACCACCAGAAAATAGAAGGCCCCGATGGGCAGCGCCGCCAGCGTGCCGTAGACAAAATCCATCGCCACCATGCGCGGGTTGGGCAGGCGCATCGCCAGCGAGGTGACCACCGCAATCATGATCATTGCCCCGCTGCCCGAGGTCCAGCCCGTCCACAGCCAGAACAGGGTCCCGACCATACAGGAGAGCGTGGTGCGCCAGAAGTTGACCATCGCATGGTGACGCTCTGCCGATTCGGCTTTAACCACCGCCTCGGTGCGCAGCACCTCCTCTTCGGTAGCGCTGATGCGGGTATTGCCGATCACCCCGCGCCGAAGCAGCAGATAGCGGGTCGCCGCGCCAACCCAGCTGTAGATAGTGATGGGCGTATCACGCTCGCCGGTCCACGCAATCACCCGGCGCATCCGCTTGAGCTGCTTATGAACGTCCTGCACCGTCTCAACCGGCGTGGCGAACAGCTCCCGGAACGTATCGGTGACGAGCTCCGGACGCGACTGCTGCATCAGCCAGGTCTCACACGCCTGGGTAATCAGGGTCAGCGACAGGGTATTAATCACCTTCAAACGGCGGTTGGCGCGTGTCCAGCGCGACGACTCCATGTTGAGGTTGGTACGCATCCCATCCAGAGCATTAGTACGCCGCACCAGCGCGCCCCAGGCCTTATCCATCTCATCGCCGTCGCCATTCTGCACGCAGAGCTGCATCAGCTGGTACTGCGCCAACAGCAGGCCATCGAGCTCGCGGTCGATCTCCTGCTTCACCGAGCGCGGCGAGAAGAGCAGATCGGCCACGATAGCGCAGACGATCCCGATGACGATCTCGCTGCAGCGCTCAACGGCAAACTGCGGGGTCAGCAGCGGTTCGGCCTGCACGGTAATGACGATGATCAGCGCGGTGTAGCCCGACAGGCCCCACGCGTAGGAGTTTTCAACCCGCACCAGCGAGGAGACCCAGGTGCAGAAGCCCGCCCAGAGACAGCAAACCATCAGCATCACCAGCGGGGCGCGGATCATGCCGATGATCATCACCAGCGCGGCAACGCAGCCGATAAAGGTCCCGACAATACGCAGCATGCCCCGGTAGCGGATCGCCCCCGAGTAGGGTTCCCCCCCGGCGGCAAAGGCCGGACCGGCGGCCACAATCGCTGCCGTCAGCACCGCCCAGCGCGGCGTTTCCAGATTAAAGTGAAAGCCAACAAACAGCGCCAGCACAATGGCGCAGGCCAGTTTGATGGCAAAGCGCACGTGCTGGTTGGCGATGGAGAAGATACCCATCGTGGTTAGCCCATCTCACGCAGACGGTGGGCCAGCTTGCGGAAGAAGGAGTCCTGGCTGGCGTCCCGGTCTTTCTCGCCGGTGATCACCACCGTCGCGGTGGTGCCCGCAGGCCACAGGTTGCCCGGCTGGCTGTCGAGGCGGATACGCACCGGCACGCGCTGCGCCAGACGAACCCACTCCAGGTTAGAGTCGATGGTTGCCATCCCTTTGGCATCGCGGCTGCTGCTGGCGTTGGTCACCCCGGCGGCAATGCTGTCCACCGTGCCTTTCAGCACCTGGTTACTGCCAAGCGGCGTAATTTCGGTGCGATAGCCGGGACGCACGCCCTCCAGCTTGGTCTCTTCCATATAGGCCAGCACGTAGAAAGAGTCGTGTTTTACCAGCGCCACCGCCGTTGAACCACGGGTGATAAACTCACCGGTATAGACGTTAAGGTTGGTTACCCAACCGGCGGACGGGGCGCGGATCACGGTACGCTCCAGGTCCAGCTTCGCCATATCGCGCGTGGCTTCGGCTTTTGCCAGCTGGTGCAGCACGGTTTGCAGGACATTATTCGCCTGGTCAATCTCTTCCCGGGACATCGCCTGGATGCCGAGCTGGTTGCGTCGTCCGGCTTCCCGGCGTTTTTCCGTAGCCAGCGCCTGGTAGTAAGCGACGTCTGCTTGGGCCTCCTCCAGCGCTTTCTGATAGCGCGGCTGGTCGATGGTAAACAGCACCTGGTCTTTCTTCACCAGCTGGTTATCATGGACCTTCACGTCGGTGATAAGCCCGGCGACGTCAGGGGCAATCGCCACCACGTCGGCGCTAAAGCGGGCGTCGCGGGTCCATGGCGACTCGGTGTAGTAGACCCAGGCACGAAAAATAGCGATGAAAGCCAGTATCACCAGGATCACGGTGATAGCGGTACGAGAGATATTTTTTATAAACGTTTTCACATCAACCTCAGACGAACAGGCGCGACAATAAGTAGAACAGGCAGCAGTAGAGAGCCGTATTAAACAGCGCTGGATGCCAGACAAAATCGTAGATCCCTGTCGGGATCAGCACGCGGCGCACCAGCCAAAAGAGGGCCAGCGATAACAGTAGCTCGAAGAATATCGGCGGGAACGACAGGCCGAAGATCACGATAACGGGAAACAGACTCATGTTAACCTTGATTAGAGAGCGTGCAGGCGATGGTTTATTATTCACGTCACCGCAGGAATAAGGGCCAGAAGGGCCGGGCGAGAGTGACGTGTCTATTACTCAGCTAACAGTATTTTACCGTAACTGTTATGTTGTTATCTATATTGTGTTATCTAAATCACTTTTAAGCCAGAGTGAACAATGGAAAGATTAAAGCGTATGTCGGTGTTTGCCAAAGTGGTCGAGCTAGGCTCGTTTACCGCTGCTGCCCGACAGCTCCAGATGAGCGTCTCCTCCATCAGCCAGATCGTTGCCAGACTGGAAGATGAGCTGCAGGTTAAGCTGCTCAACCGCAGCACCCGCAGCCTGGCCCTGACCGAAGCGGGCAAGATCTACTACCAGGGCTGCCGTCGGATGCTGCACGAGGCGCAGGACGTGCATGAACAGCTCTATGCCTTTAATAATACCCCTATCGGCACCCTGCGCATCGGCTGCTCGTCCACCATGGCGCAAAACGTGCTGGCCAAAATGACCGCCGAGATGCTGCGCGACTATCCTGGCCTGGCGGTGGATCTGGTCACCGGTATCCCTGCCCCGGATCTGATTGCCGATGGGCTGGACGTAGTGATCCGCGTGGGCGCGCTGCAGGATTCGAGCCTCTTCTCCCGCCGACTGGGGGCGATGCCGATGGTGGTCTGCGCCGCAAAAAGCTATCTGATGCAGTACGGCGTGCCTGAAAAGCCAGCCGATCTCGCTAATCACTCCTGGCTTGAGTATAGCGTGCGCCCTGACAATGAGTTTGAGCTGATTGCCCCAGAGGGACTGTCGACGAAGATTGTGCCTCAGGGGCGCTTTGTCACCAACGATCCCATGACCCTGACCCGCTGGCTGACGGTGGGCGCAGGGGTAGCCTACGTTCCGCTGATGTGGGTGATCGACGAGATCAACCGTGGCACGCTGGAGATCCTCTTCCCGCGCTACCAGTCGGATCCGCGCCCGGTGTATGCCCTCTATACCGAGAAGGATAAGCTGCCGCTGAAGGTGCAGGTCTGTATCGATGCGCTGACGAACTACTTTGTCGAGGTATCGCAGGTGTTTCAGGCGATGCGCGGACGCGCAAAAGAGAAGTGAGGGATTTCCTGCCGGCTCTCACCGGCAGGAAGAGGCTGGCAGGCGTTACGCCGTGCCGCCGACGGTTAGGTTGTCTACCTTCAGCGTTGGCTGGCCCACGCCCACCGGCAGACTCTGCCCCTCTTTACCGCAGACGCCGACGCCGCTGTCGAGCTTGAGATCGTTGCCGACCATGGAGATCTGCTGCATGGCTTCGATGCCGGAGCCGATCAGGGTTGCGCCTTTCACCGGCGTCGTCACCTTGCCGTTCTCAATCAGATAGGCTTCCGAGGTAGAGAAGACAAACTTGCCGGAGGTGATATCCACCTGGCCGCCGCCAAAGTTCGGGGCAAAAATCCCGTACTCCACCGACTCGATGATCTCCTGCGGAGTCGATTTCCCGGCCAGCATATAGGTGTTGGTCATGCGCGGCATCGGCAGATGCGCGTAGGATTCACGACGACCGTTGCCGGTCGGTGCCACGCCCATCAGGCGCGCGTTGAGCTTGTCCTGCATGTAGCCTTTCAGGATACCGTTTTCGATCAGGACGTTGTACTGGCCCGGCGTGCCTTCATCGTCGATAGAGATTGAGCCACGGCGGTTCATCATGGTGCCATCATCAACCACGGTGCAGAGCTCCGAGGCTACCAGCTCGCCCATCTGGCCGCTGAAGACCGAGGTGCCGCGACGGTTAAAGTCCCCTTCCAGGCCGTGACCTACCGCCTCGTGCAGCAGCACGCCCGGCCAGCCCGCACCCAGCACCACCGGCAGGGTACCCGCCGGGGCCGCTACCGCAGTAAGATTCACCAGCGCCATGCGCACCGCCTCTTTGGCCCAGGCGTCCGCCCGCGCTTCGCCGTCGGCGTCACTGAGGAACCACTCGTAGCCAAAACGACCGCCGCCGCCGCTGGAGCCGCGCTCGCGTTTACCATCATCTTCCACCTGTACGCTGACCGACAGACGTACCAGCGGGCGAACGTCCGCCGCCAGGGTGCCGTCGGTGGCCGCCACGAGGATCAGCTCATAAACGCCGGTCAGGCTGGCGGTTACCTCCTGCACGCGCTTGTCGGCAGCGCGGGCCACGCTGTTGACCCGGCGCAGGATATCCAGCTTCTCTTCCCGGCTCATGCTCTGGAGTGGATCGAGGCTGGTATAGAGGGCGCTATGCTCAACCGCACCGAGGGTCTGCACCCGGCCATCACCGGCGTCGCGAACGATGGTGCGCGCAGCATGGGCGCTCTGCTCCAGGGCCAGCAGGCTGATCTGATCGGCATAGGCAAAGCCGGTCTTCTCCCCGCTGACGGCGCGCACGCCGACGCCCTGGTCGATATGGTAGGAGCCATCTTTAATGATGTTATCTTCTAAAACCCAGGATTCGTGATAGCTCGACTGGAAATAGAGGTCGCCGTAGTCGAGACGGCGCTCGGCCAACTGGCCGAGGATGGAAAACAGATCCTGATGGCTCAGGCCGTTTGCCGCGAGTAATTGTTCACTAACCAGGTTCAAACTCATCGTTTTGCTACTCTCAGGTTGCCGCGCGTTGCGGTTATAAATTTCACTCTATTGAGAGTGAGGCAATTCGCTCAACTCGTCAAATCATTGCTATTTCGCGGGCGGGGTTCGCGGCTGGCGCATCACTTCATTGATCTGCGGTTTATCCATCGGCCCGCTGATGTGGTAGCGCAGAATAGAGACCTTGCTCCACAGCGGCCCCAGCACCTTGCTGGCGGCAAACACCGCTGCACCAACGATGGGGTTAACGGCGAACGCGGCCGCGACGCCAACGGTGGCGGAGATCTCCGGGGCAACAACGGCCTCTACGTCCAGCTCGCGGCGCACGAGGTTGACCGATCCCTTCATGGCGATATCTGCCTCAAGACCGTCCACCAACGTATCGTCGGTATGCAGAACGCCATCTTTGATCCACGCCGTGCTGCGGATAGAGTCAAAGTAGAAGCCTTCGCTAAAGGTGTCGCTGAAGTCAAAGCGCAGCTTGCGCAGCAGGGCGTCAAAGCTCAGCAGACGCAGCAGTTGCCCGGCACGGCCGGTACTGACGTCAGCAATTTGCCCCTTGCCGAGGCGGGTGTGCAGCACGCCGTTGAGGGAGGCCACATCCGGTTGCCACGGGGTATCACGCCAGTGGAGATCGTAGTCGGCATCGACCGACGCATCACGCATTGGCGTGGTGACGCCAAAGAACTCTGTGGCCGAATCAATCTTATCCGCCCGCAGCTTACCTTTGATGGACGTGCGCTCGGCACCGCTGCGGTTAACCCACTCACCGCCAGCGGTCAGGCGGGCAAAGCCGCTGTCCACCAGGCCGTTGTCCAGGGAGAGCGTATCGCCTTTGATAGTAACATCACCCTCAATACGGCCATATTTCTGCCCCCACAGCCAGCACTCGGCGCAGCGCAGCTGAAGATCGGGCCAGCCGCTGAAATCGATCCGCGTCTTGCCGGTCAGTAAGGCTTTCGGCGACAGCGGCTCGCTGGTTACCGGGGTCGGGTTGTAGTAGAGATAGCGAATGGCGGCGGTCCAGGGTCTGTTATCCGCCATCGTCAGCGCTGCCGCGATCTCACGCCCCTGCACGTCAATCTTAGTGCCGCCCGCCACGGGCTGCGTCTCCAGGCTGACGTTATTCCACTGTTGGCCGCCGAGGGTGAGCGCCGGAGTGCGCAGGGTAATCGCCTCCGGGAAAGCCGTAGCGCTGCTGACGTTGCTGGCCACGCCCTGCTGGAAAAGCCCCAGCCACTGCGCGCCGTCCAGCGGCGGCAGGTTGAGCTCGACGCCGCTCTGCGCCGGCAGCGGCGGAATGGTCTGGCTCTCCGAGGCCCAGATGGCTCTATCCAGGGTCAGCTTTTGATTCAGCAGCCAGCGGCTATTAAAGTGGTTATCGCTGCCCGCCGCCCCGGTCAGATCGAAGCTGCGCAGGTTGCCCGTCACGTTCAGCTTCACCGGCAGAGACTGGCCTGCTGGTTTATTCAGCGGCGAGGGAAGTCGGCTGGCGACATTTTTCAGGTCGCCTTTAATATCTACGTTGTAGCGCGCGCCTGCGTTGTAAGGCAGCTCGATGCCAACCTTGCCACTCCACGCCACGCTGCCGCTGAGGGCATCGTTGACCTGTTTTGGCAGGACGCCGGTGCGGGCGGGCTGCCAGTTCGCATTCATGTCGATTGCCACCTCGTAGGCTTTTTTGCCTTCGGTGGTGGAGAAGTTGACGTTGAGCGGCTGATTAAACCAGCTGGCGGTCAGCGGCTCGCTCTGCAGATTGCCGTTCACGAAGCTAAAATTGCCGTTGAGATTGTGCAGAGTGCTGTTCAGCGGCTTGATAAACAGGCTGTTATTCCGCAGCCTCACCTCGCCTTTAGCGGTGGTGATCTCACCATCCAATGGAATATCGAGATGTAAGCGAGCGCTCACATCGCCATCAAGCTGAAGCTCGTCCAGGGTCGCGCCGAGAGAGTCCTTCAGCGGCGTCTCGTTGAAGTACGGCCCGACCTCTTTGCCCGGACCGTTGATATCGGCGTCAATCAGCAGCTTCTCTTTTCGGTAGTCTGGGATTGCCGCCGCCAGGTTGCGCGCCTGCACCCCGCCGAGGCTGACCGCATCGCTCTTCATAAACAGGCCGTCGTTGAGGAAGTCCAGCTCGATGTCGAAATTCTTGAGTGCAGGCCAGCCAGGCTGGAAGGCGTACACCGCATTGTGTAACGGCACCAGCACCTCAAACTGCCCTTCGTTGTGCTTGTAGGGGAAGAGATGCGGATTACCGCCGTAGACCAGCGTGGCGTTATCCACCTGGCCGCCCTGAATCGCCCCACTCAGGTAGTCCACCAGCGCTTTGCCCATCAGGTTCTCCGGGAAATAGCGCCACGCCTGTCCGGCATCGTGAGTGCTAATCCCGGCGAGGATCCCCAGCCACGGCTCGTCGTTGGTCGGCTTGAGATAGCGGAAGTCACCCCGGGCGCGCAGGCCGGTGGCCTCAATATCAAGCTGGCGGCCATCCAGCTGGAAGCCATTGCTGTTATTTAGCCAGTTAAGGGTCGCCACGCCTTTTTTGATCTCCAGCGGGGCGCGGAACACGGTTTTATAGGGCATGGTGGCCTGGGTCACCTCAGCCGTTAGCCGACCATCCTCCGCACTGCCGCTCAGGGTCCCGGCCAGATGCTGGACGCCCGGCAGCATCTTCCACTGCTGCCAGGAGAGATCCTGCCAGCGTGCCTGGAAGCGCGTTTTCTCCGTAGCCTTGAGCGGGATATCCAGCGCCAGCTGCTCAATCTGTCCGGCAGGCTGCATCGCCCGCCAGATCTCCCCCAGCGCGGGAGAGAACTTTTCAGCAATCGGCAGCAGGCCATCCAGCCCGCTCAGCTCCAGGTGATTGGCGCGCACGCGTAGCTCGTCGCTCCGGGTATTGTTTACGCCGCCTACCGTCTGCTCTGGGATCCAGGCCAGGGTCAGCGCCCCCTTCGGCCAGGGTTTATTATCCAGCGTGACGCGGGTAGAGGGGATAGCAAACTGCCAGCCCCCTTCGGCGCGGGTCACGTGCGCCGTCAGGTTGTCCACGCTCAGGTGGTGCGGTTTCGCATCGCCCTGCCAGCTCGCGCCGCCCTTTTTCAGCCACACGTCGCCGCTGGCCACCTCACCTTTGGTGACGGTCACCCATCCTTCAAGGCTGAAACGGGCACTATCGAGGGCGACGTTGTCCTGCATCCATTTGCCTAACCACGGCTTAACGTCGACGTCATCGGCCTGTAGCCACAGGCGTCCGTTGTTAAGCAGGCCGTTATCGTCCCGCAGATCCATCCGCACCTGCATTACGCCGTGCTGGCCGGTCAGGCTGGAGAGGCTCACCTGCCCCTCGGCGCGATGGCGTGCGATGTCGTTAAACCAGGTAAGCTGGGGGATCGCCAGTTCGGCCCGCTGGCCGGAGGGGGTTAAGAAGCTGATATCGCTGTCGCGCAGATCGAAGTGATCGAACTGGCGTAGGAAGAGATCGCTGAGGCGGTTGCCTTCAAAGCCCTGCTGGCTATCGCCCTGCTGTATTGGAGTATTGGTGTAGACGCGCAGCCGGTAAAAGGTGAGATCGCGAAACTGCCAGCGCAGGTGCAGCAGGCTCTGCCAGACGTCCAGGGCTAGGGTAACGCGCTTAACCGAGAATTCGCCGCCGTCGCTCAGGCCAGCGCTGATATCGCGCACCTCAACCTGCGGACCGAAGTTTTGCCAGCTGGCTTGAATATAGCTGGCGTTGACCGGCATTCCCGTGGCCGCCTCGATCTTTGCCAGCAGCGCCGGACGCCAGGTATTGAGATGCGGCAGCACAAGACGCAGGCCACTCACCAGCAGCGCGACGATGACAATCAACGTTGCGGCAGTCAGCAGCAGTATCCCAGGCAGTCGCCTCACGCATCTCTCCTTGTCAGCCAAAAAACAGGCCTTGCTCGTGTCGCAGCATGCTGCGTAATTACATCATTACCACGTCGAACTGCTCCTGGTTATAGAGCGGCTCAATTTGTACTTTTACCTGTTTGCCAACAAAGATTTCCACTTCTGCCAGCGCATGGGACTCGTCGCTTTTTAGCGCTTCGGCCACTGCAGGAGAAGCATAGACCAAGAATCGATCGGAATCGTAGGCGTGGTGCACGCGAACGATTTCACGCATGATCTCATAGCAGACGGTCTCTACCGTTTTGACCGTCCCGCGTCCGTGGCAGGTCGGGCACTCGTTGCAGAGCACGTGTTCCACGCTCTCTCGGGTGCGCTTACGGGTCATCTCGACCAGGCCAAGCTGAGAGAAGCCGTTGATGCTGGTTTTGACCCGATCCTTGCTCAGCGCCTGCTCCAGAGAGTGCAGCACCCGGCGGCGGTGATCCTCATTACTCATATCGATAAAGTCGATGATGATAATGCCGCCGAGGTTGCGCAGGCGCAGCTGGCGGGCAATCGCCTGGGTCGCTTCAATATTGGTGTTGAAGATGGTGTCGTCGAGATTGCGATGGCCCACGAACGCGCCGGTATTGATATCGACGGTGGTCATCGCCTCGGTCTGATCGATAATCAGGTAGCCGCCGGACTTCAGCTCAACCTTGCGCTCCAGCGCACGCTGGATCTCGTTTTCCACGTCGAAAAGATCGAAGATCGGCTGCCGCCCGCTGTAGTGCTCCAGCTTGCTGGTCATCTCCGGAATGTATTCCGCGGTAAACTCCAGCAGGGCGTCAAAGGTCAGGCGCGAGTCAACGCGGATGCGGTCGAGCTGGGCATCGGCGAAGTCGCGTAGCACCCGCTGGGCCAGAGCCAGCTCGCCGTACATCTGGTAGCGGGTCTGGGGACGTTTTTTGCGCTCCATCACCTTGGTCCAGACGCGCTTCAGGTAAGCCGCATCCGAGGCGAGATCTTCATTGCAGACGCCTTCGGCCGCAGTACGGATGATAAAGCCGCCCTGCTCGTCGCAGTACTCCGCGACGATCTTCTTCAGCCGCTCGCGCTCGCTTTCGCTTTCAATACGCTGGGAGACGCCCACGTGGGAGGCCCCCGGCATAAAGACCAGGTAGCGCGAGGGCAGCGTAATATCGGTAGTCAGGCGTGCGCCCTTGGTGCCCAACGGATCCTTGACGACCTGCACCATCAAATCCTGGCCCTGGCGCACCAGCTCGGAGATGTCGCGCACGGTGAAGTTCTTCTGCTCTTCGCCAGCGACGCACTCGGTATGGGGCATAATATCGGAGGCGTGGAGGAAAGCCGCCTTATCGAGACCAATATCTACAAAAGCCGCCTGCATGCCCGGTAGGACCCGGCTCACGCGCCCTTTGTAGATATTGCCGACGATACCGCGCCGCGCTTCTCGCTCGATGTGGATCTCCTGCAGGATGCCGCCATCAATATAGGCGACGCGCGTCTCCGATGGCGTTACGTTCACCAGCAATTCAGCCGTCATGTTTATCCCTTCCCTCACGCAGTGCGTTAAAATCGCTTATCAGTTCGCCAGTCTCCACCAGCGGCAGGCCAACCACAGCATAGTAGCTGCCGTTGATGCGGCGGACAAAGCAGCCGCCCAGCCCCTGGATACCATACGCACCTGCTTTATCCATCGGTTCGCCGCTGGCAATGTAAGCATCAATTTCGCGCTCGGCCAGCACCTTAAAGGTGACGTCGGTGACCACGAGGCGCTCCAGCACCCGCTGGCTGTCGGCCAGCGCAACGGCGGTCATCACCTGGTGAGTCTGTCCCGAAAGCTGGCGCAGCATTGCAGCAGCATGGTAGGTATCTCTGGGTTTTTCAAGCACTTCACCGTTTACGATGACAATAGTATCGGCTCCCAGCACCGGCAGATCCCGCGCCGTCAGCGCAACGCCGGCCTGGGCTTTCTCCCGCGCCAGGCGCACTACGTACTGCTGGGCGCTCTCCTGGGGATGGCGCTGCTCCTCCACGCCCGGAATAATGCGCTCAAAAGAGACGCCGAGCTGGGTGAGCAGCTCGTGGCGGCGTGGCGAACCGGAGGCGAGATAGAGATCTGTCATAAATACCTTTTATTGCACCGCAAACTGCTGGCGGATTTTACGCATCAGCAGGAAAAGCCAGGGCCAGAGCACACCGTCAACAATGCTGCTCCAGAAGACTTCCGGACGGAACGACACGTTGATGACTAAAAACTCGGCCCAGAAAACAATGATATTGGCCGCCAGCGACAGCAGCATCACCACCAGCGCCTGCTGCCAAAGCGCCAGGTTACGGAAGAGCTGGTATTTCAGGGCAACAAGGTAAGCGATAATGCTGAGCGACAGCGCGCGGACCCCAAGGGTTGAGCCGCTGATCAGATCCAGTATGGCACCCATCATTAAACCTGTGCCGACATTTACGCGGTGCGGCAGGGCGAGGATCCAGTAGAGCAGAATAAGCAGCACCCAGTTTGGCCGGAAAACAAGAATGTTATCCGGCCAGGGCATGATTTGCAGCAACAGCGCAATGAGGAACGAGAGCCAAATGACCCAGCGTCCCTGGCTACGATAGCTGGCCACTATTGCCCCCCGGATGCAGGCTGCGACGGCGTGTTAAGGCCGGTTGCAGGCTCAGGGGCAGGCGCAGGCGGTCCCATGGAGTTCGGCGCAGGCAGCACCTGCGGCATCATCTGCATCAGCCGCTCATTGGCCACGCGATGTACCTCTTCCGGGGTCATTGGGTTCGCGCCGTTGCGATCGGCTCCCCACAGCAGCAGCAGGTAGCGTAAACGCTGGAGCCCTGCCATTGGACGCGCCTGGATAACCGTATAGGCGCGCTGGGTGTCGAGCTTCACGGACGAGACCACGCCAACCGGATACCCTTCCGGGAAACGTCCTCCAAGGCCGGAGGTGACCAGCACGTCGCCAACGCGAATATCGGTATTCGCAGGCAGATGCTCAAGCTGGAGATCGTCGGTACAGCCGTTACCGGCCGCAATTACGCGGATATCGTTACGCAGCACCTGGATCGGCAGCGCATGGGTCGCGTCGCAGATCAGCAGCACGCGGCTGGTGAGCTTGGCGACCGCAACGACCTGGCCTACCACGCCTTTATCGCTGATCACCGGCTGGCCTTCGTAGACACCGTTCACGCTGCCCTTGTCGATCACTACCTGATCGCTGTAGGGATCGTTCACCGTCGAGATGACCTGGGTGACCATTTTTTGCTCATCCTGACGCAGGGGTGAGCCCAGCAGCTCGCGCAGGCGCGCGTTCTCCTGTTTGTACTGTCCCAGCATCAACAGCTCGCTGTTTTTTAGCAGCAGCTCCTGGCGCAGCGCCCGGTTTTCAAGTTCAAGCTGATCGCGCGAGGCTAAGGTTTGCGACACGCTGTCGAGCAGTTCACGGGGACCGTTTGAGACAAAGTAGAAAGGACTGACGGCGGTATCCATGTACGTTCGGATCTGACTGAACGTACCGAGGCGGCTGTCGGCGATAATGACACCAAGCGCAATCAGCACCGCCAGGATCAGGCGAATCTGTAGCGACGGGCCACGGCTAAAAATGGGCTTCATAGGCTATGCGTCTTCTCAGGCCGGATAGATCGGGGGCAACGGCGACGTTACCCCAGACCTCATGCGGACTACTCTTCGCTGAACAAGTCGCCGCCGTGCATGTCGATCATTTCCAACGCCTTGCCGCCGCCACGGGCTACGCAGGTCAGTGGATCTTCTGCAACCACGACAGGAATGCCTGTCTCTTCCATCAGCAGACGGTCAAGGTTACGCAACAGCGCGCCACCACCGGTCAGGACCATACCGCGCTCGGAGATATCGGACGCCAGCTCCGGCGGACACTGCTCCAGGGCTACCATCACCGCGCTCACGATGCCGGTCAGCGGCTCCTGCAGCGCTTCGAGGATTTCGTTAGAGTTCAGGGTAAAGCCGCGCGGCACGCCCTCGGCCAGGTTACGACCACGGACTTCGATCTCACGCACTTCATCGCCCGGATAGGCAGAGCCGATTTCGTGTTTGATACGCTCAGCGGTTGCTTCACCGATCAGGGAGCCGTAGTTACGACGCACATAATTAATGATGGCTTCGTCGAAACGGTCGCCGCCGATGCGCACGGAGGAGGAGTAGACCACGCCGTTCAGGGAGATCACCGCCACTTCGGTCGTACCGCCACCGATATCCACCACCATGGAGCCCGTCGCTTCCGATACCGGCAGGCCAGCACCGATTGCAGCGGCCATCGGCTCTTCAATCAGGAAGACTTCACGTGCACCCGCACCCTGCGCGGATTCACGGATAGCGCGGCGCTCAACCTGGGTCGCGCCAACCGGTACACAGACCAGCACGCGCGGGCTTGGACGCATGAAGCTGTTGCTATGCACCTGTTTGATGAAGTGCTGCAGCATCTTTTCCGTAACGAAGAAGTCAGCGATTACGCCGTCTTTCATCGGGCGGATAGCCGCGATATTGCCAGGGGTACGGCCCAGCATCTGCTTAGCGTCATGGCCGACAGCAGCAACGCTTTTCGGCGAACCGGCACGATCCTGGCGAATAGCCACCACGGAAGGCTCATTCAATACGATGCCTTGTCCTTTTACATAAATCAGGGTATTCGCAGTACCCAGGTCAATGGACAAGTCATTGGAAAACATGCCACGAAATTTTTTCAACATACTAAGGGATAATCCTGAAAGCTGGGGCGGAAAACAAAATCCGCTTACTTTACCAACCACACGCAGCAGCGACAAGGCGCAAAAATCATCTGCTACGGTGAAAATTAGTGCAGTTCGTTTCCTCTGTTACAAATTGGCCTGACTCCTTCAGGACTCCACGGTATAGCAGCGCTCCTCGCCTCATCATTTTGTAACGCGTCAAAGGACGTTAACTGTCTTACGCTATTCGGACCGGCAGGCAGACATGCACACCCCCAGGCGATACAGCGCGCGTTATTCTACGTGAAAACACATTAAACGGCAGGTCAAACCGAGTATCTTTGTGAATATTTTTTCACGCTTGCATCAAGTGGTTCCGATGCGGCAAAGAAATCTCCCTGCCCGCCTGCTACACCACGCTCGATTAGCGTCTGCCATTCGCCTCGCGAGCGAAGACCGGTGGCGAAGACGCGTGTCTGCGTGCCTTTGCAGGTCTCAACCAGACTCTGTACCAGCAACTGGTTCTCGGTGCGCTTCTCAATATTGCGCACCAAACTTGGATGGAGCTTTAACAGCTCGGCGTCCAACGCCTTGATCCAGCTGGTGCTGACCAGCGTCAGGCCTGCCTGAGTCACTGCAACTCGGGCACCTAAGGCGTTAATCAGACGCACCACCGGCTGTAACCGACTGATGTGTTGACAAACATCTGCCTCTGCAAGTTCAAAAATAATGCGTTTTCGCTTCGATTTTTCACATTGCATCAGCGTATCCCGCAGCCAACGCTGGAAGCGCGGGCGAATGAGCGACTACACGGTGATCTGTAAAGCCAGCGTCTCCTGCGGCCAGAACCCCAAAAACGTCACCAGTCGGGTAATGAGCTGCCGGTCATACTCCTCCGAGAGGCCAAACTGTAACACCATCGGCATATACTCGGCGGAGATCACCTCCTGTTCGCCGTCAAACAGGCGGCACATCAGCTCGCGGTGGTGGACGCTGCCGTCGCGGGTGATGGCTGGCTTATGGTACAGGCGCGGCCCACCCCGGCTCAGCATCTGCTCTATCAGGGTTCGCCAGCGCACGTTGCCGCGCCCCTTTTCCGGCAGGCTGTCATTATAGACCGCCCAGCTGTTCGCCCCCTGCAACACGGCGGTACGCGTCGCCGCCTCGGCATGCTCCATCACCTGAGTGGTGGTCTGCCCGCTGCGCCAGGCGCAGATGCCGATGTGCATCATATCTTCCCGGTCGAGCATCTTTGACGGCGGCAGAACGTCCACGGACTTCAGCAGCTGGGCGGCGATACTTTCAGACTCTTTAAGCGTACGGTGGGAGAGCAGCACCGCAAAGTCGCTGCGGTGGTAGCGGGCCAGCAGCGCGCCGGGGTAGCGCATAATGAAGGTAGAGAGCAGATTGATCAGAATAAAGAAGTGCTCCTCGGTGGCCGCCGCCCCCCAGCTGTCCCGCAGCAGGTCAAAGTCCGGCAGGCGGATCATCATCACCACCCCGTGCGACCCGACCCTCTCCTGATCCTCCAGCAGCGTCGCCAGCTGGTTGTCAAAAAAGAGCCGGTTGTTGAGCCCGGTTTTGGTGTCCTGAGCGGCATAGGAGCGGATCAGCGTATCCATACGGCTGCGCTGCTCGCCGGCGAAATGGATCTCGGTCAGCAGCAGATCGAGCGCGCTACTGGCCCTGGCGGGCCACTCATAGATGCTGCCCCGCACCCGCTGGCCGCGCTCGCCGTTGAGGATCCGAGTGGCCCGGCTCTCCAGCAGCTCCTGCCCCGCCAGCTGACGGCGCTGCCAGCGTATTGCCAGAAAGATAATAATGACCATAAAGCCAACGGCGAACGTCAGCGGCACGGTGGTGATGACCGAGTGAAAGTAGTTGTCCATCGGATCCTGATAGATCAGCAGGATGCTCGTTCCTGGGTTCTTAATCGAGGGGACAAGGCGTTCGCGGTGTAGATCGCTGCTGCCTGCGGGACGATAGCTGCCGCTGCGCGCATGATCGAGCAGGATATGCTCTCCTTGCTTTACCACCACGCGTACGATATCAATGGGCACCATCAGCTCATCCAGCTGGACCGCAAGCGCCGAAGGCGGCTGCGAAACCAGCCGCGTGTCGATCACCGCTGCGACCGACTCCACGCGCTCGGCAACTTTCTGCTCAATGGCGCGGTAAAAACTGAACGAGCACCCCAGCAGCGTGACAAAGATTGCCAGCCCGGTTAGCAGAGTGACAAAAGTCGAGAACTTCGTCGTTAAGCGCATCCGTGTGTTAACTCCGTGGGTTAAGAGCTGACGCCTGTACCGGCTCATCTGGCAATTTATTGCGTTAAATCGGCATAGCGTTTTAATTAGCGAGTATAGTCTTCAGAAAATTTTTGCCAATCATCAAGCAACCGGAGAAGAGATATGCAGGCCTTGATTTTAGAACAGCAGGATGGAAACACGCTCGCCTCGGTGCAGGATATTGCCGATAGCCAGCTGCCGCAAGGTAATGTGACGGTCGATATTGCCTGGTCCAGTCTGAACTATAAGGATGCGCTGGCAATCACCGGCAAAGGTAAAATTATCCGCAACTTTCCGATGATCCCAGGTATCGACTTCGCGGGTACGGTTCACGCCAGCGAGGATCCGCGCTTTCACGTGGGTCAGCAGGTGCTGCTGACCGGCTGGGGCGTGGGGGAGAACCACTGGGGTGGTCTGTCACAGCGGGCGCGGGTGAATGGCGACTGGCTGGTGGCGCTGCCGCAGGGGCTGGACGGCCGTAAAGCGATGATCATCGGCACGGCGGGCTTTACCGCGATGCTCTGCGTGATGGCGCTGGAAGAGGCGGGCATCCGTCCTGCCGACGGCGACATTGTGGTCACCGGTGCCAGCGGCGGCGTAGGCAGCACGGCGGTTGCCCTGCTGCACAAGCTCGGCTACCAGGTGGCGGCGGTCTCCGGTCGGGAAAGCACCCATGACTACCTCAAGGGTCTCGGGGCCAGCCGCATTCTGGGCAGGGACGAGTTTGCCGAGAGCCGCCCGCTGGAGAAACAGCTCTGGGCCGGGGCGGTGGATACCGTGGGCGATAAGGTACTGGCTAAAGTGCTGGCCCAGATGAACTACGGCGGCTGCGTGGCGGCCTGTGGTCTGGCAGGTGGCTTTGCGCTGCCGACCACGGTAATGCCGTTTATTCTGCGCAACGTGCGTCTGCAGGGCGTTGACTCGGTAATGACGCCAGCTGAAAAACGTACCGCCGCCTGGTCGCGTCTGGCGCAGGATCTGCCCGAGTCGTTCTACGAGCAGAGCGCCACGGAGATTACCCTTGCGCAAGCGCCTGAGTTCGCCAACGCAATTATCAACAACCAGGCCCAGGGCCGCACGCTGGTCAAAATTGCCTGGTAGGCCATTTTTTATTACCGGCTCGCACTAACGTAACTCCTCCGTCATGCTTATAGTCTTAGTCACTTTGTATGAGACGCTGGCGGAGGATGTAATGAATAAAAGAAAGCTGAGGGAAGCGGACGTCACGGCGGAGTCCGTTTTTATGCTGCAGCGCAGGCAGGTTTTAAAGGCGCTGGGTATCAGTGCAACGGCGCTGTCGCTTTCATCCGCTGCCCATGCCGACCTGCTCGACTGGTTTAAAGGCAACGATCGCCCGAAAGCTCCGGCGGGTAAGCCGCTTGACTTCAGCAAGCCTGCCGAATTTCAAAGCACCCTGCCCCTCACCCCTGAAGACAAGGTCACCGGCTACAACAACTTCTATGAGTTTGGCCTCGACAAGGCCGATCCCGCCGCCAACGCGGGCAGCATGAAAACCGATCCCTGGACGCTGAAGATTGACGGCGAGGTGGCCAAACCGATCACTCTCGATCATGACGATCTGACCCGGCGCTTTCCGCTAGAGGAGCGTATCTACCGGATGCGCTGCGTCGAAGCCTGGTCGATGGTCGTGCCGTGGATCGGCTTTCCGCTGCACAAGCTTCTTGAACTGGTGCAGCCCACCAGCAACGCGAAATATGTGGCGTTTAAGACGCTCTACTCCCCGGAGCAGATGCCCGGCCAGAAAGACCGTTTTATTGGCGGCGGGCTAGAGTATCCCTACGTAGAGGGTCTGCGTCTCGACGAGGCCATGCACCCGCTGACCATGCTCACCACCGGCGTCTATGGTAAAGCGCTGCCGCCGCAAAACGGTGCGCCGGTGCGTCTGACCGTGCCGTGGAAGTACGGTTTCAAGGGCATTAAATCGATCGTCAGCATTACGCTGACCCGCGAGCGACCGCCGACCACCTGGAACCTCTCGGCCCCTAACGAGTACGGCTTTTTCGCTAACGTGAATCCGCACGTCGATCACCCCCGCTGGTCGCAGGCCACGGAGCGGTTTATCGGCTCGGGCGGCATTCTCGACGTCAAGCGCCAGCCGACTTTGCTGTTCAACGGCTATGCCGATGAGGTGGCCTCACTCTATCGCGGTATCGATCTTCGGGAGAATTTCTAGGTGCGGATCACGGCAAAACAGATCGTCTGGCTCAAGGTTGTCCTGCACCTGCTGGGTCTGCTTCCTCTATTATGGCTCTTCTGGGCGGCCAGTCAGGGCTACTTCAGCGCCGATCCGGCGAAGGATATCCAGCACTTTACCGGCAGAATGGCGCTCAAGTTCCTCCTTGGTTCGCTGCTTATCACCCCACTGGCGCGCTACGGTAAACAGCCGCTGCTGATCCGCACCCGGCGTCTGTTGGGCCTCTGGTGCTTTGCCTGGGCATCACTGCATCTGGTGAGCTATTCGCTGCTGGAGTTGGGGATCAATAACCTGGCGCTGCTGGGCCAGGAGCTGATAACGCGCCCCTATCTAACGCTGGGGATCGTCAGCTGGCTGGTGCTGCTGGCGCTGGCGCTGACCTCCACCCAGGCCGCGCAGCGCAAGCTGGGCCGAAACTGGCAGCGTCTGCATAACGTCGTCTATCTGGTCGCGATCCTTGCCCCCATTCACTATCTGTGGTCGGTAAAGGTTCTTTCGCCCCAGCCGCTTATCTACGCCGCCCTCGCCTGCATCCTGCTTGCCTGGCGCTATAAGAAGTTTCGCCAGTGGTGGCGATAGCGTCGCGATCGTACGGTAATGTGTGCGGTTTGCCACAATTCTGATAGCCATTACGCCCGTTTTTCGGCGGGCGTAAGATAATCTTCCCTGATAAGACCAGTATTTAGCTGCCAAATGCTACGAAATCGTTATAATGTGCGACTTTGGTTTTCACGACAGGGCATTTAGTGCGCTGAAAACGTGACAACCATGCAACGAAGGTATATTTTGTTTTTTACCGGAGATTTGCAGGAGATAGCAGCACAATGGCGAACAAGTTGCATATTTTGCTCTTAAACGGTCCCAACCTAAACATGCTGGGTACGCGTGAACCGGACAAGTACGGCACGCTGACGTTAACAGAAATTGTTAACCGTTTAACCGCGGAAGCGGAGGCGCTGAGCGTTGGGTTAGAGCATTTACAGTCGAACGCAGAGTACGTACTGCTCGACCGCATTCATCAGGCTAAAGACAATATTGACTATATCCTGATTAATCCGGCCGCGTTTACGCACACTAGCGTAGCGTTGCGAGATGCGCTGCTCGCCGTGGATATCCCGTTTATCGAGATCCACCTGAGCAACGTTCACGCACGCGAACCGTTCCGCCATCACTCTTATCTCTCCGATATCGCTGCTGGCGTCATCTGTGGATTCGGCGCTGACGGCTATTCATACGCATTACAGACGGCGGTTAAACGCCTGTCACAAACACACTAAACAAGAGTACGGAACCCACTCATGGATATTCGTAAGATTAAAAAACTGATCGAGCTGGTTGAAGAATCAGGCATCTCCGAACTGGAAATTTCTGAAGGCGAAGAGTCTGTTCGCATCAGTCGGTCTGCACCGAACGCAGGCTATCCAGTGATGCAGCAGGCCTATGCCGCACCGATGATGCAGCAGCCTGCGCTCTCTAACGCCGTTGCACCGGCACCCGCTCCGGTAGCCGAAGCACCTGCTGCAGCGCAAATCAGTGGCCACATCGTACGTTCCCCAATGGTCGGGACTTTCTACCGCACCCCTAGCCCGGACGCGAAAGCCTTTATCGAAATTGGCCAGAAAGTGAACGCGGGCGACACCCTGTGCATCGTTGAAGCGATGAAAATGATGAACCAGATCGAAGCCGACAAGTCCGGCGTGGTGAAAGCCATTCTGGTGGAAAGTGGTCAACCGGTTGAATTTGACGAGCCACTGGTCGTTATCGAGTAACGAGGCGCACATGCTGGAAAAAATTGTCATCGCCAACCGTGGCGAGATTGCTCTGCGTATTCTGCGTGCCTGTAAAGAACTGGGCATCAAGACCGTCGCTGTGCACTCCACTGCGGATCGCGATTTGAAACACGTACTTCTGGCGGATGAGACGGTCTGTATTGGCCCGGCTCCGTCCGTAAAAAGCTATCTGAACATCCCGGCTATCATCAGCGCCGCTGAAATCACCGGCGCGATGGCAATCCATCCGGGTTACGGCTTCCTCTCTGAGAACGCCAACTTTGCCGAGCAGGTTGAGCGCTCCGGCTTTGTCTTCATCGGCCCGAAAGCCGACACCATTCGCCTGATGGGTGACAAAGTGTCTGCGATCACCGCGATGAAGAAAGCGGGCGTACCGACGGTACCGGGCTCTGACGGTCCGCTGGGCGACGATATGGATGCTAACCGCGCCCATGCCAAACGCATCGGCTACCCGGTGATCATCAAAGCCTCCGGCGGCGGCGGCGGTCGCGGCATGCGCGTTGTGCGCGGCGATGCCGAGCTGGCACAGTCTATCTCCATGACCAAAGCGGAAGCCAAAGCGGCTTTCAGCAACGATATGGTCTACATGGAGAAGTACCTGGAAAACCCACGCCACATTGAAATTCAGGTGCTGGCAGACGGTCAGGGTAACGCTATCTATCTGGCCGAGCGTGACTGCTCTATGCAGCGCCGTCACCAGAAAGTGGTCGAAGAGGCACCGGCACCGGGGATTACCCCAGAGCTGCGCACCTTCATCGGCGACCGTTGCGCGAAAGCGTGCGTGGATATCGGCTACCGTGGGGCGGGTACCTTCGAGTTCCTGTTCGAAAACGGCGAGTTCTACTTCATTGAGATGAACACCCGTATCCAGGTTGAGCATCCGGTTACCGAGATGATCACCGGCGTGGATCTGATCAAAGAGCAGCTGCGTATTGCTGCCGGTCAGCCGCTCTCCATCAAACAGGAAGACGTGGTGGTGAAAGGCCATGCGGTCGAGTGCCGTATCAACGCCGAAGACCCGAACACCTTCCTGCCAAGCCCGGGTAAAATTACCCGTTTCCATGCGCCGGGCGGCTTTGGTGTGCGCTGGGAGTCCCATATCTATGCCGGTTATACCGTACCGCCGTACTATGACTCCATGATTGGTAAGCTGATCTGCTTTGGTGAGAACCGTGACGTGGCGATTGCTCGCATGAAGAACGCCCTGCAGGAGCTGATCATCGACGGTATCAAAACCAACGTTGATCTGCAGACCCGCATCATGAATGACGAGAACTTCCAGCACGGTGGAACCAACATCCACTATCTGGAGAAGAAGCTCGGTCTTCAGGAAAAATAAGCGCGTTTGCCGCATCAAGGGCCGGATCTTCCGGCCCTTTTTTTATTTCTGGGGATCGCAAAGTTCCCTGGGGTACAATCCCCGCTTTGCTGGTTTATGAGGAACGATAATGGATCAACGTTTCGTTCAAGCACACAGAGAGGCCCGCTGGGCACTGTGGCTTACCCTTTTCTATCTGGCTGCATGGTTAGCGGGTGCTTACTTACCTAGTTCGGAGATTGGCTTTACCGGTCTGCCGCACTGGTTTGAGATGGCCTGCCTGCTGATCCCACTGCTGTTTATTCTGTTGTGTTGGGCCATGGTGACGTTTATCTATCGCGACATCCCGCTGGAGGATGATGATGCAGCTTGAAGTGATCCTGCCTCTGGTTGCCTACCTGTTGGTGGTGTTTGGCCTGTCGGTTTATGCCATGCGCCAGCGCAAAACGGGAACGTTTCTAAACGAATACTTTCTCGGCGGCCGCTCGATGGGCGGCGTGGTGCTGGCGATGACGTTGACCGCCACCTATATCAGCGCCAGCTCGTTTATTGGCGGCCCAGGCGCAGCGTATAAATATGGCCTCGGCTGGGTGCTGCTGGCGATGATCCAGCTTCCTGCGGTCTGGCTGTCGCTGGGTATTCTGGGCAAGAAATTTGCCATCCTGGCGCGGCGTTACAACGCAGTAACTCTTAACGACATGCTGTTTGGCCGCTACCGGAGCCGTCTGCTGGTGTGGCTGGCAAGTATTAGCCTGCTGGTGGCATTTATCGGTGCGATGGCGGTGCAGTTCATCGGTGGCGCACGGCTGCTTGAGTCGGCGGCGGGCATCCCCTACGAGACCGGCCTGCTGATCTTTGGTATCAGCATCGCGCTCTACACCGCCTACGGCGGCTTTCGCGCCAGCGTGCTCAATGATGCTATGCAGGGCATGGTGATGCTCGTCGGCACTATCGTACTGCTGATTGGCGTGGTGCATGCGGCAGGCGGCCTCGGCAACGCGGTAGAGACCCTGCGGCATATCGATCCGCAGCTGGTGACGCCCCAGGGCGCTGACGATATCCTCTCCCCGACCTTTATGACCTCGTTCTGGGTGCTGGTCTGTTTCGGTGTGATCGGCCTGCCGCATACCGCCGTGCGCTGCATCTCCTATAAGGACAGCAAGGCGGTGCACCGGGGAATTATTATCGGCACCGTGGTGGTCGCGATCCTTATGTTTGGGATGCACCTCGCGGGCGCGCTGGGTCGGGCGGTGATCCCTGACCTGACGGTACCGGATCTGGTGATCCCGACCCTGATGGTTAAAGTGCTGCCACCCTTTGCCGCTGGGATCTTCCTTGCTGCGCCGATGGCGGCGATCATGTCGACGATCAACGCGCAGCTGCTGCAAAGTTCCGCTACGATCATCAAAGATCTCTACCTGAACCTGCGACCGGATCAGATCCATAACGAGCGCCGCCTGAAGCGGATGTCGTCGGCGATCACGTTGATTCTTGGGGCGCTGCTGCTGCTGGCGGCCTGGCGTCCACCGGAGATGATCATCTGGCTAAACCTGCTGGCCTTTGGCGGGCTGGAAGCGGTGTTCCTCTGGCCGCTGGTGCTGGGGCTGTACTGGGAGCGGGCCAACGCTGCTGGCGCGCTGAGCGCAATGATTGTTGGCGGCGTGCTGTACGCCCTGTTAGCGACCTTTAAGATTCAGTACCTCGGGTTCCACCCGATTGTACCGTCGCTGCTGTTAAGTTTGCTGGCGTTTGTCGTGGGGAACCGCTTCGGTCACTCTGCTCCGGAAGCCAACGCTATTTCAATTGATAAATAAAGAGTTTTGCCATGCCGTGGATCCAACTAAAACTGAATACGACCGGTGCCAATGCGGAAGAGCTGAGCGATGCCCTGCTGGAAGCCGGTGCGGTCTCCATTACTTTTCAGGACACGCACGATACGCCGGTGTTTGAGCCGCTGCCGGGAGAGACCCGCCTGTGGGGCGATACGGACGTGATTGGCCTGTTTGACGCCGAAACCGATATGAAAGAGGTGGTCGCTATCCTTGAGGGGCATCCGCTGCTGGGGAGTGGTTTTGCGCACAAGATTGAGCAGCTGGAAGACAAGGACTGGGAGCGCGAGTGGATGGAGAACTTCCACCCGATGCGCTTTGGCGAACGCCTGTGGATCTGTCCGAGCTGGCGAGAGGTGCCGGATGCCAACGCGGTTAACGTGATGCTCGACCCAGGCCTGGCGTTTGGTACCGGCACGCATCCGACCACCTCGCTGTGCCTGCAGTGGCTGGACGGCCTCGATCTGGCGGGCAAGACGGTGATCGACTTTGGCTGCGGCTCCGGCATTCTGGCCATCGCCGCCCTGAAGTTGGGCGCGGCAAAGGCGATTGGTATTGATATCGATCCGCAGGCCATTCAGGCCAGCCGTGACAACGCTGAACGCAACGGTGTCTCCGATCGCCTGGAGCTGTATCTGCCCCAGGACCAGCCTGCCGAGATGCAGGCCGACGTGGTGGTTGCCAACATTCTCGCCGGTCCGCTGCGCGAGCTGGCCCCGCTGATTAGCGTTCTGCCGGTGAGCGGTGGCCTGTTAGGGCTTTCCGGTATTCTGGCCAGCCAGGCCGAGAGCGTGTGCGAAGCCTACGCCGATCGCTTCACGCTCGACCCAGTGGTTGAAAAAGAAGAGTGGTGCCGCATTACCGGTCAAAAACGGTAATCTCCCTAACGTGGCCTGCGGGCCACGTTTCTGTTTGTAAATTCGCCAAAACGATAACCAGAAATGAGAGCACGATCTCATTAGAAAGCGCTTTTTTGCTTATAAAAACAGCGTATTATCCCGTTAGCGCCATCGCAGATGCAATAAAAACGGATAACTTTCAGGAAAATATCAGCGGTCAAAAAAAATGCGATTTACGTTAAAATGATGATTCCTAATGATATTTATTTCTTGCGCTCATCATTGCTTACGATTCATTGATCTACAACCGGGTATTGTTCAAAGTTTGGCCTTTCATCTGATGAAAAAAATGCGTAATATACGCCGCCTTGCAGTCACAGTATGGTCATTTCTTAACTCATGCGAATCGGACACCACCAGCTCAGAAATCGCCTGATCGCAGCACCGATGGCAGGCATCACCGACAGGCCATTCAGGACGCTGTGCTACGAGATGGGAGCGGGTTTAACCGTATCCGAGATGATGTCCTCTAACCCAGAAGTATGGGCGAGTGACAAGTCCCGTTTACGAATGGTGCACGTTGATGAGCCTGGGATCCGCACGGTGCAAATTGCCGGTAGCGTCCCTGAAGAGATGGCGGAAGCCGCGCGTATCAACGTGGAAAGCGGTGCCCAAATTATTGATATTAATATGGGTTGCCCGGCTAAAAAGGTGAATCGCAAGCTGGCAGGTTCAGCCCTGTTACAGCACCCCGATCTGGTGAAGTCTATCCTGACGGCGGTGGTGGCAGCGGTGGAGGTCCCCGTTACGCTGAAGATTCGCACCGGCTGGTCGCCGGAGCACCGTAACTGTGTAGAAATTGCCCAACTGGCTGAAGACTGTGGTATCCAGGCTCTGACCATTCATGGACGCACTCGCGCCTGTTTGTTCAACGGAGACGCGGAATACGACAGCATTCGGGCAGTTAAGCAGAAGGTTTCCATTCCCGTTATCGCGAATGGTGACATTACTGACCCGCTTAAAGCCAGAGCCGTGCTCGACTATACAGGGGCTGATGCTCTGATGATAGGTCGTGCGGCTCAGGGAAGACCCTGGATCTTTCGGGAAATCCAGCACTATCTGGACTCTGGGGAGCTGCTGCCCCCTCTGCCTCTGGCAGAGGTTAAGCGCTTACTTTGCGCACACGTTCGGGAACTGCACGACTTTTACGGTCAGGCAAAAGGGTACCGAATTGCGCGTAAACACGTCTCCTGGTATCTCCAGGAGCACGCTCCAGATGACCAGTTTCGGCGCACATTCAACGCCATTGAGGATGCCAGCGTACAGCTGGAGGCGTTGGAGGCATACTTCGAAAATTTTGCGTATTAGAAATAAAGAGCTGACAGAACTATGTTCGAACAACGCGTAAATTCTGACGTACTGACCGTTTCTACCGTTAACTCTCAGGACCAGGTAACTCAAAAACCCCTGCGTGATTCCGTGAAACAGGCACTGAAGAACTATTTTGCTCAACTGAACGGTCAGGATGTGAATGACCTGTATGAGCTGGTACTGGCTGAAGTTGAACAGCCCCTGTTGGACATGGTGATGCAATACACCCGCGGTAACCAGACCCGTGCTGCTCTGATGATGGGCATCAACCGTGGTACCCTGCGTAAGAAACTGAAAAAATACGGCATGAACTGATACTAATCAGTTAAGTGTTTGTTTAAAAAGGCGCTAACCGGCATGGGGAAGCGCCTTTTTTATCATATTGACTACACCACGGACTACACCG
>NZ_LR607338.1:2678868-2683037 GCF_902164725.1 Pseudescherichia vulneris | reverse complement strand
AGGTTCTGAAAATACGGCATGAACTGATACTAATCAGCTAAGTGTTTGTTTAAAAAGGCGCTACTCGGCATGGGGATGCGCCTTTTTTGTTGCTGCCCTACCCGTTTTTTTATCTGTACGAATTAGCTTCTATTCCTCCTTAAAAACAGGGGTTTAAATCCCTTCCACCGCTCTGAATTGGGTGCTAATGTCACTGCCCTTTATGCCCATGGGCATGAATTTATAGCGATCAATAACCGTTATTGTTAATGAGTTGGTGGCATCATGCAGGTTAGCCAATACGACCAGATCCTCGTCGTAATTTCTTTTTTCGTTGCCATCATGGCAGCCTATACCGCCCTGAATATGGCAGGCCGGGTTTCGACCAATCCTGGCAAGGCCGGCTGGCTCTGGCTGGTGGGCGGCGGTCTTGCGCTGGGTATCGGCATCTGGGCCATGCATTTTATCGGGATGCTGGCGATGGAGCTGACCATGAGCATGAGCTACGATCGGCTGCTCACTGGCCTGTCGATGCTGATTGCCGTCGGCTCGTCCCTGTTTGCCCTATGGCTGGTCAGCACACCTCAGCTTCGCCTGCGCCGCCTGCTGCCCGGTTCGCTGGTGATGGGCGGCGGCATTGCCGGTATGCACTACACCGGTATGGCGGCGTTAGAGGTATCACCGCCTATCGTGTGGGATATGCGTTGGGTGGCGCTCTCGCTGCTGATTGCCCTGGGTGCGTCGCTGGCTGCGCTGTGGCTCACCTTCCGCCTGCGCCACGAGGCTGCGTTGGTGGCACAAATGCGCGCGGGAGCGGCTATTCTGATGGGCATTGCTATCGCGGGTATGCACTATACCGGCATGATGGCCGCGCAGTTTCCGATGCAGCACTCGATCATGCATCACGGCGTAGACGGTAACTGGCTGGCGCTGCTGGTCAGCGTGGTGGCGCTCTCGATTCTGGGTATTACCCTGCTGGTCTCTATGCTGGATGCCCGTCTGCAGGCGCGCACCTCGCTGCTGGCGTCGTCGCTGGCGGAAGCCAACCGCGAGCTGGCCCAGCTGGCGCTGCACGATCCCCTCACCCGCCTACCTAACCGCGTACTGCTGGAAGATCGGCTCGACCAGGCGATTAATAAAGCCCGTCGTGAAGGCTCCTTTTTTGCCTTGATGTTTATGGATCTCGATGGATTTAAAACCGTCAATGACGCCTACGGCCATGACGTGGGCGATCGGCTGCTGATCGCCGTGACCGAGCGCCTGCTCCAGCCGCTGAAGGGCCAGTATACGTTGGCACGTATCGGCGGTGATGAGTTTGTCCTGCTGGCGGAGGTGAACGCGCCAGATGAGGCAGCTACGCTGGCGGATGCGCTGGTACGCACCATCGACCAGCCCTTTACCCTCGACCGCTACGATCTGGTGGTGACGCTGAGTGTTGGCATTGCCCTCTATCCTCACGACGGCAAGAACGAACGCGAGCTGATGTTTAATGCCGATGCAGCGATGTACCACACCAAGCATATGGGGCGTAACGGCTACCACTTCTTCCAGCCTTCAATGAATACGCTGGCACAGACCCAGCTCCTGCTGATGAGCGACCTGTGGTTAGCACTAGAGCGCAATGAGCTACGCCTTTTTTACCAGCCCAAGTTTCAGGCACCCGCCGGGCCAATTGTCGGCTTTGAAGCCCTGCTGCGCTGGCACCACGGCATTCATGGCCTGCTGACGCCGGACCGCTTTCTGCCGCTGGCAGAAAAAACGGGCCTGATTATTCCCATCGGCAACTGGGTGATTGACGAGGCCTGCCGCCAGCTGAGCGAGTGGCGTCAGCAGGGGCATACGCACTGGACGGTGGCCGTTAACCTCTCGACCCTGCAGTTTGAGCAGACGGGACTGGTCGATCACGTGATGGCGTGTCTGGCGCGACATCAGGTTCCGCCCGAGAGCCTGATCCTTGAAGTCACCGAAACCACTGCCATGACCAACCCGGATGAGAGCGTGCGCGTCTTGACCCGGCTCACCGACGCCGGGGTTAAGGCTTCGATTGATGATTTTGGTACCGGCTACTCCAGCCTGCTCTATCTGAAACGCCTCCCAGCCTGCGAGCTGAAGATTGACCGGGCGTTTGTTAAGGAGCTGAGCCGTGACGGCGACGATGCCACTATCGTTTCAGCTATCGTGGCGTTGGCCAAGACGCTGAACCTGAAAGTGGTGGCGGAGGGCGTGGAGACGCAGGCCCAGCAGGCGTTTCTGACCGAGCTGGGCTGCAATACGCTACAGGGCTATCTGCTGGGTAAACCTATCTCGGCCCAGGAGGCAACGCTGCTGGGGAGCGAGAATAAGTAAGCGTAACGCCGGGTGGCGCTACGCTTATCCGCCCTACAACGACAAGTTGCCTGTTTATCTGGCTTTCTTAGTGAAGAACTGCCGTACCACGACAAAGAACACCGGTACGAAGAAGATCGCCAGCAACGTCGCGGAGAGCATGCCGCCCAGCACCCCGGTCCCCACCGCGTTTTGCGCGCCGCTGCCTGCGCCAGAGCTGATCACCAGCGGCATGACGCCGAGGATAAAGGCCAGGGAGGTCATAAGGATTGGACGCAGACGCATGCGCACCGCCTCAAGCGTCGCCTCTACCAACCCTTTGCCCTCTTTATCCATCAGATCCTTGGCAAACTCGACGATCAAAATGGCGTTCTTAGCCGAAAGGCCGATGGTAGTAAGCAGGCCAACCTGGAAATAGACGTCGTTGTTCATGCCCCGCATTAAGGCCGCCAGCAGCGCGCCGATAACGCCCAGCGGCACCACCAGCATAACCGAGAACGGAATCGACCAGCTCTCATACAGCGCTGCCAGGCACAGGAAGACCACGATCAGCGAAATGGCGTATAGTGCCGGTGCCTGGTTACCGGAGAGACGTTCCTGGTAGGACATACCGGTCCAGTCATAGCCGATACCGGAAGGCAGCCCGGAGGCCAGCTTCTCCATTAACTGCATCGCATCGCCAGTACTCTTGCCCGGCGCAGCCTCGCCTAAAATCTCCATAGAAGGCAGGCCGTTATAGCGTTCCAGACGCGGTGAACCATAGACCCAGTGTGAGGTGGTAAAGGCCGAGAACGGCGTCATCTCACCGTTGCTGCTGCGGACGTAGAGATTATTCACATCCGTTGGCAGCATGCGATATTGAGCGTCCGCCTGCACATAGACCTTTTTCACCCGCCCGTGATCGATAAAGTCATTCACGTAGGTTCCGCCTAACGCGGTGGAGATGGTCTGGTTAATATCTGAGAGGTCGATCCCCAGCGCCTGCGCCTTTTCGATATCCACCTCCAGCTTAAACTGCGGGGTATCTTCAAGTCCGTTTGGCCGCACGCGTACCACCTGGTCCGGGTGCTTCTGTACCTCAGCGAGCAGCACATTGCGCGCGCTGGTCAGAGCCTCATGTCCGAGGTTGGCCTGATCGATCAGCTCAAAGTCAAAGCCTGTCGCTGTACCTAGCTCGATAATCGCTGGCAGGTTAAATGGAAAGACCAAACCGTCGCGGATTTGACTGAAGGCTCGCGTGGCACGCTCTACGATGCCGCCAACGCTGTTCTCTTTACCCGGGCGTTGCTCCCACGGCTTAAGGCTGATAAAGGCCATCCCGGAGTTCTGCCCTTGGCCGCTAAAGCTGTAGCCATTGACGGTCAAGACGGAGTCAACGTTCGACTTCTCATTGTTAAGGTAGTAGTTAGTGACCTTATCCAATACCTTCTGCGTGCGCGACTGGGTTGCCCCGGCAGGCAACTGCACCATAGTCATAAAGACGCCCTGATCCTCATCAGGTAAAAACGAGGTGGGTAGACGCAAAAACAGCACCGCCATTCCGGCGACGATCAGCACGTAGATCAGCAGATACCGTCCGGTACCGTTAATGATACGAGCAACGCTTTCCGTGTAGTGATGCGTACTACGATCAAACAGGCGGTTAAACCAGCCAAAAAAGCCCTTTTTCTCCCCATGCGGATGAGGATCGAAGGGTTTTAACAGCGTGGCACAGAGGGCTGGCGTAAGGATCAGCGCAACCAGCACCGAAAGCGCCATTGCCGAGACGATGGTAATGGAGAACTGACGATAGATCGCACCGGTGGAGCCGCCAAAAAAGGCCATCGGGATAAAGACTGCCGAGAGCACCATAGCAATCCCTACCA
>NZ_LR607338.1:2665281-2678222 GCF_902164725.1 Pseudescherichia vulneris | reverse complement strand
GGGATCGATGGCGTACCACCGAGCTGACCAGCGGCAATCTGATCGTTTTGCACCTTGATCTGGTTAACAACATCGACCGTCGTCAGGTTGTATTTATTGAGGAGATCGGCGTTCAACCAGATACGCATCGCGTACTGGGCACCGAACAACTGCACGTCGCCGACGCCGTTGGTACGGCTAATAGGATCTTTAATATTAGACGCGACGTAATCGGAAATATCGTCCTGATCCAGACTCTTGTTCTCAGAGGTGAAGCCCACCACCATTAAAAAGCTACTGCTGGACTTCTCGACGCTGATCCCCTGCTGCTGAACCTCCTGCGGCAGCAGCGGCATCGCCAGCTGCAGCTTGTTCTGCACCTGGACCTGAGCGATGTCTGGATCCGTTCCGGATTTGAAGGTGAGCGTCACCGTGACGCCTCCCGCCGAGTCGCTGGTCGAGGACATGTACATCAGGTTATCGATGCCGTTCATGTTCTGCTCAATAACCTGCGTGACGGTATCCTGCACCGTCTGGGCATCGGCTCCCGGGTAGGTAGCGCTAATGGCGATCGCCGGCGGCGCAATGGTCGGGTATTGCGCGACGGGCAGCTGTAAGATTGCCAGCGCCCCGGCAATCATCAAAATAATTGCCAGCACCCAGGCAAAAATTGGACGATCGATAAAAAACTTAGCCATCTTTTGCTCTCATTGGGATTATACGATTAATGCGCGGCGGCGGTTTGGTCTGCTGCGCTCGGGGCGATAGTCACCGTGGCCCCAGGACGAACCCGCTGCAATCCACTGACGATGACGTTTTCGCCCTCTTTCAGACCGTCCGTAATGAGCCACTTATCGCCAATGGCCTGTGACGCGACGACGTTGCGTGATTCAACCTGATTTTTAGCGTTGACCAGTAGCACGGTGGCATCACCACGGGCGTTACGGGTTACCCCCTGCTGCGGCACAAGAATGGCTGTGGGCTGCACGCCCTCGTCGATACGCGCCCGGACAAACATACCCGGTAGCAGGGTGTGATTTGGGTTAGGGAACACAGCCCGAATGGTGATTGAGCCCGTGCTCTCATCAACGGTCACGTCTGAGAACTCCAGCGTGCCTTTCAGCGGGTAGCGCTGGCCGTTTTCGGTCAACAGCTCGACGTCCGTTTTATCGCTGTTTTTTTGCAGATTGCCCTGCTCAACGGCCTGCTTCAGGCGCATAAAGTCATTGCTCGACTGGGTAACGTCGACATATACGGGATCCAGCTGCTGCACTGTTGCCAGCGCGGAACTCTGACCGTTGGTCACCAACGCCCCTTCGGTGACGGCTGATTTGCCAATGCGGCCGTTAATCGGCGAACGAACCTGGGTATAGGCGAGGTTAATTCTTGCTGTCTCAACGGCTGCCTTTGCGGCCTGGACCGCGGCGTCAGCCTGCTGAGCATCGGCAATGGCCGTGTCATACTCTTGCTGGCTGATGTACTGCGTGCCGACGAGCGGCTGGTAGCGCTTAACGGTAAGATGGGCAATTTTCGCCGCCGCCTGAGCCTTCGCTAACTCGCCCTGCGCGCTGGCGTAGTCCGCCTGATAGGTCGCAGGATCAATCTGGTAAAGCGACTGGCCGGCGGTAATATCAGCCCCCTCCACGAAATTACGCCGTAAAATAATACCGCTTACCTGGGGCCGCACCTCGGCAATACGAAACGCTTCGGTTCTGCCGGGGAGTTCTGTGGTGACCGCCAGCGGTGCAGCTTTTACCTGATAGACACTGACCTCCGGCGCAGCGGCTTTTTTCGCACCGTCGCCGTTATCATTACAGCCACTGAGTAGACCCGCCGAAATTAAAACTAATGACGACAGGCGGAAACATTCACCAAATTTATTCATTGCAGTTCCTCAAAAACACAACGCACGGCGTTAACCGCAAAATCCACGATAAAAAATAATTCATATCAATGAATGAAATTATTTAATCAGCCCGATGAATAATTAATGGTTCATCGGAAAGAGAAATAGTTATTACTGTTGTACATTCGCGTGGCTCGATTTTGTTAAACGTCGACAGACGACGACAAAAAATACCGGTACAAAGAATATTGCCAGCAGCGTTGCCGCGATCATTCCCCCCATTACGCCCGTGCCGACCGCATTTTGCGCGCCGCTGCCTGCACCGGTGCTGAGCACGAGTGGCATAACGCCTAAAATAAAGGCCAGGGAGGTCATCAGAATTGGACGCAGACGCATTCTGACCGCTTCAAGCGTGGCATCGATAAGGCTTTTGTGCTCTTTATCCATGAGGTCTTTGGCAAACTCGACGATAAGAATGGCGTTCTTTGCCGATAAGCCAATGGTGGTGAGCAGGCCTACCTGAAAATAGACATCGTTACTCAGGCCGCGCAGGCTAGCCGCCAGCAGCGCGCCCACGACGCCCAAGGGCACGACCAGCATGACCGAGAAAGGAATCGACCAGCTCTCATACAGGGCAGCGAGGCAAAGGAAAACCACCACCAACGAAATAGCGTACAGCGCCGGAGCCTGGTTACCTGACAGCCGCTCCTGATAGGACATGCCGGTCCAGTCAAAGCCGATACCAGCAGGCAGCTGCGACGCCAACGTCTCCATGAGCTTCATCGCTTCGCCGCTGCTTTTACCCGGCGCGGCCTCGCCGAGGATCTCCATAGAAGGCAGGCCGTTATAGCGTTCCAGGCGTGGTGAACCCTGGATCCAACGGGCGCTGGAGAAGCTGGAGAACGGCACCATGCCGCCGGCTTGGTTGCGAACATACCAGGTATTAATGTCATCCGGCATCATGCGATAAGGCGCATCAGCCTGGGCATAAACCTTTTTTACGCGCCCGTTATCAATGAAGTCGTTCACGTAGGTGCTGCCCAACGCGGTGGCGATGGTGCTATTGATATCGCTTAATGAGACGCCCAGCGCCTGAGCTTTCTCCTGATCGACGTTGAGTTTGAACTGGGGCATATCTTCCAGACCGTTGGGCCGCGTCCTGACCAGCATGTCCGGATGCTGTGCCGCCTGCATCAGCAACTGGTTACGCGCGGCGGTTAACCCCGTATGGCCCAGCCCCGCCTGATCGATCAGCTCAAAGTCGAACCCTGTAGCGGTGCCCAGTTCGGTAATGGCCGGCAGGTTGAAGGCAAAAACCATCCCATCCTTGATGCGGCTAAAGGCTTTCGTGGCCCGGCCTACGATAGCACCCACGCGATCCTCTTTGGCTTCACGCTGCGCCCACGGCATCAGGCGTACAAAGGCCAGGCCGTTATTCTGCCCTTTACCGTTCAGGCCAAAGCCGGTGACGGTAAACACGGAATCAACGTTCTTTTTCTCTTTGGTCAGGTAGTAATCCGTGACCTCATGCATGATCTTTTCCGTCCGCGCCTGTGTCGCCCCGGCGGGCAGCGTGACCATCGTCAGAAATACGCCCTGATCTTCTTCAGGTAAAAATGAGGTCGGCAGCCGTAAGAACAGCACCGCCATCCCAATCACGATCACGACATAAACAACGATATACCGCCCCGTACAGTGGAGCAGTTTTTGCACGCTGCCGGTGTAGTGCCGGGTACTCTGCTCAAACAGGTGATTGAAGCGGCTAAAAAGCCGGTGGGTCTTATCATGCTGCACCGGTTTAAGCAGCGTCGCACACAGGGCGGGCGTCAGGATCAGGGCGACCAGTACCGAGAGCGCCATCGCCGAGACGATAGTAATAGAGAACTGCCTGTAGATGACCCCGGTCGATCCGCCAAAAAAGGCCATGGGGATAAACACAGCAGAGAGCACCATGGCAATCCCCACCAGCGCGCCCTGGATCTGGCTCATCGACTTCTGCGTCGCCTCCTTTGGCGGCAACCCTTCATCAGTCATGACGCGCTCGACGTTTTCCACGACGACAATGGCGTCATCCACCAGCAGGCCGATGGCCAGTACCATGCCAAACATGGTGAGCGTATTGATGGAGTAGCCAAACGCTGCCAGCACGGCAAAGGTGCCCAGCAGCACCACCGGTACGGCGATGGTAGGGATCAGCGTCGCACGTAGGTTTTGCAAGAAGAGATACATCACCAGAAAGACCAGTACGATTGCTTCAAACAGCGTTTTGAACACTTCCCGAATAGAGATGTTGATAAACGGCGTCGTGTCGTAGCTGTAAACCAGCTTCAGGCCGTGGGGAAAATAGGTTTGCAGATGCGCCATCTGCTGTTTAACCGCATCGGCGGTGGAGAGCGCATTCGCCCCCGTCGCCAGCTTAATACCCAGCCCCGCCGAGGGTTTTCCATTATAGCGGGCCACGACGTTGTAGTTTTCACCGCCGCGCTCAATGCGGGCAACGTCGTGCAGCAGCACGCGCGAACCATCCGCCTGCACTTTTAGAGTAATGTTGCCAAACTCCTGCGGCGTCCGCAGACGGGTCTGGGCGATAATTGAGGCGTTAAGCTGCTGCGTTGCTGGCGAAGGTGTCCCCCCCAGCTGCCCGGCAGCAATCTGGCTGTTCTGCGCTTTGATTTCATTAACTACGTCGAGGGTAGTCAGCTGATACTGGTTGAGCTTGCTGGGATCGAGCCAGATACGCATCGCATACTGCGCGCCAAACAGCTGAATGTCCCCAACCCCTTCCGTGCGGCTCACCGGATCCTTGATATTGGAAGAGATGTAGTCGGCAATGTCATCCTGCGACATGCTGCCATCATCTGAAATAAAGCCCATGACCAGCAGGAAGTTGCTGCTCGATTTTTTGACGTTGATACCCTGCTGCTGTACCTCCTGCGGCAACAGCGGCATAGCGAGTTGCAGCTTGTTCTGCACCTGAACCTGGGCAATATCGGGATCGGTCCCGGAATTAAAGGTTAAGGTGACCGTGACGCCGCCCGAGGAGTCGCTGGTCGAGGACATATACATCAGGTTATCGAGGCCGTTCATGTTCTGTTCGATCACCTGGGTGACCGTGTCCTGCACGGTCTGCGCATCCGCGCCGGGATAGGTAGCGTTAATGGCAATGGCGGGCGGTGCAATCGTGGGATACTGCGCAACAGGCAGCTTAATGACGGCCAGCGCGCCAGCCAGCATTAAAATAATCGCCAGTACCCAGGCGAAAATTGGGCGGTCGATAAAGAACTTTGCCATATAAACGTATTACCTTTTCTCTTTCATCACCGGATTTATTACCGGATGGCGTCAGCATTCATTACCCAAATAAATACTTTGTTTAATAACATTCATAGAATGAATATTTATTAACGCATAGCGAAAATAGTGGCGCTATGTTGAATGAACAACAAAAAAATGCAAGGATAGATAGTACGTTTCCGGGTGTATTTTATTCAACAAATGTAAATCACGCTTTTGGCCTGACGGTGACAAGTATGGCAAAAAAGACGAAAGAAGAGGCAGCCAAAACACGGCAGCTATTAATCGATACCGCTATTTTAACATTCGCGCAGCAGGGCTTTTCCAATACGACGTTGGATGATATCGCCTGCGCAGCAAATATGACGCGCGGTGCTATTTACTGGCATTTTACAAATAAAACAGAATTATTTAACGCTATCTGGCAGGAACAACGGCCATTAAGAGAGCGGATAGATCGTAAAGCGCGGTTACATTTTAGCAACGATCCGCAAGGATTATTCCGCCATAGCGTAACAGAAGCCCTGCGTTTAATTGCAAAAAGCCCCTTCGAACAAGCGCTCGTAGAAATTCTTTACCATAAATGCGAATTTACACAAAATATGACCTCGGAAGCAGAGATACGTGAACGACTGTTTTTTAATCCTGTAAACGTTGCCGAGATGTTAGAGGAATGCCAGCAGCAGGATCCACAGTTTTTAAGCGGCAGCGTGGAAACAGCGCTGATTATCATCCAGGGATACCTGAGCGGAATTGTTAAAAACTGGCTGATGTTGGGCCAATGTTTCGACCTTGCCGCGCTGGCTCCACAGCTGGTTGACGGGCTGCTGGTTATGCTGCGCACCACGCCTGACGAGAGAAAAGTTAAGCGAAGCGCATAACCTCAGAGCGCTCTAGCTCCATCTTTTCTCCTTAATCCGTTCTCCGGAGCCGTTTCTCTCCATCTTTTTTACATTAGACACGCTTTGTAAGAATAGAGGCATAAGTTCCCGCCGCGGCCAGTGGTACAATACCGCCATTCACATAAATGAGGTGAATGTGACCATGAAAAAATTAATTGCCGTTGCACTGTTATCTACCGTTCTGGCAGGCTGTGCCCATGACTCTCCGTGTGTACCAACCTATGACGATCAGGGCCGACTGGTGCATACCAATACCTGTATGAAAGGAACGACTCAGGATAACTGGGAAACCGCAGGGGCTGTGGCTGGCGGTGCTGCCGCGATTGCTGGCCTGACGCTGGGTATTGTGGCCTTAACTAAATAATCTGACTCAAGGCGTGGCTTCCCCCACGCCTTCTTTTTTGCTCCGCCCCGGTGCAATCCTGCTGCCCTGTTAAAATTGCGGCGCTTTCTGGTTCAAACACCCCACCGTTTTTTCGCGCTTTTTCCATCCTGCTGTTTTTAATCCTTCCGTAGCGAAACTATTTTGCTCTGTTTTGTGGCGTAGGTTTGAATTTCGCACCATTACGGAGCGCTAGATACTTTTTTTCCTGTCTACACTCTGCATATTGCGGGGAGAACTCCCCTTTTCCGCCTTCCGCAAACCTGGCACTACCTTTGCTTTAAAGAGTATGGCCAACGCCACAGACAGGTTTCAGGCGTCTCCCGAGCGCCTCTTTATAACAATAATTTCGCCACACAGGATGCATTATGAAAAAGATGACGATCGCCAGCCTGGCTGCCGCCGGTGCGCTGTTTGCTGTTGTAAACCAGGCACATGCTGGCGCAACGCTGGATGCCGTAAAGAGTAAGGGCTTTGTACAGTGCGGTATCAGCGATGGGCTGCCAGGTTTCTCCTATGCAGATGCCAACGGCAAGTTTACCGGGATTGATGTGGACGTCTGCCGTGGCGTCGCCGCTGCCGTCTTTGGCGATGACACCAAAGTGAAGTACACCCCGCTGACGGCGAAAGAGCGCTTCACCGCCCTGCAATCTGGGGAAGTCGACGTGCTCTCGCGTAATACGACCTGGACCTCTTCTCGCGATGCGGGCATGGGCATGGCGTTCACCGGCGTGACCTACTATGACGGCATCGGCTTCCTGACCCACAATAAAGCGGGCTTGAAGAGTGCCAAAGAGCTGGATGGCGCGACCGTCTGCATCCAGGCCGGTACTGATACCGAGCTGAACGTGGCGGACTATTTCAAATCCAACAACATGAAGTATACCCCGGTCACCTTTGACCGCTCCGATGAGTCTGCGAAGGCGCTGGAGTCCGGCCGCTGCGATACCCTGGCTTCTGACCAGTCCCAGCTCTATGCCCTGCGCATCAAGCTGAGCACGCCGGGCGAGTGGATCGTTCTGCCGGAAGTGATCTCCAAAGAGCCGTTGGGCCCGGTGGTTCGTCGCGGTGACGAAGAGTGGTTCTCCATCGTTCGCTGGACCCTGTTCGCGATGCTGAACGCAGAGGAGATGGGCATTACCTCTAAAAACGTTGATGAGAAAGCGGCTAACCCAGCTACCCCAGATATGGCGCATCTGTTAGGCAAAGAGGGCGACTACGGCAAGGATCTGAAGCTTGATAACAAATGGGCCTACAACATTATCAAGAAAGTCGGTAACTACGCTGAAATCTTCGAGCGTAACGTGGGATCGGAAAGTCCGCTGAAGATCAAACGCGGCCAGAACAACCTCTGGAATAACGGCGGGATCCAGTACGCACCGCCGGTGCGCTAAGTTACCGGTACGCTAAGGTAGAGTGCTGTAACGGGCACTGCGCAGGCAGTGCCCAGCCCAGAGTTAAGGTTACCGAGGTTTTCCTATGTCCCAACGCCGCCCAACCGTTAAAGGATCGTTCTCCCTTTCTAACCCCGCGGTTCGAGCCTGGCTGTTTCAGATCATCGCTATCGTGGCCGTTGTCAGCGTCGCGATCTATTTGATACACAACACCGTGACTAACCTGAGCAACCGGGGTATCACCTCCGGCTTTGCCTTTCTCGATCGCGGGGCCGGATTCGGTATCGTTCAGCATCTGATCGATTACGAGCAGGGTGATACCTATGGTCGCGTGTTCCTGGTCGGCCTGCTCAATACGCTGCTGGTCTCTGCTCTCTGTATTGTTTTTGCCTCGTTTCTGGGGTTCTTCCTCGGCCTGGCACGCCTGTCTGAAAACTGGCTGCTGCGCAAGCTGTCGACGATCTATATCGAAACCTTCCGTAATATCCCGCCGCTGCTGCAGATCTTCTTCTGGTATTTTGCCGTGCTGCGCAACCTGCCGGGGCCGCGTCAGGCGGTAAGCGCTTTCGATTTGGCGTTTCTCAGCAACCGTGGACTCTATATCCCGGCCCCCGCGTTTGGCGAAGGTATGGTCGGTTTCATTGTAGCGATGCTGATTGCTATCGCCATTACCGTGGGCGTGTACCGCTTTAACAAGGCGCATCAGATGAAGACAGGCCAGCTGCGGCGGACATGGCCCACCGCGCTCGGGTTGATTATTCTGCTGCCGCTGCTCTCTCATTGGCTATTCGGTGCGGCGCTACACTGGGATGTTCCCGAGCTGCGCGGCTTTAACTTCCGTGGCGGCATGGCGCTGATCCCGGAGCTGGCGGCGTTGACCCTGGCCCTGTCGGTTTATACCTCCGCATTTATTGCTGAAATCATCCGCTCGGGTATCCAGTCGGTGCCCTTTGGGCAGCATGAGGCCGCACGCTCGCTGGGTTTGCCTAATCCGGTGACGCTGCGCCAGGTCATTATCCCGCAGGCGATGCGGGTGATTATTCCACCCCTGACGAGCCAGTATCTCAACATTGTGAAGAACTCCTCCTTGGCGGCCGCAATCGGTTATCCCGATATGGTGTCGTTGTTTGCCGGCACGGTGCTGAACCAAACCGGGCAGGCTATCGAGACGATTGCTATCACGATGTCGGTCTATCTGATTATTAGCCTGACGATCTCCCTGCTAATGAACATCTATAACCGTCGTATCGCCCTGGTCGAGCGCTAAGGATCCATGATGACAAAAGCACTTCTGTCTCACCCCGCGCGCCCGGCTCGTGCCGGTAGTGGACGCTATCTCCAGTGGGCGCGAAAAAATCTGTTCTCCAGCTGGTCGAATAGCCTGCTGACGCTGGTCGCTCTGTGGTTAATGTGGGAGCTTATTCCTCCCCTATTGAACTGGGCGCTGTTTCAGGCGAACTGGATTGGTACTACCCGTGCGGACTGCACCAAGGAGGGCGCCTGCTGGGTCTTTATTCATGAACGATTCGGCCAGTTTATGTATGGCCTCTACCCCCATGACCAGCGCTGGCGCATCAACACCGCGTTGGTGATTGGCCTGCTCTCGATTGTACCAATGTTCTGGAATGGGCTGCCCAAACGCGGACGCTACATTGCCTGCTGGGCGGTGATCTATCCGCTGGTTGTATGGGGGCTGATGTACGGTGGCTTTTTCGGACTTGAGCGTGTCGAAACACGCCAGTGGGGCGGCCTGACGCTGACACTGATTATCGCCTCCGTCGGGATTGCCGGCGCGTTGCCGCTGGGGATCTTACTCGCGCTAGGCCGACGCTCAACCATGCCGGTGGTGCGCATACTGTCTGTGATTTTTATTGAGTTCTGGCGTGGCGTGCCGCTGATCACCGTGCTGTTTATGTCCTCGGTGATGTTGCCGTTGTTCATGTCGGAAGGGACCAGCATCGATAAGCTGGTGCGGGCGCTGGTAGGGGTGATTCTATTCCAGTCGGCTTACGTGGCTGAGGTCGTACGAGGCGGGCTGCAGGCGCTGCCCAAGGGACAGTATGAAGCCGCTGAATCATTGGCGCTGGGCTACTGGAAAACCCAGGGACTGGTGATCCTTCCTCAAGCGCTGAAGATGGTTATCCCAGGGTTGGTGAACACCATCATTGCGCTGTTTAAAGACACGAGCCTGGTGATCATCATCGGCCTGTTCGATCTCTTTAGCAGCGTGCAGCAGGCGACGGTCGATCCTGAGTGGTTAGGTATGTCGACGGAAGGCTACGTTTTTGCCGCACTGGTCTACTGGATTTTCTGTTTTAGCATGTCGCGCTACAGCCAGCATCTGGAGAAGCGCTTTAACACCGGGCGTACACCGCACTGAGGATCACCATGAGTAATATGACTATGCAATCTGCCGACGCGATGATTACGCTCGAGAACGTAAATAAGTGGTATGGGCAGTTCCATGTACTGAAAGACATTAACCTGAACGTAAAGCAGGGGGAGCGTATTGTACTTTGCGGTCCTTCCGGGTCAGGTAAATCAACAACCATTCGCTGCATTAACCATCTGGAAGAGCATCAGCAGGGCCGTATCGTTGTAGACGGCATCGAACTGAATGAAGATATCCGCAATATTGAGAAGGTACGGCAGGAGGTGGGAATGGTGTTTCAGCACTTTAACCTCTTCCCGCACCTGACGGTATTGCAGAACTGCACTCTCGCACCTATCTGGGTGCGTAAAATGCCTAAGAAAGAGGCCGAAGCGCTGGCGATGCACTATCTTGAGCGCGTGCGTATCGCCGAGCATGCGCATAAGTTCCCTGGTCAGATCTCGGGCGGACAGCAGCAGCGCGTTGCTATTGCCCGTTCGCTCTGTATGAAACCTAAAATCATGCTGTTTGATGAGCCCACCTCTGCGCTGGATCCGGAGATGGTCAAGGAGGTGCTCGATACCATGATTGGTTTGGCGGAGTCGGGAATGACCATGCTGTGTGTGACGCACGAGATGGGCTTTGCCCGTACGGTTGCCGACCGCGTGATCTTTATGGATCGCGGGGAGATCGTCGAACAGGCTCCGCCTGAAGAGTTCTTTGCCCATCCGAAATCAGAACGTACCCGTGCGTTTCTTTCGCAGGTTATTCATTAGGATCGTATTGCCGGGCGGTGCTACGCTTNGCCCGGTAAGCACAGCGCACCGGGCGTCTGTCTGCCGCAACGCAAAAAGGCCATCCTTACGGATGGCCTTCTGCTTGTTTGATGCCTGGCAGCTACGGCGGGCGTCCTGCCCGCCGCCCTCCGGGCCGTTGCTGCGCAACGTGCAAATCCGCTCCCGGCGGATTTGTCCCTCCTCAGGAGAGCGCTCACCGACAGACAACAGGTAAAACAAAAGGCCCAGTCTTTCGACTGGGCCTTTTGTTTTATTTGATGCCTGGCAGTTCCCTACTCTCGCATGGGGAGACCCCACACTACCATCGGCGCTACGGCGTTTCACTTCTGAGTTCGGCATGGGGTCAGGTGGGACCACCGCGCTAGTGCCGCCAGGCAAATTCTTTGTGCTCGGTACGCAATACTTTATCGCATCAGCCGCGTTGCCTGCGCTCGCAAAGTCAGTCACATACTTCAGTATGCTCCTTCCTTTCCTTCGCTGGCCGCCTTGCTGCTGCGCAAATTATTGCGCACGTCAGTCTGAATCTGAGCTGAAAATCGTCTTTCAAATCCGCCAAAACATCTTCGGCGTTGTAAGGTTAAGCCTCACGGTTCATTAGTACCGGTTAGCTCAACGCATCGCTGCGCTTACACACCCGGCCTATCAACGTCGTCGTCTTCAACGTTCCTTCAGGAGACTTAAAGTCTCAGGGAGAACTCATCTCGGGGCAAGTTTCGTGCTTAGATGCTTTCAGCACTTATCTTTTCCGCATTTAGCTACCGGGCAGTGCCATTGGCATGACAACCCGAACACCAGTGATGCGTCCACTCCGGTCCTCTCGTACTAGGAGCAGCCCCCCTCAGTTCTCCAGCGCCCACGGCAGATAGGGACCGAACTGTCTCACGACGTTCTAAACCCAGCTCGCGTACCACTTTAAATGGCGAACAGCCATACCCTTGGGACCTACTTCAGCCCCAGGATGTGATGAGCCGACATCGAGGTGCCAAACACCGCCGTCGATATGAACTCTTGGGCGGTATCAGCCTGTTATCCCCGGAGTACCTTTTATCCGTTGAGCGATGGCCCTTCCATTCAGAACCACCGGATCACTATGACCTGCTTTCGCACCTGCTCGCGCCGTCACGCTCGCAGTCAAGCCAGCTTATGCCATTGCACTAACCTCCTGATGTCCGACCAGGATTAGCTGACCTTCGTGCTCCTCCGTTACGCTTTAGGAGGAGACCGCCCCAGTCAAACTACCCACCAGACACTGTCCGCAACCCGGATCACGGGTCCACGTTAGAACATCAAACATTAAAGGGTGGTATTTCAAGGTTGGCTCCACGCAGACTGGCGTCCACGCTTCAAAGCCTCCCACCTATCCTACACATCAAGGCTCAATGTTCAGTGTCAAGCTATAGTAAAGGTTCACGGGGTCTTTCCGTCTTGCCGCGGGTACACTGCATCTTCACAGCGATTTCAATTTCACTGAGTCTCGGGTGGAGACAGCCTGGCCATCATTACGCCATTCGTGCAGGTCGGAACTTACCCGACAAGGAATTTCGCTACCTTAGGACCGTTATAGTTACGGCCGCCGTTTACCGGGGCTTCGATCAAGAGCTTCTCCTTGCGGATAACCCCATCAATTAACCTTCCGGCACCGGGCAGGCGTCACACCGTATACGTCCACTTTCGTGTTTGCACAGTGCTGTGTTTTTAATAAACAGTTGCAGCCAGCTGGTATCTTCGACTGGTTTCAGCTCCGCGAGCAAGTCGCTTCACCTACACACCAGCGTGCCTTCTCCCGAAGTTACGGCACCATTTTGCCTAGTTCCTTCACCCGAGTTCTCTCAAGCGCCTTGGTATTCTCTACCTGACCACCTGTGTCGGTTTGGGGTACGATTTCGTGTTACCTGATGCTTAGAGGCTTTTCCTGGAAGCAGGGCATTTGTCACTTCAGCACCGTAGTGCCTCGTCATCACGCCTCAGTGTTAAAG
>NZ_LR607338.1:2629882-2643049 GCF_902164725.1 Pseudescherichia vulneris | reverse complement strand
CAGATAAGCCGTTTACGTGATTCGGTCAACCCGGATTTTCTAAACTAACGCCTCGGATTATGCTGTTTTGTTTGTAACGCCTGAGAATGTATACCTTGCTGGGAATCCCTTTTCTCAGCAGGTAAACATGAGCACACATACCCGCATTCGCAAATTCAATACGAAAGAGACCTACCCGAACCAGTCGCTGGACAACGATCTTTGTCAGGCCGTTCGCGCAGGCAATACCGTTTACGTTCGCGGTCAGATTGGTACCGACTTCGACGGCAATCTGGTGGGGCTTGGCGATCCGGCCGCGCAGGCCGAACAGGCGATGAAGAACGTGAAACAGCTGCTGGAAGAAGCGGGCAGCGATCTGTCGCACATCGTTAAAACCACCACCTATATCATCGACCCCCGCTATCGCGAGCCGGTCTATCAGGTTGTCGGCAAATGGCTGAAAGGCGTATTTCCCATCTCTACCGGGCTGGTTATTTCCGGTTTGGGTCAGCCACAGTGGCTGATGGAGATTGATGTCATCGCCGTGATCCCGGACGACTGGCAGCCGCAGGCGGGAGCATAGATCATGACCTTATCGATTATTGGCCGCTGCGCGCAAACCGGCCAGATGGGCATCGCCATCAGCTCATCCAGCATCGCGGTGGGCGCGCGTTGCCCCTGGCTGCGCAGCCAGGTCGGCGCGGTATCAACCCAAAACATCACGTTGCCGGCGCTCGGCCCGCGCATTCTTGACAGGCTGGAGCAGGGCGATGCTGTCGACACCGCGCTAAAAGCCGGGCTCGGCACCGATGACTACGCCATCTATCGGCAGGTTACGGTGCTGACGACCAAGGGAAAAAGCGCGTTTTACAGCGGCGAAAAGACGCTCGGTGTTAACAACGCACTGAGCGGCGAAAACTGCGTGGCGGCGGGCAATCTGCTGGCGAGTTCGGAGGTCATTATCACGATGGTCAACGCCTTCGAACAACGCTCAGGCGATCTTGCCGACAGGCTCATCGCCGCGATGCAGGCGGGTATGAAAGCAGGCGGAGAGGCAGGGCCCGTGCATTCAGCGGCAATGTCGATTGTGGATGCGCCCGTCTGGCCGGTTGTCGATCTACGTGTCGACTGGACGGACGGCGATCCCATAGAGGAGCTCAATCAGCTCTGGCAGGCGTATAAGCCGCAGATGCAGGATTATATAACCCGCGCGCTCGATCCCCGCAGCGCGCCTGGCTACGGCGTGCCGGGCGACGAATAATGCAAGGAGAGGCGATGATAACCAGTCGCAAACTGCTGGAGCGGCTGGTGGCGTTTGACACCACCAGCCGCGAATCCAACTTGGCGCTGATCGACTTTGTCTGGCGCTACTTAACCGATCTCGGCGTCCACTGTGAGCTGATTCATAATGCCGAGCGCAGCAAAGCCAATCTCTATGCGCGGCTTGGCCCGGCAGGCAGCGGTGGCGTGATGCTCTCCGGCCACAGCGATGTGGTGCCGGTGGACGGGCAGAACTGGAGCGTCCCGCCATTTGCGCTGACTGAGCGAGACGGCAAGCTGTATGGCCGCGGCACGGCGGACATGAAAGGCTTTATCGCCTGCATGCTGGCGGCGGTGCCGCATTTTCTTACACAGCCGCTGGCACAACCGCTGCATCTGGCGATCTCCTATGATGAGGAGGTCGGATGCCTGGGCGTGCGCACCTTGCTGGATGCGCTGGCGAGCCGCCCGGACAAGCCCGACATCTGCCTCATTGGCGAACCCACCGAACTACAGCCGGTGCTCGGCCACAAAGGCAAGCTTGGGGTTCGTTGCGAAGTGCAGGGCGCGGCCTGCCATTCGGCCTATGCGCCGCAGGGGGTCAATGCCATTGAATACGCCGCAAAGCTGATTCACCGCCTTACGGTGATAGGCCAGCGGCTAGCCGCGCCGGAACGTCAGGATCCGCGTTTCGATCCGCCATTTACTACGGTGCAAACCGGCGTGATTCAGGGCGGACGGGCGCTAAATATCGTGCCTGCCGACTGTACCTTTGACTTCGAAGTGCGTACGTTGCCGCAGGACGACGCCCAGCAGGTGGTGCAGGAGCTGGAAGGTTACGCGCAGCGGGAACTGCTGCCGCACATGCACGCCGTGAATGCCGACACCTCCATCCGCTTTTATCCCATCAGCGGCTATCCCGGTTTGGATACCGCAGCGCACAGCGCCGCCGCGCGGCTGATTGCTCATCTCACCGGTTCTGACGCCTTCGGCACCGTAGCATTCGGTACGGAAGGCGGACTGTTCCATCAGGCTGGCATCCCCAGCGTGATCTGCGGGCCAGGTAGTATGGCGCAGGGCCATAAGCCCGATGAGTTTATCACTGTTGAACAGCTAACCGCCTGCGATGCCATGCTGCGGCGTCTTGCCGCATGGATGTGCCTAAAAAGGTGACGTTGTCACCTTTTCTCTGCTTTACCTTTTCCAAACGCCAGCTTCAGGAAGCACTAACCGCGTGATGCGCGCTTAACCCGTATGCTGGTGACACGTATTTGATAGCCCGTTTCTGGAGAGACCATGGTAAGTGCAGAAGTCACCACATTCCCGCAGCCCGAAACGCTGCATCCCGTCACCAATAAAACCCATATCGCCGTACAGCTTGACGGCGTACTGAAACGCTTTGGCGACGCCATCGCCCTACACAAAATTTCCCTGACGATAGAAGAAGGGGAATTTATTACGCTGCTCGGCCCCTCCGGCTGCGGCAAAACTACGCTGCTGAATCTGATGGCGGGTTTCGCCGAGGCGGATGGCGGCGAAATCTTTATTGATGGCGATCTGGTTACTGAGATCCCACCGTACCAGCGTGAAATCGGCATTGTGTTTCAGAACTACGCCCTGTTCCCGCATATGACGGTGGAGAAAAATGTCGGCTACGGCCTGCGTATGCGCGGCGTGCCAAAAGCTGAAATCGCCGAGCGCGTTGAGCAGGCGCTGGCGCTAGTAAAGCTGGCAGGTTATGGCCACCGGAAGCCGCGTGAACTCTCAGGCGGCCAGCAGCAGCGTGTGGCGCTGGCGCGAGCGCTGGTCATCCGCCCCAAAGTATTGCTGCTAGATGAGCCATTCTCGGCGCTGGATAAAAACCTGCGTCTGTCGATGCAGGTTGAGCTGAAGGCGATTCAACGCAAACTTGGCGTCACCACGGTGTTTGTGACGCACGATCAGGGTGAAGCGCTGAGCATGAGCGACCGCGTGGTGGTGATGTCGGCAGGCCATGTGCGCCAGATTGGCACGCCGGATGAGATCTATCGTCGTCCGCAGGATCCGTTTGTCGCCGGTTTTGTGGGCGATGTGAATATTCTGCCGGGGCGCTATGTCGGGCGTGACGGCGCGGCGATGCTGGAGTTAGGCGGCAATACGCTGCGCCTGCCGGCGGAACGCGTGCACGCCACGATAGGCGAACGCCTTGATGTCTACGTGCGTCCGGAAAACCTGCAGCTGGCACCGCTTGGCCCGCATTCGCTGTTCAGCGCCACGGTGATCGCCCATGTCTTTCAGGGCGATCATGTGGATGTGCATCTCGATGTCCCGGCGCTTGGCAGCGCCTCGCTGTTTGCGCGCCAGTCCGGGTTGAATTCACTGACGCGCTGGCCCATCGGCATCCTGGTGGGCGTGAGCGTTGATGATGAAGGCGTATGTGCGTTTAGCGCGGCGAAACAGGGATGATGATACCTGAAATGATGAACGCCATCATTGCCCGCCAGCCGGGCGGCCCTGAGGTGTTAACCCAGGTAGAGCGCAACGTGCCGCAGCCTGGCCCGGGCGAAGTATTGATTCGTGTCGCCAGTGCGGGCGTGAACCGTCCCGATATCTTACAGCGCAACGGCATGCCGTTACCGCCGGGCGTCACCGATGTACTGGGGCTGGAAGTCTCCGGCACCGTTGCAGCGTTGGGCGCAGGCGTTGACTCTCTCACGCCTGGTGCGCCGGTCATGGCGCTGCTCAACGGCGGCGGCTATGCCGGGTATTGCGTGGCACGCGCCGAACTCTGCTTACCCGTGCCGGAAAACCTGCCTCTCGCCCAGGCGGCAGGCGTGCCGGAAGCAGCCTTTACCGTATGGCATAACCTGTTTGAACTGGGCCGTTTGCAGCCCGGCGAAACCGTGCTGATCCATGGGGCGGCCAGCGGCGTGGGGACGTTTGCCATTCAGTGCGCACAGGCGTGCGGGGCGCGGGTCGTGGCGACGGCAGGCGGCGCTGAAAAGATAGCTGCGCTGCGACGGCTCGGCGTCTGGCGCGCCATTGATCGCCACAGCGAAGATTTCGTCGCGGTTATCCTCGAGGAAACTCAGGGGCGCGGCGTGGATGTGGTGCTGGATAACGTGGGCGGCGATTACGTTGCGCGTAACCTGAGCGTGTTAGCCTCGGGCGGACGTCATGTCAGCCTGTCGTTTATGCAGGGTGCGAAGATTGAACTCGACCTGCAACAGGTGATGCGGAAAGGGCTGATCCTGACCTCCTCAACCCTCCGTCCGAAGAGCGCCGCCGAGAAAGCGCGGCTGGCGCAATGCATCAGCAAACATCTCCTGCCGCTCATCGCCGCTGGCAAAATCGCGCCAGTGGTTTATCAAACCGTGCCGTTAGCGCAGGCCGCAGACGCGCATTGCATTTTGGAGGCCAATGCCAACATCGGCAAAGTGCTGCTGGCGGTGGCGTCATGATGCAACTCTATTTCGCCGCTACCTCCGCCTACGTCCGTAAAGTGATGGTGTGCGCGACGGTATTGGGTCTTGCTGAGGAGATACACCGGCTGGATTCCGCTGCGCATCCCGTTGAGCGCGACGAGCGTATCGCCGCGTTCAATCCGCTGGCTAAAGTCCCGGCGCTACGTACCGAAAGCGGGATCTGCCTCTATGACAGCCGGGTCATTTGCGAATACCTCAACGCACGCGCACAGGGCGGTTTATTCCCGCAAGGGGGTGATGCGCGCTGGCAGAGCCTTGCGCATCAGGCGTTGGGCGATGGCATTATCGATGCCGCGTTGCTGGCGCGCTATGAATTCAGCGCCCGCCCGCCCGAGAAACAGTGGCAGAGCTGGGCCGACGCGCAGCTGAAAAAAGTCGCCGCCGCCCTGGCGGAAATAGAGCGTCAGGCCAGCGGTTTTAGCGATCGCCCCCACGATATCGGGCTGATTGCCATCGGTTGCGCGCTGGGTTATCTCGATTTCCGCTTCGCCGAACTCAACTGGCGCAACGGCTACCCACTGACCGCCGCATGGTTCGCCGTTTTCGATGCGCATCCGGCCATGGTCGCTACGCGTCCGCACGTTTAATCAGGAGCTTGCATGTCACAGCAGATCTATTTTCTCAACGGGCCGAACGCCAATTTGTACGGGCTGGATAAAAACGGCACCTACGGCAGCGAAAGTTTTGTCAGCATCGGCGAACGCTGTCAGCGTCGCGCCGAATCGCACGGGGTGATAGTGCATTTTCGCCAGAGCAACCATGAAGGCGTGCTGGTTGACTGGATTCAGGAAGCGCGACAGAACGCGGCGGGATTGATTATCAACGCGGCGGGGTTGACCTACACGTCCGTGCCGATCCTTGATGCGCTGCTGATGTTTGACGGCCCGATCATCGAAGCGCATATGAGCAACATCTGGAAGCGAGAGCCGTTCCGTCATCACTCCATGGTGTCGAAAGCGGCAACCGGCGTGATCGCCGGGTTGGGCGCGATGGGGTACGAGCTGGCGATTGATGCGGTGGTCAACCTGATGGAGGCGCGCGTCGCATGAGCACCCTTGTGTTTTACAGCGAATTCGACAGCTTCGACGAGTGGTCAGCTTTACTTGCACCCTATTTGCCCGGCGTGACGATTTGCCGCGCCGAAACGGTGCAAAATCCTGATGAGGTACACTATGCGCTGGCATGGCAACCGCCGCGTGGTTTCTTTACGCCATACCGCAATCTCAGGCTGCTGGTCAATCTCGGCGCGGGCGTCGACTCTCTGGTTGGGCGTGACGATCTGCCGGATATCCCGATCATTCGCCTGTCCGACCCTGATATGGCGCGCATGATGGCCGGTTATGTGCTTTTTGCGGTGCTGCGCTACGCCCGGGATATTCCGGCGTTCGAGCGTGCGCAGCATGAACAGCGCTGGCACTATTTGCATCCGCGCACGCCCTCCAGCATCTGTGTCGGCGTGCTGGGGTTAGGGGAGTTGGGCGGGTATGCGGCGCAGGAGCTGGTGCGACAGGGTTTCGACGTGCGCGGCTGGTCGCGTTCGCAAAAAGCGATTGCGGGGGTTCGCTGTAGCAGTGGACTGGAATCATTGAATGACTTTCTCAGCCAGAGCGACATCCTTGTAGTCATGCTGCCCCTCACGCCGCATACGGCTGGTCTGCTTAGCGCAGAACGGCTGGCGTGCCTGCCGGCAGGCGCGGCGTTCATCAATGTATCGCGCGGGGCAATTGTCGACCAGGCGGCGCTGACGGAGGCGTTACGTACCGGGCGGATTGCGGAAGCCACGCTGGATGTATTTGATCGTGAACCGCTGCCGCCGGGCGATCCGCTGTGGCGCATGGAAAATGTGCTGATCACGCCGCATCTGGCGTCTGTCGCCATTCCCGCCAGCGCCGCGCAGCAGGTTGCAGAGAATATCCAGCGCGCCGCACGCGGCGAACCGGTCACCAATCAGGTGTTCCCCGCGCGCGGGTACTAACATTCATAACCGCGCCGGGACGAGAGGTGAGGGCGTCACGCTACCCGCACCACCTGCGGGTCGAAATAGCTGGGCGCTGCCATACCGGGGATGTACTGGTCGGAGATAAACATGCGGCAGCGCTCGGCGAAAGCGTTCACCACCATAGAGTGCTGGGTGTGGGCCACGGTGGCGTAACCCAGCTGCATCGGCCTGTTCACCCCCGCCAGCCGCACGCGTATCAGGCGTTTGCCATCCTGGGAGAGATGCGCTTTCGGCCGCACGTTAGCGATACCAAACCCCACGCCGTTGGCCACCATGGCGCGCACCACCTCCATGTTGCCGGAGCGCATGACCACGTTCGGCGTGACGCCCGCCTCGCTAAACAGCCCGAGGAAATATTCGCGGCTCCACGGCATATCCAGCAGCACCATCGGCATTGTCGCCAGATCCTGAATAGTCACCGCTGATTGCGTCGCCAGCGGATGATGTTCACCCACCATCACATACGGCGGCAGCTGTGCCAGCGAGGTGAATGCGATGTCGTTAGCCGGGACTAAATCGTAAGTCAGGGCGATGTCGATATCGGCAGTGCGCAGCTGTTTCAGCAGCTGCTCATGGTGGCCTTCCACGAGCGTAATGCGCACCCCCGGAAACGCGCGGCCAAAGCCGAACACCAGTTCCGGCGTCAGCATGGGTGCTAGCGTATCCAGACAGCCCACACGCAGCGGACCGCGCACATTGTTCATGGATTCCGACGCAATGGTATAGAGGTTCACCATCTGTTCCAGAATGAGCTTGGCCTCCTTCAGTACCTGATGACCGATGGCGGTCAGCGACACGCCCTGCGCGTGATGCCGCACGAACAGCTGGACGCCCAGTTCAGATTCAATGTGGGTGATCGCGGCAGAGATCGACGGGGAGGAAACGTGGATACGTTCCGATGCGCCGATGATGCTGCCAGCCTCTCCGGAGGCGACAAAATATTCCAGCTGACGCTGGGTGATGCGACTGAGCATGCAGGTTCTCCTGAGATCGCTGACGCCCTCATGTGGCGACAGTCATTCTAATAGTGCAGGTTTCTTGCATTTCTCATGCCAAAAGAGGGTCATTTTTTTTGCGTCAGAAATCCTGACGCAAAGACGAGGAAAAGGCTGTTTTACCGAGTCGGCTCGCAACGGCATAGTGATTTCACACCAGGGAACACCGTTCGCACCGCGTTGGCGCGCCGGGTTTCAGATTGCTACAACAGCCATTTCATGCATTGGGGATGAGAATATGTTGCGTAAGATTTGTGCCTTAACGTTGTTGACCACGAGCGTGTTGACCGCAGGTCATGCGATGGCCGCTGATAAGCTGATTGTCAGCACGTGGGGCGGCGGTTTTAAAGATCTGATTGATGAGACCATCGCCAAAGAATTTACCAAAGAGACTGGCGTGGAAGTGCAGTTTGTCACGGGCGGCACCATCGATCGTCTGAACAAAGCCAAACTGGCGGGCGGCTCGCCGGAAACGGACGTGACCTTTACAACGGCGCATGTGGGCTATCTCTACGCCAACTCCGGCCTGTTTGAAAAACTCGATATGAGTAAAATCCCCAACGCGGCTAACCTGGTGGAGCAGGCGAAAGTCAGCCCTTATCACCTCGGCGTGTGGGGCTACGTTTACACTATCGGCTATCGTCCAGACATGGTGGCGAAGGGCGAAACCTTTGAGAGCTGGAACGATCTGTGGAAGCCTGAGCTGAAAGGGACGCTGGCGCTGCCTGACTGGGATCCGAGCCATATCATTGCGGTTTCCGCCAAACTCTCCGGCACCGATGCGGCGCACTGGGAGCAGGGCCAGGCGAAGCTGAAAGCGCTTATCCCGAACATCAAATCCTTCTATACCGACGACGCCAATAGCCAGCAGCTGATCTCCACCGGCGAAACGCCCGTGCAGGTGATGCTGTCAATGAATGCCTACCACATGATTGCCGAAGGGGTGAACATCAAGCTGGTGATGCCGAAAGAGGGCGCGGTTCTGGGCGTCGATACCATTGGTATTAACAAAGGCACCCGCAAGGCCGACCTCGCGTACAAGTTCATCAATATCGCCCTGAAGCCGGAGATCCAGCAGCAGGTGGCGAAGATTTATCACGGTAGCCCAACGGTGACGAACGCCCATATTGCCCCCGAACTGGCGAAGCTGCCAGGCATGTTGACCACGCCTGAGCAGTGGAACGCCACCATTAATACCGATCCGCAGCTGCGCGCCGAGAAGACCGCAGAGTGGCGTCAGTGGTTCTCTGAAAACATCATGTCTCATTGATTGACCTGGCGGCTTGCGGGCCGCCCCGTTTCTACCGGCAACACACTACTCAGGCAGCAACGTCTATGACGAGAAAACCGACATTTTTACCCTGGTTCATTATTCCCGCCACGCTGACCGCGTTTGGGCTGGTTATCGCGATGTTCGCGGTGATGCAGTATAGCGTGCGCGCCTATATTCCCGGTTCGCTCGACGTGGGCGGATTTACGCTGGCGAACTTTAACGGCCTGTTTAAAAGCATCTATGCCGATGCCTTTATCAACACGGTCATGCTTAGCGCCAAAACCGCCATTTTTGGCCTGCTGATGAGTTATCCGCTGGCGTACGCACTGGTGCGCACCCGCACTACGTGGATCAAATCCACCATTCTGATTATCGCGATTACGCCGCTGTTTCTTGGCGAAGTGGTGCGCACCTATTCATGGATCATCGTGTTGGGCAACAGTGGCTTCCTGAATAGCCTGTTGCTGGCGATGGGCGTCATCTCAACACCCATTCAGTTTATGTTTACGCAAACTGGCGTGGTGGTGGCGCTGGTGCACGTCACTATGCCGATCATGGTGCTGATGCTGGCCACCGCACTGTCGCACATTAACCCCGATTATGAGAAAGCCGCCACCAGCCTCGGTGCAGGCCCGCTCCGCACCTTGCTGACAGTGACCATTCCGCTCTCGATCCCCGGCATTGTCTCCAGCCTGACCACCGCGTTCGCCTGGACCTTTAGCGCCTTCGCTACGCCGCAACTGATTGGCGGCGGACGCGTTAGCACCGTGGCGACCCTGGTCTATCAGCTGGGCTTCTCGTCGATGAACTTCCCGTTTGCCGCCGCGTTAAGCATTGCCGGTTTGATCCTGACCATCCTGTTACTAATGGCGCTGAAACGCATGACCCGATTCCTGCACGCGATGGGAGAGCACTAATATGACCCGTTCGATGAACGACAAACTGATGACGCTGACGGGCCGCCTGCTGGTCGCCGCTATTCTTATCTTTGTGCTGCTGCCGACCATCGTGGTGTTTATCTCCGCGTTTAGCAGCACCCCGGTGCTGTTCTTCCCGCCGAAAGGCTGGTCGCTGCGCTGGTTCGAAAGGGCGGTGAGTTACGATGATTTTCGTCACGGCTTCTGGTCCGGACTGATTGTCACCGCATGGGCATCGTCGCTGGCAGTGATCGTGGGCGCTGCGCTGGCAATTGCCATTGAGCGCTATTCATTTCCGTGCAAGCAGGTGCTGGAAGGTATTCTGCTTTCGCCCCTGTTTATCCCGCATTTCACTATTGGTCTGGGCCTGCTGATGCTGGTGTCGCAGCTCAACCTGGGACGCGGCTATCCGCTGGTGATTTTCTGCCACGTCGTGCTGGTGCTGCCGTTTGTGCTGCGCAGCGTGTACGTGTCGCTAAAAAACCTCGAACAGCGGATTGAGCTGGCGGCGGCAAGCCTTGGCGCATCGCCGCTGCGCGTCGTATTGACCATCACCGTGCCGCTGATTTTGCCAGGGCTGTTCGGTGGCTGGCTGTTTGCCGCCATTCTTTCCTTTAATGAATTTACCGCATCGCTGTTTATTACCACCCAGGCGACGCAGACCTTACCGGTGGCGATGTATAACTATGTGCGTGAATTCGCCGACCCGACGCTGGCGGCCCTGTCAGTTATTTATATTACCGTCACCGCCACGATGTTAATTATTGCTAATAAGTTTTTAGGGCTTGGCAAAGTATTAAATGTTGACGCCAGTCATTAATAAAATTTAAATTTTTAGGGATCTATTATGTCAGTAGAAAAAATTAATACCGTGATTGTTGGTGCCGGTCAGGCCGGGATTGCCATGAGTGAACATCTGGCGCTGATGGGCGTGCCGCACGTTGTCCTTGAGCGCAGCCGCATCGCTGAACGCTGGCGCTCCGAGCGCTGGGATTCGCTGGTGGCGAACGGACCTGCCTGGCACGACCGCTTCCCGTCGCTTAAATTCGACAATATCTCCCAAGAAGCCTTTCCGGCGAAAGAGCGTATGGCGCAGTACTTTGAAGATTATGTGAAGATGCTTGAGGCCCCCGTACGCACCGGCGTAGAGGTCTATCAGGTGGCGCGCCTGACAGGGCGCAGCGGGTTCAGAGTAGTGACGTCAGCCGGTGAATTCGAAGCCGACAACGTGGTTGCCGCCACGGGCCCCTTCCAGAAGCCGTCATTCCCGCAGATTGTGCCGGAGAGCGCCGGGGTGCAGCAGATCCACTCCTCGGTTTATAAAAACCCGCAGCAGCTGCCCGCAGGGGGCGTGATGGTGGTGGGGGCAGGGGCATCCGGTACGCAAATCGCCGAAGAGTTGCGTAAAGCGGGGCGCGAGGTTTATCTGTCGGTCGGGGAACATTACCGTCCGCCGCGCGCTTATCGCGACCGTGATTACTGCTGGTGGCTCGGCGCGCTTGGCCTGTGGGATGAAGTAAAAATCAAGCCAAAGAGAGAGCACGTGGCCTTTGCGGTGAGCGGCTATGAAGGCGGCAAAACGGTGGATTTCCGCCGGCTGGCGCATATGGGCATTACGCTTGTCGGCATTACCAAAAGCTGGGATAACGGCGTACTGCACTTCGCCGAAGGTCTGGCTGAGAATATCGCCGAGGGCGATAAAGCTTATTTCGACGTACTACGCGATGCCGACGCCTACATTGAACGCAACGGGCTGGATCTGCCGCCGGAGCCGCAGGCCTGGGAGCTGTTGCCCGATCCGGCGTGCCTGCTCAATCCGCTGACTCAGCTGGATATTGCCGCAGCGGGCATTACGACCATTATCTGGGCTACCGGCTTTAAATTTGATTTCAGCTGGCTGCAGGTTGACGCATTTGACGAGAAAGGGGTGCCGTTTCATAAGCGCGGTATTTCCGCCGAGCGGGGCATCTATTTCATCGGCCTGCCGAACCTGGTCAACCGCGCCTCGTCGTTTATTTACGGCGTATGGCACGACGCTAAATATATTGCCGATCACATAGCGTTGCAGAACGCCTATACCGATTACGTTAAATCGTAATTTATTGGGTAACGGATATGACCATAACCTGCATTGAAGAGTTACGGCAGCTAGCACGTAAGCGGGTGCCAAAAATGTTTTACGATTATGTGGATGCAGGCTCATGGACCGAATATAGCTATCGCGCCAACGAAGCCGATTTACAACGCCTTGAGTTTCGCCAGCGCGTGGCTGTCGATATTGCCGGGCGCAGCACCGCCAGCGTGATGCTCGATCAGGCCGTTACGATGCCGGTGGCCATTGCGCCCACCGGCTTAACCGGCATGATCCATCCTGACGGTGAAATCCTTGCGGCGCGGGCAGCAAAAAAGTTTGGCATTCCTTTTACGCTCTCCACGATGAGTATTTGTTCGATTGAAGCGGTAGCGCAGGCGACGGATTACCATCCATTCTGGTTCCAGCTTTACGTCATGCGCGATCGCCAGTTCGTCGCGAACCTTATCGACCGGGCAAAAGCCGCAAATTGCAGCGCGTTGGTCGTCACCATGGACTTGCAGGTGTTTGGTCAGCGCCATAAAGACATCAAAAATGGCCTGTCGACGCCGCCAAAAATGACGCTGCGCAACCTGCTTAATATTGCCGGCAAACCGCGTTGGTGTCGCAATATGCTTGCCACTCGCCACCGTAACTTCGGTAATATTATTGGCCACGCCAGCGGGGTTGATAATATCGACGCGATGGTAGAGTGGACGGCCCAGCAGTTCGACCCGCGGCTCTCCTGGCAGGATATTGCGTGGATAAAGCAGCGCTGGGGCGGCAAGCTTGTCGTGAAAGGCATTATGGATGCAGAAGATGCGCGTCTGGCGGTTGAGGCGGGCGCGGATGCGCTGATCGTCTCCAATCACGGCGGGCGTCAGCTGGATGGCGTGTCGTCATCAATTACCGTATTGCCGGAGATTGTCGCAGCGGTAGGCGATCGCATTGAAGTGCATTTCGACGGCGGGATACGTTCCGGACAGGATGTGCTCAAGGCGATTGCGCTCGGCGCAAAAGGAACCTATATCGGGCGCAGCATGCTGTATGGATTAGGGGCGCAGGGGGAGGAGGGCGTCACACTGGCGCTCAACATCATTCGTAATGAGTTAGATTTGTCGATGGCGTTTTGCGGCAAGACGCATGTCGGATCGATTGATGCTGGGATCCTGAGGTAGTGCGTATTATGTTATTGTGAATGATCAAAAT
>NZ_LR607338.1:2623647-2625075 GCF_902164725.1 Pseudescherichia vulneris | reverse complement strand
TATCATCCGCAGTCCTACCCATAGTCACTAACATATAACAATCAGCACTCTTACCCTTCCCTTCGCATACACAACACGACTATCATTTCCATTCTTTGTTTTTAACCGGATGAATCATAACGACCAGTCAATTGATGCCCAGACGCTGACGTTACAGTCATTCACCCCCTAACTAAGCGCAGGATATTCAAATGTTTAAAGCATTACCCCGTCGCTGGCAATATTGTAACGACGTGGCGGTCAGCATTAGCAAGGCCAGCAGTACGCAGCTGCAACAGCTGAAAACACACTTGGCCGAACAAATGGGTAAGCCGGTGGGACTGCATACCATGGGCATTCCAGCGGCGATCAGCACCCTTGGGGTGATTGTCAGTTTTGCTATTCCGCAGCTGTGGTTGGGATACGGCGTACTCGCCGCACTAAACCAGCCTGCTGAGAGAGTGTTCGTGTGGGTAGTGACCATCGCTTTGCTGTTTGCTGGCATCAATGGCTTGACGATGTTTATGATTGGCAAAGGCAGTATGCGTGCCCTGCGGGTGCATCTTACGTTAGCGCTGTTGAGCCTGCTGTTGACAGCAGTCTACCTTCTTTTTGCGCTGGTCGGCACGCTGAGCGGTACCAGTTGGCAAGGTGTCAACCTGACAGCGGCACTGGTAAGTGTCGTTATGCTGCTGCTCAGCGGTGGCTGTATCCGTTCCACTGCCTTCTATAAAATGCTGCTGTTTACCCTGCATAATCGCGCCTGGCGTCAGCTAATCAGCCAGACACGCACTATGCACAATTCGCGCTAGAACAATAACGATCAACCAGAGGAAAACTCAATGCCAGACGATTTAAAGGTTGTTGATATCACCGAGCTTGCGAAAAAACTCAATGCCATCGCCCAGACCGGGCTTACGTATGCAAAAGATGTTTTCGATCGTGAGCGCTATGAAGCTCTTCAGCAGATGGCCGTTGAGCTGATTGGCTCCCGCTTTGATATTGACGCTAAGACATGGAATCACGTCTCTGAAATCGGTTATGCGACCCCCAAAACGGACGTTCGCGCATTTATCCTCCGTGAAGGCAAAATTCTCATGGTTCGTGAGGCTGACGATGGGCTATGGAGCTTACCCGGTGGTTGGGCGGACGTTGGCGATACGCCATCTATAGCCGTGAGCCGGGAAGTTAAAGAAGAAACCGGGCTCAACGTAAAAGTGACAAAACTGCTGGGCGTGTGGGATCGCAATCTTCATGGCCATCCACCCTACCCTTGGCACGTTTACAAGCTTATATTCCTGTGCGAAGAGATCGGTGGAAGTCTGGCATTAAGCCACGAATCCACCGATATTGGCTTTTTCGACATTAACGAGCTGCCGGATCTGTCGCTAACCAGGATCGTTCCTGAACAGATAAAAGTAAGCATGGATATCGCCACGTCAGATCGCC
>NZ_LR607338.1:2563270-2595052 GCF_902164725.1 Pseudescherichia vulneris | reverse complement strand
ATATCCCGCGCATCGCTGCACGTGCTTTCCTGACCCGAACGGTAACGCTAATAATCGACAGCGCAGCAATCGCCATCAGCACTACACCAACCGCCGACATGGCTGTAAAACCGAACCCTCTGAACAGGAACAGGCCTGCGATGCCGCCGGTTAAAAACGAGAAGATTGTCGTAAGATGGGTCTTCAGCTGACTTTTCTGCGCGGCGCTATCTTTAGAGAAATCCCGGCGCAGCATGGCTGCCAGCACGGACGCTAACGAGATCCCGGCATCGGTTAACGTACCGGTAATATGTGTCGATCTGACCCGCCCACTCGACAGCTGTGTGGAGGTCGAGTTATGTAGCCCCATTAAGCCGCAAAGAATGACAACAATCTCCCGGTTCGATGAGAACGCATGAAAGTAGATCTCATACAGCGATATGCCGGTTAAAAAGAGCCCCTCGGCGAACAGGATCTGACAGAAAATCAGTCGGCAGTTATGCACGATCCCCCACAGCACGATGATGCGGGCAAGCACCGCCCCGCAAACAAACGCCACGATGATAGCGCTAAAAAACAGAACGTCCCGTAGGTCCGTATTAGAAACTTCGCTGGAGAGCTGCGAGGTGTTACCGGTCATGTGGGAGGGAAAGAAGCCGAAAGCGCCAAGCGCGATGGCGTTTAGCAGGCCAGCCGCTGTGGCGAGCCACAGGGCCAGCTTGCGGTCCTCATTGTGCGAACGTGTTCTTTTCAGTTTAATCAGCAAAGATAACCTCCGGTTACCAACTTCAGCTAAATCATTAAGCTAGCAGAACAATGGCCTCACACGATTAAGACATACCTGAATTGAAAGCGAGCTGCTCGGCAAGGATCTTCTTTAACTCCGGAATACAGGAGCCGCAGTGGGTCCCGCACTTAAGCTGCGCACCGAGCTGCTGCACGCTGCTGCATCCCTGGCGAACGGCATCGGCAATCTTGCGTTCGCCTACCGCAAAGCAGCTGCAGATCGTTGCCCCCGCCGAAGCCTTACCCTTTTCAGCCGTACCGGACAATAGCGCCAGACGCTGCGACGCGCTCTGTGGGGGCTGGCTGAACGCAGCGACTACCGCCTGGCGATCCACACCGGGCCAATCCCGATGGGCGTAAAACGCCAGCTGGAGTTCGCCGTCTGCCCATGCGAGCAGGTTAAATCCATTTTCACCGAGGCGGGCCGACTGACAGATCCACTCCCCGGTAGCAATGTACTCGTTGAGCCACGCCAGCCAATCCTTAGGCGCTGACGAGTCCGCCAGGACGTAGTGCGTGATGTCGGGCTGCGCGATCCGGCTCCAGTATGCCGTGGCGGGCGGCGTCTGGTGATTGCCGCGCATAAACAGCTCGCCCTGCCAGGCGGCAGCCCAGCGACGCAGGCTGACCGGCATGTGTTTGCTCTCCGGCTGCCCTGAGAGTGGATCGGTATTTGCCTCAACCAGCGCATCTACCCTCGCCTGCTGGCTAAACTGGCTGTTCCAGTGCATCGGCACAAACACGCTGCCGCGCGGTTGCAGGCTATCGGGCCGGGCTCGCAGCAGCAGCCAGCCGTGAGAGGATGAGACCCGCACCAGATCGCCATCTTGAACGTCCGGCGCATCGGCGGGATGAAACTGACAAAACGGCTCGCTGATATGCTGCATCAGGCGCGCGGATTTGCCGGTGCGGGTCATGGTATGCCACTGATCGCGGATCCTGCCGGTATTCATTACCAGTGGATACACACCGGTGGGGTGATTGATCGGCAGCCGGGGCGTAATGGCGATCAGCCGCGCCTTGCCGTCAGGATGGAAGAAACGCCCGTCAGTAAACAGCCGCTCCCTGCCCTGCGGATTGGCCGCGTTGACCGGCCACTGCACGGGACGGAGTTCATCCCACTGCCTGTCGGTAAGCTGCGCAAGGCCACTGATATCAAACGCCCGCGAACCGTTATTCTCAAAGCCAGACAGCGCCGCGTGCTCGCGAAATATCTCTGCCGGATGCTGCCAGGCAAACGCCTCGCCATACCCTAACCGCTGGGCGACCTGACTAAGGATCCACCAGTCCGGCTTCGCCTCGCCCGGTGCAGGCAGAAAAGCGCGCTGCCGCGAGATAGAGCGTTCAGAGTTAGTCACGGTGCCATTTTTCTCGCCCCAGGCCAGCGCCGGCAGGCAGATATGGGCCACTCGGGTGGTATCGGTGTCGCGCATGACGTCGGAGACAATGACCAGCGGGCAGCGAGCCAGTCCGGCGCGAACCCGATCCGCATCCGGTAGAGAAACCAGCGGGTTGGTGCCCATAATCCATACCGCCTTTATCTGGCCTTGTTCAATCGCGCGGAACAGCTCAACGGCATTAAGCCCGGCACTTTTTGTGACGTTGTCACTTTTCCAGAAGCGCCCCACACGGTCGATCTCTTCCATGGTGAAACCCATATGTGACGCCAGCTGGTTCGCCAGCCCGCCTACTTCCCGGCCGCCCATGGCATTTGGCTGACCGGTTATCGAAAACGGACCGCAGCCTTCGCGCCCTATTTTGCCCGTCGCTAAGTGCAGGTTAATAATAGCGTTACACTTGTCTACGCCGGAGCTGGACTGGTTGATGCCCATTGAGTAGAGCGTGACCAGACGATCGCTACCGGCAATCATTTGATAAAATGTCCGCAGCTGGGCCAGCGGCAATCCGCAGAACGCAGCGGTGTGTTCTTCCGTCCAGTCACGCGCCGCCGCCAGAGTTTCATCGCTACCTTGGGTGTGACGCTTGAGGAAGTCACTGTCCAACAGATCACGCTCAGCCATGGCATTCAGCGCGCCGCAAAACAGTGCCGCATCGCTGCCGGGACGCAGCGACAGGTGCAGGTCGGCAATGTCGCAGGTGGCTGTCTGACGCGGATCGATGACGATAATACGCATCTCCGGCCTTGCTTTTTTAGCCTGGGCCAGCCGCTGATAGACCACCGGGTGTGCCCAGGCGGTATTCGATCCGGTCAGGATCACGCAGTCGGCCAGCTCCAGATCCCGATAGCTGCACGGCACCACATCAGCCCCAAACGCGCGTTTATAGCCCACCACAGCCGAGGCCATGCACAGCCGCGAGTTAGTATCCATATTTCCTGCGCCGATAAAGCCTTTCATCAATTTGTTTGCGACGTAATAATCCTCCGTCAGCAGCTGGCCGGAGCCGTAAAACGCCACCGCCTGCGGGCCATGATCGCGAATGATAGCCTGCAATCCCTGCGCGACGGCATCTAAGGCCTGCGGCCAGCTGACCGGCTGGCGGTCAATCTCGGGATACAGCAGACGCCCGTCCAGATCCAGCGTCTCTCCCAGGGCGCTACCTTTCACACACAGTCGCCCAAGATTAGCCGGATGCGCGCCGTCGCCGCTGGCGTGAAACCCCTCTGCGTGGGGCTGCATCTTTACCCCGCAGCCGACGCCGCAGTAGGCACAGGTAGTTGTAACCGTTGCGCTGCTCATAGGCTGACCGTCTCAATCATGGCGGTGGGTCGACCGATGTGGCTCGCAGGCTGCTCCTGCACCCAGACGCGCCCGCCCTCCACTTTCACCGGCCAGACGCTCAGCGCGTTTTGCCCATCGTCCACGCTGCGGCCATCCTGCAAGCGGAACCGCTGCTTATACAGCGGGGAAATCACGACCGGCTCGCCCTTCACGTCACCCAGCAGTCCGCGTGCCAGTACATTAGCATCGCTGTTCGGCTCGTGGTTGCTGAGGGCAAATACCTTCTGGGGATGATCCGGCAGATGAAACAGCGCAATCTGCTGATGGGTTAGCCGGGCCGCCATACCGGCATTGGACGGGATCTCGCTCAGGTCACAGATCTCCACCCAGCCCTGCACCGCCTGTACGGGTTTATCGTGGTTAACAAAGGGTTTAAACAGCGCGAGACGATCGGGTGCCGCCAGCGTGGTCTGCCATTCGCACTGGTAGGTCGCCACCACGGCCTGCATCTCGCTTTCGAGTTCGGCGGCGATGTGCAGGCTATCTTCCAGTACCACCTGACGCAGGTAATCCATGCCGCCCTCAAGATTATCCATCCAGGTGCTGGTGCGTTGCAGCCGGTCGGCGGTGCGGATATAGAACATCAGGAAACGATCCACGGTGCGGATCAGCGCCTCGGTACTCAGGTCCTGGGCCAGCAGATCCGCGTGCCGGGGTTTCATGCCGCCGTTGCCGCAGACGTAGAGGTTCCAGCCTTTGTCGGTAGCGATAACCCCCACGTCTTTGCTTTGCGCTTCAGCACATTCGCGGGTGCAGCCCGAAACGGCCATTTTAATCTTGTGCGGCGAGCGCAGCCCCTTGTAGCGATTCTCCAGCCGCAGCGCCAGATCGGTAGAGTCCTGTACGCCGTAGCGGCACCAGTTGGAGCCGACGCAGGATTTCACCGTCCTCAGCGACTTGCCGTAGGCGTGCCCTGTTTCAAATCCGGCCTCCACGAGCTGCTGCCAGATCTCCGGGAGCTGCTCCACTCGCGCCCCAAAGAGATCGACCCGCTGCCCGCCGGTGATTTTGGTATAGAGGTTGTAGCGCTTGGCGACCTGGCCAATGGCGATCAGCCCGTCAGGCGTGATCTCTCCGGCCGGGATGCGCGGTACCACCGAGTAGGTGCCATCTTTCTGGATATTGGCAAAGAAGCGATCGTTGGTGTCCTGTAGCGGCAGATGCTGGGGCTTGAGCAGGTAATCATTCCAGCACGACGCCAGTATTGAACCTACCAGCGGTTTACAGATCTCACACCCGTAGCCTTGGCCGTGTTTGTCGATCAGCTCATCGAAGCTATGGATGTTGCCTACCCGCACCAGGTGATAGAGCTCCTGCCGCGAATAGGCAAAATGCTCGCAGATATCTTTTTTTACCTCAACGCCCATTTCACTCAGCGCATACTCCATCACCTGTTTAGTCAGCGCCGCACAGCCGCCGCAGCCGGTGGCCGCTTTGGTGCAGGACTTAATTGCGGCCATGTCACCGCAGCCACCCTTCACGGCATTGCAGATGTCAGATTTGCTGACATTATGGCAGGAGCAGATCTGTGCCCCGTCCGGCAATGCCGCGACGCCCAGCGCCTGGGGCGCACCGCCTGCGCTGGCGGGCAGGATCAGCCCCTCCGGACTGGCGGGAAGCGGCATATCGTTGAGCATCATCTGTAACAGCGTGCTGTATTCGCTGCTGTCACCCACCAGCACTGCGCCCAGTAGACGCTTGCGATCTGCCGATACCACAATTTTTTTATAGATCTCTGCCGGGCCGTCGACCCAGCTATAGCTTTCGCTGCCCGGCGTACGGCCATGGGCATCGCCCACCGATGCCACCTCGACGCCAAGCAGTTTCAGCTTGGTACTCATATCCGCGCCTTTAAAGGCCGCCTCGTTGCCGGCAAGCGTCTCCGCCAGGGTACGCGCCATCTGGTAACCCGGTGCCACCAGCCCGAAAATCTGTCCGTTCCACAGGGCGCACTCCCCGACGGCAAAGATAGCCGGATCGGACGTACGGCACCGATCGTCAATCACAATCCCGCCGCGCGGGCCAACCTCCAGGCCGCACTCTCTGGCGAGCTGATCCCGTGGTCGGATCCCGGCGGAGAAGAGCACCAGATCGGTCTCCAGATGGCTGCCGTCGGCAAAGACCATCCGGTAGTGGCTGCTCTCCCCCGGAACAATCTCCCGCGTCTCTTTACCGGTATGCACCTGCACACCCAGCGCTTCAATCTTGCGGCGTAGCATGGCCGCTCCGCCTTCGTCGAGCTGAACGCCCATCAGCCGCGGGGCGAACTCGACGACATGGGTTTGCAGACCGAGATGCTTCAGCGCGTTAGCGGCTTCCAGTCCCAGCAGGCCGCCACCAACCACCACACCGATGCTGCCTTTCTCCGCGCAGGCCTGAATCGCCGCCAGGTCGTCAATAGTGCGATAGACCAGACAGCCGGGCCTGTCGTTACCGGGGATCGGCGGCACAAACGGATAGGATCCGGTCGCCAGAATCAGCGCGTCATAGGCGGTCTGCCGCCCCTGCTTATCGACTACATACCGGCGATGGCGATCGATATGCTCAATGCCGTTAGCGAGGCGCAGCTCAATACCGGTTGATTCAAAGAAGTCGCTCTCCACCATCGACAGCGACGCTGCGCTGCGTCCGGAGAAGTATTCTGAGAGATGAACCCGGTCGTAGGCCGGTCTATTCTCTTCGGCGAAGACGATAATCTGATAGCGAAGATGCAGTTCACGCTCGACCAGCTGTTGCAGAAGATGGTGACCTACCATGCCGTGTCCGGCCATCACTAAAACGGGTTTTGACATAACATTGCTCCTCGCTATCGTCGTGGATAACGGATCTTTCAAAGAAGAGGGATTGGGCGCGTCGGGCATAAACAGGCTGAACTGAGGATGATCCAGACGGGCAAGGTATTCCGCCCCGTCGCTGATGTCTCCCCACAGCAGCACGCCCTTTAGCTGGTTATTCTGGATAAGCAGACGACGATAGTGGCCGTCAAAGGGATCGAAGGTGGAATGGATCTCCGCGTCCTGCCCGCCGTGCAGCGTTCCGGCGCAGAAGAGATGGATACCGGTGACCTTGAGGCGCAGCGGTACGTCATGAACGGCAAGCGGTATGCTTACGCCTGCCAGCCTTGACGCCAGAGCCTCCGCCTGCTGCCAGCACGGGGCCACCAGCCCAAAGGTTTGTTCACCCATCTGACAGCATTCGCCTATGGCCGAGATGTATGGATCGGAGGTTTGCAGTTGGTCATTAACCAGAATGCCGCTGGCGCAATCTAGTCCAGCCTTCTGCGCGAGGGTAATATTGGGCCGCACGCCAGCGGTAACGATGACCCGCCGGGCAGGAATAGCCCGCCCGTCACGGAGCTTCACAGCCTGAACATGTCCGCTTTTATCGGCGCTATAGGCTATCGTCTCTGCCTCCAGTACCGTTTCAATACCGCGTGCCGTTAATTCATTGCGCAGGAGATCTGCCGTATGGCGATCCAGATGCTGATCCATCAGATGTGGCCCGCGGTGCAGAAGGGTGACCTGCATACCGCGCAGCGCCAGCGCCGCCGCGGCCTCGACGCCAAGTACCCCGCCACCAATTACTACCGCCGGTTGCCCTGGAACCAGCTCGTGCAGAATGTTCTCCACGTCTTGCTGATTGCGAAAGCCATAGATACCCGGCAGTTCGGCACCCGGCAGCGGCGGCATATAGGGCAGCGAGCCGGTGGCGATGACCAGACGATCGTAACCCAGCGGCTGGTCGTTAACCCACAGGGCGCGGGCTTCGCGGTCAATGGCCGTCACCGGGGATCCACCGAGCAGCGTGACGTTGTAACGCTCATACCATGCCGGGTCGTGAGTAACGATGTCCGTAAAGCGTTTCTCACCCGCCAGCACTGGCGTCAGCATGATGCGGTTATAGGCGGGCTGCGCTTCGTCACCGACAATCACAATCCGGTAGCGCGTTCGGGCCAGCTCGCATAGCTTTTCCACCAGCCGCACGCCCGCCATGCCGTTGCCAATCACAACCAGGACAGGTTTATCCATTCTGCTTACCTCACCCGCTGTTTCAGGCCACGGCCCGGTGCTTTTCATGCAGGAAATGCAGCACCTGCTGGCGGTAGTGATGGAAACGTGAGTCGTTCGCCAGGGTCAGCCGGGAGCGCGGACGCTCCAGCTCGACATGCAGCACGTCGCCAACCTTCGCTGCTGGACCATTGGTCATCATCATGACCCGGTCTGAGAGCAGCACCGCTTCGTCAACGTCGTGGGTAATGAGCAGAATGGTGGTATTCAGACGGGACTGGATCTCCATTACCGCATCCTGCAGATGGGCGCGGGTTAAGGCATCCAGCGCGCCAAAGGGTTCGTCCATCAGCAGTACCTTCGGTTTCATCGCCAGCGCCCGGGCAATACCCACGCGCTGCTTCATGCCGCCGGAGATCTCCCCAGGACGTTTGTGCATGGCATGCCCCATATGCACCAGCTCAAGGTTATGTTCGATCCACGCCTGCATCTCGCTCTTACTCATCTTCCCTTTAAAGACCTGCTCAACCGCGAGGGCGACGTTGTCAAAGGCGGTCAGCCACGGCAGCAGGGAGTGGTTTTGAAACACCACGCCGCGCTCCGGGCCTGGGCCGTTAATCTCCTGGTCATCACAGAGCAGCACGCCTTCGGTGGGTTGGCTCAGCCCGGCGATCAGGTTCAGCAGCGTGGATTTCCCGCAGCCGGAGTGACCGATCAGGCTAACGGTTTCGCCCCGCGCAAGCTCAAAGCTAACGTTGTCGAGCGCCAGGAATGGCCCCTGTGCGGTGTGAAAGCGCTGGGTAACGTTCTCTACGCGGATAATGGCTTTCTCGTGTTTCATATCAGGCTCCTGAGGTTCTTGTGACTAGTTGCCGTAGCTAAAACGGCGGGCAATGGCCATCAGGCCCTGCTCAAGCAGCATTCCCACGACGCCAATCAGCAGAATGGCGATGATGATGTTTTCTACGTTGAGGTTGTTCCACTCGTTCCAGATCCAGAAGCCAATTCCGACGCCGCCGGTCAGCATCTCTGCCGCAACGATTACCAGCCACGCGATACCGATTGAGAGGCGAACCCCGGTCAGAATGTGCGGCAGCACGGCGGGAAAGAGGATTTTGCGCATGACGGTGAACTCACTGAGCTTCAAGACGCGCGCCACGTTGAGATAGTCCTGCGGGATGCGCATCACCCCTTCGGCGGTGTTGAGGATCATCGGCCAGATAGAGCAGATAAAGATGGTCCACGCCGAGGCAGGCTCTGCGCGCTGGAACAGCAGCAGGCCAATCGGCAGCCAGGCCAGCGGACTGACCGGACGCAGCAAGGCGATAACCGGGTTGAGCATGTTGGCAATAAAGCTAAAGCGGCCAATAAGAAAGCCGAGGGGGATCCCTACCAGCGCCGCCAGACCGAAGCCCAGCGCCACGCGTTTGAGCGAGGCCAGCACGTTCCAGCCGATACCCATGTCATTTGGCCCGGCGATATAAAACGGCTCGGCAAAGATGATTTTGGCCGCTTCCCAGGTTTTCAGCGGCGTCGGAAAGCCATTGCTGCTCAGGGCGGCGATCTGCCAGAGAGCGATCAGCACAATCGCCCCCAGCAGTCCGGGTACCGCTTTTTTCACTGCGCCATGGACGCCTTTACGCAGGCTGCTGGCAGGTATCGTTTTTGTCACCTCCGGCGGCGGCGTCGGGATAGCCGTTTTCAGGGGCAGGATCTCCGCGCTCTCCGGCTCGGCGGCCAGCGCAACCACATTCGTTTTGGTGTTAATAGACATATCGGCCTCACTTAGCGTTTCATAGCAAAACTGTTGGCGTAGTCAGCGGGGTTGCTGCCGTCCCAGACCTTGCCGTCGAACAGGGTGCTGCTGCGCATCTCGCTGGCGGGCAGGTTGATGCCCCCTACCGCCGTTGCCGCCTGCTTATAGAGGTCGGTGCGGTTGATTGTCTTCGCGACCGCCAGATAGTCCGGGTCGGCATCGATAAGCCCCCAGCGTTTGTGCTGGGTCAGGAACCACATGCCGTCTGAGAGATACGGATAGTTCACCGCCCCGTCGTTGAAGAAGCGCATGCCGTGAGCGTCCTTCCACTTCTTACCCAGCCCGTTGTCATAGTCGCCGAGCATCCGCCCCTGAATGGTCTCGGGTGAGGTGTTGACGTAGGCACGCCCGGCTATGGTTTTCACCGTTTCAAGGCGGTTAGCGTCGGAGGTGTCGATCCAGCGGGAGGCTTCCAGCACCGCTGCGGTCAGGGCGCGGGCCGTATTGGGATTAGCAGTAACCCATGCGGAGGTGGTGCCGAGAATTTTTTCCGGATGATCGGGCCAAATCTCTTGCGTCGTCGCGGCGGTAAAACCAATCCCGTCGAGAATAGCGCGCTGGTTCCAGGGTTCACCGACGCAGTAGCCGCTCATGTTGCCAATCTTCATGTTCATCACCATCTGCGGCGGCGGCACTACGACGTTGCGGACGTCGTTAAAGGGATGGATCCCGGCGTTGGCTAGCCAATAGTAGAGCCACATGGCATGCGTGCCGGTGGGAAACGTCTGGGCAAAGGTGTAGGTCCCCTTCGCGCTGCCATCGATGGTTTTTTTCAGCGAGGCCGCATCGGTCACGCCCGCCGCTTTTAGCTGGTTTGAGAGGGTGATCGCCTGGCCGTTGTTGTTAAGTGTCATCAGCATGGCCATATCATGCTGCGGACCGGAGACGCCGAGCTGCAGGCCATACACCAGCCCGTACAGCACGTGGGCAGCATCAAGCTCGCCGGAGACCAGCTTGTCGCGCACCGAGGCCCAGCTGGACTCTTTGCTGAGGATGATTTTGATCCCGTACTTCTCATCAAACTTCTTCACCGCCGCCATCACCACCGAGGCGCAGTCCGTTAACGGGATAAAGCCCACGCGGATCTCTTTTTTCTCTGGCGCATCAGAGCCCGCCGCCCAGACGCTGTTCATAAAACCCGGTAACAGCATGCTGCCGCCCAGCAGCGCGCTGCCTGCCAGAAATCGGCGGCGGGAGAGGCTCACCACGGTGTTGCTGTTGTCTTGCTTCATTGCGGCTTCCTGTAAGGTGAAAAATGCGCAAAAAAAAGCGTCCTGTTAGCGCTCAGTCTCCTGAACGCTAACGGACGCCTTTATCCGAAACGCTGACTAAACCGCCGTTGGCTTAGTCTTTTTGTAGTTACTGTAATGCAGCTTGTGTGCCACTCTGCGGATACGCTTTAAAATCAGCCAAATAAGTTAAATTCAACGGCAGGTATAACGTTATTTGCACCGCAACGGTTGGTCATTTGCACATCAGCGGTGCAGCTACTCCATAAGGGTTACGATGCGGATTTACTCGCTGATGTTCCCATAATGGCCGCCACAGAGAGCATCGCCTCCGCAATCTCCACCAGCTTCTTATTCTGCTTCATCGCCATGTCGCGCAGGATTTTGTGGGCCTGCGACTCGCTCATGCCGTGGTGCTGCATCAGCAAGCTTTTGGCACGCTCCACCAGCTTACGGTCGGCAAGCGTCGCGCGCAGCGCGGCCAGCTCGGCATCCTGCGCCTGCAGCTGGCGAGACTGGCGCTCAATAAGCTCAAGTACGGAGCGGCTAAGCTGGGGCGGGATCAGCGCCGCATAGTGGCTATCCTGCTGTGGCAACTGCGCAATCTCCTGCTGTTGCAGAGCGTCGCAGCGTTGTGCATCGCCGATCCGCTGCTCGCAGCAGGCCATCAGTCTCTCCTCCAGCCGATCCTCGATAATTTTCATTCCGTCGATACGTGCCGTGGTGATATCAAACCAGCGCAGCGCGATGTCACTCGCAACGCCAGCAGGGGTTACGCAGGTGCAGGCAATACGCCGAAAGCGCTCCAGCTCACTGCTGTCGGTTTGCTGCTGTTGCTGCCACAGCGCCAAAGAGCGCTCATCCGCAAACTCCATAAAGGTGTGAAAGCAGCGCTCCTGCCCCTCGATAAGCGCCAGCAGCTGCTGATGCGTAGGGTCATCGAAGTGCCGCGAGGTAAAACCCGCCGCCGCCAGGGCGCGCTCCTGCCCGGCGAGCTCTTTACCCTGCATAAAGCTGAACATGGCCAGCAGCGCCCGTGACACCGTGGGATCCCCGGAGGTATCGGCTGCTTCGAATACCAGCGCCAGATGGGTGCGGATCACCTCGCTATAGCGATTCATCGCGTCGGGCTGGGGAATAGTCAGCGCCGCAACCTGCTCACGCAGCGCAGGCAAACCGCTCATGCTATGCAGGGCGTTGGCGATGCGGCTGAAGAGTCGCGGTGTGTTAGCCAGTGGTCCGTTAAGATCCAGCCTCATGAGCTGGCTATCTACCGCTTCTGCGGCGAGCTGAACCTGCTGCGCGCGTTCATCAAGCCGGTCGCCCCAGGTATCGCCGCGCGAGCAGAGATAGATGTTGGCCGTGCCCCGCTCGCGCTGCAGAACATGGATGAGCTGGCTGACCGCCCCCACCAACTTGCTCATTTGCAACAGCTGCTGAAGACCGATGATTTCACTTCGTCGGGCGGCCTGTACGAAATCGAGGGCGGAAAGAGGCATATCGCTACCTGCGCAAAAGGAACCTATCGAGGTTAAAGCAAGATGCATGCCGCATTTCTCTCTTTCCTTTTACTCCGCGCCCGCTATGCTAATCACCACATCCTAAACCATCGGAATGGTCATGACTGCACACGTATCTAAAGACCCTTTGCACGGCGTAACCCTTGAGATGCAGGTGAATGCCCTTGTTGCGCGCTATGGCTGGGGCGAACTGGGCAAGCTAATCAATATCAACTGCTTTAAAAACGATCCCAGCGTAAAATCGAGCCTCAAGTTTTTACGCCGCACGCCCTGGGCGCGCGCGGAGGTCGAAGCACTCTATTTAGATTCACTGGATGATGCCGTCCCGGAAAAACAGGACGAGCCTGCTTTAAACCCATGGGCTAATAGCCGCCTGAATAAGAGCTGAAACAAAGATGGCGCGACATATTACACGGTTAGGCGCACTGGTTGGCTGCGCGCTTTTACTTGCCAGCTGCTCTTCTAAACCACCGAAATCAGTGATCACCCCGCTTCCGCCCGTGGCGAAGCAGCCCCTGCCGGATAAATCGGCACGTAGCAATGAGCCGGTGCGCGGCGTCTGGCTGACTACGGTTTCCCGTCTCGACTGGCCCCCGGCGTCGTCGGTCACCGCTAGCCCGGCGCTGCGCGTTAGCCTGCAACAGAAGGCGTTGACCGATAAGCTGGACAATCTGAAACGTCTTGGGGTGAATACCGTTTTCTTCCAGGTGAAGCCTGACGGAACCGCCCTCTGGCCGTCGAAGATCCTGCCGTGGTCAGATATGCTGACCGGCACCATCGGGGCCGATCCGGGCTACGATCCGCTCCAGTTTATGTTGGATGAGGCTCACAAGCGCGGCATGAAGGTGCACGCGTGGTTCAACCCCTACCGCGTCTCTACCAATACCAAACCCAGCACCGTTGCCGAGCTGAACCGCACCCTGCCGCTCAATCCCGCTAGCGTCTTTGTGCTGCACCGGGACTGGGTCCGTATCGCCAGCGATCGCTACGTGCTTGACCCCGGTATTCCGGAAGCCCGGGACTGGATCACCAGCATCGTCGCCGAGGTAGTGGCCCACTATCCGGTGGACGGCGTACAGTTTGATGATTACTTCTATGCCGAAGCGCCCGGCTCTGTCCTGAACGATAATCAAACGTTCCAGAAATACGGCAGCGGGTTTGCCTCAAAAGCGGACTGGCGGCGAAACAACACGCAGCAGCTGATCGAGCAGGTGTCGCGTACCATTAAACAGCTGAACCCCAACGTCGAATTTGGCGTCAGCCCCTGCGGCGTCTGGCGCAACCGCTCCCACGATCCGGCCGGATCCGATACGCGCGGCGCGGCGGCCTATGATGAGTCCTACGCCGATACGCGTCTGTGGGTGCAAAAAGGGCTGGTGGATTATATCGCCCCGCAGATCTACTGGCCCTTCTCCAGAGATGCAGCGCGCTATGATGTGTTAGCTAAATGGTGGGCGGACGTGGTGAAACCCACCCATACGCGGCTCTACATTGGCGTAGCGCTCTATAAGGTAGGTGAACCGTCGAAAACCGAGCCGGACTGGACGGTCAACGGCGGCGTGCCGGAACTGAAAAAGCAGCTCGATCTCAACGATGCCCTGCCTGAGATCGGCGGCACCATTCTGTTCCGCGAGAACAACCTCAATCAGCCCCAGGCTCAGCAGGCGGTAAATTACCTGCGGAGCCGCTGGGGCAGTTGATTAAGTACAGCTGATTAACGAAGCGCGCCGGAGGTGGCTACTGCCTCCACGCGCTCCATCGCTATCGGGATGCTCTTATAGGCCGGAATACCGCTTTTGGTGTCGTGGCTGTCTAGCGGCACCATGATGTTGGCCTCGGGATAGTAGGCCCCGACCGAACCCGGTGCCATATCGATCACCACTACGGTCAGGTTGTGCATTCGCCGCTCGGTGGCGTTACCTTCATGATCCAGAGCCGTTATGTTGACCTGATCCCCCACCCGCAGATTGCGCTTTTCAGCTTCGTCAGCGTTGATAAACAGCACGTCCCGCCTGCCGGTCACCCCACGATAACGGTCGTTCAGGCCATACAGCGTAGTGTTGTACTGGTCATGGCTACGCAGCGTGGTCAGCACCAGATCGTGACACTTCAGCGAGCGCGGATCTTCATTGATACCCTGCATGATTTTGAATTCGGCTTTGCCGGAAGGCGTGTTCCAGACTCGCTCTGACGCCGTATTACGCAGGCGGAAGCCACCCGGCTTTTTCACCCGTTCATTGAAATTGTCGAAGCCTGGAATGGTCGCCTCAATGGCGTCCCGAATAAAGCTGTAATCGCGCACCATTTTGTCCCAGTCAACCACGGTATTGGGCAGCGTCGCTTTTGCCAGCGCGGCAACCAGCGCGGGCTCTGACTTTAGGTGCGGCGAGGCGGGCTCCAGCGAGCCGTGGGAGGCATGTACCATCGACATGGAGTCCTCAACGGTAATGCTCTGCTCTCCGGAGGCCTGCACATCCCGCTCGGTACGGCCCAGCACGGGGAGAAGATAGTTGTGCTTGCCCAACAGCAGGTGGGAACGGTTGAGCTTGGTCGCCATATGCACAACCAGATCGAGGTTGCGCATCGCCGGGAAGGTCACCTGCGGATCGGAGATCGCCTCCGCCAGGTTACCGCCGAGACAGAGCAGCGCTTTGGCCTGGCCGTCGCGCATCGCCTGAATCGCCGCTACCGCGCCGTGACCGTGCTTTTGCGGCGGCGTGAAGCCGAAGACCTTTTCGATGTTATCCAGCAGCGACTGGGGTGGGATCTCAGTAATACCCACGGTGCGATCGCCCTGAACGTTGGAGTGGCCGCGCAGCGGACAGATGCCAGCCCCTTTTTTGCCGATGTTGCCGCGCATCAGCAGCAGGTTAGCGATCTGCTGAACGTTCTGCGTGCCGTACTGGTGCTGGGTGATGCCCATCCCGTAGCAGATGATGGTCCGCTCGGCGTTGGCGTACAGCCGGGCCACGTTCTGGATCTCTTTGCGCTCCATACCCGACACCTTGAGGATATGTGCCCAGTCGGTGGCATCGAGATCGGCTTTCAGTGCCTCAAACCCCTGGGTGTGCTCGCTAATAAAGGCTTCGTCAATGACGCCAGGCTCGCCTTTGGCTTGCGCCTCTTCGTGCATTGACAGCAGAATTTTCATCACTCCTTTTAGCATCGCCGCGTCGCCGCCGACCCGCACCTTGTAGTAGGTTGAAGCGAGCTCGGTGGAGCTCAGGGAGAGCATCTCGATAGGGCTTTGCGGGGAGGTAAAGCGCTCCAGACCACGCTCGCGCAGCGGGTTAATAGCGACGATGGTGGCACCGCGTTTTGAGACCTCCCGCAGCGTGCCGAGCATGCGTGGATGGTTAGTACCGGGATTATGTCCGATGCAGAGTACCAGATCGCAGTGATCAAAATCCTCCAGCTCAACGGTTCCCTTCCCGACGCCGATGGACTCCGGCAGGCCGACGCTGGTGGGCTCATGACACATATTCGAGCAGTCCGGGAAGTTGTTGGTGCCATACTCGCGGGCGAAGAGCTGCCAGAGAAATGCGGCTTCGTTGGAGGCGCGGCCGGAGGTGTAAAACTCAACGCTGTCGGGGTCATCGTAGCTGCGCAGATGCTCACCGATTTCCCTGAAGGCGGTCTCCCACTCAATAGGCTGGTAGGTATCGCTGGCGGGATCGTATTTCATGGGATGGGTAAGTCTGCCCTCGCCCTCTAGCTCAAAGGCGTTGCGCTCCCACAGCTCGCTAACGGTATGGGCGGCAAAAAATTCGGGGGTAGTACGTTTGCTGGTGGCTTCCCATGACACGGCTTTCGCGCCGTTTTCACAGAATTCAAAGGAGGAGGCATGCTGCGGATCGGGCCATGCACAGCCTGGGCAGTCGAAACCTTGGGGCTGGTTAACTTTGAACAGGGCAATGACGTCCTGCTTCACCGACATCTGGCCGCGTATCGCGTCGGCAACGGCTTTGAGTGCTCCCCAACCGCCTGCTGAACCACCATAGGGTTTGATACCGATAGTACGATTTTGCTCTTTCATAGTGCTCCACAATTGCTCTGACCTTTTCGTTAAGCCTGGTACAGGAATTGTGGATAGGTGAAACAATGGAAACAAAAATTAATTAGCAGGCTCAGTTATGGACCATGAAACGCAACGGTAAAACCCTGCTCTTGCCAGTGTTCCAACTGCTCTTTCTGACGGTGGGTCAGCACTTTGCCGGTCCATAAAAAGATATGCTGGCCGGGGAAAAGCTCGGGACGCGGTACTTCTAGCGGCTCAGCCAGCAGGTCGATATGCCAGCCCCGCTGCGACAGTCGCCACGCCTCTAACCACAGCCGGGTGCGATCTTCGCTGCCCCAGCCAATGAGCAGCGCTTCCCTGCCCCCTTTTTTACGCGCATTGATCACGCAAGAGACAGCATGCTCGGTAATAACGCCGTCCAGCAGGCTGGACATGACGCGGGCGGTGTATTGATCGAGGGTCAGACGCTGGCGCACGGGAGTAAGAATGTGGTCGATAAGGTCATCAACGGTATGATCGCGTCCAAACGTTGTGATAGCCGTGCGCAGCTTAGCTGGACGGGCCTGCCGCAGCACGCCCATCATCTCTTCCTGCAGTGTTGCCCAGTCATCATGGGCAACCACCTTGTTGTCTTCCAGCAGCGCCTTCACTTTACTGACCGGGACGCCGCTCTCGATCCAGCGTTTGATCTCTTTGATGCGTTGAATATCTTCTTCGTCGAACTGACGATGACCGCCTTCGCTGCGTTGAGGTTTGAGCAAGCCATAGCGACGCTGCCAGGCACGGAGCGTGACCGGGTTAATACCGCATCGTTCTGCTACATCGCCAATACTATAAAAAGCCATCAACTCCCCTAAACTCAACGCTGCTATGCTCATTTTCGAACGCTATCATTATCTCATAAACCCGCCCGCTTTTCTGGCCATGCTACGGCAGGTATACCGGCAAATTCGGGGCGGGCAAACAGGTAGCCCTGGAACTGTGATATGCCTGCTGACTCCAGCCACATCCACTCTTCAGGCCGCTCAACGCCCACTGCGGAGACCAGAATCTCCAGTGAGCTACAGCATTTAATAATGGCCTGGATTATTGCCTGCCGCGGGCCACTTTTATGTACATCTTTGATCAGGTCGCGGTTGATCTTGATCCTATCCGGCTGAAACTGCGCCAGCAGCAGCAGACCGGCAAAGCCCGCGCCAAAGTGATCGATAGCGACACGGATACCCGCTGCCTTTAACAACCTTACCGCGTCAGTGAACTCGTCGAAGCGTGAAATCACTTCGCTCTCGGTAAACTCTACGATGACCTGCTCGGGAACCAGACCGTTGGCTTCGATCTCCTGAAGCAGGAAATCGACCGCGCCGGGTACCTTCACCAGCGTCATCGGCAGCAGGTTTACCGACAGTGTCCGCTCGCCAATATTCAGCTCGGCCGCCATGGCAAAAGCCACTTTTTTACTGCGTAGGTCAGCCTCGTAGGCCTCATCTCCCGCCAGCCCGGCAAACCAGGCCTCGGGCAGGTCCCCCCCCGGGGTACGCAGCAAGGCTTCAATCGCAACTACCTCACGGGCAAAGGGATCGATCATCGGTTGAAAAGCAAAGCTGCACTCTACCGTTTCATCCACTTCTCGCCTCTCTGCGCGAGAAGCAGCATCGTCCGGAATGAAATCCCAGGCATCTGCAGGTGGAATTTCAAAGTAGTTCTCTTTCTCTCGCTCCTCGACAAAGGTGCGGAAGAACTGCAGCGCACGGTCGTCATAGGTCAGCTGGTACTTTGAAGTGCCTTTATCCAGCACGCGCTGCAGCACATCTTCCCGGTCATACTCTCTTAAATCGAAGAGCTCCATCCCCGACTTACCAAACCGCCGTGACGGCGCGTAGTCACACAGCAGCTCAACGAGGTTGTAGTGGCGGGTATCCTGACAAATAGCGCGGTAGATTTTAAACACGCTCTCTTCCGGCCCTTCCAGCAGCTGGAAGAAGTGAGTCCCGTTAAAAAGCAGGATACCTGTCACCTCGGAGTGACCATTTTTTTGGTTTGCTGCAGCAACCATCTCTTCCAGCATTTTAATCGGTACGTCGTCGCAGAGATGGCTGCGGTAAATAATGGTTGTGAGCATTTTTATTCCGGGAATCGGTGTATGAAAGGCCACCTTAACAAATGTCAGCACGCAGATCCTGTAATGATTGTGCCTGATTTTAAAGACAATCTTCCCCGTGTATAAGTATGCTGCGCTATAAAGAGTACAGCTTTTTGCCATACCTGTACAAGAATTCTCAGAGCAAGTTAGGATTTTTCTGTAAGACGTTGATTATAAGCATATATTAAAATTATCTATAATTAATTACGTAAATTTGTACAGTTTCTATGTACAAGTTTGCACGATTTGTATAACTTTGTACTCGTTATCACAAATTACTGAATTTTACAGGAGTGACATATGCAGCAGAACGGTTTTGTTCCGAACACAGCTAATGCCATTACCCGGTATTTCAATAAAGCTGCACTGCCAAGCCAGCAGGAGACGCTGGGTCAGATTGTGGTTGAAATTTTGAGCAGCGGTCAGAGCCTGAACCGTAAGGCAATTTGCACCAAACTGCTCAGCCGTCTGGAAATGGCTTCCGATGCGGAAGAAGAGAGCCATTACCACACGTTGATTGGCCTGCTGTTTGACCGCTAAGAGTTGGCAAAATCACAGCAACGGGTAGTTAAGTTTTTAAAGTCGCCTGGGGTAGGCTGGTTTTCACGGAAGATAACACGGCCTTAGCCTGGCGCAGACTCATGCCGCGTTTCCATTTCCGGATTTGCGTGGCATCAGAGACGCAGTTATGAATAGAAGTGAACTTGAACGACTAACAGATGAGCTGATTGGAGAAGCCGTCTTATCTCTCCTCAGTGAGAATGGGCCCGTTAACACCAGGTCACTCATCACGAGGTTGCAGTCTATGGAAGCGAAAGAGAAGGATATCCGACGACGTGAGACACTTGGGCGCGTTATCGCGGAAATAAATAATAATGTAAAAGTATCGATGCGGCGCCAGTCCGGACGTGGACAGGAGGATCCTGAGAGCGAACATAAGGACAATGTGTTTCAACTGTTCGGCACTAGCCAGCAAAAGAGCACCAGTAAAAAACACTGACTGCATCCATTTTTCTCACTTTTTAACGGTATAATCCTATGCTTCAGGCTATGCTCCAGCAATCATCAGACCTCTTCGAAACGCTGCCCGATACGGCTCTCTCCGCCTACTTCCGCAATGCGGGCGACGTTCTGGCAGACGAATCGGCGGTACTGGGGACAGTAGTGAGATCGATCCTGGCCTCAGGCGGTCATCTCACTAATAAAGCCATTATCCTGCATCTCATCCAGGCGATCGAAACCACCGATGACGTGGTGAAAAGCGACATTATTCGCAAGACGCTGGAAATCGTTGTCGACCATACAATGGATGATATTTGATTGGCAGGTAGCGTAGTCTGATTAAGCGCAACGCCATTTGGCGTTGCTAGATCTGTCGGGTGGCGACTTCACGCTACCCGCTTAACGCGAATCGATGCCAAATCGTGCCGCTATCTCTTCTACTTCATCTTGCGTTGGTTCTCTCCCCATTGTCGCCGTAAGCCTGGCGGTAACCGCTGTTATCTTATCTTCGCCTGTTAACATAATCTTGGTTATCGTTAAACTCTCCTCACCTTCAGCGCTGCTATCACCGATATAAGTGACACTGTCACTGATGGCAATAGCATGATAGAAAGAGACATCGGCCACGGCATCGGACTTATTAGCTGCATGGCCGTTCAGCCGCTCCTGCTGCCACAGCGGATCCGCTGCATAGCAGCGCTGGTTAAGCGCAATCGCTGCACCAGCCTCACCCTGCACTCTCAGTAGGTTTGACTGCATTATTTCATACTCTTTGCGTTCAACTTCATGGCTGAAAATGGCAGTAAGGGAGGTTTCTGGTCCGCAGTTAACCTTCATTAGCGGCTGGCCCATGAAGTTATAGACGCGCTCATTGCCATCCTGTTGCTGATAATAAAAATTCAGAGAGTCGTGAAAGTGAACGTTGTCATCGACAGGCAGCGACAGCGCATGCCTATGGTTTTTCTTATCGATAATAAGCCAGCGGGTGCCGGTATGACGCTGATGACGACGCTGATTCTCAAAGTAGGTCAATGCGGTATGGGTGACGACGCCGTTAGCTTTTGCAACGAACCGGGCCGCGTGTTGATTCTGCCCACGGTAGTGAAGCACCAGCGTCTCCTGCGGAATAACGTGCTCCCAGTTATTATCGCAATCCGCAAACCAGGCGTTAACGGTCGCGCGATACGCAGCGATCTCCCGATTCTGTCGTTGAGCCACCTCCCCGAGCTCTCTCCCGGTCAAGTGGCGTTCGCGTAGGGCTAATGCCTTTGCCTCATTCACAGAGACAGGCGGTAGATGGCCGGTCAGATGTTGATAGATGGCCCTCTTCTTCTCTTCCTGATTCAGCGTGTTGTAAAAGCCGCAAAAGTGCTCGACCTTTTTTATCTGTTCGTTGGTGTCAGGATTGCCGGCAAGCGAAATCACACAGGTGTAGATTTCCCGTTCAGCATGATGATGGTTTTTTGTTAAATCAGACATACCCGTGAACATAGCGCATAACCTCCTCTAAAAAAACGAACACTCTTCCCTCTGTGATTTAGCCCACATTTTAGCCATGAAACCGGTTGCAAGGCAGCGCTTCACTGCTAGCATGAAACCGGTTTCAAACATAAGTCACACACTCATAACCCATAAAAAAGGTACATCAGAATGGCCATTATTAGGGATTACAATAAGTTAGCCAGTGACATTCTTCAGGAGGTCGGCGGGGAAGCGAACATCAGTAGCTTTACCCGCTGCGCCACCCGTTTACGCCTGGTTTTAAACGATACCCCTGCCCAGGCAAAAAGCCGGATCCAAAACCTGCCAGGCGTTATCGCCGTAGTAGAGAGCGGCGGCCAGTTTCAGGTCGTTATCGGCACCCACGTTGCCGACGTGTTCAATGCTCTCTCTGCGCTAATTGGCGAGGATCACGCGGGAGCGACCAATAAGCCGAAAACCCGTTGGCTGGATGCGGTGATCGCCACCATGTCCGCCGTGTTTGCGCCGATTGTCTACATCCTTGCCGCTGCGGGGATTTTACAGGGGCTGCTGATTGTTGTCGGCCTGATCGATGCCGATCTGAAAACTACCGGCACCTTCGCCATCCTCAACTTTATGTCGTGGACGCCGTTTGCCTTCCTGCCAGTGTTTATCGCGATCACCGCCGCGCGCCACTTCAAATGTAACCCGTTTATCGCCGTGCTCTGCTGCTGCGCGTTGATTAACCCCGAGTGGTCGGCCATGGCGGGCCGCATTGCCACCGGAGAGACGATTACCTTCCTGTTTATTCCGCTGGCGAAAACGGTCTACACCTCGTCGGTACTGCCACCGCTGTTCCTGGTCTGGGCGCTCTCCTGGCTTGAGAAGCGTGTCGAGAAAGCCCTGCCGGACGTGGTGAGCGCCCTGTTCACCCCGCTGATCTGCTTTGTGATCATTGTTCCGCTGACGCTGATCGTCATTGGGCCCATTACCACCTGGGCCGCAATGGGCATCGCCAGCGGCTACAACGCCCTGTTTGCCGCCGCACCTGCGGTAGCCGCTGCGCTCATCGGCGGTATCTGGCAGATTATCGTTATTTTTGGCGTCCACTGGGGCATTACCCCGGTGATCATGGCCAACTTCGATACCCAGGGTTACGATTCTTTCCAGGCCTATCAGACCATCGCCGTCATCGGCCAGATGGCCGCCGTTTTTGGCGTCTTCCTGAAGAGCCGCAACCGCGAGCTGAAAACCACCTCCCTGTCGGCGGGCGTCACGGCCATCTTCGGCATTACCGAACCGGCAATCTACGGCGTCACCCTGCGCTTTAAAAAGCCGTTTATCTGCGGCTGCATCGGCGGTGCGGTGGGTGCGGTAGTCGCCAGCCTGTTTGGCTCTCTCTACTATGCCTATGCAGCGCTGCCGGGCCTTTTTACCCTGGTGAACGCCATCAGCCCGGATGCGCCTATGTCCTTTATCGGTGAACTTGCCGGTAGCGCAACGGCTATCGTCCTGACTATTATACTGGTGCAGTTTGTTGGCTTTGACGATCCGGTGGCGGAAGAGACCCTTACCGACGCACCTGAAACCGCCCCGGTCAGCACCACCTCCACCGCAGCGGCGAAGACCCGTCTGGCGCTGAACAGCCCGCTCAGCGGCGAGGTGATCGCCCTGGAAGAGGTAGCTGACGAAGCGTTCTCGCAAAAGGTGCTGGGCGACGGCGTTGCTATTCGTCCCCACGAAGGTAAAGTGGTAGCGCCCTGCGACGCCCGGGTGGAGACGGTGATTGACTCCCGCCATGCCATTGGTCTGGCCTGCGACAACGGCGCTGAGCTGCTGATCCACGTTGGGTTAAACACCGTGAATTTACAGGGCGAGCACTTCCGTCCGCTGGTAAAAGAAGGCGATATCGTTAAGGCCGGTACGCCGCTGCTGGAATTTGATAAAGAGGCCATCGAGCGTGCCGGATACGATTTGACCACGCCGGTGCTGGTGATCAACAGCGATGAGTTTGAGCTGACGAAGCTCCAGTCCGGGGGCACTATTCGTCAGGAGATGCCGTTGATGACCGTCTCCTGACACGCTGTTAACTAACTGGGGAGTGTTATGGTCACGATACTGGATGTCGCCAGGCGAGCGGGCGTTTCAAAAGCCACGGTCTCCCGTGCGCTGAACGGCAAGGTAGTGGTCAGCGAAGAGGTAAAGGCACGGATCTTCAAGGCCATTGAAGAGACGGGATATCGCCCTAACCTGCTGGCGCGCACGCTGGCGACCAGCCGCTCCAACTCGGTGGGACTGGTGATCACCAACGGCCTGTATAACGGGCCGTTCTTCTCCGCCATGATCTACCAGGCGGCGACGTGCAGCGAAGATCTCCAGCGTCAGCTGGTATTGGCCGACGGCAAGCACAGCCGGGAGGATGAGCGTAACGCTATCAACTTCCTGCTGCAGCTGCGCTGCGAGGCGATCATGATCTACCCCAAGTATCTCAGCGTGGACGAGCTGGATGACATCATTGATGAGAGTAGCGTGCCCATCGTGGTGATCAACCGCGAGCTGAAGCGCAACCGCAATAGCTCGGTGTTTGTCGATCACTACCAGGTCAGCATGCGGATGGTGGAGTATCTGCTTGCCCAGGGCCACCGCAATATCGCGTTTGTCGCTGGCGGCGAAGGGTCGCCCACGGGCGACAGTCGTCTTGCTGGCTACCGCGATGCGTTTAAGGCGGCGGGCCTGACCCCTGATGAATCGCTTATCGTCCGCGGCAGCTGGAGCACCGAGAGCGGCTACGAGGCGGGCTGCGCCCTGCTGAAAAAAGACCGGCCGATGAGCTGTGTGCTGGCCGCCAACGATGACATGGCCATCGGCGTCACCAAGGCGATGATTGACCACGGCCTGCGGGTGCCGGACGACATCTCCGTCGCCGGGTTCGATGACTCCATCATTGGCCGCTATTTCACGCCGACCTTGACCACCGTCCATATTCCGATGGATGAGATGATCCGCGATGCGGTGCGCATTCTGCTCTCTCCTGACAGCGACGATAACAGCGTCCCGCAGTCCCTACATGAAGGCTCGCTGATCGTCAGAGACTCCGTGGCTAAGTACAAGCGTTAAAAAAGGCTGCCGTCTGGCAGCCTTTTTGCTTTTTCGCTACTTATTCCACTACTTATTCCGCTACTGGGCGGCACTGACCCGCCAGACGGCGTCGCCCGCATCATCAGCGATAATCAGCCCGCCCTGAGCATCCATCCCCAGCCCGACCGGCAGGCCGCGCACCTGTTTCTGATCGTCAGTTAAGAAGCCTGTGACCACCGGCTGCGGTAATCCCACCGGCTGGCCGTTCTCAAACTTCACCCACATTACCTGGTAGCCGTTGAGCGGCTTGCGGTTCCAGCTGCCGTGTTCGCTGACGAACGCGCCGCCGCGATACTGCGGCATATTATCCCCGGTATAGAACAGCAGGCCGAGCGGCGCGACGTGCGAGCTAATGGCGTAGTCGGGCTTGATGGCCTTCTCGACCAGATCCGGACGCTGAGGCTGGGCGCGCTCATCAACGTGCTGACCAAAGTAGCTGTAGGGCCAGCCGTAGAAACCGTTCTCCTGCACCGACGTCATATAGTCCGGCACCAGATCGGAGCCGATCTCATCCCGTTCGTTAACGATAGCCCACAGCTTGCCGCTCTGTGGCTCCCATCCCAGTCCGGTGGGATTGCGCAGGCCGCTGGCGTAAATGCGGCTCGCCCCGCTGGCGGCATCGACTTCGAGAATGGCTGCCCGGCGATACTCCGCCCCGATGCCGTTTTCGGTAATATTACTGTTCGATCCAACGCCTACGTACAGCTTGCTGCCGTCCGGGCTGGCCAGCAGGGATTTGGTCCAGTGATGGTTGATCGGGCCGCCAGGTAGCTCTGTCACCTCCTGAGCGGGCGCGCTAATAGAGGTTTGCCCCGTTTCGTAGGGGAATTTCACCAGGCTATCGGCATTGGCCACCCACAGCGTACTGCCGATCAGTTGAATACCAAACGGCGAGTGCAGGTTCTCAATAAAGGTATGCTTCTCCCATTTACCGTTAACGTTGCGCAGCAGGGTAATACTGTCCCCGCCTTTCCCCGCCTTGCCGGAGGCGCTCTGCACCAGGCCCATAATCAGCTGTTTGGGTCGCGTGGTCGGTTTCGGCGTGCTGTTTGACTCCGCCACCAGCACGTCATTATTCGGTAAAACGTAGATCTGCCGCGGATGCTTCAGACCATCGGCAATTTTTTCAATCTGTAGCCCGGCGGGGACGGTGGGCTTCTCGCCCTCTTTCCACGGCACGCCTTCCGGGACCTGCATCGGCGGTAGCAGGAAGTTTTGCGCCTGCGGCAGCTCAGGGTTCGGCCCCACCTGCTTTTGCGGATCGACAGTCGCGCCGTTATCACAGGCGCTCAGTAGCGCGACAATCGCCACGCTGAGTAACGCTCGGTTATGCTTTTTCATACGAGCTTCTCCTTAAGCGTTACGCTGACGCAGCGCGAGTTGAACATTCGCCAGCAGCAGCAGGAACACCACCAACGTCGACAGGATGACACCCAGCGGCACCACGGCATAGGCGTCGCGGCTGTGGATGAAGGCATTGACGATCGCCAACAGAATGGCGATCAGGTTAAGCCAGAAATGCAGCTTTACCGGGGAGCCGAAGGTATAGCGACGCCCCACCCAGACCTGCACCAGGTTAATCAGGCGCGGAATAATGGCAATCAGCAGCCCGATCACAATCAGCCAGCTGGCGGCGTCGGTCCACATAATCTGCATGCTTTTGATATAGAGAAGGTCAAAGATCCAGGCGGCGGTAAAAAAACCAAGCGGAATGGGATTAAGTAGCTCATACAGCGCTACGGCAAAGCTCGAACGTCCTGACGCGGTTGGGGTATGCATATCCATCTCCTGAGCCTGTCCAGCGATTAACGGTACGTGTAAAGGTTAGATTATTTTCGCGATATAGCACGATGCCCTCTCTATTTGCGTTAAGGTTTTGCCGCGCGCTAAAGTATTAACAACGTCCACTTGATCTATTTTCTTTTTTATAACCTATGCCTAAGGCATATTTCAGCGTGGCTAAAAAAATATTTCCTGAAGCTACTTTCCGTTATTGCATTGATAGTGGAAAATGCGCAAGCCATAAGAAAAATACAATTCCGATTTATTTATTGCCAGACGCTTGGTTGTGGGGTTATTGATGAAGCGTAACACTCCCGTTACACAGAAAGAGTATTTACTTAACGACGGCATGACGCTTATGTCGACAACCGATACGCAGAGCCATATTTCCTATGCCAACTCGGCCTTTATTGCTGCCAGCGGGTTTGATGAAGCCGATCTGGTTGGCGAGCCGCACAATATTATTCGCCACCCTGACATGCCTTCCGCCGCCTTTGCCGATATGTGGTTTACCATCCTGCAGGGTGAGAGCTGGACGGGGTTAGTGAAAAACCGGCGTCGCAACGGCGATCACTACTGGGTTCGCGCCAATGTGACCCCGGTTTATCAGCAGGAAAAACTCACCGGCTACACCTCCGTCAGAAATATTCCGCCTCGGGAAGAGATTGACGCGAGTGAGAAATGCTACGCGCAAATTAACAGCAATAAACTAAAAGGCTATCGCTTCTATAAAGGCGTACTGGTGCATCGAGGGGCGCTCTCTTTTCTCTCTCTTTTTAAGTGGCTCGCTATTTCCCGACGAATTAACCTGGCGCTGGCTATTCCCGCGCTGGTGATAGCGATCCTGCCCTTTATTTCTCTCCCCGCGCCGGTTCAATCCGCCATAACGCTGATGCTGTTTTTACTTATTGCGCTTTTTTTACAGGCGCAAATTTCGCATCCGTTAAAATTAATCTTAACGCAAATACAAAAAGTGGTATCCGGACGGCGCGCCGATTATTTTCAATTTAATCGCGTCGATGAGATCGGTATGCTGTTGCGCCTTGTGAATCAGTCCGGGCTGAACCTTAACTCTCTGGTTGGGGACGTCACCACCCAGCTGGACGGGATCCGCAAAATCAGCCATCGCATCTCTGAAGAGGGGGAATTGCTCCAGCAGCGTACCGAAGAGACTTCGGCGGACCTGCTTCAGACGGCGGCCGCGGTGGAGGAGATTGCCAGCGCGGTGAAGCAGACGGCAGAGACCGCCGCTGAAGCGATGACGCGGGCAGATGAGACTAGCCGCAACGCAATGAACAGCGGCAATATCATGAAGCAAACCATCACCATGATGCAGTCTGTCTCCCGGGATAACCGGCAGATCGTGGATATTATTGGCGTGATCGACAGCATCGCTTTTCAGACCAACATTCTGGCGCTCAACGCCGCGGTGGAAGCCGCCCGTGCCGGGGAGGCGGGTCGAGGTTTTGCAGTAGTCGCCGCCGAGGTGCGTCACCTGGCCCAGCACTCCGCCTCTGCCGCGAAGGAGATCAAAACCCTGATTGAGCAGAACGTCGCTAACGTCAGCAGCGGTGTGAAGATGGTGGAGAACACCGAGACGCACCTGACGACGATGATCGATAACGTGATCCAGATGTCAACGATGATTAAAGAGATGGGTACCGCTACCCAGGAGCAGACTCAGGCGTTGTCGCTCATCAACGAATCCGTGTCGCGTATCGGCGTCATGACCCACAACAATACCGGCATGGTTGAGCGGGTGACCGACGCTGCCGGGGACCTCTCCACGCGTGCCGCACGCCTGCAACGCGCCGTTCAGGTTTTTGGCGGCGGAAATTAACGTAATTCAACGGTGCAGCACATTTTTTGTTCGCTACGCGCGCTATGCTGCCTGAGCTATGGGATCACGCTTTGCCCGGCCCGCAGCTGCGGGTGGGTCCTTGAAACTATTTACAGAATTAAGGAGTTAGCATGAGAACGAATCGTCAGGCACGTCATATTTTAGGTCTGGACTACAAGCTGTCGAATCAGAGAAAGGTCGTGCGTAGCGACGACGGCAGCGAAAAAGTGGTCACCCACCGCCACGGGCGTCATCGTCGCGCCCAGTAATGCCCTCATCGTTATCCATATCCGCTCCTGCGCCACCGCCCCGGTGGCGTTTTTATTTATAAATATGTTTCAGCAAAGTAACAAGTAATTGCAATACGCATGCTTTATACTTCCCCCGCCGTACTACCTACCCCGTTTGCACGCAGGTAACCGTGCCATCGCCGGGATTAGTTTACCCAGGAGTTTTAGAGATGTTGCTGAAGTACAAGAAAAACCGTTCGCTGTACATCCCCTATGCTGGCCCCGTGCTGCTGGAGTTTCCCCTGCTGAATAAAGGCAGCGCCTTCAGCCTGGAAGAGAGACGCAACTTTAACCTGCTCGGCCTGCTGCCTGAGGTGGTAGAAACCATTGAGGAGCAGGCGGAACGCGCCTGGTTGCAGTATCAGGGGTTCAAAACGGATATCGATAAGCACATCTATCTGCGTAACATTCAGGACACTAACGAAACCCTCTTTTACCGCCTGGTGGAAAACCATCTCGATGAGATGATGCCGGTGATCTACACCCCGACCGTCGGCTCTGCCTGCGAGCGTTTTTCTGAGATCTATCGCCGCGCACGTGGCGTATTTATCTCCTACGAAAACCGCCACATGATGGACGACATTCTGCAGAACGTCTCGGCGCACAATATTAAAGTGATCGTCGTTACCGACGGCGAACGTATTCTCGGTCTCGGCGATCAGGGCATCGGCGGCATGGGCATTCCTATCGGCAAGCTGTCGCTCTACACCGCCTGCGGCGGCATCAGCCCGGCCTATACCCTGCCGGTGGTGCTGGATGTCGGTACCAACAATCAGCAGCTGCTTAACGATCCGCTCTATATGGGCTGGCGTCATCCGCGTATCAGCGGCGACGAATACTATGAGTTTGTTGATGAGTTTATCCAGGCCGTGAAGCAGCGCTGGCCGGACGTGCTGCTGCAGTTTGAAGACTTTGCGCAGAAAAACGCGATGCCGCTGCTTAACCGCTACCGCAACGAGATCTGCTCGTTCAACGACGATATTCAGGGTACGGCGGCCGTGACGGTGGGTACCCTTATCGCCGCCAGCCGCGCCGCAGGCAGCCAGCTGAGCAATCAAAAAATTGTGTTCCTCGGCGCAGGCTCTGCCGGGTGCGGTATTGCCGAGCAGATCGTGGCTCAGACCCAGCGTGAAGGGCTGAGCGAAGCCGCCGCACGGCAAAAAGTGTACATGGTCGATCGCTTCGGCCTGCTGACCGATCAGATGCCTAACCTGCTGTCGTTCCAGAGCAAGCTGGTGCAGAAGCAAGAGAATATTCAACACTGGGAGACCAGCGGCGACGCCATCTCCCTGCTGGACGTGGTGCGTAACGTCAAGCCGGATATCCTGATTGGCGTTTCGGGCCAGACCGGCCTGTTTACGGAAGAGATTATCCGGGAGATGCATAAGTACTGCCCGCGCCCGATTGTCATGCCGCTTTCGAACCCAACCTCGCGTGTAGAGGCAACGCCGCAGGATATTATCACCTGGACCGACGGCAACGCGCTGGTGGCGACAGGCAGTCCGTTCCCGCCGGTGCAGTGGAAAGATAAGGTCTACCCGATTGCCCAGTGCAACAACGCCTATATCTTCCCGGGCGTCGGGCTGGGCGTCATCGCCGCGGGTGCGTCGCGCATCACCGACGAGATGCTGATGGCCGCAAGCGAAACCCTGGCGGAACACTCCCCGCTGCGCACCAACGATAACGGCATGGTACTGCCAGGTCTCGATCAGATCCAGCGCGTCTCTCGCGCTATCGCTTTTGCGGTGGGTCAGGTGGCTCAGGAGGAAGGCGTGGCGGTGAAAACCTCCGTCGAGGCGCTACAGCAGGCGATCGACGATAACTTCTGGCGGCCTGAATACCGCAGCTATCGTCGAACTTCTATTTAATCAGTTGCCCGGCAGCGCTACGCTTGCCGGGCCTACATCCCCTCACCCTCCTTAGTGCTTGCAGACAAGCCATTTGCGAATTATTCTCATAAATCTTTGCAGGATGTGTCTGCGCGGTTGCAACTTTTCCAGAAGTCATTAATCCTGAAGGAGTAATTTCGTTCACTTATCACGCGTTATGTTATGCACTACTCATCTGCATACCTTAAGGAGATAACAATGAAAGCAGCTGTTGTCACGCACGATCATCAAGTAGAAATCACCGAAAAAACCTTACGTCCCCTTCGCCATGGCGAGGCGCGCTTAAAGATGGAGTGCTGTGGGGTTTGCCATACCGATCTTCACGTTAAGAACGGCGATTTCGGCGACAAAACCGGCGTCATTTTGGGCCATGAAGGAATTGGCGTGGTAGAGGAAGTCGGCCCGGGCGTCACGTCGCTGAAGCCGGGCGATCGCGCCAGCGTCGCCTGGTTCTATGAAGGCTGCGGACACTGTGAATACTGTAACAGCGGTAACGAAACCCTCTGTCGTGAAGTCAAAAACGCAGGCTATAGCGTTGATGGTGGCATGGCTGAAGGCTGCATCGTTGTAGCAGACTACGCGGTGAAAGTGCCAGATGGGCTCGATCCCGCTGCCGCCAGCAGTATCACCTGCGCAGGCGTAACGACCTATAAGTCGATCAAGATTTCCCATATCAAACCAGGCCAGTGGATTGCGATCTACGGACTTGGCGGCCTTGGCAACCTGGCGATGCAGTATGCGAAGAACGTCTTTAACGCCAAAGTCATCGCTATCGACGTTAATGATGAGCAATTGAGTCTGGCGTCAGAGATGGGAGCCGATCTGACCATTAACTCCCGAAACGAAGATGCGGCGCAGATCATTCAGCAGAAAACCGGCGGCGCGCATGCTGCGGTGGTCACCGCCGTTGCCAAAGCGGCGTTTAACTCCGCCGTCGATGCGGTGCGGGCCGGAGGACGCGTGGTTGCCGTTGGCCTGCCGCCGGAGTCTATGAGTCTCGATATCCCGCGCCTGGTGCTGGATGGTATCCAGGTCGTCGGATCGCTGGTGGGCACCCGTCAGGATCTGACCGAAGCCTTCCAGTTTGCCGCCGAAGGTAAAGTAGTGCCTAAAGTCGCTTCCCGTCCGCTGGAAGATATCAACGCCATCTTCCACGAAATGGAGCAAGGTAAGATCCGAGGCCGCATGGTGATCGACTTCCGTCGATAAGGTACGCTTTTCGTTATTCAGGTAATATGCCCTTTTCAACGACATAGATGTTATAGCGGACGCAGGATGACGAAGAAAAGGGCAACGCTGATCGGTTTAATGGCCATTGTGCTGTGGAGCACCCTGGTAGGATTAATCCGCGGCGTCAGTGAAGGACTCGGGCCCGTAGGCGGGGCGGCAATGATCTACACCTTAAGCGGCATGCTGCTTTGGGCGACGGTTGGCTTTCCCGCCGTGCGGCGCTTTCCACTTCGTTACCTGCTGGCTGGTAGCGTCCTGTTTGTCAGCTACGAGATGTGCCTCGCCCTCTCCCTTGGCTATGCCGCCACGCGCCATCAGGCCATTGAGGTCGGGATGGTCAACTATCTCTGGCCTAGCCTGACCATTCTGTTTGCGATCCTGTTCAATAAGCAAAAAAGCAATCTGTGGATCGTGCCCGGCCTGCTGCTTTCGATTGTGGGCGTCTGCTGGGTGCTGGGGGGTAAAAGCGGGCTGAACGTTGCCGATATCCGCAACAATATCATCTCCAGCCCACTCAGCTATATTCTGGCCTTTAGCGGGGCCATTATCTGGGCCGCCTACTGTACCGTCACCAGTAAATATGCCGAGGGCCACAACGGCATTACTTTTTTTATTCTGCTTACCGCGCTTAGCCTGTGGGTGAAGTATGCCCTGAGCGAACAGCCGCCGATGATCTTCAGCTGGTCGGTCGCTGTTCAGCTTCTGATGGTGGCCTTTGCCCTCGGGTTTGGCTACGCCGCGTGGAATACCGGGATCCTACATGGTCACGTGAGCGTGCTGGCGGCGGCCTCCTACTTTACGCCGGTGCTGTCGTCAGCGCTGGCGGCAATGCTGCTTAGCGCCCCGCTGGGTCTGGCTTTCTGGCAAGGGGCGCTGATGGTCTGCGGCGGCTCCCTGCTCTGCTGGTACGCCAC
>NZ_LR607338.1:2549737-2562345 GCF_902164725.1 Pseudescherichia vulneris | reverse complement strand
TATTAATGCAAAAACGGCCCTGCTGAGTGTAAAAGCAGAGCCGTTTATCATCGATCCGCGCTTGGGTAAGCGCTGCTAACTCTTTACCCTATGGCCTTCTGAACAGCGCGATGCTGCGCCCTTCCAGCATAAAGTCCGTTTCGCTATTGATAACAGTGCCGCGAGATTCTGTATCAAAGGTCGTCAACTCCAATACCCAGCCGCTCTCCCCTGGCTGCGGAATACGGAACTGCATGCTCTCTTCAAACGGATTGAGCAGCATCAGCACGTCGTGCCAGATCCCCTCCTCGGGTTTCAAATCCGGGCGGCTGATATAAACCACCAGCGCCGATCCCTCATGCCAGTGCTCAGGCTGCTGGATCCCGCCTTCGGCGTTGAACCACTCGATCAGCAGGCCATCGCGCCAGCTTTCGCGACGTAGCAGCGGTTGCTCCGCACGCAGCTTGATGAGCTTGCGGGTAAACTCGCGCAGCGCTTCGCTGGAGGGCGGCAGATCGTCCCAGTGTACCCAGGAGATCTCGCTGTCTTGGCAGTAGCCGTTGTTGTTACCCATCTGGCTACGGCCAAACTCATCCCCGGCCAGCAGCATCGGCGTGCCATGGGATAAGAACAGCGTGGCGAGGAAGTTACGCTTCTGCCGCTCGCGGACCGCGTTGATACCTTCATCGTCGGTGGGACCTTCCGCCCCATAGTTGTAAGAGCGGTTATCGTTATGGCCGTCGTTGTTATCCTCGCCGTTCTCTTCGTTGTGCTTCTCGTTATACGACACCAGATCGTTAAGCGTGAAGCCGTCGTGGGCGGTGATAAAGTTAACGCTCGCCCACGGGCGACGACCGCGGATGTCGTAGAGATCGCCAGAGCCCAGCAGGCGGGAGGCAAAATCCTGGGCGACGTTGTCGCCTTTCCAGTACTCACGCACGGTATCACGATACTTATCGTTCCACTCCGCCCAGCCCGGCGGGAATCCACCCACCTGATAGCCGCCCGGTCCGATATCCCAGGGTTCACCAATCAGCTTAAGTTTAGAGAGCACCGGATCCTGGGTTATGGCATCAAAGAAGCCGCCGCGCTGGTCAAAGCCTTCCGGCTCACGACCCAGAATGGTACCGAGATCGAAGCGGAAGCCGTCGATATGCATCGATTCTGCCCAGTAGCGCAGCGAGTCCATCACCATCTGCAACACGCGCGGATGGGAGGTGTTAACCGTATTGCCGGTACCTGTGTCGTTTATGTAGTAGCGGTGCTGATCGGGCATGGTGCGATAGTAAGAGAAGTTATCGATACCCTTAAATGACAGCGTTGGACCCAACTCGTTACCTTCCGCCGTGTGGTTGTAGACCACGTCGAGGATCACCTCGATACCTGCGTCATGGAATGCGCGCACCATGTCGCGGAAGCCCTGAATGCCTTTTGGCCCAAAGTAGCGGGAGGCTGGCGCAAAGAAGCCAAGCGTGTTGTAGCCCCAGAAGTTTTTCAGCCCGCGATCCAGCAGGTGCTGATCGTCCGGGAACCAGTGAATGGGCAGCAGCTCCACCGACGTAATGCCGAGGTTTTTGATGTAGTCCACGGTCGCTTTGTGGCCCATCCCCTCGAAGTTACCGCGTAGCGCCTGCGGCAGCGCCGAGTTAAGCTGGGTAAACCCCTTCACATGGGTTTCGTAGATAATCGCCTGCGACCACGGAATATTGGGCCGATTGTTATCCTGCCAGTCAAACTCATTGGGGTTAACGACCCGGCACTTCGGCATAAACGGCGCGCTGTCGCGTTTATCAAAGGTCAGATCCTTATCCTCGTGCAGCATGTCGTAAGCGAAATGCGCTTCATTCCACTCCACGTCGCCTACCAGCTCACGGGCATAGGGATCGATAACCAGCTTGTTGGGGTTAAAGCGGTGACCGTTTTCCGGATCGAAAGGACCGTGCACGCGGAAACCATACAGTGTCCCTGGTTGCAGGCCAGGCACGTAGCCATGCCAGACTTCGTGAGTGTTTTCCGGCAGGTCCATGCGACCGATTTCATGTTTGCCGCTGGGGTCATAAAGGCAAAGCTCAACGCGCTCTGCATGCGCCGAGAAAAGGGCAAAATTGACACCCTCACCATCGTAGTTTGCGCCGAGAAGGTGATAATCCCCCGGCAGGATTTGGTAGGTATTATGGTGTTTCATTCATTCTTCTCCATAGAATGTGGACTTCAAAGGGCACATTCCTTTAGGCAATAAGTAACCAGGCGCGATTAAGCGCTGCAAAAATTCAGTTGAATAATCATTCAGCAATCAAAATTTGCGGTACATCTCCGATGATATTGGTTAAATCAATTCGTTCGTCCAGGGAGAGCGTTTCTCCGCTGAGGATGTTGCGGTAGCGGCGGCCTGCCAGTGACTCAGGAAGCGCAATGGTGGTATCGGTAAACCATGCGGTTTCCGCATCGTCGGGCAGCCGCAACGCCAAACGCGGGGCGATAACAATAAGCGCGTCGCCGCCGCGGATCCGGGTACTAACCCGGGCGTAGGCAATAACGTGATCCGCCCGCTCTCCCGTTACCGTCAGCGGCAGATAGTCGCCATAGCGGAACAGCGCCGGTTTTTGCTGACGCAGGCGCAGGGTTTTGGCAATAACCTGCTGCTTCAGGAAACCGCTCTGCCAGCTCTCTTCGGTGACGATAACGGGTTGGTCATCCGCAGGTAGCTGCTGGGTCAGCGTGGCAAAATCCGGCTCGCGACGGTTATCGGGATCGACAAGGCTAAAGTTAAGCGCCTCGCTGCCCTGATAGATATCCGGCACCCCTGGCGCGGTCAGCTTGATAGCGGTCTGGGTCAAACTGTTCACCAGGCCAGCACGAATAAACGGCTGGAGTGAGCTCACGAAGTCCTGTAGGAAGGCCTGGTTGTCCGGCGAAAGCAGGTGTCGAGCATAGTCGAGCATCGCTTTCTCAAAGGGATCGTTATTGTCCACCCAGTCGGTACGCAGCTTGGCTTCCCGCAGCGCTTTTTCAACGAAGTCCAGGAAGCGATCTTCCAGCGCCTTCAGCCCTTCTGCATCGTCGGGCTGCAGCGTCACGGGCCATACGCCCGCCAGCGCCTGGTACAGCATCCACTTCCCGGCGGGTTTCGGTGCCGGACCATCTTCAAGCTCGACCACTTTATGTTGGTTAATTTCCCGCCAGCGACCGACGCATACCGCCCAGCGCGACGGGGCTTCCGTCAGCGTGTAGAGGCGAGCACGCGTATCTTCCCCGCGTTTAGTATCGTGGGTCGAGGTACTGGACAGCGCATCGGGCTGCTTCTCTAACCGAGTTTTCATCTCAGCGTGGAAACGATCCAGAGAGAACATGCGCGGCAGCGGCTCGGCACCCACCTCATTAAGCGCCAGGCCCATGTTCTGGCGGAAGAAGAGCGTATCTTCTACGGATTTTGCCATCAGCGGGCCGGTGAGCTGCTGGAAACGGGTGCGGAACAGCGAGGCCTTATCCGATACCGCACTCGAAAGCGAGCCCGCAAGAATTCGGGTGATAAAGTCGAGCGCCTCGGGATCCGGTGCATTTTCGCTGGCTTTAACCTTGGTCACTACCTTATGCAGCAGCTCCGCATCGGCAGCTGGCAGGCCCTCTTGAGTACCGTAGGTACGATAGACCGGGAAGGCCACAAGCAGCTCGCGTAACGCGGCATGCATTGTGGCTTGCTCGGTTGCGAACCTCTCTGATTCTGCAAGGCCAAGCGCCAGCTTTAGCAAGGTGGTAAATTCACCCTCGAAGTTGCGGTCAACCATTAGCAGCTTGGCCGCACGCAGTTCGGCCCGCATATCCACTTGCCTTTCCATGGTCTTTTCGTAGGCTTTGCGCAGCGCGGCGAGCCGATCGTCATCGACCAGGGCATCAGAGAGCGCGGCAATAAATTCGTACCCCGTGGTGCCCGATACTGGCCAGTCGTCCGGCAGATGTTCACCCTTACCCAGGATCTTCTCAACGGTCAGGTAGCAGTCGGCTCCGGCCTCCTGGCGCAGGCGTCTCAGATAGCCTTTAGGATCGGCAAGGCCGTCGACGTGGTCGACCCGCAGGCCGTCTACCGCCCCGCTGCGCACTAACTCAAGGATCAGGCGATGGCTATCATCAAAGACGGCCTCATCTTCAACGCGAACCCCGACAAGACCGGTAATTTCGAAAAAGCGACGATAGGAGAGATCGCGCGGCGCATCTCGCCAGGTCATCAGTCGGTAAGGCTGTTGCTCATGTAGCGCGATAAGCTCTGCTTTATCAGCGAGCTGCAACACCTCCTCTTCACGCCCCTGATAGCTCTCCGGGCAAAGCGGATAGAAGCTCTCAAAATAGGCAAAGGCGGGTTTACCTGTTTTAGGATCGGCCTGCAGGCGAATATCGCCCTTCTCCAGCTCGGCCTCAAAGGTATCACCGAGGAACGGCAGGGTCAGGCGACGCGACCAGTCGATATCAAAATAGCGGGCATAGCGGCTCTGTTCACCGTGTTCAATGACGTCGCGCCACCAGGCGTTCTCCAGCGAGGCCGCCATGTGGTTCGGAACGATATCCAGAATCAGGCCAAGGCCTGCCTCTTTCAGGGCGGCTACCATACGGTTAAAGCCCTCGCGGCCACCGATGGCAGGCTCGATCTCGTTAGCATCCGTGACGTCATAGCCATGCGTCGAGTCGGCGGTGGCGGTAAAGATCGGGGAGGCATAAAGGTGGCTGATGCCCAGCTGCTGCAGATAAGGCACAAGGGCAGCGGCGCGGTCAAAGGTCATGCCGTTACGAAATTGGATACGGTAAGTCGCGGTTGGGATCTTCACTTTGCTTCTCCTGATGCAAGGCGAACAACAATTGAGTTCTGCGGCAGTTCATCTGCCGCATTCGGCCAGGCAAAAATGGTTTCGCCGGGTAAGTCCGGCAGCGTCTGATGACGCTCGCCAATATTCAACGCCAGCGAGAGCGTTCCCTGCGGGAACGTCCAACTCACGGCAAAGGATCCTTCGTCTGTTTTAATCACTCGACCGGAATTGCCCCCGGCGGTCGCCAACAGCGGCACGATCCTCTGCTGGCGCAGGCGCAGCAGCGCGCGAGTCAACTCCAGCCAGGCGCGCCCTTCGTGGCTTTCGAGTTTGTTCCAGTCCAGCTTCGATTGCATAAAGGTGCTCTCGGCATTCGGATCGGGCACGCTGTCACCGTCGTAGCCATCATGCCCGGCGAACTCTTTCGCTCGCCCTTCACGTACGGCTTTGGCGAGATCGCCGTGGAAATCGGTAAAGAACAGGAACGGATTGTTCTCGCCATACTCCTCGCCCATAAACAGTAGCGGGATATGCGGAGACAGCAGCAGCGCGGCGAGCAGCACCTTGGTACGCTCAACGCCAGCGAGGGAGATTAGCCTCTCACCCTGCGCACGGTTGCCTGTCTGGTCGTGGTTCTGAAGAAAGTCAACGAACGCCACCGGCGGCTGCCCGGTGCTGTCCACACCGCGTGCTTCGCCAGAGTGAGGCGAGACTTCTCCCTGATAGGCAAACCCCTCCGCCAGCGCACGCGCGACGTATTTCTCCGGCCGATCGGCGAAATCCTGATAGTAGGCATGGGTTTCGCCGGTAGCAAACACGTGTACGGCATTATGAAAATCATCATTCCATTCGCCGCTGAACAGCGGCGTCGAACCGGCTTCATCACGAGGATGTAGGAAAATGACGTTCCGGCAATCTTCCGTCGTCAGGTGTGCAGGTCGGTCAGTAATCTCAGCCCGAATGCGTTCGGCAATCTCTATCAGGACATGTTTCTCAGCGCTGTCATCGATCTGATCGATGGCATCGAAGCGCAATCCGTCGAGGTTAAACTCTTTCAGCCAGTAGAGCGGCGCTTCAGTAATATAGCGACGTGCTGCATCCACGTCATAGGCAATGCCCGGCCCCCACGGCGTCATGCGCTCTTTGTGGAAGAACTCTGGGGATAGCAGCGGCAGATAGTTACCCTCTGGACCGAAATGATTCAGCACAATGTCGAGCACAACCGAAATGCCGTAGCCGTGAGCGGCATCGACAAAGGCTTTGAAATCGTCCGGCGTACCGTAAGCCGAGTGCGGCGCGTAGAGCAGCACACCGTCATAACCCCAGCCCCGGTTGCCGCCAAACTGCGATACGGGCAGGATCTCAATGGCGGTAATCCCGATATCAGCCAGGTAAGGCAGCTTCTCGATGGCGGCCCTAAACGTCCCCTCAGGGGTAAAGGTGCCAACATGCAGCTCGTAAAAAACGGTCTCTTCCCACGGACGCCCTTGCCACTGCGTGTTTTGCCAGCGGTAGCTTTCTGGATCGATCACCAGCGAAGGGCCGTTAACGTCGGCCTTTTGCCCTCGGGACGCCGGGTCCGGCAACGCGGTACCATCGGCGAGAACATAGTGATATTCCGCACCAGGGGAGATATCGGTAGTGGAAAATTCAAACCAGCCTTCACCGGCCGGGTTCATCTTAAATTCCTTGCCTGAGAGCCTGAGCGTAACGCTCTCCTGACCGCTCGCCCACACACGAAAACGCACTGTGTCAGCGGCCACGAACTCGGCCCCCCAGCTTTTAAGAAAAGATCTGGACTCCATGCAGATACCTCAATAAACGCAGACGTGACGAAAGGGTGTAAAACGGTGTTCGGGGTGTTACCTCTCCTGACCGTGTGTAAATAAAATCATAGCCTATGCTACAAAAAGGGAGGTGCAGTTCTACTTAAGGAAGGTTTAAGTACGATGCTAAATGGGATATACCGTATTTTAATAAAGGAGTTACGCCTTACCCCCTAGGTAAGTAAGGTAAAAAAATATCAGATTTCTTTTCTTTTACCGTTTCTTATCGATATTATTAGGCAACAAAATAAACTGGCTGAATGGGTTAGACAAAATTCAATCAGCGAAAATATGATTCAACGTGGATCGGAAACGCAACATGTGCGAGAAAGATGTAAAAGCCACACAGGGTAACGATGTCAATACGGGCGTGTGTGTAGCGATGCAGGATATTCCTTCACGGGAAGAGACGCTGGGAGATATCGTCATCGCCCTGTTGCGTGATGGTCAAATTATCAGCAGAAGGACGATCTGTTTAAAACTGGTTGCGCGCATCGAAGCTGAAACCCATCCCATCATGCAAGCGCATCTCAGCGATCTCATGCGCATAATTCTGCGCAATGATCAGTTCTGACTGGCAAACCGCGTAATATACCTGTCAATCCTTGGTATAAGCGGGCATACTGCTAGAATGATATGAAGTCCAGCGCCAAATAAATACTGAGAGGCTCAATGAGCAAAAATGATAAGGAAAGGCTGGTAGATAAAGTGATGGGTGAAGCCATCATGTCGCTTCTTGAAGCTGATGACAATGTCTCTTTCGATGCCCTTCTCGGTCAGTTGCAGGAGAGTCTCCATGATGAAAACGACCATGGCAGACGTGAAGCTTTTCGTACGGCCATCAATGGTGTTCATCAGTTTAAAATGCTCCCCGATAGCGGTTCCAGCGCTTCCCGATCCTTAAAGCTCCACAGACGCGACGCTGTTCTGAATCACCCTACTACTGTCTATAAACACTAGTCTCAGTCAGTGATACCTGTCTGATCGGTACGATTAACAGGTTTTTTGCTGTTTTTACACTTCTAATCAGACTTGCTTTAAGCATGTTCCCCCAAATGCTCTCTGTAAATTTGATCTTGGCTACCATGCCTGGAAGACAATTCCCTATCTGCATTGAGAGTGCAATTGAACGAAGATGAACATGTTTTACTTGAAAATATTCAAGAGATCATTGGTGAGGCGGCGGCCTGGCTAATGAATTCACGTCTGCCGGTAAATGCGGACAATCTTATGATGGTGCTACGCGCCCGTAGCGTGATGGTAAAAGAGAAGCAGCAGCTTCACATTCTGGAAGGCTGCATTCGCTACCTCAGGGCCCGTCTGGTAAAACCTTTATAAGACAACGCCCCCTATCCTGACAAAGCGATACGGGGCGTTTTAAATACCATTACAAATCGTCTGGTGTTTTCTGGACGATAAGCTCAAGCGCGTTGCGATAAACATCGAGCTTGATCACATCATCTTCTGTTTCGAGAAGTCTGATCAGGGCCAGAATTAGATTCTTATTATTCACCTCAATCCGGTTACTTTTGAGATTCTGCGCGAGTCCTCTAATGAGACTACGTTCGGCTTCAAAAGCCTGACTACCCTGATCGAACCAAGTGTTGAGCGTATCTTCAGTTGTTGCGCTGTGCATCAATATGCCTTTAATTTTAAGTTACTGGCCTCTCTACGTATCGAGAGAAAATAATCACCGCGATAAACGTAGACGGCAATGCTTTCCTCCGCAATAGTCACTCTTGCGATTGGCGAAAATATAAACGCCTTTGTGCAATCTATTCTCAGTGCCGCCCTTTACGCTGCATGATTGCCAGTGCAGTAAGCATAAGAAGCAGCCCGGCGAGCAGCGTTAAGGTCGCCATGGCCATCCCCTGCCCAACCGATCCCTGTTCGAACTGCCGCCAGATGAAGACCGCCACGGTTTGAGTTCCGGCTGGTGAGAGCAATAGCGACGTGACCAGCTCACGTGAGGCGATGGCAAACACCATCAGCATCGCGGCCAGCATGGCGGGAAAGACCAGCGGCATGACGATAAAGCGCAGCGCCTGTAGCGCGCTTGCGCCATGAACCCGCGCGGCCGGCTCCAGATTGCCGCCCAGCTGGCGTAGCGCGCTGGTGATATAGCGCACCGGCCAGGGCATAAGCAGGCAGCAGTATGAGAGCAGCAGGATCGCCCAGGTATTGTAGGGCGAAACCGGCCAGAAGGTGCGGTTCCACAGCAGTATCAGTCCTACGCCAACGACGATGCCCGGCAGCGCTGCAGGCAGGAGCGACAGCGCATCCAGCACGCTGCGGCCTTTTATCTGCCTGACCACAACCAGCCACGAAATGAGAAGCCCCAGTAGACCCGTGATCAGCGATGCTCCCAGCGCCAGCGACAGGCTGGTGCCCAACGCCGAAAGCGCATCCCCCTGCTGGGAGAAGAGCGCTAAATAGTGCTGAGGCGTCACGTTATTCCAGGCCAGTCCGCCTGACAGCGTCGACATCACACCGGTCACCGCCATAGACAGTCCTGGCAGCCCTACCGCCACAAAACCGGTTAAGGCCATCACCGTCACTACCGGAACGGCGGCGATGCCCAGCGTGGCCCCCATATTCTCCGTTGGCTTGCCGGTCACGCTAGTGACCTCTTTATCCCCCACCAGGCGGCGCTGTAACCCCCATCCGATTAAGGCAATAACGATCAGCACCATGGAAAGCAGCGACGCGCCGGGCAGATCGATTGGCCAGTCGGCGAGTTTCTTCTCAATACCCACCGTCATCATCACTACTCCTGAACGCGATCCTAGCGCCGCCGGAACGCCATACTCCTCAATGGCCAGGGTGAAGGCTAACAGCATCCCCGCTGCCAGCGCGGGCGCAACCATGGGCAGCGTGATATGCCAAAACGCTCGCCACGCCGTTGCCCCATGAACGCGCGCAACCAGCGCCAGCCGCTGTCCGCTGGCGAGCAGGCTGCGCGAAACGGCAAAATAGACCACTGGAAAGATATTCAGGGTCATGACCAATACAATACCGCTGCGGCTGAAGAGCAGATCGTTAAGATCGATGCCGGTTAGCTGATCCAGATAACCGTTGGTCTGTAATACCAGCATCCAGGAGAGCGCGGCAATATAGGGCGGCGTCAGAAACGGGATGAGAAAGATAAGATCCCACAATCTGGGCATGGGAAGATTGAACAACCCGCGCATGACGCCGAGCGGCAGGCCAATCAACGCGCTTAACAGCGCAACGCCTGCGGCAATCCACAGCGTTCCACCCAGCATGGCAGGCAGCTGCGGATCCTGAAACTGCGGCGCAATGCCCGTTAACGCCCCGCTCAGCGAGCCTGCGCTGAACTGCGGAAAAATGGCCTGCAGGATAATAAACAGCAACGGCAGCGCGACCAGGATCGCCAGCAGCGCCACGGTAGTGAGGGTAATTAATTTCTGTTTCACAACGGCTATCCTGAAAGCGGGGTTGCCCCCGCCGGGTGATTACTGCGCGAAAAGCGTGTTAAAGCGTTTCAGTACGTCGCTGCGCTCGCTGTTGCCGTCGTTGGTGGTCGGCAGAATTTTCAGCTCGTTAAGCAGCGGACGCTTAGCGGACACGTCCGTGCGGGCTGGCATCAGCCAGGCGTCGGCGACCAGCGCCTGTCCTTCTGGCGAGAGCACGTAGTCAATAAAGGCTTTAGCATCGTCGGCATGCTGGGTGGTTTTCAGGATCATCATTGGGCGCGGGGCCATCACCGTTCCGCTCGCCGGGAAGATCACCTTCAGCGATTCACCCTGAGCGATATTGCCGTAAGAGACATAGTCCACCGCACCAAACACGGCGGCTTTAGCACCCTGCATAACCGGCGTTACCGCCTGGGCGTTCGGCCCGCTAACAACCATGCCGTTCTGCTTCAGCTGCTCAAACAGCTTCCATGCCTCATCACCCATGCCGTTTTGCAGGCCGATCAGCAGATCGAGGGATGCGCCGGAGAGCGCCGGGTCAGGCGTGGTGACTTTATCTTTAAAGTCTGCGGAGGTGAGATCCTGCCACTCTTTTGGCTCAGGCGTACCGCTCTTGCTGTTCCAGACGATACCCAGCGCCGAGATACCCTGGGCAACATAGTCGCTGGTTTTTAGATTGGCAGGCACTTTGTCCGCGTTCTGGCTCTGATACGGTAGCAGCCAGCCACGGTTATGCAGGTCTTCTGCCGTATCCCATGACGCAGAGATAAGAATATCTGCCTGCGGATTGGCCTGCTCGGCCTCCAGGCGTGCCATCACCTTCCCCGTGGTGGCTTGAAAGATATCGACCTTGACGCCGGTTTTCTTCTCATAGCCCGCCGCGAGGCCTTTCGCCAGCGATCCTGGGCCAGCGGTATAGACAGTCAGCGCCTGCGCGCTGGAGATGCTTATTGCAGACAATGCCATGGTTAATGCAACTCCTTTTATTACAGACGTCACTGCTTTCATGATAAAGCTCCATTGTATGTTGTAACTAATGCATTCGTAACGAAATCAGTAGCTGCCACGCGACCCGCTGAGAGATGCACAATACGGTCGGCAATCAATTCCGCTTCCCGGCGATCGTGGGTAACATAGATCGCCGTGGTGCCGGACTGGCGTAGGATCCGCGACATCTCCAGGCACAGCGACTCTCGCAGTTCACTGTCGAGATTGGAGAGCGGCTCATCAAAGAGTAGGACCCGGGGCTGGGCGACAATAGCGCGTGCCAGGGCCACCCTCTGCTGCTGCCCGCCAGAGAGCCCAGACGGTTTACGTTCGGCAAACTCAGTCAGCCCTACTCTCGTCAGGGCCTCGGCCACGCGGACATCACGCTCGGCACGCGGCAGGTTACGCATTTTGAGGGGAAAGGCGACGTTCTGTGCCACAGACATATGTGGCCACAGCGCATAGTCCTGGAAGACCATGCCGATATCGCGCGCCTCTGGCGGTAGCGCCCAGCCCGCCTTTGCGACCTGCCGTTCGCCGAACCAGATCTCCCCTTCCGCAGGGTGCGTCAGCCCGGCCAGCAGGCGTAAAAGCGTGCTTTTGCCGCAGCCGGAGGGCCCGAGCAAGGCTACGATGCTACCGGGTTCAATATGCAGATCGATCTGATGAAGAACGGTATGGTTGGCAAAGGCGTACGAAACACCTTCGAGACGAATACGGGTAAGTGCGTGCATTATCGCTCTCCTGCTACAGGAAGCCGACAACGCCCCGTCGCTGGATGCAGACGGGCCGCACTCACCTGTACAAAAGACAGGGGAGCAAACATATTGTTATCCTCTTTGGGACTTAGTTGCTGGCGACTATAGGCAGGCTTTGTGACGATGCGATGACGTATTTGTTGCGGCTTGATTTAATCCGTCATGCAGCCTTTAATGCAGCAAGGTCAGAATAAGGAGTCACAATGAGCTATTTCCGCCCCGTTGCGCTGGAGCACGCCAGTCGCCTGCTAAACCACGGCCCAACCGTACTGATCACCAGCCGGGACGACCAGATCGATCGTCGTAACATTATGGCGGCGGCATGGTCGATGCCGGTGGAGTTCTCCCCGCCGCGCATTGCCATCGTGATCGATAAGAGCGCCTGGTCGCGGGAGCTGATTGAGCGCAGCGGCATGTTCGGCATCGTGGTTCCCGGCGTTGCGGCCAAAAACTGGACCTACGCGGTGGGGAGCGTTACCGGTCGCGATGAGGATAAATTTAACTGCTACGGTATTCCGGTCATCTCAGGCCCGGTGTTAGACCTGCCGGTGGTTGAGGAGCGCTGCCTGGCGTGGATGGAGTGCCGTCTCCTCCCCGCCACCGCCGCGCAGGAGAAGTACGATACCCTGTTTGGCGAGGTGGTCGCCGCTGCGGCCGATGAGCGCGCGTTTATTAACGGACGCTGGCAGTTTGATGATGACAAGCTTAATACCCTGCACCACCTGGGCGGCGGAACATTTGTCACCAGCGGTAAGCAGATGAGCGTTAACGACAAGTAGAGACGTGCTCCCTGCTGTTAACGGCAGGGAGATAAGGCAACATTTT
>NZ_LR607338.1:2546971-2548101 GCF_902164725.1 Pseudescherichia vulneris | reverse complement strand
TCATACCATTAATAATCTTTCTTCCATCCTTCCGAAAGATCAGGATGTATCATTTTGATTTCTTCTAACCTTCTTTTCGCCAGATTAATCTGGCAACTTAATACTACCGCCCCATAGCCATCAATTCCCTCAGATCCCGTACTAGCGGTCTTACAATACTCACTACGATACTTAAGCCATAGTTCTTGACTATGTATAAAGGATTGCCTCATTGCGTCACGTCGTTCTTTTTCTCCCATCCACCACCGGGTGTAGTCGAAAGTTGATATCTCTTTTAGTTTATCTTCATAAGCGTCATTTAATTCCTTTTCACTCCGCTTATTTACTAAATCCAAACACTCGTTTTCTATATCACCGCTCTTATCTATACAGGCGTCAACATCGGTACTTTTGACGATGCTTGAACTGGTGGATTCCGCTAAAGCGTTGATAGTAAGAGCTGACAGGATCGCACCAATAACATACGGCAAGTAATATTTATTCAATTTATCAACCTCCCTATCCTCACATTATCCCTTAATCAATCACCGCTTGATGGAGTTCTGCTTTTACATCATTACCCTGCCCCGAAGGGCAGGAAGCATAAACTACATGCTGTAGCCCGGCTTTTTGATCAGCGCTTCCATCTGTGGGGCGATCTCGGTGTCCCACACCTGCGCCTGCCAGTTTTCAGGCTGAACCTGGCTCAGAGCAACGCTTACCGACTCGTCTTTGCTGTTGAGGTGACGGACAATCGCAGCGGTAATATCGTCCGCCAGCGCGGTTTTCTGCTCATCGGTCAGGTCGCGGGGGAAACATTTAATATCGATATGCGGCATAGCAAACTCCTCGTTTATTAAGCGTATGGCTGGGCTGTTAACCCAGCACTTTATTCATATTGATGCCGGTTACGTTAAAACCGTTATTCTCATAGACCCGTCTGGCCTGTGGATTTCCGGCAGCCACCCGCAGTTTAATCTGCTTACAGCCCTCTGCCATCAGGCGCAGCTCAAGCTGCTTCATGGCCTCGCTACCCAAACCTTGCCCGCGGAACGCCGGGAAAAGATAGAAGTCGTTAATGAAGGCGGAGTGCAGCTGCGGATCCGGCTTGTACCAGAGATAGCCGATGTGATGGTCTTTCTCAGCTTCGT
>NZ_LR607338.1:2534635-2539721 GCF_902164725.1 Pseudescherichia vulneris | reverse complement strand
TATTTGTATTGAGCTGAATCGTATCGACACTACCCCTCGTCCGACCACACAAATTGACGCGACAGCGCTCAATGTTTGCTGGGTATCTTTTGCGTCGCTTATCAATTGCAGGTAGGATGCTGCGCCATGTTTCGTCTTATCTATGCGCAAAATAGCGGGAAAGACAGCATATTTATTCGCCAGGGCAAACTTTTGTTTCGCCCTGGCCGGATAAGAACATCCTCGATGATTCAGACAGGTCAACAGGTAACGCAATGAAAAACAGCAACAACAGCGCAGCAGAGCATCAGGCTGGAAAAAACGCCGCTGGCTGAACTCGCACGAAGAGGGGTATAAGCAAGCGATGGGTAACCGCCAGGTGCAGATGATTGCTATCGGCGGTGCGATTGGTACAGGGTTATTTCTCGGTGCGGGCACACGCCTGCAGATGGCAGGCCCTTCGCTCGCCATCGTCTATCTGGTTTGTGGCATCTTCTCTTTCTTTATTCTCCGCGCGCTTGGCGAGCTGGTACTGCACCGCCCCTCCAGCGGCAGCTTCGTCTCCTACGCCCGTGAGTTCCTGGGTGAGAAAGCGGCGTTCGTTGCCGGCTGGATGTACTTCATCAACTGGGCGATGACCGGCATTGTAGATATCACCGCCGTTGCGCTCTAAATGCACTACTGGGGCGCATTTGGTGACGTGCCGCAGTGGGTTTTCGCCCTTGGCGCGCTGGCTATCGTCGGCACCATGAACATGATCGGCGTGAAGTGGTTCGCTGAAATGGAGTTCTGGTTTGCGCTAGTGAAGGTGCTGGCTATCGTGGTTTTCCTGGTCGTGGGCACTATCTTCCTCGGCACCGGCAAACCGCTGGACGGCGGCACCACCGGTTTCCACCTGATTACCGATAACGGCGGCTTCTTCCCGCACGGCCTGCTGCCTGCGCTGGTGCTGGTCCAGGGCGTAGTGTTCGCCTTCGCCTCTATCGAACTGGTGGGTACGGCGGCGGGCGAATGTAAAGATCCGCAGACCATGGTACCGAAAGCCATCAACAGCGTGATCTGGCGTATCGGCCTGTTCTACTGGGCTCCGTGGTCCTGCTGGTGCTGCTGCTGCCGTGGAACGCCTATCAGGCTGGGCAGAGCCCGTTCGTGACCTTCTTCAGCAAGCTGGGCGTGCCTTACATTGGCGACGTGATGAACATGGTGGTGCTGACCGCCGCGCTCTCCAGCCTGAACTCGGGCCTCTACTCCACGGGCCGTATTCTGCGCTCCATGTCGATGGGCGGCTCTGCTCCCAAGTTCATGTCCAAAATGAGCAAGCAGCATGTTCCCTACGCGGGCATCCTGGCGACGCTGGCGATCTACGTCTTTGGCGTGGTGCTGAACTATCTGGTTCCGGCCAGCGTGCTGGTGCTGATGGCGTTCGACTATCCGAACGGGACCTATACCATCGCCTCGATTCCGGTGATTGCGGTTCTGCTGGTCGTAGGCTGGTATGCCGTGCGTAAGCGGGTGCAGGAGATCCACAGCGCTGCGCCGGTGCATGTGGAAGAGACGGCGGAAAGCACCGTGCTGGTTGAGAAGACCTCCAGCTAAATCCTTTTAAAGAACGTTTTTAAACAATGCCCGGCAATCCTGTCGGGCATTTTTCATTCACTCTTACAGTGCAATACGGATCACATCATCCGGATCGGTCGCCTCTTTCTCGCGGGTTGACGCTTGCTTCACGCTCACGTACAGCGTTTTGCCATCGGCAGAGAGCGCCAGGCTGTTCGGGTAGGTCGGCGTATCAAAGCTCTTCACCACCTTGTAGGTTTTCGCATCGATAACGCTCACCTTGCCCGCCTTGCGGTGGGTGACGTAGGCTTCGTTGCGGGTCGGGTTAAACAGCACGGCCAGCGACTCCGGGGCAGCAACCTTCGCCAGCACCTTGCCATCGCGCAGATTGACCACCAGCACCTCCGCCTGCTTCGAGTCGGTAATAAACGCGCGCTGTCCAGCAGTGTCGAGGCTCAGGTTGAGATAGAAGTGCTCTTTGCCATCGTCGAGCACTTTCTGGCGGGAGAGGATTTTATTGCTGCTGGTATCGATAGTAATGAGCTCGCCGTCGCCATTAGTGGTATAGAGGCGTTTTGCCGCCGCATCGATAGCCAGCCCGGTGCTAAAGGTGCCCGTGTCAGCGATCGTGTTTTTCAGCTTCAGCGTTTCACCATCGACAGCCCAAATCACGCTCTGCTTGCCGATGCCGGTGATATAAACGGTATTGGTGGTTTCATCCACCGCCAGTTCACGCGGCTGCAATGGGCGCACCGTCTCAGAGCGCTGGCGATCGTCCAGCACCAGGCGACCTTTGACCTCGCCCGTTTTGGCGTCAACGGCAGTAACCGCGCTATTGGTCGTGTTGCCGAACCATAGCGTCTGGGTTTGATTGTTGATGGTCGCACCAAACGGCTTGAGATCGTTGTGGATGGCCTGGGTGATATCCAGAGTTACAGGGTCGAGACGGTAGATCACGCCGCCCTTATCCATCTTGCGGCTCTGGGTCGTGGCGACCCACAGGGCGTTCTCCTGCTGGCTAAAGGCCATTTCGTATGCGCCCTTACCCACCGGTTTACGCAGCATCTCCTCCGCCGCGCTGGCATTAAATGTCCCCGCCAGCAGCAGTGAACCGAGGAACAGTGAACCACGCAGGCGCGGCGAGCTTAATTGACGTAAAAACATGACGACTCCCTTTGATTAACACATTCGCGTGTTGCGAATGAGAATAATAATCATTAATTAATAAAATGTGGAGTCTTTCTTGCGAGGTCGTCCATAATCTTCATACTTCCTCCATACACACTTAGATACACCACTTAACACTACGTGCCGTTAACGTTTTCATAATTTTTACAAAAACAGTAACATGTGCACACATGTTCCATTTGGTTCGTTTTTATTTAACCGGTTCCTTTAATGAAAATCATTGCTATCACGCACGCTACCCTCCCTTTTTTGCTGCTGCCAGCCGCCTGTGGCTCTGCTTTTGCCGCTGATGAGCAGACCCTGATCGTCAGCGCGACGCCGCAGACCGTGTCCGAGCTGGATACGCCCGCCGCCGTCAGCGTGGTCAACGGGGAAGAGATGCGTCATGCTACCCCGCGCATTAACCTCTCTGAGTCGCTGACCGGCGTGCCGGGGCTACAGATCCAGAATCGCCAGAACTATGCGCAGGATCTGCAGCTCTCTATGCGTGGCTTTGGCTCCCGCTCTACCTACGGCGTGCGCGGCATTCGCATGTACGTCGACGGCATCCCGGCGACCATGCCGGACGGCCAGGGACAGACCTCCAATATCGATCTCAACAGCGTCGAGAGCGTAGAAATCCTGCGCGGCCCCTTCTCTGCCCTCTACGGTAATGCCTCCGGCGGCGTGGTTAACGTCACTACAGAAACCGGCCAGCAGCCGACGACCATCGAAGCCAGCAGCTACTATGGCAGCTACGGTAGCTGGCGCTACGGCCTGAAGGCTACCGGTGCGATGGGAGACGGTACTCAGGCAGGCGACGTGGACTATACCGTCTCCTCTACCCGTTTCATCACCAGCGGCTATCGCGATCACAGCGGCGCGCGTAAAAACCTGGCTAACGCCAAACTCGGCGTGCGGATCGATGACGTCAGCAAGCTGAGCCTGATCTTTAACAGCGTCGATATCAAAGCGGACGATCCGGGCGGCCTGACCGAGCAGGAGTGGAAGCAAGATCCGCATCAGGCTCCGCGTGCTGACCAGTACAATACCCGCAAAACCATCAAGCAGACCCAGGCCGGGCTGCGCTATGAGCGTCAGCTGAGCGAGCAGGATGACCTCAGCGTGATGATGTACGCAGGCGAGCGTGAAACGACCCAGTACCAGTCCATTCCGCGTGCGCCGCAGCTCAATCCGACCCATGCGGGTGGGGTGATCGACCTCAGCCGTCACTATCAGGGGATCGACACCCGCTGGACCCACCGTGGCGAGCTGCTGGTGCCGGTGACCATCACCACTGGCCTGAACTATGAAAATATGAGCGAAGATCGGAAAGGTTTCGAGAACTTCGTGATGGATAACGGCACCCCGTCGTACGGCCAGAAAGGTAACCTGCGCCGTAACGAGCGCAACCTGATGTGGAACGCCGATCCCTATATGCAGTCCCGCTGGCAGCTGACCGACAAGCTCTCGCTGGATGCCGGGGTGCGCTACAGCTCGGTGTGGTTTGACTCCAATGATCACTACGTCACCGCCGCTAACGGCGACGACAGCGGCGAAGCCAGCTACCACGAGTGGCTCCCGGCCGGTGCGTTGAAGTATGCCGTGACCGATGCGTGGAACGTCTACGCCGCCGCAGGTCGTGGCTTTGAGACCCCGACCATCAACGAGCTCTCCTACCGTGCTAATAACCAGAGCGGCCTGAACTTCAATCTCAAACCGTCGACTAACGACACCTATGAGATCGGCAGCAAGACCCGCGTCGGCAACGGCCTGTTCACCGCAGCGCTGTTCCAGACTCTGACCAATGATGAGATCGTAACCGATACCAGCAGCGGCGGGCGCACCACCTACAAAAACGCCGGGAAAACCCGTCGTCAGGGTGCCGAGCTCTCCATCGACCAGCAGTTTGCCGGTAACTGGCGGGCAAAAGCGGCGTGGACTTACCTGGACGCGACCTACCGCACCAACGTCTGCGGGGATGACAACTGCAACGGCAACCGGATGCCGGGCATCGCGCGCAACATGGGCTTTGCCTCCCTCGGCTACGAGCCGGAGAGCGGCTGGTACGCGGGGGCCGATATGCGCTATATGAGCGATATTGAAGCTAACGATGAGAACACGGCGAAAGCACCGTCCTATACCACCGTAGGTCTGAACACCGGGTACAAGTTCAACTACAACAACTGGATGCTGGACGTGTTTGGCCGGGTTGATAACCTGTTCGACAAAGAGTATGTCGGATCGGTGATCGTTAACGAGTCTAATGGCCGCTACTACGAACCGGCTCCGGGTCGTAACTACGGCGTAGGCCTCTCCGTGGCGTACCGCTTCGAATAAGGCGTTAACATCTCTGCTGATGCCCGGTAGCCAAACGCTGCCG
>NZ_LR607338.1:2530618-2533697 GCF_902164725.1 Pseudescherichia vulneris | reverse complement strand
GGCTAAAGTGCCTCTTTAAACTGCTGCTGCACAATATTTGTGCCCATATCAATCACGCAGAGAATTGACCGCTGACTGGCCTCACTGTCGCCCCGCTCCAGAGCGTCTAACAGATCGGCATAGTCATGATGCCCATTGGCCAGCTCTTCAGACGCGGGATAGAGATGGTTAAAGCACGGGCCAATGCGCACCCATAGCTGCTCGATCAGTGAGAGCAGCGTAGGCATTTCAGCATATTCGTACAGTCGAAAGCGAAAGCTGCGGTTAGCCTGCAATGCCTGCTCGACGTTCGCGCCGAGTCGGGCTTCGTTAAAGGTTTTGGCCAGCAGCCGCAGCTGGCGAAGCTTTTCATCGGTCATTTTGCTACAGGCGGCACTGACGGCCATTGATTCCAGCCGCTTACGGATTTCGGTTATCTCACGGTGGGTCTGCTGGCTCACTTCCGGAACCAGAAAGGCCTGGGCCGGAGTGGCATGCAACGCGCCCGCAGAGACCAAACGCAGTAGCGCCTCGCGCACGGGTGTAATGCTGGTTCCGAGTTGGTCGGCGATCTCCTTGGTGATCAGGCGTGCGCCGGGCTTCAGCGCCCCGACGATTAACGCGTTTTTTAAACTTACTTCAACCTGCTGAGTGAGGCTCAGACGCTGCGCCTTTTCCAAATCAAGCATATTCATGTCCTGTCGAATACTTATTACTTTTCACCTATTCGTGTGAGTATTTCCACGCGAACCATAAGATATAGTAGGTAGAGAGTTGCCTGGTATTGGATTAACGCAAAACGTTAGAACTAAAAGTTATTTATTATGCAGATTAATATACACCAACGGAACATACCGCTCCGCTGGTGTAGCTATGCTTAATTAAAGACAACGTTTAATAAAATTGCATGATTTTTTGTACAATTTTTTTCACCGCTGCTTTATTTATCCTCAGCTACGCGAATAACGAGTTTGCCAAAGTTCTTGCCTTCCAGCAGACCAATAAACGCTTCGGGCGCATTTTCCAGGCCATCCACAATCTGTTCGCGATAGTGAATTTTGCCTTCCTGAACCCATTTTCCCATCTCCTGCTGGAACTCGTCGATGCGGTGACCGTAGTCCTGAGTAATGATAAAGCCCTGCATGCGGATACGCTTTTTCAAAATCGTGCCCATCAGCAGCGGCAGGCGATCAGGCCCCGGCGGCAGATCGGTGGCGTTATAACCGCTAATCAGGCCACACACCGGCACGCGGGCGGCGGTATTCAGCAGCGGTAATACCGCATCAAATACCTTACCCCCGACGTTTTCATAATAGACATCGATTCCCTGCGGGCAGGCTTTTTTTAGCTGTTCGGCAAAGTCATCGGCATGGTGATCGATACAGGCGTCAAAGCCTAGCGTCTCCACGGCGTGACGGCACTTCTCTGCACCACCAGCCACGCCTACCACCCGCAGACCTTTAAGTTTGCCAATCTGGCCGACCGTGGCCCCAACCGGGCCCGTTGCCGCCGCGACCACCAGCGTCTCGCCCTCTTTAGGCTGACCAATGTCCAGCAGCCCCATGTAGGCGGTAAAGCCGGGCATGCCGAGTACGCCCAGCGCCCAGGACGGGTGCTCCAGGCTTTTGTCGAGCTTAACTAGCCCCTCCCCATTAGATATGGCATACGCCTGCCAGCCATCGTAGCCCAGTACCCAGTCGCCTTCGGCATAGTCCGGATGCTGCGAGGTAACGACCTGGCTCACCGTGCCGCCGCACATAACGTCGCCAATATTCACCGGTTCGGCATAGGAGGGTTCATCACTCATTCGGCCGCGCATGTACGGGTCGAGAGAGAGGTAAACGGTGCGCAGCAGCAGCTGGCCGGACGTTGGCGTAGGGATCTCGCTCTCTTCGAGACGAAAGTTTTCAGCAACCGGCGCGCCTTTCGGGCGGGAAGCCAGCAGCCACTGGCGGTTACGCTGTTGTTCTTGACTCACAGTAGTCTCCTTCGACGGTTAAACATCCTTTCAGCGTAGCGTCTTACGCCTCTCTTTGCTTTGACATTCTGCGTCATGTAATAGTATTCATAACAGACTATCCCGTGCATATTCTCTGAGGTTTTAAGCATGACTATCCGCTACGCGGGCAAAGACGACTGCGCCGCCATTGCCACGATCTACAACCACGCCGTTCTGCATACCGCCGCTATCTGGAACGACCAGACCGTTGACGCTGACAACCGCATCGCCTGGTTTGAGGCCCGCACCCTGATGGGGTATCCGGTGCTGGTTAGCGAAGAGAACGGCGAGATCACCGGCTACGCGGCGTTCGGCGACTGGCGCGCTTTCGACGGTTTCCGCCACACGGTAGAGCACTCGGTTTACGTTCACCCGGAACATCAGGGTAAAGGTCTGGGCCAGGCGCTGATGGTTAGGCTGATTGAGGAGGCAAAACGCATCGGCAAGCACGTGATGATCGCCGGGATCGAGTCGCAGAATGCGGCCTCTATCCACCTGCATGAGAAGCTGGGCTTTGTCACCACCGCGCAGATGCCGCAGGTGGGCACCAAGTTTGGCCGCTGGCTTGACCTCACCTTTATGCAGCTGCAGCTGGATAACCGTAGCGAACCGGACGCTATCGCATGAATCAGTCGTTAACCCTGCTGTTTCTGGCGGCGGCAGGTGTCGGGCTGGTGGTACAAAATACGCTGATGGTGCGTATCACCCAGTCCTCCTCCACCGTGTTGATCGCCATGCTGCTCAACTCGCTGGTGGGTATTGTGCTGTTTGTTTCGATTCTGCTGATGAAGTATGGCCTGGCCGGGTTTAGCGAACTGGCGGCAACGGTGCGCTGGTGGACGCTGATCCCCGGCCTGCTCGGATCGTTTTTTGTGTTTGCCAGCATCAGCGGGTATCAATACGTTGGTGCGGCCACCACTATCGCGGTGCTGGTAGCGAGCCAGCTGATCGGCGGACTGGTGATGGATCTGGTTAAAAGCCACGGCGTGCCGTTGCGGGCGCTGGTAGGCCCGGTATGCGGGGCGGTATTGCTGGTGATTGGTGCGTGGTTAGTGGCCAGACGCCAGTGGTAGATGAATTGCCCGGCAGTCCGGACCGTAA
>NZ_LR607338.1:2521451-2530594 GCF_902164725.1 Pseudescherichia vulneris | reverse complement strand
GGCGCTACGCTTACTGGGCCTACAAATTACACCGTGCTTACGTAGGCCGGGCAAACGCAGTGCCGCCCGGCGTTTATAATGACTAGAGGATAGTCCCGTTTTTGGTGAGCTGTTCGCGGCGCGCCTCCACCTCTTCCTGATGGTGCCGTCCCTTGTGGGCGATGGTGTTACGCAGGCGCTGCTGCTGGGTATAGCGATCTTCCCGGCTCAGCGCTGCGTCATTGCTGAGCTCGACCAGCAGCTCATTCATATGCGCAATCACGCTCTCCTTGATAGCGGCATCCACGCGCGTGACAACCTCTTCCAAATGCGACATATCCTCTCCTGTGTCTGTTAATTCAGTTTAGCTTTTGAGAAATCACTGCCCATCAGGCTAACGCTATACCCGGTTACGTTGCTGCGGGTGGCATAGAAGGTTTTACCGTTCGCCAGCGCAATCCACGGGGCCTGCTGGTAGAACACCTCTTGCGCCAGGGAGTACAGCCTGGCGCGCTCTTCCGGTACGGAGGTTAGCTTCGCCTTTTTCACCAGCCCATCATAGGTTTTATCACACCAGCGGGCGGCGTTCGAGCCGGTTTCAATGCTATCACAGCCCAGCAGCACGTCAGCAAAGTTGTCTGGATCGCCATTGTCGGACATCCAGCCAAACAGCGCGCTGTCATGCTCGCCTTTGCGCATTCCTGAGAGGTATTCACCCCACTCGTAGGAGACAATCTTCGCCTTCACGCCTACCTTCGCCCAGTCGCTCTGGATCATTTCGGCAATACGCTTCGAGTTCGGATTGTAAGGACGCTGTACCGGCATTGACCACAGCGTGACCTCCGCGCCCTTCTCCAGACCGGCCTGCTTCAGCAGCGCCTTGGCCTTCTCCGGATCGTAAGCGTAATTTTTGAGGTCTTTATTAAAGCCGAGCATGTTTGGCGGCAGCGGCGATTTCGCTACCGTGCCGGAGCCCAAGAAGACGGCGTTAACAATGGCCTTTTTATCGGTGGCATAGTTCAGCGCCTGGCGCACCAGCACGTTATCAAAAGGTTTTTTCTCGGTATTGAATGCGAGATAGCCGACGTTCAATGCATCTACCGAATGTAGAGCCAGATCTTTGTTCTTTTTGATCACGTCGAACTGAACCGGGGACGGCGCAGGAATAATCTGGCACTCGTTGGTTTGCAGCTTCGCCAGCCGCGTCTCCACGTTCGGGGTGATAGAGAAGATCAGGTGCTTCGTCGGCACCTCACCGTCCCAGTAATTTGGGTTAGCAATATAACGGATCAGCGCGTCACGCTTATACTGCTGCAGCGCATACGGCCCGGTACCGATTGGCCAGGTATCGACATTCTCCGGGGTGCCCTTTTTCAGCATGGCATCCGCGTATTCTGCCGAGAGGATCGAGGCAAAATCCATGCCCCAGTCGGCAAGGAACGCAGCATTGGGCTCGTTCAGGACGAACTGGACATGGTAATCATCGACCTTTTTGACTTCTTTGATCAGCTTGTCGAGGCCGACATCGTTGAAGTATTCGTAGTTGCCCTGAGAGACGTTGTGATACGGGTGGTTAGCGTCTTTCTGACGCATCACCGAGAAGATCACATCATCGGCATTAAAGTCGCGGGTCGGCTTGAAGTACTTATTGCTGTTAAATTTCACGCCCTGACGCAGAGTAAAGGTGTAGGTCTTACCGTCCGGGGAGATAGTCCAGCTGGTTGCCAGTGACGGCACCGGGGTGTTTTTCACCGGGTCGAAGTTGATCAGGCGGTTATAGAGCGTCTGGGAGCTGGCGACAAAGCTCGGGCCAGAGCTGGCAATCTGCGGGTTAAAGGATTCCGGAGAGGCTTCAGAGCAATAAATAAGGGTATCGTTGGCTGCCGCCCATGCCGCACTCGCGGGCAGAAGCGTGCTGAGCGCCAGCGCGAGCAGCGTTTTGCCGGTAGACAGTTTTCCTGAAAACATAATTAAAACCTTATTATTTTATTAAAACGTGATCTCAGCATAGCAGTGAAAATCTGGCAAATAACGAATCACTATCAGGTTATGCCAAAGCAGTTGATTTTGCTGATTTCTTCGCCTTTCCCCACCGTTTAGTTTGCCTTAAGGTATTCCGCAAACGTCAAGTAAAAAGCGTCCGCGCAATGCCACGAGAATTCACCGCTTTTTGCCTCTCCTCCACCGTTTGCTTGCTATTACATCTCGTAAAGTAGAGGCGTGAAGAAGTCTATGGGATGAAAACGTGGCAAAAACTCTCTTGCGCAGCGGCGATCTGGATGATTTTCAGGCCGTTGGCGGTGGCGGCCAGGCCGTCTTTGATTCGGCATTGCAAATTCGTGAAGCGTTACGTCTGCGTAAGCAGCAGGCGATGGTGGACTGCCTCGCCATACCGCAGATTAACGACGACGGCGATCGCGTGGACTGGTACTCCCCGGTCGAGGGTCGGGCGGTAAGCTGGAAAGCGGCGGACGACGAGTCCCGCTTCCGCGCCCTGCGTTTTCTGGAAAGCACGCTCGACAGCGCCGCGGCCCTGAGCCGGAAAAGCCTGCAGTCGCCGAAAACCGCCCAGCAGCTGTTTGGCTCCCTGCTGGCGAAAGCGCTGCAGTTTCCCGGCGTGAACCACGTGTTCCTCGTGGATGGCAAACCGGTCATTACCTTCTGGGGCTTTGTTGACCTGAACGAGAGCGCCCGCGAGGATGTGCTCGCCTGCCTGCGGGAAGAGGAGCCGCCTGCCCCGATCATCGAGATGCCGGAAGAGAGCGATGTTGAAGAGGAAGCCCCTGCCGTGGCGACCTTCAGCAAAGCCGATGAACCGTTGCTGGCCGCCGTGCCGGAGATGACGACTCAACAGCCTCCCGAACCGCCGCAGCTTGAACCCGCGCCCGCACCGGTTGTGTCGCCTGCCGCCGTTGACGCTGCGCCTGTTCCTCCTAAGCGCCGCGTTGGTCTATGGGCGCTGCCGGTGGCCGCCGTGGTGGTCGCCGCCGTTGCCGCCCCGCTGCTCTGGCCGCATCAGCCCGCAGAGCCTGAATCAACGCCTGCCATTAAAACAACCGCCGCGCAGCCCGCGGCTCCGCAAACCATCGCGCCTGCCCCGGTCGAGGCTGAGCCTGCGCCGGTGCTCACGGCCTCGCTGCCGCTGCATCAGGCGGAAGTGGTGGCGGCCAAAGCAGCGCCTGCCCCGGTGGTAGAGAAAGCCAGCGAACCGACCATCACCGCTATCCCGAAAGATGCGCTGGTGATGGATGCCAACCAGGTTAAAGCCGGCAGCACCCGTTTTCTTAACGGCAGCTGGCGCGTGATGCTGGATATCAAAGATGAAGTGACCGGCAAGCCGCCTACGCTGCGCTTCGACATCCAGAATAACAAAGGCACCGCCCGCCTGGTGCAGGGTAAAAATATTGTCTGCCGGTCTGAGATCTTCTCTGGCCTGCACGACACCGGCGTCCTGATGATCAAAAGCCGCGGTCACGCGCGCTGCAGCGACGGCTCTCGCTACCCGATGCCGGAGATCTCCTGCACCGCAGGCACCAGCGACGTTGCCCAGTGCAGCGCCCGGTATGATGCCAAAACCATTGTTCCGTTGACGTTCAGAAAAACAGGTTCCTGATTTTATGCTGGTTAATCTTTGCGATTACAAACAGAGCGTCACGCTGATTGCCAACAGCGGCGTGCAGTTTCTCGACTTTGGCCTGACGCCGCAGGCTTCCTTACAGAGCGGACGCTTTGTACGAAAAACCGCTAACGGGCCGCTGCTGCGTCTCGATTACGATCTGATCAACAGCCGCTATACGCTGCCCACCCGCGACGGCGGCCAGCCCGAGGTCGTGAAGCCGGAGATCACCCTGCCGCTGCTTGAGTCGCTGTCGGTGCTGGACGGCGTCTGGCTGCCCATACCTTTCTTGCGCTTTAACCCGCCGCGTACCTTCGTGGAAGGCCCGGATAACTGGGCTCGCGTGCAGATCCGCAAGCTGGCCGAGCCGGACAGCGCAGGCAACACCCACCGCGTGACCCTGGCGCTGGACAGTCAGATCAACGATCTCTCGCCTGGGGCGTTGGCCCCGGTCACCAATGACATCCTGAACGGTACCCGCTTTGCGCTGGCATGGCGCGACGACGAGGTGTTTGATTTTCTCGATCAGACCTGGATTGATGGCTGGCTACGCGAGGCGTTTTTGCACTACGCCACCAGCGTCGAAAACCGCAGCGAGCGGGAGATTGCCCAGGCCCTGCGCGGCTTTGAGTATCAGGCCCACTGGCTCAACCTGCTTACCCTGCTGGGCGAGCAGCTGACGGTGCCAGAAGTTAAAATCGTTACCCATACCCTAAGCACCCCGGCTATTCCGGTAGATCTGATCCTCGATGTCGGCAACACCCATACCTGCGGCGTTATCATTGAAGATCAGGGCGACGCCAACGATGGCCTGCGCCAGACGGCAGAGCTGCAGGTGCGCTCCCTGAGCGAGCCGCAGTTTTTAAACGAGCCGCTGTTTACCAGCCGGCTGGAGTTCTCCGAAGCCCGCTTCGGCAAACAGCACTTCTCCGTGGAGAGCGGGCGCGAAGATGCCTTCGTCTGGCCCTCGATCGTTCGCGTGGGCGACGAGGCCCGCAAGCTGGCGATGCAGCGCCTGGGGACCGAAGGCAACAGCGGTATCTCCAGCCCGCGCCGTTACCTGTGGGATGAGACCCCGGTGCTACAGGACTGGCGCTTTAGCCAGATGAACAGTAAGTCCCTGCGCGAGCCGTTGGCAACCGCCTTCCCGCTAATGAACCTGATGAACGACGACGGCCAGCCGCTCTACACCCTGCCGCTGGATGAGCGCCTGCCGGTGTTCTCGCCCCAGTACAGCCGCAGCACGCTGATGACGCATATGCTGTGCGAGCTGCTGGCTCAGGCTTTAGGGCAGATCAACAGCGTGGCGACGCGCCTGCGTCTTGGCTTCCCAGCCTCGCCGCGCCAGCTGCGCACCATTATTCTGACCCTGCCCTCGGCGATGCCAAAGCAGGAGCGCGAGATCTTCCGCCGCCGCATGTTTGAAGCCATCGCCCTGGTATGGAAAGCGATGGGCTGGCACCCGCAGGATGACGATTTCGCTAACAGCAAGCAGCGCGATAAGAGCGTGGTGCCCGTCCCGCAGATCCAGATGGAGTGGGATGAGGCGAGCTGTGGCCAGCTGGTCTGGCTCTATAACGAAGCCATCTCCCACTACGCCGGACAGACCGAGACCTTTTTTGCCTCCCTCGCCCGCCCGGACCGCATCGGTGCGCCGGACGAAACGCCGGGCCGCGCCCTGCGGGTAGCGTCGATCGATATCGGCGGCGGCACCACCGATATGGCCATCGTCCACTATCAGCTGGATGACGGAACCGGGAGCAACGTCAAGATCACCCCGCACCTGCTGTTCCGGGAAGGGTTTAAAGTAGCAGGTGACGATATTCTGCTGGATATTATCCAACGCTGTGTGCTGCCCGCCCTGCAAACCCAGCTGCAAAAGTCGGGGATCGCCGACGCCGCCGCGCTCATGGCAACGCTGTTTGGCGACTCTGGCCGCATCGACACCCAGGCGGTGCTGCGTCAACAGACCACGCTGCAACTCTTTATGCCGATCGGCCATGCGATCCTCTCAGCCTGGGAGCAAAGCGATATCAACGATCCGCTGGCAGGGCTGCACGCCACCTTTGGCGACCTGCTGACCCAGCAGCCGACGCGCAACGTTATGAACTACCTCAAGCAGGCCATCGATCACGCCCTGCCAGCCAGCGCCCCGGCGTTCGATCTCTTTGCCGTGCCGCTGCAGGTAAACTTTAGCGATCTGCAGGCAGCGATGCTGGGCGGACAGTTCACCCTGACCGCGCCGATCCATGCCGTATGTGAAGCTATCTCCCACTACGGCTGCGACGTGCTGCTGGTCACCGGGCGTCCGGGCTGCCTGCCGGGCGTGCAGGCGCTGATCCGCCACCTGCAGCCGGTTCCGGTTAATCGAATGGTGTGGCTGGATAAGTACCGGGTGCACGAGTGGTATCCGTTTAGCCAGCAGGGGCGGATCGGCAATCCGAAATCCACCGCCGCCGTTGGGGCGATGCTGTGCAGCCTGGCGCTGGATCTGCGCCTGCCGCGCTTTAACTTTAAAGCAGCGGATATTGGGGCTTACTCAACCGTGCGCTATCTCGGCGTGCTGGATAATGTGGTAAATACCCTGCGCGACGAGAACGTCTGGTATGAAGATATCGATCTGGATAAGTCGGGTGCCAAACTGGATGCCCGCCTGCACTTTCCGCTGCGCGGCAACGTCACGCTGGGCTTCCGCCAGCTCGCCAACGCCCGCTGGCCCGCAACGCCGCTCTATACTTTGAGCATTAACTCGCCGGAGCTGGCGAAAGCCATCGCTGGCGACGGCGTGCTGAACGTGCGGCTGGCCCTCACCGGCGGCAGCAAGGCGCTGGGGCCGGAAGCGTTCACCCTGAGCGAGGCCTGGCTACAGGACGGAACGCCGGTCGCCGCCGATGCGTTGACGTTTAAACTGAACACCCTGGCCGATCGCCGCCACAGCGGCAGCCACTACTGGATTGACAGCGGGAGCGTGTACCTAAAATGAGAGATGTGAGCAAAACCTCCCAGGCATTAATGGCATGGATAGATGAGACCCGCCAGCACGCCCCGCTGCTTGACGATGACGCCGACGCCCTATTGCTGCGCCTGACCGCCGCCGCCGCGCACGAGAGCGTGCTGGCCCGCGCCGCTAGCCAGGCCCGCACGGTGGGCCTCTATGGTCACGCCCAGGCGGCGAAAGCCCATCTGCTTGCCGCCCTGTGCAGCAGCGGCAGTGGACGGATTAACGTCAAGGCTGGCGAGAAGAGTTTCGATTACCTGAGCCATATCAATCCGGGTCATGCCCTGACCGGCATGGCGCTGCGCTTCACCACTGACGTTCAAAACGTTGACGATGCGTTTCCACTGCGTCTACGTCTGATTAGCGAAGCGGAGCTGGTGCAGGTCTTTATCGCCCATGCCGCCGGACAGCAGGAACGCCACCTTGTCGACCGGGCGGTGATTGAAGATCGCCTTAACCGCTGGGGCGGGCTGCGTCAGCCGCATCCGGTGGCGGGCCTCACCGCTGAGGACGTCGGCGCTATCGCCGCGTTCTGGCGCACCACCGTGCCTGCCGCACAGCAGCAGATCGACGACGGCCTGTGGTACCAGCTCGCTACCCTGATCCCCTCCCTCGATCTGCGTGCCCGGGCCAGCGCCTGGTCGCTGCTGTGGGGTGAGCAGCAGGCGCTGACCCAGCAGTGGCTAGCCCTGGCGCACGTTCTGCATCAGACCGGCAATGCCGCCGAGCTGGCTGCGCCGCTAAGCCTGCTGGTAGATAACTTTGCCCTGCCGACGGAGGGATTCTTGAACCCACTGGCGGCAGAGAGCATGGAGGCGCAGGCGGAGGTAGTGGTTCATCCTCTGTCAAAAGACGAGCTGCAAAACGCGGTAAGCATTCCCCTCGCCACTCTCTCCCTGCTGACCTACGAGCTGGTGCTGTGCGTTGAAAACAGCGTGCTGGACGGGGTAGACATTGTCGATATTCCCTGCCCGGCGGCGCAGCCTCAACGCCCGCTCTGGCACAGCAAGTGCCGCTGGCTGCTGGAGCGCTATCGTCAGCAGCTCCAGCCGGACGTGCTGATGATCTGCAACGCCACGCCGCAGCGCAGTGCCACCGCCGTCACGGCCAGGGCCTTGTTGAACTGGGTGCAGGAGACGCAGTCGGGCCAGGAGACAGCGCTGCCAGGACTGGTGTGGGCGATTACGCCTCAGGACGCGCGGTTTACCACCTCGCTGAATCTTGATGAAACCGTGCAGCAGCTGCTGGGCAAACCTGGACAGCGCTGGGGGACCCTGCAGGCGCTCGACGCCAGCAGCCTGCAGCGGCTGATTGAGTGGCTATCTCAGGCCACCACGCCGTCGCTGCGCCTGAGCCGACTGACTGCCCTGCGCGTGCGCCACGATCGGATGCTGCGCGATCTGATGCAGCCCCTGCTCTCGCCGCTAACAGAGGATGCGGATACCCGCCGCGCCCTTGCCGAATCGGCCATTCGCGAGCTGCAAGGCCAGGCTGGACGCCATGGTGAACTGCTGGAAGGAGTGCTGCCAGAGATGAAGCAGTTTGATGCCCTGTGGAAGGTACAGCTGCCGCGTGAGGAGAAGGTGAGCGGCCTGTTTAACGAGGCGATCGATCTCTTTGCCGATGCGCAGGAGATGCCGGAACGCGCCAGTGCCGCCCGGGATGCCGGTCAGCAGGCGCACGCCATGTGGGTGAATCATCTTCGCCAGTGGAGCCGCAGCGCGGAGAGCGCGGCACGGCTGGGCATCACCCCGGCTACGCTGCGCCAGGTAGCGGACACGATTATCACCACCAGCTACCGGCTGGATCTCGCCAGCCAGCTGCAAACCCTGATGCAGCGGGATAACGCTTGCGCAGCGCAGCTGCATGCGGCGATTGGCAATCTGATTGCCTGGCTTGGCTACGCCGACGTTGCGATAGACCAGCGCCCGGCCAGCCGCATCCAGAAAGGCAGCGCAATCTTCAGCACCGATGCGCCAGCCCACACCGAAGGCAGACTGACGCGACTGGGCGATCAGCCGGTTCACGCCGCGACACGCTACGTTTATGACTGGCTGGTGGCGCTCTATACCCGCAGCAACGAGAACATTGGCTATCAGCACCCCTCCGACGTGACGGATGCCCAGCGCAAAACGTTATTAACGCTTCTGCCTTAATCGGCTCCCCCGGTGACGCAGCGCGCGCCGGGGACCCTCTTTACGGCCGCACCCTTAGAACAGGGAGATCAGCAGCGCCACCGGAAAGCTCATCGGCCAGGTCGAGCCGATCAGAAACGCACACAGGAAGCGGATCCGCTTGCGATCCTTTGACAGGAACCAGGTGATGAGTGCACAGATCGTCGCCATCACGGCGTAGAAGACCAGCATTTTTTGGTATAGGGTCATAGCCGACATTTGCTCAAAATAGAATAAAACGCGCGCAATATGCATTTTTTATTGATGTAAATCAAGCTTTATCCCTGCGAAAGCGAGGGAAACCGGACTTGTCGATTATGTCGAGGGCGAAAGGCGAATAGAAGAGCAAGACAGGCAGGCGGCGGTACAGATTTGC
>NZ_LR607338.1:2485648-2520117 GCF_902164725.1 Pseudescherichia vulneris | reverse complement strand
GTAAGCGAAGCGCCACCGGGCTCATACTCTAGTGCTTTATCATGACATGCCGAATGACGGTGTAGTCTTCGATGCCGTAGACCGACATATCCTTGCCGTAGCCGGACATCTTCTGCCCGCCGTGCGGCATCTCGCTGACCAGCATAAAGTGGGTGTTGACCCAAGTGCAGCCGTACTGCAGGCGGGCGCTTAGCCGGTGCGCCCGGCCCACGTCCTGAGTCCACACCGATGAAGCCAGCCCGTACCGGGAGTCGTTGGCCCAGTTCAGCACCTGATCTTCATCGTCAAACGCGGTTACGCTCACTACCGGGCCAAACACTTCGTGCTGGACGATATCGTCCTCCTGCTTCGCCCCGGCCAGCAGGGTCGGATGGAAATAGTAGCCTGCGCCGTCGCGCTTCGCGCCCCCGGTCACGACGTTGATGTGCCCTAGCGCTTTCGCGGCCTCCACCGCCTGCGTCACCCGCTCCAGGTGCGCTGCGGAGCTTAGCGGCCCTAGCTCGGTGCTTTCATCGTCCGGCGCGCCCATCTTCAGACTCGCCACCGCTGCACCCAGCTTCTCGACCAGCGCATCGTAAATGCCCTTCTGAGCATAAATACGGCAGGCAGCGGTACAGTCCTGACCGGCGTTGTAGTAACCAAAGGTACGTACCCCCTCCACTACCGCGTCGAGGTCCGCGTCGTCAAACACGATAACCGGCGCTTTGCCCCCCAGCTCCATATGGGTACGCTTCACTGAAGAGGCGGTGTGGCCGATGATATGCTCCCCAGTAGCAATGGAGCCGGTCAGGGAAACCATTCGCACCTTCTCGTGCCCGGTGAGCGGATCGCCCACGGTCTTGCCCCGACCAAACAGCACGTTAAGCACCCCGGCTGGGAAAATATCCTTCGCCAGCTCCGCCAGCTTCAGGGCGGTGAGCGGGGTAATTTCCGACGGCTTAATCACCACGCAGTTACCCGCCGCCAGCGCGGGCGCCAGCTTCCAGGCAGCCATCATCAGGGGGTAGTTCCAGGGCGCAATCGATGCCACCACGCCCACCGGATCGCGGCGGATCATCGAGGTATGCCCCTCCAGATACTCACCCGCCGCCAGGCCGTTCAGGGTGCGCGCCGCTCCGGCGAAGAAGCGGAAGACGTCAACCACGGCGGGGATCTCGTCACCCATCACGCAATGCAGCGGCTTGCCGCAGTTGAGGGACTCCAGCTGGGCCAGCGCCTCGGCGTTATTTTCAATCGCCTTGGCGAGATCGAGCAGCGCCTGGGCGCGAACTTTCGGCGTGGCATAGCCCCACTCGGCAAAAGCGCGATCGGCGGCCTGCACGGCGGCGTCTACCTGAGCGGCAGAGGCTTCGGCGATCTCCAGCAGCACCTCGCCGGTCGCCGGATTGTAAACCGCCTGTTTCTCTCCTTCGCCGCTGACCAGTTGGCCATTAATTAACAGTTGATCTTGCATAATCATATCCTGGTTGAGGGTCAGTTATTTCTCGTTGCCAAAGGCGTTCTCGCCCCTGCGGGTCAGCCACCATGCGCCTAAAATCGGCAGCGTCGTCACCAGCATCACCAGCAGCGCTACCACGTTGGTGATCGGCACCTCGCGCGGCCTGCCCAGCTGGTTAAGCAGCCACAGCGGCAGCGTGCGTTCGTGTCCGGCGGTAAAGGTGGTCACGATGATTTCGTCAAACGACAGGGCAAACGCCAGCATGCCGCCCGCCAGCAGCGCCGAGCCAAGATTTGGCATCACCACGTAACGAAAGGTCTGCCAGCCGTTGGCCCCCAGATCCATTGAGGCCTCCACCATACTCCAGGCGGTGCGTCTGAAGCGGGCGATGACGTTGTTAAACACCACCACTACGCAGAAGGTGGCATGACCAATCACGATGGTCAGAAACCCTGGCTCAAGCCCTACCGTTTTAAACACCGTCAGCAACGCCAGACCGGTTACGATGCCAGGCAGTGCGATGGGCAACAGCAGCAGCAGCGAGATAGCACTCTTGCCAAAAAACTGGCTGCGCCAGAGAGCACAAGCAGCAAGCGTGCCAAGTATCAGCGCCACCAGAGTCGCCAGCGCGGCCACTTTAAGTGACAGTGTCACTGAATCGAGGATGTCGCTTCGCGATGCGGCTACCGTAAACCAGCGCAGCGTCAGGCCCTGAGGAGGAAAGCTATAGGCAGCGTCTTCGGTATTAAAGGCGTAGATGGCGATGATCAGCAGCGGGAAGTGCAGAAAAATCACCCCGGCCCAGGCAGCCAGTTTTAACAGCAGCGGTGCGCGATCAGAGTGCATCGAACGCTCCCAGGCGTTTCACGAACGCCAGATAGAGGGCAATCAGGATAATGGGAACCAGGGTAAACGCCGCCGCCATCGGCATATTGCCAATCGCGCCCTGCTGGGAGTAGACCATGTTGCCGATGAAGAAGCCCGGCGGGCCCACCAGCTGGGGAACAATAAAGTCCCCCAATGTCAGGGAGAAGGTAAAGATTGACCCTGCCGCGACGCCGGGGATCGCCAGGGGCAGCACCACATGGCGGAAGGTCTGGGCCGGTCGCGCGCCGAGATCCGCCGACGCCTGCAGCAGCGACGGCGGTAAGCGTTCCAGCGCCGCCTGCACCGGCAGGATCATGAACGGTAGCCAGATGTAGACAAAGACCAGGAAGCGCCCGAGGCCAGAGGTCGAGAGCGTGCTACCGCCCACCGCGGGCAGGGTTAACACGCTCTCCAGCAGCGGCTGCAATCCCATGTGCTGTAAAAACCACTGGGCCACGCCGTCCCGCGCCAGCAGCAACGTCCAGGCGTAGGCCTTGACGATATAGCTCGCCCACATTGGGAGCATTACCGCAATATAGAAAAAGGCCTTCATCTTGCCCTGAGTATAGCGAGCCATAAACCACGCCAGCGGAAACGCGAGGATCGCGCTGGCGAGGGTGACTGCAATCGCCATGGTTAGCGTGCGCAAAATAATGTCGTAGTTGGCAGGCTGAAACAGCGCCTGCAGATTCGCCAGGGTTAAATCCGGCGTTACCGACATGGTGAAGTCGTCAAAGGTGTAAAGCCCCTGCCACAGCAATGTGAGCAGTGACCCAAGGTAAACAATGCCGAACCACATCAGGGGGGCAATCAGCAGCAGGAAAAGGCCCAGCGTCGGTCTGCGCCAGAACAGCCCGCTCAGGCGACCATGCGCCGACGGGCGCGGGGCAGGCATAGCGCTCATCGCCATCTACTCCTCCTGCAGCGGAACCATTGCCGCACGGGACCAGGAGAGCGGCACGGTCTCTCCTGGCTGGAGCGACGCAGGCTGGCGGGCATCAAGAAGATTGGCCTCGCTCACCAGCAGCCTCTCACCATCCGCAAGCTTCAGTTCAATGCGCGTTGCGGCCCCCTGATACTGCACCGTCTGCACCACGCCTTCGGTTTGCACCTCATTTGCCCAGTCTAGGCGGATATGCTCTGGACGCAGGGAGTAGCTACCCATCATGCCGCACAGCGCCTGCGCCCTGGCAGCGCTAAAAACGTTGGAGGTGCCCACAAAACCCGCCACGAAGGGAGTCCGCGGGCGCAGGTAGAGATCGCGCGGGGCGGCAATCTGCTCGATCTTGCCGTTATTGAACACCGCGACCCGGTCGGACATCGACAGCGCCTCGCCCTGGTCGTGGGTAACAAAAATAAAGGTGATCCCCAGATCCTGCTGAAGCTTCTTCAGTTCGAACTGCATCTGCTCCCGCAGTTTGAGATCCAGCGCGCCAAGCGGCTCGTCCAGCAGCAGCACACGCGGCTGGTTAACTAACGCCCGGGCAATGGCCACCCGCTGCCGCTGGCCCCCAGAGAGCTGGGACGGTTTACGCGCGTGGGCAAACCCCAGCGCCACCCGCTCCAGCGCCTCATGGGCCTGAGCATGGCGCGCTTTTTTGCCGATGCCTTTGACCATCAGCCCGTAGGCGACGTTATCCAGAATCGACATATGGGGAAAGAGCGCGTAGTCCTGAAACACGGTATTGACGTCACGCTCCCATGGCGGTAGCTCGCTGGCCTCTTTGCCAAAAATGCGCACCGCGCCGCCGGAGAGCTGTTCAAACCCGGCTATCAGCCGCAGGCAGGTGGTTTTGCCGGAGCCGGACGGCCCCAGCATAGAGAAAAACTCTCCGTCGTTGACGGCCAGGCTAACGCCGTCCACCGCCCGAACGTCACCGTAGATCCGCGAAACATCATCAAACTCAACGGCATAGGTCATACGTCACTCCTGACGATCAGCGGCCGCCCATAATGGCGATGTAATCCTGGGTCCAGCGGCTGTAGGGCACGAACTTGCCTCCGTCGGCAACCGGCGTTTTCCAGAAGGCGATCTTGTCAAAGAAGCCGTAGCCGTTGGTTTCGCAACCCTTCTCGCCCAGCAGGGTGCTGGCCTTGCAACCCTCCGCCACCACCGGCAGAGAGCCAAACCAGGCGGCTACATCGCCCTGCACCTTCGGCGTCAGCGACCAGTCCATCCATTTGTAGGCGCAGTTGGGGTGTTTCGCATCGGTGTGCAGCATGGTGGTATCCGCCCAGCCGGTTACGCCCTCCTTCGGAAAGACCGTGGCGATGGGCTGGCCCTCGGCTTTCAGGGCGTTGGCCTGATAGGGTCAGGCGCTGGAGGCCACCACGCCTTCGTTTTTGAAATCACTCATCTGCACGGTGGTGTCGTGCCAGTAGCGGTGGATCAGCCCGTGCTGGTCGCGGAGTACCTTCAGCACCGCCTGATACTGCTCCTCGGTGAGCTGATAGGGATCGCTGATGCCCAGCTGCGGCTGGGTGGCTTTCACAAACAGCGCGGCATCGGCAATGTAGATGGGGCCGTCGTAGGCCTGAACCCGCCCCTGGTTGCTCTTGCCGTCCGGCAGGTTCTGCTTAACGAAGATCGCCGCCCAGCTATCCGGCGGCGTAGGGAAGACCTTGGTGTTATACATCAGCAGGTTGGGACCCCACTGATAGGGTGCACCGTAGACTTTGCCGCCAACGTTGAACCAGTCGCCCTTGGCTACGCGGGGGTCGACGTTTTTCCAGTTGGAGATCAGGGCGGTATTGATGGGCTGGACGCGCTTGCCCATGATCAGCCGCAGGGAGGCATCGCCGGAGGCGGTCACCAGGTCATAGCCGCCCTTCGCCATCAGGCTCACCATCTCGTCCGAAGTGGCGGCGGTCTTCACGTTCACCTGGCAGCCGGAGGCTTTTTCAAACTCGCTGACCCAGTCATACTGCTTATCGGTCTGGCCGCGCTCGATGTATCCCGGCCAGGCGATGATATCGAGACGCCCTTCTCCTTTACCGACTTCCGTTGGCTCGGCTGCCTGCGCGGTGACGATAGTCATACCCAGCGCGTACAGCGTGCTGCGGGCAAATGTCTTACTCATAAGCCATTACTCCTGTCGCAATCAAATGTGCGGCAGCCGTGCCGTAAAAATATCTCCCTCAGTAAAGGTAGACGGCGCGCTGCGGCCCCACATAAGGCGCAAAAGAAATTTGCTTAGGTTGTGACAGATGACGCACTCCATCATCTTCTGAAGCAGAGACAACGGCTTAATACCGGTGCGTTACGCCATAGCCTCGCGGATCAGCATCCCCAGCGTTTTGGCCGCCTGCTCCTCGCGATCGCCCCACGCCCACGAGGTGTTGAAGCGGAAAAAGGGAGCCCAGGTGTCAGAGGTAGAGAACATTTTGCCCGGAGCGATGCTGATGCGGTGCGCCAGCGCCTGCTCGCTTAGCCGCCCGGCATCCAGCGGGGTGGGCAGCTCAAGCCAGAGAAAGTAGCCGCTATCGCTGGGGTGGATCTTCACCTCGCCCGGCAGATGGCGCAGCAGCGCCTGCCTGGCCTGCTGCTTGCGCTCCGCCAGGGTGCGACGGAGCCGACGCAGGTGGGCGTCGTAGCGTTTGGTGGAGAGATAGTCCACCAGCGCCAGCTGCATCGGCGAGCTGGTCGAGAGGGTGCTCATCAGCTGCAGCTGCTGGATACGCCGGGCGTGTTTCCCTGCCGCCACCCAGCCGATGCGAAACCCAGCCACCAGGCACTTCGAAAACGATGAGCAGTGCAGGGTCATCTCCTGGGTATCCCAGGCCTTAGCCGGGAGCGGCTTCTCGCGGCCAAAGTAGAGCTCGCTATAAACGTCGTCCTCAATCAGGGTGACGTTGTGCGCTGCCAGCAGGGCCACCAGCCGCGCCTTTTTCTCATTGCTGAGGGTGAAGCCGAGCGGATTCTGGCTGTTGGTCATTAGCCAGCAGGCCTTCACCGGATAGTCGTTCAGCGCCTGGGCCAGCGCATCGAGATCGATCCCCTCCTCCACGTCGGTGGCCACCGCCAGCGCCTTGAGCTTAAGCCGCTCCAGCGCCTGCAACGCCCCGTAAAAGCAGGGGTTCTCGACGATCACCCAGTCCCCCGGCTCGGTGACCGCCTGCAGGCTGAGGTTGAGCGCCTCCAGTGCGCCAGCGGTGATCACAATCTCATCGGGCGAGATGTTCATTCCCTGCTGGGCATAGCGGCGGGCAATGGCATGGCGCAGATCGGCGTTGCCCGGCGGCAGGTTCTCGATCACGCTCATGGCGTTGGCGGTTTTACTGACGTTCGCCAGGGAGCGGTTAAGCTGCTGGAGTGGGAACAGGCGCGGATCGGGAAACGCCGAGCCAAAGGGCAGCACCGAGGCGTCGCAGCTTGCCTGCAGCACCTCAAAAATGTAAGTGTTAATGTCCACGGCCTCGTCCTGCATCACCTGGGCGGGGGGCATGGGCGGCTTGCGGGAGGGAGGCGACGCAACATAGTAGCCGGACTGCGGTCGGGCAACGATCCGCCCCTGGCTCTCCAGCATCTGGTAGGCGTGGCTGACGGTCATAAAGCTGACGTGGCTGATGGTGACCTGTTCGCGCAGCGACGGCAGCCGATCGCCGGGCTGCCAGACGCCAAGATTGATCTGCTCAATAATCTGCTGCGCCAGCTGCTGATACTTTTTCATGACTCGACCCTGTGAATTCCTCTCTGCCCATTCTATAACAGAAAGCACTTTATGCGTTGAATGGTTTAGCCGAAGGGTAACTGTTATGCTTTTAAGTTCGGGTGCTGTTTCTGCCCGCATTCATTGACATCACCTATACTTTCGCTGACATAACTTAAATTATGCGCGGAGTCCTGCATGCTTGATCTAGACGCGTTCCATCTGGCGCGAATTCAATTCGCCTTTACCGTCTCATTCCATATTTTATTTCCTGCTATCACTATCGGGCTGGCCAGCTATTTGGCGGTGCTTGAGGCCCTGTGGCTCAAGACGCAAAATCAGGTCTGGCGAACGCTCTATCTCTTCTGGGTGAAAATCTTCGCCGTGAACTTTGGGATGGGCGTCGTTTCAGGACTGGTAATGGCCTACCAGTTTGGTACTAACTGGAGCGGCTTCTCGCAGTTTGCCGGAAGTATTACCGGGCCGCTTCTCACCTATGAGGTGCTGACGGCCTTCTTCCTTGAGGCGGGCTTCCTCGGCGTGATGCTCTTCGGCTGGAATAAGGTCGGCCCCGGCCTGCACTTTTTCTCGACCTGCATGGTGGCCCTCGGCACGCTGATGTCCACCTTCTGGATCCTCGCCTCCAACAGCTGGATGCATACCCCGCAGGGCCATGAGATTGTCAACGGTCAGGTGATCCCGGTTGACTGGTTCAAGGTCATCTTTAACCCGTCGTTCCCCTACCGCCTGCTGCATATGTCTATCGCGGCCTTCCTGAGCAGCGCGCTGTTTGTGGGTGCCTCGGGTGCCTGGCACCTTCTCAAAGGCAACAATACGCCCGCTATCCGCAAGATGTTCTCTATGGCGCTGTGGATGGCGCTGGTGGTGGCCCCGATCCAGGCCGTAGTCGGCGATATGCATGGTCTGAACACCCTGGAGCATCAGCCGGCGAAAATTGCCGCCATCGAGGGGCACTGGGAGAACCCACCGGGTGAACCCACCCCGCTGCTGCTGTTTGGCTGGCCGGATATGGAGCAGGAGCGCACCCGTTATGGAGTGGAGATCCCCGCCCTGGGCAGCCTAATCCTGACCCACAGCCTGGATAAGCAGGTTCCGGCACTCAAGTCGTTCCCGAAAGAGGATCGCCCTAACTCCACCATTGTCTTCTGGTCGTTCCGCCTGATGGTGGCGATGGGCCTGCTGATGCTGCTGCTGGGCGTGGTCGGGTTGTGGCTGCGTTACAAAGGCCGTCTTTATACGTCGCGTCCGTTCCACCACTTTGCCCTGTGGATGGGGCCTGCCGGGCTGATTGCCCTGCTGGCGGGCTGGGTGACCACCGAGGTGGGACGCCAGCCGTGGGTGGTCTATGGCCAGCTGCGAACCATTGATGCCGTCTCGCAACACAGCACCTTGCAGATGAGCCTGACCCTGCTGGGATTCTTTGTGGTTTACTCCGCCGTCTTTGGCGTGGGGTATGTCTATATCGGCAGGCTGATCAAGGCCGGTCCACAACCCGAAGATCGTCACCCGACAGAGGGCCGTCCGGCGCGTCCGCTCTCTGCGGCCGGTGAGTCGTTAGAGACAGAGGAGAACAAGTAATGGGTATCGATCTGTCAGTAATCTGGTTTGTGATAATCGTCTTCGCCACGCTGATGTATATCGTGATGGACGGCTTCGATCTCGGGATCGGTATTCTGTTTCCCCTCATTCGCAACGGTGAAGATCGTGACGTGATGGTCAACAGCGTCGCGCCGGTCTGGGATGGCAACGAAACCTGGTTAGTTATGGGGGGTGCTGGGCTGTTTGGCGCGTTCCCGCTGGCCTACGCGGTGATTACCGACGCGCTGACCATTCCGCTGACCATCATGCTGGCGGGACTGATCTTCCGCGGCGTGGCGTTCGAGTTTCGCTTCAAGGCGACGCCTGCTCACCGTCCATTCTGGGATAAGTCGTTTATTTTCGGATCGATCGTCGCCACCTTTGCCCAGGGCGTGGTGGTTGGCGCAGTACTGAACGGCTTTGAGGTGACCGGTCGTCGCTTTAGCGGCGGCGCGCTGGACTGGCTCACGGCGTTTAACCTCTTCTGCGGTCTGGGGTTAACCATCGCCTACGCCCTGCTCGGTGCCACCTGGATGGTTATGAAGAGCGGCGGCGCATTGCAGGAGACGATGCGACACCGGGCGAAACAGCTGCTGCTGGCGCTGCTGGTGACCATTGGCGTGATCAGCCTCTGGACGCCGCTGACCCACCAGGGCATTGCCGATCGCTGGTTCAGCCTGCCGAACATTTTCTTCTTCCTGCCAGTGCCGCTGCTGGTGCTCCTGTTCAGCTTCTGGCAGTGGCGCAGCCTGAGTAACCACGCCCATCACACCTTGCCGTTCATACTGACCCTCGGGCTGGTCTTCCTCGGTTTTAGCGGACTCGGGATCAGCATCTGGCCGAATATTATCCCGCCCAGTATCTCCCTCTGGGATGCCGCCTCGCCGCCGCAAAGCCAGGGCTTTATGCTGGTGGGCGCGCTGCTGATCATTCCGCTGATCCTAGTCTATACCGCGTGGAGCTACTATGTGTTCCGGGGCAAAGTTCAGCCTGGGGAGGGGTATCACTGATGGCGGCACCGCGTTTTGTAAAGCGTCTGTTCTGGCTGATTGCTATCTGGGTCGCCAGCGTGCTGGCACTCACCGCGGTCAGCATGGCGTTTCGCCTGCTGATGTCGGCGGCGGGCTTTAAATCGCACTAAGTGAAGTGCCCGGCGGCGCTTCGCATGCCGGGCCTACACGGATTACTGACCCTTGCGTTTAGGCATGGTCTTCATCAGTTCATCCGGGCTGATGGAGGCCACAACGCTGCCCGGCTGAGGCATCTTAAGGATATGGTTTTTCATTTTGCCAATCACGTGCATCTCGCAGGGACGGCAGTCAAACTTCAGGGTCAGCACTTCATCGCCATGTACCAGCTGCATCGGCGTGGCCTTCCAGCTCTTAATCGATCCCTTCGCCTGCTTCGGGCAGAGGTTAAAGGCAAAGCGCAGGCAGTGCTTGGTGATCATCACCGGCACGTCGCCCTTCTCCTCATGCGCCTCGTAGGCGGCATCAATCAGCTGCACGCCGTAACGGTGATAGAAGGTACGCGCCTTCTCGTTGTAGACGTTCGCCAGGAACGAGAGATGGCTATCCGGGTAGACCGGCGCTGGCGTCGCTACGGCTTTGCGGCTGCCGCGTGGGTAGTTTGCCAGACGGGCGCTATCGAGCATCTCCACGGCCTCACGGCGCAGCTGGTTTAGCTGGCTGGCGGGAACAAACAGCGCGCCCGGCAGGTTGACGCGAATATCGCGAGCGTAATAGATAGTCTGCCCCAGCTTGGCCAGGCCATCGTGCAGCTGACTGAGCGCCTTTTCAGCGTTGGTAGCCTCGGCAAACTCGCCCTCCAGCGTATGGGTAATGCTCACCCCCTCCTCACTGGTGATGGTGAGGATCAGCTGCTCCTGCCAGCCGCCCAGCTCGATATCCACGCCGACGCGGCGCTCGCTGGAGGTTTTGGTCAGCGCCTGCTGCCAGTTGTGATCGAGGTTACGGTTCAGAGGATGATTCGGACGCACCTTGTAGAGATCGGCTGGCATCTCGTTCGGCCACACGCGATAGCGATTTTCACCAGTCTTCTCCACCGTATTGGCGCGGAAGCCGACAATCTCACGCTTAATCAGCACGTTTAAGCCATCGCCGTTGGCTAAGGTCTCGCTGGCGTCAACGTCGAGGTAATCTTTGCCTACCTTCAGCACTTCACCCACCGGCAGGCCGATAAATTTCGGCGAATCAAATGCGCCGATATCGATCTTACGGGCGTTAACGAAGTAGTCGGTGCTGCCGCGATGGAAAGTTTTGTCTGTCGACGGGATAAAGAAGTGCTCGGTGCGCCCCGCCGACGAGCGAGCCAGATCGCCCCGCTCTTCGATGATGGCGTCCAGCATCTGCCGGTAGTGAGCGGTGATGTTTTTCACGTAGCTCATATCTTTGTAGCGCCCTTCAATCTTAAAGGAGCGCACCCCGGCGTCGATCAGCGCGCCGAGGTTGGCGGTCTGGTCATTGTCCTTCATCGACAGAAGATGCTTTTCAAACGACACCACCCGGCCCTGATCGTCCTTCAGGGTATAGGGGAGACGACAGGCCTGGGAGCAGTCGCCACGGTTAGCGCTGCGGCCGGTCTGGGCATGGGAGATGTTACACTGCCCGGAGTAGGCCACGCACAGTGCGCCGTGGATAAAGAACTCGATGGTGGCGTCGGTGCTCTCATGGATAGCACGGATCTGCTGCAAATTAAGCTCACGGGCCAGCACGATCTGCGAGAAGCCGACCTCGGAGAGAAACTTCGCCTTCTCCACGCTGCGGATATCGCACTGGGTGCTGGCGTGTAGCTCGATGGGCGGAATATCCAGCTCCAGCACGCCCATATCCTGCACGATCAGCGCATCAACGCCGGTCTCGTAGAGGTCGGTGATCAGGCGCTGGGCCGGCTCCAGCTCATCATCATGCAAAATGGTATTCAGGGTAATAAAGATTTTTGCCCCGTAGCGATGGGCAAACGGCACCAGCTCGGCGATATCGCGCAGGCTGTTGCTGGCATTATGGCGCGCACCAAAGCCAGGACCGCCGATATAGACCGCATCGGCCCCGTGCAGGATAGCTTCGCGGGCGATGGCGGTATCGCGGGCCGGGCTTAACAGTTCAAGATGATGAGTGGGCAGGCGCATAGGGTCGTTATTATCCGTGATCAACAAAATGGCCGCTATTGTAGTGAGAAGATGGCCCGGACGAAAACATTTTCGCTATGCCTGCGACGCCCTTAATACATTAATTAGCAATGTATTGAAATAATGCGCATTTCGTCAGGCGCGCTGAACAGGGTACAGTGGCTGCGTATTCCGGACATTCCTCGTCATGTGTGCGTTACTGTTAATTCGTCGTTATTTGTCGTCGTATTTTGCCGCAGGCTCGCCTGCGGCTTTTTCTTTTGGATAGTGGATCAGCGAGTGAAACTGGGTTGTCTGTCCGCTGCTGTTGCGGTAGGCGTGGGTTTTATCCCCGGCAAACCTGACTCCGCTTCCCGCCTGTAGCGTCTGCCACTCCCCATCAATTTGCATCTCCAGCGTACCGGAAATCACCACCACGTGTTCAATCACGCCGCGCTCGTGCGGGGTGGACTCGCTGAACGCGCCGGGGGCAAGGGTGACCGAAAAGTGGTCAAAGCGCAGTTCGTTATCCCACGGAAAAATCGGCGTAATGGTCATCGCCTGCTGATCAGGATCGTAGGCCTGCGGCGCACTGGTGTCCGCTGCGGTGATAAAGGTCGAGAGCGGTACGTTTAGCCCGGTAGCGATTTTCCATAGCGTGGCCACCGTGGGGCTGGATTCATTGCGCTCGATCTGGCCGAGCATCGCTTTTGAGACGCCGGTTTCAGTGGCGAGGCGCGAAAGGCTCCAGCCCCGCGTCTGGCGCAGCGTTTTCAGTGTCGCAGAGAGATACTGTGGCAGATCCATACTTTCCCTTCCTCGTGCGTGAATGGCTTCTTGTGCGTTATAACGCACAATGCTATTTTTATCTACCGTGATAGCGTACATGGAGTTCTTATGCCCCTGCGTCCCTTTCCCTTTTCCACCCTGCTGGCAGGTTTTGTGGCGGTGCTGGTGGGCTATGCCAGCTCGGCGGCCATTATCTGGCAGGCCGCCAGCGTTGCCGGTGCCAGCCCGGCGCAAATCGCCAGCTGGATGACGGCGCTGGGGCTGGCAATGGGTATCAGCACCCTTATGCTGACCCTGCGCTACCGCGTTCCGGTGCTCACCGCCTGGTCAACCCCCGGTGCGGCGCTGCTCGCCACCAGCCTGGAGGGGGCCACCCTCAACGAGGCCGTAGGGGTATTTATCTTTGCCAATGCCCTGATCCTGCTCTGCGGCCTTACCGGCCTCTTTGCCCGCCTGATGAAGATTGTCCCGCACTCGCTGGCGGCGGCGATGCTGGCCGGTATCTTACTGCGTTTTGGATTGCAGACCTTTACTAATTTACAGAGCGATTTCAGTTTATGTGTCAGCATGTTGCTGGCATGGCTGCTCTGCAAAGCGCTGGCACCGCGCTATGCCATTATTGCTGCGCTTATCACAGGCGCGCTCGTGGCCTGGCTAAGCGGTGACGTTGTCACATCTGTGCTGCATATTTCGGTAGTGATGCCTGAAATGATCGCCCCTCGCTTTACCCTGACTACCTTAATCAGCGTGGGACTGCCCTTCTTCCTGGTGACGATGGCCTCACAAAACGCGCCCGGCTTCGCTACCATGCAGGCTGCAGGCTATCATGTTCCCGCCTCGCCGCTGATGGTGTTTACCGGCGGGATGGCGCTGCTGGGCAGCGTGTTTGGGGTCTACTCCGTCTGTATCGCCGCGATTACCGCCGCTATCTGTCAAAGCCCGGATGCCCATCCGGATGCGGATAAACGCTGGCAGGCTGCCGCTGCCGCAGGCGTTTTCTATCTGCTGGCGGGCGTGTTTGGCGGCTCGATAAGTGGCCTGATGGCCGCCCTGCCGCTGAGCTGGATCCAGACCCTGGCAGGCCTGGCGCTGCTGGGCACCATTGGCGGCAGCCTGCATCAGGCCCTGGTGAACGAGCGCGAGCGCGATGCCGCGGCGGTGACTTTTCTCGTTACCGCCAGCGGCGTGACGCTGCTGGGCATCGGGTCGGCATTCTGGGGACTGCTGGTGGGTGGGATCTGCTATGCCGTGCTGTCAGGCGTGCGCCGCGCGCATCTGTGACGGCGTGATACCGAACACGCTTTTAAAACGGTTGCTAAAGTGGCTGGCGGAGCTGAATCCGCATCCGAGTGCAATCTCGGTCAAGGGCAGCGCCGTATGGCATACCCTATCCCGAGCCTGATGCATCCGCCGCTGCATCACGTACTGGTGCGGCGCAAGCCCGGACGAGTGGCGAAACATGCGGGCAAAATGGTATTCGCTCAAGGACGCCTGGGCGGCGAGATCGGCCAGGGTGAGCGGCTCGGCAAGATGGGCGTCGATATACTCCAGCACGTTACGCAGCACCGACGGGGCCAGCCCGCCGGTGACGCTCGGCATGCGCCACTGCACGCTGCTGTAGCGCTGAATGATATGGGTCAGCAGCAGCGTCGACGCCGTGCTCAGCGTAAGCTGGTTGGCCTGCTGCTGCCAGTCGCAGTCGAGCAAAAACTGGCGATAGAGGGCGGTGATCTGTGCGTCCTGGCCAAAGGTTTTCTCATCCAGCGTCAGCGCGGCCGGGCTGCGATCCCAGATCTGCTCCCCTACGCTGCGCAGATGCGCATCGGTGCAGTAGAGGTGCACGAAGGAGAGATCGTCGCGAATATCCCAGGTCGATTCGCTCTCTTTCGGCAGGAGACAAAACCGATCTGGTCCACCGCCGTTTTGCCAGCCGCTGCGGGTTTTGTGGTAGCTCTCATAGCCGTCGGCAATATAGAGGCTCAACGTATGGTGATCGCAATACTGGGTGATCCGATCGCGCTTGTTGGACCATGCGGCCAGCTGCATGCCGTTATTCAGCGCGACTGAATTTTTCAGCACCGCGCTATGCCTGCGCAGATTTTCAAAAGCACCGTAGGTTTCTGCCATTGCCACATTAACAAGTGATTAACCAGATCCTTAGTGTATGAAGAGTGCGGCGCGGATGAAAGCGTTGCCGCTCTCTGACCGCTAAAAAACCGCAAGAATTTGCAAGTCTCCCGCAAGCCCCTGCAAGCATCGCCGCCCGTCGCGCTCAACAATAGGATTTTTAATGACGGAGAGCAGCGCACGATGAACGCACTAATGTATGGCCTGGTAGTGGTGATTTGGGGAACGACGTGGATCGCTATCCATTTGCAGCAGGGGCCGGTCGCTGCGCCGGTCTCCATTTTCTGGCGCTTCGCGCTGGCCTCGGCCATCATGATGCTAACGCTGCTGGTGCTTAAGCGACTTCGCGCCCTGACGCTCAGGGATCACCTGATGTGTATGGTTCAGGGCGGCTGCGTGTTCGGCTTCAACTTCTGGTGCTTTTACACCGCTGCGGCGTGGATCAACACTGGGCTGGAGTCGGTCATCTTCTCCATGGCGGTGCTATTCAACGCGATAAACAGCTTTATCTTCTTTGGTCAGCGCCCGCCCGCTCGCTTCTTTCTGGCCGCCGCGCTGGGCCTGACCGGCATCGCCGCCCTCTTCTGGCAGGATCTGCTCGCCAACGATCTCAACGTCAACCTGCTGCTGGGCATCGGCCTGTCGGCGTTGGGCACCCTGGGCTTCTCGCTGGGTAATATGATCAGCCTGCGCCACCAGCGTAAAGGGCTGGAGACGATGACTACCAACGGCTGGGCAATGTTCTACGGCACGCTGATTATGGGCTTCATCGCCCTGGTACGGGGCGACAGCTTTACGCCCGAGTGGACGGTAAGTTACCTCGGCGCGCTGGTTTATCTGGCGCTGTTCGGCTCGGTCGTTGGCTTTGGGGTCTATTTTACGCTGGTGGGCCGCATCGGGGCGAGCAATGCTGCCTACAGTACGCTGCTCTTTCCGCTGGTGGCGTTAACGCTCTCGACCCTGTTCGAAGGTTACCACTGGGAGAGCAATGCCGTGGTGGGCCTGGCGCTAATCCTGGTGGGTAATCTGGTGATGTTTACCCGTCCAGAAAGCCTGCTGCGCGTCTGGCACCGGCGACCGCGCTCGGCGTGAAGATAAAAAGAGAAGCGCCATCACGAGGATGGCGCTTCGCTGATTACTGTTTTTTAACCTGGAACAGCGCCGCGTCGCTGGCCAAGTCGTCCACCACCTGCTTGAGGGTGTCGACGGTAAGCGGCGTATTCTGGTTATTGAGGTCTTTACCCTCTCCCTTACGCACCACTTTGATCACCGGTTTGTTAGTCGCGGCGTCAATCAGCTCACCCTCAAAATAGAGCGCGGTATCCATGGTACGGTGGCCGGTGGCGGCCTGGGTGCCTGCTACCACCATCGCAATTGGGATCACCTCATAGAACTGCAATCCCTCTTTGCTGGAGTCAACGCCGGTGATTGCGCCACGGAAGATCAGGCTACGCGGACCGGGCGTCGCCACCAGCGGCTTACGCTGGGCGGCGGCGGCTTTTAGCTTGGTATTGGTATAGTTCAGCAGGCCGTTGAGGGTCTCCTGACCAATCTGGGTGGTAGGTTTAGGTTGCGGATAGTAGGTGATGGGGTTGTAGACGATGCTATCGTACTTGCTGTCATCAAATGACGGGTCGACCCAGCGCAGCACCGGTTTACCCGAGGCAGAGGTCGCCTGCTGTAAATTTGAATAATCTTTTAAAAAACCTGAATACTTGTCTGGCTGTGTGACTTTCGACGAGCACCCTGTCAGCGCCAGCAGCCCCGACAGTACCGCTACCTGAATCAATGAGTAAGTACGCATGTATTTATTCCTGAAATTATAACGATGCATACGGAGTTATAGCAAAATTCAGTGACGGTTGTTGTGACTAAAAGAGTGCTGGCTCACCCTTTTACCAAAAAACAGGCCTGCGCAGCCGCACAGGCCTGGCGTGTTTATTTTTTCAAATCGACCTGATAAAAAATGTGTTTGCCAAAGGGATCGATCTCATACCCCTGCACCTCTTTGCGCACCGGCTCGAAAATCGTTGAGTGGGCAATCATCACGGCAGGCATCTGATCATGCATCATCTGCTGCGCCTGCTTGTAGAGGGCGGTACGTTGGGATTGATCGGTGATGCCTTTCGCTTCGGCAATCAGCTTATCAAACGGCTGATAGCACCACTTCGCCGAGTTGGAGCCGCCGTCCGCCGACTGACAGGTAAACAGCGGACCGAAGAAGTTATCCGGGTCGCCGGTGGCCGTGGTCCAGCCCATCAGCGCCGCCTGGTGCTCGCCACCCTTCACGCGCTTGAGGTACTCGCCCCACTCAAAGGTCACGATTTTCGCCTGTACGCCAATCTTCGCCCAGTCGGCCTGGATCATCTCCGCCATGCGCTTCGCGTTCGGGTTGTAAGGACGCTGAACTGGCATCGCCCACAGGTCAATGCTTAAGCCCTTGGCAAAGCCCGCCTCGGCCAGCAGGGCTTTGGCCTGCTCCGGGTTGTAGTCGTAATCCTTCAGGTCGCTATCAGCGCTCCAGACCCCCGGCGGCAGCAGGTTTTTCGCCGCCGTACCGGTGCCCTGGAACACCGCGTCGATAATCGCCGGCTTGTTGATCGCCATCGCCAGTGCCTGGCGCACCTTGACGTTATCCAGTGGTGCTTTCTGCGTGTTGAGGGCGAGGAAACCGGTATTCAGCCCAGCCTTGCTCATCAGGTTGATATTGGGATTTTCGCGCATCCGCGGCAAATCTGCCGGGTTCGGGAAGGCCATGACCTGACACTCGTTCTTCTCCAGTTTGGCGTAGCGCACCGAAGCGTCCGGGGTGATGCTGAACACCAGTCGGTCCAGCTTGGCCTTGCCCTGCCAGTATTCCGGGAAGGCGGTAAACAGGATGCGGGAGTCTTTCTGATACTGCGCCAGCTTGAACGGACCGGTGCCGATAGGATCCATATCCACGCGCGTCGGCGTGCCAGCCTTCAGCATGGCGTCGGCATACTCTGCCGAGAGGATCGAGGCAAAATACCACGCCAGATCGGCCACGAACGGCGCTTCCGGATGGGCAAGCGTAAAGCGCACGGTGTGGTCGTCAACCTTATCGATACGGGTGATCAGCTTGCCAAACTCCAGGCTCTCAAAGTTCGAGTAGTTGCCGTTAGAGACGTTGTGATAGGGATGATTCGGATCCTTCTGTCGCATAAACGAGAAGATCACGTCGTCGGCGTTGAAGTCCCGCGTCGGGGTGAAGTATTTATTGCTCTGGAACTTCACGCCCTTGCGCAGATGGAAGGTGTAGGTTTTCCCATCGTCGCTGACGTCCCAGCGTTCGGCCAGGCTGGGCTCTAACGCCGTGGTGCCGACCTTAAACTCTACCAGCCGGTTGTAGACCGGAACAGCGCTGGCATCGACGCTGGTTCCCGAGGTGTAAAGTTGAGGGTTAAAGTTTTCAGGCGATCCTTCCGAACAGTAAACCAGCGTCTTCGCTGCCACGGTAGAACTGACCGTGAGCGCGGCTAACGCCAGTGCAAGTGTTGTGGGTTTGCTTATCATCTTTATCCTGTCGTTTATCCGGCTATCTTAGCGTGCTATCAATAAGTGCTTGTTGTTTGCCCGTTAATACATAACATTAAAGTTACACCGTAAGCACCTGATAAAACAAATAAAGAAGGATCCACTATGTCATCGCCACTCGCCAGACAATTAACCCAACGCTTTTCTAACTACCTTGCCATCACCAGCCAGAGCGATGCGTCGGCTACCACTCTGCCTACCACAGCGGGCCAGTATGAGATGGCCCGCGTGCTGGCCGACGAGCTAAAAACGCTGGGATTAGAAGAGATTGTGATCGACGAGTACGCCACCGTGACGGCGGTTAAAAAGGGCAACGTGGCGGGCGCACCGCGCATCGGTTTTATCACCCATATCGATACCGTAGACGTCGGACTGTCGCCGGATATTCATCCACAAATCCTGCAGTTTACCGGCACAGATCTCTGTCTTAACGCCGAGCAGGATATTTGGCTGCGCACTGCCGAGCATCCGGAAATTTTAGCTTACCCAGGAGAAGAAATTATCTTTAGCGACGGCACCAGCGTGCTGGGCGCGGATAACAAGGCGGCGGTGACGGTGGTGATGACCCTGCTGGAGAACCTGACCGCAGAGCATCAGCATGGCGATATCGTGGTAGCCTTTGTGCCGGATGAAGAGGTCGGCCTGCGCGGGGCAAAGGCGCTGGATCTCAAACGCTTTGACGTCGAGTTTGCCTGGACCATTGACTGCTGCGAACTGGGGGAGATTGTTTATGAGAACTTTAACGCTGCTCAGGCCAGGATCCGCTTTACCGGCGTGACGGCGCACCCGATGTCAGCCAAGGGCGTGCTGGTAAACCCCCTGCTGATGGCCACGGACTACATCAGCCATTTCGATCGCCAGCAGACGCCGGAGCATACCGCAGGCCGCGAGGGCTACACCTGGTTTAACGGTATGGAGGCGGTACAGGGCCATGCGGTGCTCAGCGCCAGCATCCGCGATTTTGATAAACAACGCTTCGAGGAGCGCAAGCGGCAGATTAGCGAGGTGGCGCAGCGTATTGCCGCGCAGCACCCCACCGCAAAGGTGGAGTATGAGATCGAGGACGTCTACAGCAACATCAGCAACGCCGTAGGCGAAGATCGCCGCGCCATCGACCTGATGTTTGAGGCAATGGAGAGCCTGGGCATCACGCCGAAGCCAACCCCGATGCGCGGCGGTACCGACGGCGCGGCGCTCTCGGCAAAGGGACTGCTGACGCCGAACTTCTTCACCGGCGCGCACAACTTCCACTCGCGCTTTGAGTTCCTGCCGCTGAAATCCTTCGAGGCGTCCTACAAGGTCGCGCTTCAGCTCTGTCTGCTGGCGGCTCGCTAAGCGGGTTTACGGGCCAGCAGCGTGGCAAAGCGCAGCTTGATGCGGTTGCCATTGGCGTCGGTGCGGTGTAGCTCACCGACGTCTTCATTGTATTTCACCACTTCCCATCCGCTGTAGTACTCCGCCAGCTCTCCGGCCTTAAAGGCAAACGGGAAGCCGACCGTGCAGGGAAAATCGTCCGTGTCCATCGCGGCGACAATCAGGTTAAAGCCCCCCGGCACGGTGGTGCGCTGCATATTGGCAATCAGGCCCGGGATGGTTTGCGGCTCAAGAAACATCATCACCACGGTGGAGAGGATAAAGTCATACTCTCCCTCAAAGCTCAGCGCGTTAAGATCGACGGTAGCGATCTCAAGGTTATCCAGCTCCTCGGCCGCCTTGATACGCTCTATATTGGCGATGCTCATGGGATTCTTATCCCATGCCGTGACACTGTAACCGTTCGCCGCAAGGAAGAGGCTGTTACGGCCATTGCCGCAGCCGAGATCGAGCGTTTTGCCCGGCGGAACCCGCGCCGCGGCGGCCAGCACCTCGGAATGGGTGCGGGTTAAACCATATTTTTCAGTGAAGTAATTCTCATCAACCTGGAGCATGATCCATCCTTATCTGGGCGGGAAATTTAAAATGATATTTTAAATACATTTTATTGAAATTCCCTGGCAATAGCCAGAGCGGCAAAGTTTGCTACGTTTATCTAAGGCCATCAGTGGAAAACAAATAATGAACAAGTATCGCCTGAGCGATGCCAGCCGCTCATTTAGCTATCAGGATAACGGTGAAAAGCGGCACGTTACCCTGCGCCAGATCGTCGCCCTGCGGGATTTTCATGACGTCCAGTCCGGCACGCTGGGCGGCTGGGTAGAGGATGAGCAGGTGTTAAGCCAGCAGGGCAGCTGCTGGATTTACGATGAGAACAGCATGGTGTTCGGCGGGAGCCGGATACGCGACAGCGCCCGCATCAGCCAGCCCTGCACCATTTACGACGGGGTGGAGATCGGCGGCCATGCCTGGGTTGATGGGTCAGAAATCTGTCGGGGGGCGCGTCTGGGCGGCAACGTGCTGGTGCAGCGGTCGCGGGTGAGCGGCGAGTGCCTGCTCGGCGACGACGCCCGGATCCTCAACGGCAGCGAGATTATTGCCGCCCGCGGACTCACCCTCGATCACGATGCCACCCTGCGCATCTATGATCGGGCCACGGTGAACCACTCCCGCATCCTGCACCAGGCGCAGATTTACGGCGACGCCATCGTTAACTACGCCTTTGTAGAGCATCGGGCCGAAGTGTTTGACTTTGCCTTGCTGGAGGGCAACGAGGAGAATGACGTCTGGGTCTGCGACTGCGCCAAGGTGTACGACCGCGCCCGCCTCGTCGCCGGACGTGGGGAAGATGCCATTCCCACCCTACGCTACAGCGCTCAGGTGGCGGAGAATGCGGTGGTAGAGGGCAACTGCGTGCTGAAGCACCACGTGCGTGTCGGGGGTGACGCGCGGCTTAGCGGCGGGCCGCTGGTGTTGGACGACTTTGTTCTCGTTCAAGGCCGGGCGCAGCTCAACGGCAACCTACTGATCGAGGGGCATGTTGAGATTAGCGGCGACGCGGTGGTGATCGCCCTGGAAGAAGAGTCAATTCACCTGCGCGGTCCGAAAGTAATGAGCGGCGCGGAGCGTATTACCCGCACGCCGCTGCTGGGCGCGCTCTAGGCGTCGATAATCCGCGCGTAGAGGTTTTGATCGTCATAGCGGCCGTTGAGGAACTCGGCCTCTTTCAGGCAGCCCTCCAGCACGAAACCCGCGCGCTGGGCCACCCGGTTGCTGGCGGCGTTATCCACCCGGCACTTGATCACGAAGCGCCGGATTTCGCCGCTCTGGGCATAGTGCTGAATAAACGCCTCCAGCGACTGGGAGAGAATGCCCTGCCCCTGATGCCCTTCATCCAGCCAGTAGCCAATATAGGCGGTTTTGTTCAGCGGCTCGATAGCGTTAAACGACAGCACGCCGACGAGGGTTTCCTGCTGCATAATCAGGAACATTTTGGCGTAGCCGCGCTGGTGCAGCATGATGTTGCTCTGGGCATTTTTGAGCGAGTCATCTTCGCTGGCGACGTACTGGGGCCAGTTCAGCGACTGCTGGAGCCATGCCCGATTCTTCACCACCAGCTGATAGAGCTCGCTGACGAAACGCTCGTCGATGGCGCATAGCCTCAGGGTGTCGCTAACGGGGATCAACTCATCCGTACTGGTTTCCATTTCCTCTCCTTTCCTTAGCGCATCACGCGGTCATCAACGTAGGTCCGCTTATCCGGTGCTGGCGGGAAGTACTGATAGAGCCAGGTTTCGCTCACCGCCTCGCCCTGGCAGCGCAGGAACATGCGCATCTCCACCGGATCGGTGGAGTCGTTGGTGGGGTACCAGTCGAACTGAATGCGGTAGCCGTCAAACGGCTCCACGTAGAGGATCTCAACCTGCTTCGCCTCACCGTTGGAGAGGGTGATCACCGGTTCAATGCCTCTTGGGGCGGCATCCTTAATGTTGCCTCCGGCAAAGTCGATGGCGAAACGGCGGGCCCACACCTGCGGATAGTGCTCGCCCGGGGCCCAGCCTTCCGGGAAGCCGCCCATGCCGGTACGGGTCGCCAGTACGCGGGCCAAGGGCGTATGCACCGGCGGCTGAGCGCTCCAATAGAGGCGGTACTGGAAGGCGAGACTGTCCCCGGCTTTGACCGGTTTCTCCGGCTGCCAGAAGCAGACGATGTTATCCAGCGTCTCACCGGTGGTGGGGATCTCCATCAGGTTAACGCTCCCCTTGCCCCAGCTATTGCGCGGCTCAACCCACAGGCTTGGGCGCTTGTTGTACCAGCCCATCACGTCCTGATAGTGGGAGAAGTCGCGATCCAGCTGCAGCAGCCCGAAGCCTTTCGGGTTGTTATCGTCAAAGGCGTTAAACTGTAATTTCTGCGGGTTATTGAGCGGGCGGCAGATCCACTCCCCGTTACCCCGCCACATCGCCAGACGGTCAGAGTCGTGGATCTGCGGGTGGATGGTGTCGCACATGCGCCGCTCGTTGTTGCCGCAGCTAAACATGCTGGTCATCGGCGAGATCCCCAGCTGCTTGATGTCCTTGCGGGCGTAGAGGCGGTTATCCACCTCCATGATCACCTGGTTCTGCTCGCAGTGGATCACGAATTTATATGCACCGGTCAGGCTCGGGCTGTCCAGCAGGGCATAGACGGTAAAGGTAGTGTCCGACGGTTTCGCCGTTTCAAACCAGAACGAGGTGAAGTCCGGGAACTCTTCGGGGGTGTCGGTAAAGGTGTCGATCGCCACGCCGCGTGCAGAGAGGCCGTACTGGTAGGTACTGTCCACCGCACGGAAGTAGCTTGCCCCGAGGAAGGAGACGATATCCCGACGAGCCAGCTCAGGAGCCTTAAACACGCGGAAGCCGGCGAAGCCGAGATCGCTCTGCCCCTCTAGCTGTTTGGTATCGACGCCAGCGTCGTGGTAGTTAAACAGCTCCGGACGGAAGTGGATCTCGCGGGCCTGATGGCTGGTCGGATCCAACGAGAACATGCGCACCCGGCGGCGGAAGCCCATCCCCACGTGGAAGAACTGCACGTCAAGCTGGCGGCCCTCTACGTTGTTCCACAGCGACTGCTTTGCATCGTACTGAATGCTGTTGTAAGCCTGCGGCGTCAGGGTAGCGAGCGTCTCGGGCAGCGCACGCGGCGCGCCTCCCCACGGGGTTTGGGCCAGATCGTGCGCCGTCGCCTGCAGGCTGGAGAAATCAAAACGATGGCTTTGACCATCGGCAATGCCGGGTTCCGCTGCAAAGGCAGCGCGGGAAAAGAGCGAGGCGAGTCCTGAGGTCCCGCTCGCAGCGGCCAGTATCATAGAAGATTTTAAAAAACGTCTGCGGTTCATGCCTGAGAAAACGTCCTTTTGGTCGTGTGTAAGCGCTCCGCCCGCAAGCGAAACAGCGGCAATAAAAGCACGCCCACTCTAGACAACTTTGTCGCAGAATCCAATGAGAGTTTTACACCAGTCCGCAGCGCCGCAGGCTGCGCACCTCCGCCGCCTGGTAAAGCGCAAACTCATCCAGTACCGAACAGCCCAGCGCCTCCTCAAAGGCCTCACGGCTGGCATTGCCGTGTTGCCGCTGCTGGGTCTCATTGCCAAGATTGGACTGGAAGATCCCCGCCGCGCTGACCGGCAGAAAATCTTCGTAAGTGATGGGCTGTGCCACCACCCAGCCGCGCTCAATCAGCGGCTGCGGATCGTCTCCCGGACCAAAGGCGTGACGATGCCCCTCTCCGGTCGGCGTCAGGCGGTAGCGGAAATAGGCCAGTCCCTGACGACGCAGCAGTAGCTCGCTGTCGGGAAAGGCTTTGAACTTCTCCTGCAGGTGATGCTGGTGGATCAGGTTATCTTTCCCGGTGCCCGCCTCCGCCAGCAGCCTGTCGTAGAGCGCCCGCCCTTTTGGCGTCAGGGCCACGCCGCGCTGCTCGATCTCACCGAAGCGCGCGCTGTGGGTTCCCCGGTGCTCTCCAGCAAACAGCACCGGCTCCTCCAGCGCCTTGAAGCTGGTTTGCCGCAGCAGGAGCGGAACCTCCCGCCGGGGCGGCCCTTCAATGAGCACTTTCGGTTCGATACCGTACTCCGGCATCAGGGCCTGGACCCGATCGATATCCAGCGTGCGCGGGGTCAGGTGGTTAATGTGGCAGCCGGGAAAGCAGACGACGTCGGCAATCAGCCGGTGCTCGCTGTGCAGCGCGTGATAGGTGTCGTAGTCAACGGTGGCATGCTGATGCCAGCGAAAGGTCTCCAGCGCCTGCTGAACAAACTCGCTGGCCTGAGCCGCCGTGAATCCCCCCTGCAGCTCGAAGCAGTCCAGCAGTTCCAGACAACGCGGAGTGAAAATCGAACGCTTGGCCAGAATCGCCTTTGCGCGCTGGCGCAGCGACTCGCTCTCAATCAGCTCGGGCCGCAGGAGTGAGGTAAAGACGCGAAACGGATTGCGGCACAGCGCCTCGTCATCAACCGGGCGAAACGCGGTGGAGTGCACCGGTACTCCGGCCTGGGAGAGATCGTAGTAGCCTACCGGCTGCATGCCCATCACCGCAAAGAGTCGCCGCAGCGTAGCGAGCTCCAGCGGCGTACCGACGCGAATGGCCCCGTGGCGCTCGACGTTGAGGCGCGCCAGCTCATCAGCGTTGGCAAGCTGCTCGTGCAGCTTAGGGTTGTTCTCAAGTACCGCCAGATTGACATCGGCTACCAGCTCCAGCAGCGTGCCGTACTGGGGAACTTCCTGCTGGTACATGGCCGACATAGCCTGTGAAAATTCTTCCCGGATCTCATCAGCCGTGATCGTATACGCCATAATCTCATTTCTCCCCTTCATCTACCTGGAGTGTAGAGAAGGTCCTTATCCGGCGCGGAAAATAATTACAAAATGTGATCGGGGCAAAGAGTGTAAGCGTAAGTTACATAACAAAAAATTATATCAAGGCGCGGGGGCAAAGCCCGGACTGTGGGGCAAAGCGGTTAAATGTTAATAATATTTTGCTAGCAGGTTATCAAATTTAGATAACTTTTCTTGTCAGCGGTTGCGCTCTGTTTTTAACATTGGCTATGGAAAAAAATGGTCTCTTCAGTCAGCGCATCCGCTTGCGCCACTTACATACCTTCGTCGCCGTCGCTCAACAGGGAACGCTGGGGCGCGCGGCAGAAACGCTCAACCTAAGTCAGCCTGCGCTGTCGAAAACCCTTAACGAGCTTGAGCAGTTGACCGGCACGCGGCTTTTCGATCGTGGCCGAATGGGCGCGCACCTCACCGTGGTCGGTGAACAGTTCCTGACCCATGCGGTACGGGTGCTGGACGCGCTAAATACTGCCGGGCAGGCGCTGTCCCACAAAGAGGGCGTGAACAGTGACGTGGTGCGCGTGGGCGCGCTGCCTACCGCCGCACTCGGCATTATGCCGCCGGCGATTGGCGAATTTCATCGCCACCTGCCGCACATCACGCTTCAGGTCGCCACGATGAATAACCCGATGCTGCTGGCTGGTCTGAAAACCGGCGAGCTGGATATCGGCATTGGCCGCATGTCAGATCCAGAGATGATGAGCGGCCTGAACTACGAGCTGCTGTTTTTAGAATCCCTGAAGCTGGTGGTCCATCCCCGGCACCCTCTATTAAAAGATACGGTGACGCTCAGTCGAGTGATGGAGTGGCCGGTGGTGGTCGCCCCGCAGGGCACCGCGCCGCGCCAGCATACCGAGGCGCTGCTTGCAGCTCAGGGGTGCTCTCTGCCCTCTGGCTGCATCGAAACGCTGTCTGCCTCGCTCTCCCGCCAGCTTACCGTCGAGTATAACTACGTCTGGTTTGTGCCTTCCGGCGCGGTAAAGGACGATCTCAAGCAGGGGGCGCTAACGGCGCTGCCGATCCCGGCCCAGGGTGCGGGCGAGCCAATTGGCATTATCACCCGCATCGACGCCCCGCTTTCGGCGGCGGCGCAAACGTTGCTGAGTGCCATCCGGAAATCGATGCCGGTTTAACGCCGCGTGCGCTTTAGCGCTCTTCCCGCCGCCGTTGTTGCGCAAAGGGTAAACATAACGTTAATTGTGTGATAAAAACGCGTTGTTGATTATGGGTTGTTGTGAAGAGGTATAACTTTGCCCGCAGCAACCCGCCGTCTGGAAGAACGCATGAAATTTAAATCCGCCATCAAGCCATACCACGCCGCTGCCGGTGGGCTTGGCTCTCTGGAAGCGACGACCCGCTTCGTCATCGACAGCAAAAACGCCCTGAAGAATATGCGCAATCTGTTGCGCATGAACAAGGCTCGCGGCTTTGACTGCCCCGGCTGCGCCTGGGGCGATGACAATAAAAGCACCTTCAGCTTCTGTGAAAACGGCGCTAAGGCCGTGACTTGGGAGGCCACCCGTCGCCAGGTTGACGCTGACTTCTTTGCCCGCCACACCGTTAGCGCTCTTAACCAGCAGTCGGACTACTTCCTTGAGTATCAGGGACGCCTTACCGAGCCGCTGAGCTATAACCCAACTACCGACCGCTATGAGCCGATTAGCTGGGACGCTGTCTGGGCGCTGATTGCGCAACATATCCAGGCGATGGATAACCCGAATCGGATGGAGCTGTATACCTCCGGGCGCGCCAGCAACGAAGCGGCCTATATTTATCAGCTGTTTGGCCGCATGGTCGGAACCAATAATTTCCCCGACTGCTCTAACATGTGCCACGAGGCGAGCGGTGCCGGACTAAAGCGCAGCATCGGCGTTGGTAAAGGCACGGTACACCTGAAGGATTTTGATCAGGCCGATGCAATCTTCGTCTTTGGCCAAAACCCGGGCACTAACCATCCGCGTATGCTGCATAGCCTGCGCCATGCCGCCGATCGCGGGGCCAGCATCGTCACCTTCAACACCCTGCGCGAGCGCGGGCTGGAGCGATTCGCCGATCCGCAGAAGCCGCTGGAGGTGATCACGCCGAAAGCAGGCACCATCAGCTCCTCCTACTATCAGCCAAACCTTGGCGGCGATATGGCGGCGGTGCGCGGCATGGCGAAGGCGCTGCTGGAGACCCACCGTCAGCGGCAGGCCGACGGCCAGCCCGGGATCGTTGACGAGGCGTTTATCACCCGTTACACCCAGGGCATTGAGGCATGGTTTGCGCAAATCGATGCTACCCCCTGGGCAACGCTGGTTGAGCAGTCTGGACTGACGGAGCAGCAGCTTCGCGAGGCGGCAGGTATCTGGCAGCGCGCCGAAAAAGTGATCTGCACCTGGGCGATGGGCATTACCCAGCACAAACACTCTCTCGACACCGTACGGGAGATCACCAATCTGCAGCTGCTCGGCGGCCATCTCGGTAAACCCGGAGCGGGCCTTTGCCCGGTTCGCGGCCACAGTAACGTGCAGGGCAACCGGACGGTGGGCATTGATGAAAAGCCCCCTGCCGTGCTGCTGGATAGCCTCGCCCGCCACTTCAACTTCGAACCGCCGCGCAGGCCGGGCCATCACACCGTCGATGCCATCAACGCCATGCTGCGGGATGAGGTTAAGGTTCTGATTGCCCTCGGTGGCAACCTCGCCGCCGCCGCGCCGGATACGCCGCGCACCTGTGAAGCGCTGCGCCGCTGCGGGCTGACGGTCTACATCAGCACCAAGCTCAACCGTAGCCACCTGATGCCCGGTAAAGCCTCGCTGATCCTGCCGACGCTGGGGCGCACGGAGGAAGATATCCAGGCCAGCGGCCGACAGTTCATCACCGTAGAAGACTCCTTCAGCATGGTTCACGCTTCCGAAGGGATCGGCAAACCGCTGGCGAAAACCCAGCGCTCGGAGACGGCTATTATCGCCCACATCGCCCACGCCACGCTTGGCGATACCGCCGTGAACTGGCTGGCGCTGGCGGATGATTACAGTCTGATCCGCGACCACATTGCCGCTACCCTCCCCGGCTTTGCCGACTTTAACGCCCGCTGCGATCTGCCGGGTGGGTTTTGGCTCGGCAACGCCGCCGCCGAGCTGACGTTTAACACGCCGTCGGGCAAGGCCGAATTCAGCGCCGCGGCGCTGCCGGTTTCCGTGCGGGAGGATGCGCCCTTTATTCTGCAAACCCTGCGCTCCCACGATCAGTACAACACCACCATCTACGGGCTGGATGACCGCTACCGTGGCGTTTACGGTCAGCGCGAGGTGCTGTTTATGCATGCGGATGATATTGCGGCGCTGGGCTTACAGGATGGCGATCGGGTCGATATCACCACCGAGGCGGATGACGGCATTGTGCGGCAGGTTAAGGATTTCAAGCTGGTGGCCTATGCTATCCCGCGCGGTAACCTGGCGGCCTACTATCCTGAGACGAACCCGCTGGTTCCCCTCTCCCGCATCGGGGAAGGTACCGGCACGCCGACCTCAAAATCAATTCCGGTCCGCGTGACCAGGGCCGAAACCCAGCCCACTCTGCGCATCGCTTAACCCTTAATCTCCCTCTCCTTACGCCCGTTTATGTGACGGGCGTTTTGTTTGCCGCTCACAAAACGTGCCAAATTATTTTTTAACAATTGCGTAAAACAATTTAACAGATCTATCATGTCGCGGAATTCACCATATGGTTCATAAGATAACGATACGGCGGATTTAAAACCCTACTTTACAAGGCAAACCCTGTTTAAATTACCTTTTTGGTTCATACGCGTGAACCAGAGCGGTTTTAGGAGAGTGACATGGCAACTGGCAGCACGCCGCACGGGATCGGTCGTATCCTGAAGTGGCTTCTGGCCGGGCTTCTGATAATTATCGGCCTGGCTATTGGTATTCCCGGTATCAAACTCGTCTCATTGGGAGGTAGCGCCTACTTCCTGATCATGGGCGTCGCGATGCTGATCTCTGCACTACTGATCATCAAAAACCGCATCAGCGGCATCGTGCTCTATGCGCTGGCCTTTATCGCCTCGGCGATCTGGGCCGTCAGCGACGCGGGCTGGGACTTCTGGCCGCTGTTCTCACGGCTCTTTACCTTTGGCGTACTCGCCTTCCTTGCCGCTCTGCTCTGGCCGTTCCTGACCGCCTCCGCCAACAAAAAGCCAGCCTTTGGCCTTGCGGGCGTGATTGCCCTGGTGCTGCTGGTGAGCGCAGGCTGGATGTTCAAACCGCAGACGCTGGTAACGGCCAACGAAGCCGTACCGGTGAAGCCGGTGGCAGAAGGTAGCCAGCAGACGGACTGGAAACACTGGGGTAACACCACTCACGGCGACCGCTTTGCCGCGCTGGATCAGATCAACAAGCAGAACGTGAACCAGCTGGAAGTGGCGTGGGTAGCCCATACTGGCGATATCCCGCAGAGCAACGGCTCCGGCGCGGAAGATCAGAACACGCCGCTGCAAATTGGTGACACGCTGTTTGTCTGTACGCCGTACAGCAAGGTGCTGGCGCTGGACGTCGACTCCGGGAAAGAGAAGTGGCGCTATGACAGCAAAGCCACTGCGCCAAACTGGCAGCGCTGCCGTGGCCTCGGTTATTACGAAGATGCGCAGGCCGTGCCCGTTCCCGCTGCGCAGCCCGCAGCCTGCGCCCGTCGTCTGTTCCTGCCGACCACCGATGCCCGCCTGATAGCCATCAATGCCGATAACGGCCAGCCGTGTGCGGACTTTGGCAGCAACGGCGCGGTCGATCTCAGCGTCGGCATGGGGGAAGTGAAGCCTGGCTACTATCAGCAGACCTCCACTCCGCTGGTAGCGGGTAACGTGGTGGTGGTTGGCGGCCGCGTGGCGGATAACTACTCCACGGGCGAGCCGCCGGGCGTGGTACGTGCCTATGACGTGCACACCGGCAAGCTGGCGTGGGCGTGGGATCCGGGTAACCCGGCGATCACCGGCCTGCCGCCGGAAGGTCAGACCTACACCCGCGGGACGCCTAACGTCTGGTCGGCAATGTCCTACGACGCCAAGCTGAACCTGGTCTACCTCCCGACCGGCAACGCTACCCCAGACTTCTTCGCCGGGGAGCGCACCGCGCTGGATGACAAGTACAGCTCATCTATTGTCGCCGTCGATGCCACCACCGGTCAGGTGCGCTGGCACTATCAGACCACCCATCACGATTTATGGGACTTTGACCTGCCTGCGCAACCGCTGCTCTACGATCTGCCAGATGGCAAAGGCGGCACGACGCCGGTGCTGGTGCAGACCAGCAAGCAGGGCATGATCTTCATGCTCAACCGCGAAACCGGTGAGCCGGTGGCGAAGGTAGAGGAGCGTCCGGTTCCGGCAGGCAACGTCGAAGGCGAGCGTTACTCTCCGACCCAGCCTTTCTCCGTCGGAATGCCGATGATCGGCAACCAGACGCTGACTGAATCGGACATGTGGGGTGCCACCCCTATCGATCTGCTGATCTGCCGTATCGAATTTAAAGCGATGCGTCACGAAGGCGTCTTCACTCCGCCGGGCCTCGATCGCTCCCTGCAGTTCCCAGGATCGCTTGGCGGCATGAACTGGGGCAGCGTCTCGGTCGATCCCAACAACGGCCTGATGTTTGTTAACGACATGCGTCTGGGGCTGGCAAACTACATGGTGCCGCGTGCGAAGGTAGCGAAAAACGCCAGCGGCATCGAGATGGGGATTGTGCCGATGGAGGGGACGCCGTACGGTGCGATGCGCGAACGCTTCCTCTCTCCGCTGGGCATTCCGTGCCAGAAGCCACCGTTTGGCACCATGTCCGCTGTCGATCTGAAGTCCGGCAAGCTGGTGTGGCAGGTTCCGGTAGGTACGGTGCAGGATACCGGCCCGCTGGGGATCCGCATGCATATGCCAATCCCGATCGGCATGCCGACCCTGGGCGCGTCTCTCTCTACCCAGTCCGGCCTGCTCTTCTTTGCCGGTACCCAGGATTTTTATCTGCGCGCATTTGATACCGCGACGGGAAGCGAGATCTGGAAAGCGCGTCTGCCGGTAGGTAGTCAATCCGGCCCGATGACTTACGTGTCACCGAAAACCGGTAAGCAGTACATTGTGATTAACGCGGGAGGCGCACGTCAGTCTCCAGATCGCGGGGATTACATCATTGCCTATGCGCTGCCTGACAGTAAATAAGCGATAAAAAAAGGGGGCCTTACGGCCCCCAAAGGTTGGTGAAATTAGAACGTTTCCCAGTTATCGCCGCTGGCCAGTGCCGGACGCGATGGCGTAAAGGGTTTTGTCGCTGCGGGTTTCTCTTCCCGCGCCTGGCTGCCCTGCTTGAGCCGGAAGGTGCCTACCGCCTCGGTCAGACGTGCCGCCTGCTCTTCCAGCGACGCCGCTGCGGCTGACGCCTCCTCCACCAGCGAGGCGTTCTGCTGGGTAACGTTATCCATCTCGGTGATGGCCTGGCTAACCTGTTCAATGCCGCGACTCTGCTCGTCGGACGCTGCGGCAATTTCCTGCATGATATCGGTAACGCGTTTTACCGCCGCAACGATATCGCCCATCGTATCCCCTGCAGCAACCACCTCGCCGGAACCACGCTCAATCAGGGTCACCGACTCGCTGATCAGCCCCTCAATCTCTTTTGCTGCTTGGGCGCTGCGGCTAGCCAGGGTACGAACTTCGCTGGCGACTACTGCAAAGCCACGGCCCTGCTCGCCCGCGCGGGCTGCCTCTACCGCCGCGTTCAGCGCCAGAATATTGGTCTGGAAAGCAATGCTGTTGATCACGGCGGTAATCTCCGAGATCTTCTTCGAGCTGTTAGAGATGTTGCCCATGGTCTGCACGACGCCGGAGACAATCTGCCCACCTTTAGTGGCCTTACCGGACGCGTCCCCGGCCAGCTTGCTGGCGTGGTGGGCGTTATCGGCATTCTGCTTCACGGTAGCGGTCAACTGCTCCATGCTGGCCGCGGTCTCTTCGATGGCCGCCGCCTGCTGTTCGGTACGCGATGAGAGATCGGTATTGCCCGCCGAGATTTCGCTGGTCCCGCGATAGATCTCCTCTGCGCCCTGGCGCACCGTGCTCACGGTTGTCACCAGCGAGCGCTGCATTTTTTGCAGGTCGCGGCTCAGGATACCAATTTCACTGCGTCCGGTGGCCTCGTCGGCATGGGTCAGATCGCCGGAGGCAATCAGCTCAATGCGATGCGCCGCGCGCTGGAGAGGATTGATCACGATACGACGCAGAACCACGAAGGTAATCAACGTCAGCAGCAGCGCCAGCACAAATGCGCCCGCCATAAACATCAGTCCCAGCTGCGCGCGCTGGTGCGCCAGTTCGCTGAGCTTATTCGCCCGCTCGGTGCGGATCTGAATGGCCTTCAGCAGCACGTCGTTATAGGCGCTGTCCAGCCCCCGGGCCTGCTCGTTTTCATGATTGATGATCGCCTCGAACATGCCGTTTTTAGCATACTTCAGCATCGGCTTTAGCCCAGCGATATAGGCATCAAACCGCGCCTTGAGATCGCCATCCAGCGCCTCATCGGCTGGCGTTTTCACGCTGCGGTTCATGTAGGCATTGAAGCCCTCCTGCGACTGCCCAATACGCTTCGCTGCCTCGGCAATGTTGAGCTTCATGTCATCCATCTCCGCGATGCGGCTGGCCGCCCCGGCATGGATCATGTTGATACGCGCAGTACGCAGGTGGTTAGAGCTATTCGACAGCCCCATACGGATCTGAATTTCGGCGGTAACGTCCTGCTGGTCGCTATCGGCCTGCATCAGGAAGTAGCCTGCCAGCCCTGAACTCAGGGCAAAAAGCAGAAGGATACCGCCGAGGATGGCGGAGAAAAGGGGTACTAAGCGGATATGATGTAAAAAGCCAACTGTCTGCGGTTTGTGCATCGCTGCTGTTTTATCCATGGCTATCGACTCTCTTATTGTAAGATGCGTAATTACACGCCTGTCAGATAGTCATCGGCAGCCATAAGATTTATCTTATGTCTAAAAGCGCCAACTCGGTCACAGATCCGCACATTAAAAAGGCTGCCGACGGCTAAACCGCCGGCAGTGGGATCAGTTATCGCCGAAATGGATAACGGTACGGATAGATTTCCCTTCGTGCATCAGGTCAAACGCTTCGTTGATCTGATCCAGCGGCAGACGGTGGGTGATAAACGGATCGAGGTCGATTTTGCCAACCATCGCATCTTCAACCATGCCCGGCAGCTGAGTACGGCCCTTCACGCCGCCAAAGGCGGAGCCGCGCCAGACGCGCCCGGTCACCAGTTGGAACGGACGGGTACGGATCTCTTGACCCGCGCCAGCAACGCCGATAATCACGCTCTCGCCCCAGCCTTTGTGGCAGCACTCCAGCGCGGCACGCATAACGTTAACGTTGCCGATACACTCGAAGCTAAACTCCACCCCGCCGTCGGTCAGCTCAACGATGACGTCCTGCACCGGCTTATCGTAGTCGTTCGGGTTGATAAAGTCGGTTGCGCCCATCTCGCCTGCCAGCTTGAACTTCTCCGGATTGGTATCAACGGCAATAATACGTCCGGCTTTCGCCTGTACCGCACCCTGGATCACCGCCAGACCAATGCCGCCGAGGCCGAAGACCGCCACGTTATCGCCCTCTTTGACCTTCGCCGTGTTGTGCACTGCGCCGATACCGGTGGTAACGCCGCAGCCCAGCAAGCAGACTTTATCCAGCGGTGCCTGCGGGTTGACCTTCGCCAGTGAGATCTCCGCGCAAACGGTGTATTCGCTGAAGGTGCTGGTGCCCATGTAGTGGTAGATCGGCTCGCCGTTGTAGGAGAAACGGGTGGTACCGTCCGGCATCAGGCCCTTGCCCTGGGTGGCGCGCACGGCCTGGCAGAGGTTGGTCTTACCGGATTTACAGAACTTACACTCGCCGCACTCGGCGGTATAAAGCGGAATAACGTGGTCGCCGGGTTGCAGGCTGGTCACGCCCTCGCCCACTTCCACCACTACGCCGCCGCCTTCATGGCCGAGCACCGCCGGGAAGACGCCTTCCGGATCGTCCCCAGAGAGGGTGAACGCATCGGTGTGGCAGACGCCGGTGTGGGTGATCTTGACCAGCACCTCACCTTTCTTCGGTGGCGCTACGTCGATTTCAACAATTTTCAGTGGTTGACCCGGCCCAAAGGCAACAGCCGCACGTGATTTCATAAACTCTCTTCCCTTATGTGAACAGTAGTAATTATTTTAGATAAGAGCGCAGAAGATGGCCGACTTCTGCCATTCTTACCGCGCGCTGGTCTGGCGTCGTCTCGCCGCTGACCAGTTCATCTTTGAGGTGAATTTCGACCATCTCGCCCATCAAGCCGTTAGCAGCCCCGCGCACGGCGGCGATCTGTTGTAGTATTGCGATGCAGGGTTCGCCCGACTCCAGCGCCCGCTCAAGGGCGTCGACCTGGCCACGAATGCGGCGAACACGGGTAAGGATGCGCTTTTTATCTTCAGGTGAGTGTGGCATACGCCCTCCTATACTGTAAGGGGGTATAGTAGCAATTTTACTATCTTCTTGTAAAATTTATAATTTATTT
>NZ_LR607338.1:2484219-2484864 GCF_902164725.1 Pseudescherichia vulneris | reverse complement strand
TTTGGCAATAATTTTATACATATACGTCGTCGCATCCAGGGTGTTCTCAATAGACTCTGCATAACAGGGTATCGACCCGGCTATCTGCCAGCCGAGTGAAAGATATAGTGTGCTGGCGACATCGCCGCTGCGGGTATCCAGTACGAGTAGAGATAATCCTTTTTCCCACGCTCTTTGCTCTGCCTGATTCATTAATTGTCTGGCAATACCCTGACGGCGCGCGTGCGGGTGGACGAGTAACTTGGAAATTTCAGCACGATGACTGCCGTTTGGCATACCACAATAGTTAATCATCACTGTGCCAACCAGACTGTCGTCATCCCGGGCAATGAGCAATTCACACTCATTGCTGGCAAGGCCGTTGACTTTATCCTTCCAGAAGCGGTCAATAGCCTGGCGATCGTCTGGATGGGTAAAACCTACGCTTGCACCCTCTTTTACACAGGCCTGCAGTACGTCACCTAATTCTCTTAATTTTTCATGTGCCTCGGTAGCACTCATAAATTCATATTTGATCATGATTTACATACCACTAAAAGATAATGGGCACCCAGACTCTGATGAGCGCTGAATGATGAGGTTCCTGACAGATGAAAGCGCAAACTGTCGCCTTTTTTTAGCGTCCATGTTTCAGTATCTACTGTG
>NZ_LR607338.1:2482177-2483383 GCF_902164725.1 Pseudescherichia vulneris | reverse complement strand
TACGCCCCCGGTGTTTCGTTACCTAAAAGACGAATTGCCAGGCCTGTTGGGCAGACGAATCAAGTGGAACTTTACAAAGTTCATGATTGGACGCGACGGCAGACCGCTCAAGCGCTTTGCGCCGTTCACCACGCCAGAGAAACTGGAACCCGTCATCGTTGCTGCACTGGAAAATTAAGCTTTTCATCAATACAAGCACTCTATTTTTTAAGCCTTTTGATTCTCTTCTCAACCCCAAAAGACACCAAGTTTAGTAGGGGATGTTGCCTTTTCATAAAGCCAGGTAGACAGTTTGAGGATCTTCTTCAGATTAAGGGGCTATCCGAATGTTCAGCATGACGCGATTGATTAAGTATTGGTGTCTTTTTGCATCGATCTACACGAGTCTCGCTTTAGGGCAAATTATTAGCGACAACTATTTTTGTGGCTCGTCAATCCCGTGGCTCGTCATGGTTTGTCTAGGCTGCGTAATGACCTGGAAGATAGAGAAGATCATCAAAGCATTGTCATAACGGCTCGATGTAAGAGAAGAATAGGTATGTAGTTAATACGGCTTTTAGGCAACGTATATCAAGCCTGCCACAAATTTTAGTGGCTGACTCAATTAACGTGTTCAGATAGGATGGCTTATGTCTTTTCGCCGTCCAAGCAGATTAAAAGGAAAAGTGATGACTGCGGCCCTGATTATCATCGATATGCAAAAATTTGTTATAGACAGAGTCAATAATGGCATTGAAATGTATCCTGATAATGCCATTCATAACATGGAGAGCATATTAAACAAATTCCGCTGCGCTGGGAGTCCTGTTATTCATATTCGCCATCACACGCGTGAAGAGGGATCGTTATTGCATCCCACCTCCCCCCTCGCTCAAGTCATAGAAGGATTTGAAGAGGAGCAAGGTGAACCCGTATTGATTAAAAACACCTCTTCGGCCTTCAGCTCAACCGATCTCTTTTCTCACCTGAAAAGCCACCATATTGATGAGTGCGTTGTTATTGGTGCCGTGGCGGGTTTTTGTGTGAATTCTACCGTCAGGGCTGGCGCAGATTTAGGTTTAAAAATGACGGTGGTAAAGGATGCGGTAATCAGCTTTGCGCTTGAAGAGTTAAACCTTGAAGCCAAAACTATTTTCGATGTGACGCTTGGTCTCCTTGCGGCTGACTTTGCAAAAATAGTTACCACAAAAGAGATGATTTAACTTA
>NZ_LR607338.1:2481514-2482154 GCF_902164725.1 Pseudescherichia vulneris | reverse complement strand
CGGAACGCACCTTCACGCAAAAAGGAGAAGCCCATGAATTTAGAAACAGCCCGTTTACGGCTTGAACCCTATCATGACTCGCACTACGAAGGCCTAAGGGTAATGGATAACGACTCCGGCGTGATGCGTTATATCAATAACGGTATTGTTAAAACGCCTGAAGAGACATGGGAAGGTATCCGACGTGTACAAGCCCGCTGGGACAAGTACGGGTTCTCATGGTGGGCTATCGTCGAGAAGGCTTCCGGGGCTATCGTTGGTGCAGCATGCCTCCAGTACCTGGCAAACGTGGAGGGTGCGCCATTAGAGAATGGCTGGCGTCTTGCCCCGGCACACAATGGCAAAGGTTACGCAACAGAAGCCGCGAAGGCGATCGTTGATTTCGCGACGGAACGGGTAGGCGCAACCTATTTGGTTGCAGTGGCCGATCCAGAAAATATTCCTTCGCAGCGTGTGATGCAACGGTTAGGCATGACTTACAAGGCTGTAGAACAGCACTATGATGTGCCCTGTGTCGTGTACGAGCTTAACATTGGCAGATCTGAGTAAAAATCGGTTACTTCGTGCAAACGCGATTTAATGGAGAGAAGTATTAATATGCAGCCAGTACGGCTTATGGGTGACGGATATGAACCTCATG
>NZ_LR607338.1:2470050-2477915 GCF_902164725.1 Pseudescherichia vulneris | reverse complement strand
CCCTAAGGGCAAGCAGATCTTCCCGGTGTCAAACTGCAGCGCCTGGGCTGCCTGCCTGAACGCCACCACACCCTGTGCATCCGGCAGCGCGGCTAATGCCCCTTTCGCCGTGGTGGCCAGCGCGCCACAGGCACTGGCCTGCGTCATCGCCTGCTTGAGCTGGGCCAGATCCACTAACGTATTGCCCTGTGCCACGCTCGCCAGTAATCCCGCGATAAACGCATCGCCCGCGCCGGTGGTATCCAGACTTTCAACCTGGAACGCGCTCGCCTGAACCAGTCGGTCCTCCCATAAGACAATCGCCCCGTCAGACCCGCAGGTCACCACCTTCAAACGCGACGGATAGCTTCGTAGGATCTCCAGTGCCTTTTCATGCTGCGTGGTGCCAGCCAACCAGTACAGCTCCTCCTGCGAAAGCTTGAGGATATCGGCCTGCCGGGCAAAATGACGCACGGTGTCTAACATCTCCTGTGCATCGGGCCACATCTGCGCACGCAGATTGATATCAAAACTTAACAGGCCATCACGCTGCTTGATGTAGCTGATAGCCCGTACCAGCGTGTCGCGACAGGGCGTTGCCACCAGCGCCAGGGAGCAAAAATGCAGAATGTCGTTACCAAACGCCGGAAGCGTGTCTGCGGTCAAAAACTGGTCGGCAGAAGGATCGACCAGAAAGGTAAAGCTGCGATCGCCCTCATCCCCGAGCGAGACCAGCACCGTGCTGGTACGGTGCTGCGCATCAAACTGCATAGGCTGGGTATCAACACCCTCCTCTGCCAGCGTGTTACGTAGAAAATGGCCAAACGGATCGTCGCCTACTCTGCCGATAAAACCGCTCTCGCACCCCAGACGCGCGGCCCCGACGGCAACGTTGACCGGCGCGCCGCCTGCACAGGCGGTGTAGTGCATTTCTCCCTGCGGCAGCAGATCAATGACCGCATCGCCTAATGCCCAGATTTTCATAAACTCTCCTTACCGAAATTGTTATCAGAACAGATATTTAAAGCGAACACGTGCGCCGTAGCGTTGGTCATCGTTGCCGGTTTGCGCAGCTGAAGACTCCAGCCAGGAGGCGTAAGCCCCAAGGTAGATGTTGAAATTTGGCATATCCATAATGTTCGGCAGCTGCCATGAGGTATGGATGGTGTGGATGTCGTAGCGGCCTGGGGCCAGGATCGCGCAGTCGCTATCGCAGTCCGCGCTGACGCCTGCCATATTGAACTGGTCAATTTTGTTATGGGCATAGATGTAGCCCAGCTCAACGCGGTGCCATAGCGCATTGATACCGGCGCTGAAGTCTTTCTCGTCAGCCGCATCAAGGTAGGCGGTGCTCAGATTCACCACCGCGCCGTTTTCCGCGTCGGCCTTAAGCGTATTCCAGCTCATGGTCATGCCGTAACCGGTGCGGCTGGACTGATCCCGGAAGCGGCCACTCTCCTGCTGATAGCCGTAGGCGTTATTCACCAGGTTGCTCTCCAGCGCGGCAGCCACCGACCACGGTCCAGACTGCCACGCGGCTACCGGGCGCACATACACGACGTTTTTACGGTTATCCAGCGCGTTGCCGTGGTAGTTCTGATCGACAAACAGGGAACTGCCATCCTCGACCAGCGTATTGACCTCGAAATACCAGTTATCGAGGTTTTTGCTGAGCAGGAAATTGCCCCCGCTGTTACTGCGTCCGCGTCCCTCTTTCATCATGTAGATATAGCCGTAACCGTCGCTGTAGAGATCGTTAGCGGTATTCCCGGAATATTGAATAAAGGTATCCTGATTCAGCGGGAACATATCCCAGGCTTCGAAGCGGCCAATTTTAATTTTCCAGTCATCCTGCTGACCGAAGAAAAAAGCCGCATCGTCGAGATTCATTTTACCGTTCATGTCCGCCAGCGGCTGGACGCTGAAACCGGCATATTTGCCGTCAGCTCCTTTTCGCAGACCATCAAAACCGAGAAGAATACGTCCGTTAATATCCCAGCGCTCTTTCTCACCCGGTGCCCAGTTTTTATTGGCGCTGGTTCTGAGCGATGTTAGCCCGCCGGTGCGACTGGCTCCATCCATATTAAATTCAACGTCGCCATAAAATTTTAAATCGCCGATGTCATTAACCTGTAACGTGGGTTTTGCCGGTGCAGGGGCGGCTACCGTGCGGGGTGCCTCCTGCTGCTTTAAGGCACGGATCTCAGCTTCTGCGCTGGCGGCACGCGCCTCAGTCGCTTTCAGTCGATTTTCCATTTGTGCCAGCCGCGCTTCCAGAGAAAGGCTATCCTGCGCGCACACCACGCCGCTAAATACAGACGTCAACATACAACCGACCCAGATTATTTTCATCGGGAAACCTTTTTTATTATTGAATTAACCAGTTATTTATTACGTAGAGGTACAGTTTGGCGATAAAGACAACACTAACCCGCCCATCGCCAGGGACGGGTTATTCCAGACGCCTGGCTTATTTATTCAAGCTGCCAGGCTCCGCCATCGGACAGTGACGCGCTACCGCTCCAGGCGAATAAGCGCAAGTCCCGTTGATCGCTATCCGGATATATACGGCTACTGAGGCACGCCTCGCCATCATTGACAAAGACTTCAACAGACGAGCTGTCGATAAATATGCGCAGGTGGTGATCGTGGTCGAGGGTTAACGGCACGCTGCGCGTCCCACATAAACCGTGTTGCGGATAATGGCGCTCCAGCACCAGGCGCTGCATCTGCGCATCGACGTAGATCCGCAGGCCATCCCCCAAACTCAGGCCATACTGTTCGGCAGTGCTCTCCGCGCCTTTCCAGCTCAGCACCACCTCCATCGCCTCGGCATTTTCCGCCACGCCAATCTGCTGATTTTTCAGCGTGCTGACCGGCCACGGATACCAGCCCTGACGCAGGCTTTCTACCTCTTTTGCCGGGCGCATCTCTACCCGGTTGTCTGCGCCGAGGCTCAACTCGCGCGGGAGTGACAGCATCCCGGCCCAGCCGTCCTGCTGCTCCGGCAGCGGCGACTCCCACATATCCAGCCAGCCAATCACAATGCGTCGCCCGTCCGGGGCCAGGAAGCTCTGCGGGGCGTAAAAGTCGTGGCCGTGATCCAATTCGATAAACTCACCGGCGCGGACAAACGGCTGCCCCGGCTGCCAGTCCCCCAACAGATAGCCGCTCTGAAACAGATTGCGGTTTTTGAAGCCCTGCGCGGTCATGCCCTGCGGGGAGAACATCAGCACGCGCTTGTCACCAAGAGTGAAGAAGTCCGGGCACTCCCACATAAAGCCCATTCCGGCCTCGGCCTCATCAAGAACCCCCTCTTCCTGCCACTGGCGCAGATCCGCTGAACGATACAGTCGTACCTGTCCGGTCTCGCCCAGACGAGCGCCGACGATCATGTACCAGCTCTCTCCTTCGCGCCAAACCTTCGGATCGCGAAAGTGATGCACGCCCGGCGGCGTATCGACCACAATGCCCTGCCGTTCAAAGTGGATGCCGTCGCGGCTGGTAGCCAGGCACTGCACCTGATAGAGATTGTCTTCGTTATCGGCATCACCGTGGAATTTATGCCCGGTGTAGATCAGCGCCAGCGTGTCGCCGTCCACTACCGCCGAGCCGGAAAAGCAGCCGTCTTTGTCCTCCGGCCCCTCCGGGGCGATCGCCACTGGCAGATGTTCCCAGTGAACCAGGTCCTGACTGCGCGCATGACCCCAGTGCATCGGTCCCCACTGGGTAGAGTACGGATGGTGCTGGTAGAACGCATGATACCAGCCGTCGAACCACACCAGCCCGTTAGGATCGTTAATCCAGCCCGCCCTGGCGGCCAGATGGTAGCGTGGGTACCAGCGCAAGTTAAGCGCATCGTGCTTCACCTTGAGTTCCTGTTCAGCGTCAGCAATTGAGTAGGTCATAGTCTTCACTCTTGTCAGTCAGATAGCGGAAAGTTGTGGCACCTGCGGATCCGCCGAAGCATTGCCGGATCGCAGTAAAAACATGGAGATAAAGGTGATGCCGAACACCAGCACTCCCATAAAGAGATAGGATTCGGCGAAGCCATATTTTTCATAGCTGTAGCCTGCCAGCGGTGACAGCACCGAGGCGATCACCGAGCTGGTGCAGGCGAAACCCACCAGATAGAGCGTCGATGAGAGGCGCTTATCGAAATTCAGGCTGTTGTATTTGAAGATCGCCACCAGCAGTATCGGCAGCTCGACGGCATGCAGCAGTTTGGTAATGGAGATGAGCAGTGGCCCGTCCACCAGCCCGGAGGCGATCATGCGCATCGCCATTACCATGCCAGCGAATATCAAGCCATTTTTAGCCCCGACGCGATTCACCAGCCACGGGGCACAAAACATCCCCGCAGCTTCGAGGAACACCTGAAACGAATTGAGATAGCCATACATCGCATTGCCTTCCTGCGGCGTGGCAAACTGTGACGAGAAATAGACCGGGAACTGCTGGTCGTAGACGCCGTAGATACAGGTGCCAACGACGAAGAACACCAGCGCCCAGAAGCGCGGCAGGGTCAGCAGACGCAGGGCGTCCTGGAGCGTCACTTTGCCCCCCGCCACCGCCTCCTGCATAGCATGGGGCGCAGAGGAGACCCGCAGCCGGGCCAGCAGCAGCAGAAACACCAGTCCGGAGCAGCTGGCAACCGCGAAGTTCAGCTTTGGATCGATGTTAAATAGCAGCCCGGCGAAAAACGTCGCCACCGCCCAGCCCAGCGATCCCCACATCCGCGCTTTGCCGAATTCAAACTGGCTCTGACGCGCCACGCGCTCGGTATAGGACTCCAGCACGCCGATCCCGCCGTTAAAGGTCAGGCCAATAAAGATGCCGCCAAACACGCTGCCGAGCAGGATGTTGATTTTCAACAGGTGCCCAAATAGCAGATAGGCCGGGCCGGAGAGGATCAGCATCGCCGTGAGATACCACAGCAGGTGCTTGCGCAGGCCGAGCTTGTCCTGAATAAAGCCGTAACAGATCTGGGCAAATAGCGCTGAGACCGACAGCACCGCGAAAATAATCCCCGTATCCCCTGCTTTCAGCCCGACTTCCTGATGCAGCCAAATAGAAAGTAGCGAGCTTGAGGAGGACCAGGTAACAAAAAAGAAGAACAGTAAGGCACTGAGTAACGGGTAACTGTGAGAATGATGGGCTTTCATCATGACGATCTCATGTTGGAGGAATGCCTCAATGGTAACGTTAACAAAGCGTAGCACTCACGCCACTTTGCTGAGATTCATGATGTTAATCACAAAAGTTAACGTTAACATAGCAAAGATGAGATCGCGATCAACATTTCTGCTTTACCGCCTGCAACACGCAGGAGCAAGAATAGCGTATGATCCTTTTACATCAGCAACTTAGTTATACTGCCTGAAGCAACACGGCAATGATGGAGTAAGACACATGGCGTCCCTGAAAGATGTGGCAAAACTGGCAAACGTATCGCTGATGACCGTATCCCGAGCGTTAAATAACCCGGAGCGGCTGAAACCTGAAACCCTGGCTCGGGTGCAGCTGGCTATTGAGCAAACCAGCTACGTACCGGATTTGTCAGCCAAGAAGATCCGTGGAGCCCATGCCTCACCAAGCACCATTGGCGTGTTGGCGCTGGATACCGTGACGACCCCGTTTTCAGTAGAGATCACCCTCTCTATCGAAGAGACCGCCCGCGCCCATGGCTGGAACAGTTTTGTGGTTAACATGTTTTCCGACGACAGCCCGGAGACCATGGTGGATCTGCTGCTCTCCCACCGTCCGGACGGCATTATCTTTACCACCATGGGTCTACGGCAGGTGCCGCTGCCCGCCAAGCTGCTGACTCTGCCCTGCGTGTTGGCAAACTGCGAAAGCCTGCACGAGCCGGTGGCGAGCTACATTCCGGATGATGAACAGGGTCAGTATACCGCAGTGAAGGCGCTGCTGGCCGCGGGATATCGTCGTCCGCTCTGCCTGCACCTGCCCGAGAAGCACCTGGCGACTATTCGCCGTCGTCAGGGACTGGAGCGCGCCTGCCGCGAAGCCAACGTCGATCCCGATACGCTCGACCACGCCTATATGCAGTTCGGCGATGAGCACTACCGCGATATGCCCGCCCAACTGCTGGCGCATATTCGTCACGGCAAGCCGCTGTTTGACTCCGTGATCTGCGGTAACGATCGCATTGCGTTTATGGTGTACCAGACGCTGCTCGCCCAGGGGTTACGTATCCCGCAGGACGTCGCGGTCATGGGCTATGACAATATGGTGGGCATTGGCGATCTCTTCTTCCCGCCGCTGTCGACGGTACAACTGCCGCACTATGATATTGGCCGCCTGAGCGCGCTGCATATCATCAATCAGGAAACGCACAGCGATACCATCCGCGTCGAAAGCCCGCTGCTGCTGCGCGAATCGCTGTAGCAGTTCACTCCCGGAGCAACCGTCCGGGAGTGCTACAGACAGGTTACTCTTTTGCTATCGGCGTGGCGTTCTCTTCGATTTTCGTCTCACCCTGAATAGCGGCAATTTTCTTCTCGACGTCCGCTACCTCCTCGCTGCTGTGCAGCAAGGTATAGGTCAAATCAAACTGCGTGCTGGCACCCGGCTCTAACTGCTTGACGCGCTTCTGCTCACGTTCAATGGTGACCGGGTAGGCGTAGTTAGTCCCTGGCTCAATCCCGGTGACGTAGCCCTGTTTAACGGTATCGGTATTTTTCCATAACGTCAGCACCGGCAGCTGGCGAGTGTCGAACTGGATAGATGCGCCCTTATCGCCCGCTTTGTTCACCACTGCTGCCAGGGTCTGGTGATCCTCCCCGGAGAGCGGCTGGATGTTAAACACCCTCTCATCGAAGCCTTTGGTCGGGCCGGCATAAGTCTGCCATGTCTTAAGGCCCTCTTTGGCATAGTCGTTAAACGGGCTGATGCTGGACATCGGTGCAAGGAATCGCGCTCCCTCTTCGAGGATCGGCATGCCGAAGTTACTGTGATAGATAATTTGATAATCGTGCGGATAGTCAGCGTGGTTAGTCAGCACATCATGCAGGCTGAAGCTGTTGCTGCCGGGCACGTAGCGCAGCTCGGTCATGGTTTGCAAATCGGCCTTCTTGAAGGTGCTCTCTTTGACCAGGCCACGAATGCGGATTTCGTGTGGCGCGGCGTCAGCCACCTCAACCTCGACCTGTGAGGCTGGCGTATTCCCCGCTTTCCCGTGAAGGGTGTAGATCTGTCCATCCGCAGTGACTGGATGCCCTGTCCACTCATAGCCGCAGCGCACCATCATTTCATTGAAACCTTCCAGCCAGCCCAATCCGTTCCGGCTTTCCAGATTGATAAACGCCGGATTGACCACCTCTTTCACCGGTGAATCCCAGCCCATTTTGGAGCCGAAGCCCTCAATACGCAGCAGGTTCATGCCGCGGGTTGGACTCCAGGTGATAGTAAGCCCATCCTGACTGGTAATAACGAGGATCTTACTGCCCTCCTGCTTACCGCCGTGCAGCACTTTTTGCTCGATGCTGAACGGCGTGTCTTTAATGTTCAGCTCACTACTGGAAATCTTCCAATTTCCTTTATCCATGCCCTGTTCAGCGCTGGTCAGCACCCAAGTTTTAGCCGCTGCCTGTCCAGAAATCAGCAGGGCAAGTACCGTTAACGTCAGTTTAATTTTCATCACTCTTCCTTTTTGCTGAATCGATTATTACGTGTCGTCGGAAAATCTACTTATTTGCAGGTTAAAGAAATGTGACGAGGTTCACCTGACGAGAAAGGTCGCACTTTAAAGGGAAACGCTGTGGATGAGATCGCATAAAACATGAAAACACCCCGCATAGTTGCGTGCAAAATGCGGGGTTGGTGGGATTTAGCTTTATCGTTTCAGCTACGCATGATTCCGTTCG
>NZ_LR607338.1:2467075-2469992 GCF_902164725.1 Pseudescherichia vulneris | reverse complement strand
TTGATTTTTTCGGTCTGTTTTGGTTTTTACTTACAATCAGGCAGGAAGTTCGGCATCTTTAATATTGGCGATGGGCCCAAGAATGGCGCTGTCAAACTCACGGATCTCTTCGCCAGCGGCCACGCGTTCAGGCCAGTCGTGATTCGCCAGCGCGCCACGGCCAAGGGCAATAAAATCGGCCCCCATCTGCATCACCTGTTGTGCCCGTGATTCATTATGCAGGCTTCCGTTGGCCATAATAGTAAGCTGGGGGGCGTACTTACGTGCCAGCTCAACCAGTGACAGCGGGTTATCAGGGAAAGCTGGCTGCCACGCCTCAAATTCAGTTAGGTGCAGATAATCGATACCGGATCCTGCAAGCAGCGTAAATACAATTCGGGCATCGTCTTCACCGTTCGCCCATTTATGGAAGAAGTCATTCACCTTGCCCTGAGAGATACGAATACCCACCGGGATAGCCTGACCTACACGCTGCCTAACGGCCCGAATGACGTTAAGGCTCAGTTGAAGACGGCTGGCGATATCGCCACCCCAGCGGTCAGTTCTCAGATTGGTATAATCCGTAAAGAACTGATCGAGAAGATATCCATTTGCACCGTGGATCTCCACACCATCAAAGCCCGCGTCAAAAACAGCATACGACGCGGCATCGCCAAAGCTGCTGATAATGTCCTGAATTTCGCTTTCGCTGAGTTCGCGGGGAAGAGGATATTGCCCTTCTCCACGATAAAATGTCATCTGCTCACCGACGGGGCGAACGGCACTGGGTGCAACGGTTCCCGCCAAAAAGTGGTTACCTTGGGAGAGCGCCCCTGAATGCTGGATTTGCGCAAATATACGGCCATTGTGCAGGTGTACCGCATCAGTGATTTTCCGCCAACCGGCAACCTGCTCCGCACTGGTTAAGCCGGCCTGAAAAGCATAGGTTTGTGACCATGCGCGGTCGATATAGATACCTTCCGATATCACCAGACCAAAACCACCCCGGGCAAAATCTGCGTAGTAGGCTTTCATGCGATCGCTGGCTATGCCCTCTTCAGAGGCGGTGACGCGGGTCATTGGCGCTACCACCAGACGGTTTTTCAAAGCGACCTTGCCAATATAAGCGGGGGTGAAAAGCGATAATGTATTCATGTGTTCTTCCTGCTAAGTTTGAATCGTGAACACAATATAATCATTGTCGTTTTCGCTATAAACAGCCCATAGTGATAAGGCTGTATAACGAATATCGTTATAATTAACGCCTCTTTTTTTGGATGATAGCTGACTGACGTAATGATTCAGCTACCGGAGTCGCTATGAATTTGCAAGATGTATCCCTCTTTTTGGTCATAACCGAAACGCGCAGCCTGACTCAGGCGGCGAAACGTCAGAATATTTCAGCAATGGCCGTTTCAAGACGCCTGGCCTCGCTGGAGCATGAGCTTGGTGTACGTCTTGTGCAAAGAACCACGCGTTCAGTATCGCTTACTCAGGAAGGCATGGAGTTCCTGCCTTATGCTCGGGCTTTAATCGACGCAGAGACCGGGGCCAGGTCACTGTTCTCGCCTTCAACGCAGGGCGCAGCAGGTTTATTGAGAATAACGGCTCCTTCAGGATTTGGGCGTCGTAATATTCTGCCTCTGGTGCCTGAGCTGCTGGCTGATAATCCTAAGCTCAATATTGACCTTCAGCTAAGCGAAGATGTGGTGGATATCGTCGGGAGAGGAATCGACGTGGCTATTCGTATCGCCCCGTTAAAGGACTCTACCCTAATAGCCCGCAAAATTACTGACAACCCTCGCGTTATTTGTGCTTCCCCTGACTATCTCCACGGCAAGGGTACACCTCGGTTCGTTGAGGATTTAACAACGCATCATTGCCTGAGGCTCAGCAGCGTGCCGCAATGGATTTTCGAGCGTGACGGTGAAATTATCAGAGTCAGCGTTGAGGGGCGTTTCAGTTCAGACAACGTTGAAGGGGTAAGAGAACTGTGTGTTCAGGGGTTGGGCATTGCCCAACTCACCCGCTGGGATGTCAGGAAAGAGATCCAGGAGGGCGCGCTGGTCGAGATTGCATTAGCTGACGCAGAGCCTCAGGCATTGTCAATTTGGGCAGTGCTACCCTCAACCCGTTATCTTCCCCTTAGGGTTAGCGCTTTTATTGAGAAATTAAAATCATCCCTCATCTCAACAAATTAAATGCCCGGCAACCACGCCAACAGGATAATTTCCTTGAGACATTATTGCCTGACGTGACTGTTGCGCTGATCATGTAAACGATATTAGTTATCTACGTAAACAGCCATCCAAATTGCACATTTTTTAATCCATTTCTTACCTATTCAAAAACATTTTCCGCAGCGCTATCAGACCTGACGTTCAGACTGAGATGATGCCTGCAGATACAAGCGCAGCGCACATCAAAGTTCACTCCGCATTATATTCCTGCCCTAAATTGTTCTATATCAAAAGAAACCACATCACTTTGTAAAGTACTATAAATTAAGGATATTTTTTCAAAGAAACTTAAGGTATAACAAAAATCATTGACACCCTAACTCAAACTGCTACATTTTTAGTCACATGCAGTGACTATTGTTTTTGCAGCTGTAAGCTTTTTTTATTATTGCGATTCAGTGTTGTCAAAAGGAGAAAACATGGAATGGAAAATCATCGACTCGCTGGCCAGCCCTGGGACTGGGACCTTCTTTGCCGCAGTATCCTCATCCCGGAACTTAAAATTGATATTGTGGTATAAGAGTGATTTCTTTTTACGAACTGGACACTGCATTTCAACAAGTAATATCGGTTTTGCAATCAATGGTCGTCTCAAGAAAATCAATATCATTCATGCTTTCCCTTTTAGCGCTGAACTATGGTCCAATTTTATCAAAACAACTTGTTGCCCTGGAAATTCACCCATTTTTAATGGCCCC
>NZ_LR607338.1:2452068-2466943 GCF_902164725.1 Pseudescherichia vulneris | reverse complement strand
GATGTGGGTTGATTAATCATTTACATTTAATGGGTCGACGGATAGATACCAAAGTCACCGTCTGTCGCATATCCGATACGAAACGTCAGTGTACTGCCTGCATCCACCTCCGCGGACTGGGCGCTCATGCTCCCCGCACAGAAGTCCTTCGGCAAGGTACTAATGACATACTCCCCCGGCGTTGGATAGACAACCACTTCTTGAGAGGTATCTAAATCCACTACCGGTTTGCCATTAATATACACGCGGCTTAAGCACGAATTACCTGTAAAGCTCCCATCGCGCTTGATCACCACCGCGCCGCTGTCCCTTTTTTTCACCAGAAGCTGTGGAGCAAGAATTTGTTTCTGCGGCGCGAGCTTCGCCTGTTGATTAGACCCAGATTTAGACGTACAGCCAATCAGTCCAACAACCACTACCGCGATAAGTATTTTTTTCATCTGTTAGCAGTCCCATGTTTATATGTAATGACCTCATCGTGATGTGCTACGGCAAACTTCGGCATTGATAATAAAAAAGCCGCCTCAAGGCGGCTATCATGCTTTCATGCGAGTTCCGATCCCGATCATCGCCTGTTTGGTGAAGCAATAGTGGATAGGCCTGCTATGCCTTAACCTACCTTATCCAGGCGTATTAAAGGGCGCAAAGCAAAGGTAATCTGTTGTTTTATTACTGCTAAAATTGCTGACAAATCAAACGGAAGCCGATATGAACACATTTACTATAATTGCCATTCCTTTTTTTATCTCTTCTATGGTCTTCCTTCTTCTCGCAGCAAGGCTGAAGCAATCCGTCTGGCTCATTGTTGGTGGTGTTTTTATGTGCTCGTCAGTGGTTAACGCTGTGATTGGCATGAGCCTTTGAAGCTATCCAGCCTCCGAGGACGTTAGAATTTTCTGGTTTCCGCTGCAAAAATAGACAACTCCGGTACACTTAAGGTCGTTATGCAACCTATGAGAGGAGACGTCTGATGGCCACAGCTAAAGCGTACGATCTTGATCAGGCATACGAGCTACTCAACTCCGGTAAACACCGGGAGGTCGAACTGGATTTCGACATTGATACCGATGCTTTTTTCCAGATTGCCGACGAGTATGGGAGTAAGGGTGCAGAGATAAAGCGATCTAATAACCACTTTGTTATCAAGTTAGAATCTTTATCTATCCCCTCTTTGAATTAAGCAGGTATCCCTATCAGCAGGCGCAGCAACGGCCTGCTGCTCTTAAACCCCTACGTTACGCACAGCCTTCCGGCTTAAATATCCGTGTCGTCGAGGCAGGGTTATTGATGAGCTTCTCTGCCGCCCTGCGCGGCCTCTTTACCAACTCGCCGGCGCAGTTCGGACAGCGCATCGCCATCTTTTCTGCGCAGCGTGCGCAAAACGTACACTCAAATGAGCAAATCAGCGCCTCGGTAGCATCCGGCAGCAGATCGCTATTGCAGCACTCGCAGTTAGGTCTTAGCTCCAGCATAGGGCGATCCTCAATGGTCATGGGCTAATATTGACGGTCGGGTAAGTCACCGTCCGGCATAATGACTATTTATATACCAGCCGATCCCCTTCCGCATCCCCCTCTATACTTTTAGTAACGAAACTGGAGGCTTATATGTGTGGACGATTTGCTCAGACGCAGGCGCGCGAAGAGTACCTGACGCTCTTTGCTGATGAAGCCGAGCGCAATATCCCTTTCGATCCCGAACCTATCGGACGTTACAACGTTGCACCCGGAACAAAGGTGCTTTTGTTGAGCGAACGCGACGACAGGCTGGCGCTGGATGCGGTTCACTGGGGCTATGCCCCGGGCTGGTGGGACAAACCGGCGCTGATTAATGCACGCGTCGAAACTGCCGCTACCAGCAGAATGTTTAAACCGCTGTGGCTGCACGGTCGCGCGGTCTGCTTTGCCGACGGCTGGTTTGAGTGGAAAAAGGAGGGCGATAAAAAACAGCCTTACTTCATCCACCGCAGCGACGGGCAGCCGATCCTGATGGCGGCTACCGGTAGCGCGCCATTTGAACGCGGCGATGAAAATGAAGGCTTTCTGATTGTTACGGCCGCGGCGGATAAGGGCCTGGTTGATATCCACGATCGGCGGCCGCTGGTGCTGACGCCGGAGGCCGCCAGGGAGTGGATGCGGCAGGATGTTAGCGGCAAGGAGGCGGAGGATATCGCCAAAGATGGCGCGTTGCCGGCGGAGATGTTCACCTGGCACCCGGTCACGCGCGCGGTAGGTAATATCAAAAACCAGGGGCCGGAAATGATCGAGCCTGTAGAGTAATTTCTACCCCGGATATAACCCTTATCGCCGTTTGCCTGGCATCATGCGCTGCAGCGTATCGTCTTTCCAGACGTAGTGATGCGCCAGCGCAGCGGCGGCATGCAGACCGATCGCGTAGTAGCCCAGCGTCGCCAGGGTGACGTGCCAGCTTTTCAGGGTATCCACCAGATCGAAGTTTGCTTCGCTGGCGTGGGGCATCGTGATGCCGAAAGCAAACCAGTTGTTACCGCGATTCCACATCATCAGCAGGCCGATGATCGGCAGGGCAATAAACAGCAGAGTGATAACCAGATGGCCGAGATGCGCCAGCCCGGTCATCATCGGCTTGGGTTTGGGAGTAATCAGCGGCGCGGGATATTTCAGGCGCACCAGCAGACGCGCCACCATCAGCACCAGAATGGAGATCCCACAGGAGACGTGCACCATATTGATCAGCGGACGGTCGCTACGGGGGAAAAACCCACGAAATTCCATCGCACAGTAGGCGACCACCACCAGCAAAAATACCAGCCAGTGAATGGTTATTTGTAACCCGGAATATTTGCTGCGCATCAGATTTTCCTTATCTAAAACAATAAAAAAGCAAACATACCGGGCTTTGATTAAATCTGCATTAATTATTCTCAGGCTGAATCATTCAGGATTGCAGATAGACTACCTGCGTTTGCAGATACTCGTTCAGACCATGACGTCCGTCAGCGCCGCCGATACCGGATTTACGCCAGCCAGCATGGAACCCCTGCATGGCCTCAAAGTTCTCGCGGTTGACGTAGGTTTCGCCAAACTTCAGCCCCTTGATCGCTTTCATGGCGGTATTAAGGTTTTGCGTATAGATTGATGAGGTCAGACCGTAGTCGCTGTCGTTAGCCATCTCTAACGCCTCTTCCAGCGTATCAAAGACCACTACCGGCAGCACCGGGCCAAAGGTCTCCTCATGCATGATGGTCATATCCTGACGCACGTCCAGCAGCAGCGTCGGCGGATAGAAATAGCCACTGCCCTCTACCGCTTTCCCACCGAGCGCGATTTTTGCCCCCTGCTCTACAGCACCGGCCACCTTCTGCTCAACGCGAGCCAGCGCGGCGGCGTTGATCAGCGGCCCCATGGCAATGTCGTTACGTGCGGCAGGATCGCCATACTCAACGGCGTTCATTGCCTCACCTAAACGGTTAACGAAGCGATCGTAGATGCCCTTCTGGACGTAGACGCGCTCGGCGCAGTTACAGACCTGCCCGGTATTGATCACCCGAGAGTCGACGATGGCCTTCACCGCCAGCTCCAGATCGGCATCGTCCATTACAATGGCCGGCGCTTTGCCCCCCAGCTCCAGGCACACCTTGGTGATGTTTTTCGCCGCCGCCGCCATAATCTTCTCGCCTGCGCCTACGCTACCGGTCATGCTGACCATCGCCACTTTCGGGTTACCCGCCAGCTCCTGACCGACGGTCTCTCCACGGCCAAGCACCAGGTTAAACACCCCGCGCGGCAGGCCAATGCTGTCGACAATTTTGGCAAAGGCGATGGCGTTGTTAGGCGTAAACTCGCTCGGCTTAATGACGATGGTATTGCCCGTGATCAGGGCCGGAGCCAGCTTGCGGGCAATCAGGAAGAACGGGAAGTTCCACGGCAGGATGCCGGTGGTGACGCCTAAGGCGCGCTTAAAGACCAGAATGTTCTCTCCGGGGCGGTCGCTCTGCAGGATCTCACCTTCATAGCGGCGCGCCCATTCGGCCATGTACTCAATATAATCAGCGGTAAAAGCCACCTCGACCTCGGCCAGCTGCTGTATTTTACCGCCCTCTTCAACGATCAGAGCGCTAATTTCACTGGCCTGCTCGCGAATGCCCGCCGCGATTTTCCGCAACCATCCGGCGCGTTCGATGGCGGGCAGCGCCTCCCAGGCAGGCTGGGCACGGGAGGCGGCATCAATGGCTTTACGCGCATCGTCTGCCGTACCGTCAGGAATGCGCGAGATGAGCGCTTCGGTCGCCGGGTTGACGACATCAATCCAGGCCTCGCCCTGCCAGGCGACAAACTGACCATCGATATACATCGGGTGCTGTACGGGTGCTGTCATGCGCTGCTCCTGTAATGGTATTGTTTTTAACAAGTAAATACGTTGTTAAAAATCTACAGGCGTACCGGATAATTCCCAGAGCAACAGGCCGAATTTGTGAGTGAACTCATAATAAACAGCACCGTACATCAACCCTTTATATTAGCGAACGGGCTTGCAGGGTGGGGATTAACGTCTCATCCGCCAGAATAATCTCTCCCGCGCGGGCGATCTCATCAGGCATATCAACGTGAACAATAAAATCGCGTCCGTTCGGGCCATAGCCCTGGCTGTCATCGCGCAACCGCGCCAGCTCCCCAGGGATCAGCGACAGATAGCGCTCAACCGGCCAGAGCCCCTCTCTCTTCGGCTGGAAGCTCAAACCGTGACTGCCGTTTGCGAGTATCGGCGTAAAGCCCGGGTAGCTGACACAGAATGTATCGTTGAGATTGTCCGCCAGCGCGCGGGCAAAGGTGGCCATCGTTCGACGCTGCATGGTGGGATCCTGCACCACCACCAACGTTTTTAGCGGTATGCCACGCTCGCGGAGCAGCGCCAGGGAGAAGCGTGCGTTTTCGCCGCAGTTGGTTGACCGCTCCTCAAGGATCAGTTTCTCTGACGGGATCTTCCAGAATTGTCGGGCGATATCACCAATGATTGCCGACTCGGTACGTCCGGTGGTGCGCACTTTGTTATAGCGCGGGTGGCGGGCGATGGCCGAGTAGAGGAAAGGCGTGGAGTGGCCGATGCCGCCGCTGATGACCAGCGGTAGCTTATGGGCAGCAGCCAGCTCGCAGGCAGCGTCAATGGTGGGGATCACGGCATTACCGGCCAGAATGATGCAGTCGGCCTGCGCAGGGAGCGGCTTACCCTCGAACTCATTCTGCGCCAGCCAGCGCCCCAGGGCGTTCACTGCTGCCAGCGTCTTTTCTGGCAGAGTCGGAAAGCGGGGAATAAACATCGTTACCTCCTGTAGGATATATCGTTACAGGGTAACAAAGCCTGAGGTAAAGAAAAGGCGATCTCTCCTAATCGCTGATTTCCCTTTATTGATTAATCTGCTAAATATTCAATATGACAAGTATACTTCCTTAATGCAGACTGCTTGATGTTAACAATATATGGATGACCAACAGCCAACGAAACGCGACCCCTATGCACCACGTGAATGGGCTCCGCATGAAAAACCGATGCTGCTGGGGTCCCCCTCAACGCCGCTTCACCCCGTTCCAAAACGTATTGCCTATGGCATTGTGGGCCTGCTGGTTTGCCTGACCGGCGCGCTGGGCAATGCCATGGTGTCCGCCAACCTGCAAAATTTGCAGGGAACCTTTGCCGCCTGGTCTACGGAGATCGCGTGGCTGCCAGCGGTCTACGTCATGACCAACGTCTCGATCAACCTCCTGCTAGTGAAATTCCGCCAGCAGTATGGCCTGCGCGCCTTTACCGAAGGCTTCCTGGTGCTCTACGTGCTGGTGACCTTTTTTCACCTTTTTGTCAACGATCTCAGTTCGGCGATAATGGTGCGGGCGGCGCATGGCATGGTGGCGGCGGCCCTGAGTTCGCTAGGGATCTACTACCAGATTCAGGCCTGGCCTGCCCGACATCGTCTCAAGGCGTTAACTATTGGTATCACCGGTTCATCGCTGGCGATCCCCATGGCAAGGCTCTTCTCTACCGAGCTGCTGCAAACCGACGAGTGGCGCGGACTGTACCTGTTTGAGTTGGGGCTGGCGCTGGTCTCCCTTGCCTGCGTGATCATGCTGAAGCTGCCGCCGGGGGATCGTAAAAAAGTCTTTGAGAAGAAGGACTTTATTACCTTTATTCTCTTTGCTCCCGGCATGGCCCTGCTCTGTGCGGTGCTGTCGCTGGGGCGGCTTGAGTGGTGGTTCGAAACGCCGTGGCTCGGCTGGGCGCTGGCGGGGGCGCTGGTGTTGATCGTTAGCGCCATCGTCTTTGAGCACAACCGCAGCAACCCGCTGCTCAATACCCGCTGGCTCTCAAGCGGCAGCATCGTGCGGCTGGGGCTGATTATGATCCTGATCCGCATCGTGCTGGCAGAGCAGAACAGCGGTGCCATCGGCTGGCTGCAGTATATCGGTCTGCAAAACGAGCAGATGACCAATCTGGCCTGGGCAATATTTGCCGGCATCGTCTGCGGCATCATCGCCAGCTGCCTGACCATTAAGCCCCAGCGGCTGGCCTGGCCTATTGTGACCTCGCTGGCGTTGATGATCGTGGCCTCCCTGCTCGACAGCCAGTCAACGAGCCTGACCCGAGCCAACCAGTTTATGGTGAGCCAGTTCCTGCTGGGCTTTGGCAGCGCCTTTTTCCTTGCCCCGGCGATGCTGGCGGGCATCGGCAGCGTGGTCACCGAGCCGCGTAACCTGGTGAGCTTCTCGGTGCTGTTTGGCATGAGCCAAAACCTCGGCGGCCTGCTGGGTTCGGCGGTGCTGGGCACCTTCCAGGTGTGGCGGGAGAAGTATCACTCCAGCCTGCTGGCGGATCAGCTTACCTCCCTCGATCCGCTGGTGACAGAACGCATTCAGATCTACACCCAGCTGTACAAAAATCTGATTGGCGACACCACGTTGCTCAACGCCCAGGCTATCGCCCAGCTACAAAACGTCAGCACTATCGAAGCCAATATCCTTGCCTATAACGATACTTATATGCTGACCGCGACCGTTGCCGCCGCCACCCTGCTGTGGATCCTATGGCGACTGTTGCGGCTGCGTATTACCGCCCGTTTGGCCCTAAAAAAAGCAGTGAACACCCCGAAATAGACTTGGAAGCGCATTAATGAAAGCAGTGTTACAACAGGAGTGGTTATGAGTCAGCAGGATGCCGCTAAAGAGCAGGCACATACCCGCAGCAACCTGCGGGTAGTTTCGATTTTTGCCGCCGCCGCCATTGGCATCGTGGGCGTACTGGTGATCCTCTACGCCTGGCAGCTACCGCCGTTTACCCGCCATACCCAGTTTACCGATAACGCCTACGTGCGCGGCCTGACCACCTTTATCAGCCCGCAGGTTAATGGCTATATCACCGAGGTGAAGGTGCAGGATTTTACCGTGGTAAAGCGCGGCGATCTGCTGGTGCAGATTGACGACCGTATCTACAAGCAGCGGGTGCATCAGGCCGAGGCCCAGCTGGCGATGAAAGTAGCGGCGCTCAATAACAACCTGCAACAGCGCAAAAGCGCCGAGGCAGTGATCAAGCGTAACGAAGCGGCGCTGCAAAATGCCCAGGCGCAAAATCAGAAGTCGCAGGCGGATTTACGCCGGGTGAAAAATCTTACGGCAGATGGTTCGCTATCGATTCGTGAGCGCGATGCGGCGTTAGCTAGCGCGGCACAGGGCAGCGCCGATATTGCGCAGGCCCGGGCTACCCTTGAGACATCACGCCAGGATCTGCAAACAACGATCGTCAATCGTGCGGCACTGCAGGCCGACGTGGAGAATGCGCAGGCGGCGCTGGAACTGGCGCAGATCGATCTGCAAAACACCCGCATCGTTGCTCCGCGCGACGGACAGCTGGGGCAGATGGCGGTGCGCCTTGGTGCCTACGTGACGGCGGGGACACACCTGACCACGCTGGTTCCCTCCCCACGCTGGGTTATCGCGAACCTGAAAGAGACGCAGCTTGCCCATATTCACACCGGCCTGCCCGTGCGCTTTACCGTGGATGCGCTGAACAATCAGGCCTTCTCCGGTCGTGTAGAATCTATCTCACCGGCAACCGGGGTTGAATTCAGCGCTATTTCGCCGGATAACGCCACCGGTAACTTTGTGAAGATTGCCCAGCGTATTCCGGTCCGTATTGCGGTCGAGGGAAATGCGGAGCAGATCGCGCGTCTGCGTCCCGGCATGTCGGTGCAGGTGCATATTGATACCCGGGAGGCGAAATGAGGCCGTTTCGCCCCGCGCTGCTGGCGCTCTGCGTTGCCCTTGCGGCCTGTCAGTCAGTTGACGTCCAGCCCGCCAAGCCCAGCCTGAAGATCCCCGCCCAGTGGCGCAGCACCGTCGGGCCGACCAGTCAGGCCGAAGCGGTCTGGTGGCGGAATTTCCACGACAGCCAGCTCAACCAGTACGTAGACCAGGCCCTGCGCTATAACAGCGATATCCTGATCGCTCGCGAACGGGTCAATGAGTATCAGGCGCGGGTGTTCGCCGCCGAGGGCAGCCTGTTCCCGACGCTGGATGCGGGCCTCAGCGGCACGCGAGCGCGCACGCAGTCTGCGGCGACAGGTCTACCAGCCTACAGCACGCTTTATCGAGGCAATCTCTCTGCCAGCTACGATGTGGATCTGTGGGGAGCCAACCGCAGCACCGCCAGAGCCGCCCAGGCCTCACTGGAAGCCCAGCAGGCCGCCGCCGCCGCCGCGAACCTGACCGTGGCGTCATCGGTGGCAACGGGCTACGTGACGCTGCTTTCGCTTGATGAACAGTTGCGCGTCACCCAGTCGACGCTAAAGGCGCGTGAAGAGGCGTTTACCCTCGCCCAGCGGCAGTACGAGGCGGGCTATAGCTCGCGGCTTGAACTGATGCAGTCGGACTCTGAGCTACGCGCTACCCGGGCGCAGATCCCGCAGATCCAGCATCAGATTACCGAGCAGGAGAATGCCCTCAGCGTGTTGATTGGCGACACCCCCGGTGGCATCCGGCGCAGCGACGAGTTTGATAAACTGACCCCGCTGCGCATTCCCGGACAGCTTCCCTCCTCGCTGCTCAACCGTCGGCCGGATATCGTCCAGGCGCAGCGAGAACTGATCGCCGCAGACGCCAGCCTCGCCGTTTCGCAGGCACAGCTACTGCCGTCTCTCAACCTGACGGCGGGGGGATCGGTGCAGGATGATACTCTGGCAGGTTTATTAGATAATCCGCTGCGGCTGTGGAGCGTCGGCGGCAGTATTCTTGCCCCGCTGCTTAACCGCCAGGCGCTGAATGCGCAGGTGGATGTCTCCCAGTCCCAGCGCAACCAGGCGCTCTATGGCTATGAGCGTACGGTGCGTAACGCCTTTAAAGAGGTAAACGACAGTCTCGACGCCATTGCCCGCTTGCAGGAGCAGCTGGTCGAGCTGCAGGGGCAGGTGGAGGTGGCAGACGAAACGCTGCGTATCGCGCAGAACCGTTACCAGAATGGCTACTCCTCCTATCTGGACGTGCTGGACGCCCAGCGCACCCTCTTTTCGGCGCAGCTCAACGTGGTGCAGGTGAAGAACAACGTGCTGCTGGCGCAGATCGACCTTTATCGGGCATTGGGCGGGGGTTGGACAGGCCAACCCTAAATCGTAGGCCCGGTAAGCAAAGCGCTACCGGGCACGTTATTAGCCGGAGATCTGCTCCATCGCCTGTAAGATACGCTTGTCCGAAATGGGGTACGGGGTTCCCAGCTGCTGAGCAAAGAAGCTCACCCGCAGCTCCTCGATCATCCAGCGGATCGCCTGCACGTCATCGTCGTTGCGGCGGGCGGGCGGCAGCTTGTTCAACCACTGCTGCCACGCCTGCTGAACCTGCTCCACCTTCAGCATCTGAGCGCGATCGCGGTGCGGATCTACCGCCAACTTCTCCAGCCGTTTTTCGATGGCCTGCAGGTAACGCAGGGTATCGCCCAGGCGGGTAAAACCGTTGCCGGTGACAAAGCCGCGATAGACCAGCCCCGACATCTGCGCTTTTACGTCCGACAGCCCCAGCGCCATGGTCATATCCACGCGCCCTTTCAGACGCTTGTTGATATTGAACACCGCCGTCAGGATCTGCTCTACCTGTTTGGCAATCTCCACCACCGTCTCGTTCAGCTCGGCGCGCACCTTCTCATGCAGCGCCGCGAAGCCCTCTTCCGTCCACACCGGGCCACCCGCCTCGTGGATCAGCTTATCCACCCCGCAGGCGATACAGTCGTCGATCAGGTCCAGCACTTTGCCGTAGGGGTTAAAGTAGAGTCCCAGCTTGGCTTTGTTGGGCAGCTTCTCGTGCAGATACTTAATCGGTGACGGAATATTCAGCAGCAGCAGTCGGCGCAGGCCGCGCCACATGGCCTGCTCCTGCTCCAGCGGGTTATCAAACAGCTTGATCGCCACGCTGTCGCGCTCGTCCACCAGCGCTGGCCACGCCTTCACCTTATAGTTGCCACGCTTCTGCTCATAGCTCTGGGCGAGGGTGCCAAAGCTCCAGATATGCAGCCCGCTCTGCTCGATGCCGTCATCGGCTACCGCCGACAGCGTCTCCTGCACTTTGCCCTTCAGGCTCTCTTTCAGCGCCGTCAGGTCACGCCCCTCTTGCAGCTTGCGGTTTTTATCATCTACCACGCGGAAGCTGATCTTCAGATGGTCAGGCACCTGCTCCCACTGCCACGCGTCGCGATCGACGGTGACGCCGGTCATGCGACGCAGCTCGCGCTCCAGGGCATCCAGCAGCGGCAGCTCAAGCGGCGTGACGCGGCCCAGAAACGCCTCGGCGTAGTTAGGCGCGGGCACAAAGTTGCGACGGATCGGTTTCGGTAGCGACTTGATCAGGGCGATAATCAGCTCCCGACGCAGGCCGGGGATCTGCCACTCAAAGCCGCTCTCCTCCACCTGGTTGAGCAGCGGCAGCGGAATGTGCACCGTCACGCCGTCGGCGTCCGCGCCCGGTTCAAACTGGTAGCTCAGACGCAGCTTCAGGTTGCCCTGATGCCAGAAGTTGGGGTAGTCCAGCTTGCTGACCTGCTCCGCGCCCTCTTTTATCAGCATGCTCTTTTCAAAGTTGAGCAGATCCGGCGTCTCGCGGCTGGCCTTTTTCCACCAGCTATCAAAGTGGCGGGCAGAGACAGCGTCGACGCTAATGCGCTGGTCGTAAAACTCAAACAGCGTGTCGTCATCCACCAGAATGTCACGACGCCGCGACTTGTGCTCCAGCTCCTCGATCTCGGTGCGCAGCTTCAGGTTCTCGCGGAAGAAGGCGTGCCGGGTCTGCCAGTCGCCCTCCACTAACGCATGGCGGATAAAGAGCTCGCGGCTGAGCGCCGGATCGATCTGGCTGTAGTTGACCTTGCGCGCGGCCACTACCGGCAGGCCGTAGACGGTGACCTTCTCCGTTGCCATCACCGCACCCTGGGCCCGCTCCCAGTGCGGCTCGCTGTACGAGCGCTTGAGCAGATGCTGGGCCACCGGCTCGACCCACTCAGGATCGATACGTGCGGCGATGCGCCCCCACAGGCGGCTGGTCTCAACCAGCTCGGCGACCATCGTCCACTTGGGCGGCTTCTTGAACAGCCCAGAGCCGGGGAAGATGGAGAACCGGGCGTTACGCGCGCCGGTAAACTCCTGCTTATCGGCATCCTTCATGCCGATATGCGATAGCAGGCCGGTGAGCAGCGCGATATGGATCTCACGGTACTCTGCCGGTTCGCTGTTGACCGCAATGCCCAGCTCTTTCACCACCTGGCGCAGCTGGGTATAGATATCCTGCCACTCGCGTACCCGCAGGTAGTTAAGGTAATCGGTACGGCACAGACGGCGGAACTGATTCGACGACAGCGCTTTCTGCTGCTCGCCAAGGTAGTTCCACAGGTTCACAAAGGCGAGAAAGTCAGACTCTTTGTCATGAAAGCGGCGATGTTTTTCATCGGACGCCTGCTGCTTATCCATCGGCCGCTCGCGCGGATCCTGAATAGAGAGCGCGGAGGTGATGATCATCGCCTCGCGCACGCAGCCCAGCTTCTGCGCCTCCAGCACCATCCGGGCCAGACGCGGATCCACCGGCAGCTGCGACAGCTGACGTCCCTGAGCGGTAAGCTTGTAGGCGGTCTGGCTCTCATCGGTAGTGATGGCGCCCAACTCCTCCAGCAGGCGCACGCCGTCCTGAATGTTGCGTCGGTCCGGCGCTTCGACAAACGGGAACGCCGCAATGTCGCCCAGCCCAAGAGCGGTCATCTGCAAAATCACCGATGCAAGGTTGGTGCGCAGGATCTCTGGGTCGGTAAACTCCGGCCGCGAGAGGAAGTCGTCCTCGGAGTAGAGGCGAATACAGATCCCTTCGGATACGCGACCGCAGCGCCCTTTACGCTGGTTGGCCGATGCCTGAGAAACCGGCTCAATCGGCAGACGCTGCACCTTAGTGTGGTAGCTGTAACGGCTGATACGCGCCGTGCCCGGATCGATCACATACTTAATGCCCGGCACGGTAAGCGAGGTTTCCGCCACGTTGGTAGCCAGCACAATGCGTCGCCCGCCGTGGGGCTGGAAGACGCGGTTCTGCTCGCTGTTCGACAGGCGCGCATAGAGCGGCAGCACCTCGGTATGGCGCAGGTTAAGCTTGTTCAGTGCATCGGCGGTGTCGCGGATCTCGCGCTCACCGCTCATAAAGATCAGGATATCGCCGGGGCTTTCGCGTCCCAGTTCGTCTACCGCGTCGAAAATCGCCTGGAGCTGATCGCGCTCGGTATCATCCGCCTCCTCGACAATGGGGCGATAGCGCACCTCTACCGGGAACGTACGGCCTGAAACTTCAATAATCGGCGCGTTGTTAAAGTGACGCGAGAAGCGCTCTGGATCGATGGTCGCCGAGGTGATAATGATCTTCAGATCCGGGCGCTTCGGCAGCAGCTCTTTAAAGTAGCCCAGCAGAAAGTCGATGTTCAGGCTACGCTCGTGCGCCTCATCGATAATGATAGTGTCGTACTGCATCAGCAGGCGATCCTGCTGGATCTCAGCCAGCAGAATACCGTCGGTCATCAGCTTGACCAGGGTGTTCTCGCTGACGTGATCGCTAAAGCGCACCTTATAGCCAATCGCGCCGCCCGGCTCGCTTTTCAGCTCCTCGGCAATACGGTTCGCCACGGTTCGTGCCGCCAGACGTCGCGGCTGGGTGTGGCCGATCAGACCCTTAACGCCCCGCCCCAGCTCCATGCAAATTTTTGGCAGCTGGGTGGTTTTACCCGAGCCGGTCTCACCGGCAACGATCGTTACCTGGTTGTCGCGGATTGCCTCCAGAATGTCCTGCTTCTTCTGACTGACCGGCAGATTCTCCGGATAGCTAATCTCCGGACGCGACGCCGCACGCCGCTCAACGACGGTCGCGGCCTGAGCGATCTCCTGCGCCATCTCTTGCAGGATGGCCTGCTGAGCGTCAGGATTTTTAACCTTCTTCACCCCATGAAGACGCCGGGCGAAGCGCTGCCGGTCGCGGAGCATGAGGTTATCGAGGTGATTATTGAGGTCGGCGAAGGACAATTTCTGTTGTTCAGTCATAGTGTTATCGGGCAATAGGCTGCCGGAAGAATCTCGCTTTTACGTTGAGTGTAGAGTACCACATCCGTTCTCGCTTTGACTTATTCAAAAAATTCGAATGTAGGCTTCGATATATTGCGCTATTCAAGCTGCTGATTTGTGAATAAAGTGACAAACAATTATTTGGGGGCGAACCTCATCAAATACAACAAAGGAAACACCCATGAGCAAAGTATTAGTTCTTAAATCCAGTATTCTGGCAGGGTACTCACAGTCTGGTCAGCTGGCTGACTATCTGGTCGATCAGTGGCGCGAGAAGAACGGCGCGGATGAGATCACCGTGCGTGACCTGGCGGCTAACCCTATCCCGGTACTGGACGGTGAGCTGGTTGGCGCGCTGCGCCCAAGCGATGCGCCGCTGACCCCGCGTCAGCAGGAAGCGCTGGCCCTCTCCGATGAGCTGATTGCCGAGCTGAAAGCGCATGACGTGATTGTGCTGGCGGCCCCGATGTATAACTTCAACATCCCGACCCAGCTGAAGAACTACTTTGACCTGGTGGCCCGTGCGGGCGTGACCTTCCGCTACACCGAAAACGGTCCGGAAGGCCTTGTGACGGGCAAACGTGCGGTTGTGCTCTCCAGCCGTGGCGGTATCCATAAAGATACTCCGTCCGACCTGATTGCCCCGTACCTGAAGCTGTTCCTGGGCTTCATCGGTATCACCGACGTGAACTTTGTGTTCGCCGAAGGCATTGCCTACGGCCCGGAAGTGGCAACCAAAGCCCAGGCCGATGCGAAAGCGGCCATCGACAGCATCGTTACTGCCTAAGCATGTTCCCCTTCTGCTGCGGCAGAGGGGGGTATTTACCCTTCCCGCCCTGTTTATTCCGATCCGCGCCGCAAATCCCTTACGCTGTTATACCCACTGTGCCACCCACCGTTAGAATGCCGATGGGTGCTTGAGGCTTTTTGTGGCTTCAGGCATGTCGGGAGTCCAAAAAGTTGAAAGCCCCAGGAGATATTTCTATCAACCTGAGGCTAACGACCAAACCCGACAGTTTGGATGTTAGCCCCTTCTTTGCATGGAGGCAATAACATGCCGACGAAATATGCCCTTATGGCAACCATAGTGCTATGCCGTACGGCACTGGGATTTACGCTGATGGTGCGCGGCTCGCTTTGTGAACTGAGCTTTAAGCAGCGTAGTATGGAGTTTAAAGCTGTTCTCGCTTACGAATTGAAGAAGTAGCTTTCATGCGGGGAGTAATCGCCACAACTGCCAGGTCGGGGTTGACCTCAACGCACCCTTTTCCCGATATGCCAGCCAGC
>NZ_LR607338.1:2439710-2450910 GCF_902164725.1 Pseudescherichia vulneris | reverse complement strand
TGCCAGCCATCATGAGATACCGATCCTAAATCAGCTAGTGTCTTTTAATTAGATAGGGTAATTTTTATGTACTTGTGAATTTTGCTCAGCAATAACGATGGATAAGAAGATGAATGACATCCAGGCCTTTCTGGCGGTGGCGAAAGAGAAGAGCTTTACCCGGGCGGCGGCACGCCTTCGCGTCAGCCCGTCGGCCCTAAGCCACACCTTAAAAAACCTTGAAGCGCGCCTGGGGGTAAGGCTGCTGACGCGAACCACCCGTAACGTTGCTCCCACCGAGGCGGGAGAGCGTCTGATGCAGTCGGTAGGCCCGCTGTTTGAACAGATCAACGCCGAAATTGATAAGATTGGCGAACTGCGGGACAAGCCTGCGGGGACGATCAGGATCACCTGCTCTGATGACGCCGCTGAACAACTTCTCCGCCCGGCATTGCCCGCGTTTTTCAAAGCGTACCCCGAGGTTAACGTCGAAATCGCCATCGATTACGGGTTTACCAATATTGTTGAGCAGCGCTTTGATGCCGGGATCCGGCTGGGTGAGTCTATCAGCCAGGATATGATCGCCGTCCGGCTCGGTCCCGACTGGCGTCTCTCGGTGGTTGCCGCCCCGGCCTATTTTGCCGAGCATCCCGTGCCCGTTCATCCGCAGGAGCTGACCCAGCATCAGTGTATTAATATCCGCCACTCCATCGGCGGGAGCGTATACGCCTGGGAGTTTGAGAAAGCGGGCCGCAGCATGAGCGTTAAGGTTAACGGTCAGCTAACGGTTAATAGCAATATCCATATTCTTAACGGTGCGCTGGATGGCATAGGCCTGGCCTGCCTGCCCGACTTTATGGCGAAGCCCTATATTGAAAGCGGGCAGCTACAGGAAGTTTTGGTCGACTGGTGCCCCTATTTTTCCGGATTTCACCTCTACTACCCTAACCGAAGCGACATGTCGCCCGCTTTTGCGGCCTTCGTGAACGCCGTGCGCTATACAGGAAAATAGACACGTTTAGGCCCGCTACTTCTGCTCTTTCAGCAGGGCCTCTACCTCTTTATCCGCCTTGATGTTGATGTCATGCTCGATCTTCACGTTCATATTGATGGTGATCGGCTCCTTTGGGGCCGCCACCTCGATGCGCGGCGTGCAGCCGCTCAGCGTTAGCAGAAGCAGCAGGCCAAAAGAGGCATTGAGGGTTCTCATTATTTTTCCTTACATCCCCGATCCTGTGAGCAGCCCGGCAGTGCCGCATGCTGTTCAAGCCATGTCTCTACATTGTCGCCGTAGCGCAGGCTGCGCCACAGGGTGAATACGTTTTCTTCATGATGGTAGTTGAGATCCACGGTGTTGCGCTTCCCCTCGACGTAGCTGGTGCCGTGCAGCGTGGCCTGAAGCGTCAGCGCCCCCTGATTGTCGAGATTGAGCCTGGTCCAGGAGCGCGAGATCTCCATATAACGCAGCCAGTTAATAGCCGCCCCCGCCGCGATATTCTTCTTCGCCAGCGCGTCGGCGGTGTCGTTATCAAGACGCAGCGTCAGCGCGGCGGGACTGTTAAGCCAGCCATCTTTAATAAGCCACTTCTCATGCTGAAGCCACAGCGGCAGCGCGCCGTTGATCGGCCCCGAGAGGGCAATCTGCTTCGGATGCAGGGCGGTGATCAGCTCGCTTGAGGAGATATGCTGCAGGCGCAGCAGGGCCGCATCGTGCTGGGGCATGCGCAGCTGCTGCATGGTCACTTTACCACCCAGCAGATCGACGCTGACGTCGCTGAGCAGGAGCGGATTATCCTCGCGCCAGGGATAGGCGCCCTGCAGATCGGCGGTGAAGTTACGGGCGGTAACCTGATTGACGATCTCAGCGATGCGCAGCGACACCGGCCCGCGGGTGCCAAACTGCCAGCCCGCTTCGCTAAAGCGGAAGGGTAAAATAAAATCGACGCCGTTGAATTTATTATCGGGGAGCCAGGCGCTGCCCTGACGGATCGCCCCGTGACCACCGGCTTCAAACCCCTGACCCGCCGCCGCCGAGAAGGCAATCTGGGCATACAGCTCGCCATCGCGCAGATCCATCTTCCAGTCAGGCGGCAGCAGCGGTTGAAAAACGCGCAATGGCTGGCGCGGCCACCAGGCCAGGCCGCGCAGGCGCTCGCCGTCCCAGCGTCCGTTAACCCGCACCGGGCCAATGGCTGCTGCATGGAGGTCGCCTTTAAACTGGAACCGGGTCGGATCGCTCCCCTCGACGCTGAACGTAAGCTTGGAGGGAGGTAACGCCCCGCCGCCGCTGAGAGAGGTCTCCTGCGCGTCCAGCGCCAGCGCGCCGCTAAAGTGCGGATGCTGCGGATCCCGTGACCAGCGGATCGGTGCGTCAAGCACCACTCTGGGCTGGCGCACCTGCACGCTGCCATACGCCAGTTTGTCAAAACCGGTAGAGAGATCCGTCAGGATAATCTCGCTGTCGCGCCACTCGCCCCGGCCCCTGACATCCCAGCGCGCCTGCATCGGAATAAAGTTGCCGTCTCCCCAGTAGGCCCACTGCCATAGCCCGTTGTCCGGCAGAAAATTCTGCGCCCTGCCGTCGAGATGCAGGACAAAATCCCCCAGCTGCGCCTCATGGGCCCGCAGAATGGCCTGGAGTCGGCCGTCCACGCCCTGACGGGTCAGCGTGACGCCCGCCAGCGGCCAGCGAATTTCATCGATATTCAGGGAGTCAATAACTCGCCCCCGGGAGCGCAGCAGCGCGCCAGGGGAGAAACGCAGCTGTGGCTCGGCCAGCGAGCCGGTTAGCTGGGCAGGCAGCACCGCGTAGAAAATGAGATCCCCCTGCTTCGCCTCGCCGGTAAGCTGGAGCGGCATGGTGCTCTCTGTGGTACTCAATCGCCCAGGCCCGAAGCTCAGCACCGCGTTGCCCTTGCCAGCCTGCCCCTGGGTTAACACGTTCAGCCGACCGCTCACCTCTGCTTTCTCCAGGCCCTGCTGCCAGTCTTTGACTTTCAGGGCAACGCGACCGCTCAGCGGGATGCCGTCCTGATAGGGCCACTGCCAGCGGCCATCGCTGATCGTTAGCTGCTGTCGAGTCATCTGCCACGGCAGATCGAGAAGCGAATCGGGGTTATCCCGTGCCATGACAATCAGCTGTCCGGCGTTGCCCCGCCACTCCAGCTCGGCATCGACACCAGACGGCACCTGCGGCAAGTTAAGCGTCGCGGTGGCGCGCCCGTCAACCGGCGCACCGGCAGGCAGGCGTGGCAGCGTAAACTCGCCCGAGAGCGCGATAGGAGGCTGATTATCAAGCAGGGAGAGCGCCAGCTCCTTGACGGTTAACGCCTGCCCGCGCAGGGTAGCATCAAGCGTAAGCCGGTCACCGTGATAGCGTACCTGTTGAACCTGTGGCGTTAATGAGAGGGATAGCGCCCCCTCCCATGCCTGAAAAGGTGACACTGTCACTCTGTCTATGTTTACCCATGCGTAGGGCAGCATGGATTGCCACTCGGCTAAGGTACGCGGCGCAGCGGTCGACGGTTCGGTTTCGGGAAGTTTTTCGAGGCAGGCTTGATTGAGATCGACTGCATCAATCTTCAGCTGCCAGCGGCTGGGATGGGTGATCTCTGCGTTTTGGATCCAGGCGAGCGGGCAATCGCCCACCAGATAACGCAGGTCAGGGATTTGCAGCGCATGACGGGTCAGACGCGGGCTGGCCTCCAGCATAATACGGGTGCCGGCCGGTAGCCAGATACCCGCCAGCCCCGGCAGCCACTGGGCGAGCGTAAGCAGCAGCGTCAACGGCAGCAGTATCAACAGCAGGAGAAGCGCAATAGCGGCTTTGTATTTACCCCTCATGGGCAAGTCAGCGTCCCGGAAAGTCATCCATACTGACGCTATTGTGCCACGTTAACCTGTTGATTACATACTACTGCCGCCTCTTACTTTTAGTGGTGGAGCATCTCGTCAACCACCTGCTCTTTGCTGAGCTGATACGGATAGTAGGTCGGCCAGTTATCCATCTCCTTCAGCAGCGCCTCCTGAGAGGTGTTGCCCATAAAGATATGGAAGTGCGCTGACTTGCGCGGGGCAATGGTGTGATCGCTGAACTGCACGAATTTCGGCGCGCTGCTGCTGGCATCCTTACACTCAAAAAGATAGCGCACGCCTTTTTTACCCGAAGCGTAGGTGAGGATCTTGTAGCCTGCCGATTCATACTTACAGCTGCTCACCTTGTCGCCGGTATGAAACTCCATTACGCCGTTCTCAATACCCAGCGTATCGACATCGGTAATATACCCCTTGCGGTAGTACGCTTTGATCTCCTCGGCAGTTTTACCCTGCTCTTTCTCAGCCTTCTTTTTGAAAACCGGATCGAGATCGCCGCTAAGAAGATAGGGATAGATAGATTGCCACATACCGTCCCAGTCGCTAAGGTCGCGCGCTTTGACATCTTTGTCATTGAACTCGCCCTCGGCGGCTTTTTGTTCCAGCGCCGTCAGCGGTTTGCCGTGCGCATGGTGGCCGTGCGCCAGCGCCTGCCCCACCATCAATAACGTTCCCAGAGCTACTGCAAATTTTCCAAAATGGTTAGCCAAAATGTCACCCTCAGTCCATATTAAGAGAGGTGATGTTATATTATAACATAGCCAACATCAATTCTTATGTTAAGCCCTCACGTAACTGGCTATAATTACTCCTAAATCACTGGAGAAAAGCTTATGAAACTCGCGGTATACAGCACCAAGCAGTACGATAAAAAGTACCTGCAGCAGGTTAACGAGAGCTATCAATACGACCTTGAATTCTTTGACTTTCTGTTAACGGAAAAAACGGCGAAAACCGCCCACGACTGCGACGGAGTATGCATTTTTGTTAACGATGACGGCAGCCGTCCGGTGCTGGAGGAGCTGAAAAAGCACGGGGTCAAATTTATCGCCCTGCGCTGCGCTGGCTTTAACAACGTCGACCTCGATGCGGCAAAAGAGCTGGGGCTGCGCGTGGTTCGCGTTCCGGCCTACTCTCCTGAAGCGGTCGCCGAACATGCCGTCGGCATGATGATGACCCTTAACCGCCGCATTCATCGCGCCTATCAGCGTACCCGCGACGCTAACTTCTCGCTGGAGGGGCTGACCGGCTTCACCATGCACGGTAAAACCGCCGGGGTGATCGGCACAGGGAAAATCGGCATTGCCGCCCTGCGTATTCTAAAAGGTTTTGGCATGCGCCTGCTGGCGTCCGATCCCTACCCGAGCGCGGCCGCGCTGGAGCTGGGCGTCGAGTATGTCGATCTGCCGACGCTGTTTGCCAACGCCGACGTTATCACCCTGCACTGCCCGCTGACGCCGGATAACTACCATCTTCTCAACCACGACTCTTTCGCGCAGATGAAGGATGGGGTGATGATCATCAACACCAGCCGTGGCGGCCTGGTTGACTCTCAGGCAGCTATTGAAGCGCTGAAGACGCAGAAGATTGGTGCGCTGGGCATGGACGTGTATGAGAACGAGCGCGATCTCTTCTTTGAAGATAAGTCGAACGACGTTATCCAGGATGATGTTTTCCGTCGCCTCTCTGCCTGCCATAACGTGCTGTTCACCGGCCACCAGGCATTTTTGACCGCCGAAGCGCTGATCAGCATCTCGCAAACCACCCTGGAAAACCTGCGTCAGCTGGAAAGCGGCGACCCTTGCCCTAACGAGCTGGTTTAAGCGTTAATAAAACATGCCTCCCTCCCTTCAGCGGAGGGAGTTTCAGACTATCCCGCAAGACTTCCCCCACCGTACTGATAAAATAGAATTTACCACGGAGGATCTTCAGGGAGTCGTTATGAAAAGAGTTATTGCCTTAACTGGCCTATGTGTTCTGCTGGCAGGCTGCGTGCGGGATGGAAAGGTTTCCGTGACCAGCGATCAGCTGATCGGCCATCGCTTTGTGCTGGAAAACGTGAACGGCAAGGCGATTACGCCTGGAGAGAATCCGCCCGAGCTACGCTTCGGTGAGAAAATGGCGATCTCAGGCAGCATGTGCAACCGCTTCTCTGGTAAGGGGAAACTCTCCAGCGGCGAGCTGACGGCAAAAGAGCTGGTGATGACCCGCATGGCCTGTATCGATCCGCAGCGTAGTGAGCTCGATAGCGTGATTGGCACCGTTCTTAAAGACGGCGCGCAGGTCGATCTTACCGACAGCCAGCTGACGCTGACTACAGCGGACAAAACGCTGATCTATAAGCTGGCTGACGCAGGACAGTAATCAGTAGCTGCCGCAGGTGCCTGTGGCAAGAGATTGTTCGCTACAGCGTTTACCGTTAGGCAGTGCACACATGCCCGTGGCGGAGCCATCCAGCTGACGGGCAATGGAGAGCGAACCACCAATCATCGCGCAGTTAGCTGCACCCGTACTGGACATCGCGGCCTTCAGACCCGGCGCGACGTGCGCCGCCGTGGCCTGCTGTACAGGCTCGCTGCTACATGCCGAAAGTAACCAGACAGCACACCCTACCCATAACGCTGTACGCATTTTTTCTCCCCTCTGAGTTAGCAAAACCTATGCATAATAGGCAGCGTTGCGCCTGACGTCGAGAGGAGGATGCGGGTTTTCTGTCCGGCATAGCGTTTTTTGTACTCTGCGCTATGCCACAGGCCTGGCGGCCTTCGTTACGCTAGGAGCGTAAATCCAGCGCTACGTGGGCAGCGGAGAGCGGGGCTGTAACGTTATTCAGCATAATCATGGAAGACTTACAAAAAATGCATTTTGCGCCGAAGGGATTGGCTTCGCTCACGTCAAAATGTGAAGTTCTGTATTGTGACCCATGACAGTGTGGGCATCGGAAATGAATGTGATTAGTAATAATAATATCCTTTTTTAAATAATTATTTTCAACGAGGGCTGCCGTTCAGGCCTGCCTTAACCCGCTGTTCCCATTAAGAAGTATAGCGGTCGTTGTGATATTTGCAGAAATAGTTGCAGAGAAGATGTAGAGACAGTGACTGGCTGAATAAATTTTTTATCAGCGGGAAAACATCTACAGGGAAATATCAGAAGATACAAACAGTGAGAAGGTTTCTTGGAGTACAAAGATAGTTTCAGTGCTACATCGTTATAGCCATTAACGCATGATTAACCGCACGATGCAAGGGGGAAAGTAAAATAGTTTCTCAGGGTGACGTTCTGTCAGTGCTACGTACGGGAAAATGCAGCGCGCCATTTTGCGATATCTTCACTTTTAGATCAAAAACCGCTCCGGGCTGCCTGTCTATACTGGAGTGAGAAGTGAACATTTACGCAATGAGAGCAAACCTATGATCACAGTTGATGGTAATGGCGCGGTCGCCTCGGTGGCGTTCCGAACCAGCGAAGTTATCGCCATATACCCGATTACCCCCAGCTCAACGATGGCCGAGCAGGCGGATGCCTGGGCTGGCAACGGGCTGAAAAACGTGTGGGGCGATACGCCGCGAGTGGTAGAGATGCAGTCCGAGGCCGGCGCGATTGCCGCCGTACACGGTGCGTTACAGACGGGGGCGCTCTCGACCTCCTTCACCTCGTCGCAGGGCCTGCTGCTGATGATCCCGACCCTCTACAAGCTGGCGGGTCAGCTGACACCCTTTGTCCTGCATGTTGCGGCCCGTACCGTGGCCACCCACGCACTCTCTATCTTTGGCGATCACTCCGACGTCATGGCCGTACGCCAGACCGGCTGCGCCATGCTCTGCGCAGGCAGCGTTCAGGAGGCGCAGGATTTTGCCCTGATCTCCCACATTGCTACCCTGAAAAGTCGGGTGCCCTTTATTCATTTCTTTGACGGTTTCCGCACCTCCCATGAGATCAACAAAATCGTCCCACTGGCTGACGAGACAATTCGTAGCCTGCTGCCTGGGGATGAGATCGCCGCCCATCGTGCTCGTGCCTTAAACCCGGACCACCCGGTGATCCGCGGTACCTCGGCTAACCCGGATACCTACTTCCAGTCTCGCGAGGCGACCAACCCGTGGTACAACGCGGTGTATGAGCACGTTGAACAGGCCATGGATGACTTCGCCGACGCTACCGGTCGCCGCTATCAGCCGTTTGAGTACTACGGCCATCCGCAGGCGGAACGAGTCATTGTGATTATGGGTTCTGCAATCGGCACCTGCGAAGAGGTGGTGGATGAGCTGCTGACCCGCCATGAGAAGGTCGGCGTACTAAAGGTGCGCCTCTATCGTCCCTTCTCGGCCCAGCATCTGCTGGCAGTGCTGCCCCAGAGCGCGCAGCGCATTGCCGTGCTGGATCGTACAAAAGAGCCAGGCGCGCAGGCGGAGCCGCTCTATCTCGATATCATGACCGCGCTGGCGGAAGCCTTTAACCAGGGCGAGCGCGATACCCTGCCGCGCGTCATCGGCGGGCGCTACGGCCTCTCCTCGAAAGAGTTTGGCCCGGAGTGCGTGCTGGCTATCTTCAACGAGCTGCGGGCAGAGAAGCCCAAGCCGCGCTTTACCGTCGGCATCTATGATGACGTGACCAACCTCTCCCTGCCAATGCCGGAGAACACCCTGCCCTCGGCCGCGAAGCTGGAGGCGCTCTTTTATGGTCTGGGCAGCGACGGCAGCGTCTCGGCGACCAAGAACAACATCAAAATTATCGGCAACGCCACGCCCTGGTATGCCCAAGGCTACTTCGTCTACGACTCGAAAAAAGCGGGCGGCCTGACGGTATCCCATCTGCGCGTTAGCGAGCAGCCGATTCGCTCTGCCTATCTGATCTCGCAGGCGGATTTTGTCGGCTGCCACCAGCTGCAGTTTATCGATAAGTACCAGATGGCCGAGCGCCTGAAGCCTGGCGGGATTTTCCTGCTCAACACGCCTTACAGCGCCGACGAGGTGTGGGCGCGGCTGCCGCAGGAGGTGCAGGCGGTACTCAACCAGAAGCAGGCCCGCTTCTATATTATCAACGCGGCGAAGATTGCCCGCGAATGCGGTCTGGCGGCACGCATCAACACCGTCATGCAGATGGCGTTCTTCCATCTGACGCAGATTTTGCCTGGCGACACCGCGCTGACCGCATTGCAGGGTGCAATAGCCAAAAGCTACAGCAGCAAAGGCCAGGAGCTGGTCGAGCGCAACTGGCAAGCGCTGGCCCTGGCCCGCGAATCCCTGTTTGAGGTTCCGCTGGAGCAGGTTAACGCCGCCAGCCCGTATCGCCCACCGGTGGTCAGTGACGCCGCGCCGGACTTTGTGAAAACCGTCACCGCCGCGATGCTGGCCGGGCTGGGCGATGCGCTACCAGTCTCCGCCCTGCCGCCGGACGGCACCTGGCCGCTGGGCACCACCCGCTGGGAAAAACGCAATATTGCCGAAGCGATCCCAATCTGGAAGCCGGAGATCTGCACCCAGTGCAACCACTGCGTGGCCGCCTGCCCGCACTCGGCGATCCGCGCAAAAGTGGTCGCCCCAGAGGCGCTGGAAAACGCCCCTGCCTCTTTACAGTCGCTGGATGTTAAATCCCGCGATATGCGCGGCCAGAAGTACGTTCTTCAGGTCGCGCCGGAGGACTGCACCGGCTGTAACCTCTGCGTCGAGGTGTGCCCGGCCAAAGATCGCCAGAACCCGGAGATTAAGGCCATCAATATGATGTCGCGCCTTGAGCACGTGGAGGAGGAAAAAGTTAACTACGACGCCTTCCTCGATCTGCCAGAGATTGACCGCAGCACGCTGGAGCGTATCGACATTCGCACCTCGCAGCTGCTTACCCCACTGTTTGAGTACTCCGGGGCCTGCTCCGGCTGCGGTGAAACGCCGTACATCAAACTGCTGACCCAGCTCTACGGCGACCGGATGCTGATTGCCAACGCCACCGGCTGCTCCTCGATCTACGGCGGCAACCTGCCCTCCACGCCCTACACCACCGATGCCAACGGGCGCGGTCCAGCGTGGGCTAACTCGCTGTTTGAGGACAACGCCGAGTTTGGGCTGGGCTTCCGCCTTACCGTCGATCAACACCGTCAGCGCGTGATGCGCCTGCTGGAGACCTTCTCCGAGGCGATCCCGGCCGAGCTTAACGCGGCGCTGCACGCGGAGGCGACGCCGGAGGTCCGTCGGGAACAGATTGCCGCTCTGCGCCAGCACCTGAGTGGCGTGGCGGGAGCCGAAGAGCTGCTGACGGATGCCGACGCGCTGGTGGAGAAATCCATCTGGCTGATCGGCGGCGACGGCTGGGCCTACGACATTGGTTTTGGCGGACTGGATCACGTTCTGAGCCTGACGGAGAACGTCAACATTCTGGTGCTGGATACCCAGTGCTACTCCAACACTGGCGGTCAGGCCTCGAAGGCGACGCCGCTGGGGGCAGTAACCAAGTTTGGCGAGCACGGCAAGCGCAAGGCGCGTAAGGATCTGGGCGTCAGCATGATGATGTACGGTCATGTCTACGTGGCGCAGATCTCGCTTGGCGCGCAGCTTAACCAGACGGTGAAAGCGATTCAGGAGGCGGAAGCCTATCCGGGGCCATCGTTGATTATTGCCTACAGCCCCTGCGAAGAGCATGGCTACGATCTGGCCCTCAGCCACGATCAGATGCGCCAGCTGACGGCAACCGGCTTCTGGCCGCTTTACCGTTTCGATCCGCGTCGTGCAGACGAGGGCAAGCTGCCGCTGGCGCTGGATTCCCGTCCGCCGTCAGATGCACTGGCCGATACGCTGCTGAAAGAGCAGCGCTTCCGTCGCCTCAATGCTCAGCAGCCGGAGGTGGCAGAGCAGCTGTGGAAAGATGCCACCGCCGATCTGCAAAAACGCTATGACTTCCTGGCCCAGCTGGCAGGAAAAGCAGAGAAGAACGCAGCGGAGTAACGCCCTGTTTTTGCCCGGCATTGCCGGGCAAAACGTGTAATACTCTCTCCTGTGCCAGCCTGCCCAGGAGTTCAGCCATGCGCCATCACCCCGTCGCCTCATCCCGCATCGCCTCCGTAGGCTATGATGAAGCCTCCTGCACGCTGGAGATTTTATTCCATGACCGGAGCTGCTATCAGTACCACGGCGTACCCCTGCGCATATTTACCGTGTTTTTGACCGTGGTGTCGAAAGGCCGCTTTTATGATGGCGTGGTGAAGGGGAAATATCCCGAGCGGAAGGTGTTTCGTTAAGCCTGGCCGATGTTCTGGCGTGGTCACTACTACTCAATGGTTACCGTAACGACATCGCTTGATACCGCGTTCCCGCCATTATCAACTATGTAGTACGATACCGAGTGCTGACCGATT
>NZ_LR607338.1:2435884-2438229 GCF_902164725.1 Pseudescherichia vulneris | reverse complement strand
GAGAAACGAGAAATCAGCAGTCTGAATGTCCGCTCTTCGCTCATAGCGGACCTTGTCCCTTACGCATGTCTGCTTTGTGCCAGAAGCGGTCGTTTATACAACCTCGATAAGCGCAAACTCTTCAAAGATAAGTTCCATCTCCTCAGAATACGTGCCTTCACGCTCAAAATAACGTTTATGGCCCTCCTTCCAGTACGCCAGACTTAAATCCCCTTCCCCTTCTTTGCTGGCAAGCTCACTCGTCACGTCGCAAAAGCGGATGAGCTGCATCCTGACAGTTTGGATCACACACATCGGCTGTCCGGCACCGTCAAGAATGATGTTGTAACTTCCAACGCAGGGCGCTTCGCCTCGTTCATACTCACGTTGAAAAGAGGCTCTCGAACAGCATGTTGCTGTTTTAATCCCACTCAGAACCAGTTGAACGAGTTCATCAGCAAGTTCCGAGCTATCGCCAAACTGCCATGCAAGTGCGCCAGGGTAGATACTTTTTAATTCTTCGAGCTTTGTCATTGTCAGCCTTTGTTAATTTAAGCTGGAGGGAGATCGGACCGATCGCCTCGCGTTGTCGGATGAGAGATAACGATAAATTCTACGGGTTGCTGGCTGTCGTTTCTGGCCTGATGTTTTGCCCCCGGCGGGATTTCAAGCCCCTGCTGAGCTTTGATTCCATGTTTAACGCCCTCCAGTTCCATCGTCAGAGTGCCCTCAAGAACATAAAAAAACTGTCGGGAAACGCAGTGAAAGTGCCGCTTTTCATGTGTGCCTGGCGGCATTTTTTCATGAATAATCAACATGTCCTGCCGGTTTACCAGATACCACCCGTCGCAATCATCACCCCAGAGATAATGTTCAGCATTGTCTTTTGAAATCATCGTTTTTTCCTGCGTAAGAGCTTCTTGTTTGTGGTCCTTTAGATACAGGCAAACTAACGCGATATAGCCAGGGAACACTACCACCATATTTAGAGTTGACTGCACGGGTTGAGAGGCCTTATCAGGAGAAGAACGAGGCAAGCAGAAGCGGATACTAATGTACTAGCGGTTTTACCTATCCGGCATCAGGCGTCTTATAGTTTATTCAAAAGGTTAGTCCAGAGCTCTGCAGAGTATGTCGATGATTAAATCGTGGGGAAAAATAGTTTGCTTAGTATCTCTAAGCTCTTCTAATGTCCACCAGTGATAATTTTGAATGACGCTCTTTTCATTATCACTCCATCCCGAGCAGTCGATATCTGTTTTTTCCGTATGGATTATAAAGAAACGCTCTTCGGCAAGAACTGTCTCCCCATCAGGCAGCTGCATGGGGAAGGTTCGGGATGCCGCCGTCGCTCCAGCCGAATCTCTTTTTAACCCGGTCTCTTCCTGCAACTCCCGTATTGCGGCCTGTTCAAAGGATTCGTTCAATTCAAGCCCACCGCCGGGCGTCGCCCAGTATGACATGCCGCTTAAGGCGCCATTTTTATGAGAAAAATTAAACAGTAACACATCATTTTCAGGTGAAAGAATGATTAACCGGGATGATGGACGAGTACGCATAACGTTTCCTTCTGATACAGCATAAAACTGATTTCCGTCTCGCTATTTAAACATACCTTCGTTCAAATCTCACCGAAGTGATTGCTTATTGAGCAAATGTGAAGTTTGTATATCAATTGTTGATATTGGGGAATGTATTGTTTTGTAAACGTATAGAAAGTGTCGACACATGATCGTTAGGCATTTCCATTTCCCACAGGATAAGAGTCAAAAACTATCATGAAGCAACAGCTTGTACTCACCGATAAAGACCTACTGGCAAAAGGCAACGACCGCTACGTCTTCCAGCACCCACAGGATAGCCAGCTGCTGATCAAAATCGTCATTCCCGATATCTTGAAATACAAAAGTAAACTGCGTGAAATCTATCGGGATGTCAAAGAGTGCAAGCCGAAAACCTCAACAGACTCGCTCTATATCCAAAAGATTGAAGGCCTTGTGGAGACCAACAGAGGCGTAGGGCAAGTCATTGTGAAGGAGTGCGATGAGCATAGTCATATCGCGCCAACGCTTTATCAGCTTGCGCGAAATAAAGAGCTTGATGCCGGAAAACTTCAAAAGCTGAACGTGTTTTTTGACTGGTTTGTCACTACCGGCGTCATTATTAACTCTCTGCATTGTAAAAACATCGTTTACGCCTGGGACAGCGCGCGGCTGGAGTATCGTTTCAAGGTCATTGATGGTTTCGGTGACAAAACGCTTCTTCAACTCAGCAAGCTTTCAGGGGTTATTCGCGATAAAAATAAACTCAAATGCCTTAAGCGAATGCTCAGGGATTTGAACAGGCTACAACAGGCCTGATGCCCT
>NZ_LR607338.1:2427840-2435736 GCF_902164725.1 Pseudescherichia vulneris | reverse complement strand
GCTCCATCCACTGCGCTCTCAATAAGAACGTTCCAATTTTGCCTTTTAAGTGCTAGAGTTTAGACAAAATGATGACAGGTTTTTATTCCATCGTACTTATTACATGATATATGTTGAAAAAGGCTCATATGATTAATGTAAACACGGATACCAAAGAAAGATACAGCAAAACCATACAAAAATTTTTAAATGATAACCACCGTGAGAACTGGTTGAGTTTATATTATCAATTCTCTGCCCTGGACTATCAAAACCCCGTCATGACCCCGGCCGATCTCTACCAGGAGTTATTTCATGCAGTACAACTGGCCAGAGTTTTCCCTGATGGCAAGACATTTGCTGACTGCACGGGAAAAATGGCACCTGAGCTTATTTTAGCGCAATATCGGGAAAAATCGCCTCTTCCTGACTTTAACCTGGCGCTGTTCGTTCATGAGAACTTTTACATTCCCTATGTGAACGAAAGCAACTACGTTTCAGACAGTCCAAAGTCTTTACAAAAACATATCGAAGATCTCTGGCCAATACTCACCAAAGTGTCGGTAAAAACTGAGCACTCCTCACTGCTGGATCTCCCCTACCCGTATATCGTGCCAGGGGGCCGTTTTGGTGAGACGTTTTACTGGGATTCGTACTTCGCTATGCTTGGATTCGTTGATAGTGGGCGTCCTGATTTATTGAAAGATATGACCGATAACTTTGCATGGCTAATAGATCAGTACGGTCATATCCCCAACGGCAACAGAACGTATTTCCTTAGCCGATCCCACCCGCCTGTTTTTTCGCTGATGTTAGAGCTGATAGAGGAAAAGGGACTCGCAAATGCTGATGATTACATTGAGCAGCTGCTAAGAGAGTACAGTTTTTGGATGGAAGGCAGTAATAAAATAGTGCCCGGCCAGGCTCTGCGACATGTTGTCGCCCTGGATGATGGTTCGATACTCAATCGCTATTGGGATGAGAGGGATAGCCCACGGGATGAGTCATGGGCCGAAGATATTGAAACGGCTAACCTCAGCGGGCGTGAACACAGACAGGTTTATCGCGAGCTGCGCTCGGCTGCCGCCTCAGGCTGGGATTTTTCTTCGCGCTGGCTGGATGAAAGTAACAAACTCAGTAGCATCAGAACCACCGCATTTATCCCCATAGATTTAAACGCATTTCTGTTTAATCTCGAAAGAAAAATTTCTGAAATTTTATTGAGAACGGGAAAAACCAATCAGTCTAAAGAGTTTAGATCGCTCTATCTCAGACGTAAAAAAGCCATCAACAAGCATCTGTGGGATAACGCTTCCGGGGTATACCGTGACTATGACTGGGAGAATAAATGTTTTGGCGCATTCTCAGCGGCTTCTCTGACGCCCTTTTACGTTAAAATGAGTTCAGCAAAAAAAGCACACTCCTCAGCCCAGGCTGTAAGAGACCTTCTGCTCACCCCGGGAGGCATTCTCAGTACCGCTTTAGATACCGGAGAGCAATGGGATAAACCCAATGCCTGGGCCCCTCTACAGTGGATGGCAGTAATTGGCTTTGAAAATTATGGGGAGAAAGATCTGGCCCACGAAATAGCGACTAACTGGATACACACGGTTGACCAGTTTTATCAAAAACACCACAAACTGGTTGAAAAATATGACATAACTAATAAAGAAAGCCTTCCAGGCGGAGGGGGTGAATATCCTTTACAGGATGGTTTTGCATGGACTAATGGCGTTACCTATCAACTCTTAATGAGATACAGCAATTAAATAGGACAGCTCGTTAGCCTGGCGCTTTTACCCAGGTTCACTTTAAGGAACAAGAAATATAGTGTGATCTCGCTCGATAATTGGAACGTTCCTACTTACGCAAAAAATAACTCCTCACTAAGATGAGCACCACTTAAAACCGTCTTACTAATGTGTTGGACATTGACTATGGCTAAGAAAGCAAACACACAAGATATTGATAAACTTATACTTCTTGTTGGCGGCGTTGAAAATATCGCAGCGGTAACCCACTGCATCACCCGGCTCCGCTTCGTTCTGAACGATGCATCCAAAGCTCAACCGAAAGAGATTGAAACGCTGCCAATGGTTAAGGGCTGCTTCACTAATGCCGGGCAGTTTCAGGTCGTCATTGGCACCGATGTCGGCGACTGGTACCAGGTTCTGCTGAAACAAACGCAAATGAGCGGTATGGATAAAGAAAGCGCTAAACGTGTTGCCCGCCAAAATATGAAATGGCACGAAAGCCTGATCTCTCACCTGGCCGAAATATTCTTTCCCCTGCTGCCAGCTCTGGTCAGTGGTGGTTTAATTTTAGGCTTTCGTAATGTCATCGGCGATCTGCCACTACATAACAATGAACCCCTTATTAATGCATCAGCGGTGTGGAAAAATATCTACGATTTCCTGTGGTTGATTGGTGAGGCGATATTCTTTTATATCCCGGTAGGCATCTGCTGGTCGGTAATGAGAAAAATGGGGGGCACACCGATACTCGGTATCGTCCTTGGGATCACTCTGGTCTCGCCACAGTTGATGAATGCTTACATGCTGGGGCAGGAGGTGCCTGATATATGGGATTTTGGCCTGTTTACCATTGAAAAAGTGGGCTATCAGGCGCAGGTGATCCCCTCTGTACTGGCAGCAATGGCACTGGCGTGGCTAGAAATCAATCTTAAGCGCATCGTACCCGACTATCTTTCGCTTGTGATTGTGCCGGTGGTGTCTTTGATCATTGCCGTTTTTCTGGCTCATACCCTTATCGGACCCTTTGGCCGTATTATCGGCGATGGCATCGCATGGGGCGTCAGTCATCTGATGACAGGTCCCTTCGCACCTATCGGTTCAGCGCTGTTTGGTTTCCTTTATGCTCCGCTCGTGATCACCGGGGTACATCAGACTACGCTGGCAATCGACCTGCAGCTTATCCAGAACATGGGCGGTACACCGGTCTGGCCGATCATTGCCCTCTCTAATATGGCGCAGGCCTCCGCCGTACTCGGCATCATATTAATCAGTAAAAAAACAAACGAGCGTGAAATTTCCGTTCCTGCCGCCGTCTCCGCCTATCTCGGCGTCACCGAACCCGCGATGTATGGCATTAACATGAAATATCGCTTTCCGATGCTGTGCGGCATGGTGGGATCCGGCTGTGCCGGTCTGGTTTGCGGTCTCTTCAGCGTTACCGCCAGTGGTATCGGCGTCGGTGGTTTACCGGCGATCCTCTCAATACAAACGCGTTACTGGTCTGTCTTCGGCGCGGCAATGATGGTTGCCATTGTGATCCCACTGGTGCTGACCATCGCTATTTACAAAAGAAAACAGGCTTCAGGCAAGCTGCTGATTGTTTAGAGAGAGGAAAAAACTCGTGAAAAATGCTATCCACTGGTGGCAGAACGGCGTTATCTACCAGATCTACCCACGCAGTTTTCAGGACAGTACAGGAAACGGTATTGGTGATATCAATGGTATCACCCGTCGACTGGATTACCTGCAGTGGCTGGGCGTCAGCGCCATCTGGCTGACGCCCATCTACTCATCGCCCCAGATAGACAATGGCTATGACGTTGCGGACTATTACGATATCGATCCTCTGTTTGGCACCATGGAAGATTTCGAAAATCTGATTGCGGCCGCCCATGAGCGTCAGATAAAAGTGGTCATGGACATGGTGTTTAACCATACCTCCACGCAGCATGCTTGGTTCAAATCGGCTGCCAGCGATCGTTTAAGCCCGTGGCGCAATTTTTATATCTGGCGCGACGGTAAAGGCACCCTGCCACCGAATAACTGGCATTCAAAATTTGGCGGCAGCGCGTGGCAGTGGCATGAAGAGAGCCAGCAATACTATCTGCACTCTTTTTCCTCTGAACAGGCCGATCTCAACTGGGAGAATCCGGACGTGCGTAACGCGCTAAAAGCGGTGTGTCACTTCTGGGCGGATAAAGGGATCGACGGGCTGCGGCTGGATGTCATTAACCTGGTGTCGAAGCATCCCGATTTCCCGGACGATCACGACGGGGATGGGCGTCGTTACTATACCGACGGTCCCGCCATTCATGATTTTCTGGAAGAGATGAGCCGGGATGTTTTTCAACCCCGCGGGTTAATGACGGTCGGCGAAATGTCATCCACTCAGCTGGCTCACTGCCAGCGTTATGCAAGGCTGGATGGCAAAGAGCTTTCGATGACCTTTAATTTTCACCATCTCAAAATAGATTATGATGAGGGCAAAAAGTGGAACCGCGGTACGCCGGATCGCATTCATCTGAAAAAGATATTCTCAGAATGGCAGCGCGGCATGCATGGCTTGGCATGGAATGCACTCTTCTGGTGTAATCACGATCAGCCACGCATCGTCTCCCGCCTGGGCGATGACGGCCCCCTGCGTGAGGTTTCTGCAAAAATGCTGGCGATGGTATTACATGGCATGCAGGGCACGCCTTATATTTTTCAGGGTGAAGAGATCGGGATGACCGATCCGCATTTTCAGCATATCGATCAATATCGCGATGTAGAGAGCCTGAATATTTATCAATCCCTTATTACAGCGGGTATCTCTCAGGAACACGTTCTGGCGATCCTGGAGAAAAAATCGCGCGATAACAGCAGAACGCCCGTGCAATGGGACACCAGCGTTAACGCAGGCTTCACCAGTGGCAAAAGCTGGATTGACGTAGCCGATAACTATGATGTCATTAACGTTGAGCAGGAACGGCTAAATGAACATTCAGTCCTGAACACCTATCGCCGTCTCATTGAGCTACGGAAAAGCCTTCCTGTATTGACCCTTGGCGACTATACCGATATGGATCCGCTGAGTGAGAGCATCTGGTGCTACAAACGAGAAGATGGTGATAATAGCCTGCTGGTGTTGGCGAATCTTACACCGGATACAGTCTCAATTGATGATTACTTTGGTGAGAAACAACGCTGGCGTCTGCTGTACGGTAATTATGGCGACGCGCAGAATAGCGTAGCGTCGCTGCGTCCCTATGAATGCATGTGGTGGATGAAATAACCGCTTCTCGCAAAGCGTGATGCCGACGTCTATTTGAGGATACACGTCGGTAATCATTACGTTCACTAGGCAACAAACTGACAGGGAATAACAATTTTTTTCTTTTCGACATTCCCGTTTAACAGAGCGATCAGGAGCTGTATGGCCTCGCGACCCGCATCCGGATAGCCCAGCCTGACTGAAATAACCTCTGGAAATAAAAAGCTCAGCAGCGGAATGCTCCCGATACTGCCTATCTCAATATTAAAATTCTTTTCGCGTATAAATTTGATCGCGCCGAGGGCGATAGTATCCGTCGCGCAGATCAGCGCGCGCGTTTCTGCATTCACGATCTCCGCCGCCAGTTGATAGCCACTCTGATAGGTTAAATTTCCCAATGCTGCGCGGGGAATAAAACCGAACTGTTCACATCCCTGCAGATAAGCCTGGTAACGTTCGCTGCCTGTGGTTTTATCTTTCTCCGCGACGCCAATAAAACTCACGTTTTCAGCACCGTTGTGCACCATACGCTGCATCAGCATTCGCACCGCGCCAGCACCATCATAACGAACCCGGGGAAACCCAGAGAGTTCGCTTTCGATAAGTACCACTCTGTCTTTCCACTGTCGGAGCATGGTGCTGGCGATCCCGGTGAAACCAAAAATAATGACGCCTTCAACCTGACGGTTTTCCAGTACTTTCAGGTGTTCTTCAAGACGTTCCGGTTGTAGCAACGTCTCCATAATCAGCGCATCATATCCGTGCTGATAAACGTGAGGCAAAATGGTCTGCACGGCCTGGTTCTCTGAGGCCGAATCGAGGCGTGTCACGATGATACCGATAATTTTTTCACGCTGGGCGCGGAGAGACTGCGCGGCTTTTGAAGGCGTGAAACCATACTGTTGGATAACGGACTGGACGTGGTCAAGCGTGGATTTTTTGACTTTAGGGCTATTATTGATGACAAGTGAAACCGTGGATTTACTTACACCACTCAATTTTGCAATATCATTCAGAGTGAGTTTCTTACCTTCCATACCTGCTCCACACCTTAGCTTTTCTATCTTGCGACAATCTTAACGCATTACCCGGCCTTAAAGCTTGCCCATATGCAAAATGTGCCCATNGGCCTCTTTTACGCCTGTTCAGCGATCGCTTACAATCGGCAGATCTGACCATCGGGTGGTGTAGCGCGGCGAGAGCATCTCGCGCTTCATCTGCCACGTCTGCTGGATCCCCTGCCCGGCAAAATAGAGCGTCCCCTGCCCTTTTTTTTCGTTGAGTTTATCCAGCACCGCCATCAGCGCCTCGCTGCCCGGACGCGGCGCGTTAGCGTCAAAGAGATCGAGCTGCGCCACGCCCTGGCTGTAGAAATCCCCGAGCATGACGCCCGCCTTCTGATAGCGATGGCCCTCGCGCCAGATGGTATCCAGACAGCGTGTCGCGGCGTGGATAATATCCCGGCTGTCCTGAGTGGGCGTCAGCAGCTTCACCATTGCGCTGTTGCCATAGTAAGGCTCCCCCGGGGCAAAGGGGGAGGTTTTCACAAAGGCCGAGATGACGCGGCAGTATTGATGCTGACCACGCAGCCTGGCCGCCGCCCGCGAGGCGTAGGTGCAGACGGCCTGCCTGACCGATTCATAGTCCGCCGTGCGCTCGCCAAAGCTGCGGCTGCAAAGGATCTCCTGCTTCGCCGGAACAAACTCATCGAACGCCAGGCAGGACTCGCCCCGCAACTCCCGCACCGTACGCTCCATCACCACGCTGAACTGCTTGCGGATAAAGCGGATATCGCTGTCGGCAAGCTGCAGTACGCTTTTGATCCCGTGCGCATCCAGCGCTTTCGCAAGGCGTCGCCCAATGCCCCATACCTCCTCGACCGGCAGCCGTTCCATCAGCCGCCGCTGACGGTCGACGTTCGAGAGATCCACCACGCCGCCCAGCTGCGGCCAGCGCTTGGCGGCATAGTTAGCCAGCTTGGCCAGCGTCTTGGTCTGCGCAATCCCCACCCCGACTCTTAGGTGAGTCTCACGCCACAGCGTGTTGCGGATCTCCTGGCCAAACTCCTCCAGCACCCGACAGTTACGCACCCCGGAGAGATCGCAGAACGCCTCGTCAATGGAGTAGACATCCACGCGCGGGCAGAGCCTCTCCAGCGTCCCCATGACGCGGCGGCTCATGTCAGCGTAAAGCTCATAGTTGCTGCTAAAGCAGGTGACGCGGTGGGCACGAAACAGATCCCGCTGCTTGAAGAACGGTGCGCCCATGGTAATGCCCAGCTTTTTCGCTTCCGCGCTGAGGGCGATCACGCAGCCATCATTGTTGCTGAGCACTACCACCGGCTTGCCTTGCAGATCGGGCCGGAAGACCGTTTCACAGCTGGCATAGAATGAGTTCACATCCACCAGGGCGAACATAGTTCAGCACGTGAATTTGATTATGTGAGTCACGACGCCGAAGATTTCGAGCGCCTCTTCACTGCCGATGCGGATGGGCGTATAGCGGGGATTGCGGGGGTTAAGCTGGACGGTGGGGCGAAGCTGAAGCTCTTTAACGGTAAATTCACCGTCGACGGCGGCGATAACAATATCGCCATGGGCGGCGGTACGGGCACTATCGACCACCAGCAGGTCGCCATCGTTGATGCCGCCGTCGATCATCGAGTCCCCCGCCGCCTTAACAAAGTAGGTCGCGTTGGGGTGGTGGATCATTAATTCGTTTAGGTCGAGACTCTGCTCCACATAGTCCTGCGCCGGGGAGGGAAAACCGCACGGCACCAGATCGCCAAAGAGAGGAAACGCGAGAACCTCGCGCAGCTCTGCGGGCTTGTAAAATGTTAAACTCACGGATGTCACCTTATTATAATAGTTACTGTGTATTTATACAGTAGATTTATATGCGGTCGTGATC
>NZ_LR607338.1:2405936-2426015 GCF_902164725.1 Pseudescherichia vulneris | reverse complement strand
ATCTCCGACAAAATTAGAACAGCGTATCGAGCTCATCGACGACGCGGTAGTCGTCATCAATCAGCAGCAGCGTTTTGTATTTATCGAAGGTCAGGCATGGATGTGACGTGCCAAAGACCAGAATGTCACCGACGCGGACGTCGCTTTCCGGGGCCAGCTTCACCATACAGTGCTGATCCATCACCCCGACGCTGACGATGGCCTGCGGCTGGAACGGCAGCGCCTGGCCGTGACGATAGTGGGCAATAGGCTGCGGCAGCCCGGCGTCAAAGGCGCAGTCGCGTTTGCCAAAGTTCACCACCGCGCGGTCGGCTTCCGGCACCGATTGCACCAGCGCTACCAGCTCCAGAGCGGAGGCGAGATCGCCGCCCAGATCGCAGGCGACGCGGTCGCGCTCAATCAAGGTCTGCTGCGCGTCGGCATAAATCCCTCGGTCGTGGGTGATATAGCAGCCCGGACGGATCACGATCCGGCACTGCGCCGGTTTCTTTGCGTTGAGCCAGATATTACACACTACGTCATACCAGACGGTGCCGGCCCCGGTGAGAATAAACTCGCCGTCCACCAGATGCTCCATGCCGCAGGCAAGCTCGGCGGCATCGCGCAGCAGGGTTTCAACCTGCGGCTGCGGATCCTCTCCGTGCAGTACGCCCTCATATAGCTCGAGCCCGCGCAGCCGCAGTCCCGGCAGATCGTGGATTTTCTGCGCCAGCGCCAGCGCGGCGTCGGTGCTGCGACAGCCGCAGCGCCCGCCGGGCACACCCAGCTCTACCAGCACATCCAGCGTCTGGTTTTGCCCAGCAAAAAAGTCTGCAAGCGCAGCGGCATTTTCAACGCTGTCCACGCAGCAGGCAAAATCCACCTCATGGTAATGCTGCTTAAGCTGAGCGATTAACTGCATGTTGGCCTTCCCCACCAGCTGGTTCACCATCAGCACGCGCTTGATACCGCTCGCCATGGCCGCCCCAGCCTGCCAGGCGCTGCCGACGCCAATCGCCCACGCGCCCGCCTGCTGCTGCGCCTGAAAGATCCACGGCGTCATGGTGGTTTTGCCGTGCGGTGCCAGCGAGACGCCGCGTGCGTCGGCATAGCGTTGCATCCAGTCGATGTTATTGCGCAGCGCCGACTGTTTAAGCACCGCCGCTGGCAAGCAAACATCCTCCGCCAGCACATTTGCCGGGGTGCGCATGATTGCGGACTTGTGGGTCACTAACGTATCGGAGTGATATTTCATAACATAATCCTTAACGGGTTATCGTGTTTTAACGTTAAAATAACATATTTATCTATATGAATATAAAAGGATAAATATAATATTATTATTATTTTTGAATAAAAGTATCACAAAACGATCTGACTTTTGCGTAGTTTTCCACTGTTTTTTGAGCTTGTAAATGGTTAACTTGGCTTAAGAACAAAAAGGGAGTGAGGTGTTATGAAGCATGACTGGCTTTTCAAAAACGCCACCGTCATCGACGGCAGCGGCGGACCTGAATACCGTGCCGATGTGGCGGTCAGCGGCGATCGTATCGTAGCGATTGCGCCTGCGATCCACGCTCAGGCCGAGCATGTTATCGACGCTACGGGCAAGGTGCTGTCGCCCGGCTTTATCGACGTGCATACCCATGACGATACTAACGTCATCCGCATGCCCGATTACCTGCCGAAAATCAGCCAGGGGATCACCACTGTCATTGTCGGCAACTGCGGCATCAGCGCCGCCACCGCCACGATCCGCAGCGACGTACCGGACCCGATGAACCTGCTGGGTGAGAAAGAACACTTTATCTACCCGACGGTAGATGCTTACGCCCACGCGCTGGAAGCCGCGCGGCCCGCCATCAACGTCGGGACGCTGATTGGCCATACGACCCTGCGCAATAACCATATGGACGATCTGTTCCGGGCGGCAACCGCAGAGGAGATCGCCGCCATGCGTGAGCAGCTACGTGCGGCGCTGCAGCAGGGGGCGCTAGGCATGAGCTCCGGGCTGGCCTACGCCACGGCGTTTCAGTCATCTACCGACGAAGTGATGGCCCTGGCGGAAGAGCTGGCGGCGGAAAAAAGTATCTATACCACGCACCTGCGCTCTGAGTTTGAACCGATCCTGGAGGCGCTCGACGAAGCGTTCCGGATTGGCCGCCACGGCAAGGTGCCGGTGGTGGTGTCACACCATAAGTGCGCCGGCGCGAAAAATTGGGGTCGCACGCGGGAGACGTTGGCATTTTTCGACAAGATGCGTCAGCACCAGGAGATCGCCTGCGATTGCTACCCCTACTCCGCCAGCTCTTCGACGCTGGATCTCAAGCAGGTGACCAACGAGTTTGACATCGTCATTACCTGGTCTGAGCCGCACCCGGCGCAGGCGGGCAAAACGCTACAGCAGATAGCGGACGGCTGGCAGGTGTCTCTGCACAGCGCGGCGGAGCAGCTAATGCCCGCCGGGGCCATTTACTACAACATGGACGAGCAGGACGTGCGCCGGGTGCTGCGCTATCCGGTGACGATGATCGGTTCCGACGGGCTGCCGAACGACCCGATGCCGCACCCACGCCTGTGGGGCGCATTCCCGCGCGTGCTGGGCCATTACTGTCGCGACGAGAAGCTTTTCCCATTGACGATGGCGGTGCACAAGATGACGGGCATGTCGGCGGCGCGTTTCCAGCTGCCGCAGCGGGGCCTGATCAAAACCGGCTACTATGCGGACCTGGTACTTTTTGATCCGCAGACGGTGCGCGACGTCGCCAGCTTCTCGGATCCCAAACGGCCCGCAGACGGCATTGACGCCGTGATGGTGAACGGGGTGATGAGCTACGACCACAATAAACGCATTACAGGACGCGCAGGACGTTTCCTGCGTCGGCAGACCACAGAATAAGGAGCAACGATGAGCATTAAACGTTATGGCACCGAGGGCGGTACCGGTACCGGCGGACAGCACCTGCCATTTGCCAGGGCGGTGGAGGCAGGCGGCTGGCTGTACGTCTCCGGCCAGACCCCCATGAAAAATGGCGAAGTGGTGGAAGGCGGCATTGTCGATCAGTCCCGGCTGGCGATCCAGAACTGCGTGGATATCATGACCGAAGCGGGCTATAGCCTGGCGGATGTGGTACACGTGAAGGTGATCCTCACCGACGCCCGCTACTTCCAGTCATTCAACAAGGTCTTCCGGGCGTTTTTTGGCGACCATCCTCCTGCCCGCATCTGCTGCGTCGCGGACCTGGTCGTGGATTGCAAAGTTGAAGTCGATGTGACCTGCTACAACGCCGCTCGCATCAAATAATCTCCTCTCCCTTGCGCGCAAGGGAGATCGCAAATTTATAAAAAAGCTATCGCGGTACCCTGGCAAAATTTATTTTGCCTGTACTCTCGGATCCCCTGCGCCTTTTTTCAGGTGGCCGGTCCTGTTAACTCATCCATTTCGCGCAGACGAAATAGATTAACGATATCTGGACGTGAGCAATGAATAATATCTCTTTTCTGGTCTGGTTCACCCTCTATGCCTGCGCCATGATTACGCTCGGCTGGTACGTTTCGCGGCATCAAAAAAATGGCGATGACTTTCTGCTGGGCGGCCGCTCGTTGCCGATGATATTAACCCTGGGATCGACGGTCGGCACCATGGTCGGCACCGGCTCAAGCGTCGGCGCAGTGGGCTTTGGCTATACCAACGGCTGGGCCGGGATGCTGTATGGCCTCGGCGGCGCGGTGGGCATCTTACTGGTCGCCTGGCTGTTTGCCCCGGTGCGTAAATTACGCTTTATGACCATGAGCGAAGAGATCTCTTATTACACCGGCGGCAGCAAAATTGTTAAAAACGTCGTTGCCGTGCTGATATTTATTGCCTCTATTGGTTGGCTGGGGGCGCATATTTTGGGTGGCGGTTTATACCTTGCCTGGGCCAGCGGAATAGATATTAACGTCGCCAAAATTATTATTGCCTTGGCGTTTGTGGTGTATGTCGGTATTGGGGGTTATTCTGCCGTGGTGTGGATCGATACCATTCAATCGATCATCCTGTTTGTCGGCTTTATTTTAATGGCCGTGATGGCGGTTAACCACGTCGGCGGCTGGGAGAATATCAAGCATGCCGTCGACCCTGCCGCCCAGAGCCTGTTTGCGGTGGATAAGCTTGGCGTCCTGCCCGCCTTCTCGCTGGCGATGGTGATCGGCGTCGGCGTGCTGGCAACCCCCTCTTACCGTCAGCGCATCTATTCGGCAAAAACGGTGTCGTCGGTGCGCCAGTCGTTTACCATCACCGGCCTGCTGTATCTGCTCTTCTCCTTCCTGCCCGCGATTATTGGGATGGCGGTCTGGACGATGAACTCCCAGCTGGACAACAGCGGCTTCGCCTTCCTGTTCGCGACCCAGGTCCTGCCGCCGGTGCTGGCGATGGCGGTGCTGATTGCGGGGATGTCCGCCAATATGTCCTCTGGCAGCTCGGATGCCATCGCCGGGGTATCGATCATCCTGCGCGATCTCTACACCCTGGTGACCGGGCATATGCCTGCGCCGGAGAAAGCCATTCGCCTGTCGCGCATCTTCCTGGTGCTGGTGATTGCCCTTGCCCTGCTGTTCGCCCTGACCTCTAACGACATCATCAGCTATATCACCAAAATGATCTCGATGATTATGTCCGGCATGTTTATCTGCTCGATTCTGGGTCGCTTCTGGCACCGCTTTAACTGGCAGGGAGCACTGGCCGCGCTGGCGGGTGGTGCAGGTGCCTCCGTCGCCGTATTGATGGACAGCGACTGGCTGGCCTTCTGGGGCAATCCCTGCGTACCGTCGGTGCTGACCAGCCTGGGTTGTGCGGTGGTGGTGACGCTGGTCACGCCTGCCAACGCGCTCAGCCGGGAAGAGGCGCTGGCGCTGATCACCCGTGAACGCGAGAGCCAGCCGGACGCGCCGCCGCTGCCGATCGGCAAACGTAAACCGTCGGAGGGCTAGCGGAGCACGCTGGCTGGCGTGGATCAATCCCCCAGCGGCTGACGGTCCACGCCGCCGCGGTGGCTGTCCAGCGCCAGCTTGATGCGGCGCAGCCGATCTTTGGTCTGCGCCTTGTTCGCCATCGCCAGTTCGGTCGCCAGCACGTCCACCATCGCCAGCATGGCGTAGCGGGAGGTGCTGGGCTTAAAGATGTAGTCGTTTTCCCGCACCAGCAGGGGCAGCACCAGATCGGCCTGCTCCGCTAGCGGCGTCTCCAGCGGCGTAATGGCGATCACTTTCGCACCGTACTGCCTGGCAATCGCCGCACTCTCAATCATCTCCGGGGTATAGCCGCCCAGCGACAGCACCAGCACCACGTCCTGTGGGGCGACGGCGGAACACATCATCCGCACCAGCAGACCGTCGCTCTGACTGACCACCGGCAGGCCAAGGCGGAAGAAGCGGTATTGCAGCTCCTGGGCGCAGATGGTGGATCCCCCACCCATACCGATGGTGAGAATTTGCCGCGCCTGGCTGAGCCAGCTAACCGCCTTGTTCAGCGCCTCGCCGTTGAGCGCCCGGCGATTGGTCTCCAGCACGCTGATGATTGACTCGTAAATCCCCTGCACGCCTTCGAGATCCGGCACGTCGAGGATAAAGCGCTGCCCTACCGCCAGAGACTGCGCCAGCTTCATTTTCAATTCACGCACGTCTTTGCAGCCCAACGCCCGCGCAAAGCGGGTGACGGAGGCCTGGCTGGTGTGGGTCAAACGCGCCAGCTCAGCAATCGGCAGGTCCGCCGCCGTCGCGACATCATCAAGGATGAACTGGGCGATGCGCTTTTCGGTGGCGGTCAGCTCCATAAAGCGGTCGGTGATGCAGGAGATAATATCAATCGTATAAGCCATGCGTAGCGTCAGGGTTCAAAGGAAGAGTGGTACTTTGTATCATAATTTGCCTGCCCGCTGTCAGCCACTGTAACCTGATCATTACGCCTCTTTTTTTACCGCTGCTCAATTATTACTCTTTAGTTGTCAATATCTTACCTGACGCCACCCGATCTTCGTATTTTCAAGATGATAATGAGAATTATTGTGTTACTATCCGGTTATTATTTGGTAAACACGTAGTGTATGTATCTGTTATATAAGACAACAAAATGGTTATATGCTTTCTTAATAACCGATTCAGACGCATACATACCCGTTGATGGCAAGGACTACTCATGGATCCTATTGTTTATGTAGTAGATGATGATAATTCGGTAAGGCAATCTCTGGTCAGGTTGTTAATGGCAGAGGATTATCGGGTTGCTGACTTTCCTTCAGCGAAAGCCTTTCTTTCTCATGCGTTCAGGCCAGAGCCCGGCTGCCTTATCCTCGATATGAACATGCCGGACGCCGACGGTTTTGACGTGGCCGAATCGCTGACCAAGCTCGGCTACCTCATTCCCGTGATCTTTCTCACCGGGTTTGGCACCATTCCGCTATCGGTTAAGGCGATGAAGGCCGGGGCCTATGAGTTTATGACCAAGCCTGCGGTGCCAGGGCTGCTGCTCAAGGCCGTGGCGGACGCGCTGGCGCTGGCGGAGAAAAATATGGGCGCGTCGCAGGAGATACAGACGCTCACCAGCCGCTACGAGTCGCTGACCCCGCGCGAGAAAGAGGTGTTTCAACTGGCCATCGGCGGCCTGCTGAACAAGCAGATCGCCACCGCCATGGGCGTGAGTGAAATTACCGCCAAGGTGCATAAGAAGCGGGTCATGGAAAAGATGGAAGTGCGCTCGCTGGCGGATCTGGTCCGCTGCGCGGAGCGTCTTAATATAGTGAAATCGCAAAGCCGCTAGCCATCGTGCTGCGGCCTGTTGTTAACCTTGAAGCCCCGGAGAAACCGATGACCAGCCAACCCGCTACTGAGCCCCGCTCACAGCTTAAGTCCCTTTCATCCACGCTGAGAAAACTGCATAAAACGCTGGTCGATCTCGAAACCAAACGTTTTGGCGATCCCGGCAACGCGTTTGAGCATTTACAGCTGCTGACCAGCCACCCGCAGTTTGCCTGGCTGCGGCAGATCTCCGAGGTGCTGGTAGACATTGACGAGCGGCTGGACGACAAAGAGCAACCGGTAGACGGCGCGGCGGTGGAGAACGTGCGTAAAACGCTCGTCAGCCTGCTGAGCGCAGAAAACAGCGGTGAGTTTCGCCAAAAATACCTCGATGCGCTTCAGGCGTCCACTGAGGTGGCCACGGCGCATGGCGAACTGCGTAACCGTTTAACGCAGCTCGCTCCCGCCTCCTAAGGGCTATTCTCCCTGCTCGCTCTGCTGGTCATGCACCGGCAGGGTAAACCAGAATCGGCTGCCGTGGCGCTCACCTGGGGCGGCCTGCAGCCGTCCCGCATGACGCTCAATGATAGAGTGGCTAATGCTCAGCCCCATCCCCATCCCCTGCTCTTTGGTGGTATAGAACGAATCAAACAGCCGCGCCTGCACCTCGGGGCTGAGGCCAATCCCGGTATCGGTAATATCCAGACGAATAGTGCCCGGCTGCGGGTTCAGCGAGCTGACGGTAAGGGTGAGCGGACGGTCATCTATGCCCGCCATGGCATCAATGGCGTTGACGATAAGGTTCAGCAGCACCTGCTGGATTTGCACGCTGTCGCCATAGATAAAGGCGTCCTGCGCCTTAAGCTGGTAATGAAGCGCAATCTGCTGCCGCTCCAGCTCGCTGCGTGAGAGCGCCACAATGTGGTAGACCAGATGGTGCAGGTTCACCCGCGAGCGGCTTGCCGTCTGGTTGCGCGTCAGCGCCTGTAAACCGCGAATGATATTCCCGGCGCGCTCGCCCTCGCTGATGATCTCTTCCAGGCTGGTGCGCGCATGGCTGAGCATGGCCGGCTCCCGGCTGAGCCAGCGAAGGCTCGCGCCCGCATTGGCCACAATCGACATCAGCGGCTGGTTGATCTCATGGGCGATAGAGGCCGTTAGCTGCCCGACCGTGGTCGCCCGGGAGACGCGGGCGAGATCGGCCTGCGCCACACGTACGGCGTCCTCCGACTGGCGGCGGGCGGTGATATCGGTGATAACGCCGAAATACTCCGCGACGCTGGGCTCATCTCCTACCGGATTACCTACCCCCAGAATGTAGCGGCACTCCCCGTCCGGGCGGAACACGCGGAACTCGGCGCGCATCGAAACGCCGTTGCGCACGCTATCGGTCACCAGCCGGCTGATGCGCTGATAATCCTCCGGATGCACCAGCATCAGGAAATCCGCCATCGAGATCGTGCGCTGCCGGTCCGGCAGGCCGAGGATACGGGCGTATTCATCAGAGACAAACATCAGATCCTGGTCGATATCCCAGCGCCAGGTGCCGGTGTTGCTGATGCGCTCCCCGAGCATTAAAGAGGTCTGGCTGGCGCGCAGCTCTTTCTCGACCCGCCGCCGCTGGACGTTCTCCTCCAGCAGCTCGGCGTACAGGCGCGCCGTTTCCAGCGATACCGCCGCCTGCGACGCCAGCATCCTGACGATGCGCGAATGCTCGGCGGTGAAGATCTCCGGCATGACGCGGTTTTCCAGATAGAGCACGCCAACCATTTTGGCCTGCTTGTACATCGGGACGCACATCACCGCCGCGCCGGACGTCACCAGATAGGCATCCTGGCTGAAGGGGCTGAAGCTCCCCGGCTTGCCGGTGCGGATCTCCTGACCGGTGCGCATCACCGCCGAGAGAATCGACAGCGGCATATCGGTTGCAGAGGGCCGCTCTTTAACCCGCCGCACCTTCACGCCGTCCGAGGAGGTCTCCGCGCAGGCCTGGGTTTCCAGCACGTTGTTATCAAGAATGCGAACCAGCAGGCCGCGCTGAGCACCTGCCCGCTCAAGCAGCAGGGTCATCAGCGTCTGCATCAGCCGGTCGAGGTCGATCTCCTCCGTCATCGCCCGCACCGCTCTGAGCATGCTTTCCAGATCGTGTACGACCTCATTCTGCGCAAAGGCGATAGTGTCGTAGGGCGTGCTCTGTGCTGATGGCGAGAGGTGCGGATAATGTCGCTCCAGCTGGCGCAGTTTCGCCATCGCGCCCCACCGCCGCCACGCAGAAAATGCCCCGCGGAAATAGGCCTCGGAGGCTACCTGAAAACCTGCCGCTTTAGCAAAGCCGCCCGCTAACTCACAGGCCAGACCGTGGATGTGATGAAACTCCGCGTCGCCCGAGAGCTTAATCGCCCTCTCATACTGGGCGATGGCGATATCACTCTTCTGCTCCAGGCGCGCCAGCTCTGCACCGACCAGCGCCTCTTTATCGGCAAAGGTCGCCGGATTATGCCGCGCCCACAGGGCGATCCGATCGTGGTGGCCTTTTACCGCGTCCCGCTGCGCGGCGGTCGCGGTCTCCGGCGTCAGAGAAAGTGTCAGGGAAAGCGCGCTGTAGAAGTGGTAGTCGAGCAGATGGATATACCCCGGCACGCTGTCGACCATTGGCGCAGCGTTCTCCAGGCAGTGGGACGCTTCGGCGTACTCCCCCGCCATAAAGTGCGCCATGCCGCGATAGAGCCAGAACCAGAACAGCGTCAGGGGGATGTGCTGATGACCGCGCGCGGTTTCATCGGCAATCAGCGATGCCGGGATCACCTCCGCGCCGGTAAAATTTCCCGAGGCATGACGCAGGTGATTCACATACAGCCGCTGCAGCAGGAGCAGGATCTCCACGTCCGGGAAGCGCAGTTTGCGAATAAAGCCCAGGCCACGCTCGATGGTGGTCAGCACGCCGTCCAGGTGATCGCCCCGGGTGAGGAAATTCATGGTCTGATGGCGAATGATAAAACAGGCGGCGGTGAGATCGCCGTGGTCAACCGAGGCCGTAAAGCAGGTTTTTGCGCTCTCGATGGCCGATCCGATTGGCTTCACCCATGAGGTGGCAAGATCCACCGCCAGCAGCGTCCGCCCTTTGAAATTGTTAAAGCCGTGCTGCATCACCAGCTCATGGGCAAGCTGGCTCCAGATAAACCCGGACTGATATTCGTTGTAGCGGCGACCAATCAGCACGCCATACCAGGCAAACGCTGCCGTTGAGGCACCACATAATCCTCGGTCCAGCGTCATATGGATGATTTTGCAGAGCAGTAAAAAGTGCAGCCGCGGACAGGCAAAGGCGGCGAACATGCTGGCGCTGAGCATCAGGCTCATGATGGTTTCCGCCTCCCCGTCTTGCGTTACGGCAAGGGTCTGGAAAGCCGCGACCGGATCGCCGCTAATTCGGGACTCTACCGAGCGCCATGCCTCGTCGCAGTCACGCACGTTCGGGTGGCGGCTAAGATCAATATCAAAGGCGGCCAGGCCGGACAGGGCCGTCTCCAGCGCCAGCGGCATATTGGACTGGCGCATATAAATTTCCGCCATCATGCAGGAGGCTACCGCTTTCTGATGCGGACGCGGGGCATGCATCAGCCGCTGGCACAGCGCCAACGCAGAGGGGAGATTACCTTGCAGAAACTCACACTCGGCCTCGTCGAAATCAAGCTGGAAAGCTTCATCCGGCTCGGCGTGCAGCGCATCCTCATGTAGCCGCTTTGCAGTGCGCAGATAGCGCACGGCTGAGGCGTAATCACCGGTGCTTTTCGCCCGCTGAGCGGCAAGATGACAGACCGCACGGTAGCTGTCGCGCTCCGGCGAGAAGCGAATGTCGTTAAGCGCTGAGGTGATATGGTGAACCGCCAAAAACAGCCGATCGCTGTCGTCGCTCTGGCGCGCTGCCTCAGTGAACAGGCGCGCGGCAGAGAGATTAAGCTGGCCGATCTCGTCAGCGTTAAGCAGCGCCCGCGCCGCCTTGTGTACGCGATCGTGCGTAAAGGTATATTCATCACCGGCAAGGCTAATCAGCCTGGCTGAAACCGCCGGTTGCAGCTGCTCATGTAGATGCTCAGGAGTAATCGCCTGCATCTGGCTCAGCAGCGCGGGCTTGCCTGTTCCGCCGACGCAGGCGAGGCAGCCGAGCAGCCTGCGCGCCTGGAGAGGCATATCCGCCAGCTGCAGCAGCACCAGGCTTGCCACGTTTTCAGTGTAGTTTCGCGCCCGGATAGCGGGCAGATCGTAATACCACTTGCCCTGCTTTTTGTTATGGGTAATCAGCCCGTCTTTGACGATGCGCTGAAAAAACTCATGGGTAAACAGCGGATTGCCGTCGGTTTTTTCATGAATAAGCGCCGCCAGCTCGTGTAAGCCAGACGCCCGGGCCTGAAAAATGTCCGCCAGCCAGCGCGCGACCGCCTTTACGTTCAGCGGCGCTGGCCGGATATCGACAAGATGACGGGCGTCGGCGCGCAGGTTTTTTAGCAGCGTTTGCGCACTACCGTCGGGAAACGCGTCGGTATCGGAGTGGGCAACCACCATAAGCAGCGGCAGCGCGCCGCTGGCGTGGGTCAGGTATTCCAGCAATTGCAGGCTGGCCTGGTCTATCCAGTGAATATCGTCAATTAATAATACCAGCGGACAGTCCGGCGTGGCGAAGGCCTCCACCAGCCGGGATGCCATCTGATTGAAACGCGCCCTGGCGTCGGTGGAGTCGAGATCGCCCACGGTGAGAGAGCGGTTGTCCAGCAGCAGGCCCAGCTCTGGCACCAGCTTGACGGCCAGAACGGCATAGCTGCCAAGCGCGCGGGTCAGCCGCCGCTTCCAGTGTGCAACGTCTTCTGCCCCCAGCCCCAGCAGATAGAGCGTTAACGAGCGAAAGGCCGAGGCGATAACGGTATAGGGCACGACCGCCGAATACTGATCGGCTTTACTGACCGCCAGCAGCACCCGCCGATGCTGGAGCGTTTTCAGCGCCGAGGCGATGAGCGACGACTTGCCGCTGCCAAGCGGGCCGCTAATGACCACCAGCGAATGCGTGCCGCTCTCTGTGACCCGGTCAAACGCCGCCAGCAACTGCTGCTGCTGGGGATGGGCGAGGTAGAGATTGTCCGGCAAAAAGCGGGCGGGCAGACGGTCCTGCAAGCCTGGCGTAAAGGGCGTGATATCCCCGTTTTCTGCCAGGTTCGCCTGACAGCGACGCAGGTCGGCGATCAGGCCCTCTACCGTCTGGTATCGGTTCGCCGGGGATTTTTCCAGCAGGCGCAGAACGATCGCCGAGAGCATGCCGGGCACCGAGGACCGCACCTCGTGCAGCGGCCGGGGCACGGAAGCAATATGGTGATGCGCCCACCCCGCCTGACCGCCTTCGCTGGGCTCAAAGGGCAGCGTGCCGGTCAGCAGTTCATACAGCACGATGCCCAGGCTGTAGAGATCGCTGCGGCTGTCGACGCTATCGCGGGTGCGCGCGGTGTGCTCCGGCGACATATAGGCCAGCGTCCCGCCGGGCACCGTCAGGCTCGCCGGGCTGGCGATCTCTGGCGAGCCGGTGGTCAAGCCGAATCCGGCCAGCCGGTACGCGCCGCCGGGATCGATAAAAAAGTTGCCGGGTTTGATATCGCTGTGCACCAGCCCCTGGGCATGCATCTGCCGCAGCGGTGTACACAGCCCTAGCGCCATCGCCAGGAAATCGGCGATATTGCCTACCCGTAGGCGGGTGGATTGCGCCAGGGTGCGGAAGGGAAACGGCGCATAGACCAGGGCATAGCGGCCGTGGTGGCTGGTGGAGCTGATAGGTCGTATCGCCCACATACCGGAGAGCTGCGTACGCAAGGCAAATTCATTTTTGAGCAGCCGGGTTGCCTGAAACTCTGCATCATCGCTGGCGGCGCTGGCCAGTATAAAGCTCTCGCCCGAGTGCAGCGGATGACACAGGGTCCAGGCGATGCAGCCGTCCTGAGACAGCGGCGTGAAGATAATGTCATCGGTTAAGGTAAATACGTCCCCATTCATCAGCTTGCCAGCGGCAGAGAGTTTCTCGCTCATCAGCGCTCCTCGCGTAAAGAGAGTTCACGGCGGATATGTTCCAGCAGCGTATCAATATTGATCGGCTTACGTAAAAGCGAGACGGCCTCCGCGCCCGTAATCGTCCACTGGCTGTTTTTCTCTTCGTGTCCGGAGATAAAAATAACCGGCGGCGGATTGGGTTGCGATACGACGGAGGTATACAGCTCCAGGCCGCTCATCCCCTTTAGCTTAACGTCGAGGATCAGCAGATCGGCGCTTGCCAACGCCGAATCGTCACTGAGAAACGCTTCTGCGGATTCGAAGGTGCAGGTATCGTAGCCCTCCGACAGCAGTAAATTGCTTAATCCGCTGCGAACGGAACGTTCATCGTCAACAATGACAATGCGGGGGGAGAACGCCATGCCGTGATCCTCTGACTGAGCTCACGCGAACGTGAGTGGCGCTCCCTACGGTAGGTTTTTGCCTTCGGGGGGTGGAGTGCCGCTGATTTTGGGCACGCATTCATGACGAAACCATGCCAGGGTGACCGGCTGACGGCTTAGAAGACGTCGGCATACCGGAATAAGCTGTTCCCCCACCAGCATACCGAACAGTCCCAGCAGGGCAATGACCGGTGGTGCAGGCGAATGAACCTGTAATGCGCCATAGATAGCGCCTGCCAAAAGGCCGGTCGCCAGCGAAACAACGTATGATTTCAACATATTTAGCCTGCCCAGGTAAAGAAATTGACAAGCTGTTCACCTGCCAGCATCCCCAGCAAACCGACCAGCGCGATGGCGGGCGGCGCGGGCGAGCGCACCTTCAGCAGGGCGTAAACCAGACCAATCAACACCCCTGCACCAAGGGAAATAAGCTCTGCGCTCATGGCAGTTCTCCCGTCATTCAATCGTTACTGAATAAAAAAACGGGCCGGGACAAACGTCCGGCCCGCATCAGCGTTATTTGTTGGCCGGCACCGGAGCCAGAGTACGATGCGCACCTTTGGCACGCGCCGGGGCTTTGTGCACCATGGTGTAAGCGTAATCAACGCCCATACCGTAAGCACCGGAGTGCTCTTTCACGATATCCATCACGGCGTTGTAGGTCTCTTTGTGCGCCCAGTCGCGCTGCCACTCCAGCAGAACCTGCTGCCAGGTTACCGGGATCACGCCCGCCTGGATCATGCGCTGCATAGCGAAGTCATGGGCTTCTTTAGAGGTGCCGCCGGACGCGTCAGCCACCATATAAATTTCATATCCGCCTTCCAGCATGGCGCACAGGGCGAAGGTGTTGTTGCACACTTCGGTCCACAGACCCGACACCACTACCTTCTTCTTGCCGTTTTTCGCCAGCGCATCACGCACTTTCTGGTCATCCCAGGAGTTCATGGAGGTACGCTCAAGAATGTCGTGCTCTGGGAAGACGTCCAGCAGCTCCGGGAAGGTGTTACCCGAGAAGCTTTCGGTTTCAACGGTGGTGATAGTGGTAGGAATGTTGAAGACCTTAGCCGCTTTTGCCAGGCCAACCACGTTGTTCTTCAGTACCTGACGATCGATAGACTGCACGCCGAAGGCCATCTGCGGCTGCTGATCGATAAAGATCATCTGGCAATTTTCTGGGGTCAGTACTTCAAGCTTAGAGTTGGTCATGTGAGTTTCCATTGTCGTTTATGTTGGAACAGATTGTTCTTGAAACTGATTGTTATCGACACGGATAGTAGAACCCCTGAACCGGCATAACTATTATCTCTGTGTATAACTATACCTTCGTATAGGTATACCTTCGTATAACTAGACGTCCGATCCCCCTGCTGAAGATAATCCCATCACTTTATAGTCCGGCGCATCAGGCTTCGGACGCTTCAGCAGGAGAACCCAATGGTCTCGCTCGGCAAGGCAGAACTCATCTTACTCAACGGTAAATTTCATACGGTAGACAGGGAAAACCCGGTCGCCGATGCGGTGGCTATTCGCGACGGCAAGTTTCTGGAAGTCGGCACAGCGGCAGAGGTGATGCAGCACCAGGCGGAAGGCACCCGCGTCATCGACCTGAAAGGCAGCACCGCGATCCCAGGCCTGAATGACTCCCACCTGCACCTGATCCGCGGCGGTCTGAACTACAACCTCGAACTGCGCTGGGAAGGCGTGCCGTCGCTGGCGGACGCGCTGCGGATGCTGAAAGAGCAGGCGCTACGCACCCCTTCTCCGCAGTGGGTGCGCGTGGTTGGCGGCTGGTCGGAGTTTCAGTTTGCCGAGCGTCGGATGCCTACCCTGGATGAGATCAACGCCGCCGCGCCGGATACGCCGGTGTTTATTCTGCACCTCTACGACCGCGCCCTGCTCAACCGCGCCGCGCTGAAGGTGGTGGGCTACACCAAAGATACCCCGAACCCGCCGGGCGGCGAGATCCAGCGCGACAGCAACGGCAACCCCACCGGGATGCTGATTGCGCGGCCGAACGCCATGATCCTCTATGCCACCCTGGCGAAAGGGCCGAAGCTACCGCTGGAGCAGCAGGTCAACTCCACCCGGCAGTTTATGCGCGAGCTGAACCGCCTGGGCCTGACCAGCGCCATCGACGCTGGCGGCGGCTTCCAGAACTACCCGGAAGATTATGAGGTGATCGCCGAGCTGCACGCTAAAGAGCAGATGACCATCCGCATCGCCTATAACCTGTTTACCCAACGTCCCGGCCATGAACTGGAAGATTTTGAGAAGTGGACTGACATGCTGACGCCGGGCCAGGGCAGCGACTTCTTCCGCCACAACGGCGCGGGTGAAATGCTGGTCTTCTCCGCCGCCGACTTCGAAGATTTCCTCGAACCGCGCCCGGATCTCGCGCCGGGTATGGAAGATGAGCTGGAGCGCGTCGTCCGTCATCTGGTAGAGCACCGCTGGCCGTTCCGCCTGCACGCCACCTATAACGAATCCATCAGCCGTATGCTGGATGTGTTCGAGAGAGTGAACCGTGAGATCCCCTTCAACGGCCTGCACTGGTTCTTTGACCACGCCGAAACCGTCACCCAGCACAATATCGACCGCATCAAGGCGCTGGGCGGCGGCATTGCGGTGCAGCACCGGATGGCCTTCCAGGGTGAATACTTCGCCGAGCGCTATGGTATGGAAGCGGTTCGCCACACGCCGCCGGTTGCGAAGATGCTGGAAACCGGCGTGCCGGTGGGCCTGGGGACCGATGCCACCCGCGTCGCCAGCTACAACCCGTGGACCGCGCTGTACTGGCTAGTCTCTGGCCGCACCGTGGGCGGCATGCAGATGTATGACGTGAACGCGCGCCTCGACCGCGATACCGCCCTGATGCTCTGGACCCAGGGCAGCGCCTGGTTCTCCAGCGAGCAGGGCAAAAAAGGCCAGATTAAAGCGGGCCAGCTGGCGGATCTGGCGGTGCTAAGCAAAGACTACTTCCGCGTGCCGGAAGAGGAGATCAAGGGTATCGAATCCGTGCTGACCGTGGTGGATGGCAACATCGTCTATGCCGCTGGTGCCTTTACCTCGGAAGCCCCGCCGTCGATTCCCGTGCTGCCGGAGTGGTCGCCGGTGGTCAACGTCCCGGGCCACTACCGCAGCGCCCCGCCGCAGCAAAACCGCGTGGGCCTGATGCCTGCCGTGCACCACTGCAGCGGCCCGTGCGGCGTACACAGCCATCAGCACGACGTGGCCCGCCGCTCCTCGGTTCCAGTTTCAGACGATAACGCCTTCTGGGGCGCATTCGGCTGCAGCTGCTTCGCCTTCTGATGCCCATGAAAAGCGCATCGGCTTTTTCGCCCCGTATTGATGCGGGGCTGTTCTTCCTGCGCCTCACCGGTAGCCTGCTGCTGCTCTACGTGCACGGTTTGCCGAAGGTGATGCACTTTAGTGAAGAGCTGACGCGGATCGAGGATCCGTTTGGACTGGGCCCGTGGGCCAGCCTCTTACCGGCTATCTTCGCCGAGGTGGTTTGCCCGCTCTTCATCATCCTGGGAGTCGGTACACGGCTGGCCTGCCTGCCGATTATCGGCGTGCTGCTGGTGGCGATGCTGGTGGTTCATCCCGGCTGGAGCATAGCGGAAGGCCAGTTTGGTTGGCTGCTGCTGATTGTCTTCACCACGCTGACCATCACCGGGCCGGGCAGCTGGCGACCCTTCCCGGGCCGCGTACAGGAGTTTCGTTATGGCGCAGGTAAATGATATCCACGCGGCAACGGCGCAGGCAGCGGCTGTAACGGCGCAGCCCGCCGCCGCATCGTCCTGGCAGCCGCTGCGTAATCCTATTTTTCGCATGCTGTGGATAGCGACGGTAGTGTCCAACATCGGTTCATGGATGAACGATGTTGGGGTCAACTGGACCATGCTGACGCTGAGTGCAGATCCGCTCTCCGTCGCGATGGTGCAGGCGGCAAGCAGCCTGCCGATGTTTCTCTTCGCCCTGCCCTCTGGGGTAATGGCGGATATCGTTGACCGCCGCAAGTACCTGCTGTTTTCCCAGGTGTGGGTCTTTATCGCGGCGGCGGGCCTGACCCTGCTGTCGCTGGCCGGTTACGTAACGCCGACGGTGCTGCTTATCGCCGCCTTCCTGCTAAGCACGGGCGCAGCAATGAGCTCGCCGCCTTTTCAGGCTATCGTGCCGGATCTGGTGGAGAAAAATGAGTTAGCTCCGGCTATCGCCCTGAACTCGCTGGGCATCAACATCAGCCGCGCGATTGGCCCGGCGCTGGGCGGGCTGGTGCTGTCGTTTGCCGGTCCGTGGATGGTGTTCCTGCTGAATGCGCTGTCGGTACTGGGCGTGGCATGGGTGCTCTATCGCTGGAAAGCGGAGCCCTCTATTCAGCGCCTGCCGCCGGAGCACTTCTTCCCCGCCGTGCGGGCAGGTTTACGCTACGTGCATGCCGCGCCGGTGCTGCGCAACGTGCTGGTGCGCACCGTGGCGTTCTTCCTCTTCGGCAGCGCCGCCTGGGCGCTACTGCCGCTGGTGGCGCGACGCGAGCTGGGGCTCGGCCCTGGCGGCTACGGCATTATGCTGGCCTGTATTGGCATCGGCGCAATTTTCGGCGCGGTTCTGCTGCCAGGCCTGCGCAAACGGCTTAATCCAGACCGCCTGATGGTGCTGACCAGCCTGTGCTATGCCGCCGCGATGCTGGCCCTGGCCTTTGTCCGCCACTTCTGGCTGCTAAACGCGTTTCTGTTTATCACCGGCTTCGCCTGGATAGCGGTGCTCTCCACGCTCAATATGGGCGCACAGCGCAGCGCGGCAAAATGGGTTAAGGCGCGGGCGCTGGCGGTCTATCTCACGGTATTTTTCGGCTCCATGACGGTGGGCAGCGCCATCTGGGGCCAGCTGGCGTCGCATTTCACCCTCCCCGTCTCGCTCTGCGTGGCAACGGTGGGCATGGTGCTGGCAAGCCTGACCGTTCTCCGCTGGCGGCTGGATGAGAACCCCGATCTCAACCTGGATCTGCGAGAAGTGGACAACCTCGCCCGGACGCTGGATGTCTCTCACGAGCGCGGCCCGATCATGGTGGTTTATGAGTATCAAATTGACGCCGACGACGTGTATGACTTTGTCGTGAGTATTCAGGAGATGCGCCGGGTCCGTCAGCGCGGCGGCGCACTAAGCTGGTCGGTATATGAAGATATTCAGCGGCCAGGGATTTTTCTTGAGACCTTTGTTGTTGGCACCTGGATCGAGCACCTGCGTCAGCAGGAGCGCCATACGGCCAACGATCTGCTGATCCAAAGCAAAGTCTATGCTTTTCATCGGGGAAGCGAGCTCCCCAGGGCTCGCTACCTGATAGCGCCCATTACCTAAACAACACAACCCGTTATCACTACTGAGGATCTGATATGAGCACAATCAAGACGCAGGATGGCACGCAGATTTATTACAAAGACTGGGGTTCAGGTAAGCCGGTGCTGTTCAGCCACGGCTGGCCGCTGGATGCCGACATGTGGGACAGCCAGCTGAACTTCCTGGCCGAGCGTGGCTATCGCGTCATCGCCTTCGATCGCCGTGGCTTTGGCCGCTCGGATCAGCCGTGGGAAGGCTACAACTACGATACCTTCGCCTCGGACATCAACGACCTGATCACCAGCCTCGATCTGCGTGACGTTACCCTGGTCGGTTTCTCGATGGGCGGCGGCGACGTGACCCGCTACATCGGTCGTTACGGTAGCGAGCGTGTGAAAGCGCTGGTGCTGCTGGGTGCGGTGACGCCTATTTTCGGCAAAGCCGCCGACTACCCGCAGGGTGTGGATCAGAGCGTATTTGAAGGTATTCGCGACGGGTTACGTAAAGACCGGGCGCAGTTTATCAGCGACTTCTCTACCCCGTTCTACGGCACTAACGCCGGGCAGAACGTTTCTGAGGGCGTGCTGACCCAGACGCTGAACATCGCCCTGCTCGCCTCGCTTAAAGGCACCATTGACTGCGTGACCGCCTTTGCCGAAACGGATTTCCGCCCGGACGTGGCGAAAGTGGATGTGCCGACGCTGGTGATCCACGGCAGCAACGATCAGGTAGTGCCGTTCGAAACCACAGGTAAAGTCGCAGCGGAAACCATCCGCGGTGCGCAGCTGAAAGTGTACGATAACGCGCCGCATGGCTTTGCCGTCACGCATCAGGATCAGCTGAACAACGATCTGCTGGCGTTCCTGCAGTCGCTGTAAGCAAGAAGCAAGCGTGAAGAGAGAGGGAGTGCGCGCCTGCACCTCCCTCTTTTTATTGATAGCTTACAACAATCGTTTCACAGATCTCACCGAGCCGCGATTTTTGAACCATACTTAAGTTAAATATGCATATTTCCTTTTTGCTTTACCCACAATAGAGGAGGAATTCATGCAGGTAGTGAGTCAAAAGTATGCAGTGTCTTCTGGGGATTTTGATTTCCTGGCCTTCAGTTTTGCCCAGATGCGTTCGCAAGGACGACATCTCTGTACGGAGGCAATAACAGGAAATATGGATGACGATTGTAAGGTGTTGTTCCTGCAACGTTACGATCGTTATCTTGAGCAGATTAAGGAAGACGTAGCGACAGCGTAGTCCCCCTGCCGGGTGGGTAATACCACCCGGCACCGCTATCTTTTTAACCCCGCCATAAAAGCCGCACGCTGCCTCTCAAAAGGGGTATATTGAGCTGTTTATCAAACCGTTGGCTCAATAAGGTGTACGACGATGGATCCCAGAATTCAACATGCTATCGCCCTTCGCGCCACAGGCAAGTATGAGCAGAGTCGAGAGCTACTGAGAACGCTGACGGCGCTCCCCACGCTGAAGGCGGAAGCGCTGCTTAATATCGCCTGGTCATATG
>NZ_LR607338.1:2403798-2405055 GCF_902164725.1 Pseudescherichia vulneris | reverse complement strand
TGATGCAAGAAATTGATTTTTATATGGTAGACGCCTTTGCCAGCACCACATTTGCTGGTAATGCCGCCGCTGTGTGCCCGCTCACGGAATGGTTGCCCGATGAGACATTATTAAAGATGTCTAAGCAGCACAACCAGTCAGAAACGGCATTCTTCGTGACTAATGATAATGGCTTTGAACTGCGCTGGTTCACGACGCAAGGGGAGATTAACCTGTGCGGGCATGCCACGCTTGCGGCAGCACACGTCATTTTTGAACATCTTGATTACCCGGATACGACTATTCATTTTGCTACCCGCTTTGTGGGTCCCCTAACGGTAACGCGTAGTGATGATTGGCTGACGCTGGATTTCCCTGCCTGGCAAACAGAGCCGGTCATGCCGCTGCCTTTACTGCTGGAAACGCTGGGCATCACGGCGTGCAAAGAGGTGCGCGTGGCGCGTGATTATCTTGTGGTATTGGAGAATCAGCGTCAGGTTGAAGCGGTACGTCCTGACATCAACGCCATGATCCCTCTCGGGAAAATGGTCTGTATCACCGCACCGGGCGAAGGAGAGTACGATTTTGTTAGCCGTTTCTTCTGCCCCGGCGAAGCCGTCGCGGAAGATCCTGTCACAGGATCTACGCATAGCATGCTCATTCCTTACTGGGCTGAAAAACTGAATAAAACAGAGATGCTGGCGCACCAGTGCTCAGCGCGCGGCGGGGATTTACGCTGTGAGCTCGTGGGCGACCGGGTCCATATCGGTGGCCAGGCAGTGACCTATTTAGTCGGTAAAGTGCTGTTACGTTAGAAGGGCGATGTAAGCCGGTTTGATTTCCGCACTGTTTGCTCAATATTGAAGCTGCCGCCTGTATTAGTTACCCGGAAGGTTGAAACATAGGCTTTCCGGGAAGCTTTTTTATCTTCACCTCCTGCACCTGTATTCACTTCAATCTGGGTGAGATACTCGTGGCCAGGTTTAAAGATAAACTCTTCTGGCAAAATGCAAAAAAGACCCGATTTTGGTTGCTTATCAGAAGGGAAAATCACTTGCTCCAGAGGGGTTCCCAGATCGTAAGTAATGGCTGAAAAAACAGTCTCATTGGGTTGCATTGGTAGAGCAATACATACATCGCTACTTCTGATGTGAGCAGGAACAGGTATCTCTCTAGTGTACCGATGCGCCAGGTTTTCACCCAGCGTGCAGCCACTCAGAAGCACAATTAATGGAAATAGTGATTTTTTCAAAAAGAACATCTAAATGGGATCCTGCA
>NZ_LR607338.1:2401669-2403698 GCF_902164725.1 Pseudescherichia vulneris | reverse complement strand
CTATATTATGCAAGGGGGGGGGTAAGAAGGAGCAACATGCACATCAATACCAAATACAGGGTTGGAGCGCTGATTTATCTCATGGCGGCATATGCCCTTGCACTACCCGCTCTTGCTCTGTTTACAGACTTGGTCATCAACGGAAGCATTATTGACATGTGGAAAGGATCATACTCGTTTGCAGATCTTCTTAACCTTCGTAAAACTCTTTTCCTGCAGTTTGCCGGGCTAGGCGCTGCCCTTGGATTCGTCTACTGGCTTTTTTTCTTCAGGAGATACAGGCATCACGATCCCCTCGACAAATATTTCAAGTAGGCACTGCCTCATCAGCCAATTACCGACCTCAGGCCATAATGTTTCCCGATATCGGCTTCGAAAAAAGCCCATATGCCCGATAGGCTGGTTACCGAAATCCATGTGCCGTATCTCGCGTCGTTCAACTTGAGCGTTTTTCACCGGCTCCATTAGGCGCGTAATAGCTTCAGGATTAGCCCAGGGATCATCATCAAAACCTAATACCAGAAGAGGTAACGTGATCTCCCCGGCCCTCCGACGTGCATCCCAGTTTGGATCGTCATAAAAGTAGTTGGGCATTGCGCTCCAGCGCCCCCATTGATCCATTACCGGAGCCGGCAAATCTTCTCCCAGCCCAAGCCGTCTGGCCGGCATATAGCCGAAAATACGGCACAGAACCGGTGCGAGAACGCGTAATAAAAACCAGACCCTGAGCTTCTCCCCAGTTTGTTTTATAGTGCTTGTTACACCAGCGTGCGAAGCAACAATAACCCCCGCATGCAGGGAGTGTGTGGCTGTGGAAAGCAGAATGGCATGCCCGCCAACGCTATGCCCTACTGCCATCATCAGAAGATGGGGGAAACGTAACTTCGCCCAGGCAGTGACGCAACCGACATCCTGCTCGATCCAGTCGGACATAGAAACATGACAATGTCGACGTGTTCCTGACGTTGAATGCCCTGTGCCTCGATAATCGTAGGTCAGAACATTGAATCCCATTTCGTAGAGATACTCAGCAAAACCCTTATAAAAATCCTGTGATACTGCTGTGGCAGGATGAATGATCACCAGCGCTTTAGCTTCGCTTCTCTCCCACAACGTGGAAGCCAGAACACCGCCTTCTTTTACAGGTATCGTTACTATATTCATCAATAGAGCCCCGCCCAAGTGGTCATACCAGTATCGTCATAATAGACTGGAGCGTCAACACACAACGTTGGCGATTTTTTGTAGTTCGCAACTTACCAGGTCCAGATTGATGCCTACTTTGTGTCAAGAGCGAATTATCATGTTATGTTGTTAATAAGAGCGATCTATAAGGTGTGCGGATTCGCGCAATGAGCGGACTGGCTGACATGGAGTAATAATGGAGAAGATGAATGACAAGTGATTTGATTGCGCTTTCGGCTATTGGTGTCGCTATTCTGTTTGGCGCAATGAGCCCGGGCGTAAGCTTTCTTCTCGTTGCCCGCACGGCCATGTCGAGTTCAAGACGGGCGGCATTATCCGTTGCAGCAGGTATGGGTTTTGGCGCACTTATCTTTGCTGCCATTGCGTTAGCAGGCCTTCACACTCTACTGACGTTGGTACCATCACTCTACACAGGCCTGAAGGTTGCCGGCGGCTGTTATCTTTTATGGCTGGCGTTGAAAATGTTTCGTCGTCCTGCAAATCGGTTGAATGATCCTGCCTCTACAGAGGAGATAAGCGCCTCAAAAGCCTTTTTGACAGGCGTATTTACGCAAATCAGCAATCCCCATACTGCTCTGGTATTTGCCAGTATCTTTTCCGCAGCGCTGAGCAAAAATATCCAGCCTGTTATGTACATCATCCTGCCCTTAATGGCATTTGTTATTGATGTGCTGTGGTATGCAGTCGTTGCATGTTTATTATCCACTAACGGGCCGCGCCTGACCTATATTAAATACCGAAAGTTAATAGACAAGCTCAGCGGCGGCGTTATGGCCTTTCTGGGATTACGTCTGCTGTTGAAGTAAGGCAGCCGAGACTATAG
>NZ_LR607338.1:2399657-2400690 GCF_902164725.1 Pseudescherichia vulneris | reverse complement strand
GCGAGAATTTTGCCCTTTTAAAAGGACCAACCAGGAAGATCAGAGTTCTGTTTTTGTCACGCATAGGCTGCCCACCTCAGTTGCAAAAACGGCGCAATAGCGCCGGTTCATTGTGGTGTGTTCATATATTAATGTGAGTAGTCAGCCCATTACTGAACGCTCTTTGTAGAGTGGCTTCTGTTTACGAAAAGCATCAATAAAGCAGCGCAACACACTGATAAAAGTGGAACAAGCAAAGTCATTTTAAAGCTTGCCAGTTGTGCCATCAGACCGGCAATCCCGTTACCAGCCATCATGCCTGTGCGCATGGCATTGGAGTGAAATGCTGATGCAAAACCGCTGCGTTCTGGCAAAGCATCCTGAATAATAGAAATGCCAAGACCGACAAAGATACCAAAGAATAATCCGTTGAAAAGTTGCAGCACAATCAGTTCGGTCATGTTAGTGGCCAGCTGAAGCAGGCTGTAATAGACGGCAGCAAAGAGAAATCCGATCATAATTAGCGGTTCTTTCCCTGTTCTCCCTGCCAGATGTGCAGCGGCAAGCATAACGGGAATTTCCATTATCGCGGTTGCGCCCAACAGGAAGCCCGGAAAAGAGGTTGGTAAATTAAGCTCCTTTACCAGGTACAGCGGCATAATGGTCAGGTACATATTATTCGACAAATTTGCCAGCATCATTACTGCTCCCAGTGCCCAAATCATACCTGTGATAGGGGTTTTACTGGCTTGAGCTGTTTGTGCTGTGCCTGTATCGACTGTTTTTTTAATCTTCGGAAGCAGCAACTGGCTGGCAAGTAAGGTCATGGCTGAAAGCAGGGCTGAAGCCAGGAAATTAAAGGTGAATCCAAATTTGTCGGCGAAGACAAATGCCAGAGCAGGTCCCGCAATCCATACAATGGACACGCCCGAACGCATTTGCGTATTGAGCCGTGTAGCATTAAGCCCTGCCGTCAGGGAATGCTTTCGGATCATCGACAGGAGTAGCGGGATAGACGCATTTCCTGGCCCCATCAGGAAAATGCCGATGGCCA
>NZ_LR607338.1:2382617-2391048 GCF_902164725.1 Pseudescherichia vulneris | reverse complement strand
GGGCTTTATTTTTATAACTGTTTTTAGAACTGATAAACCAGACCCAGCGCGACAACATCGTCGGTGGCGATGCCGGCGTCTTGATAGAACTGATCGTCGTCATCCAGCAGGTTGATTTTATAATCTACATAGGTAGACATGTTTTTATTGAAGTAGTAGGTTGCACCTACGTCAGCATATTTCACCAGGTCTTGGTCGGTGTTAGAGCCGTTGTAGTTAAGATCTTTGCCTTTAGACATCAGGAAAGAGACCGCTGGGCGCAGGCCAAAGTCGAACTGATATTGGGCGGTGACTTCAAAGTTCTGCGTTTTATTGGCAATACCGCCAAGATCGCCGTCATCGGTGCTGCCGTATGGGGTCATATTGCGGGTTTCGGAATACATCGCCGCCAGGTAAACATTGTTAGCATCATACTTCAGACCGGTGGTCCAGGCATCTGCTTTATCGCCGCCGGCATAGCGGCTGTCGGCTGCACTGCCCAGATTTGTTTGATCCGCAGTACGATCGGATGAAGCGTACGCCGCGCCTACGCTAAAGCCGCTGCCGATGTCATAGGTGGTGGACAGACCCCAGCCGTCGCCGTTCTCATAGCGAACATCACGTGGGCTGGCAGTACCTTCGTTGCCGTTGCCAGCGTCTTCGTTGTTGCCCTGGTACTGCACGGCAAATGCCAGACCGTCGACCAGGCCAAACATATTGTCGTTGCGGTAGGTCGCCACACCGTTGGCGCGGTTAGTCATAAAGTTATCAGCTTTAGAATAGCTGTCGCCACCGAACTCAGGCAGCATATCGGTCCAGGCTTCTACGTCGTACAGCACGCCGTAGTTGCGGCCATAGTCAAAGGAGCCGGCATCGCCTGCTTTCAGGCCAGCAAAGGCCAAACGGGTCCAGCTCTGGTTTCCGCTGGTTTCGGTGTTGTTAGCCTGCACGTTATATTCCCACTGGCCGTAACCTACCAGTTGGTCAGAGATCTGGGTTTCGCCTTTGAAGCCCATACGGACATAGGTCTGATCGCCATCAACGTTGCTATCATCAGAGAAGTAGTGTAGCCCGTCGACTTTACCGTACAGATCGAGCTTGTTACCGTTCTGGTTATAAATTTCGGCTGCATGTGCTGCGCCCGCGGCTAATAATGCCGGGACAATAATTGCCAATACTTTTCTTTTCATTATCCATGTCCTATAAATTATAGTTTATGTAAATGGTTGTGGAATACCCGAGTTGCAGTCCTGATACTAGCGATTAAGTTCATTTATTTTTAAAAGAATGATGTAAGCAAATGGTATTATTTATTGCTAAACGTTTCATTTTCATTTGTTATTTGTGGGGTGAATGGATTCGGTTGTTTTTATTTCTGTTGGTGATGTTTTGTTATATTTTTATTCAATGTTTGGTGTGGTTTTATTTATTTGGAAAATGACTGGTAAAAAAGCAAAAAAAAGCTCAGCGAGAGTCAGCTGAGCAAAATGGTGTCGAGAAGAGTGAGGGTAGTACTTAAACTACATCTTGGATTAATAACGACGAGAATAATCTCATAGTACCTTAAAAAAATCAGCCCACTATTGGCCTTACTGCTAAAATTATTACCCTATTATGAGCCAGGCAGACAGCAATGAGGGAAGAACATGGCAGACGTGCACGATAAAGCCACGCGTAGCAAAAATATGCGCGCCATCGGCACGCGTGATACGGCCATTGAGAAACGGCTTGCCGCGCTGCTAACCGAGTGCGGGCTGACGTTTCGCGTCCAGGATGCGGCGCTGCCAGGCAGGCCGGACTTTGTTGTCGATGACTACCGATGCGTTATTTTTACTCACGGCTGCTTCTGGCACCATCATGACTGCTATCTGTTTAAGGTCCCGGCCACGCGCACTGAGTTCTGGCTGGAGAAGATTGGTAAAAACGTCGAACGCGACCGGCGCGACTGCGCCCAGCTACTGGCCGAGGGCTGGCGAGTATTGATTGTCTGGGAGTGTGCGATCCGAGGACGGGCGAAGCTGAGCGATGCGGACCTTAGCGAGCGGCTTGAAGAGTGGATCTGCGGCGGCGGGGCGGCCGCGCAGATCGACACCCGGGGCATTCAGGCCTGCGGCTTGGCTACTTCTCCGCCCCGCACGGCGTAACCGTCGGACGAGCAGGCAGCAGGTACTTACCCAGCGTGACCAGCACCACCGCCAGAATGATAATCCCCAACGCCAGCCACTCAATAGGGGAGAGGCTTTCACCGGCAAACCCTGTCCCCAGCAGCACGGCCACCACCGGATTAACGTAGGCGTAGCTGGTAGCAACCGCAGGCGAAGTATTGCGGATCAGGAACATATAGGCGTTGATGGCGATAATCGAACCAAAAATCGCCAGGTAGCTTACGGCCAGCAGTCCAGAGGCCGTTGGCATCGCCGTGAGCCGCTCGCCGGTCAGCCCGGAGGCGGCCAGCAGCACCACGCCTGCGGCAAGCATCTCAATCGCCCCGGCCATCATGCCGTTGGGCAGCTCGATGCGCGAACCCAGAACAGAGCCAAAAGCCCAGCTCAGGGATCCGATGAGGATCATGCCCGCTCCCCACGGATTACCGCTCAGGTTACCGCCGCTGTTAAGCAGCACAATGCCCGACAGGCCGATGGCAATGCCAAACCACTCTAGCTTGCGCGTAGCGATGCCGAAGAAGTGGCTAAAGCAGAGGGTAAAGAGCGGAACGGTCGCTACGACCACGGCGGCAATCCCGGACGGGACATTTTGATGCTCGGCCAGCGTCACCATGCCGTTACCCACCGCCAGCAGCAGAACTCCAATCAGCGCTGCGTTAAGCAGCGGGCGCAGGGAGGGCAAACGGTGGCCGGTAATGAGCAAAAAGGCGATCAGCAGGAGACCGGCAGAGAAAAAGCGTACCCCGGCCATCATCAGCGGCGGCCAGCTCTCGACGCCGATGCGGATCGCAAAGTAGGTGGAACCCCAAATAATGTAGAGCGCAAAAAGCGCACCAATAAGCGGTAAAAGCTGCCTGAAACGCATACTCCCTCACGACAAAATTGAAATGACGCATAGAGTAAACGCCAAAACAATCAGACTGGCGAGCAATTAATTGTGTTTGTAATGTTAAAGATTTGTTGACGTTAAGGATAAATTTACGCAATGGGCTTTTATGCTCCATAATCATCCTATTATCAGCAGCTAGAGAAGGATGTTTATTTTGGCAGGAAGTAGTTTATTAACCTTACTGGATGATATTGCCACGTTGCTCGACGACATTTCATTGATGGGCAAGCTGGCGGCTAAAAAGACCGCGGGCGTATTGGGTGACGATCTGTCGCTCAACGCCCAGCAGGTTTCCGGCGTGCGGGCCAACCGCGAACTGCCGGTGGTCTGGAGCGTGGCCAAAGGCTCTTTGCTAAACAAGGTGATCCTGGTCCCGCTGGCGCTGTTGATCAGCGCCTTCATTCCCTGGGCCATTACGCCGCTGCTGATGGTCGGCGGGGCGTTTCTCTGCTTTGAGGGAGTAGAGAAGGTGCTGCATAGCCTGCACGCCCGCAAGCATAAAGAGGATCCCCAGCAGGCGCAGGAGCGGCTAAACGCAATTGCGAAACAGGATCCCAAGCAGTACGAGCGAGATAAAGTGAAAGGGGCGATCCGTACCGACTTTATCCTGTCGGCAGAGATTGTCGCCATCACGCTGGGGATTGTGGCCGATGCGCCGCTGCTTAACCAGGTGCTGGTGCTGTCGGGTATCGCCATGCTGGTCACGGTGGGCGTCTATGGTCTGGTGGGGATCATCGTTAAGCTGGACGATATGGGCTACTGGCTGGTAGAGCGGCCAGGCGCGCTGGCAAAAACCGTTGGTAAAGGATTGCTGGTGGTTGCCCCCTGGCTAATGAAAGTGCTGTCGATCGTCGGTACGCTGGCAATGTTTCTGGTGGGGGGCGGCATCGTGGTTCACGGCATTGCGCCCTTGCACCATGCCATCGAGCATTTTGCCGCAGAGCAGGGCGCGGTAATCGCCGCGACGTTGCCAACGCTGGCAAACCTGGTGCTCGGTTTTATTATTGGCCTGATTGTCGTCGGACTGGTGAAGGGCATCTCGCGTCTGCGCGGAGCCGCCCACTAGTTATCTGCCCCGGCCCGATATGAAGTCTGGCAGCGGCGTGCCGATAATAGGGATTGTAGTGACTGGATAACTTCAGCTAAAACCATGGAGACGTCGTGCCACCCTCTACCGCTGCCACAGGCTCGTCACGGCTGAATAGCATGCGCAACTATTTCGTGCCTGCTCGCGTCGTTAATCTTTGCTTTGTGATTGTGCTGGTCAGCTCAACGTTGCTGACCTGGCGCGAGGTAGTGGTGCTGGAGGATGCGTACGTTGCCAGCCAGCGTAATACCCTCGACAAAGTCTCCAGTGCGCTTGATCGACAGATGGAGATCGGGGTTAACGCGTTGCTGTTCTTCCGTAATGCGATGAGGGCAGCGGTGGAGACGCCGCTGACCTCAGAGGTGTTAAGGAACGTGCAGGGTGAGTTTGCTCAGCAGCGCGAGCAGCCTTTCTGGCGCATCAGCGTCGATCAGCGGCGCACGCTGCCGATTACCGGCGTTTCTGATGACTTCGTTGCTCGCCATCCTCTGCTTAGCCGTGACGATCCACAGATGCATAATGAGATGACCGCCGCGCTGGAAGTGGGCTATATCATGCGTCTTGCCACAGCGCTACCGGCGATGCCTAAGCACGCATGGTATGTCTCACGCGCGGGCTTTTTCCTCTCTTCACAACCCTCAGCCGTGTCGGCGGAGAGCGTTACGCGCTATGAGAGCCTGCTGGCAGAGCCCTCGTTTACCGGGCAGTCTCACCATGCTAACCGTTTTCGCGGCGTACGCTGGTTTACCTCGGCGCACCATACGGACCCGCAGGCGTCGATAGTGACGGTGAGCGTGCCGCTGGACTATGCCCAGCACTGGTACGGCGTGCTGGCAATTGACTATGCCTTCTCGTCGGTAAAGACGCTGCTGGAGGAGGCGCTCAGGGATGAAGAGCAGGGGGAGTACCAGCTCTACAATAACCAACTTGAGCAGGTCGTCACCTCGCTGCCTGCGGGCGTGCAGCCGCGGGCATTTACCCCGGCGCAGCGCCAGGCGCTGATGCAGGCAATAACCCAAAGCAATAGCGGCAGCCTGCGACTTGGCCCATCCTATGTCGTCTGGCAGAAACTCGACCGCTTTGATGGGCTGCTGCTACGCATCCATACCCTACGCGAAGGCTTGCAGGGTGATTTTGGCACCATCAGCATTGCCCTGGCGCTGCTGTGGCTGCTGTTTACCACGATGCTGCTCAGCTCCTGGATCGTCATTCGCCGCATGGTAAATAATATGTATGCGATGCAGCACTCGTTGCAGTGGCAGGCGTGGCACGATCCCCTGACGCGACTGCTTAACCGCGGCGCACTGTTTGAACGGGCAAAAGCGCTGGCGGAGCTGTGTCAGCAGCAGCACAGGCCGTTCTCGGTGATCCAGCTCGATCTCGATCACTTCAAAAACGTTAACGACCACTATGGTCACCAGGCGGGAGATTTAGTCCTGACCCAGGCCGCACGGCTAATTGGGGGCTGTATCGAGGGAGAAGATCTGGCCGGGCGCGTCGGTGGGGAGGAGTTCTGCATCGTTCTGCCGGGAAGCACGCTGCTCCAGGCGCAGCGCATTGCGGAGCGGATACGCGAACGTATCGGCCGTAAAGAGATCCTTGTCCACAATAACCAGACGGTGCGCATTAGCGCCTCGCTGGGCGTCAGCAGCGCTGAGCCGAGCGAGAGCTATGTCTTTGAATATCTACAGATGGTGGCAGACAGACGGCTCTATCTGGCCAAGTGGGCTGGGCGCAACCGCGTCTGCGCGGTTGACCCTATTCAGGATGTGCCGAACACGTGATCCAGCCCTTCATGCCAGCCTGCGGGGCCGGTCTGAGTGGTGCGATAGACCCGAGAGGGATCATCGTTGCGTAGCGTCACACCATCGCGGTTAAACCCCTTCACCACAATGGCAAAATCGACGTTGTCCAGCATGGGCGCATCGTTTGGGCCATCACCAAGACCCAGGGTCGTGTACTGCTTGCCCTCATGCTGGCAGTACTGGCGCGTCAGCCAATTTACCGCCTGATCCTTCCCGTCGCGCTGGTCAATAACGTGCCAGTAGCGTGCGCCCTGGACAAGGCGCAGGCCAAAGCGATTCAGGTCAGCATCAAATTTTGCCATCCGTTGGTCGCTATCACGCCAGATTAGCGTCTCAGAGGCTTCATGCAGCCGGGCCAGGCTCGCCTGAGCGGGCGTATAACCGGTTAGCTCAACCAGGGCAGCGACCTCAAGATCGCTAAAAGTCGTGAATTTATACCCCTCATTTTCCCGTAGCGGCGTCAGAACGGTCATAATCTGATCGTGAGTGGCACCATTAAGCAGTCGGGGCTCGTTTTTACGTGCCTCCCAGCGCGTATCAAGCTGGATCACCGCGCCATTCTCAGCAATAAACGGTTGCCCTTGTAACCCTACCATTTTCTGGATCGCTACAATCTCCGCAGCCGTCATGCTGCTGCATAGGACAACGGGTATCTCATGCTGACGCAGACGAGTTAACCACGCCTCGGCTGGCTGCCATTCGTGGGTATGACTATCAAGTAACGTACCGTCGATATCGGTAAATACCAGCAGCGTATCATTAAGGCCGGGCATGGTCTGCTCCTTTGCTAGCGCAACGGGATGGTAAGAAAAGTCTCAAATTAATAAACATGCACTTTCAATACCTGATTTAAATAGCCCGCCAAAGGCGATGCCGTCTGACTTCTCATACATTAGTCTTAAAACAGTTATACAAAATAATAATTAGGTTGATGAATATTATCTTGTACCGCAAATAATTTGCATATACATTCATATCCGCATCAGATTTCCTGGTGTAACGAATTTTCAAGTGCTTCTTGCAAACGCAAGCTTTATCCCGGTCTCCCCAGACCGGGATTTTTTCTTTTAGCGGTCCAGCTCCGCTGCGCTGCCGTCGTGAATATCTAGCTCCCAGGCGTTGGCTACCGACTGCTCTTCACCATTGCGCACGCGATCGACGGGGCGCTTCTCAGGGGCGCTGGGATCGATAGCGGCCAGCAGCGCGTCAACTTCAGCATTGTTCAACGTTTTCTCATGGCAGGTTTTCATCGTCGTGACTCCACAGGCCGTTTCCCTCAGTATAGACGGTAGAGAAAGGCAGTAATCACTACGCCAGGGCTGTCAGACCGCGAGTTTTGTTCTACACTGGCAAAATTGTGACAGGAGGAAAAGAATGAAGGTAAACGATCGGGTTACAGTTAAAACGGACGGGGGACCGCGACGTCCGGGTGTCGTACTCGCCATTGAAGAGTTTAATGAGGGTACAATGTATCTGGTTTCGCTTGATGATTACCCGCTCGGCATCTGGTTCTTTAATGAAAAAGGGCATCCGGACGGGGTATTTGTAGAGATGCAGGCGTAACGCTATCACTGCCCTCATGCCCTGGAGGGTAAGTGCCTGCTTGCCCTCTCAACGCATATTGACGAAGATGCCGCTGGTGACATAATCCGTCAGTCGTACCACGTGGTAGATAACCTGCTTATTATGCGTTTTAATTTTCCTTTTAATATTACCCTTATGTGATGATACCGTTTTGGCTTTAATATTCATCTGATCGGAGATTTGAATCGTTCCCTGGCCGGACATCCACATCCGCAGCATGCTGGATTCAGTACGGCTTAACGATAGTGTAGGGAGATTAATCCCTTTCTGCCCCTTCGCTTCTTTATTTAGGTAATCGGCGAGGAACTCATCCAGCGACTCAGGCTTAATCGATTTAGAACTAATTAATAAGTTTTTGCGCACCAGCAGGTATTCATCAAAATGGATATTTGCTATCGCCATAAACACAATAAACAACGTCTTGGGATGCTGATTAATGATTTGCTTTATATGCTGACTTTGTTCGAGATCGTGGATGAAGCAGTCTTCATTAATAAACACCACGGCGGGCCGCCAGGCCTCGCAGGCTGAGCCGAGCTCGCCGACGCTGGATACGTCTTTGATATCTCGTTTTTTCACTCCGCGGCTTGCCAGATAACCGGTTAATCCCAACCGGGTATAGCTGCATAAATCCATAATAATCGTTGACATGGCATACCCTCACTCAATGCGTAACGATAATTCACCACCTGCCTGAGCTACTCATAACAGTAAAAGGATGAAAATATTCTGAAAACCTATGAGCAGGACAGGACTTTCAGGCGAACACACTATCCCGTAAAGTTAGGTATAATTTGCCAGGAAACATCTTAAAGTAAAGTAAACTTTTGGATCTGTGATAATCATAAAAACAAATAAACCGCGTCCTGTATATCCTGGCGGGTATTAGTTAAATTCCTTTTTAGGATTATCCTCTGATCTT
>NZ_LR607338.1:2371231-2382517 GCF_902164725.1 Pseudescherichia vulneris | reverse complement strand
GGGGCTACATCATCCTCAATAAAGACCGTTCAAAATCTAGGGACTGGAGGCCTGCGGTAATTCGCTGATGATATCCGCCAGCAGATTAAAAATTTCGCTGAACAGATGCTCACAGAAAGGGGCAATGAGCGGCATCAGGGCCGCCATCAGGACAATACCGACGCCCAGGGTGATGGGAAAACCTACTGAAAAGATCGAGAGCTGGGGAGCCATACGGTTCAACAGCCCCAGGGAGAGGTTCAGGGTCAGCAGCAGCGTAATGACCGGCAGCGCCAGCATCAAGCCGTTGATAAAAATGAGTCCGCCCGCACGGGTCAAGGCCAGGAACGCATTGCTGTTCACCGGCTCGCCGCCGATGGGCAGGGTATGGAAGGTATCCACCAGCATCGAAATCAGCCACAGGTGACCATTAAAGGTCAGAAACAGCAGCAGGGCCAGCATATCCATAAAGCGCGCCAGCACGGGCATATTCAGGTTGCTGCTGGGATCGAAGAAAGTGGCAAAGGAGAGGCCCATCTGTAGCCCAATCAGCTCTCCGGCGGTGCGTATGGCGGCAAAGGCGAACTGCATGGTAAAGCCCAGCGCGATGCCAATCAGGATCTGCTGCAGCGCCAGCCACAGCGAATCCCCGGAAAAGATCGGCACGTTAGTGACGGGCAGGGAAGGCGCAATGACGATGGTAATCACAAACCCCAGTCCCAGCTTGACGCGTTTGGGCACGCTACGCTCGCTGAGGATCGGCGCGGTGGAGATCAGCGCCAGCACGCGCAGCAGTGGCCAAAAGTAGAGGCTCAGCCAGTGGAGCCACTGATCGCTGGTTACCGACACCATAAGGGTTACTTATCCAATAATATAGGGAATATTGCTGAACAGGGTGCGCATATAGTCCAGCAGCAGGTTAAGCATCCACGGGCCGGCAACGATAATAGCAACGAAAACGGCGATAATTTTCGGGATAAACGACAGCGTCATCTCGTTAATCTGCGTGGCGGCCTGGAGGATACTGATCACCAGGCCGGTGACCAGCGCCACCAGCAGCAGGGGCGCGGCGACCATCAACGCGATTTTCATCGCGTCCGTACCCATCATCATCACCGATTCTGGCGTCATTTCCGCACTCCTTAACTGTAAAAGCTCTGCGCCAGCGAGCCGACCAGCAGCTGCCAGCCGTCTACCAGCACGAACAGCATTAGCTTAAACGGCAGGGCGATAGTCGCGGGCGGAACCATCATCATCCCCAGCGCCATCAGCACGCTGGCGATCACCAGGTCGATGATGAGGAACGGAATAAAAATGGTAAAGCCAATCTGAAACGCGGTCTTGAGCTCGCTGGTGACGTAGGCCGGGAGCAGAATGCGCATCGGCACCGCCTCCGGACCTGGCAGCGGACCGCTGTTGGCCAGGCGAGCAAACAGCGCTAAATCGGCTTCCCGTGTCTGGCGCATCATAAACTCTCTCAGCGGCTGCGCGCCTTTCTCCAGCGCCACGTCGATGGAGATCTTGCTTTCACTGAACGGCTGATAGGCCTCGGTGTAAATCTTATCGATCACCGGCGACATAATAAAAAAGGTCAGGAACAGGGCGAGGCCGAGCAGCACCTGGTTAGGTGGCGCGGAGGGCGTACCCAGCGCGTTACGCAGCAGGCCAAAAACGATGATGATGCGGGTGAAGCTGGTCATCATCAGCAGAATCGCTGGCAGGAAGGTCAGCGAGGTGATAAACACCAGGGTCTGCACCGGCAGGGACCAGCTCTGGCCACCGTTAGCCAGCGGTTGGCTGACTAATCCGGGAAGTTGAGCAAAGGCGCTGGGCGCAACCAGCACCAGGCCAGCCAGCGCAAGAGGTAACAAACGGCGCATCAGGATCTCCCGGAACGCTTGATCAAATTCTTTAACACGGCCTGAAAATCCGGGGTGTTCTCTTTCGGGGCCTCGCTCGCAGGCGGTGCCGGAGGAAGCGTGTGCAGCAGGCTGATTTGTGACGGCGTCACGCCCAGTACTAGCCGTGCATTGTCGACGTCAACGATAATTACCCGCTCGCGCGGGCCAACGGTCGTGCTGGCGCTGACCTTCAGGCCACGGGCGCTGGCGGTTTTACCGCCAAAACCCATCCGCTTCGCCAGCCAGGCTGCCGCGAGGATCAGGGCAATAATGCCCAGTAGCGCGCCGCTTACCTGCACCAGCGGTGAACCATGAACGGCAGAGGGCTGCACAACGGTAGCCTGGGTTTTCATGCTTAGCGGCTCAGACGACGCATACGCTCGGACGGCGTGATGATATCGGTAATACGCACGCCGTACTTGTCGGCGACAACCACGACTTCACCCTGGGCAATCAGATAGCCATTGATCAGGATATCCAACGGCTCACCGGCGAGGCCGTCCAGCGCCACCACCGACCCCTGGGTCAGGCGCAGCAGCTCTTTAATGGTCATGCGGGTACGGCCAAGCTCTACCGTCAGCTTGACCGGGATATCCATAATCAGATCGATATCCTGCAGGGTGCCGCTCACGTCACCGCCGCCAAACTGCTGAAACACCGAGTCGGTGGTGCTTTTGCTGCTGGTCGTGGTTTTTTGTTCGTTCAACGCGTCAGCCCACAGATCGTCCATTGCCATACTGTTCTCATCGGACGGATTGTTCATATCACTCATTTGGGCTGTTCCTCATTCAGCGAATTCAAAATCGGGTTGATCAAGTGTTCAACGCGCAGGGCATACTGGCCGTTGACGGTGCCGTACTGGCTGGTAAGCACCGGGACACCGTCTACGTGGGCGATGATGCGATCGGGTTTCTCAATCGGCAGCACGTCGCCGGGTTGCAGCTTCAGGATCTGCGACAGGCGCAGCGGGACATCGCCGAAATTGGCTATCAGCTCCAGCTCGGAGTGCTGCACCTGACGAACCAGGTTATCGCGCCAGTTCTGATCCTCGTTGCGGGAGTTCTCCAGCGGCGGGTTAACCAGCGTCTCGCGCAGCGGCTCAATCATGCTGAAGGGCAGACAGATATTAAACTCGCCGGTCAGGTTACCAATCTCCACATGGAAAGGGGTATTGACGACGATATCGTTCGGCGAGGTAGTGATGTTGGTAAACTTCACCTGCATCTCCGAACGCACATACTCAACGTCCAGGGGATGGATCGCTTTCCATGCGTCGCTGTAGCCTTCCAGCGCCAGCTTCAGCATGCGGTTGATCACCCGCTGCTCGGTATGGGTAAACTCACGTCCCTCAACCTTGGTTGGGAAACGGCCATCGCCGCCGAACAGGTTATCTACGGCAATGAACACCAGGCTTGGCGAGAAGACAAACAGCCCGGTACCGCGCAGCGGCTTCAGGTGGATCAGGTTAAGGTTGGTTGGCACCGGCAGGTTACGGGCAAACTCATGGTAGGGCTGAATGCGGATCGCCCCCACGGTAATGTCCGGGCTGCGGCGCAGCAGGTTAAACAGCCCCATACGGAACTGGCGCGCGAAACGTTCATTAATAATCTCCAGCGCCTGCAGGCGTTCACGCACCACGCGGCGCTGGGTATTGGGATCGTAAGGACGAATATCACTCTCGCCGCCTTTACCGGGCTGCGGAGCATCGCTCTGTTCGCTGTCGCCGTTCAGCAGCGCATCAATTTCGGCCTGTGAAAGAATGCTATCGCCCATGTCTTTACCGCAAAATGAAAGCTGTATAGAGAACGTCAGTCACTTCCTGCTTTGGCTGGCCAGGGACTAACGGCGGAGAGAGCGTCTCTTTGATGGCGGCGACCAGCTGGCGCTTGCCTTCGTCGGTTGCCAGCTGCGTGGCATCCTGACGGGAGAAGAGCAGCAGCAGGCGGCTACGCACCTCCGGCAGATACTCGCTCAGGCGTGCACGCGTGCCTTCGTCTTTCAGGCGCAGGGTAATGCCGATGTAGAAGACGCGATCGGCTTCGCCCAGGTTAACGGTAAAGGTATCCAGCGCGAAAAAGACCGGTGCGGGCGGCGGCGGTGCTTCGGCTTTCACCTCTTCACCTGGCTGCTGGTGCATGCGCCAGTAGCTATAGCCGGCGGTGGCGCACGCGGCGAGCGTGATCAACACCAACAGCGGGATCCAGATTGAGCGTTTCTTTTTCTTGGTAATTGCGGCGTCAGTCATCTGTTACGTGCTTCCTGTTTCGGTACTGCTTATAGACTGATTATCCCGTGTCCTGCGTCCGTCAAAGGGCGGAAAAGACGGGGATAATCATGCTACCTTTTGCGTTTAGGCAAAGATGTCTACCGCGCCGTTGCCGCGAGCACGCGATTGCAGGCTCGCCGGAACGGTCAATGCATCTTCTTCGTCAGCGGCAAACGTGCCGCCGTGGCCCGATCGGGAGGCCTGCTGTTGCTGGGAAGAGGAGTGCTGCTGCCCAGCGGAGCTTTCGCTGCTGATGCTGCTCTGACCAAGCTGAATGCCGTTTTCCGCCAGCTGGGTGCGCAGTACCGGCAGCGCGGCTTCCAGCGCGGCACGCACGTGGCTGTGCTGGGAAACCATCTGCAGCTGGGCCTGGTTGTCGTCAATCTTCAGGCTAATCTGCACCTGACCTAAATCTTCCGGATGCAGGCGTAGCTCGGCGCTCTGCTGGCCCTGCCGGGTAAACAGGGTGATATTCTGGCTGATGGTCTGCTGCCATTCGCTGCTGCCCAACGGGGCGCTGATCACCGGCGCGGCAACCGGAGCGCTGGCCTGCGCTGGCGCGGCGGTGGTCACCGCTGGGGCGACGCTGACGCTGGTGTTGACTGCCTGCACGGCGGTCTCCGGAGCGTTTTTCAATGGCGCGGCGGCGGTCAGCTGGCTGGTTTGCGCGTTGCCGTCAACGGCAGCGGCAAAACGCTCGCCGTCGACGTCCTCTTTCGTCGCCGGGCTTAACGTTGGCTCACGGGTGAGAGAGGCGAGATCCGCGCTACTGCCAGCGGCAGGGGTCACCGGCGTGGCGGTGGCAGCGGCGTCGCTCTTCGGCACGGTGGCCGTCGCCGTTTGCTGATGCGGCAGCATTGCCAGCAGGGCGCTCAGCCCGGCCAACTCCTCTTCACTGAGATCGCTGCGGGTGTCGTCATCTGCGTCAGCGGTTGTCGCGGTCGGCTGCGTCTGTGGCGCAGCTGCTGTCGATGTTATACCTTTCAGGCCGCCGGTCAGGCTGGCTAAAATAGTCTGCAGTGGCGTGCTGGTCTGGGCTGCGTCTCCGGTCGCGTCAGCCTTAGCGGCCGTTGCAGCGGCCGCCGCAGCGCCTGCTGGCGTACGGGCGAGCAGGGCGGCAAGCTGTACTGCCGGAGAGCGGGTATCGGACTCATCCGCGCCGCCTTTCAGCAGGCTCTGCTGTAGCGTCGCGCCTGCGGTGCGCAGATCGTTAAGCGTCAAAGGTGCGTCCTCACCTGACGCCTGGGTGCCGGAAAGCACGCCCGACAGCAGGGCAAGAAAGTCTTCTGCGCCCGTCGCCGTTTTACCTGTTTGCAGGCCGCTGGTGGTATCGGCATCGGTAACAAGCAGTTTTGGCAAAGTGATCACTCTGGTTTCCTCATTGAAGCGCGCTGGGCGAACTCATCCATTTTTTTCTGATCGAGGCGGTTCTCTGCCAGCAGGGCGGCGCTGGTCTGCCGATCCTGTAGGGTTTGCCACGCCTGCAAACGTTGTTTCTTCTCTCGCCAGGCGTTCAACGCCTGTTCGACTTTCGTGGTCCACTGCATCAGCTGCTGGCGGTGCTGATCGATAGCTTTCTCCAGCGTGGAGATAAACTGCTGGTAGTTCTGCCAGCGCTGGCTGCCAATGCCCTGGGTCATATCCGTGTTGAGGTTATTGCGGTACTCGTTCTGATAATCCATCAGCATCTTGAGCTGCTCTTCCGCCTGCTGACATCCCCGGCGCATCTCGCCGAGGCGTATTGCTGCGTCATCCACCGCTTTTTCAGCCAGATCCTTTAGCGTCGTTAATGCGCTAGTCTGCGTCACGATCGTCGCCCTCCCACTCTTCTGTTACACCGTCGGGAAAATAAGCTCTAAGCCCTGGATGGACTCTTCCCATCCGGCGCGTTCAAAAATACCCTGCTGGAGATAGGCTTCCAGCTGCGGCCACAGGGCGATGGCTTTATCCAGCATTGGATCGCTGCCCCGGGCGTAGGCTCCCACGCTCACCAGATCGCGGTTGCGCTGGAAGCTGGAGAGCAGCTGTTTAAAATGTCTGACCCTGGCGTAGTGCTGCTCGCTGATTAACGCGGTCATGGCTCGGCTAATAGAGGCTTCAATATCGATAGCCGGATAGTGACCCGCCTCGGCTAGCCGCCGCGACAGCACGATGTGACCATCAAGAATGGCGCGGGCGGAGTCGGCGATAGGATCCTGCTGGTCATCCCCTTCGGTCAGCACGGTATAGAAGGCGGTAACGGAACCGCCGCCGTGGATGCCGTTACCGGCGCGCTCCACCAGCGCGGGCAGTTTGGCAAACACGGAAGGCGGGTAGCCTTTGGTTGCCGGGGGCTCGCCAATCGCCAGGGCGATCTCACGCTGCGCCATGGCGTAGCGGGTCAGGGAGTCCATAATCAGCAGCACGTGCTGGCCGCGATCGCGGAAGTCTTCTGCGATGCGCGTGGCGTAGGCCGCGCCCTGCATACGCAGCAGCGGCGAGACGTCCGCCGGGGCGGCGATCACCACCGAGCGGGCGCGACCCTCAGCGCCAAGAATGTTTTCGATAAAATCTTTTACTTCACGGCCACGCTCGCCAATCAGCCCGACCACGATCACGTCGGCCTGGGTGTAGCGCGCCATCATGCCCAGCAGCACGCTCTTACCGACGCCGGAGCCGGCAAACAGACCCATACGCTGGCCGCGGCCAACGGTTAACAGGGCGTTGATCGCCCGCACGCCGGTATCAAGCACATGCTCGATGGGAGTACGCTGCAGGGGGTTGAACGGCTGGGTGATCAGCGCGCCGGTTTCGGTGGTGTCAGGGGAGGGGAGGCCGTCCAGCGGCTTGCCCGCGCCGTCCAGCACCCGGCCCAGCAGCGCCGGACCTAACGGCAGCTGTTTGCCGCTGTGCAAGCCATCGCCGCTGGCGCTGCGGGCGTAGACGCGTGCGCCGGGCAGAATACCTTCCACCTCTTCCAGCGGCATCAGAAACAGGCGCTGGCCGTTAAAGCCCACCACTTCACTCTCAACTTCCCGGATGTCGCCATTCTCCTGGCGTTCAATAACGCAGGTGGCCCCCAGCGGCAGCTGCAGGCCAGTCGCCTCCAGTACCAGACCGGTGGCGCGGGTCAGTCGCCCGTAGCGGCGTACCGCTGGCAGCTGCGCCATTTTGCTCTCAAAGTTGTCCAGCGTGGTCAGCCAGCGGGTCAGGCGCGCAGTCATCAGATCGCTCCCGGCGCGGCCAGGCGGCACAGTTCCTGCCAGCGGGTGGCGACGCTGGCATCCAGATCGCCCTCGTCGGCAGAGACTTTACAGCCGCCCGGATGGAGGGTCGGATCGCCCCGCAGACGCCAGCCGTGCAGGCTCAGCGTCGCGCCCAGCATCTCTTCCACGCGCGGCAGATCGTCCGGGTGGACGCGCAGCTGCGGCTTGCCGTTAAACAGCGGCTCCTGCTGAAGCAGCTGCTGGATCTGTTTGATCAGCGCGGTGTTATCCACGTTCGGCGTCTGGCCGATCACCTGCCGCGCCGCCTCCAGCGCCATCTGCATCAGGCGGGAGGCGATCACGCTATCCAGCGCATCAAGCGTGTACTGGAACTCGCTCACCAGCTGCTGCATCCGGGCATGGATCGGTGCCTGCTGCTGCTGGGCCTGAGCCAGACCCTGCTCCAGGCCCTGGGCCAGACCTTCCTGGTAACCTTTGCTATGGCCGTTCTGCCGACCTTCGGCGAGACCGGCGCTGTATCCCTGCTCGTGGGCCTGGATCTGCAGCTGCGCCAGCTGCTGCTGTTGCTTCTGCTCGTCGGTTAAAACGACCTCTTCGCTCTCCTGCGGGGCGTCGTCGCTGTCGCTATCGTGCGCCACCGCCGGAACGAATTCGCTTACCGGCATCGCCAGATCTTCCGGCGTCCAGATTTTCCACGGCAGCTCGTTAGACATAGGTATCCTCGCCGCTGCCAATTACCATCTCGCCGGTTTCTGCCAGACGACGAACGATAAGCAGGATCGCTTTCTGCTCGTTCTCCACCTGAGAGAGACGCACCGGACCACGGTTGGCAAGGTCGTCGCGCAGAATGTCTGCCGCACGCTGGGACATATTGCGCAGGAACTTCTCGCGCAGCGGCTGTTCGGAGCCTTTGAGCGCGATAAGCAGGGATTCGGAATCCACTTCCTGCAGCAGGCGCTGGATGCTGCGATCGTCCACCTCGGAGAGGTTTTCGAACAGGAACATCTCGTCGATAATTTTCTGCGCCAGCTCGCCGTCGAATTCGCGCACGGCGGTAATAACCGCTTCTTCCTGCTGGGTCTTCATCAGGTTGATGATCTCGGCCGCCGTTCTTACGCCGCCCATTTTGCTGCGCTTGAGGTTCTGGCCGTCGAGCAGGCTGTTCAGCACCTCCGTCAGCTCTGCCAGCGCGGCTGGCTGCACGCCGCCGAAGGTGGCGATACGCAGCATGACATCATGACGCAGACGCTCATCGAAGAGGGCGAGAATATCCGCCGCCTGGCCGCGCTTAAGGTGCACAAGGATGGTGGCGATAATCTGCGGATGCTCGTCGCGGATAAGATCGGCTGCGGTCTGCGGCTCCATAAAGTTGAGGGTCTCGATACCGCTGGAGGTATCGCGGGTCTCAAGAATATCTTCCAGCAGGCTCGCGGCGCGCTCTTCGCCGAGCGCTTTGACCAGCACCGAACGCAGGTAGTCGTTGGCGTTGATATTGAGCGCGGCGAACTGCTCGGCTTCCTGCTCGAACTCTTGCAGGACGTCAGTCAGCTGCTTATTGGAGATCTGGCGCACGCCGGCCATGGCGGTACTCAGGTGCTGAACCTCACGCTGGGAGAGGTGCTTGAACACCTCCGCCGCGCGGTCTTCGCCAATGGTCATCAGCAGGATGACGCTCTTTTCGGTTCCGGTAAGGTTACTCATGCTCTTCACCACTCATCCACTGGCGGATGACCAGCGCAACAACGCGCGGATCGTTATCTGACATTTCGCGAATACGCTGGCTCATCACCTCGGCGCTCAGGCGCTGGTTAGCCCGGCGCTGCTGGGTCTGCTCGTCTTTGCTGAGGCGAACCTCTACGGCTTCCTCTTCCGGCATCTGGCGAGTCTGCGCATTCTCAAGCAGCGCTTTGCGCTCCTCTTCGCGACGTACCAGCTGCGGACGAATGGCTTTGCGCCACAGGATCCAGGCAACAATCAGCACCAGCAGCCAGCGACCGGCGGTCATCAGCTGATCGATAAAGGCCTGCTGTTGCCAGAACGGCAGCTCGCCTGCGCTCTCATCGGTGGCGTTGAACTGAGAGTTCACCACGTTGAGGGTATCGCCGCGCTGCTGGGAGAAGCCCATCGCTTCACGGGTCAGGTCTTCGATCTGCTTCAGCTGGTCGGCGGTCAACGGCAGCGGTTTGCCATCGGTCAGGGTGCGATAGTTCACCACCACGGCCACGGAGAGACGCTGCACGTCACCGACGTTCATTTTGGTATGGCGAATGGTGCGATCGACTTCGTAGTTGGTGGTTTCGTTGCGCTGCGTATTACGCGGACCGGCGCTGTTTGCCGTGCTGGTCGAGGTTGTCTGCTGCGCATTCGGGTTCTGCTGGCCGTTCTGCGGTGCATTCGCGGTAATCGGCGCGTTATTGGCTGGCGCAGGCTGGTTAGAGAGCGCACCCGGCACGCCGCCCGGATAAGGGCCGCCCACCTGCTCGCTTTCGTTCAGCTGACGGGAGCGCATCACGGCTTCGGACGGGTTGCCGTTCGGATGATACTGCTCTTCGGTCTGTTCTTTATTATCGAAGTCGATCTGGGCGTTAACCTGGGCATGGACGTTGCCATTCCCGACGATAGGGGAGAGGATCGCCTCGATACGGCGCTGCACGCGACCTTCAACGTCAGCGGCATACTTCAGCTGGGCGTCGTTAAGATCGCGACCGCTGGTGTTGGACTGGGTCAGCAGGCGACCGCTCTGGTCGACCAGGGTAACGTTACCCGGCGGTAGGCCCGCAACGGCGCTGGAGACCAAATGAACCACGGCGCTGATCTGGCCTTCGTCCATGGCGCGACCCGGTGCGAGGTTCACGGTAACGGAGGCCGAGGGGGATTTCTGTTCGCGCACGAACAGTGATGGCTTCGGCATTGCCAGGTGGACACGAGCTGACTTCACCGGCCCGAGGGTTTCGATGGTACGGGCCAGTTCACCCTCCAGCGCACGCTGGTAGTTGACCTGCTCGCTGAACTGGCTGATACCAAACTTCTCCTGGTCCAGCAGCTCAAAGCCCACCGCGCCGCCTTTCGGCAGCCCAAGCTGGGCGAGACGCAGGCGCAGTTCGTGCACCTTGTCCGCTGGCACTTCAATCGCGCCACCGGTTTCAGAGAAGCGGTAGGGGATGTTCATCTGCGTCAGCTGGGTCACTATCGCGCCGCCATCCTGATCGGAGACGTTGCTATAAAGGACGCGGTAGTCCGGCTGCTTTGCCCATAGCACCATCGCAACGATGATGGCGATGGCGGCGGCACCGGCGACAAGCAGTGGAATTCTGGGGTTCGCGCGCAGGCGGTTCATCCATTCGAGAGATTTATTCTGTGATGCGGTTGCTGTCGCACTCATTGCACACCTCGTAACTCAGGGTGGACGGCATTATTCGTGTAATGAAGCAAAACGGACTCCCGGGTCGGCAAACACGACAAAAGTTCCATGTTGATGGCCCTGCCATTATTTGATGATTTGCGATTTTCTATGGGTCAAATAACCTGGTTTTTTGTCGCTATTTACCGCCTTCATCTTATTGACAAACTGGTAACCTCGTCGCCAGTCAAATCATGTAAGGGTTAAATCATGTCTATCCAGGGGATTGAAGGCGTCATCAGCCAGCTGCAGGCCACGGCCGGCGTGGCGAAAAACCAGAGCGTTGGCGCTGAGTCCACCGTTAGCTTCGCGGGCCAGCTGCACGCCGCGCTGGATCGCATCAGCGATACGCAGACCGCCGCGCGTACGCAGGCTGAGAAATTCACTCTCGGTGAGCCGGGCGTCGCCCTGAACGACGTGATGACCGATCTGCAAAAATCATCCGTGTCGTTACAGATGGGGATCCAGGTGCGTAACAAGCTGGTGTCCGCCTATCAGGATGTCATGGCGATGCAGGTGTAGCAGATCTAAATT
>NZ_LR607338.1:2366422-2371225 GCF_902164725.1 Pseudescherichia vulneris | reverse complement strand
TATGAAAATTGCACAGTCATATCATGGCGATGCAGGTGTAGTCAGAACTTCCTTAAAACACGCTTACGTCAGCCGCTTCCCCTAACCTCTGCTACACTTTCAGAGTCTTAACTTAACGGTAAGGAGCTGAAAATGGGTCTTTTCAATTTTGTAAAAGAAGCAGGCGAAAAGCTGTGGGACGCCGTCTCAGGGCATGACGACAAGGAAGAGCAGGCGAAAAAGGTGCAAGAGCATCTGAGCAAAACCGGGATCCCGGATGCGGATAAGGTGAACGTGCAGGTCGCCGACGGTCAGGCTACCGTTACGGGTGAAGGCCTGAGCCAGGAAGCGAAAGAGAAGATTCTGGTGGCGGTAGGTAATATCTCCGGTATCGCCAGCGTTGCTGACAACGTTAAGGCCACTGCCGCGACGGATACTGCTGCGAAAGAGAGCCAGTTCTATACCGTGAAATCGGGTGACACGCTGAGCGCCATCTCTAAACAGGTGTACGGCGACGCTAACCAGTACAACAAGATTTTTGAAGCGAACAAGCCGATGCTGAAAAGCCCGGAAAAAATCTACCCGGGCCAGGTGCTGCGTATTCCGCAGTAATTCGGTCATACGCCGGGCAAATGCTGCCCGGCGTATACATCTATTTCTGAATCAAATAACGAATGGTCGGTCCATCCTGCTGAATATCCAGCACGGTATAGCCGTGATTGCGGGCGTCCAGCGGAATGTTATTAATGGATTGCGGACAGTCGCTCACCACCTCCAGAATCTCACCCTTTTTTAACTGCGGCATCGCCTCCAGCGTGGCGACGGCAGGGTAGGGGCAGGGCTCGCCCACCATATCCAGACGATAATCCGGCACAATAATTTTCATACTGCTTCCTTAACCGCCAGCGTGGCGGCGCGCTTAAAGAAATGTTTCTCCCAGGCCACGACGAGCAGCAGGGCGGCCAGCAGCAGACCGTAGGTAACCAGTAAACCTCCGAGCGGCCCGAAGGTGTTCAGCAGATTGACCTTATCCCAGCGGGTGGCCAGCGATGGGGCCAGATCGTCCCAGAAATAGGCCAGTAGCGTCGAGCCGATAACATTCCCCAGTCCCACCCACCAGTAGTGCACCTGGCCTTCAACGGCACGATACATCCAGCCGGTTTCGCACCCACCCGCCAGCACAATGCCGAAGCCGAAGAGCAGACCGCCTATGACGGCGTTAGGGCCAGCCCACATGATTTTGGCTTCGACGCCCAGCTGAACGTAGCTAAAAATTCCGATGGCGCTCACCGCCATCCCGAGGATGATGGCCTTCGCCATATGGGTGCGGCCGGTGATCCACATGTCGCGGAAGGCAGAGGTGAAGCAGATCTGCGCCCGCTCAATCAGCAGACCAAAGCCGACGCCGAACAGCATGGCGAGACCGAGCTTAGGCTGATTCATCGCCGTGAGCAGCGCCCATCCCAGCATGCCGACAAACACCAGCATGCCGAGGCGAAAGCGACGGCACGCCCGGTCAGGCTGCTGCGTCAGCGGCGAGGCAGCAGAGACCTTCTGCATTTTTACCGGGATGCGGAAAAACGGCAGCAGGGTCACGCGTGCGCCAAACCAGCTGCCTACCGCCGTGGCCAGGGCAAAGAACCAGGCGTGGAGGGAAAACTGCGGAATGCCGGTGAAAAAAGCGGCCAGGTTACAGCCCATCGCCAGACGTGCGCCGAATCCGGCAATGATGCCGCCGACAATGGCCTGAAAAATACGGATACGGCTGCGGGGCATACGCAGTTTGACGTTATTGGCCCACAGCGCGGCAGCGAAACAGCCGCCAAACATGCCGATGATCATCATGCCGTCGATGCGGGTCAGCGGCGTGCCTTCCAGATGGATCAGCTTGTAGTAACCCCAGGTTTCTGCATGGACGCCCATCAGCTGCAAAAGCTGACCGCCCCAGCGGGTAAATTCCCCGGTAACGGCCCAGAAGGTGCCGGTAATGCCAAAATAGTAGGTGGAGAGAATGCCGGCGGCGATAACGGCGGGCAGGGGTGCCCAAAAGGTAATCAGCCAGCGCTGTTTGACGTGTTGCCAGGACATGGTAATAGCCTCTGAACTCAGAAGGTTTATGGAGTAAAGCGGAACCGCGATCCTACACGCACACGCGCATTTGCCCAGCGGTAAATGGCATTTATACGGTGCAGATCAAGTAAAGTGCTGAAGGTAATTGCTGACAGCCGTGGCGCTTTAATGCCAGAATATTTTTTTCTTCGCGCGCAGGACATTGGATGAAAAAAGTAGCGATTTTAAGCGCATTGCTGGCGTTGACCGGCTGTGCACAGATTGATAACTATAACGAGGTGGTCAAACACCCGGCACCCGCCGATCTCGTCGGGTACTGGCAATCCGCCGGGCCCCAAAGTGAACTGGTAAGTCCAGAGGCGATAGCCAGCCTGGTAGTGACCTCCGCTGGGGATACGCTGGACTGTCGCCAGTGGCAGCGCGTGATTGCGCTTCCAGGTAAGCTGACGCTGCGCGGGGATGATTTCTATAACGTGACGCAGAAGGTCGAGGTGTACTCGGTAGAGCGCGATGGTGCCCTGCTGGAGTATGCGGGCATGACGTTAAAACGGGTTGATCGCCCCACCGCCGAGTGCGCAGAGGTGTTGGCGAAAAGCCCGCTGCCTACGCCGCTGCCGTAAAGCAACAACGCTGAGTGAGGTCTCTCACTCAGCGTATTCGGTTACAGCACGTCCTCCAGCACCCACACGCTAACGCTGCCGCCGTTGCAGGTAAAGGTCCCCGTACCGTTTTCATCTGTGCTGACGGTCTCCTCGCGGTTGCCGAGGTAGTCGCGCCACATCTTATTGCCATAGTTTTCCCCTAGCTCCAGCGTCTTTTCCCCGTCGTCACCGTTGGAGAGCACCACGACGCAGCCGGGATCCTCTTCGGTTCCGCTCCGGCTAAAGGCGATGCAGTTCGGGTGATCGAACCACAGGGTCTGGACGCCGTGGGCAAAGCGCTGACGGGCCAGGATCAGCTGGTCGAGCTGTTCGATAATCGGCATATCGATGTGGTAGGTTTCGCCATCGCCGCCGGTATCGTCATAGCTTGCGCCATACAGATCCGGATAGAATACCGACGGGACGCCGTTTTCCCGCAGCAGGATCAGAGCGTAGGCCAGCGGTTTAAACCAAGATTCCACCGGTGCTTCCAGCGCCTGTAACGGCTGGGTGTCGTGGTTGGTGACCAGGGTGACGGCATGGAAGGGATCGGCTTCTACCAGCGTGCCGGTGAAAATCTGGCTCATGTCGTAGTCACGGCCCTGCAACGAGGCCTGATGGAAATTCATCTGCAGCGGGGCATCGAACAGCATCGTATTACCATCTACCTGATCGATATACTGCTGCAAGCGGCCGACTTCATGGGCCCAGTACTCGGCGACGATGAACAGCGGCTTCGGGGCCACCTCCTGCACGTGATTGATCCACTCCTTATAGAACCAGGCCGGGATATGCTTCACGGCGTCGAGTCGGAAGCCGTCGCACTGGGTCTGCTCCATTATCCAACGCGCCCAGTATTTGATCTCCTCCGTCACCGCCCGGTTGCGGTAGTCGATATTGGAACCCATCAGATAGTCGAAGTTACCCAGCTCTTCGTCCACCTGATCGGTCCAGCCGTCGCCGGTGTAATCGTTAACAATTTTGAATATGCCATCTTCGTCGGGATTTTCGATATGATCGACACCGCTAAAACACTTGTGGTCCCAGACAAACGTAGAATATTTTCCCTTACGGGCGGGGAAGGTGTAGCGCGTCCAGGCTTCGCAGGCAATCTCTTCATCATCGATCTGATTGCGGTCGTGTTCGTTTACCCGATTAACACAGATCGACTCTTTTTCATCGGCTCCCATCTTATGGTTGACCACGACGTCGAGCAGTACGGCAATGCCGTTCTCTTTCAGCGCACCGATAGCCGCCAGCAGCTGGGCTTTGTCACCGTACTTGGTGGCCACGGTGCCTTTTTGATCAAACTCGCCCAGGTCAAAGAGATCGTAGGTGTCATACCCGACCGAGTATCCTCCCGTCGCCGCTTTATAAGCAGGGGGCAGCCAGACCATGTTAATGCCAATATCATTAAAACCAGCTGCACGCTCGGCCACTTCCGGCCAGAGTTTACCGCCATCCGGATAGTACCAGTGAAAGCATTGCAATAAGGTGGGGTTTTTCATCGACCATGCTCCAGAGTGAGGAACTTGAAGTATGGATGAAAATCAGCAAACGAAGCGGGTGAGGGCGTTAAAAAATATCACCCGCCTGAAGGCAGTAGCGTTCACAACTCGCTTGGGAAAAGGATATTACCAGAGAGGCGTCCATAGGTTGAATTCAGGTTCTGTTGGCGGGACGTTTGCCCAACTAAGGTGCGTAGTTCTTCCATGCGCTGGTGCAGCAGCGTTTTAAGCTCAACTTCGTTATCGAGGATCTGTTTTAACAGCGGGCGGAGCCGCCCCTGAATAGCAGGGGCAGTATCTGCGGTATCCTGCAGCTGAGTCAGCTTTTCAACTGCGGTGATATAGCTCACCTCATGTTGGATAAGCTCATCCCAGCGCCCCTCTTTAGCAAGGTTAAGCATCATGTTGCTGGTCAGCAGCAGCTGCTGATAGTGTTGGAGCAACCCGAAATCGGCATCCATTAGTAGGTGTCCCGCGCATTTTGATTATTAGGGCCTATCTCCTTCCAGGCATCTGCAATGTTGGTCAGCAGGTTCGTGACCTCATCAATGGCAGCAAGGTCATTGTGCAGATTGGCCTGGAGAAGACGCCGTGTCATATAGTCA
>NZ_LR607338.1:2365048-2365826 GCF_902164725.1 Pseudescherichia vulneris | reverse complement strand
GCTTTGGTCAGCTTGGTGCTGTCGACTGTCAGCTTGCCGTTCAGATCCTGGGTAATACCCATCTGCGACAGAGTAGAAATTGCCCCGGTTCCCTGGCTGGTGGAGAGCTGTGAACGCAGGCGCGTCTGGATATTACGCAGCGTGCCGTCGCCAAGCAGATCGCCGTTCGAGGTGCTCTGGCTGGTGCTGCCCTGATCCACCGCCGTATATTTGGTCTGGTTAGTGATGGTGGTCTGCAGCGAGTTATAGGCGTCAACGTAGGCCTGGATCGCCGTCGTCATCGGCTCGTTGTCTTTGACAACGGACAGCGTCTCCGGACTGCCGACGTTGGTTTTGGTCAGCGACAGGGTTACGCCTTCTGGCGCATCGGTAATGGTGTTGCTGCTGCGGGTGATGGTGATGTTATTGATTTTAACAATCGCATCTTTTGCCTCCACCTGCTGGGTCATCGCACTCTTTGAACTGTCGGTGGCGTCGTAACTGATGTACTTCGCCAGCTCGCTGTCGTCAGTGCTGATGGTCATCGCATTCGTCGTACCGCTGTCGCGAGAGGTCAGCGACAGGTAGTAGCTGTTATCATCTGCTTTAATGATGCTGGCGGTGACGCTGCCCTGTTTGGCGTTGATAGCATCGCGCACATCGGCAAGGCTGGTTTTATCGCTGGCCAGCGTCACCGTCATGGGATCTTTCTGACCCGGCTGGGTGATAGTGATTGTCCGTGAGCTCAGGCTGCTGTCGCCCAGATCGGTGTCCTTACTGCTCGCCTTTGGGCTTAACA
>NZ_LR607338.1:2344979-2360662 GCF_902164725.1 Pseudescherichia vulneris | reverse complement strand
AAATAAACCGCTTTTTATATCCCTATTCATCCGATTAAAACCCCTCCAGAATCGGATAATCATGCCGATAACTCATTTAACGCAGGGCTGTTTATCGTGAATACACTCTATACCGCTGACGGTGTAATGGATAAACACTCGCTGTGGCAACGTTATGTACCGCTAGTGCGTCACGAAGCATTGCGCCTGCAGGTGCGCTTGCCGGCGAGTGTGGAACTGGACGATCTGCTACAGGCGGGCGGTATCGGGTTATTAAATGCAGTTGACCGATACGACGCTCTGCAAGGAACGGCATTTACCACTTACGCAGTGCAGCGTATTCGTGGGGCCATGCTGGACGAGTTGCGCAGCCGCGATTGGGTGCCACGCAGTGTCCGGCGTAACGCCCGCGAAGTGGCGCAGGCGATGGGGCAGCTTGAGCAGGAGTTAGGCCGTAACGCAACGGAAACCGAAGTTGCGCAGCGGCTCGATATTTCTGTTGAAGAGTATCGTCAGATGTTGCTCGATACCAATAATAGCCAACTCTTCTCCTATGACGAGTGGCGGGAAGAGCATGGCGATAGCATTGAGCTGGTGACTGACGATCACCAGCGGGAGAACCCGTTACATCAGCTGCTGGAGAGCAATCTCCGCCATCGCGTGATGGAGGCGATCGAAGCCTTGCCGGAGCGTGAGCAGCTGGTATTGACGCTCTACTACCAGGAAGAGCTGAATCTCAAAGAGATCGGCGCGGTGCTGGACGTGGGAGAGTCGCGGGTAAGCCAGCTCCATAGCCAGGCCATTAAACGCTTACGTACCAAACTGGGTAAGTTATAGGCAGCAATGAGTGCTGCCTGAACGATGTCGCACAACGTATTGACAACCAGGAGTTATCATGACGGTGCTACAAGTAAAAAGACGGCCATTAAGCCGCTACCTTAAAGACTTTAAACACAGCCAAACGCATTGCGCCCATTGCCATAAACTGCTCGACCGCATCACGCTGGTGCGCCGGGGCGAAATCGTTAACAAAATTGCTATCTCGCGCCTCGACACGCTGCTGGACGACGCGGGCTGGGAGCAAGAGCAGAAAGAGTGGGTTGCCCTGTGCCGCTTCTGCGGCGATCTGCATTGCAAAGAGCAGAGCGACTTTTTTGATATTATTGGCTTTAAACAGTATCTGTTTGAGCAAACCGAAATGAGCCACGGCACGGTACGTGAGTATGTCGTACGCCTGCGCCGCCTTGGTAATCACCTTACCGCCCACCGTATTACCCCCGACCAGCTTGAAGACGGTTTTCTGGATGAAGTTCTGGAGCCGTGGCTACCCACGACCAGCACCAATAACTACCGGATCGCCCTGCGCAAGTACGCGCAATTTAAAGCCCAGGCGCACTTTATGGCCAGTCAGAAAATCGCTTCCGGCGCAACTTCTGATATATATTAAAAGTGAATAATATGTAGCGTACGGGTGTTTGTACCTTGTGGTTCAGCCCCTTACACTGCCTATCAACCAATTATTATATTCGGGGTAACTATGAAATTAGCACTTTTGGGTCGTCAGGCGCTGATGGGTGTAATGGCTGTTGCGCTGATGGCAGGCGTGAGCGCGAAATCCTTCGCCGACGAAGGCCTGCTGAAAAAAGTTAAAGATCGCGGCACGCTGCTGGTAGGGCTGGAAGGCACCTATCCGCCGTTCAGCTATCAGGGCGATGACGGCAAGCTCACCGGCTTCGAAGTTGAGTTCGCGGAAGAGCTGGCAAAACACCTCGGCGTTAAAGCCTCGCTGAAGCCGACCAAGTGGGACGGGATGCTGGCCTCGCTGGACTCTAAACGCATCGACGTGGTGATCAACCAGGTGACGATCTCTGACGAGCGTAAGAAAAAATATGACTTCTCTACCCCGTACACCGTCTCCGGTATCCAGGCGCTGGTGAAGAAGGGCAATGAGAGTGGGATCAAAACCGCTGCCGATCTGAAAGATAAAAAGGTCGGCGTGGGTCTGGGAACCAATTATGAAGAGTGGCTGCGCAAGAACGTACAGGGCGTGGATATTCGTACCTATGATGATGACCCGACCAAATACCAGGATCTGCGCGTAGGCCGTATTGACGCCATTCTGGTGGATCGTCTGGCGGCGCTGGATCTGGTGAAAAAGACCAAGGATACGCTGGCGGTAGCGGGCGAGCCGTTCTCCCGGCAGGAAGCGGGCGTGGCGCTGCGTAAAGACAACCAGGACCTGCTGAAGGCGGTTGACGATGCGATTGCCGCTATGCAAAAAGACGGTACCCTGAAGGCGCTGTCAGAAAAATGGTTCGGTGCTGACGTGACCAAGTAACGTTCACCGGCGGTAAAAAGGCGCTTATTGAAGCGCCTTTTTTATTTCTGCCGCTAAAGGTACATAATTAACACCACGCACGTCTTAAATCGGCCACCGGAGGCCCTATGTCCTTGCAAAACCTGACCCGCTTTCCGCGCCTCGAATTTATTGGCGCACCGACGCCGCTGGAGTACCTGCCGCGCTTCTCTGACTATCTGGGTCGTGAAATCTACATCAAACGCGACGACGTAACGCCGATGGCGCTGGGCGGCAACAAGCTGCGCAAGCTGGAGTTCCTCGCCGCCGACGCGCTGCGGGAGGGCGCGGATACGCTGATCACCGCCGGGGCAATCCAGTCCAATCACGTCCGCCAGACCGCCGCCGTGGCGGCTAAGCTTGGCCTGCACTGCGTGGCGCTGCTGGAGAACCCCATCGGCACGCGGGCAGAGAACTATCTTACTAACGGTAACCGGCTGCTGCTGGATCTTTTCAACGCCCAGATTGAGATGTGCGACGCCCTGACCGATCCGGTGGCGCAGCTGGCTGAGCTGGCGACGCGTATTGAGGCCCAGGGTTTCCGTCCCTATGTCATTCCGGTTGGCGGCTCGAACGCGCTAGGCGCATTAGGCTATGTGGAGAGCGCCCTGGAGATTGCCCAGCAGTGTGAGGGGGCGGTAGAGCTCTCTTCCATCGTGGTGGCCTCCGGCAGCGCCGGGACGCATGCCGGGTTGGCGGTTGGCCTTGAGCAGCTGATGCCTGAGGCGGAGCTGATCGGCGTGACCGTCTCCCGCAAGCGTGACGAGCAGAAGCCAAAAGTGGTTGCGCTTCAGCAGGCCATCGCCCGCGAGCTTGAGGTTGAGGCGAAGGCGGATATCGTGCTGTGGGATGACTATTTTGCGCCCGGCTACGGCACGCCGAACGAGGAGGGCGTGGAGGCGATCAAACTGCTGGCCCGCCTGGAAGGTATTCTGCTGGATCCGGTTTATACCGGCAAAGCGATGGCTGGGCTGATCGATGGCATTAACCAGAACCGTTTCAAGGATCAGGGGCCGATCCTGTTTATTCATACTGGCGGCGCGCCTGCGCTCTTTGCCTACCATCCCCACGTTTAACATTCAGGCAGAAAAACCATAATGCAAGAGAGTATTCAACTGGTGATAGAGTCATTGCCGTACCTGCTGCGCGGGGCGGTATTTACGTTACAGCTCAGTATTGGCGGGATGTTCTTTGGTCTGCTGCTCGGCTTTATGCTGGCGCTGATGCGGATGTCGGTCATTGCGCCGGTACGCTGGCTGGCACGTTTCTATATTTCCGTGTTTCGCGGCACGCCGCTGATTGCCCAGCTGTTTATGATTTACTACGGCCTGCCGCAGTTCGGCATCGAACTGGATCCGCTTCCGGCGGCGATGATCGGCCTGTCGCTCAATACGGCGGCCTACACCTCCGAAACGCTGCGCGCCGCCATCTCCTCTATCGATAAGGGGCAGTGGGAGGCCGCGGCCAGTATCGGTATGACCCCGTGGCAAACGCTGCGCCGCGCCATTTTACCTCAGGCGGCCAGGGTAGCGCTGCCGCCGCTCAGCAACAGCTTTATCAGCCTGGTCAAAGATACCTCGCTAGCGGCAACTATCCAGGTGCCGGAGCTGTTCCGTCAGGCGCAGTTGATCACCTCCCGGACGCTGGAGGTCTTTACCATGTACCTCGCCGCCTCCCTGATCTACTGGGTGATGGCCACGGTACTCTCTGCATTGCAGAACTATTTTGAAAACCAGCTTAACCGTCAGGAGCGCGATCCGAAATGAGTGCGATTGAAGTGAAAAACCTGGTGAAGAAGTTTCACGGTCAGACGGTGCTGCATGGCATTGATTTAGACGTCAACGAGGGGGAGGTGGTCGCCATCATCGGCCCCAGCGGCTCTGGCAAAACGACGCTGCTGCGCAGCATCAATCTGCTGGAGCACCCGGAGAGCGGCAGTATCCGCGTCGGCACCATCACCATCGATACGGCGCGGGCGTTAAGCCAGCAGAAAGGAGAGATCCGCCAGCTGCGTCAGCACGTTGGCTTTGTGTTCCAGAGCTTTAACCTCTTTCCCCACCGCACGGTACTGGAAAATATTATTGAGGGGCCGGTGATTGTTAAGGGCGAAGCGAAAGCCGAGGCCGAGACACGCGCCCGGGCGCTGCTGGCGAAAGTGGGGTTGAGCGGCAAGGAGACCAGCTACCCGAAACGCCTCTCCGGCGGACAGCAGCAGCGCGTCGCCATTGCCCGCGCGCTGGCGATGCGCCCGGACGTGATCCTCTTTGATGAGCCAACCTCGGCGCTGGATCCTGAGCTGGTGGGCGAGGTGCTGAGCACGATCCGTCAGCTGGCGCAGGAAAAACGTACCATGGTGATCGTGACCCATGAGATGAGCTTTGCCCGAGACGTGGCCGATCGTGCCATCTTTATGGATCAGGGCCGGATAGTGGAGCAGGGGCCAGCCAAAACGCTGTTTGCCGACCCGCAGCAGCCACGAACCCGCCAGTTCCTGGAAAAATTCCTCATGCAGTAGTGCCTGGCTACGCGCCCATCGGCTAGTTACGCCGGTGGGTGCGTTAAGGCATCGGCTTTAACAATTGGCTAACACCCCGCCATTTCTCCCGTTAATGCCGCTTCGGCTGGCATATAAATTCAGTTAATTTCCTACGAGTCGGATAATTTGGATCTTAAAATAAGATTTATGTGATAGTTTTGTACATTCATAATAAATATATAACGAACGGGGTTTTCGCGCTCAGTATGCAGGATATTGATTTTTTTACATGGCGAAGGGAAATGCTGCGGCGGTTTAGCGAGATGACAGCAGCGGACGAGGTCTATAAAGAGTTAGAGCGCCAGACGCAACTGCTGGAATTTGACTACTACTCGTTATGCGTGCGTCATCCGGTGCCTTTTACACGACCAAAAACCTTCCTTGAAACCTCCTACCCTGATGTCTGGAGAGCACACTACTGTGCGGAGAACTATTTTTCCGTCGATCCTGTGCTGAAGCCGGATAACTTTATTCAGGGCCATCTCCCCTGGAACGATCGCCTGTTTCAAGAGGCTCAGACGATGTGGGACGCGGCGCGCGATCATGGGCTGCGCAAAGGTTATACCCAGTGTCTGATGCTGCCTAACCGAGCTATCGGCTTCCTGTCGGTATCCAAAACCTCCGTTCGGGGTAAAAGCCTCAGTGCTGATGAGATTGAGCTTTCTCTCCAGCTGTTGGTGCAGCTGAGCCTGCTGACGCTATCACGCCTGGAAGAGGAGATGGTGATGTCGCCAGAGATGAAATTCAGCAAGCGCGAGTGTGAAATTCTCAAGTGGACGGCAGAAGGAAAGACGTCGGCGGAGATCGCCATGATCCTGTCGATTTCAGAGAACACGGTGAATTTTCACCAGAAAAACATGCAGAAGAAGTTTAACGCACCGAATAAAACGCAGATTGCCTGCTATGCAGCGGCCACTGGATTCATTTGAATCCCATCTGCGTTTCGCGTGCCGAACGTACCACCGGCTGACAGCCTGCCAGCCGGTTACTCTCACTGACGGTAAGCTTGTTTAATCTGCTTAACCGTATTAGCGAATACGTCAGCCTGCGCGTCGTTTTCCATCTGCGCGATCTGTTTTTCCATTTTCAGGATGATACGACCGGCGTCCGCCTGACCCAGCGCCTGCAGCATCAGGGTGACCAGTGTTTTCATACAGGCGACTTCCTGCGCCAGCTGTTGATTATTTTCCGCAGTAGTGAAGTCAGGAGTGCTCATCTATTTTCCTCGATATGTGACAGCGCCTGTGCGCGCCCGTGAATGTAAAGGCGGCGGAGTATAACACAAGCGCTAAAGAAAATAGCACTGGTTGTTTTTTGGTCGCCATACAAGTCAGCGCGTAAATAGCATGTTATTACGATTTGCACTAATTTATAACGTGGGGAATATGTTTAAAAAGAGGTATAAAAGCCGTTAACTATTGTTACAAAGAAAAAAGGGCGCTTTACAAGGCATAAATAATAGTATTGCCCTTAACCCTCTGAAAAGTAGTAATTAGTATAGTTTAAAATCCAGGCGAGACGGGACCCTTTCCAGGTTTGTACAGCTTTATTTCCAATTTTGCGAACGAAATCGTAGACATCGCATTTAATCTTTTAGTTTTCGCTCAATTAACGCTAATATAGAGTGACTGTACTGTCAGTCGCGTTATCCCTTTTTGGAGATTTGCTTTGATCAACGTTCTTCTTGTTGATGACCACGAGCTTGTGCGCGCAGGGATACGACGCATTCTGGAAGATATTAAAGGCATAAAAGTTTCCGGCGAGGTCAGCTGCGGCGAAGATGCCGTAAAATGGTGCCGTGCCCATCCGGTGGATGTGGTGCTGATGGATATGAACATGCCCGGTATCGGCGGCCTGGAGGCCACGCGTAAAATTGCGCGCTCCGTGCCCGATACCAAAGTCATTATGTTAACGGTTCACACCGAGAGTCCGCTGCCTGCCAAAGTGATGCAGGCGGGGGCGTCAGGCTATCTCAGCAAGGGGGCCGCCCCGAAAGAGATGGTTAACGCTATTCGCGCCGTTTATTCGGGACAGCGCTATATTGCTTCCGATATTGCCCAGCAAATGGCGCTCAGCCAAATTGAGCCAGAGAAAACCGAATCTCCCTTTGCCAGTTTGTCTGAACGCGAATTGCAGATTATGCTGATGATAACCAAAGGCCAAAAGGTGAATGAGATTTCTGAACAGTTGAATCTCAGTCCGAAGACGGTGAACAGCTACCGCTACCGTATGTTCAGTAAATTGAACATTCATGGCGATGTAGAGCTCACCCACCTGGCCATTCGTCATGGTCTGTGTAATGCGGAGACGTTAACAAGTCAGTGAGTGATGTTTTTGATTCAAAAGCCTTTCTGAGTACGGTTACCAGTAAACCCGGTGTCTACCGCATGTATGACGCCGGTGGTACTGTTATCTACGTCGGTAAAGCCAAAGATCTCAAGAAGCGCCTGTCCAGCTACTTCCGTAGCAATCTTGCCTCACGAAAAACCGAAGCGCTGGTCTCCCAGATCCAGCAGATCGACGTGACGGTAACCCATACGGAAACGGAGGCGCTGCTGCTTGAGCATAACTATATCAAGCTGTATCAGCCACGGTACAACGTGCTGCTGCGCGACGATAAATCCTACCCGTTCATCTTTCTCAGCGGTGATACCCACCCGCGTCTGGCGACGCACCGGGGAGCTAAGCATGCGAAAGGGGAGTACTTTGGACCGTTCCCGAACGGTTACGCGGTGCGCGAGACCTTAGCGCTGCTGCAAAAGATCTTCCCTATCCGCCAGTGTGAAAACAGCGTCTACCGCAACCGCTCCCGTCCCTGCTTGCAGTACCAGATCGGTCGCTGCCTTGGGCCGTGCGTCGAAGGGCTGGTCAGCGAGGAGGAGTACGCTCAGCAGGTTAACTACGTGCGCCTCTTCCTGGCGGGCAAGGACGATCAGGTCCTGAACCTGCTGATTGAGCGCATGGAGAAGGCCAGCCGCGATCTCGACTTTGAAGAGGCGGCGCGCATTCGCGATCAGATCCAGGCCGTACGTCGCGTCACGGAGAAGCAGTTCGTCTCTAACAATGGCGACGATCTCGACGTCATCGGCGTGTCGTTCGATGCCGGTATGGCCTGCGTGCACGTGCTCTTTATTCGCCAGGGCAAGGTGTTAGGCAGCCGGAGCTACTTCCCGAAGGTGCCGGGCGGCACCGAGCTTGGCGAAGTGGTAGAGACCTTCGTGGGGCAGTTCTACCTTCAGGGCAGCCAGATGCGCACTCTGCCGGGCGAAATCCTGCTCGACTTTGATCTCAACGACAAAACGCTGCTGGCCGACTCGCTCTCCGAGCTGGCAGGTCGCCGCGTCAACGTGCAGACTAAACCGCGCGGCGACCGGGCGCGCTACCTCAAGCTGGCTCGCACTAACGCCGCCACGGCGCTCAGCACCAAGCTCTCCCAGCAGTCAACGGTTAGCCAACGCCTGGTGGCGCTCGCGACGCTGCTGAAGCTGCCGGCGGTTCGACGCATGGAGTGTTTTGATATTAGCCACACCATGGGCGAGCAGACCGTCGCCTCCTGCGTGGTATTTGACGCCAACGGGCCGCTGCGTGCCGAGTACCGCCGGTACAACATCACCGGTATTACCCCAGGCGATGACTATGCGGCCATGAATCAGGTGCTGCGTCGTCGTTACGGTAAGGCCATTGAAGAGAGCAAGGTACCGGACGTGATCTTAATCGACGGCGGCAAGGGGCAGTTAAGTCAGGCGAAGACGGTCTTTGCCGAGCTGGACGTTCCCTGGGATAAGCACCATCCGCTGCTGCTGGGCGTAGCGAAAGGCACCGACCGTAAGGCGGGGCTGGAGACGCTCTTCTTCGAACCAGAGGGAGAGGGCTTTAACCTGCCGCCAGACTCACCGGCGCTGCACGTGATCCAACATATCCGCGATGAGTCGCACAATCACGCCATCAGCGGGCACCGTAAAAAACGCGCGAAGGTGAAAAATACCAGTACCCTGGAGACCATTGAAGGGGTCGGGCCGAAGCGCCGCCAGATGCTGCTGAAATACATGGGTGGATTGCAGGGTTTACTCAACGCCAGCGTTGAGGACATCGCAAAAGTGCCGGGTATTTCGCAGGGGCTGGCAGAAAAGATCTTCTACTCGTTGAAACATTGAGGGCTCTGTAGCAACATAGGGCTAATTTTTACTGACAACAGATAGTTACCTGCCACTATGCGATACAATATCCCAACGTTGCTCACGCTTTTTCGTGTCATCCTGATCCCGTTCTTCGTGGTGGCGTTTTATCTACCTGTGGTCTGGGCTCCCTTCGCATGTGCGCTGATCTTTCTCGTCGCTGCGGTGACGGACTGGTTTGATGGCTATCTGGCTCGGCGCTGGAACCAGAGCACCCGTTTCGGCGCGTTCCTCGATCCGGTGGCGGATAAGGTAATGGTCGCCATCGCCATGGTGCTGGTAGCCGAGCACTATCACACCTGGTGGGTGACGCTGCCTGCTGCGACCATGATTGGTCGCGAGATCATCATCTCTGCCCTGCGCGAGTGGATGGCGGAGCTGGGCAAGCGCAGCAGCGTAGCGGTATCGTGGATTGGTAAAGTTAAAACCACCGCGCAGATGGCCTCGCTGGTATGGATGCTGTGGCGGCCAAACGCCTGGGTAGAGTGGGCGGGAATTGGCCTGCTGTGGGTCGCTGCGGTGCTGACCCTGTGGTCCATGTTCCAGTATTTAAACGCTGCCCGGGGCGATTTGCTGGAACAGTGATCGTTTCGGCTTAATTTTCAGCAAACGATCCGGGTTTTAAAAAATATCGTTGACTCAGTCCGTCAGGTAAGTAGAATGCATCGCATCAGACGGCGGCGCAGCTTGCCAGATGAGAGTAAAATCAAGTGATTAGCATAATCACCTGATAAGCGGGAATAGCTCAGTTGGTAGAGCACGACCTTGCCAAGGTCGGGGTCGCGAGTTCGAGTCTCGTTTCCCGCTCCAAATTAAGGTATCGGCACTGTATGGAGTTAAAGAGTGCGGGTGCAGGTCGCAAGACAAAGATTTAAGGCGCGTTAGCAAAGCGGTTATGTAGCGGATTGCAAATCCGTCTAGTCCGGTTCGACTCCGGAACGCGCCTCCAATTTCCTCCCGAGCCCGGATGGTGAAATCGGTAGACACAAGGGATTTAAAATCCCTCGGCTGTAAGGCTGTGCGGGTTCAAGTCCCGCTCCGGGTACCATTGGAAATTAACAGAATAATCAAAGCAATAAGCAGTGTCGTGAAACCACCTACGGGTGGTTTTTTTGTGCCTGCGATTTGCGGTCGTCTATTATATATACGTCCGCCCCAAACTGAGGTAGTGAATGATGAAAACCGGACCGCTGGATGAGAAAGAGCTGGAGTGGCTGGATGACGTGCTGGCGAAATACAGCAATGAGGCGTCCATTGTCGACGTTGCGGAGCTGGACGGCCTGCTGACCGCAGTGCTGAGCGCGCCAACGGAGATCGAGCCGAGCGAGTGGCTGGTGGCTATCTGGGGCGGTGCGAACCACGTTCCACGCTGGTCATCCGAAAAGGAGATGGAGCGCTTTATGACGCTCTCGTTCCAGCATATGAACGATATCGCCGAGCGTCTTGCCGATTACCCGGAGCAGTTTGAGCCGCTGTTTGGTACACGCACCATTGAAGGCCAGGATCTCAGCATCGTGGAGGAGTGGTGCTTCGGCTATATGCGCGGTGTCGCGCTGAGCGACTGGTCAACGCTGCCCGAGTCGCTACAGCCTGGGCTAGAGGCTATTGCGCTGCACGGAAAAGAAGAGAACTTTACCCGCGTAGAGGAGATGACCCCGGAGGCCTTCGAGGCAAGCGTTGAGGCGCTGAAACCCGCTGCGCTGGCGCTGTTTGACTACTGGACTGACAATCAGCAGGAACGTCCGGTAAAACAGCCGATAGTGAACGGTGATAAGGTCGGGCGCAACGATCCTTGTCCGTGCGGCAGCGGCAAAAAGTTCAAGCAGTGCTGTCTGCACTGATAGACACTGTAACGCCGGGCGGCACTGCGTTTGCCCGGCCTACGTTGAGCTCACTTCTCTAACCCACCTCTGGCAGCACGCCCGCTGCAATACCGCACTGAATCGCAATCACCGCCACACCGCAGAAGAGCACCAGTAGCAGAGCGGGTTTACCGCCCCGTACGCGGTATTCCGACCGCGGGGTATGCTTACGGCTCTGCCACGCCAGCAGGGAAGGGATCAGCAGTGCCAGTACGGCCAGCGCCACGCCCGCATAGCCCAGCGCCATTACAAAGCCGCGCGGATAGAAGAGAGCAAAAGCCAGCGGTGGCAGGAAGGTAATCGCCCCGGTCTGTAGCCTGCCCATCGCGGTATTACGACGGTTAAAGAGATCGGCCAGGTAATCAAATAGCCCCAGGGTCACGCCTAAAAACGAGGTCGCCAGCGCCAGATCGGCAAACAGGTGCACCGCCAGCTCTACGTGTGGTGAGGCTACCACGTCGCGCAGGGCCTGCAGCAGGCCGTTAAGCCCGGCGCTGTTCGCCATCAGGCCAAAGAAGGTGGTGGAGTCGATGCTACCCAGCGTTGCCAGCTGCCAGAAGATATAGGCCACCAGCGGAATGGCGCTGCCGGTAATAAAGACCCAGCGCAGCTTCCGCACGTTGCCGTTCATGTAGCTAACGATGCTCGGCACGCTGCCGTGAAAACCAAAAGAGGTAAAGATCACCGGGATAGCAGAGAGTGCCAGCCCCTTCTCCAGCGGCAGCGTCAGGAGATTTACCTTATGCACGTGAGGCATCAGCAGCGCCAGCATCACAATCAGGAAAATCAGCTTAGCGCTGAACAGAAAACGGTTGAAGAGATCCACCAGCGACGTGCCAATGCAGACCACACCGCCAGCGACAAAGGTAAACAGCAGTACGCCGGTCGCTGGAGACACGGAGAGGCTAAGCCACTCGCTCAGGCTTGAGGCCAGCAGCTCGCCTGCGCCGCTCATGTAGGCCGCCGTCAGGGCATACATCAGGAACAGCATGCTAAAACCGGTCGCCCACTGTCCGTAGCGACCGAGATAGCGACGGGCCAGTGTACCTAGCCCGGTATCCGCCGGAACGTGCTGATACACCTCCAGCAGCAGCAGGGCGGTGTAACACATTAGCCCCCACAGGCAAAATAGTAACGCCAGCGTTACGCCAAAGCCAACGCCCGCGGCGGCCAGCGGCATCGCCAGCATACCGGCACCAATGGTGGTCCCGGCAACGATAAACATACTGCCAAAAGTCCTGTTCTTCACGCTTCTCTTACACCTGAACTGCGCACCAAAATTGTGCGGCGCAGAGTAAGGCAAAAGCGTGTTTACGTCAAACCACCGTTACATTGGCTGTAAAGATAACGATACGAATTACAGCGTGTGGTTAAGGCGTTCTCTATCAGTAATAGACGCCTGCGGGGGAATAGTTCACCGCATGGCCCTGACACTGGTACTGAAGCGTGACGGTTTCGTTCAGGCACAGCGATCCGCTGATGACGCTACAGGTTTTAACCGGCTGACCGAAGGCAATCGCTGTGGCATAGCCCATCTGCTGGCACTGACGATTTGCCGTTCCCTGAGTGGTGTAGTCGTCATAGCGGGCCTTCTGCAGCATCGTCTCGTTAAAGTGCAGGCGCACCAGGCCCGTTGCCGGGTTTACGTCGGTAACTTCAGGTTCTTTGGTGATGGTGCATCCAGCAAGCAGCATCAGCGAAGCGGCGAGGAGAGATCTTTTCATGAAAACGCTCTGATTCAGTTTCGATGATCTCATCCTACAGCCAGCATAATTAGCCAATGCCCGGAATAGCCAAAGAATCTAACCGATCTAATCGTAACGGTAGCGGGAGAGGGGCTGGCCTAAGCAAAACTGTGACCGCATCTCTAATTTTTAAAACCATTTTTCATTAAATTTGAAAGTATGTTTGCCAGGTAGTAAGGTTTAAGCTGTTTAGCCCTTTATGACGGGATCCCCCGCAACGCATTCAGGAGAAGAGATAATGAAAATTGCACTGATGATGGAAAACAGCCAGGCTGCCAAAAACGCCATCATTCTCAAAGAGCTGAAAACCGTCGCTGATGATAAAGGCTTCCCGGTTTTCAACGTTGGGATGAGCGATGAGAATGACCATCATCTGACCTATATCCATCTGGGTATCATGGCCAGCATCCTGCTGAATTCAAAGGCGGTCGATTTTGTGATTGCCGGCTGCGGCACTGGCCAGGGTGCGTTGATGTCGCTGAACATCCACCCAGGCGTGAACTGCGGCTACTGTATCGATCCGGCTGATGCCTTCCTGTTTGCCCAGATCAACAACGGTAATGCCCTGGCGCTGCCGTTTGCTAAAGGCTTCGGCTGGGGTGCCGAGCTGAACGTACGCTTTATCTTTGAGAAAGCTTTTACCGGCCGTAAAGGCGAAGGCTACCCGCCAGAGCGTAAAGAGCCGCAGGTGCGTAACGCCGGGATCCTCAACCAGGTGAAAGCGGCAGTGGTAAAAGATAACTATCTCGATACCCTGCGCGCCATCGATCCTGAACTGGTGAAAACCGCCGTCTCCGGTCAGCGTTTCCAGGAGTGCTTCTTTGAGCACTGTCAGGATAACGAGATCGAAGCGTTCGTTCGCGAAATGCTTGCATAACACATCCTGTGCCGGGCAGCGCTATGCTGACCCGGCAATGCATTAACCTTTCTTAGATGACACCGCGCTGCCCGCATCCTTCGTCAGCCTGAACGTATCAACCATGCCCACCAGACAGATCAGGGCGATAAACACAAACGCCAGCCGGAAGCTGATGCCCGGCACGCCGCCAAGCGCTAGCCAGTCGCTGGCTTTCTCCCCCAGACGAATGCCAATCGCGCCGAGCGTGATACCCAGCCCAACCGCCAGCTGCGTAGCCGTGCTGAACAGGGTATTGGCATAGCTCATCTGCGCAGAGGGGACATCGGCGAAGGCCAGCGTGCTGACGCCGGTAAACTGTACCGAGCGAAAAACCCCGCCCAGGTAGAGCACGACAAAAATCACCCACACCGGCGTCGTCGGGGTAATAAAGGCGCAGGCCAGCAGGGCCAGCACGTTCAGCGCACCGTTAATCAGCAGCAGCTTTTTAAAGCCGAGCCAGCGGATCAGCGGCGTGGTGGCTGGCTTAATCGTCAGGTTACCCACGAACACCGCCAGCACCAGCAGCCCGGCATGAAACGGATCCATCCCAAAACCCACCTGGAACATCAGCGGCAACAGAAAGGGTACCGCGCTAATAGAGGCGCGAAATAGCGAACCACCGTACATGGTGACGCGAAAGGTAGGCACCCGCATGGCATCAAGGCGGATCATCGGCCAGCGGACACGCTGAAAATGGCGCAGCGCGTAGACCAGGGTGGCCGCGCCTAGCGCCAGCAGGCCGAGCGTCCAGGCTCCCTGCTGCTGTTCACCTCCCAGCATCTCCATGGCGCACACCAGGCTGATCATCGCCACCGAGGTAGCGAGAAAGCCAGCCAGGTCGAACGGGCGGCGCTCGTCGTCGCGAATATCGGGAATAATGCGCAGCGCCAGGAGAATAGCCAGCAGGCCAATCGGCACGTTGATAAAGAAGATCCAGCGCCAGTCGGCATAGTGGGTTATAAACCCGCCCAGCGGTGGGCCGATAATAGGCGCGACCAGCGCAGGCCAGGTGAGGGTAGCGATGGCGGTGATCAGCAGATGCTTAGGCGTGGTACGCAGCACGGCGAGCCTGCCGACGGGAACCATCAGCGCGCCGCCCATCCCCTGCAACACGCGCATCGCCACAAACATCTCAACGCTGGTGGAGAGGCCGCAGAATACCGATGCGAGAGTAAAGATCGCCAGCGCGGCAGTGAAGACCTTACGCGCACCGAAGCGGTCGGCTATCCAGCCGCTGGCTGGGATCAGTACCGCAAGGGTGATCAGGTAGGCGCTGATACCGATGTTCAGTGCGACTGCGTCGACGCCAAAGCTCCGCGCCATATCCGGCAGGGCTGTGGCTATCACCGTCCCGTCGAGAAACTCCATAAAAAAGGCCCCGGCGACCAGCAGCGCGGCGGGCGAGACGCCCCGCGACTTCTCCGGGAGGGTATTTTCACTCATTTTTGGTCTGCCATTTCAAAAAAAATTATAATAATTAAAAAAAATGAAACCACCGTAACCTACGGATTGTTCAATGGATTTTTAACAAAAACAGAAAAAGCGTGGCGAAATTGATGTGATATGCATCACAAAGTGGTTGATTTTTGTGATGTAGGTCATATTATACGCCCATAGATAAGTAACACCTGCATAACAAAATAGCCGGAGCAAAACATGAAACTGCGCAAAATCCTGAAAAGCATTTTTGAAACCTACTGCAAGACTTTTAAAGACGTACCGCCGGGCGCTATGTTTTAATAAAGTTGCTGTGATAAAAAACCTGCTGCGGCAGGTTTTTTTGTTTCTGTAACTCAGGAGTAACTATGTCTCAAAATCTTAGCGCCGATCAGGAGCTGGTATCCGACGTTGTGGCGTGCCAGCTGGTGATCAAACAGATCCTCGACGTCATTGATGTTATCGCCCCGGTTGAGGTGCGTGAGAAGATGGCTAACCAGCTTAAAACCATCGATTTCACTACGCATCCGGCAGCGGCGGATCCGGTGACCCGGCGCGCTATTCAGAAAGCCATTGCCTTAATTGAGCTAAAATTTACACCGCAGGAAGAAACGCACTAAAGCGTGAATACAGGCAAATAAAGTAAACCTTTGTTTTGTTAATTTCAAACGGAGGTTTTCTTTATTGTTGATGAC
>NZ_LR607338.1:2334921-2342238 GCF_902164725.1 Pseudescherichia vulneris | reverse complement strand
TTAAGCGAGCGCCTGGATACGCTTTATGATGCTGTAGTTCTGCCGGGCGGACCGGAGGGGAGCGTCAACCTCGCGGCGAGCGCAGAGGTTATCGCTTTTGTTACCCGTCATGACGAGGCAGAGAAGCTTATCTGTCCCATCTGCTCGGCAGCCGCTCGGGTACTGGGAGGTAATGGCCTGCTGAAGGGACGGCGCTACGTCTGTTCAGGCGATCTGTATGAAACCGTAACCGACGGCCACTATGTCGACGCTGCCGTCGTAGAGGATGGGAATCTGATTAGCGGTAAAGGATTAGGCCGGGTGTTCGATTTTGCCTTTGCCGTCTCAGCGCGCCTGTTGGGTGATGATGCCCCCGTGCGCGACCACGCAGATCATATCTACTATCCGCTCTAAAATTATTTCTCACTACCCCCCGTCAGGCCACAAGGATAAGCTGGCTGGCCTGATGGATAATTCTGCTACGCCCCTCTGCATTTGTCCGACAAATAAGCCATTTCTTATGAATATATTCGCTGAATTTATGCACGCTTTTACTGTAATTCTGCGGTGTGATGGCGCTCTCCTATGGAGGATCAATTTCCCGCTAAAACTACTCTTCAGCAATAGCATCTCCTGATAGACGTGTGCTAATGCCTTGTTTTAAGGCTGATTAGACAGCTCATAAACTCTCATTCCCTACATAAAAAAGCGTTAAAGCTGGAGTAAACCATGCACAAATTCACTAAAGCGCTGGCGGCCATTGGTTTAGCTGCCGTTATGTCACAATCCGCTATCGCCGAAACGATGAAGCTCGGTTTTTTGGTTAAGCAGCCCGAAGAGCCATGGTTCCAGACCGAGTGGAAATTCGCTGATAAGGCGGGCAAAGATTTAGGTTTCGAGGTCATTAAAATTGCCGTCCCGGACGGTGAGAAAACGCTGAATGCCATTGATAGCCTGGCCGCCAGCGGGGCGAAAGGGTTTGTTATCTGTACCCCGGATCCCAAGCTGGGCTCAGCGATTGTCGCCAAAGCGCGCGGCTATGACATGAAAGTTATTGCCGTGGACGATCAGTTCGTCAACGCCAAAGGCAAGCCGATGGAGACCGTACCGCTGGTGATGATGGCCGCCAGCGAGATTGGCGCTCGCCAGGGGCAGGAGCTGTATAAAGAGATGCAAAAACGCGGCTGGGATGTGAAAGAGACCGGCGTGATGGCGATCACCGCCGACGAGCTGGATACCGCCCGTCGCCGCACCTCTGGCTCAATGGATGCCCTGAAAGCTGCAGGCTTCCCGGAGAAACAGATCTATAAGGTTCCAACCAAATCCAACGATATTCCCGGCGCGTTCGATGCCGGCAACTCCTTGCTGGTTCAGCATCCGGAGGTGAAACACTGGCTGGTGGTCGGCATGAACGATAACACCGTGCTGGGCGGCGTGCGCGCGACCGAAGGGCAGGGCTTCAAAGCTGCCGACGTGATCGGCATCGGCATCAACGGCGTTGACGCCGTGAGCGAGCTCTCCAAGGCCCAGGGTACTGGCTTCTATGGCTCGCTGCTGCCAAGCCCGGACGTCCACGGCTATAAGACCAGCGAAATGCTCTACAACTGGGTGGAGAAAGGCGTCGAGCCGCCGAAGTTCACCGCGGTGACTGACGTGGTACTGATCACCCGCGACAACTTTAAAGAAGAGTTAGCGAAGAAAGGGCTAGGCGTGAAGTAATTCGCGCCGTTGGTTGCGCCCTTCACCGCAGGCTTTCAACGCCGGGTGAGGGGCCAGTCGTACCATAAATGCGTCACGGAGACGTTATGCAACAGTCAACTCCATATCTCTCTTTCCGTGGTATTAGCAAAACTTTCCCCGGCGTGAAAGCCCTGAGCGACATTAGCTTCGACTGCTATGCCGGTCAGGTGCACGCCCTGATGGGGGAGAACGGCGCGGGTAAATCGACGCTGTTAAAAATTCTTAGCGGCAACTATGCCCCCTCCGGCGGCACGCTGGTGCTGGAGGGGAAAGAGGTCAGCTTTGCCGACACCACCGCCGCGCTGAATGCCGGAGTGGCGATCATCTATCAGGAGCTGCATCTGGTTCCCGAGATGACCGTCGCGGAAAATATCTATCTTGGCCAGCTGCCGCAGAAGGGCGGGCTGGTGAATCGTTCCCTGCTGAACTATGAGGCCCGACTCCAGCTGGAGCATCTCGGACTGGATATCGATCCGCAGACGCCGCTGAAATATCTCTCCATCGGCCAGTGGCAGATGGTCGAAATTGCCAAAGCGCTGGCGCGCAACGCGAAGGTGATCGCCTTCGATGAACCGACCAGCTCGCTCTCGGCGCGGGAGATCGACAACCTGTTTCGGGTGATCCGCGAGCTGCGCAATGAGGGACGGGTGATCCTCTACGTTTCCCACCGTATGGAGGAGATTTTCGCCCTCAGCGACGCCATCACCGTCTTTAAAGACGGGCGCTACGTGCGCACCTTTGACGATATGCAGCAGGTCAACCACGACTCGCTGGTGCAGGCAATGGTTGGGCGCGATCTCGGCGATATTTACGGCTGGCAGCCGCGTGAGTACGGCGCGGAGATGCTGCGTCTGGAGGGGGTGAAAGCCCCCGGCGTGCGCCATCCCGTGAGCTTCTCGGTGCGGGGCGGCGAAATCGTCGGCCTGTTTGGGCTGGTGGGGGCCGGGCGCAGCGAGCTGATGAAGGGGCTGTTCGGCGGCACGCGCATCACCGCAGGTCAGCTGATCATTGACGGCAAGCCGCTGACTATTCAAAAGCCAGCCCACGCTATTCGCGCCGGGATGATGCTCTGTCCCGAGGATCGCAAAGCCGAAGGCATCATTCCCGTCCACTCCGTGCGTGACAACATCAATATCAGCGCCCGACGCAAGTCCGTTCGCGCCGGATGCCTGATTAACGACGGCTGGGAGGTGGAAAACGCCGACCACCATATTCGCTCTCTTAATATCAAAACCCCCGGCGCTGAGCAGCTGATTATGAATCTCTCCGGCGGGAACCAGCAGAAAGCCATTCTTGGCCGCTGGCTCTCGGAAGAGATGAAGGTCATTTTGCTCGATGAGCCGACGCGCGGTATAGACGTGGGCGCGAAGCATGAGATCTACAACGTTATCTACGCCCTGGCGTCACGCGGCGTAGCGGTACTGTTTGCCTCCAGCGACCTGCCGGAAGTGCTCGGCGTCGCCGATCGCATTTTGGTGATGCGGGAAGGGGAGATCGCCGGCGAGCTGCTGCACGGCGAAGCAGACGAAAAACAGGCGCTAAGCCTCGCCATGCCTAAAGTGAGTCAGGCCGTTGCCTGAGTAAGGAGAGTATGATGTCATCAGTAACAAGCTCCGGCGCAGGAAAGTCGCCGTTCAGTCTGGGGCGTATCTGGGATCACTACGGCATGCTGGTGGTCTTTGCCGTACTGTTTATCGGCTGCGCCCTGTTTGTGCCTAACTTTGCCAGCTTCGTTAATATGAAAGGGCTGGGGCTCGCCATCTCAATGTCGGGCATGGTGGCCTGCGGAATGCTTTTCTGCCTGGCCTCCGGCGACTTTGACCTGTCGGTGGCCTCGGTCATCGCCTGCGCGGGCGTCACCGCGGCGGTGGTGATTAACATGACGGAGAGCCTGTGGATCGGCGTCTTTGCGGGCCTGATGCTGGGCGTGCTGAGCGGTCTGGTTAACGGCTTCGTCATTGCCAGGCTGAAGATCAACGCCCTGATTACCACCCTCGCGACAATGCAGATCGTCCGCGGCCTGGCCTATATCATCTCCGACGGTAAAGCGGTGGGGATTGAAGACGAGCGTTTCTTCACCCTCGGCTATACCAACTGGTTCGGTCTGCCTGCGCCTATCTGGCTGACCGTGGCCTGCCTTATCATCTTCGGTTTCCTGCTTAACAGAACCACCTTTGGCCGTAATACGCTGGCCATTGGCGGCAATGAAGAGGCGGCGCGTCTGGCGGGGGTGCCGGTGGTACGCACAAAAATTATTATCTTTGTGCTCTCCGGCCTGGTATCGGCCGCTGCCGGGATCATTCTGGCGTCGCGCATGACCAGCGGCCAGCCGATGACCTCCATTGGTTACGAGCTGATCGTGATCTCTGCCTGCGTACTGGGCGGGGTTTCCCTCAAAGGCGGGATAGGAAAAATCTCGTATGTGGTGGCGGGTATCCTGATCCTCGGCACCGTAGAGAATGCCATGAACCTGCTGAATATCTCTCCCTTCTCGCAGTACGTTGTACGCGGCCTGATCCTACTGGCGGCGGTCATCTTCGACCGTTACAAACAGAAGGCCAAGCGTACCGTTTGAATCCTGATATCTCACCAAACGGCCTCTTTTTTAATCGTTTTTACCTCTCAGCCAGCCGCAATTGCGGCTGGTTTCTTTGCTTTAAAATGGCGAGGAGCGTGACACTGTCTATACTTACATGGCTAATGATAATGAGAGATAGTCGTAAACGCGGCATCGAAACCTGAAAGGAGGAGACCAGGGTGGCTGACCAGTTAGCTGTACCGCCTGTACTTTCCGCAAACTATGCTTACTTCTTTGACCTCGACGGAACCCTCGCCGAAATCAAACCTCGTCCCGATCAGGTCTTTATTCCCACCGGGGTCCTTACCCTGCTCAAACGTCTGGCCGAAATGAATCAGGGCGCGGTGGCGCTGGTATCGGGTCGCTCCATGAAAGAGCTGGATGCCATTGCATCTCCGCTGCATTTCCCGCTTGCCGGGGTGCATGGCGCACAGCGACGCGACTTCCAAGACAAAACGCACGAGATCGCCCTGCCGGAAGAGCAGGTTAAGCAGATGGAGCTGGAGCTGATCGCGGCGCTCGATCCCCTGAAAGGGACGGAGCTGGAGGCGAAGGGGATGGCGTTTGCACTGCACTATCGCCAGGCCGTTCATCACGAAGAGGCTATCTTTGCGCTGGCAAAGGCGATGGAAGAGAAATATCCGAATTTAGCGCTGCAGCCGGGTAAATGCGTGGTAGAGCTGAAACCACGTGGTATCAATAAAGGAGCAGCAGTAGAAGCATTCATGCAGGAGCCGCCTTTTTGCGGGCGCAAACCTGTTTTCCTGGGAGACGACCTCACTGACGAGGCAGGCTTCAAGGTTGTGAATCGCCTTGATGGCGTATCCATAAAGGTCGGTATTGGCGCAACGCAGGCGCAGTACCGCCTGGAAAGCGTCGCGGACGTTCATCAATGGCTCGAAAATATTACTGACCATCAACAACAAGAAGAAATGGCGTTAACTAACAGGAGAGATGGCTATGAGTCGCTTAGTCGTAGTATCTAATCGTATCGCACCGCCGGATGATAAAAAATCAAGCGCCGGTGGGCTGGCCGTCGGCATTATGGGTGCACTGAAAGGAACCGGCGGGCTCTGGTTTGGCTGGAGCGGTGAAATTGGTAATGAAGATCAGCCGCTAAAGAAGGTTACCCATGGCAATATCACCTGGGCCTCGTTTAACCTCAGCGAGCAGGATTATGATGAGTACTACAGCCAGTTTTCCAATGCCGTGCTGTGGCCCGCGTTCCACTACCGTCTTGATTTAGTGAAGTTCCAGCGTGAGGCCTGGGAGGGCTATCAGCGCGTCAACGCACTGCTGGCAGACAAGCTGGTGCCGCTGCTTGAAGAAGACGATATTCTCTGGATCCACGATTACCATCTGCTGCCGTTTGCCAACGAGCTTCGCCAGCGTGGCGTGAATAACCAGATTGGTTTCTTCCTGCATATTCCATTCCCGACCCCGGAAATCTTTAACGCACTGCCGCCGCATGCCGAACTGCTGGAGCAGCTGTGCGACTACGATCTGCTGGGCTTCCAGACCGAGAGCGACCGCGTGTCCTTCCTCGACAGCCTCTCTAGCCAGACGCGCTTAACTGCCCGGGGCGACAAGACCCATACCGCATGGGGCAAAACCTTCCGTACCGAGGTCTATCCTATTGGTATTGAGCCGGATGAGATTGCTCAGCAGGCCTCTGGCCCGCTACCGCCGAAGCTGGCGCAGCTTAAAGCCGAGCTGGCAAATGTGAAAAACATCTTCTCCGTTGAGCGGCTGGACTACTCTAAGGGCCTGCCGGAACGTTTCCATGCCTATGAAACTCTGCTGGAGAAGTTCCCGCAGCACCACGGTAAAATCCGCTATACGCAGATTGCACCTACCTCGCGGGGCGAGGTTCAGGCCTATCAGGATATTCGTCATCAGCTGGAGACCGAAGCCGGACGTATTAACGGTAAATATGGTCAGCTGGGCTGGACGCCGCTCTATTACCTCAATCAGCATTTTGATCGTAAGCTGCTGATGAAGGTCTTCCGCTACGCTGACGTGGGTCTGGTAACGCCCCTGCGTGACGGGATGAACCTCGTTGCTAAAGAATACGTTGCGGCGCAGGATCCGGCTAACCCCGGCGTGCTGGTGCTCTCTAAGTTTGCCGGTGCGGCGAACGAGCTAACTTCCGCGCTGTTGGTCAACCCATACGACCGTGATGATGTGGCTAATGCCATGAACCGGGCGCTGACCATGCCGCTGGCGGAGCGTATTTCTCGCCACGCCGAGATGATGGATGTGATCAGAAAAAATGACATTCAGCACTGGCAGGAGAGGTTTATTGCCGATTTAAAGCGCATAGCGCCTCGTAATGCAGAGACCCTTCTGCAGAATAACGTGGCGACCTTCCCCAAGCTGGCGTAAACACCTCTGCGCTCCCGCTGCGGCGGGGGCGCTATTCCTCTCCTAGCGGTACCAGTAGCACGTCAACCTTACTTACTCCCACCACGCCCTTAGCCGAACAGGCCGCCCGCGAAAAATAACGCTGATTATGGTTACCATAAATAACCAGATCGATCCCGTCTCGCTCGCAAAGATGGACAATATTTTCACTCAGAGCACCCGAGGCAATAATCGTTTCAGCTATAGGATAGTCTGCCTGCGCAATTAGCTCATTCATAAACTGCTGCGTCTCCTCCAGCATCAGAGCGCGCAAATTTTCCATCATGGGCGCGGCAAACTGATTATACATTTCGGGATCGCTAGCCAGGGTAAGCAGGCTAATACGTGCTTGATAGGGACGGGCAATGGATACGGCTTTTTTAAGCAGCAGATGGCTTTCTGAATTAACGGCAACCGCAACCAATAGGTGAGAATAGCTCATATCTCGCTCCTTAATGGAGAATGAACCCTTGACACATCTTTACCTTCTTTTTACACAGCGTGCAAGCAAAAAAGTGTGACAAACCTGTGAACATTCTCATAAATATTCACTAATTATTCCAGCGCATGGAATCGCGCCATTTTTGAATATGTTAACGAAATATAACGACTTAATA
>NZ_LR607338.1:2316845-2334756 GCF_902164725.1 Pseudescherichia vulneris | reverse complement strand
ATATGCCTCTTAAGGTTCTCATAAAGTCCGAGGTCTGATGACTGGTCACCAGGTAACACATAAAATTGAATGACTATTCGCCGAAAAGGAATAGAAAAGGCGCTTCATTGTATAAAAATCAAACAATCACTAAGTCAAAAGTATGGATTTCTTTAAAATATTCACGTAAATTATGTGACGTAGATCACATTATTTTCAAAATATTCACAGCTGCCAATTGTATGTCCTACGGGTCGCGAGTACAGTTGCGTCGCTTTAGGAAAAATCTTAGTAAATTGTAAGAATTGATTGAAAGCGTAACGGAGAGAGGTGGCAGACAATGCGATCGCCGTCACGTTAAACAACTAAGTTCAAACGATGCATTTCGCCTTATCTTTTTTAATACCGGGTTTTTTCCCGGCGACATCACGGGGTGCGGCTTGACCGCATAAGACACTAGTTGGTTATTCTGGATGGGAAAAATGCATACATCCGAGTTGCTGAAACATATTTATGACATCAACCTGTCATATTTACTGCTCGCACAGCGTTTGATTAGTCAAGATAAAGCCTCCGCTATGTTCCGTCTGGGCATGAGTGAGGAGATGGCGTCTACCATGGGTGAATTATCACTCCCACAGATGGTGAAATTAGCTGAAACCAATCAGCTAATCTGCCAGTTCCGTTTTGACAGTCATCAGACCATTACTCGCCTGACTCAGGAGTCTCGCGTAGACGACTTGCAGCAGGTCCATACCGGTATTTTGCTCTCGACGCGTTTGCTTAATGAAAGCAACCAGGGTACTGACACATCGTCCCGGAAGAAAAGGGCTTAATAATGACTGAAAAGAGCATTGTCCAGGAAGCGCGTGATATTCAACTCGCGATGGAACTGATTACGCTGGGCGCGCGTTTGCAAATGCTGGAAAGCGAAACGCAGCTCAGCCGTGGCCGCCTCATCAAACTCTACAAAGAACTTCGTGGTAGCCCGCCGCCGAAAGGGATGCTCCCTTTTTCAACCGACTGGTTTATGACGTGGGAACAGAATATTCATGCCTCAATGTTCTGCAACGCCTGGCAATTTTTGCTCAAGACAGGCCTGTGCAGCGGCGTTGATGCGGTGATTAAAGCCTATCGCCTCTATCTGGAACAGTGCCCGCAGCCGGAAGAGGGGCCGCTGTTAGCCCTGACGCGTGCATGGACATTAGTCCGTTTTGTTGAGAGCGGTATGCTGCAACTTTCAAGCTGCAACTGCTGTAACGGTAATTTTATTACCCATGCTCACCAGCCCGTAGGGAGTTTTGCCTGCAGTTTATGCCAGCCGCCGTCCAGGGCCGTAAAAAGACGTAAACTTTCCCCGGAAGCTGCCGATATTATTCCACAACTGCTGGATGAACAGATCAAACAGGCTGTTTAACGTAACGGCGTGGGTAACACTCCAGCAGCGGTAAGCAATTACCGCTGCTTTTTTTTGCCTCCCCGTTGGGTTAGACCCTAAGAAACTGTTTTTCCTTGCCTTAGTCAACAGCGGAAGGATGATGTCGTGCTGATCTTATTAGGTTACCTTGTTGTTCTCGGTACAGTCTTTGGCGGTTACATGATGACCGGCGGACACCTTGGGGCACTTTATCAACCGGCTGAGCTGATTATTATCGGCGGCGCGGGCGTGGGTGCGTTTATTGTGGGCAACAACGGCAAAGCCATCAAAGGAACGCTTAAGGCGCTTCCCTTGCTGTTTCGTCGTTCCAAATATACAAAAGCTGTCTACATGGATCTTCTGGCGTTGCTCTATCGCCTGATGGCCAAGTCGCGTCAGCAGGGGATGTTCTCCCTCGAGCGTGACATTGAGAATCCAAAAGAGAGCGAAATTTTTGCCAACTATCCGCGGATCCTTGCCGATCCGGTGATGCTGGAATTTATCGTCGACTATCTGCGCCTGATCATCAGCGGCAATATGAACACCTTCGAAATCGAAGCGCTGATGGACGAAGAGATCGAGACCCACGAGAGCGAAGCCGAAGTGCCAGCAAACAGCCTGGCCATGGTCGGCGACTCGCTGCCTGCGTTCGGTATCGTGGCGGCGGTTATGGGGGTGGTTCACGCCCTGGCCTCGGCAGATCGCCCGGCGGCCGAGCTGGGGGCGCTGATCGCCCATGCGATGGTAGGGACCTTCCTCGGTATTCTGCTGGCCTACGGTTTTATTTCGCCGCTGGCAACCGTGCTGCGCCAGAAGAGCGCGGAGACCACCAAGATGATGCAGTGCGTCAAGATCACGCTGCTCTCCAACCTGAATGGCTATGCGCCACCGATTGCCGTTGAATTTGGCCGCAAAACGCTCTACTCCAGCGAGCGACCGTCCTTTATCGAACTGGATGAGCACGTCCGCGCGGTCCGTAACCCAAACCAGCAGACCACGACTGAGGACGCATGAAAAACCAGGCCCATCCTATTGTCGTTGTAAAACGGCGCAAGCATAAGGGGCACGGAGGCGGCTCGCACGGATCCTGGAAGATCGCCTACGCCGATTTTATGACGGCAATGATGGCATTCTTCCTGGTGATGTGGCTGATCTCTATCTCCAGTCCGAAAGAGCTGATCCAGATTGCGGAGTACTTCCGCACCCCGCTGGCGACCTCCATTGCCGGTGGCCCGCGGATCTCCAACAGCGATAGCCCCATCCCTGGCGGCGGTGATGACGTCACCCAGCAGAAAGGGGAGGTGCAGCGCCAGCCTAACGTCGAAGATCTGCGCCAGAAGATGGAGCAGTCTCGTCTGAGCAAGCTGCGCGGCGATCTCGATCAGCTGATCGAGGCCGATCCGAAGCTGCGTGCGCTGCGTCCGCACCTGAAGATTGACCTGGTGCAGGAGGGGCTGCGTATTCAGATTATCGATAGCCAAAACCGGCCGATGTTTAAAACCGGCAGCGCCGAGGTGGAGCCGTACATGCGCGATATTCTGCGCGCGATTGCGCCGGTGCTAAACAACATTCCGAACCGTATCAGCCTCTCCGGCCACACCGATGACTTCCCGTATGCCAACGGCGAACGCGGCTACAGCAACTGGGAGCTTTCTGCCGACCGTGCTAACGCCTCGCGGCGCGAGCTGGTTGTAGGCGGGCTGGACGACGGGAAAGTGCTGCGCGTGGTCGGCATGGCCGCCACCATGCGCCTGAGCGACAAAGGATCCGATGACGCCGTTAACCGTCGTATCAGTCTTTTAGTACTCAATAGACAAGCAGAACAGGCAATTCTGCACGAAAACGCCGAAAGCCAAAACGAGCCGGTAAGTGTATTACAACAGCCGGGGGCACAGCCTCAGGCGACCGTTCCCACATCGCCACAACCCGATCCGAGGTGATAGCGTGAGCATGGATATTAGCGATTTTTATCAGACGTTTTTTGATGAAGCTGACGAGTTGTTGGCTGACATGGAGCAACACCTGCTGGACCTGGTGCCGGAAGCGCCCGATTCAGAGCAGCTCAATGCCATCTTTCGTGCGGCCCACTCCATAAAGGGGGGAGCAGGCACGTTTGGCTTTACCATTTTGCAGGAGACCACGCACCTGATGGAAAACCTGCTGGATGAGGCCCGGCGCGGAGAGATGCAGCTCAATACCGACATTATTAACCTGTTTTTGGAAACCAAAGATATTATGCAGGAACAGCTCGACGCCTATAAAAGCTCGCAAGAGCCAGATGCTGCCAGCTTTGAGTATATCTGCAATGCGCTGCGCCAGCTGGCACTGGAAGCGAAAGGCGAAGTGCCTTCCGCTGCGGCAGGTGGCGCTAAGCTGACCGTTGTCGATAATGCCCAGGCCGTTGCTGATACCGCGTCCGCCGCCGCGCCTGCGGCTGCTAACGATGGCAAACTGCGTATTGTCCTGTCGCGTCTGAAAGAGGGCGAAGTCAACCTGCTGGAAGACGAGCTGAAAAACCTGGCTACCCTCAGCGACGTCGTCAAAGGCGCGGATTCTCTGAGCGCGACGCTGGAAGGCGGCGTGAGTGAAGATGACCTGGTTGCCGTGCTGTGCTTCGTGATCGAGCCGGATCAGATTAGCTTTACCGATGCGCCAGCAGCGGCTGCCGTAACCGAGGCTGCACCTGCTGCCCCGACGCTGGTCGCCCAGCCGGTAGCGGTTGCCCAAAGCGCGCCGCGTGAGCAGCCTGCCGCCCGTCAGGAGCGCGCAGAGAAACCGGCCCGCGTCAGCGAATCTACCAGCATCCGCGTTGCCGTTGAAAAAGTGGACCAGCTGATCAACCTGGTCGGCGAACTGGTGATCACCCAGTCGATGCTGGCCCAGCGCTCTAACGAACTGGATCCAGTCAACCATGGCGATCTGATCACCAGCATGGGTCAGCTGCAGCGTAACGCCCGCGATCTGCAAGAGTCGGTGATGTCCATCCGTATGATGCCGATGGAGTACGTCTTTAGCCGCTTCCCGCGCCTGGTGCGCGACCTGGCGAGCAAGCTCAACAAGCAGATCGAACTGACGCTGCTGGGCAGCTCGACCGAACTGGATAAGAGCCTGATCGAGCGCATTATCGATCCGTTAACGCACCTGGTGCGTAACAGCCTCGACCACGGCATTGAGCTGCCGGATAACCGTGTTGCCGCCGGAAAATCTCCGGTCGGTAACCTGACCCTTTCCGCCGAGCATCAGGGCGGCAATATCTGTATCGAAGTGATCGACGACGGCGCAGGCCTCAACCGCGAGCGCATTCTGGCGAAAGCGGTATCGCAGGGTATGGCGGTGCATGAAAACATGACCGACGAAGAGGTCGGCATGCTGATCTTCGCCCCAGGCTTCTCCACCGCAGAGCAGGTGACCGACGTCTCCGGCCGCGGTGTGGGCATGGACGTGGTGAAACGTAACATCCAGGAGATGGGTGGCCACGTTGAGATCCAGTCGAAGCAGGGCGCAGGGACTACCATCCGCATTCTGCTGCCGCTGACGCTGGCGATCCTCGACGGCATGTCGGTGAAGGTGAGCGACGAGGTCTTTATCCTGCCGCTGAACGCGGTGATGGAGTCCCTGCAGCCGCGTGAAGAGGATCTGCATCCGCTGGCGGGCGGCGAGCGCGTGCTGGAAGTGCGTGGCGAATATCTGCCGCTGGTCGAGCTGTGGAAAGTCTTTGACGTCGACGGCGCAAAAACAGAGGCGACGAAAGGCATTGTGGTGATCCTGCAAAGCGCAGGCCGCCGCTACGCGCTGCTGGTGGATCAGCTTATTGGCCAACATCAGGTTGTCGTGAAGAACCTTGAGAGCAACTACCGTAAGGTGCCGGGCATCTCCGCTGCAACTATCCTCGGCGATGGCAGCGTGGCGCTGATCGTCGATGTGTCGGCGTTACAGGGATTAAACCGTGAGCAACGTGTGGCGTACACAGCCGCCTGATTTAGTTAAAAAGGTAAATATATGACCGGTATGAGTAATGTAACGAAACTGGCTGGTGAGCCATCGGGTCAGGAATTTCTGGTATTCACTTTAGGCGATGAAGAGTACGGCATCGATATCCTGAAAGTGCAGGAGATCCGCGGTTACGATCAGGTAACCCGTATTGCCAACACCCCGGACTTTATCAAAGGGGTAACTAACCTGCGCGGTGTGATTGTGCCCATCGTCGATCTGCGGGTTAAATTCAGCCAGCAGGACGTGGAGTATAACGATAACACCGTGGTGATCGTGCTCAATCTGGGTCAGCGCGTGGTCGGAATTGTAGTGGACGGCGTCTCTGACGTGCTGTCGCTGGCCTCCGATCAGATCCGCCCTGCGCCGGAGTTTGCCGTTACCCTGTCAACGGAATATCTCACCGGCCTCGGCGCGCTGGGTGACCGCATGCTGATCCTGGTCAACATCGAGAAGCTGCTGAACAGCGACGAGATGGCCCTGTTGGACAGCGCAGCAGCGCACGTTGCCTAATGCCCCTCAACGCTCCCGGCCCCGGGAGCGTTTTTTTAACCCCGTTTCATGCCGCTTTTTCATTACTCATTAATAAGTTTTAAGTTTTGCTAAAACCGCGAATGCAACACTAGACAATATATTGTGAAGCAGATCACGCGATAATGAATATATCATTCCCGTTGCACTTTGTTACGAGCTGTTAACAAAGTTAATTCTTTGAAAGATAATGCAATTTTGTGTCAATACGCCGATGGTTTGAGCAGGTCTTTACAGGGTGGTTCTTTGCAACCCCGTAAGCTAAATTTCTGTTAATCCTGCTTTTTCACTGAGGCGACAACATGAACAGAAAAATCCTCCTCGTTTTAGCAAGCGGTGCGCTGGCTCTGGCCGGAAACGCCCATGCGGTAACCAGCAGTGGGACCATCAACGCAACGCTGACCTTAACCAACGGCTGCCTGATCAACGGCTCGCCGAACCAGAGCGGCATTAACTTCGGCTCTCTGGACTTCGGTACCCATCCCGCTACCTTCTCCGAGCTTACCACGCAGCTCACCGGGGCTAACGGCGGCAACAGCTTTGCTATTCAGTGCACCACCGACACCTATACCGTGCAGATCACCGGCACCACCAATACCGTTGCGCCTGCCACGGTGGTGGGCACGCCAGGCACGCCGGCGCGCTATTTGGTTAACACCGCTAATGCAACTCAGGGCGTAGCCTACAGCCTCTACAGCGACAGCGGCTTCAGTAACGTCATCGCCAATAACGCTCCGCTGCCGGTGGCCTCGACGGCCGGCGGCGTGAATAACTATACCCTCTTTGGCCGCATCCAGGGGGGGGGCAACAGCGTGACCGTCGTGCCCGGCACCTACTCCGATACGATAAACGTGAGCGTGATCTACTGACGCCAACGCCATGAAGCCTGAGGGAGTCGACACGCTCCCGGCACCTGGCCGAAGCATGCTGCGCATCGTCTTCGGTTTGGGGCTGCTGGGGTTGGCAGGAAGCGCCACCGCGCTGACGGTTAACACCCAGTCATTTCAGGTTGGAGCAACCATTGCAGCAGGATGTTCGGTAGTCAGCGGCAGTGGCGGTCTGCTCGGCTCTCTGGACTTCGGGAGTCGCAGCGGCGTGGCGAGCGGTCAGGTCACGACCAGCTTTGTACCCAACAGCGCGCTCTCTCTCGCCTGCACCCCTGGGGTGGCGTTAAGTATGAGCATCAACGGCGGTCTGAACTACGGAACCGTGCGCAACATGCAGCGCAGCGGGGGCACGGATCGCGTGCCATACCGGCTCTATCGCAGCAGCACGCTGGCGGCTAACACGGAAATTGGCGTTAACCAGGCGTTCTCGATCACCTACAGCGATAGCAACAATATCGCGCTGACACTGTTTGGCGCGGCGCAGCTCACGGGGTTCAGCCCCGCAGGAAATTATACCGATCAACTGACCGTAACGTTGTCCTGGTAAGGTCATACAGGGAGAAGGATCATGAAAACCATTATGGGCCGGAGCCTAATAGCAGGTGCCCTGCTGGCGCTAACGGGTATGGCGCAGCAGGCACAGGCCGCAGCCACCATTCTACTCTGGCCAATCGATCCCTGGCTGGCCGCCGATGCGAAAGCGACCGAGCTGTGGATCCAGAATCAGGGGAATACGCCGACAACGATGCAGGTGCGCATCATGCGCTGGACCCAGGAAGGTGGCCATGAACGCTATCAGGCCCAGCAGGACGTGGTCGCCAGCCCGCCGATTGTGCGAATCGATAAAGGCGGCAAGCAGCTGATTCGCCTGATCAAGCAAAGCCAGGTTCCCGCCGGTATTGAGCAAGGCTACCGGATCATTGTGGATGAAATTCCCCAGCCCGCGAGCGGCGACACGCCGCAGATCGGCCTGAAAATTCAGATGCGCTACTCCATTCCGCTGTTTGTCTATGGCCAGGGCGTGGAGACCATCACCGAGGGGGCAAACCATGCCTTGGTTAACGCCCGGGATCTGAGCTGGCGGGTGATACGCGAAGGCGGGAAACCCGCTCTGGAGGTACGCAACCGCAGCGATGTACACGTGCGCCTGAGCCAGGTTAGCATTCAGCAGGGTAGCCAGCGGCGCGAGCTGGCCGACGGCCTGCTGGGATACGTGCTGCCGGGCGGGGCGCGCAGTTGGCCGCTTCCCTCTGGACTTAGCAATCCGACGACCATGACGGCGACGATTAATGCCAGGGATACCAAATGGCAGTCGTCTCCCGCAAACTGATCCTACCGCTGATGATGCTGCTGGGGGGAGTGACGGATGCGCTGGCAGAGGAGGGGGATGATGCCTTGCCGCCGCCGCCGGATGCGCAGGCCATTAACGCTCAGGCGGTCTTCCACCTTTCGCTGGTAGTTAACTATTACGATACCGAACTCGTGGTGCCCGTTACGCGGCGTCAGGGGAACTATATCGTTGCCAACAGCGACCTGCAGCGGGCCGGGATCCCCACCGAGCACCTGCCACCTGGAGACGTTGACCTCTCGACGCTGACCGACGTTCGCACTGAATATGACAGCAATCGCCAGCGGCTGCTGCTGTTTGTGCCTCGGGAGTGGGTCGGGGATCGCGCTACCTCCTTTAGCGGCGAAACCGCGCGGACCAAACCGCACTACGGGCGGGGAGCGCTGCTCAACTATGATATCTATACCAGCAGCACCGAGCACGCCGGTAGCCAGGCCTCCCTGTGGCATGAGTTTCGCTACTTCGACAGCAACGCGGTGTTCTCCTCCACCGGCACGCTGCGGGAATATCTCTCCGGCACCGCCGGACAAAACGAGGGCTATACCCGCTACGACACCACGCTGCTATTTACCAATGAGGATGATGCCACCGAGTGGCAGCTGGGAGACGTTATCTCCGACTCGTTGAACTGGAGCAGTAGCGTGCGCATGGGCGGGATCCGCTACGGCCGCGATTTCTCGCTGCGCCCGGATCTGGTCACCTGGCCGCTACCGGCGTTTACCGGCGAAGCGGCGGTGCCGACGGCGGTAGACGTCTTTATCAACGGCTACCGGGCCGGATCCACCCAGCTTCAGCCTGGCCCCTTTACTCTGACCAATCTGCCCTATATTAACGGGGCGGGGGATGCGGTGCTGGTTACCACCGACGCGCTGGGGCGTCAGGTCAGCACCACGCTACCGTTCTACGTCTCCAGCGACGTGCTGAAGAGCGGCATTACCGATGGGGCCGTCACCCTCGGCAGCCTGCGGCGTAACTACGGCATTGACGACTTCAACTATGGTCCGGCGGCGGGCAGCGGCTCTCTGCGTTATGGGGTAACGGATTACTTCACCTTTGAAGGCCATGGTGAAGCCGCAGAGGAGCTGACCCTCGGCGGCGCGGGCGGGGTGGTGAAGCTGGGCCAGTACGGTGTGGTGAACGCCTCGTGGACAGAGAGCCGGATGCGCGGCAGCAGCGGCAGCCAGTTCAACTGGGGCTATCAGTACAGCACCAGCGTCTTCAGCATCGCTACCCAGCATACTCGCCGCGAGCGCGGCTTTGGCAACCTGGCCCTCTACGATCAGACCATCGTTTACGATGACGATCGCCAGCCGCTGGCAACCCTGAGCCGTAATACCGATCAATATTCGCTGACCTTTAACATGGGCGACTATGGCAACGTCGGCGCGGCCTGGATTGGCGTTCGCAGCTTCGATAACCAGAAGACTGAGCTGCTGAACCTCTCCTGGAGCCGTAACCTGTGGGGCAGCAGCAGCCTCTACCTGGCGGCCAGCCACGATAAACAGCGGGACGACTGGACCTTTGCGATGTCGCTGCAAATCCCCATCGGTGAGCGGGACAGCGCGGCCATCAGCATAGAGAAAACCCCGGATGCGGGCACCAGCCAGCGCATCAACTATAACCACGCGATGCCTACCGACGGCGGCTTCGGCTGGAATATGGCCTTTGCCCGCCAGCCGCAGTCGGACAACTATCAGCAGGCGACGCTCAACTGGCGCAACAACAGCGTGGAATTACAGGGGGGCGGCTACGGTGAGTCGGGCATGATGACCTGGTGGGGCGAGGCGCTGGGTTCGCTGGTGCTGATGGACGGCCAGCTTTTTGCGGCTAACAAGATCAACGACGCCTTTGTGGTGGTTAGCACCGGCGGCAATGCCAACGTGCCGGTAAGCTATGAGAACCAGCCTGTGGGTAAGACCAACGATAAAGGCTATCTGCTGGTGAGCGGCGTCTCGGCGTACTATCCCGCCAGCTACAGTATCAATACCCTCAATCTGCCCGCCGATACGCGCCTGAAAGAGACCGAGCGGCGGATCGCCCTGCGCCGTCAGAGCGGCTACCTGGTGGAGTTCCCGATGGAGCAGGAGCGGGTCGCCAGCGTGATCCTGCACGATGCCCAGGGACAGGCCCTGCCGGTGGGTAGCCAGGTCTACCGGGAAGGCCGCTCCCCGACGCCGGTGGGCTATGACGGCATCGCCTTTTTGGAAAACCTCAGCGACATAAACGCCCTGCGGGTGAGCACGCCTGATAATCGCACCTGCTATGCCCGCCTGACAATCGGCGCAAATCCCGATCATAAATTACAGACCTACGGGCCGCTTACCTGTGAGGAGAGACGCTGATGCGCCGCGCTATTGTGCTTTTTCTGCTGCTGATGGGATGCAGCCCGCTGGCGTGGTCAGCCTGTACGGTGACGCCCACCAACGGCGTTTTTGGTACCGTCACCTCGTTTGCGCTCAACAGCACCGAGCAGGAGATCAGCGGCAGCCTGACGGTTCAGTGCGATGCGGTGCTGCTGAATCTGCTCACGGGCAATACCATCACCATGCAGCTGAGCAGCGCCAGCGCCGCGGTCAGTAACCGGGCGATCCTGCGCCGGGTGGATAACCCCGCCAGCACCGATACCATCCCGGTGCGGCTGTGCGGGGCCGCGGGGTGCAATAACAACAGCGAGGCGCTAATAGGCGGCAGCTACACCTGGAGCGGAAACGCGCTGCTCGATCTGCTGAATACCCGGCGTATTGTCCTGCCGATCTATTTCCGCACTCTCTCCGGGCAGACCGTGGCGGCGGGCCAGTACCAGGCCACTTTTAACCTCAACGTCACCTATAACATCTGCTCGCTGGGCCTGCTTGGCGGCTGCACCTCGTGGCAGACCGGTACCGTACCCGTTGCCGTCACGGCGACCATCAGCATAACCAACGACTGCATCACTATCACCGCGCCAAACGTCAACTTCGGCAGCGCGCCGCTGGTTAAGAACTTCCCGGCGGTGGCGCAGGGGGTTGCGGTGACCTGCACGAAAGGCAGCGTCTATAGCGTGGGGATTAATAACGGCAGCAACGCCAGCGGCAACGTGCGCAATATGGCCTCGGGTAATAACCGCTTAAGCTACGAGATCTACAAAGGCAGCACCACCGCACGCTGGGGCAGCAGCGGCACCGAACGCTGGGCCAGCAGCGCCGCGTCCTTGCTCAGTGCCAACGGCCTGGTGCGTACCTATAACTATACGGCCCGGGTGCTCACTACCCAGACGACGCCGCCCGCCGGAACCTACAGCGATACGGTGGTGGTGGATATCGCCTTTTAATCAGTTAGGTGCGTAGCGGATTATTTCCCTTTCGCAAATGTAAAGTTCCCGCCCCACATGCCGATAACACCGTTAATAAGTCATCAATAAGGTGTTGCATGTTGAACCGTATCCGCGTTGTCACAATGCTCATGATGGTGCTGGTGGTTTTCGCACTTCTGCAGCTGGTATCGGGTGGTCTGTTGTTCTCGTCGCTGAAGCAGAATCAGCAGAGCTTTGCTGATGCTAACGATCTTCGTCAGCAGCAGACCGAGCTGACCAAAACCTGGGAGCTGATGCTGCAAACGCGCATCAACCTCAGCCGTTCGTCAGCGCGCATGATGATGGATCCGGCGAATCAACAGAGCAGCGCCAAAACCGATCTGCTGAAGAGCGCCCATGCCTCGCTTGCGGAGGCGGCAAAGCATTATGACGCCTACAAAGCGCTGCCGACCGTACCGGCCATGGCGCAGGTCAGCCAGCAGCTTGATGACAAGTATCGCAACTACAGCGCCGGGCTCACGGAGCTGATCCAGTTCCTGGAGAGCGGCAATATGGACGCCTTTTTCGCTCAGCCAACCCAGGGGATGCAGAATGCCATGGGTGATGCGCTAGGGCAGTACGCCCAGCTCAGCAGCGAGCTGTACCACAACGCCTTTACCCAGAGCAGCCACGACTACCGCTTCGCCCAGTGGCAGATGGCGATCCTCGCCCTGGCGCTGGTCATCGTGCTGGCCGCGGTGTGGTACGGCATTCGCCATATCCTGCTGAACCCGCTGGCTAATGTGATCCGCCATATTCGCGACATCGCTAGCGGGGATCTGACCCAGACCCTGGTGATTGAAGGGAAAAACGAAATTACCGAACTGGCGGACAGCGTTGAGCATATGCAGCGCTCGCTGATCGACACCGTGACCAACGTGCGCCGGGGATCGGATGCGATCCACAGCGGAACCAGCGAAATCGCCGCTGGCAACAACGATCTCTCTTCCCGTACCGAGCAGCAGGCCTCCGCGCTGGAGCAGACCGCTGCCAGCATGGAGCAGCTCACCGCCACCGTGAAGCAGAACGCCGATAACGCGCGTCAGGCTTCGCAGCTGGCGCTCAGCGCCTCCGAAACCGCCGGACGCGGGGGCAAGGTAGTGGATGGCGTGGTGAAAACCATGCATGACATCGCCGCCAGCTCGAAGAAAATTGCCGATATCACCAGCGTGATCGACGGCATCGCGTTCCAGACCAATATTCTGGCGCTTAACGCCGCCGTAGAGGCCGCCCGTGCGGGCGAGCAGGGGCGCGGCTTTGCCGTCGTCGCCGGTGAGGTGCGTAACCTTGCCAGCCGCAGCGCCAACGCAGCCAAAGAGATCAAGGCGTTAATTGAAGATTCCGTCTCGCGCGTGGATACCGGCTCGGTGCTGGTCGAGAGCGCCGGGGAGACCATGAACGATATCGTCAATGCGGTTACCCGGGTGACCGACATTATGGGCGAGATTGCCTCTGCCTCTGATGAGCAGAGCAAGGGCATCGACCAGGTGGCGCTGGCGGTATCGGAGATGGACAGCGTGACACAGCAGAACGCGTCGCTGGTAGAAGAGTCTGCGGCCGCAGCCGCAGCATTAGAAGAACAGGCCAGTCGACTCACGCAGGCGGTCTCTGCTTTCCGCCTTGCCGCCGTCCCTGAAAATCCGGCGCAGCACCGCTTGCAGGGGAGGGAGTTCGTTTCAGCCCCTGCGAGCAAACCTCAGCTCAGTACCGGACAGGATGATAACTGGGAAACTTTTTGATCGTATTGATATTGCGGCGTTAGCCGCCTGATGGGAGCGTAGATGTTTAATCGTATTCGTATCTCGACCACACTGTTTATCTTACTGATTGTTTGCGGTCTGTTGCTGGTGGGAAGCAACGGCCTCTCTTTTTGGGCCTTCCGCGATGGTTTCCAGCATCTGGAGCAGGTTGAAAAGAGCAACCACCAGCGCAACACGCTGGCCCAGATGCGTGCCGTGTTATTGCAGACCAGCACCTCGCTGAACAAGGCGGGCACGCTGACCGCCTTAAGCTATCCGCCGGATGATATTAAAGGGCTGATGAGTTCGGCTCGCAGCAACCTGCAACTCGCCACCGCCCAGCTCAAAGAGTTTGATGCTATTGAGGCGATCTCACCGGAAGGAGAGAAGCTCAAGGCGCAGGCGAAGACCACCTACGGTACCTGGATGAGTGATTTAGAGCATCAGGCGACCTGGCTTACGAATAACCAGCTCTCTGATTTTATGACCGCGCCGGTGCAGCAGTCCCAGGATGCTTTTGAGGCGACCTTTACCGCCTGGCAGCACTATATCGATCGCTTTGTCGTGACCGCAACGGCAGCCAGTGGCACTAACTACCACATGTCGGCGGCAACCTTTATTACCGTGTTGATTCTGGCCGCGGGGCTGATCTCCGCCGGGCTGTTCTGGTCACGCAGAATGATCGTGCAGCCGCTGGCGATTATCAGCAGCCACTTTGACAGCATCGCCGGGGGCGACCTGGCGCGGCCGATCTCGGTCTATGGCCGCAACGAAATCTCCGCCATTTTTGCCAGCCTGAAAAAGATGCAGACCGCGCTGCGTGGCACGGTGGCCAACGTGCGCGAAGGCAGCGTGTCGATGCACACCGGCATCTCAGAAATTGCGGCAGGCAATAACGATCTCTCGGCGCGTACCGAGCAGCAGGCGGCGTCGCTGGCCGAAACCGCCGCCAGCATGGAGCAGCTTACCGCGACGGTTTCCCAGAACGCGGACAACGCCCGTCAGGCGTCGGTGCTCTCTCACGGCGCGGCAGAAACCGCAAGAAAAGGTGGGGAGCAGACCTCGCGGGTGGCTGACACCATGCATGATATTGCCACCAGCTCGCAGAAAATTGGCGACATCATCAGCGTGATCGATGGCATTGCCTTCCAGACCAATATTCTGGCGCTGAACGCCGCCGTTGAGGCCGCGCGGGCGGGCGAGCAGGGGCGTGGTTTTGCCGTCGTGGCTGGAGAAGTACGCAACCTGGCCAGCCGCAGCGCCGAGGCGGCGAAAGAGATCAAAGGGTTAATCGAGGATTCCGTTGCCCGCGTGCAGCAGGGTTCTGCCCTGGTAGATACGGCGGCGCAGACCATGACCGACATTGTCCGCTCTGTCACTCAGGTGAATGACATCATGGGCGAAATTGCTTCCGCCTCCGATGAGCAGCGCCGGGGTATCGAGCAGGTCGCGCTGGCGGTCAGCCAGATGGATCAGGTTACGCAGCAGAACGCCTCTCTGGTAGAGGAGGCCGCTGCGGCAACCGAACAGTTAGCGCACCAGGCGGATCGTCTTACGTCCCAGGTCGCGGTATTTAAGTTAGATGAACAAATCGGTCAACCCGACGTGGCACCCCCCAGGGCTGTGCCAGCATTATCCTGAAAGTAATTGAGAAGGCGCTATGACATCACCACTGCCCAACGGGCAAACGTCATTAACTATGCAGTTCCCTCAGCGCCTTGCGCTGTCCGACGCGCATTTTCGTCGGATATGTCAATTGATTTACCAGCGTGCGGGGATCGTGCTGGCTGACCATAAGCGAGACATGGTCTACAACCGACTGGTTCGCCGCCTGCGTACGCTGGGGCTGGATGATTTTGGCCGCTACCTGAGCATGCTGGAAGCGAACCAGAGCAGCGCCGAGTGGCAGGCATTTATCAACTCGCTGACCACTAACCTGACCGCCTTCTTCCGTGAAGCCCACCACTTCCCGGTGCTGGCCGATCATGCCCGCAAGCACAGCGGTGAGTACCGCGTCTGGAGCGCCGCCGCGTCGACTGGCGAAGAGCCCTACTCGCTCGCCATTACCCTGGCGGATGCGCTGGGCATGGTGCAGGGGCGCTGGAAAGTCATTGCCAGCGATATCGACACCGAGGTGCTGGAGAAAGCCCGCAGCGGCATCTACCGCCTGGAGGAGCTGAAAACGCTCTCTCCCCAGCAGCTGCAGCGCTACTTTATGCGCGGCACCGGGCCCCATGCCGGGCTGGTGCGGGTGCGCCAGGAGCTGGCGAACTTCGTCGACTTCCAGCCGCTCAACCTGCTGGATAAGCAGTACAACGTGCCGGGCCCGTTTGACGCTATTTTTTGTCGTAACGTGATGATCTATTTTGATAAAACGACGCAGCAGGACATTTTGCGCCGCTTTGCCCCAATGCTTAAGCCTGACGGACTGATGTTCGCCGGGCATTCGGAGAATTTCAGCAACCTTGTGCGCGAGTTTACCCTGCGTGGGCAGACGGTTTATGCGCTGAGTAAGGATAAAGCATGAGTAAAATCAGGGTTCTGTCTGTGGATGACTCCGCGCTGATGCGCCAGATCATGACGGAGATTATCAACAGCCACAGTGATATGGAGATGGTGGCTACCGCGCCGGATCCGCTGGTCGCGCGGGATTTGATCAAGAAATACAATCCGGATGTTCTGACCCTGGACGTTGAAATGCCGCGCATGGACGGCCTCGACTTTCTTGAGAAGCTAATGCGCCTGCGGCCAATGCCGGTGGTGATGGTCTCCTCCCTGACCGGGAAAGGCTCTGAAGTGACCCTGCGTGCGCTGGAGCTGGGGGCAATTGACTTTGTCACCAAGCCGCAGCTGGGGATCCGTGAGGGCATGCTCGCCTATAGCGAGATGATTGCCGAGAAGGTGCGGACGGCCTCGCGGGCCAAGCTGGCCGCGCACAATCCGGTCTCCGCCCCGGTAACCCTGAAAGCCGGGCCGCTGTTAAGTTCGGAAAAGCTGCTGGCGATCGGGGCTTCAACCGGCGGAACAGAGGCAATTCGCCATGTACTCCAGCCATTGCCGCTCTCCAGTCCCGGTATTCTTATTACCCAGCACATGCCGCCGGGCTTTACCCGCTCGTTCGCCGAGCGTCTGAACAAGCTCTGTCAGATCAGCGTAAAAGAGGCGGAGGACGGCGAGCGCGTGCTGCCGGGTCATGCCTATATTGCCCCTGGCGATAAGCACATGGAGCTGGCGCGCAGCGGTGCAAACTATCAGATCAAAATTCACGACGGACCGCCGGTTAACCGGCATCGTCCGGCGGTAGACGTGCTGTTTCATTCGGTCGCGAAGCACGCGGGGCGCAACGCCGTGGGGGTGATCCTCACCGGCATGGGCAACGACGGCGCGGCCGGTATGTTAGCAATGCACCAGGCGGGCGCCTGGACGATTGCGCAAAATGAAGCAAGTTGTGTGGTGTTCGGCATGCCGCGCGAAGCTATCAATATGGGTGGCGTAAGCGAAGTGGTCGATCTTAGCCAGGTAAGCCAGCAGATGCTGGCAAAAATCAGTGCCGGACAGGCAATACGTATTTAACGAGGAGTGTAGTTTTATGGCGGACAAAGAGCTCAAGTTTCTGGTTGTGGATGACTTTTCCACCATGCGTCGCATCGTGCGCAACCTGCTGAAAGAGCTGGGTTTCAACAACGTAGAAGAGGCAGAGGACGGCGTTGATGCGCTGAACAAGCTCCAGGCGGGCGGGTTTGGCTTCGTTATCTCCGACTGGAACATGCCCAACATGGACGGCCTGGAGCTGCTGAAAACCATTCGCGGCAACAGCGCCATGGCTTCCCTGCCGGTGCTGATGGTAACCGCAGAGGCGAAGAAAGAGAACATCATTGCGGCCGCGCAGGCGGGTGCAAGTGGTTACGTGGTGAAGCCGTTTACGGCCGCAACCCTGGAAGAAAAACTCGGCAAGATCTTCGAGAAACTCGGCATGTGAGGACCGGATGATGATGATGCAATCGCAAATGAAACCTACGGATGAGCAATCGCCCGGGGACATTATCGCCCGCATCGGCAGCCTGACGCGCATGCTGCGCGACAGCCTGCGTGAGCTTGGCCTTGACCAGGCCATTGCTGAAGCGGCAGAAGCGATCCCTGATGCCCGCGATCGTCTGGACTATGTTGTGCAGATGACAGCCCAGGCCGCCGAGCGTGCGTTAAATAGCGTAGAAGCCTCGCAGCCGCATCAGGACGCAATGGAGAGCGGCGCGAAGTCGCTGACCAAACGTTGGGACGCATGGTTTGAGAACCCGATCGAGCTGACCGACGCCAAAGAGCTGGTCAAAGACACCCGTCAGTATCTTGGCGACGTGCCGGGCCACACCAGCTTCACCAATGCCCAGCTGCTGGACATCATGATGGCGCAGGATTTCCAGGATCTGACCGGTCAGGTGATCAAGCGCATGATGGATGTGATCCAGGAGATTGAGCGTCAGCTGCTGATGGTGCTGCTGGATAACATGCCAGAGCCGTCCGCGCGGCCAAAGCGCGAGAACGAAAGCCTGCTCAACGGGCCGCAGCTCGACACCACCAAAGCAGGCGTCGTGGCCAGCCAGGATCAGGTCGACGACCTGCTGGACAGCCTCGGCTTCTGATCAAAATCCCGCCTCTGCTGGTAAAGAGAGGCGGGAATTTCCGCTTAGCAGA
>NZ_LR607338.1:2307768-2314398 GCF_902164725.1 Pseudescherichia vulneris | reverse complement strand
GTGACGTAATGTATCGCGAGTATTTAGCGTGGCTGAAGAAGACAACGAGGACAAAACAGAGGCCCCCACACCCCACCGACTAGAGAAGGCGCGTGAGGAGGGGCAGGTTCCCCGCTCCAAAGAGCTTACATCGCTGCTGATCCTGGTGGTCGGCATCTGTGTGATCTGGATTGGGGGGGAGTCGCTCGCCCGTAGGCTGGCGGGACTGCTCTCATCTGGCCTCCGCTTCGACCACGGTATCGTCAACGATCCCCATCTGATCCTCGGTCAAACCGTCCTGCTGATCAAAGAGGCGATGATCGCGCTGCTGCCGCTCATTACCGGCGTGGTGCTGGTGGCGCTGATCGCCCCGATTCTGCTCGGTGGGCTGGTGTTTAGCGGCAAATCGCTGCAGTTCCAGTTCTCCAAGCTCAACCCGCTCAGTGGCCTAAAGCGTCTCTTCTCGGCCCAGGTCGGTGCCGAGCTGGTCAAAGCGGTATTGAAGGCCGTGCTGATGGGCGGCGTGGCGGGTCTCTACCTGACCCATAAGTGGCCAGAGATGATGCGCCTGATGAGCGAGTCGCCGCTGACCGCCATGAGCAACGCCCTTAACCTGGTGGGCCTCTGCGTGCTGCTGGTGGTGCTGGGCATCATTCCGATGGTGGGCTTTGACGTAATTTGGCAGATCTACAGCCACATCAAAAAGCTGCGCATGTCCCGTCAGGATATCCGCGATGAACACAAGCAGAGCGAAGGCGACCCGCATGTGAAAGGACGTATTCGCCAGATGCAGCGCGCCGCCGCCCGCCGCCGCATGATGGCGGATGTGCCCAAAGCTAACGTGGTGGTGACCAACCCGACGCACTACGCCGTGGCGCTGCTGTACGACGAGAACAAGATGAGTGCGCCGAAGGTGCTGGCCAAAGGGGCCGGGCTGGTGGCGTTGCGCATTCGTGAAATTGCCGCTGAAAACCGTATTCCCCTGCTGGAAGCACCGCCGCTGGCGCGTGCGCTCTACCGCCATGCCGATGTCGGCCAGCAGATCCCCGGTCAGCTCTACGCGGCGGTAGCCGAAGTGCTGGCCTGGGTATGGCAGCTCAAACGCTGGAAGCTCGCTGGTGGGCAAGCGCCGGTGAAACCCGCCAATCTTCCGGTGCCTGAAGCACTGGATTTTATGAACGACGAGAAGGACACTGATGAATAATCTGGTGACGATGTTGCGTCTGCCCAGCAACATGAAATCAGGTCAATGGCAGATTCTTGCTGGACCGATACTGATTCTGCTCATCCTGTCGATGATGGTGCTGCCGCTCCCGGCGTTCATCCTTGACCTGCTGTTTACCTTTAACATTGCGCTCTCCATCATGGTGCTGCTGGTGGCGATGTTTACCCAGCGCACGCTGGAGTTCGCCGCGTTCCCGACCATCCTGCTGTTTACCACCCTGCTGCGGCTGGCGCTGAACGTCGCCTCCACGCGTATCATCCTGATGGAAGGCCATACCGGCGGCGCGGCGGCGGGGAAGGTGGTTGAAGCCTTCGGCCACTTCCTCGTGGGCGGTAACTTTGCCATCGGTATCGTGGTGTTCGTTATCCTTGTCATCATCAACTTTATGGTTATCACCAAGGGTGCAGGGCGTATCGCAGAAGTCGGTGCGCGCTTTGTCCTCGATGGGATGCCGGGCAAGCAGATGGCGATCGACGCCGACCTCAACGCCGGGATTATCGGTGAAGAGGAGGCGAAAAAACGCCGCTCGGAAGTGACCCAGGAGGCTGACTTCTACGGCTCCATGGACGGTGCGAGTAAGTTCGTGCGCGGCGATGCCATCGCGGGCATCCTGATCATGGTGATTAACGTCGTCGGTGGTCTGCTGGTGGGCGTTCTGCAACATGGCATGGACATGGGCCACGCGGCGGAGAGCTATACCCTGCTGACCATCGGTGACGGGCTGGTCGCCCAGATCCCGGCGCTGGTGATCTCCACCGCAGCGGGCGTGATCGTGACCCGCGTGGCAACCGATCAGGACGTGGGCCAGCAGATGGTGGGTCAGCTTTTTAGCAACCCGCGCGTGATGCTGCTGAGCGCCGCCGTGCTGGGCCTGCTGGGCCTGGTGCCGGGCATGCCAAACTTTGTCTTTCTGCTCTTTACCGCCGGACTGCTGGGCCTCGCCTGGTGGCTGCGCGGACGTGAACAGAAAGCCCCGGTTGAGGCTGCGCCGATCAAGATGCCGGAGAACAACCAGGCGGTAGAGGCCACCTGGAACGACGTGCAGCTGGAAGACTCCCTCGGTATGGAGGTGGGTTACCGCCTGATCCCGATGGTGGATTTCCAGCAGGACGGCGAGCTGCTCGGACGTATCCGCAGCATCCGTAAGAAATTTGCTCAGGATATGGGCTTCCTGCCGCCGGTGGTGCACATTCGCGACAATATGGATCTGCCGCCGGCGCGCTACCGTATTCTGATGAAGGGCGTTGAGATCGGCAGCGGCGAGGCCTATCCGGGCCGCTGGCTGGCGATCAACCCTGGTACGGCGGCGGGAACCCTGCCCGGTGAGCAGACGATAGATCCGGCCTTTGGCCTGGCGGCGATCTGGATCGAAAGCGCCCTGAAAGAGCAGGCTCAGATCCAGGGCTATACCGTGGTTGAGGCCAGCACCGTGGTGGCGACCCATCTTAACCACCTGATTGGCCAGTTCTCCGCCGAGCTGTTTGGCCGCCAGGAGGCGCAGCAGTTGCTGGATCGCGTGAGCCAGGAGATGCCGAAGCTCACTGAAGATCTGGTTCCGGGCGTGGTTACCCTCACCACCCTGCACAAGGTGCTGCAGAACCTGCTGGATGAGAAAGTACCGATTCGCGACATGCGCACCATTCTGGAGACCCTGGCCGAGCATGCGCCGATCCAAAGCGACCCGCACGAGCTGACCGCGGTCGTACGCGTGGCGCTGGGCCGGGCGATCACTCAGCAGTGGTTCCCGGGCACCGGCGAAGTGCAGGTGATCGGTCTGGATACGCCCCTTGAGCGTCTGCTGCTGCAGGCGTTGCAGGGCGGCGGCGGCCTGGAGCCGGGCCTGGCGGATCGCCTGCTGGCCCAGACCCAGGAGGCGCTGGCCCGTCAGGAGATGCTTGGCGCGCCGCCGGTGCTGCTGGTGAATCATGCCCTGCGTCCGCTGCTGTCGCGCTTCCTGCGCCGTAGCCTGACCCAGCTGGTGGTGCTCTCTAATATGGAGCTGTCGGATAACCGCAACATCCGCATGACCGCCACCATTGGAGGTAAATAGTGCGTAGATTGTTAGGTCTTCTGCTGACGCTGCCGCTGCTGGCCCACGCGGCAGGTGAGGGGGCATGGCAGGCAAGCAGCATCGGTATCACCCTTAACCACCGGGGGGAGTCGATGTCGTCCCGACCGCTGGTCTCCTCCCAGCCCGTCTCCGGGCTGATGACGCTGGTGGCATGGCGCTACACGCTTAACGGCCCGACCCCGGCCGGGCTGCGGGTGCGCCTCTGCTCGCAGATCCGCTGCACGGAACTGGACGGAGAGAGCGGCACGACCCACGCCTTCAACGGCATTCCTGCCGCAGAGCCGCTGCGCTTTATCTGGGAAGTGCCCGGCGGCGGACGTCTGCTGCCAGCCCTCAAGGTTAGCCGCAATGAGGTCATCGTCAACTACCGCTAAGCGCTTCATTCTTCGCCAGTCATCACCGTTTTCAGCGGGATTATGATGGCTGGCTCTCAATTTTTGACCCCGCCTTTTGATGCAGAAGAAACACTGTTTTATAAATCAGTGACACACGTAGTGAGACTCTTTGTATTTTTGCCAACCGCGCCAGCGCAGTGGCAGAAACAGAAAGGTTTATCTGAACGCATCCTCTTACTTTAGCCGTGTAAGTACTCCCAAAACAAAAAGGGTTGGCGGCAATGAAAACACGTAAAATTGGACTGGCGAACTATCTCGCCTACGGATCCGGTGACTTTTTGGGGGCCGGAACGACAGCGTTGACCGCTGCGTGGCTCCTCTATTTCTACACAACGTTTTGTGGTTTAACGCCTATCGAGGCCACCTTCATCTTTGCCACCGCAAGGGTGCTGGATGCGGTCGTCAGCCCGCTAATGGGCTTTTTAACCGATAACTTCGGTTCGACCTGGCTGGGCAAACGCTTTGGCCGACGTAAATTTTTTATCATGCTCGGCATCCCGTGCGTCTTTAGCTACTCCATTATGTGGGTCGGCGACATGGGCTTCTGGTACTACCTGCTCACCTATCTGCTGTTCGATATCGTCTACACCATGATCCTCGTCCCGTATGAGACTCTGGTGCCGGAGATGACTGACGACTTCAAGCAGAAGACCAAGTTTTCCGGGGCGCGTATCGGTATGGCGCAGATGTCGGCGATCCTCGCCTCGTTCCTGCCGGGGATCCTGCTGACCCACTTTGGTAAAGACAACCCGGTCTCCTTCTTCTACGCCAGCCTGGTCTTCTCGGTGCTTTGCGCCCTGATGCTGACCTTCGTCTGGTTCTTCACCTGGGAGCGTCCGCGTGAGGAGTGGACCGAGGCCGCCCTGCGTGCCGAAGAGGAGAAGAAACACCTGACGTTTCGTCAGAGCATGACCCGCCTGTTTACCGAACTCAGTTCGACCCTGCGCATCAAAATCTTCCGTCAGCATCTGGGTATGTATCTTGGGGGTTATATCGCCCAGGACGTTTTCAACGCCGTCTTTACCTACTACGTTGTATTCGTCCTGATGCAGGAGGCGTCGCTGGCCTCTAACCTGCTCGGCACCATGGCTATCTTCCAGTTCATTGCGGTCATCGCCATGATCCCGCTCTGCATCCGCTTTGGACCCGCACCGTCTTACCGGATGGTGGTCACGCTGTTCGGCATCAGTTCCATCTCCTACGCCGTGCTCTACTACGCGGGCCTGAGCGACATCTACTCCCTGCTGCTGCTGGTTTCCGCCGTTGCCGGTCTCGGACGTGGGGGCATCAACTACGTGCCGTGGAACACCTACACCTACATCTCTGACGTGGATGAGGTGATCACCGGCCAGCGCCGGGAAGGGATCTTCGCGGGCATCATGACCTTAACCCGTAAAGCCTCCCAGGCCGGGGCAGTGATGCTGGTGGGGATCGTCATGCAGGCCTCCGGCTTCGTCTCCGGTCAGAAAACGCAGCCGGAGTCGGTTAGCCACACCATTCTGATGATCCTCTGCTTCGGTACGGTGGCGGTGCTGTTCTGTGGTTTCCTGGTGTCGCTGCGTTTCAAACTGAACCTGAAAACCCACAGCGTGCTGCGGGAAGAGACGGCCAAAATGCGCCAGTCTGGCCGCGCTATGCCGGAGACCGTGACGCCGCAGGCGCGGGCCACCGTTGAGATGCTAGCGGGAATGCCTTACGAGTCGCTGTGGGGCAACAACAATATCGGCTATCTGAATCGTAACAAGCCTGCCGCGCCGTCGCTGAAAGATCGCCCCGACCATGAATTCAATACGCAAGAGGTTAAGTAAATGATTGTTTACCCTGTCAAACATAGCCCTTTACTCTGTCAGCCGACGCGCTTTATCGCCCGGGACGAGCTGAAGGCACTGATCCAGAAGGTGACCCATAATCTGGTCAATATTCAGGATGCATCCGGTGAGTTTTTACTGCGACTAGACGACGGGCGCGTCATTGATACCAAAGGCTGGGCGGGCTGGGAGTGGACGCACGGCGTAGGGCTGTACGGCATGTATCAATACTATCGCCAGACCGGCGATGAGACGATGCGGGAGATCATTGATAGCTGGTTCGCAGACCGCTTTGCCGAAGGGGCTACCACCAAAAACGTCAACACCATGGCACCGTTTTTGACCCTGGCGTATCGCTATGAGGAGACCCGCAATCCGTCTTACCTGCCGTGGCTTGAGAGTTGGGCCGAGTGGGCGATGAACGAGATGCCGCGCACCGAACACGGCGGAATGCAGCACATCACACTGGCGGAAGAGAACCACCAGCAGATGTGGGACGATACGCTAATGATGACCGTGCTGCCGCTGGCGAAGATTGGCAAGCTGCTTAATCGCCCGGAGTATGTCGAAGAGGCGGTGTATCAGTTCCTGCTGCACGTGCAGAACCTGATGGATCGCCAGACCGGTCTCTGGTTCCACGGCTGGAGCTACGAGGGCAACCACAACTTTGCTCAGGCGCGCTGGGCGCGGGGCAACAGCTGGCTGACCATTGTGATCCCGGACTTCCTGGAGCTGGTGGATCTGCCGGAAAACAACGCCGTACGCCGCTACCTGGTGCAGGTGCTAAATGCGCAGATCGCCGCCCTGGCAACGTGCCAGGATGACAGCGGCCTGTGGCATACCCTGCTGGACGATCCGCACTCCTACCTTGAGGCGTCGGCCACCGCCGGGTTTGCCTACGGTATTCTGAAAGCGGTGCGCAAGCGCTACGTCGGGCCAGAGTATGCTGAGGTCGCGGATAAAGCGATTAAGGGAATTGTGAATAACATTTCGCCAGAAGGGGAGCTGCTGCAAACCTCCTTCGGCACTGGAATGGGGTCTAACCTGGATTTCTACCGCAATATTCCGCTCACCTCGATGCCCTATGGCCAGGCGATGGCGATACTCTGTCTGACCGAGTACCTGCGAAAATATTTTTGATAATAAAAACCC
>NZ_LR607338.1:2300353-2307476 GCF_902164725.1 Pseudescherichia vulneris | reverse complement strand
GCGTTCGACGGTCTGGATCCCAAGGGTATCCAGACCCGTTTTCAGCGTTTTTGCGGTCAGCTGCGCGAGCTTCAGGCGGCTCAGGCGCGTCTCGTCGCTCTCGGCGGTAAGAATCGGGCAGTGCTCGTAGAAGCCAGAGAACAGGCCCGCCAGATCGTAGAGGTAGCTGCACATCACGTGCGGGGTGCCTTCACGAGCAACCACGTTCAGCGTCTCTTCAAACTGCAACAGGCGCGCCGCCAGCTGGGCTTCACGATCTTCAGTGATCACCACGTTGGCGTTGGCCAGCACGCTCTCGTCAATTTCCGCTTTACGGAATACGGAGAGCACGCGGGTGTAGGCATACTGCATGTACGGCGCGGTATTGCCCTCAAAGGCCAGCATGTTATCCCAGTCGAAGATGTAGTCGGTGGTGCGGTTTTTAGAGAGATCCGCATACTTCACCGCGCCGATACCGACCGCGTTAGCCAGCTTTTCCAGTTCGTCGGCAGGCATATCTGGGTTCTTCTCCGCCACCAGACGGCGGGCGCGCTCCAGCGCCTCGTCCAGCAGATCGGCGAGCTTCACGGTACCGCCGGCGCGGGTTTTGAACGGCTTGCCGTCTTTACCCAGCATCATGCCGAACATGTGGTGCTCTAGCGGCACGCTCTCCGGCACGTAACCCGCTTTGCGCACGATGGTCCACGCCTGCATCAGGTGCTGGTGCTGACGGGAGTCGATGTAGTAAAGCACGCGATCGGCATGCAGGGTTTCAAAGCGGTACTTGGCGCAGGCGATATCGGTCGTGGTGTAGAGGTAGCCGCCATCCTTTTTCTGGATGATGACGCCCATCGGCTCACCCTCTTTGTTCTTGTACTCGTCGAGGAAAACCACGGTCGCGCCTTCGCTCTCTACCGCCAGCCCTTTGGCTTTCAGGTCGGCCACGATGCCCGGCAGCATCGGGTTGTAGAGGCTTTCACCCATCACGTCCTTGCTGGTGAGGGTCACGTTCAGACGATCGTAGTTAGTCTGGTTCTGCGCCATGGTGATATCCACCAGCTTGCGCCACATCTGACGGCAGTACTCATCGCCGCCCTGTAATTTAACCACGTAGCCACGGGCGCGCTCGGCAAAGGCTTCATCTTCATCGTAGTGCTTTTTAGCTTCACGATAGAACGCTTCGAGATCCGCCAGCGCCATCTCGCCTGCGTTCTCCTGCTGCTTAAGCTCCAGGAACGCAATCAGCATGCCAAACTGGGTTCCCCAGTCGCCAACGTGGTTGGCGCGGATCACGTTGTGACCGAGCAGCTCCAGGGTACGCACGGAGGCGTCGCCGATGATGGTCGAGCGCAGATGGCCGACGTGCATCTCTTTGGCCACGTTCGGGGCAGAGTAGTCAACCACGATGGTCTGCTGCTCCGGGCGGGAGAGGCCCAGACGATCGGACGCCAGCGCCTGGTTGACGTGCTCGGCCAGAAACGCCGGATCGAGGAAGATATTGATAAAGCCCGGCCCGGCGATCTCAACCTTGCTGGCAATGCCGTTGAGGTCAAGGTGAGTCAGAACCTGCTCAGCAACCTGTCGCGGGGGCATGCCCAGTTTTTTCGCAACTGCCATGACGCCATTGGCCTGGTAGTCACCAAACTGTACTTTTGCTGACTGACGAACCTGCGGCTCGCAATCCGCAGGCGCGCCTGCGGCAATCAGTGCCTGACTGACTTTTTCTGAGAGAAGTGCCTGAATATTCACCGGGATACCTTACGTTAACGACGCAGCGCGCAAAAAGCCGCCTGCGTCCGGGTGTTGATAAGTAAAGCCGGGAGTATACTGCAATTGCCTGCTGCCGTCAGCCCTGTCGGGACGCGGGTTTTGCGCAAATAAACGGCAAGCTAATCGTGAATAATCATTCATTTGCCAACGGGGGCAATCGCCGTTTGGTGCGCGTCCGACAACAGGGTAAATTAGCGGCTTTGCGATAAACGAGGGCGTTGACCATGGCTGACTGGCAGACCATTGACGAATTGCATGATATTTCTGCGGATCTCCCGCGCTTTACAAAAGCGTTAACCGAACTTGCCACCCGGCTGGGGCTGGATATCACGCCTCTGGAGGCAGATCACATTTCGCTGCGCTGCCATCAGAATACCACCGCCGAGCGCTGGCGTCGGGGCTTTGAGCAGTGTGGTACGCTGCTATCTGAGAACATCATTAACGGTCGGCCTATCTGCCTGTTTAAGCTGCACCAGCCTGTGACGGTGGCGCACTGGTCCTTTACGGTGGTTGAGCTGCCGTGGCCGGGCGAGAAGCGCTATCCCCATGAAGGCTGGGAACATATCGAGATCGTCCTGCCCGGCGACCCGGAAACCCTGAACGCCCGGGCGCTGGCGCTGCTGGCCGATGAGGGGCTACGCCAGCCCGGTATTGCTGTTAAAACCAGCTCACCGAAAGGGGAGCATGAGCGCCTGCCCAACCCTACGCTTGCAGTGACCGATGGCACGGTAACGGTGAAGTTTCACCCGTGGTCCATCGAGGCAATCGTGGCGAGCGAAAACGGCGCGTAGAACAGAGGAGGGAGAAAAATGGCTCTGCTGGAGATCTGCTGCTACAGCCAGGCGAGCGCCGAGACCGCACAGCTTAACGGAGCGGACCGCATCGAGCTTTGCGCAGCGCCTAAAGAGGGTGGGCTGACACCTTCCCACGGCGTCCTGCGGCTGGTGCGCGAGACGGTGACTATCCCCGTGCATCCCATCGTCCGCCCCAGGGGAGGTGACTTCTGCTACACCGACGATGAGTTCAGTGCCATGCTGGACGACGTCAGGCTGATCAAGACGCTGGGCTTTCCAGGACTGGTTATTGGCGTGCTGGATGAGGAGGGGAACATCGATCTCCCCCGCATGCGGCAAATAATGCAGGCTGCACAGGGGATGGCAGTGACTTTTCATCGCGCCTTTGATATGTGCAGAAACCCGCATCAAGCCGTTGATAAGTTAGGGGATTTGGGCGTGTCTCGCATCCTCACCTCCGGGCAAAAAGCGTCGGCAGAAAAAGGACTTTCATTAATTACGGAACTAAAAGACCGATCCGGTGTTCCAATCATTATGGCTGGTGCTGGCGTTCGAGCCAGCAACCTGCAACTGTTTCTGGACGCAGGGGTGGAGGAGGTACACAGCTCCGCAGGAATGTGGACTTCGTCGCCCATGCGTTACCGTCAACAGGGATTGTCGATGTCATCTGACGCGCAGTCGGATGAGTATCTGCGCTATTGCGTGGACGGTGAAATTGTAGCGGAAATGAAAGCGATGATTACCCGTCATCGCGCGTTCTGACCCTTTTTTACCGCACATCATGTCGCCCAATATGATGCTTGCTTTGTACCAGGCCCCTGCCATTTCAACAGGGGCCATTTTTTTTCCTTCATATTTCAAACTGCAACTGTGTTGGCTTCCGCGTTACGGCTTCTTCGCAATCAACACCGCACGCAGCGGGGCGGGGTAGCCCTCAACGGTCTTGCTCGGGTCGTTTGGATCGAGGAACTCCGCCAGCGACTCGGTGATCATCCAGTCGGTGCGGCGCTGCTCTTCAGTGGTGGTCTGGCAGACGTCAACGATACGCACATCCACAAAGCCACACTTCTCCAGCCAGTTTTTTAACGCCAGCGCGGAGGGGATAAAGTAGACGTTGCGCATCTGGGCATAGCGATCGCCGGGGATCAGCACCGTGCGCTCATCACCCTCGACCACCAGCGTCTCCAGCACCAGCTCGCCTTCGCTTACTAGCTGATCCTTAAGCTGCCACAGGTGCTCCAGCGGGGAGCGGCGATGATAGAGCACGCCCATCGAGAAGACCGTATCGAACGCGTTCAGCGCCGGAAGCTGTTCAATGCCCAGCGGCAGCAGGTGCGCCCGCTGGTCGCCGCCAAGCAGCTTGCGCACCGCCTCAAACTGGCAGAGGAACAGCTGGGTCGGATCGATACCGACCGCCAGGTGTGCACCCGCGCCTATCATTCGCCACAGGTGATAGCCGCTGCCGCAGCCGACGTCAAGGATCGTGCGTCCGCTAAGATCAGAGAGGTGCGGCAGCACGCGCTCCCATTTCCAGTCCGAACGCCACTCGGTGTCAATGTCCACGCCGTAGAGCGAGAACGGCCCCTTGCGCCACGGCATCAGGTTACGCAGCAGCGTATCGATGCGCTTGATCTGCCCTGGGCTGAGCGGGGTTTCGCTCTCCGCCGTCACGCTGTGCAGCAGATCAAGTCGATAGGGCTGCATCTCCGGTAGAAACTCTACCGCATTGGTCCACTGCTTAAACTGGCCGTGCAGAGCCCCGCGCTGCCAGGTCGCAATCTGCGCGGGCAGGGTCTCCAGCCAGTGGGCAAGAGGACTTTTGGCAATCTGCTGATAGAAATCACCGAACTCGATCATGCCGACGCTCCTGCTTTCAACGCCACCAGCGAACCAAAGTTAAAGCACTGGAACCAAAGTTCGCTGTGTTCGAACCCGGCCTGGCGCAGGCGGGCCTTGTGCGTCTCTACGGAGTCGGTGAGCATCACATTCTCCAGCATGCTGCGCTTCTGGCTGATCTCCAGCTCGCTGTAGCCGTTGGCACGTTTAAAATCGTGGTGCATGTTAAACAGCAGCTCGCCGGTGGTGGCATCTTCAAAGCTGAATTTTTCCGACAGCACCAGCGCGCCGCCCGGATTCAGCCCCTGATAGATGTTATCCAACAGCGCCTGCCGTTCAGCAGGTTCAAGGAATTGCAGGGTAAAGTTCAGCACCACCAGCGACGCGTTTTCAATGCGGATATGGCGAATATCGCCCTCAATCACCTCAACCGGCGTCGGCGCTTTATAGGCGTCAATATGACGGCGGCAGCGTTCAACCATCGCCGGAGAGTTATCCACGGCAATAATTTTACAGTCCGGATGGGCAATATTACGGCGCACGGAGAGCGTGGCCGCGCCCAGCGAGCAGCCCAGATCGTAGACCTGGCTAGCGGGCTGCACAAAACGCTCCGCCAGCATGCCGATCATCGAGATAATATTTGAGTAGCCGGGAACGGAGCGCTGGATCATGTCCGGGAAGACTTCGGCTACCCGTTCATCGAATGTCCAGTCACCCAGGCTGGCGATTGGCGCAGAAAAAAGCGTGTCGCGGTGAGACATAACGTAAAAATCCGAGAAAACAAAAGTGGCGTATTGTGCGCTAATGCACAGAGAAAACCAACTCCCAGGGCATGAACCAGAGGTTTGCCAGCACCATCAGCACCAGCGAACACCAGGTGGCGCTCATGCCAGAACGCCGCCAGCGCATCAGCTGGTGATGCAAACCGTAGTAGTGCATCAGGCGACCGGCAATCAGCAGCAGCCCGCAGACGTGTACCATCCAGGTTTCTGCGCCGTTCATCTCCATAAACAGCAGCAGGATCAGGCCCGCGGGAAGATACTCTACCGCATTGCCGTGGATACGGATCGCGGTCTGTAGCTCGCTAAACCCGCCATCGCCATACGACACCCGGTACTGCATACGCAGGCGCACAACGTCAAAAGATAACTTAATCAGCAGCAGAACACCCAGCACGGCATACAGCGCGCTTACCATAGAAACTCCATTTAAGCCCGGAAAGGGTACGTCTCTATGATAGCGCGACTGGTTCAGAAAAGAGAGGATTGTTGCGGAATTGACGGTGCGGGACCGACAGAAGGCACGGCGTGCTGTAGCGCGGTCCACAGGGTATCGACCAATACCGGGGCTTCGGCAATATCCGGCGTATGCAGAAAGAGATAGGGCGTAGTGCTTTTCTCCCAGAGGGCCAGCTTCTCCAGCCAGACGGCAAAGAGGGCACTGTTCTGCGCCATGTCATCGCTGCCGATAAAGCGCACCATCGGATGCTGGGCCGTGACCACCGCATGGACCGGCACCACGGGCTTTTTGCGCTGGGCTTCAATCACCGCTTCGCTGCGGGGAAGGGCGCTGTGCACCGGACGGCTGTCGAGGATCACCCGGTTGACGCCACGCGCATGCAGGCCCCGGTTAAGCTGCGTTTCCGCGTCGCCCTTGGTGAAAAATTCCTGATGGCGCACCTCTACCCCGTAGCGGAAATCCTCAGGCAGGCCGTCGAGGAACGCCCACAGGGCGGGCAGATCCTGCGGCGCAAACGAGGCGGGCAGTTGGAGCCAGTACTGGCCAATACGCTCCGCCAGCGGGGCCATACGGCTAAAAAACTCCTCGGTGAGATCGCCGCACTGGCGCAGCCGCGCCTGGTGCGAGATGGTTGCCGGGAACTTAAAGCAGAAGCGGAAGGAATCGGTGGTCTGGGCGTGCCAGCGCGCCACGATATCGGCCTTTGGCAGGGCATACAGCGTGGTGTTGCCCTCCACGCAGTTGAAGTGGCGGGCATAGGCTTCGAGATCGGTGATGCCAAGGCGCACCCATTTCGGGTGCGACCACTGCGGCAGGCCAATGTAGATCATAGTGCGGTAAGGATCTCTTCGGTGCTACGCACCCGGCCAATGCGCGGGAAGATATGCGTGAAGCTCCCCTGGTGCTGGTCGCTGCTGGCGGCGCTGCAGGCGTCTTCCACCACAATCAGGTTAAAGCCCAGCTCCCACGCATTGCGGGCGGTGGACTCAACGCCGATATTGGTGGAGATCCCGCACAGCACGATGGTGTCGATACCCCGGCGGCGCAGCTGCAGCTCCAGATCGGTGCCGTAGAAGGCGCCCCACTGGCGTTTAGTCACTTCGATATCACCGTCGCGCTTGCCCAGCACCACAGGATAGTGCCACCACTCCGGCGGCAGGGCGTGACCACCGATGGGGGCATCGACAGGCTGCTTGAGCGCCTCGGCGAAATCAGCCGACCAGCCTACGCGTACCATGACCACCGGTGCACCCTTGGCGCGAAACGTCTCCGCCAGCCGCGCGGCGCGAGCAACAACCTCATCTGCCGTATGCGGGCCACCGGCAAACGGCAGAATGCCCTCCTGAAGATCGATAACCACAAGGGCAGTTGTTTTCGCGTTAAGTTCTGGCATGTTAGCTCCTGTTATCTACGTCGTTTTGCCCATACAGTAAGCGTAAATGGCGTCAGCCTGGAGCACAAATTTTGTTAGTTTTTGTGAGCGTAGATGAAAAAGTATGCAGTCA
>NZ_LR607338.1:2289326-2299857 GCF_902164725.1 Pseudescherichia vulneris | reverse complement strand
AAACGAGCTGGAGAATTGGGCAGAAGCTGCCTAAAAACTTGTCTAGAGGCCGACGTAGCGCCTCATCTTGGCTTTGAGTGTCAAGCTGATATCCAGTATAATAGCCCCCTTTTTTCATCCAGTTGTGACATTCAGCTCGCGCTGCGTCGTCGTGGCTGCAAGGCAGGCGACAAACGGCCTGCGGCTAAGTTAAGGGATATCTCATGCGTACAGAATATTGCGGACAGCTTCGACTGTCCCACGAGGGGCAGCAGGTGACTCTGTGTGGTTGGGTCAACCGCCGCCGCGATCTCGGCAGCCTGATCTTTATCGATATGCGCGATCGTGAAGGTATCGTGCAGGTGTTCTTCGATCCGGATCGCGCAGATGCGTTAAAGCTGGCCTCTGAACTGCGTAATGAGTTCTGCATCCAGGTCACCGGCACCGTGCGCCGCCGTGACGATAAAAACATCAACAGCGATATGGCTACCGGCGAGATTGAAGTGCTGGCCTCCGATCTGACCATCATCAACCGTTCAGACTCGCTGCCGCTCGACTCCAACCACGTCAATACCGAAGAGGCGCGTCTCAAGTACCGCTATCTGGATCTGCGTCGCCCGGAGATGGCTAACCGCCTGAAGACCCGCGCGAAGATCACTAGCTTCGTACGCCGTTTTATGGACGATCACGGTTTCCTCGACATCGAAACCCCGATGCTGACCAAAGCGACGCCGGAAGGGGCGCGTGACTATCTGGTACCGAGCCGCGTGCACAAAGGCAAATTCTACGCCCTGCCGCAGTCCCCGCAGCTGTTCAAGCAGCTGCTGATGATGTCCGGCTTTGACCGCTACTACCAGATCGTCAAATGCTTCCGCGATGAAGACCTGCGTGCAGATCGCCAGCCTGAATTTACCCAGATCGATGTTGAAACTTCCTTCATGACCGCACCGCAGGTGCGTGAGGTGATGGAAGCGCTGGTGCGTCAGCTGTGGCAGGCCACCATTAACGTTGACCTGGGCGACTTCCCGGTGATGACCTTTGCCGAGGCCGAGCGCCGTTACGGCTCTGATAAACCAGACCTGCGTAACCCGATGGAGCTGGTGGACGTTGCCGACCTGCTGAAAAGCGTCGAGTTCGCCGTGTTTGCCGGTCCGGCCAACGACGCCAAAGGCCGCGTGGCTGCCCTGCGTGTGCCGGGCGGTGCTGCCCTGAGCCGTAAGCAGATTGACGACTACGGCAACTTTATTAAGATCTACGGCGCGAAAGGGCTGGCCTACATCAAGGTCACCGAGCGTGCAAAAGGTCTGGAAGGCATTACCAGCCCGGTGGCGAAGTTCCTGAACGCTGAGATCATCGAAGCGATTCTGGAGCGTACCGGTGCGCAGGATGGCGACATGATCTTCTTCGGCGCGGACAACCGCAAAGTGGTTGCCGATGCGATGGGTGCGCTGCGCCTCAAGCTGGGTAAAGACCTGAGCATCACCGACGAAAGCAAGTGGGCACCGCTGTGGGTCATCGACTTCCCGATGTTCGAAGAGGACGGCGAGGGCGGTCTGACCGCGATGCACCATCCGTTCACCGCGCCAAGCAACATGACTGCGGAAGAGCTGAAGGCCGCGCCGGAAACCGCTATCGCTAACGCCTACGATATGGTCATCAACGGCTATGAAGTGGGTGGTGGTTCAGTGCGTATTCACCGCGGCGAAATGCAGCAGACGGTGTTTGGCATCCTCGGCATTACCGAACAGGAGCAGCGCGAGAAGTTCGGCTTCCTGCTCGACGCCCTGAAGTACGGTACGCCGCCGCACGCGGGCCTGGCTTTCGGTCTCGATCGTCTGACCATGCTGCTGACCGGCACCGATAACATCCGTGACGTGATCGCTTTCCCGAAAACCACCGCCGCTGCCTGCCTGATGACCGAAGCGCCAAGCTTCGCCAACCAGGCCGCGCTGACCGAGCTGGGCATTGAAGTGATCAAAAAGGCTGAGAATAACTAATGACCTATAAGCAACCCGTTTCCGTGCTAGTCGTGATCTACGCCCAGGACACGAAACGGGTGCTGATGCTACAACGGCGCGACGATCCCAATTTCTGGCAGTCGGTTACCGGCAGCCTGGAGGAGGGGGAAACCGCGCCGCAGGCCGCCGCGCGTGAAGTAAAGGAAGAGGTCGCGATTGACGTTGCAGCAGAGCAGCTGACCTTGATCGACTGTCAGCGCACGGTTGAGTTTGAAATTTTTATGCATTTACGTCATCGCTATGCGCCGGGTATTAAGCGCAACACGGAATCGTGGTTCTGTCTTGCGCTGCCTCACGAGCGGGAGATCGTGTTCACTGAACACCTGACCTACCGCTGGGTCGACGCGGTGGATGCTGCCGCCCTGACTAAGTCGTGGAGCAACCGGCAGGCGATTGAAGAGTTTGTAATTAACGCCGCCTGAGAAGGCGCTTTTGGAGAATTTTTTATGGCAGGTCACAGTAAATGGGCCAACACCAAACACCGCAAAGCGGCACAGGATGCCAAACGCGGTAAGATCTTTACCAAAATTATTCGTGAGCTGGTAACAGCAGCGCGTCTGGGCGGCGGCGATGCCGGCTCTAACCCGCGTCTGCGTGCGGCAATCGATAAAGCGCTCTCCAACAACATGACTCGCGATACCCTGAACCGCGCCATCGCCCGTGGCGTGGGCGGCGATGAAGACGCGAACATGGAGACCATCATTTATGAAGGTTATGGCCCTGGCGGCACGGCGGTAATGGTAGAGTGTCTCTCTGACAACCGTAACCGTACCGTTGCAGAAGTTCGCCATGCCTTCACCAAAACCGGCGGCAACCTCGGTACCGACGGCTCCGTTGCCTACCTGTTCAGCAAAAAAGGGGTGATCTCCTTCGAGCAGGGCGATGAAGATGCAATCATGGAAGCGGCGCTGGAAGCCGGTGCGGAAGACGTGGTGACCTATGACGACGGCGCAATCGACGTCTACACCGCATGGGAAGAGATGGGTGCCGTACGCGATGCGCTGGAAGCCGCTGGCCTGAAAGCGGACAGCGCTGAAGTGTCGATGATCCCGTCCACCAAAGCGGACATGGATGCCGAGACCGCACCGAAGCTGCTGCGCCTGATCGACATGCTGGAAGACTGCGATGACGTGCAGGAGGTTTACCACAACGGTGAGATCTCTGATGAGGTCGCAGCGACCCTCGAATGAGGCCGTCTGGATCCGTAAAACAGGAGGTGCGTGGTGTCAATCATTCTCGGTATTGATCCCGGCTCACGCATCACCGGCTACGGCGTGATCCGCCAGGTCGGCAGACAGCTTACCTATCTTGGCAGCGGCTGTATCCGCACCAAGGTTGACGATCTCCCCTCACGCCTGAAGCTGATTTACGCGGGCGTGTCGGAGATCATCACCCAGTTCCAGCCCGACTTTTTCGCTATTGAGCAGGTCTTTATGGCGAAAAACGCCGACTCGGCGCTTAAGCTCGGGCAGGCGCGCGGGGTGGCGATTGTTGCGGCGGTAAACCAGGACCTGCCGGTCTTTGAGTATGCCGCCCGCCAGGTTAAGCAGACGGTAGTCGGCATCGGTAGCGCAGAGAAGAGTCAGGTGCAGCATATGGTGCGTACCCTGCTCAAGCTTCCCGCCAATCCCCAGGCGGATGCCGCCGATGCGCTGGCGATTGCCATAACCCACTGTCACGTCAGCCAAAACGCCATGCAAATGAGTGAAAAGCGGCTCAATCTTGCGCGAGGGCGGTTACGTTAATCGAAAAAGAGGCTGGATATGTATCCAGCCTTTTTTATATCATAGAGAAAATTTTAGCCGATAGCGCAGGAGCGAAACGTGATAGGCAGACTCAGAGGCATTATTGTCGAGAAACAACCCCCGCTGGTACTGCTGGAGACCGGCGGCGTAGGCTATGAAGTGCATATGCCAATGACCTGCTTCTATGAGCTACCGGATGCTGGGCAAGAAGCGATTATCTTCACCCACTTTGTGGTGCGTGAAGATGCCCAGTTGCTGTACGGCTTTAACAACAAACAGGAACGTACCCTGTTTAAAGAGCTGATCAAAACCAACGGCGTTGGGCCAAAGCTAGCGCTGGCGATCCTCTCCGGCATGTCGGCGCAGCAGTTTGTCAACGCCGTCGAACGCGAAGATCCCAACGCGCTGGTGAAGCTGCCCGGCATCGGTAAAAAGACCGCCGAGCGCCTGATTGTTGAGATGAAAGACCGCTTCAAAGGCCTGCATGGCGATCTCTTTACGCCAGCGGCGGATCTGGTGCTGACTTCGCCCGTGGGCCCGTCGGCGGACGATGCCGAGCAGGAAGCGGTTGCCGCGCTGGTGGCGCTGGGCTACAAGCCTCAGGAAGCCAGCCGCATGGTCAGTAAACTGGCACGCCCGGATGCCAGCAGTGAAACACTTATTCGTGAAGCGCTTCGCGCCGCGATGTGAGGTAAAGGATGATAGAAGCAGACCGCCTGGTATCAGCAGGCAGCGTTACCCAGGAAGAGGTCATCGATCGCGCGATCCGTCCTAAGCTGCTCGACGAATACATTGGCCAGCCGCAGGTGCGCTCGCAGATGGAGATTTTTATCCAGGCGGCAAAGCTGCGTGGTGATGCGCTCGATCATCTGCTGATCTTCGGCCCGCCGGGCCTGGGTAAAACGACCCTGGCCAACATTGTCGCCAACGAGATGGGCGTTAATCTGCGTACCACCTCTGGCCCGGTGCTGGAAAAGGCAGGGGATCTCGCCGCGATGCTAACCAACCTTGAGCCGCACGACGTGCTGTTTATCGATGAGATCCATCGCCTGTCGCCGGTAGTGGAAGAGGTGCTCTACCCAGCGATGGAAGATTACCAGCTGGATATCATGATTGGCGAAGGCCCGGCGGCGCGCTCGATTAAAATCGACCTACCGCCCTTTACGCTGATAGGTGCCACCACCCGTGCGGGCTCTCTGACCTCGCCGCTGCGCGATCGCTTTGGCATTGTGCAGCGCCTGGAGTTTTACCAGGTCGCCGATCTGCAGCATATCGTCGGGCGCAGCGCGCGCTTTATGGGGCTGGAGATGAGCGAAGAGGGTGCGCTGGAAGTGGCTCGCCGCTCCCGGGGTACGCCGCGTATCGCCAACCGCCTGCTGCGTCGCGTGCGTGACTTCTCTGAAGTGAAGCATGACGGGACGATCTCCGCAGACGTGGCCGCCCAGGCGCTGGATATGCTCAACGTTGACGCCGAAGGTTTTGATTACATGGACCGCAAGCTGCTGCTGGCGGTGATCGATAAGTTCTTTGGCGGCCCGGTGGGGTTAGATAACCTTGCAGCGGCCATCGGCGAAGAGCGAGAAACGATTGAGGATGTGCTGGAGCCATACCTGATCCAGCAGGGCTTTTTACAGCGCACCCCGCGCGGCCGGATGGCGACGGTAAGAGCCTGGAACCACTTCGGTATTACACCTCCGGCAATGCCATAAGGCATGCCGCAGGTTTTGTAGCCCCGGTAAGCGTAGCGCCACCGGGGAAAATGATTACTGCGCCGGTTTCTTCATCATGCTAAGGATAAACAGCGCTGCGGCGCAGAGCACCACCGAGGGGCCAGCGGGCGTGTCATAGAACGCCGAGAAGGTCAGCCCCCCGGTGACGGCGAGCATTCCTACCCCTACCGCAACGCCGGCCATCTGCTCCGGCGTGCGGGCGAAACGGCGGGCGGTCGCGGCGGGAATGATCAGCAGGGAAGTGATGATCAGCGCGCCCACAAACTTCATCGCTACGCCAATCGTCAGGGCAGTCACCAGCATCAACAGCAGCTTCACCCGCTGCAGCTTTACCCCGTCAACAAAGGCCAGATCCGGACTGATGGTCATCGACAGCAGGCTGCGCCACTGCCAGAGCAGAATGCCAAGCACAATCGCGACGCCCACCCCGAGGATGATCAGATCGTCCGGCGTCACCGCCAGCAGATCGCCAAACAGGTAGGCCATCAGGTCGACGCGAATGTTCGACATCAGGCTCACCACCACCAGACCCAGCGACAGGGCACTGTGCGCCATAATGCCCAGCAGGGTATCGATCGCCAGGTGCGGACGCTTCTCCAGCCAGACCAGTCCACCGGCAAGCAGCAGCGTCACCGCAATCACCGCGTAAAACGGATTAACGTTTAGCAGCAGACCAAAGGCGACGCCGAGCAGCGACGCGTGGGCGAGGGTGTCGCCGAAGTAGGACATCCGACGCCAGACCACAAAGGAGCCCAGCGGGCCTGCGGCACAGGCCAGCATCATCCCGGCCAGCCAGCCGGGCAGAAGTAGTTCAATCATGAGTTTCCATTTCCCCGGCGCAGTACGATACGGCCCTGTAAATCATGGCGATGGTTATGGTTATGGCGATAGATGCCCAGCTGTTCAGCACCGCGCGGCCCAAACATTGAGATAAACTGCGGATGCATAGCCACCACCTCTGGCGTGCCGGAGCAGCAGATATGATGGTTCAGGCACAGCACCTCGTCGGTTTTCGCCATCACCAGATGCAGATCGTGAGAAACCATCAGCACGGCGCAGTTCAGCTCCCGGCGCAGCTGGTCAATCAGATCGTACAGCGCCACCTGGCCGTTCACGTCTACGCCCTGGGTCGGCTCATCCAACACCAGCAGCTGCGGCGCGTTTAGCAGGGCGCGGGCCAGCAGCACGCGCTGGGTCTCACCGCCGGAAAGCTTTTGCATCGGGGCGTCAATCAGGTGTCCGGCCTGTACGCGCTTAAGGGCTGGAAGAATATCATCCTTACGCGTCCCCGGACGCAGGCGCAAAAAGCGGCTGACGGTCAGGGGCAGGGTGGCGTCCAGATGCAGCTTCTGCGGAACATAACCAATGCGTAGCGCCTTATCGCGCTTGATTGTCCCGGAATCGGCTGCTACCAGGCCCAAAACGACCCGCACCAGGGTAGATTTTCCTGCGCCGTTTGGACCCAGCAGGGTTAAAATTTTTCCAGGCTGCAACACCAGCGAAATGTCAGACAGGACGCGGCGTTGACCGAAGGAGACGGATACATTTTCCAGTGAAACAAGATTTGTCATAGTGTTTAAGGGCTTGCACAAGTCATAGAATGTTATAATATCACATTCCACCCACTTATTACGATGATTAGTCGCATTATGTTACATAAAAATACGCTTCTTTGCGCTGCAATCTCCACCGCTCTGATGAGCATAACACTCTCTCCCGCCAACGCCGCCGTTGTCGCTTCGCTTAAGCCTATCGGCTTTATCGCCGCCGCCCTTACCGACGGTGTGACTAAGACAGAAGTATTACTCCCGGACGGTGCCTCTGAGCATGATTACTCATTGCGTCCTTCGGATGTAAAACGCTTACAGAGCGCGGACTTAGTGGTTTGGGTCGGGCCGGACATGGAAGCCTTCATGCAGAAGCCGACTCAGCAGCTGCCAGCGCAGAAACAGCTGGCGATTGGCGAGCTGCCAGAGGTGAAACCGCTGCTGATGAAAGGCGGCGAGCACGACGAAGATGAGCATGACGGTCATGACCACCATGGCGAAAAGGGTGACGAACATCACCATCATGGCGAGTATAACATGCACATTTGGATGTCACCGGAGGTAGCCCGCCTGGCTGCGGTTGCAATCCATCAAAAATTAGTGGAAGTTATGCCGCAAAGTCGAGCCAAGCTTGACGCCAACCTGCGCGATTTTGAGGCACAATTGGCCGAAACCGATAAGCAGGTCGGCACTGAGCTCGCACCCGTGAAGGGGAAAGGGTATTTCGTTTTTCATGACGCCTATGGCTACTACGAAAAACACTATGGTCTGACGCCGCTCGGCCATTTTACCGTTAACCCTGAAATTCAGCCCGGTGCGCAGCGTTTACATGAAATCAGAACACAGTTAGTTGAGCAAAAAGCAACCTGCGTTTTTGCTGAGCCACAGTTCAGGCCAGCGGTCGTTGAATCTGTTGCGAGAGGAACGTCTGTGCGAATGGGGACTTTAGATCCTCTGGGCACCAATATTGCGCTGAGTAAAACCAGCTACGCGCAATTTTTGAAACAACTCTCAAACCAGTATGCGAGCTGCCTGAAAGGAGATTAACGAGGAAGTGAATACGTGCAACAGATAGCCCGCTCTGTCGCCCTGGCATTTAACAATTTGCCTCGACCCCATCGCGTTATGCTGGGGTCGCTTACTGTTCTCACATTAGCGGTCGCCGTCTGGCGACCCTATGTCTACCACCCCGAGTCCGCCCCGATTGTAAAAGCCATTGAGCTGGAGAAGAGCGAGATCCGTTCGCTGCTGCCGGAAGCCAGTGAGCCTATCGATCAGTCGATGCCTGATGAAGTCGAAGAGATCCCCCAGGACGAGCTGGATGATAAAACCGGCAACGAGGCGGGCGTGCATGAGTACGTTGTCTCTACCGGCGATACGCTCAGCAGTATTCTGACCCAGTACGGCATGGATATGGGCGATGTCACCCAGCTCGCCAGCGCCGATAAAGAGCTGCGTAATTTGAAGATCGGCCAGCAAATCTCCTGGACGCTCACTGCCGATGGCGATCTGCAGCGCCTGACCTGGGAGATGTCGCGCCGTGAAACCCGCACCTACGACCGCATGGAGAGCGGCGCATTTAAAATGAGCAGTGAAGTTCAGCAGGGCGACTGGGTTAACACCACGCTGAAAGGCGCAGTCGGCGGCAGCTTCGTTGCCAGCGCCAAAGAGGCCGGTCTGAACAGCGGTGAAATCAGCGCGGTGATCAAAGCCATGCAGTGGCAGGTAGATCTGCGTAAGCTGAAAAAAGGCGATGAGTTCTCGGTGCTGATGTCGCGTGAAATGCTCGACGGCAAGCGCGAACAGAGCCAGCTGCTTGGCGTACGTCTGCGCTCGGACGGGAAAGACTACTACGCTATCCGCGCTGAAGATGGCAAATTCTACGATCGGAACGGTACCGGTCTGGCGAAGGGCTTTATGCGTTTCCCAACCTCTAAACAGTTCCGCGTCTCGTCAAACTTTAACCCGCGCCGTCTGAACCCGGTGACCGGCCGCGTTGCTCCGCATAAAGGCGTAGATTTTGCCATGCCGCAGGGCACGCCGGTGCTGGCGGTAGGCGATGGCGAAGTCGTTACCGCTAAGCGCAGCGGCGCGGCAGGTTACTACGTGGCGATCCGTCACGGTCGTACCTACACCACGCGCTATATGCACCTGCGCAAGCTGCTGGTGAAAGATGGCCAGAAGGTGAAGCGGGGCGATCGTATCGCGCTCTCGGGTAATACCGGTCGCTCAACCGGCCCGCACCTGCACTATGAGGTGTGGATCAACCAGCAGGCGGTCAACCCATTAACGGCTAAGCTGCCGCGTACCGAAGGGTTGACCGGCAGCGATCGCCGCGACTACCTGGCGCAGGTGAAAGAGGTTATGCCTCAGCTGCGTTTCGACTAGCTTGCCCCCGCAGAAGCGCTATAAAAGCCGGTTGCCCATGGGCACCGGCTTTTTCTTTTGTGCGAAGCCAAACGTCTCGCTAAACTATCACGTTAATTGATACCTGATTATTTCTCTGACCCGAGTCTATCGGCTCCCGGAAGATGCATGGAAACGAAAAAAAATAACAGCGAATACATTCCCCAGTTTGAAAAGGAGTTCCTGCAGCCGCGCTACTGGGGCGCATGGCTGGGCGTTCTCGCGCTGGCAGGCGTGTCGCTTATACCGCCCTCGGTACGCGATCCGCTGCTGGGCAAGCTGGGGCGTTTAGGTGGACGACTGGGCAAAAGTGCCCGCCGCCGGGCGCAAATTAATCTGCTCTACTGCTTCCCTGATAAGAGCGTAGCCGAGCGGGAAGCCATTGTTGATAAGATGTTTGCTACTGCTCCCCAGTCAATGGTGCTGATGGCCGAGCTGGCGATACGCGGCCCGGAGAAGATTGCCGGTCGTATTCAATGGCAAGGCAAAGAGATTATCGACGAGATGCAGCGCAACGGTGAGAATGTGATCCTGCTGGTGCCGCACGGCTGGGGCGTCGATATTCCGGCGATGCTGATGGCCTCCCAGGGGCGGCCAATCGCTGCCATGTTCCATAACCAGGGGAACAGGGTTCTTGATTACGTCTGGAATAAAGTGCGCCTCCGCTTTGGCGGGCGTCTGCATCCACGTAACAGCGGCATCAAACATTTTATTCAATCCGTACGCCAGGGATATTGGGGTTACTACCTGCCCGATCAGGATCACGGCGCGGAGCAGAGCGAGTTCGTTGACTTCTTTGCGACCTACAAAGCGACGCTGCCTGCCGTGGGTCGCCTGATGAAAGTCTGCCGTGCTCGGGTTGTACCGCTGTTCCCGGTCTATGACAGCAAGACGCATCGCCTGACTATTATGGTCAGACCGCCGATGGACGATCTGCTGGACGCTGACGATAACACCCTCGCCAGACGGATGAATGAAGAGGTAGAGCACCTCGTTAGCCCGAATCCAGAGCAGTACACCTGGATCCTAAAGCTGCTCAAGACGCGCAGGCCGGGCGAACAGGAGCCGTACAAGCGTAAAGAGCTGTTTCCCAAGAAGTAGCAGAC
>NZ_LR607338.1:2274223-2289098 GCF_902164725.1 Pseudescherichia vulneris | reverse complement strand
GGATCTTATTCCACCGTCAGGATGCGGGTGGTATTGGTGGTGCCGATGGTGCCCATCACGTCGCCCTGGGTCACGATAACCAGATCGCCGGAAACCAGATAGCCTTTGTCACGCAGCAGGTTGACCGCGTCATGGGCGGCGACCACGCCGTCGTTGTTGCTGTCGAAGTACACCGGGGTGACGCCACGGTAAAGTGCCGTCAGGTTCAGGGTACGCTCATGGCGTGACATGGCGAAGATCGGCAGACCGGAGCTGATACGCGAGGTCATCAGCGCGGTACGGCCCGATTCGGTCATGGTGATAATAGCGGTCACACCCTTCAGGTGGTTGGCGGCATACATCGCTGACATCGCAATGGCCTCTTCCACGTTCTCGAACTGGATATCGAGGCGGTGTTTGGAGACGTTGATGCTGGGGATCTTCTCGGCACCCAGGCAGACGCAGGCCATCGCGGCCACGGTTTCCGCAGGATACTGACCAGCAGCGGTCTCGGCAGAGAGCATCACGGCATCGGTCCCATCCAGCACGGCGTTGGCGACGTCCATCACTTCGGCGCGGGTCGGCATCGGGTTAGTGATCATCGACTCCATCATCTGGGTCGCGGTGATCACCGAGCGGTTAAGCTGGCGTGCGCGGCGGATCAGTGCCTTCTGAATGCCCACCAGCTCCGGGTCGCCAATTTCAACGCCGAGGTCGCCACGGGCCACCATCACCACGTCAGAAGCAAGGATCACGTCGTCCATTGCGTCCTGATCGCAAACGGCTTCCGCACGCTCAACCTTAGCAACGATTTTGGCATCGCAGCCTGCATCACGCGCCAGGCGACGGGCGTAGTTCAGGTCTTCCCCGCAGCGTGGGAAGGAGACGGCCAGGTAGTCGACGCCAATCTGCGCGGCGGTGATGATATCGGCTTTGTCTTTGTCGGTCAGCGCTTCGGCGGAGAGACCACCGCCCAGCTTGTTGATGCCTTTGTTATTCGACAGCGGACCGCCAACGGTCACTTCGGTAAAGACCTTCATACCCTGAACTTCAAGGACCTTCAGCTGTACGCGACCGTCGTCGAGCAGCAGGATGTCGCCAGGAACCACGTCCGCAGGCAGGCCTTTATAGTCGATGCCGACGCGCTCTTTATCGCCTTCGCCTTTACCGAGATTGGCATCAAGCAGGAATTTGTCGCCAATGTTGAGGAAGACTTTCCCCTCTTTGAAGGTCGATACACGAATTTTTGGACCCTGCAGGTCCCCTAGAATAGCAACATGACGCCCCAGTTTTGCCGCAATCTCGCGCACTTTATCTGCACGCAGCTTGTGATCTTCTGGCGTGCCGTGGGAGAAGTTCATCCGTACCACGTTAGCGCCAGCAGCGATGATCTTTTCAAGGTTATTATCGCGGTCGGTAGCTGGACCCAAGGTGGTAACGATTTTAGTTCTGCGAAGCCTTCTGGACATGTATTACTCCGTTGACTGAAACAACCAGGTGTTGCGTGAATATGAATCCGGCAGTTCTGCGCGCCGATTTGGCAAATCAAAAACTTAACCGAATGCCGTAATGAATTACAACGCTGTTATAAAATTTTAATGTTTATCGCTCCCGGTCAGGAGCTCCTTATCAAAACGCGATTCTTTAAGCGCTTCCTTGACTCGCTTCAAGTTATCTCTGAATTTTGCTCCCCGACGCAGGGTAAATCCTGTCGCCAGCACGTCGATGACCGTGAGCTGGGCCAAACGCGAGACCATCGGCATATAGATGTCGGTATCTTCCGGCACGTCCAGGGTAATGGCCAGCGTCGCTTCCCGGGCCAGCGGCGTGCCCGCCGAGGTGATGGCAATGACCATGGCATCGCTATCGCGGGCCAGCTGTGCCAGCTCCACCAGGCTTTTGGTCCGGCCAGTGTGGGAGATCAGCACCACCACGTCATCTTCATTGCAGTTCATGCAGCTCATGCGCTGCAGGACGATGTCATCGGTGTAGACCACCGGCACGTTGAAGCGGAAGAATTTGTTCATGGCGTCGTGCGCCACCGCCGCCGAGGAGCCAAGGCCAAAGAAGGCGATCTTCTTCGCCTGGGTGAGCAGATCGACGGCGCGGTTAACGGCGGGCATATCCAACGACTGGCGCACGTGGTCCAGGCTGGCCATTGCCGACTCAAATATTTTACCGGTATAGGCCTCAACGCTGTCATCTTCATCGACATTGCGATTAACATAGGGCGTACCGTTAGCCAGACTCTGGGCGAGATGGAGCTTGAAATCAGGGAAGCCACGGGTTTCCATGCTGCGGCAGAAACGGTTTACCGTGGGTTCGCTGACCCCGGCCTCGTGCGCCAGCGCAGCGATGCTGGAGTGGATGGCCTGGTCCGGCGAGGTGAGTATGACTTCCGCCACTTTTCGTTCGGATTTGCTAAGGTGTTCCAGCTGAGACTGAATTTTTTCCAGCATGTTCATTATTAACGGGGTGCCCATGGCTAAAATCAACTTCAACAACGGATGAAATTGTGCTGCGGTTCAGTCGATATTACCCTTGTGGGGCCAGGAAAGGTAAAGAACAGCGGGAAAAAGTGTTGTTTTTTTTCATTACATGATCAGAGTCGGATTTTAGCTACTCGATTCCAGACAAAATCCCTGATTTTTCAGGGCGATTTACCCAATTTTTAGCCGCCTGAGCGAAAGCGCACGGTAGGATAAGCGGTAACGGTTTCGGGTTTTACGTAAAAGCAGTACAGTGCAGTGTAATAAAATTACAGCTATGCCCTGGCGAAAGTACCGGGGCAGCCAACTGAGGAGAATGACATGGCGGTAACGCAAACAGCCCAGGCATGTGACCTGGTCATTTTCGGCGCGAAAGGCGATCTTGCACGCCGGAAATTGCTGCCTTCCCTGTATCAGCTAGAAAAAGCAGGCCAGATCCACCCTGAGACGCGTATCCTGGGGGTAGGGCGTGCGGACTGGGATAAAGAGAAGTACACCGAAATCGTGCGTGAAGCGCTCGAGACCTTCATGAAAGAGAAAATCGATGAAAGCCTCTGGGATACGCTCAGCGGACGCCTCGATTTCTGTAACCTTGACGTCAACGATACCACCGCATTTACCCGTCTTGGTGACATGCTCGATCAGAAGAATCGCGTTACCATCAACTACTTCGCCATGCCGCCGAGCACCTTTGGCGCTATCTGCAAAGGCCTGGGTGAAGCAAAACTCAACGCCAAACCCGCGCGCGTGGTGATGGAAAAACCGCTGGGCACCTCCCTCGACACCTCCCGTGAAATCAACGACCAGGTGGGCGAGTACTTTGAAGAGTGCCAGGTTTACCGTATCGACCACTACCTCGGTAAAGAGACGGTGCTGAACCTGCTGGCGCTGCGCTTTGCTAACTCGCTGTTCGTCAACAACTGGGACAACCGCACCATCGACCACGTGGAGATCACCGTAGCGGAAGAGGTGGGCATCGAAGGCCGCTGGGGCTATTTCGACCAGGCCGGACAGATGCGCGACATGATCCAGAACCACCTGCTCCAGGTTCTCTGCATGATCGCCATGTCGCCGCCGTCGGATCTCTCTGCGGACAGCATTCGCGATGCGAAAGTGAAGGTGCTGAAATCCCTGCGCCGTATTGACCGCTCGAACGTGCGTGAAAAAACCGTGCGCGGTCAGTACACCGCCGGTTTTGCCCAGGGCAAGAAAGTCCCGGGCTATCTGGAAGAAGAGGGCGCAAACAAAACCAGCAACACCGAAACCTTCGTGGCGATCCGCGTGGATATCGACGACTGGCGCTGGGCCGACGTGCCGTTCTACCTGCGTACCGGCAAACGCCTGCCGACCAAGTGCTCTGAAGTGGTGGTCTACTTTAAAACTCCGCCGCTGAACCTGTTTAAAGAGTCCTGGCAGGATCTGCCCCAGAACAAGCTCACCATCCGCCTGCAGCCGGACGAAGGCGTGGATATCCAGATCCTCAACAAGGTTCCGGGTCTCGATCACAAGCATAACCTGCAAACCACCAAGCTGGATCTGAGCTACTCCGAGACCTTTAACGAAACCCATTTAGCCGATGCTTACGAGCGTCTGCTGCTGGAGACGATGCGCGGCATCCAGGCGCTGTTTGTGCGTCGCGATGAGGTAGAAGAGGCGTGGAAATGGGTCGACTCCATCACCGAAGCCTGGGCGATGGATAACGAGTCACCGAAGCCTTACCAGGCCGGTACCTGGGGTCCTGTCGCATCGGTGGCCATGATCACCCGCGACGGCCGCTCCTGGAACGAATTCGAGTAACTAACCCCTCTTGTTAAGACGGCCCTGCGGGGCCGTTTTTTTATGTTTAATGCTCCTCTATTTTACCGGTAACATGATCTAACACAGATTCCTGCACAATTTTCACTCTTTTGCATCGCCCCCGGATTCACCCGTAACGCTTTTTTTATTACACTGGCTGAAGCGATTTTGCCTCCGGCCTGCGGTGGATGACTGGTTTTTGCATCATCATTTTCACGACTACGCTGCCGTCCGGGACACCTCATTTTCAGGAGCCTTTATGAACTCGACATTGTTACGGGTAACAAAGCGTATTATCGATCGTTCTCATGCCACCCGCAGCGCCTACCTCGCCCGCATCGAACAAGCGAAAAGCAATACCGTGCATCGTTCGTCGCTGGCCTGCGGTAACCTGGCCCACGGTTTCGCCGCCTGCCAGCCGGAGGACAAGGCCTCGCTGAAAAGCATGCTGCGTAACAACGTCGCCATTATCACCTCCTACAACGATATGCTCTCCGCGCACCAGCCCTATGAACGCTACCCTGACATTATTCGTAAAGCCCTACACTCGGTTAACGCCGTAGGCCAGGTCGCGGGCGGCGTCCCGGCCATGTGCGATGGTGTGACCCAGGGCCAGGACGGCATGGAGCTCTCTCTCCTTAGCCGCGAAATCATCGCTATGTCTGCCGCCGTCGGCCTGTCGCATAATATGTTCGACGGCGCGCTCTACCTCGGCGTCTGCGATAAAATCGTCCCGGGCCTGGCGATGGCCGCGCTGTCATTTGGTCACCTGCCAGCGCTGTTTGTACCGTCAGGCCCGATGGCCAGCGGCCTGCCGAATAAAGAGAAGGTGCGGATCCGCCAGCTTTATGCAGAAGGCAAAGTGGACCGCATGGCGCTGCTGGAGTCCGAGGCGGCTTCCTACCATGCCCCTGGTACCTGCACCTTCTACGGTACGGCCAATACCAACCAGATGGTTATTGAATTTATGGGCATGCAGCTGCCGGGCTCGTCGTTTGTCCATCCTGACGCGCCGCTGCGTGAAGCCCTGACCGTGGCGGCCGCACGCCAGGTAACGCGTTTGACCGGCAACGGCAACGAGTGGATGCCGCTCGGCAAGATGATCGACGAGAAGGTCGTGGTTAACGGCATTGTCGCCCTGCTGGCGACCGGCGGCTCCACTAACCACACCATGCACTTGGTAGCGATGGCGCGGGCGGCGGGTATCATCATCAACTGGGATGACTTCTCTGAACTCTCGGAAGTGGTTCCCCTGATGGCGCGCCTTTACCCGAACGGCCCGGCGGATATCAACCACTTCCAGGCGGCGGGCGGTGTGCCGGTGCTGATGCGCGAGCTACTGAAGGGCGGCCTGCTGCATGAAGATGTGAATACCGTGGTCGGCCACGGGCTGTCACGCTATACCCTTGAGCCGTGGCTGAACGAGGGCGAGCTGGACTGGCGCGAGGGGGCCAGCGCCTCGCTGGATAGTGAGATCATTGCCTCTATCGACAAGCCGTTCTCGCACCACGGCGGCACGAAAGTGCTCAGCGGTAACCTGGGACGTGCGGTCATGAAAACCTCTGCCGTTCCGGTTGAGAACCAGGTCGTTGAGGCCCCGGCGGTGATTTTTGAGAGCCAGCACGACGTGTTACCGGCGTTTGAGGCCGGTCTGCTTGACCGTGACTGCGTGGTTGTTGTCCGACATCAAGGGCCAAAAGCGAACGGCATGCCAGAATTACATAAACTGATGCCGCCACTTGGTGTATTATTGGACCGCCGTTTCAAAATCGCATTAGTCACCGATGGACGGCTCTCCGGCGCATCAGGTAAAGTACCGTCGGCGATCCATGTGACACCAGAAGCGTATGATGGCGGGTTGCTGGCAAAAGTACGCGAGGGCGATATCATCCGCGTAAATGGACAGACAGGGGAGCTCACTCTGCTGGTGGATGAAACCGAGCTTGCTGCACGTCAGCCGCACATTCCTGACCTGAGTAGCGCGCGTGTCGGTACTGGCCGCGAAATGTTTAGCGCACTGCGTGAAAAGCTCTCCGGTGCGGAGCAGGGCGCAACCTGTATCACTTTTTAAACTGATTAATTTTTAGATCGGGCGAGAGAAAAACTCTGATGAAAAATTGGAAAACGAGTGCTGAAGCAATCCTGAAAACGGGTCCTGTTGTACCGGTTATCGTGGTGAACAAACTGGAACATGCTGTACCGATGGCGAAAGCCCTGGTGGCCGGTGGCGTTCGCGTGCTGGAAGTCACTCTGCGTACCGCCTGCGCCATGGATGCGATCCGCGCCATTGCGAAAGAAGTCCCGGAAGCAATCATTGGTGCCGGTACGGTACTGAACCCGCAGCAGCTGGCGGAAGTGACCGAAGCCGGCGCGCAGTTTGCTATCAGCCCGGGCCTGACCGAGCCGCTGCTGAAGGCAGCAACTGAAGGCACCATTCCGCTGATCCCAGGCATCAGCACCGTGTCTGAACTGATGCTCGGCCTCGACTACGGTCTGAAAGAGTTCAAATTCTTCCCAGCGGAAGCTAACGGCGGCACCAAAGCACTGCAGGCGATTGCTGGCCCGTTCTCGCAGGTGCGTTTCTGCCCGACCGGCGGCATCTCTCCGGCGAACTACCGTGACTACCTGGCGCTGAAAAGCGTGCTGTGCATCGGTGGCTCATGGCTGGTACCGGCTGACGCGCTGGAAGCGGGTGACTACGATCGCATTACCAAGCTGGCTCGCGAAGCGGTAGAAGGCGCGCAGCAGTAATCGTTGTCATATCCCAACAAAAACGGGCACCACGCTGGCAGCAGCATGTTTCGCGCGCTCTACCGCATCCTCTACGCTTTCACCGGTGGCTAACGCCACGCCTAAGCGCCGCGTGCCATCGATCTCCGGCTTGCCGAACAGGCGCAGCTGAAGGCCCGTACCCACCGCCGCCTGCACGTTATCAAAGATCACGTTATCGCTCTTCAACACAGGCAGGATCACCGCTGAGGCGGACGGGCCGTACTGACGCACGCCGCCTACCGGCAGACCCATAAAGGCGCGTACGTGCAGAGCAAACTCTGAGAGATCCTGGGAGATCAGCGTGACCATGCCGGTATCGTGTGGACGCGGTGATACCTCGCTGAAGATCACCTCATCACCGCAGACAAACAGCTCCACGCCGAACAGCCCGTAGCCGCCTAGCGCCAGCACGACTTCCTGAGCAATGGCCTGGGCGCGGGAGAGAGCCAGCTCGCTCATCTGCTGCGGCTGCCAGGATTCACGGTAGTCGCCATCCTCCTGGCGATGGCCGATAGGGTCACAGAAGTGCACCCCGTCAACGGCGCTCACGGTAAGGAGGGTAATTTCAAAGTCAAACTTAACCACGCCTTCGACAATGACGCGTCCCGCTCCAGCGCGCCCGCCGAGTTGGGCGTACTGCCAGGCATCATGTAGCTGATCGGCACTGCGAATAAAGCTCTGGCCCTTGCCAGAGGAGCTCATCACCGGTTTGATAATGCACGGTAGCCCGAGCGCAGCAACCGCCTCTTGAAATGCGGTTTCGCTGTCGGCGAAGCGGTAGGTTGAAGTAGGTAGGCCCAGCTCTTCAGCCGCCAGGCGGCGGATCCCCTCCCGGTTCATAGTCAGCTTCGCGGCACGGGCGCAGGGCACCACCTGCTGGCCCTGGGCCTCAAGCTCAAGCAGCGTATCGGTGGCGATAGCCTCGATCTCCGGCACGATAAAATCCGGTTTCTCCTGCGCCACCAAAGTTTTTAACGCCTCGCCGTCCAGCATGTTGATCACGTGCGAACGATGGGCGACGTGCATTGCCGGGGCGTCTGCATAGCGGTCCACCGCAATCACTTCAATGCCCAGACGCTGGCACTCAATCGCCACCTCTTTACCCAGCTCACCAGAGCCCAACAGCATTACACGCGTGGCTGCCGGACGCAGCGCCGTACCTAAAAAAGTCATACTATCCACCCGGTTAAAAATTTCGGACTATTATACACGAAAACGTTTGCGTGTCTTTTTTCGGCTTGCATTCCTGCAGGGAAATGCTTACTATAATACTGTATAAATAAACAGGTAAATGAGGCTGCATTATGGCGGTTGAAGTCAAATACGTGGTAATCCGCGAAGGTGAGGAAAAAATGTCTTTTGCCAGCAAAAAGGAAGCCGATGCGTACGACAAAATGCTCGATCTGGCGGAAGTACTGGAAGGCGTGCTGGTAAACGCCCCCGTTGCGTTTGATGACGCGCAGCGCGAGCAGATGGCGCTGTGGCTGGCAGAGCAGAAAGAGACCCTCAGTGCGGTCTTCCGCTCCGGTAAGCTGCCGGATCCTGATGCCGCGCCAATCAAAAGCGATACCGTAACGGATATGCCGACGGCGAAGCGTAGCAAAGTAGCCTAACCGCAGCTTGCGCTGCCGGTAATTTGTACCATGCTTTGTGTGGGTTATGCGCACAGGAGATAAGCATGAACAAATTAGGATTACTGCTCGGCCTTGCCCTGCTGGCCGGCAGCGTTAGCGTACAGGCTGCCAAGAGTAAATCAGTGAAGTTTCCCAGCTGCGAAGGGCTAGATGCCGCCGGTATCGCCGCCAGCGTCAAGCGTGACTATCAGCAAAACCGCATTGCGCGCTGGGCCGACGATCAAGAGACGTTGGGGCAGGCCGATCCCGTTGCCTGGGTCAACGTCAAAGAGATTACCGGGCAAGAGGATAAGTGGACCGTTCCGCTGACCGTTCGCGGTAAAAACACCGATATTCACTACCAGGTGGCGGTAGACTGCAAAGGCGGCAAGGCCGTCTATACCCATCGTTAACCCTCCCCGTATTTTCGCTTCTTTAGTCAGCTTAGACATTTCCTGACAACCCCTCGCTTACTCTGTGGTTTGACACAGAATAATCGGGGGGAACTATGACTAACTGGATGAATCAATTGCAGTCGTTGCTGGGCCAGAAAGGGGCGTCCGCCTCATCGGGTGACGGGCAGGGATTGAGCAAGCTGCTGGTGCCCGGCGCACTGGGTGGCCTGGCGGGCCTGCTGGTCTCGAACTCCTCTTCCCGTAAGCTGCTCACGAAATATGGAACCAGCGCGCTGCTGATGGGTGGCGGGGCCGTTGCCGGCACGGTGCTGTGGAACAAATATAAAGACCGCGTGCGCAGTACGCACCAGGATGAGCCGCAGTTTGGTCAGCAGAGCTCGCCGCTGGATGTGCGCACCGAACGTCTGATCCTGGCGCTGGTCTTTGCCGCGAAAAGCGACGGCCACATTGATGCCCGCGAGCGTGAGGCCATCGATGCGCAAATGCGGGAGGCGGGCGTTGAGGAGCAGGGTAGAGCGCTGGTGGCGCAGGCTATCGAGCAGCCGCTCGATCCTCAGCGGTTAGCCCGTGACGTGCGTAACGAGGAGGAGGCGCTGGAGCTGTACTTCCTCAGCTGTGCGGCTATCGATATCGATCACTTTATGGAGCGTAGCTATCTTAACGCCCTCGGTGATGCCTTGAAGATCCCCCAGGACGTGCGCGACGGCATTGAACAGGACTTGAAAGCGCAAAAAAGCGCGCTGCCAGGCTAGCTTACACGCGTTGGTGGCGCGTTTCGCTTGCAACATGCGTGGGTTTTGCCACCCTTATAGGGTGTAAACTGAAAAGATAACGCTATGCCACCAAAAGCAAAAACAGTACCGCACGTCATGACTCTGCATGGCGATATGCGAACAGACGACTACTACTGGCTGCGCGACGATACGCGTTCGGATCAGGATGTCCTGGATTATTTGCACCAGGAGAATGACTACGGGCGCGACATCATGGCCTCGCAGCAGGTGTTACAGGAGCGCCTGCTTAAAGAGATTGTCGACCGACTTCCCCAGCGCGAAGTTTCCGCCTCCTACACCCGCAACGGCTACCGCTACCGGCACGTCTATGAGCCGGGATGCGAGTACGCCATCTATCAGCGCCAGTCGGTGCTCAGCAGCGAGTGGGATGAGTGGCAGGTGCTGCTGGATGCCAACAAGCGGGCCGCTCACAGTGAGTTCTATACCCTGGGCGGGCTTGCCGTGTCGCCAGATAATAAGATCATGGCGCTGGCAGAGGACTACCTCTCCCGGCGGCAGTATGGCCTGCGTTTTCGTAATCTGGAAACCGGGAACTGGTATCCAGAGATGCTGGATAACGTCACGCCTGACTTCGTCTGGATCAACGACTCCGAAACGCTCTACTACGTGCGCAAGCATGCCAAAACGCTGCTGCCTTATCAGGTATGGCGACACACCATCGGTACGCCTGCCTGCCAGGATGAGCTGGTCTACGAGGAGAAGGACGAGACCTACTACGTCAGCCTGCATAAGACGACCTCCCAGCACTATGTGATTATCTATCTGGCCAGCGCCACCACCAGCGAATGTCTGCTGCTGGATGCCGAGCTGCCGGATGCCCAGCCGATCATGTTTCTGCCCCGGCGCAAAGATCACGAGTACAACCTCGACCACTACCAGCACACGTTCTATCTGCGCTCAAACCGCGAAGGGAAAAACTTCGGTCTCTATCGCACTAAGGTGCGTAATGATAAGCAGTGGGAGGTGCTGATCCCGCCCCGGGATCACATTATGCTGGAGGGCTTTACGCTGTTTACCGACTGGCTGGTGGTGGAAGAGCGCCAGCGTGGCTTAACCAGTCTGCGGCAGATCAACCGTAAAACCCGCGAAGTGACCGGTATCGCCTTTGACGATCCGGCCTATGTGACCTGGCTGGCCTATAATCCCGAGCCGGAAACCTCCCGGCTACGCTATGGCTACTCCTCTATGACGACGCCAGATACGCTATTTGAGCTGGATATGGATACCGGTGAACGGCGGGTGCTCAAACAGACGGAGGTCCACGGCTTTGATGCCAGCCAGTACCGCAGCGAACATCTGTGGATCAAGGCACGTGACGGCGTAGAGGTTCCCGTCTCGCTGGTGTATAACCGAAAACACTTCCGTAAGGGACAGAATCCACTGCTGGTTTACGGCTACGGCTCCTACGGCACCAGCATCGATGCCGACTTCAGCAGCAGCCGCCTGAGCCTGCTGGATCGCGGCTTTGTCTATGCCATCGCCCATATTCGTGGCGGCGGCGAGCTGGGCCAGCACTGGTATGAGGACGGTAAGTTTCTCAAAAAGAGAAACACCTTTAATGACTATATTGACGTCTGTGACGCGCTGCTGGCACAGGGTTACGGCTCCACGCGCTACTGCTACGGCATGGGCGGCAGTGCGGGCGGAATGTTGATCGGCACGGTGATTAACGAGCGCCCAGGCCTGTTCCATGGGGCAATCGCCCAGGTACCCTTTGTGGACGTAGTGACCACTATGCTGGATGAGACAATTCCATTAACCACCGGCGAGTTTGAGGAGTGGGGCAATCCGCAGGACGAGACCTACTATCACTATATGAAAAGCTACAGCCCGTACGATAACGTCAGCGCTCAGGCCTATCCGCACCTGCTGGTGACAACCGGCCTGCATGACTCCCAGGTGCAGTACTGGGAGCCCGCCAAGTGGGTGGCGAAGCTGCGGGCAACCAAAACCGATGATAATCTGCTGCTGCTTTGTACGGATATGGATGCGGGCCACGGTGGGAAGTCGGGCCGCTTTAAATCTTATGAAGGCGTCGCGCTGGAGTTCGCTTTCCTTGTGGCGCTGGCGCAGGGCACGCTGCCGGGCAAGAAAAGCTAGTTTTCATCTAAATAGTGCTTTAGCGTCAGCCGCAGTTCGGGGCTCATGCGCTCCAGGTTGTTGTACAGCCAGCGCAGGTACCCCGGATCGCGATCGGCGATTTCGGATACCGCTTTACCGCGATATTTACCAAAGGTAAAGGTGGTCATCAGGGCAGGGCGACCAGTGATCGTCGCCATCTGGTCCGGCGTCCAGCCCGACGTCTCCATGATGTCAATCAGCAGCGCAGCGGTGATGTAGCAATCATACAGCGCCCGGTGATGATGCAGCCCCGGCGGCGTCTGTACGCTCAGCTTGCGCGACTTGTAGAGCGCCATGTTACTGTACTGGATCCCCGGCCACAGGCGACGGGCCAGCTTCATGGTGCAGATCCACTCTCCGGGCATCTCCGGCAGCACGCGGCGATCGAAGCTGGCGTTGTGCGCGACGTACCAGCTGCTGCCCAGGTAGTGGGGCAGTATCTCTTCAATCCACGGCTGATCGGCCACCATCTCTTCGGTGATGCGGTGGATGGCCATCGCCTGATGACTGATGGGGCGATCCGGACGCACAAGGTGGCTCATCGGATTCACAATCTGACCGTCGATGACATCCACCGAGGCAATTTCAACGATGCCGCCCTGCAGGCCACAGGTTTCAGTATCGATTACGCGTAACATCCTCTTCTCCAGCAACCGGGTCGATTATTTGATTTTAGGTTCGTAGGGCAGGCGTGAAAGCGACACGGATGCCAGGCGGTGGGCAATCAGCCGCTCGCGAAACCAGTCCCGCAGATGAGCGGGCTGTTCGCGCTCCACCACCTCTGCGATAACCGGCATATTGTAACGCTCTTTAAAGGCCACGCCAGCGGCCGCCAGGTCAACGTTCACTTTGTCCATTTCGTCCTGAGGCAGTAATGCAAGATTGGTTTTCATTGGTCCTCCCGGTTTAACGGCGCAAAAGTACTAAGCCTGCTGCAGAAAGGCAAGTCCGTATCGGTACAGACTCGACTGTAACATTATACAGAGTTATTCTTTGTCCTATAGACATAACAAAAGGGAATAGAACGATGGGTTTTACCGCAAAGTTTACCTGCCGCACGCTACTGCTGTTGGCCTCTCTCGCTGCCTCGCCTGCGGTTTTCGCACATGCTCACCTGAAACACCAGTATCCCGCCGCCGATGCGAACGTCACCGCGGCTCCGCAGGCGCTGACACTCAATTTTTCCGAGGGCATTGAACCCAAGTTCAGCGGCGTAAAGGTGACCGGTTCACAGCAGCAGGCGGTAAAAATAGGCGCGGTAAAGCGTAACGACAACGATAAAACGCAGCTCATTGCGCCCATCGAACAGGCGCTCACGCCCGGTGAGTATACCGTAGAGTGGCACGTTGTCTCCGTTGATGGGCATAAAACGCAGGGCAGCTACCGATTCAGCGTGAAGTAATATGCTCGCGCTTTGCTACGTTGGCCTGCGGTTTATCCATTTTCTGACGCTGATGTTGGTATTTGGCAGCAGCGCGTTTGCGCACTGGCTTGCTGACCCGACGATCCGCCCTGCGCTCCAGCGACGTTTTATGCCTATGCAGCGCGGCGCGCTGGCGCTGGCATTTTTCAGCGCGCTACTGATGTTTGCCGTGCAGGGCGGTATGATGGGCAACGGCTGGCACGACGTCTGGCAGCCGGATATCTGGCTGGCGGTAAGCGAAACGCAATTTGGCAGCGTCTGGCTGTGGCAGATTGTTCTTGCGCTGGCAGCGCTGCTGCTGGGTTTGATGTATCAGCAGGGACGGGTGCTGCTGCTGGTAACCGCCCAACTGCTGCTGCTGGCGAATACCGGCCATGCGGCAATGCATGATGGGGCAACGGGCGTACTTACCCGGCTTAATTATGCCGTGCATCTTCTGTGTGCTGCCGCCTGGTTTGGCGGACTGCTGCCGGTACTGTATTGTATGCAGCGGGTAAAAACGCACAGCCGCCTGGCGGCGATAAACAGCCTGATGCGCTTCTCCCGTTACGGACATCTGGCGGTTGCAGGGGTGTTACTCTCCGGCATTATCAACGCGCTTCTTATTCAGGGCGCGGTGCTGCCGTGGCACAGTTCGTATGGTCAGCTGCTGCTGGTCAAATGCGCGCTGGTACTGCTGATGGTGATGATTGCTCTGGTAAACCGCTATGTGCTGGTACCTCGTTTTCGTGTGCAGGAAGCCCGTGCGCGCGCGGTATTTATCCGGATGACGCAAGCTGAAGTGGTTCTCGGCATTGTGGTGCTGGCAACGGTCAGCCTGTTTGCGACACTTGAACCTTTTTGAATAACTGGCGAAAAAATGAAAAAAAGTATTCTCACTCTTTTATTACTCACCTGTTCGGCCAGTGCGCTGGCCGCGCCGCAGGTGATCACCGTAAGCCGCTTAGACATGGGTAAAGAGAAATGGGCCTTTAACCGTGAAGAGGTGATGCTCACCTGCCGTCCTGGCCATGCGCTGTTTGCTATCAATCCCAGTACGCTGGTGCAGTATCCGCTCAACGATGCCGCAGAGCAGCAGGTCGCCAAAGGCCAGAACAGCGGCCAACCTATCTCCGTTATTCAGGTCGATGATCCCGCGAAGCCTGGGGAAAAGATGAGCCTTGCCCCGTTTATCGAGCGGGCTGAAACGCTCTGCTAATGTCGGCTTGATCCCTAACAAAAAACCGCAGGCTTCATTAACGAAGCGTTGCGGTTTTTTGTTTATGCCGTGACAATCACTCTTTTTTTCCTGCCACCGATGCTGGGGACTGGAAAAGCTGGCGCTGTCATCTATTCTTAAAGTGCCAGGCGTATTTAGCCTGCATTAATGCCAACTTTTAGCGCACGGCTCTCTCCCAAGAGCCATTTCCCTGGACCGAGTACAGGAATCGTATTCGGTCTTTTTTTATATGCTTGATTACTAAAGGTTTTT
>NZ_LR607338.1:2234246-2274186 GCF_902164725.1 Pseudescherichia vulneris | reverse complement strand
ATAACCCAGCGAGCACCCATTAAAAATCACTAAACTCCTGAGCGGGTCGCCAGAAGCCGTCGACAAAGTCCTCTACCGGATAGCAGCCGCCGTGACGGATGCGCTGCTCCTCCATAGAGACCAGACACTGCTGTTCAGTATTGTAGACATCGATAACGATGTCATCGCAGCCACCATCCAGGTAGCAAATAAAAAGAACCAGCGCGACCATTCCATCCTCACTTCCGTACCGCTTAGGTTAAGTGTAGGGGATGAAGGTAAAGAGAGGAAATTCCAGGCGTAAATAACCCGCCGGGCGGCGGGTTCAATGGATATCAGCCGAGGCGCAGGATCCAGGTATCGGTTTGTTCATCGTAGTGCTCACGGTACAGCACGGACTGTTCACCGTTGAGCAGCGCCGGAATGCTGGTCTCGGCATCCCAGGCATCAAGCTGCATACATAAATCGGGATCGGAGCTGCATGGAATGCGTAACGTCCGCTCTCCTGGCCCATCGCCTTGCAGCTCAGCATCATCTATCTCAAATTGGCCAATGCGCACGCTGGTTTTCGTCATAATGCTCTCCATTGATCTGCGAAATGTGGTACGACCAGTACAGTCACCCCATTTTTCAGCCTGGTACAACATTACCTATCCCGCCAGTCAAAAAGTGCGGTTTTTTTCTGGAGTTACGCTTTGCTGGCAAACAGACGACCGTCGCGAACCAGCTCTCGTGGGTAGCTGTTCTTAAGGCGCGAGCCGACTTTTTTTGCCAGGCCAAGGGGCTGCCCCTGGAACGTCACAATCACCTCGTCATGCGCGATTGTCGCCTGCGGGTAGATATCCCGGCCGCGATACCACTCTTCTGCTTCAGCAGGGTTGAGCTCAAAGGCCAGCGGATTATCGGTTCCGGCAAGGGCAATCACCGCCTCATGCTGCCAGCGGTAGCCTTTGTTGTGCGTCTCGGCGAGCTTGATGCCGATGCGCGAGAAGCGGACTTTTCCGGTCAACGCTTCGATCTGTGCTGGGAAGAGCCACAGCTCTTTATCACGCTGCCAGAGGCGTAACGTGTCGTTCCACTGTAGCCCGGAGGCCGCTGCGGCCTGGGTTATCTGGGCGCTCTCGCGGCCTTTGACCGACGAGAAGGGGAATTTACCCATCTTGTAGCCGGGGGCGGGCAGCGGCTCGACCGAGGCCGTTTTACGCAGCCGCGCCACAAAGAATCCTTCACAGTCGAAAATTTGCGGGAAGACGTGCAGAAAGCCGTCGGGGGTCAGCGCCTGTGCCGCGCCGGTAAACAGCTGCCCCAGCGGCAGAAACTCAACCGCATCGGGGTAGCGGGCCTTAAGCCAGTGGCAAATCGCTTCGTTCTCGTCCCGGTTTAAGGTGCAGGTCGAGTAGACCAGCGTTCCGCCGGGACGCAGGGCGTGAAACGCGCTGTCGATCAGCTCCCGCTGGGTAGCGGCGATCTCCAGATTGCTGGCAACGGACCAGTTTTTCAAGGCATCGGGATCTTTACGCACCACGCCTTCACCGGAGCAGGGTGCGTCCAGCAGGATAGCGTCAAAGGTTTCAGGCAGCGCCGCGCCAAATACCCGACCATCAAAGTGGGTCAGGGCCACGTTGCCGATCCCGCAGCGGCTGATGTTGGCATGCAATACCTTCACCCGGCTGGCGGAAAACTCGTTGGCGAGGATCGCCCCGGTGTTATCCATCCGCGCGGCGATTTGGGTTGTTTTCGATCCGGGAGCGGCGGCAACGTCCATCACCCGCTGAGGCTGGTTGCCGTCGGCGAAAAGGGCGCTAACCGGCAGCATCGAGCTGGCTTCCTGAATGTAAAACAGTCCGCTGAGGTGCTCGGCGGTGCTGCCAAGGGGCAGGGTCTCTTCATCTTCACGCTCGATCCAGAATCCCTCTTCGCACCACGGAACCGGCGTCAGCTGCCAGGCATAGGGGGCGACCAGGTCCAGAAACGCTGCCACGGAAATTTTAAGCGTGTTGACCCGAATGCTGCGGCGCAGCGGACGCTGGCAGGCGGCAATAAAGTCATCGAAGGAGAGATGCGTCGGCATAGCCAGACGCATCTGCGCAAGAAATTCTTCAGGAAGATAGACAGCGTTGTGAGCCACGAATTACACCACCAGCAATAAAACAGGGGGCGCAGTGTAGCATAAAACGCTCCGGCGCAGCAGACGCGCCGGAGCAGAGGGTTAGCGTGGCAGGGCAGTGCCCCAGGTGCGCCACTCTTTCGGCTCACTATCCTGCAGCAGGAAGTGTTTGCCGGTTTGCGCCTTCGGTGCCAGCGGGGTCCCCGGTGGGGTGGCGAACGCAATGCCGCCGCGGATGAACTGGTTGAAGGTGCCGGTTTTCACAACGCCGCCCACCAGACCGAAGTCCAGCGAGTAACCTGAAGCCAGCCAGAACACCGAGTTGTTACGTACCAGGTGCTCGAAGCGCTTGCTGATGCGCAGGCCCACCATGACCCGGTCCGAGAGCGTGCCCAGGGTCAGGCCGGTTACCGTACCCACCTCAATGCCGCGGAACAGCACCGGCGTACCGATGTTCAGCCCGCCCGCTTCAGGGGCTTCAACCACAATGCTCAAGCCGTCGACATAGCGTGAGTCTGCAATGGTCGCCTCCTGCAGTTCAAACTCCCGGCGGGCGCTGCCGCCCCGGCCCGGTTCAACGTTGATATAGGGCTGCAGAATAGTATCCAGATGCTCAACTCCGGCCGCCGAGATCTGCGGCGTAATCACCGAGAAGCGCGTACCGCTGCGGGCAAAGGTGTTTACATACTCTGGATAGAGCACGGCGGTGGCCTGCACTTCGTTACGCTCGGTAATCAGCTCCAGATCCTGCACCTGGCCAATATCAATGCCGAGGTATTTGATCGGCATGCCAGGGGCAAGCTTACCTGCATCAAAGGCGTGCAGCTTAATCTGCCCGCCCACGGCACGCGCCGCGGTCTCAGACGGGAAGAGGATCCGCTTGTCGCCTTTACGGGTGGAGGCGTTGGCACCGTTAAGGTTATCAAAGCTCACCGCCCCCTTGATGGCTCTGGCAAGGGGGGAGGCCTGCACCGTGAGCCCGCTGCCGTTGAGCTGCACTTTCGCGCCGCCTTCAGCCCAGAAGACGCTGTTAGGCGTCAGCAAGGATTGGTACTCTGGCTTAACGTGCAGCTGAATATCAAATGCGTTTGCGCGCGGACGGACGTTGATTACTTCGCCCACCTCGAACTTACGGTAGAGCACCACCGAACCGGCCTGCACGTCCGGCAGCTTCTCGGCGGTCAGCGTCAGGGTGGTGGTCGGCAAGTCGCTGAGGCTGTTTTCTATCGCTTTGTCGATGTTAGCGAACAGCGGATAGGTGGATTTTATCTCGCCTTTGGTTCCCGGCAGGATGCGGATCCCGCCGCTGATCCACTCGTTGGCGCTGGCGGCAAGGAACTCTATGCCGTCCAGGCCTACTTTGACATCAACCCGGCTGTTAACTACAAACTTGCTGTCGCCCTGCACCAGCTCACGATACTGGGGATCGATAGCCACGGCAAAGGAGACGCCTTTCGCGGAGAGGTTGCGCTCCAGCACCTGGCCTATCCGCACCCCGTGCAGCACGATAGGCTGACCCGCGTCAATGCCGTAGCTCTCCGGCGCGGTCAGAGTTAGCGTCACGACGCCCGGCTCCTGGAGCAGGGTTTTGTCCGCTGGCAGCACGACAAAGTTATCTCGCGGCTCGCCTTCGCCCGGAACCAGTTCAAGCGTGGTGCCGGTAAGCAGCGAGCTAACGCTGGCATTGTCGAGGGAGAGCTTGGGACTGCGCATCTCAATGCGCGTATTGGCCCGCAGCAGGTTAACCACGCTCGGATCAACGGTCATCTCTCCGCTCACCGCGCCGCCGGGGTTGAGATCGAGCTTGGTCAGCTCGCCGACCTCCAGTCCCTGATACATCAGCGGGGTAGAGCCCGCTTTCAGCCCCTCGCCGCCGGGCAGGGCGAGCTTGACGATCACCCCGCGCTGGCTGTGGGCCAGATCTTTATACAGGCCGAACTCATCATCGCTCTCCGCCGGTTTTGATGCTTCCGGCGAGTCAAAGGCAATGGCACCGTTAACCAGCGAAGCAAGGCTCTCCAGCTCTACTTTCGCCCCGCTCAGGCCAACGTCTGCCTTCACGCCGGAGACGTTCCAGAAACGGCTCCCTTTTTTCACCAGGCTGGTGAAGCGGCGCTCAATCAGCACGTCGATGGTGACGCCCTGCTTGTTGGCATTGATCGAGTAGTCGTAGACGCGCCCCACGGGAATTTTACGGAAATAGACCAGCGAACCACTGCTCAGCGAGCCGAGATCCGGGGCGTGCAGATGGATCATCAGCTCGCCGTTGCTGAGCCGATACTTCGGCTGGGTATCAAGGGCCGTAAAGTGATCCTGCGGCTCGCCCTTGCCGGGCATCATGCCGATATAGTTGCCGCCGACCAGCGCATCCAGCCCGGAGATCCCCGCCAGCGACGCTTTCGGCGTCACCAGCCAGAACTGGGTATCGTTACGCAGGGCATCCTTCATATCCGCTTTAATGCTGGCCTTCACCTCAATTTTATTGAGATTTTCGCTCAGGCGGATGTCCTGAACAGTACCCACCTCAACGCCCTGGTAGCGCACCGGCGTACGTCCGGCGACGATGCCGTCAGCCGAGACGAAATCAATGGTAATGGTGTTACCGCGATCCTCATAGCTGCTCCACAAGAGCCAGCCAGCAATCATTAATGCGATAACAGGTAGCAGCCAGAAAGGCGAAATTCGACGTTTTGTTTTAATGCGCGCTTCAGTCGGCGAAGCGGGGGTTTCCTGACTCATGTGCATCCCAAAGTAAGCGGCTGTCCAGCCATTCCACAGCAAGAATAGTCAAAATTACCGCTGCGCCGAAATAAAACGCAGCGGGACCCATAGTAAACGCGAGAAGCTGATCGCGGTTAATGAGTGACATTGTTATTGAAATCACAAACAGATCGAGCATCGACCAGCGGCCAATCCATGTCACGAAACGCAACAGCAGCAGGCGCGTGCGTAAACCCTGCTCGCATTTAAAATGGATACTCACCAGCAGTGTAAACAGGACGATGACTTTGGTAAACGGCACCAGGATACTGGCGATAAAAACAATGCCCGCGACGGCGACGTTGCTGCTCGCCAGCGACATGATCCCGGACATGATGGTATCCGCCTGCCGTGAGCCGTTGACATAGATAACCGAAATAGGCAGCAGGTTCGCTGGCAGCAGAAACACCATTGAGGCGATGAGGGCCGCCCAGCACTTTTGAATGCTGTGCCGTCTGCGGTAGCGCAGCGGAATATGGCAGCGTGGGCAGCGTCCGCGCGGATCCGGCAGGCCGGTGAAGTGGCACCCCAGACAGACGCGCAGATTTTCGTGCGGGCGCGTAGCGGGGCGCTGCGGATAGAAACGTTCCCACAGCTGCTCAATATTGAGATGAATAAAGGTCAGGATGCTTAAAATCACCAGCGCGATGAAGGCGATCAGTCCCACCCCAGGCTGCAGCCAGGCATAGTCCTGAACCTTTATAGAGGCAACGCCGATGCCGATCAGGTAGATATCCAGCATCACCCACTCCTTGAGCCTCTCCAGCATCAGCAGCACTGGACGCAGGTTCATCCCCAGCCGATTACCAAACCAGAGATAGGCGATGGAGGCCACCAGCACCAGCGGTGCACCAACGGTGCAGAACAGCACCATAGCGGCGGTGAGCGGATCGCCCTGGGAGGTCATCTGCCAGATCCCCATCAGCAGGTTGGCATCAATGCGCACGCCCAGCAGATAAAGGTGCAGCAGGGGCTCGCCCCACGCAAAGGGCATCAGCATCAACATGGTGATGGCCATCGCCCCCAGCCGGGTGAGTGACCAGTCCCGGCCATCGCGGACCTTCGCATCACAGCGTGGGCAATAAGCACTTTCGTGTGATTTCATTGCGGGCAGCGCAAAAAGCGTATCGCACTGCGGGCAGCGCTGATAATGTGCTCGTGGCAGAGGGTCGCCAATAGCACGAATCGCCATTTTCTTACCGGTGACTAACTTTTGTGTTTTCAGCGCCATGACGTATTTTGGACTATGTTCGAATTAATCTATCTTAACTCATGAATGGATTATCTTGAGCATGAAGGCATTTAATGTTTATTTTAATAGGCTAGGCTACCTTTTTTTGTATGACAACAAGTGATTGAATAATGAACAAAAGTGAATTTTACGCGGAGTTGAACCGCGATTTTCAGGCATTGATGGCAGGTGAAACCAGTTTTTTAGCCACGCTGGCGAATACCAGCGCGCTGCTGTTTGAACGCCTTGAGGGCGTTAACTGGGCAGGATTTTACCTGCTGGAAGGCGATACGCTGGTGTTAGGCCCGTTCCAGGGCAAGATTGCCTGCGTGCGCATTCCGGTAGGCCGCGGCGTTTGCGGTACGGCAGTGGCGCAAAACAGCGTCCAGCGCGTGGAAGATGTCCATGCGTTTGACGGGCATATTGCCTGCGATTCTGCCAGCAACGCGGAAATTGTTCTGCCGCTAGTGGTCCAGGATAAGATTATTGGCGTGCTGGACATCGACAGCACGGTATTTTCTCGCTTCACGGCCGAGGATGAGCAGGGGCTGCGCGAGCTGGTTTCGCACCTCGAACGCCTGCTGGAATCGACCGATTATCAAAAATTCTTTGCGAGCGACGCAGTATAATCAACGGATAACGTAGCATTTACTGATGGGGTCATTATAATGACGCCTGTTCATGCCTGCGGCTTGTTGGCAACGTCCGTTGTAATCAGGAAATTTCATGGAAAATCAACCTAAGTTGAATAGCAGTAAAGAAGTTATCGCCTTTCTGGCCGAACGTTTTCCTCACTGTTTCAGTGCAGAAGGTGAAGCGCGCCCCCTGAAAATTGGTATTTTTCAGGATCTGGTCGAGCGCGTTGAAGGAGAGATGAGCCTCAGCAAAACTCAGCTTCGTTCTGCGCTGCGTCTGTACACCTCAAGCTGGCGCTACCTGTACGGGATCAAAGCAGGTGCGACCCGCGTCGATCTCGACGGCAATCCGAGCGGTGTACTGGATGAACAGCATGTTGAGCATGCGCGTAAGCAGCTGGAAGAGGCGAAAGCCCGCGTCCAGGCCCAGCGTGCTGAACAGCAAGCCAAAAAGCGCGAAGCCGCTGCGGCTGCCGGTGAGCAGGAAGATGCGCCACGCCGCGAGCGTAAACCGCGTCCTGCACCGCGCCGTAAAGAGGGCAACGAGCAGCGTAAACCACGCGCCGACAAACCTGCCGCGAAACCTCAGCGCGCACCGCGTGAAGAGCCACAGCATACGCCAGTATCCGATATTACTGCGCTGAACGTGGGTCAGAACCTTAAGGTGAAAGCGGGCAACAACGCAATGGACGCCACTGTACTGGAGATCACCAAAGACGGTGTTCGTGTACAGCTGACCTCAGGCATGTCGATGATTGTACGCGCAGAACACCTGTTGTTCTGAAACGGAGGCCAGGCCCGGCATGAACACTTTGTTTAAGCGCACCGCGTTGGCTGGCCTGTTCCTGATTGCAGGACAGGCTTTTGCCGTGGAAGATATTACGCGTGCCGATCAGATTCCGGTATTAAAGGAAGAGACCCAGCATGCAACGGTCAGTGAGCGCGTTACATCGCGCTTCACCCGTTCCCACTACCGTCAATTCGATCTCGATGAGGCATTCTCGGGCAAGATTTTCGATCGCTATTTAAACTTGCTGGACTACAGCCATAACGTGCTGCTGGCAAGTGACGTTGAGAAGTTCATGCCGAAGCGGAGCGTGCTTGGCGAGGAGCTGCGCACCGGCAAACTCGACGTGTTTTATGCGCTCTATAACCTGGCACAAAAGCGCCGGTTTGAGCGCTACCAATATGCGCTGAAGGTGCTTGAGCGGCCGATGGATTTCACCGGCAACGACACCTTTAACGTTGACCGCAGTAAAGCGCCGTGGCCGAAAGACGACGCGGAGATGAACGCCCAGTGGGATGCCAAGGTGAAGTTCGATGAGCTGAGCCTGAAGCTGACCGGTAAGGACGAGAAAGAGATCCGCGAGACGCTGACCCGTCGCTATAAGTTCGCGATTCGTCGTCTGGCGCAAACCAACAGTGAAGATGTCTTCTCTCTGGCGATGACTGCGTTTGCCCACGAGATCGACCCGCACACTAACTATCTGTCGCCGCGTAACACCGAGCAGTTCAACACCGAGATGAGCCTCTCCCTGGAGGGTATCGGGGCGGTGCTGCAGATGGACGACGACTACACCGTGATTAACTCCATGGTCGCAGGCGGTCCGGCGGCGAAGAGCAAAGCCATCACCGTTGGCGACCGTATCGTTGGCGTCGGCCAGCCGGGCCAGAACATGGTGGACGTGATTGGCTGGCGTCTTGATGACGTCGTAGCCCTGATCAAAGGTCCGAAGGGGAGCAAGGTACGCCTTGAGATCCTACCCGCCGGCAAAGGGACCAAGACCCGCATTGTGACCCTGACTCGTGAGCGTATTCGCCTTGAAGATCGCGCCGTGAAGATGTCGGTGAAAACCGTCGGCAAAGAGAAGGTGGGCGTGCTGGATATTCCTGGCTTCTACGTTGGCCTGACCGATGACGTCAAGGTGCAGCTGCAGAAGCTGGAGAAACAGAACGTCAGCAGCGTGATCATCGATCTGCGCACCAACGGCGGCGGCGCGCTGACCGAAGCGGTCTCGCTCTCTGGCCTGTTTATTCCGTCCGGCCCGGTGGTGCAGGTGCGTGATAACAACGGCAAGGTGCGTGAAGACAGCGATACCGACGGCGTCGTCTACTATAAAGGCCCGCTGGTGGTGCTGGTTGACCGCTTTAGTGCCTCGGCGTCAGAGATCTTTGCTGCCGCGATGCAGGACTATGGCCGGGCGCTGATCGTCGGTGAGCCGACCTTCGGTAAAGGTACGGTGCAGCAGTATCGCTCCCTGAACCGCATCTACGATCAGATGCTGCGTCCGGAGTGGCCAGCGCTGGGTTCGGTGCAGTACACCATTCAGAAATTCTACCGCGTTAACGGCGGCAGCACGCAGCGTAAGGGCGTGACGCCGGATATCATCATGCCGACCGGCAATGAAGAGACCGAAACCGGTGAGAAGTTTGAAGATAACGCGCTGCCGTGGGATAGCATCAACGCTGCGACCTTCGTGAAGTCTGGCGATCTAACGCCGCTTGGGCCGCAGCTGCTCAAGGAGCATGACGATCGTATCGCCAAAGATCCGGAGTTCCAGTATATCCTGAAGGACATTGCTCGCTTCAATGCCCTGAAAGATAAGCGGAATCAGATATCGCTCAATCTTGCCCAGCGTGAGAAAGAGAACGCCGAAGACGATGCGATTCGCCTGGCTCGCCTGAACGACCGCTTCAAGCGCGAAGGCAAGCCGGTGCTGAAGAAGCTGGACGATCTGCCGAAGGATTATCAGGAGCCGGATCCCTATCTTGATGAGACGGTGCATATTGCCCTCGACCTGGCACATATCGAGAAAGATAGCCCGCCAGCGCAGCCCGCTAAGGCACAGTAAACCGCAACAGGCACAAGAAATTGTGCCTGTTTTTTTTAACATGCGTATCGCGGCGTAAGCCTGCCGCGTCTAAATGTAAAGTTGTGTCTTTCTGGTAACTTACGCGCGGGTTATGCTTGAAAATAGTCAATATACCCATACGATGTGGGTAGTCGCATAGTGCGTTTTGTTAAGTTGAGGTTAAAAGAAAATTATGATGCGGATCGCGCTCTTCCTGTTAACGAACCTGGCGGTGATGCTGGTCTTCGGGCTGGTGCTGAGCCTGACGGGTATTCAGTCGAGTAGCGTTCAGGGCTTGTTGATCATGGCGCTGCTGTTTGGTTTTGGCGGCTCGTTCGTTTCGCTGTTGATGTCGAAATGGATGGCCCTGAAGTCGGTCGGAGGGGAAGTCATTGAGCAGCCGCGCAACGATATGGAGCGCTGGCTGATGAACACCGTGGCGCAGCAGTCGCAGCAGGCAGGCATCGCGATGCCGCAGGTTGCCATCTATCACGCCCCGGATATAAACGCCTTTGCCACCGGCGCGCGCCGTGATGCGTCGCTGGTTGCGGTAAGCACCGGCCTGTTACAAAACATGAGCCGTGACGAAGCCGAAGCGGTTATTGCTCACGAAATCAGCCATATCGCGAACGGTGACATGGTGACCATGACCCTGATCCAGGGCGTGGTGAACACCTTCGTTATCTTTATCTCGCGTATCCTGGCGCAGATCGCCGCCGGTTTTATGGGTGGCAACCGCGACGAAGGCGAAGAGAGCAACGGCAACCCGCTGATCTACTTTGCCGTGTCGATGGTGCTGGAGCTGGTGTTTGGTATTCTGGCGAGCATTATCACCATGTGGTTCTCGCGTCACCGTGAATTCCATGCCGATGCCGGATCGGCGAAGCTGGTGGGTCGTGAGAAGATGATTGCCGCCCTGCAGCGTCTGAAAACCAGCTACGAGCCGCAGGAAGCCAGCACGATGATGGCTTTCTGCATCAACGGGAAATCCAAATCCTTGAGCGAGCTGTTTATGAGCCACCCGCCGCTGGATAAGCGTATTGAAGCCCTGCGTAGCGGTGAGTACCTGAAGTAACTTGTGGTTTAAATAAAAAGCGCGTCAAATGACGCGCTTTTTTTATGCCTGCGGTTTCTGCGTCATCCGCAGTCCACTGATGGCGGCGGCAACGGCGGCTAATACCGCCGCGAACAGCAGCGCAACATGCGTCGCGTGATCGGTGAAAAGATTAAACATCAACGCCACCATCGCGGCCCCGATGCTCTGTCCGAGCAGGCGCGCGGTGCCGAGCATGCCGCTGGCTCCGCCGCTGCGCTGGCGCGGGGCGGCGGTAATAATGGTGTGGTTATTGGGCGACTGGAACAGCCCGAAGCCCGCTCCGCAGAGCATCATCCGCCAGATGATATCCATATCCGACGGTGCCGCTGGGAGAAGCGCCAGCGCCAGCAGCCCCGCAGCCATTACCGCCAATCCCACCGCACCCAGCAGGCCCGCGTGAACCCGCTCAATCAGATACCCCGCCAGCGGGGCCATCACCATAGTTGCCAGCGGCCACGGCGTCAGCAGTAGCCCGGTCTCCACTTCACTGCGGCCCAGCACGCTTTGCATAAAGAAGGGCAGAGAGACCAGGGCCAGCATCTGGGCGCAGAATGAGCAGATCGAGGTGCAGATAGAGAGCGAAAAGAGCGGAATGCGCAGCAGATCCACCGGCAGCAGCGGCACGGGCAGCCCAAGCTGGCGGCGAATAAAGAAGTAACCGATCACCAGCATGGCCGCTACCTCCGCAGCGATAAGCGTTAGCGACTGTCCCTGGGCAAAGCCGCCCAGCGCCAGGATGAGCAGGCCAAAGGTGAGGGCGTTCATCACCGCGCTGGGCAGATCGAAGCGCGTGGTGCTGCGGCGCGGCGGGTTGGCAGGCAGATAGCGCATCGCCAGCAACAAGGAGACGATCCCCAGCGGCACGTTGATCAAAAACAGCCACTGCCACGAACCCACGGCGAGGATCGCGGCGGCAATGGTGGGGCCCGCCGCCGAGGAGACTGCCACAACAAAGGAGTTGATGCCCATCCCCCGGCCCAGGCTGCGCTGAGGGTAGATGAGGCGAATCAGCGCCGTGTTAACGCTCATCAGTGCCGCGCCGCCGAAGCCCTGCGCGATACGCGCCAGGGTGAGCATAGTGAGCGAGTCGGAGAGAGCGCAGAGAAACGAGGTGACGGTAAAGAACGCCAGCCCGCACTGATAAACGCGTCGATAGCCAAACATATCTCCCAGAAATGCAAAGGAGAGCAGGGAGATCACAATGGCAATCTGGTAGGCGTTCACCACCCAGATCGAACTTGCCGGGGAGACGTGCAGATCGCTGGCGATAGTTGGCAGCGCCACGTTAGTGATGACGCCATCCAGCACCGCCATGGCAATACCGATGATGATCGTCAGTATCGCCCCGTAGCGCTGCGGTATCGGCAGCCCTTCTGTAAAAGATTTATCCATGGGATTTATATGATTAAGCTGAAATTATTATCGTGAGAACGATTTTACCAGCCAGGCGCTGTTTTTATATCGCAGATTTGTAACGAAGTTAACAAACTGCCATTGCGGGCGACCCGCGACGAAATTATAATAAAAACCTATTCTAAATTTTATAAAACACTCGCGATGAGGTGATTAATGGCAATCGCAGATTTGGACAAGCAGCCAGATTCTGTCTCTTCAGTACTGAAGGTCTTTGGCATTCTGCAGGCGCTCGGGGAAGAGCGGGAAATTGGCATTACTGAACTGTCTCAGCGTGTGATGATGTCAAAAAGCACCGTGTATCGCTTTTTGCAGACGATGAAATCCCTTGGCTACGTGGCCCAGGAGGGGGAGTCTGAGAAGTACTCCCTGACGCTTAAGCTCTTTGAACTCGGCGCACGTGCGCTGCAAAACGTTGATTTAATTCGCAGCGCCGATATCCAGATGCGTGAGCTGTCGCGTCTGAGCAAAGAGACGGTGCACCTTGGCGCGCTGGATGAAGACAGCATTGTCTACATCCATAAAATCGACTCCATGTACAATCTGCGCATGTACTCCCGTATTGGTCGCCGCAACCCGCTCTACAGCACCGCCATCGGTAAAGTGCTGCTGGCCTGGCGCGATCGCGAGGAAGTTAAACAGATCCTCGAAGGCGTTGAATATAAGCGCAGCACCGATCGCACCATCACTACTACCGACGATCTGCTGCCGGTGCTCGATACCGTTCGCGAGCAGGGTTACGGCGAAGACAACGAAGAGCAGGAAGAGGGGCTGCGCTGCATTGGCGTGCCGGTCTTTGACCGCTTTGGCGTGGTCATCGCTGGCCTGAGCATCTCCTTCCCAACGCTGCGCTTCTCTGAAGAGCGTCTGCATGAGTATGTTGAGATGCTGCATACCGCAGCACGTAAGATCTCCGAGCAGATGGGCTACAACGACTATCCGTTCTGATACCAGACGCCGCGCCAGACGCGGCGTTTTCATCTCTGCTACCTCCTTGACAGTAGTTTCCTGAAGGGTCAAATAGCGCTACAGTTAGCTCCGGTTTAAGATGCCGGGAGTAACCTGTTTGCATAAAACGTTGATTCGGAGAGAAGAGTGAGAAAGTTTCGGTGGCTGCTTGTGATTGCCATCCTGGTAATTTGCCTGATGCTCTGGACCCAGATGCTCAATGTGATGTGCGATCAGGACGTACAGTTTTTCAGCGGTATTTGCGTTATCAATAAATTTATCCCCTGGTAGCGGCATTTTTGCTTCGAATCATTCCCTTCCTTAATGCCAGTGGTAAGATAGCGCGTCAACATTGAGGTGGTGTAATGAACGAAGTACTGAATTCGGGCGCGTTCAATCTTGCGTCCCTGGTAATTTCTTTGGTGGTGCTGGTCGTTGGGCTGGTGCTGTGGTTTTTTGTGAACCGGGCCAGCTCTCGTGCTAACGAGCAAATTGAACTGCTTGAGGCGCTGCTGGATCAGCAAAAACGACAGAACGTGCTGCTGCGTCGCCTCTGCGATGCCAACGCGCCGGAAAAAGCCGAGCCGGAAGTAAAAGCGGCGGCAACGGTGCAAACCGACGGCGACGATTTTATCCGCCTGGTGGCTGAACGCTAAATGCGTTGGAAGGGGTGGTGAGTGATGGCATGGAAAAATCCCTGGTATAATCCAGCCCTGACTCACCATACGCCCACCGGGTTTCGTAATCTGACCCCCGGAGGGCATCAGCCCGGTGACGTTGAGCGCTGGCAAAAAGAGCGCCGCGCCGCCGGGCTGCCGCATCCTCCCGAGGGTGGCTATGACACTTTTCTTCAGCAGTGGTGGCAGCGCGCCGAAATAGGCGGCAGCGAGGATGGGGTGTGGTGGCTGGGCCATGCCAGCATGCTGCTCCGTCTGGACGGCTGTTATCTGCTGGCGGATCCGCTCTTCTTTAATCGTGCCTCCCCGGTACGCTTTACCGGGCCGCAGCGCAAAAGTCCCGCGCCGCTGAACGTTAGCGATCTGCCCGCGCTGGATGCCATCCTCATTTCGCATAACCACTACGATCATCTCGATACCCGCACCATCCGCGCCCTATTAAAACGCTTTCCAGACGTCACGCTGTTTGTTCCGCTTGGGCTGGGCCGCTGGTGCCGCCGCCACGGCGTGCGCCACGTTGTTGAACTTGACTGGTGGCAGAGCTTTACCTTTCAGGGAATGACCCTAAGCGCCGTACCTGCCCAGCACTGGAGCATGCGTACGCCATGGGACAGGGATCGTTCACTCTGGTGCGGTTGGGTGGTAGAGTCGCGAGCGCATCGCTTCTGGTTTGCCGGAGACACTGGCTACACGCCAGACCTGCTGGCCATTCCCGAGCGGCTGGGCCGACCCGATTCCGCTGCGCTACCGGTCGGTGCCTATGCCCCACGCTGGTTCATGTCCGTACATCATATGGATCCGCAGCATGCGGTGTCGCTCTGGCAGCAGATCGGTGAGCCGCTGGCGTTTCCTATCCACTGGGGTGTCTTTGAGCTGGCGGATGAAGCGGTAGACGAGCCAGCCCGGGAGCTGGCAGCGGTATTAAGCGAGACGGTAACGCAAACGGATAACTTCAGGATCCTGAAAATAGGTGGGTATTTATCTCTCGATGCCCGGACTATTAAACAGGCAGCGGAGTAGCCTGAAGGGGTTATATAAACGCTATTATTTTTAGCGAAACGTTTTTATTGCTTTGAATTGATGCAGTGTCATTAAACTTTCATTATTTTGGTGCAGGGGATGCACTAATTGAGCAACAATTATTCGGTGGTCAACTTATTCATTTCTGATTACCGGGCAAAGACGTTTACACTCACCCATTCTCATGATTTTTCAGTAAGCTATTGCACAAAAATTGCTAACGACATGCTCTATTTAGCCATCGTAAAGTCCAGGCTGGACGAAACGACATCACTGCGCTAGGTTAGCTGCACACCTGTTGTTCTGCTTGCCGCTGAAATTGTGCGACAGATCCAGACATCATTAAAAATGGCTTGCCATAATTAACGTTGTATGTGATAACACGGTGTAGGTTAAACGAGGTACAGTTCTGTTTATGTGTGGCATTATCAGTAAAGAAGTTCTGAGTAAACACGTTGTCGTTGAATACTGCTTCTCTGCCGAACCTTATTTAGTGCCTCATGCAGTAATGTCTCTGTTTCATCTCGGTCAATGCCTGCGGGCTAAGAAAACACTCTAAGGAATTTTGCAAATGGCAAAGATTAAAGGTCAAGTTAAGTGGTTCAACGAGTCTAAAGGCTTTGGTTTCATTACTCCTGCTGACGGCAGCAAAGACGTGTTCGTACACTTCTCTGCAATCCAGGGTAACGGCTTCAAGACTCTGGCTGAAGGCCAGAACGTTGAGTTCGAAATTCAGGACGGCCAGAAAGGCCCAGCAGCGGTTAACGTTACTGCTATCTGATTTTCCTCCACTGCTTGAGCGCGATTAGCGCATCAATGTCAGCGTAAAAGCCTCGCCACGTGCGGGGCTTTTTAATGCTTGTTTTTCAAAATGTTACTGTAAGACCCTCCATTCTTCTTTTGTTGCAAAGCCATACCGTTATTAGCACACTTTTTTCCCTTTCTGGTGTTGTTTCCTGTCAAATCAGCGGGTTAATCCGTTTCAGGAGCCAAGGTGAAAAAAAATCCTCTTTCCAGCAACTATACCCCTCTACGTTTTGCCTTGCTCTGCGTGGCCATTATCTGTGCGCTGGGCCTGCTGCTGGGCCGAACGGCCTGGCTGCAGGTCGTCTCGCCGGAAAAGCTGGTCAAGGAGGAGGATATGCGCTCAATCCGGGAAGAGAAGATAGTCCCGCCCCGGGGAATGATCGTCGATCGCAACGGGCTTCCACTGGCGGTGAGCGTGCCGGTCAGTGCGATCTGGGCCGATCCTAAAGTCATTAACAGCAGCGGTGGGGTAAGTGTGAACTCACGCTGGCAGGCGCTGGCCAGCGCCCTGCATATGCCGCTGAGCGAGATTGCCGAACGCATCCGGCGTAACCCGCATTCCCGTTTTATCTACCTTGCCCGCCAGCTCGATCCGCAGCAGGCAAAATGGATTGATAACCTTAATTTGCCGGGCATCAATTTGCAGGAGGAGTCGCGCCGCTTTTATCCCAGCGGGCACGTCGCCGCTAACCTGATTGGCTTTACCAACGTGGACGGGCAGGGGATCGAGGGCGTTGAGAAGAGTTTTAACGCCCAGCTGATCGGCAAGCCCGGTCTGCGGCGGGTGCGCAAAGATCGCCACGGACACGTCATCGAAAATATGACTGAAACGCCTGTCGTCCCTGCGCACACGCTGATGTTAAGCATCGATAAGCGCCTGCAGACCCTCACCGAGGACGCGCTGGATAATGCCGTTAGCTGGAATAAAGCCGAATCCGGCGCGGCGGTGCTGGTGCGTATCCAGACCGGCGAAATCCTGGCCATGGCCAGCTACCCTGATTTCAACCCCAACAACCGCAGCGGTGCGACTCTCGATGACTTTCGCAACCGCGCCATCAGCGATACGTTTGAACCCGGCTCAACGGTGAAGCCGATGGTGCTGATGGCGGCGCTTAAAGAGGGCATCGTTCGGCCGGATAGCGTGGTCGACACCCATCCCTATACCCTCGACGGTCACCGCATTCGCGACGTGGGATACTATCCGGAGCTGACCCTCACCGGCATCCTGCAAAAATCGAGCGATACCGGCGTGTCGCACCTGTCGCTGGCAATGCCGATCCAGCGCCTGCTGGATACCTATAAAGCGTTTGGCTTTGGTACGTCAACGGGACTGGGGCTGACCGGGGAGAGCAGCGGCGTCCTGCCGGTACGTAAATACTGGGGCCAGCTCGATCGCGCCACCTTTTCGTTTGGCTATGGCCTCATGGTCACGCCCCTACAGCTGGCCCACGTCTATGCCACCATTGGCAGCTATGGCCTGGCGCGTCCGCTCTCCATCACCCGCGTCGATCCGCCGGTCGTTGGGAAACAAGTCATGCCGCAGGAGATTGTGCATGAGGTCGAACACATGATGGAGAGCGTGGCCCTGCCGGGCGGGGGGGGAACTAAAGCCGCCGTGCGCGACTACCGCGTGGCGGTGAAAACCGGCACCGCCAAGAAGATCGACGAGAACGGCAAATACGTTGATAAGTACGTGGCCTATACCGCTGGCGTTGCTCCTGCCAGCGCGCCTAAATATGCTCTGGCGGTGGTAATAAACGATCCGCAAAACGGCGCTTACTATGGCGGAGCAGTATCAGCTCCGGTATTTAGCGAAATTATGGGTAGCGTACTGCGGGCAGAAAACGTCCCGCCTGACGGGATGGCTCCCGACTCAAGCCATTTGGTGGTGCTGAATTCCCCCGGCGGTGCCGATCCGCTGCGTTAAGACATTTCCCGCAGAGGCAATTGGCGTTACACTTTCGCCCTTTCTCTCTGCCCGGAGTTGTTATGTCCTTCACCTGTCCGCTATGCCACGCACCGCTGCTGCGTACCGATAAAACCTACGTCTGCCCGCAGCGGCACCAGTTTGATATAGCGAAAGAGGGATACGTCAACCTGCTGCCGGTGCAGCACAAGCGTTCACGCGATCCGGGCGACAGTGCAGAGATGATGCAGGCCCGCCGCGTTTTTCTCGACGCCGGGCACTACCTGCCGCTGCGCCAGACGCTAAGCGATCTGCTGGATGCGCGCCTGCCGGAGAAGGCCGAGGCGCTGCTGGATATTGGCTGTGGCGAGGGGTACTACACCCACGCCTTCGCCGATATCGCCCGTCAGTACGGGGCCCAGACCTTTGGTCTCGACGTCTCCCGGGCGGCGGTTCGTGCGGCGGCGAAGCGCTATCCGCAGGCGATGTTCTGCGTAGCCTCCAGTCACCGCCTGCCGTTTGAGGCGCAAACGCTCGACGCCGTGGTGCGCATCTATGCACCCTGTAAAGCGGAGGAGCTGGCGCGGGTAGTGAAACCGGGAGGATGGGTGATTACCGCCGCGCCGGGGCCACGGCATCTGGTGGAGCTGAAAGGGCTGATCTATGACGAGGTGCAGCTGCATGCTCCACAGAGCGAGCAGCTGGCCGGGTTTACGCTGCGGGAGCAGCATTCGCCAGGCTACAGAATGACGCTAAGCGGCACCGAAGCCGTGGCGCTGTTGCAGATGACGCCGTTTGCCTGGCGGGCAAAGCCGCAGGTGTGGCAGGCGCTACAGGAGATGACCCAGTTCAGCTGCGAGGCGGATTTCAGCATTCAGTGCTGGCAGCGCGACGCTTAAGGGGCGAAGTGGCTCCAGAGGATCTGGATGCCGATGCCGATCAGCACTACGCCACCGAGGATCTCGGCCCGTTTGCCCAGCAGCGGGCCGATAAACTTGCCGATCATCATACCGAGGGTGGACATAATCAGGGTGGCGCAGCCGATGGCGAGCGCGGTGGTGATAATATTGACCTGCAGGAATGCCAGACCGACGCCGACGGCCATGGCGTCCAGGCTGGTGGCGATGGCGGTCGTGACCAGCAGCCAGAAGCTGTGGCGGCGCAGTGGAGTAGGATCTTCATCAGGCTGGCAGCGCAGCCCCTCCAGCACCATTCGGCCACCTAAAAATACCAGCAGCAAGAAGGCAATCCAGTGGTTCCACTCCAGTACAAACTGGCTGGCAAGCATGCCTAAGCCCCAGCCTAGCAGCGGGGTCAGCGTCTCAATGAAGCCGAAGATCAAGCCGGTACGCAGGGCGTCAGAAAATTTGGGTTTGTGCAGTGTCGCACCTTTACCAATAGAGGCGGCAAAGGCATCCATCGACATGCCAAAAGCGAGCAGCAGGGTAGCGGATAGGTTCATACAAGCGTCCTGACCGGGAAATCCATATGACACATCACTGCCCCCAGTAATCAGCAGTTGATGCGTCTATGGTCTCGCCTGACCGAAAAGCTTCAGCTATTCGATCCGTACGTGCCACGTTTTGCAACGAGTATGTTGACACGCACATTTCCGGGAACAGGAAATTGGCTACTCCCCAACGACGGGCGCAACCTTAACATATTTTGATAAACTAAAACAATAACCGAAGTTCATTATTTCGCGGTGCTATTGATAACGATTTTCATTTGGCTGGAAGGGTAAAAATAACGTTAAAAAAGATGATGAATTGCAGGGGTAATAATATAGCCATGGCTATGTTTCAGGGTGTTTGTATATCAAAAACATAGTCATGGCTATATTTTAACTTACTGAGTTTTAACCATAATTCTGTAGATTTTTTCCAGATCGTCGATATTTCGTACACGGATCAACAGACGTCGCTGCTCTAATTGCACTACCAGCACGCCATCTTCCGATAGCTGCATCGCATTAATACGCCCATATTCAATCCAGATATTCGCGAAGAAAAACCCATTTTCTTTGAAGATGATTTTTGGGGCACGGATCCAGAAAAGATATATAGCCACCAGCGCCAGCATAGATAATAGCCACGTGGTTAAAATAGCACCATGATGAGTGACGTTATTATAGATAAGAATAGCCAGCAGGCCGGTGAAGATCACGCTGTCGGCGCGGCTGCGGCGCAGCAGGGGAGCGGTGAGCAGCGTAGCACCGTGGCGGCGCGGCATAATAAACTCGTCATAGATAGCGTAAGCCAGCAGCCCAGCCACGCACAGCACCAGCACGTAGTCCGTTAACGACATTCATCCTCCAGAAATAAAAACCGGGGGCAGTGCCCCCGGCGTAACATCTACCGCTTACAGGCCGAGCAGGCCCACGGCGTAGCCCGCAATACCGATGACGAAGAAGCCAACGATGATCCACAGCGGGTTCACTTTCTTACGCAGCAGCCACATGCAGGCGAAGGTCAACAGCAGCGGTACCAGGCCCGGCATCAGCTGGTCAAGGATAGTCTGCACGGTGGTGACGTTAGTTTTCCCGGTCTGATCGGTGATCTCCGACACCACCAGCGGGATATTAACATGCGTCCACTTGTTTACCAGCGCCCCCATGACAAACAGCCCGAGGATTGACGCCCCCTCGGTCAGCTTTTGCAGGAAGCCGCCGCCCATATCTTTAACGATATCTACCCCTTTACGGTAGCCGTAGGCGACGCCGTAGTAGCGGGTTGCCAGACGTACCACGTTAAAGAGAATAAAGAACAGCAGCGGACCGAGCAGGCTGCCGCTCATGGCGATCCCCGCCCCGAGCGCGGCAAACACCGGACGCACGGTACCCCAGAAGATCGGGTCACCCACGCCTGCCAGCGGCCCCATCAGACCAACTTTGATACCGTTGATAGCACCATCGTCAATCTCTGCGCCATTGGCACGCTGCTCCTCCATCGCCAGAGTAACGCCGAGCACCGGCGCGGCAACGTAGGGGTGGGTGTTAAAGAACTCCAGGTGGCGTTTGATCGCCTGGCGGCGGGCCTCGTTATTCTCCGGGTAGAGGCGTTTGATAGCCGGTACCATAGAGAAGCAGAAGCCCAGCGCCTGCATACGCTCGAAGTTCCACGACCCCTGGAAGAGGTTAGAGCGGAGGAACACGCCGCGGATATCGCCAGCCGTGAGTTTTTTCTCGGACGTCGTTTTTGTTATATCAACCATGTCGCTCACCTGTTAATCCAGTTCGTTATCGAGATCGTTAGCACCGGCAGCCTGAACAGGCGCGCCCGCCGAGCGGTTATATTTCGGGCTAAGCTGAATGTAGAGAATGGCCATCACGGCACCGATTACCCCCAGCGCCACCAGGTTAAAGTTGGTGAAGGCGGCGGTAACGAAGCCCAGATAGAAGAACGGCATCAGGTAGCCAGCGCGCATCATGTTGATGACCATCGCATAACCTACGACCACGATCATGCCACCGGCGATGTTCAGGCCGCTGGTCACCACTTCCGGAATGGCGTTGAGCATGCTCTGTACTTCACTGGTACCCACGGAGTAGGCCACGATCACCGCCGGGATAGCGATACGCATTGCCTGCAAAAACAGGGAAGAGACGTGGATCCAGGAGAGCGCCGTCAGGTTGCCGTTTTCGGCCGCCTTATCCGCTGCGTGCTGGAAAGCCACGGTGATGGTACGAACGATAATGGTCAGCACCTGGCCTGCCGCTGCCAGCGGGATAGCCAGTGCGATACCGGCCCCGATGCTCTGACCACCGGCGATAACCAGCACGGTTGAGATGATGGAGGCCAGCGCGGCATCCGGCGCGACCGCCGCACCGATGTTCATCCAGCCGAGGGCGATCATCTCCAGGGTACCGCCGATGATAATGCCTTTTTGCATATCACCCAGCACGATACCGATTAACGTACAGGCCACCAGCGGACGGTGAAACTGAAATTCATCCAGCACCGACTCCATACCGGCAATACAGGCTACGACGAACACCAGCACAATCTGAAGAGTGGTAATCTCCATTGTACTTCTCCTATAGCATTACAGATTAAAGTGTAAAAACAGCGCGATCGGCGGGTGCCGGTTACTTCGCCACTTTGCTGATTAAATCCATCATTTTCAGACGTTGATCGCTGGACACTTTCCGCACCTCCAGCTCGATACCCTGGGCGTTGAGCTTTTTAAACGCGGCGATATCCTGCTCATCCACCGACACGGCGTTATTCACCTGGGTTTTACCCTGGCGGAAGGCCATGCCGCCAATGTTGACAGAGGTGATCTTCACCCCCTCGTCAACGAGGCGTACCACGTCGGTCGGGTTGGTGAACAGCAGCATCACGCGCTCACCGGCGTATTTCGGGTTGTTGTAAACGCGAACCATCTTGGCGACGTCCACCACGTGCGCGGTAACGCCGGGCGGTGCCACCTGGGTGAGCAGCGTCTTGCGTACCGTGTCGGCGGCGACTTCGTCACTGACGACAATAATACGCTGCACGTTGGTCTCTTTGGTCCAGCGTGTGGCCACCTGACCGTGGATCAGGCGATCGTCGATACGCGCCAGGCCAATGGTCATATAGTCTGCCGGCCCCATCGGTTTTAGCGGCGCGGCGGCTTTGGGAGCGGCGGCAGGGGCAGGGGCGGCAGGCTGCGCCTTCTCCACCGGCTGCGCCTTCAGTGCCTTCACGCCTTCGCGGCCTGCTTCAACAGCGACGGCCACCAGATCGTCAAACGTCGGGTTGTCATCGCGGCCCATCAGGGTCTCGACCAGCATCGGGATATTGACCCCAGCCACGACCTCATGGTGCTCTTTATCGACGACAATACGGCTGGCAGCGTTAAACGGGCTGCCGCCCCATGTATCGACGAGAAACAGCACGCCCTGACCGGTGTCGAGCTTCGCCAGCTGCGCGGTGTATTTTTCGATCAGCGTTTCGGCGTTTTCACCCGGTACGAAATCGATCCAGCCTACGTTCTCTTGTTCGCCCAATAGCATTTCAGCCGTTTTAAGCAGCTGCTCTGCAGCCCAGCCATGTGTGCCTATCACAATAGCAATGGTCACTTGCTACCTCCTTTATTATCGTGAATACATCCGTAGCAGATGCATTGTGAATCGTTACGTCATAGCGAATCGATTCAGAGAGGGATGACATAGAAAGTTCAGTCTTCGCGAATTATTTTAGATAGTGAAAAAATAATTTATGTGATTCAGATCCGTAATTTAGCTTTAATTGGAAAAGAAATTTTGTTGCGCAAAATATCTCCAAAAATGCAAATTCTGGTAAATCTTTGCAAAATCGCAATTCCCTCTGTTATGTTTACTTTCTGTTTATAATCACTGGAGTAGAGGGCAGCTGCCCACCGTATGGACCGTCACCGACGTCAGTTTACCTTCAGGCCGCTTAGCGCCTGTGTTAACCCCCTTTCTGTTGTCATCACGCCTGCATGTTGTAAGGCCCCGTTTTGTCATTCCTTTAGCAGGAGCCTGTCATGGAATTCTTAATGGATCCCTCAATCTGGGTGGGATTGTTGACGCTTGTCGTACTTGAAATTGTTCTCGGTATCGATAACCTGGTGTTTATCGCCATTCTGGCGGATAAACTGCCGCCCAGGCAGCGAGACAAGGCCCGGCTGATCGGCCTCTCCCTTGCGCTGGTGATGCGCCTGGCGCTGCTCTCCGTGATCTCCTGGATGGTGACGCTGACCCAGCCGCTCTTTTCGGTAATGGATTTCACCTTCTCTGGCCGCGATCTCATCATGCTGCTCGGGGGGATATTCTTACTCTTTAAAGCGACAACAGAATTACACGAGCGCCTGGAGAACCGCGAGCACGACAGCGGACAGGGGAAAGGGTACGCCAGCTTCTGGGTGGTGGTGGTGCAGATCGTTATCCTTGATGCGGTCTTCTCCCTCGATGCGGTGATCACTGCGGTAGGGATGGTGAACCACCTGCCGGTGATGATGGCCGCGGTGGTGATCGCCATGGCGGTGATGCTGCTGGCCTCGAAGCCGCTGACGCGTTTTGTTAACCAACACCCGACGGTGGTGGTGCTCTGCCTGAGCTTCCTGCTGATGATCGGTCTGAGCCTGGTGGCGGAAGGCTTTGGCTTCCATATTCCGAAAGGCTATCTCTACGCGGCAATTGGCTTCTCGATCATCATTGAGTTCTTTAACCAGGTGGCACGCCGGAACTTTATTCGCCATCAGTCGACGCTGCCGCTGCGGGCGCGTACCGCCGACGCGATCCTGCGTTTGATGGGCGGTCGCCGTCAGGCTGCGGTTCAGCACGAGCCGGACAGCCAATCCCCGGTGTCGGTACCTGAAGGCGCGTTTGCCGATGAAGAGCGCTACATGATCAACGGCGTGCTGACCCTGGCGTCACGCTCTTTACGCAGCATCATGACGCCGCGAGGCGAGATCAGCTGGGTCGATGCCAACCTTGAGGTGGACGCTATTCGCCAGCAGCTGCTCTCCTCACCGCACAGCCTCTTCCCGGTGTGCCGGGGCGAGCTGGATGAAGTTATCGGCATCGTGCGTGCGAAAGAGCTGCTGATGGCGCTAGAAGAGGGCGTCGACGTGGCGGCTATCGCCTCGGCGTCCCCGGCCATCGTGGTACCGGAAACGCTGGATCCCATCAAGCTGCTGGCGGTTCTCCGCCGCGCACGCGGGAGCTTCGTGATGGTCACCAACGAGTTTGGCGTGGTGCAGGGCCTGGTCACGCCGCTTGACGTGCTGGAAGCCATTGCCGGTGAGTTCCCGGACGCCGATGAGACGCCGGAGATTGTCACCGACGGTGACGGCTGGCTGGTAAAAGGCGCTACCGATCTCCATGCGCTACAGCATGCGCTGGGGATGGATAACCTGGTGAATGACGAAGAGGATATCGCCACCGTTGCAGGGCTGGTCATTGCGATCAATGGTCAAATTCCCAAGCCGGGCGAGGTGCTGCAGCTTGCGCCATTAACCATTACCGTGGTTGAGGCGAACGACTACCGGGTCGATCTGGTACGGGTTGTTAAAGAGCAGCCGGTACAGGACGACGAAGAGGAGTAGCCTCGTTCAGCGTAGCGGCGTCATGGGCATCACATGCCCGCTATAGGTGGCTGGGGGCGGCGTACTGCCTGCCAGCCACGTGGGGAAATCTTTTAGCGGCATAGGCTTCGCGTAGAGAAATCCCTGAAATAGTGTTACCCCGCGCTGGCGCAAACGCTGCGCCTGCAGCGGGGTCTCAACCCCCTCCGCAATTAGCTCAATTTTTAACCGCCTACCCAACGCGATAATAATATCCGTTACCGTCGAGTTCACCGCATCGGTGCCCACCGCCATGGTATAGGACTTGTCGATCTTCAATACGTCCGGACGCAGCTTCTCCAGCCACGAGAGGGAGGTGTTGCCGGTACCAAAGTCATCAATCGCCAGCTTCACCCCACGCCGGTGCAGGGCCCGCACGAGCCGGTAATCGATATCGGTGATCGGCTCCCGCTCGGTTAGCTCAATGGTGAGCTGCTGAACAGGATGGGCGTGGAACCAGAGGCGGTTAAGATCCTTCAGCAACGCGCCGTCGCGGAAATGGCTGGCGGAGACGTTGATCCCGATATGGAACTGGCTGTTGGCCGGGAACAGGCCTATCTGGCGGTGGGTCTCTGCTAGCACGTAGCGCGTTAGGGGAGCAATCAGGTTCTGCTCCTCGGCAATGGGGATAAAGACGTCCGGCGAGATCCAGCCCTGGCGCGGGTTATTCCAACGCAGCAGGATCTCCACCCCCTCACACTGATGGGTGCTGGCGTTCAGCAGCGGCTGGCAGAAAAGCTCAAACTCATGTGCCGCCATGCCGAGGTTGATCTCCCAGGAGAAGCTCATCCGGTTAGCGGTAACAATCCAGGCGATATAGCCCATCAGCAGGCTGATGATCACCGCTAGCGGCAGCTGGGAAGGAAGGTGGCGCAGCGCCAGCTCCCCTGCGCCGGGGCCCCTCACGCTAATGGTAAAGGGAAACTGTTCCGAGCTCTGCTGAAACCGTGTCTCGTTGACCAGCGGCGGCAGGCTATCCATGACCCCGGCACCGTAGATCAAATGCCGATGACCTACCGTGACGCTCGCCCCGGTGATCAGCGGTTTCTGCGGCTCCAGCATCAGGCGAGTGAGCAGATCGATATTGATCACCTCCATCACCCCATCCTGACCATTCTGGGTCAGGGGAAACCACTGGATCAGTATCGGGCTGCCGTGCAGCAGTGAGTTATCGGTAGTGAGCAAGAGCAGCGGCTGAGCGGTAGGGAGTGCGGGTTGAAGCTGATGAATAGGGACGTTGCGATAACCGAAAATGCTAGAGCAGTAGAGGACGCCGTTTTTGATAAGGCCGATAGAGCGTACGGTTTGCATCGTCGCGGCCTGTTTTCGTAGCGCCAGATGCGCCTCGTCGCAGGGCTGGCCCACCAGCGGTAGAAGCATCCCCCGGCCCTGGGCAAGAGGGATCAGGATCCTGTCCAGCGACGAGACCGCATGGTTGGTAAAAGAGAGGATCCGCTGCTGGTTAGCGTTGCGCTCGGAAATGTAGCGCGAGCCAAGCGTAAGGAAAAGCGTGAAGATCGCGACAATCACGCAGACGATGGCGCGTTTTCGACGGTAGCTTCTTATAATATGCTGTGCTGTTTGCATGTCCCGACGGTCCCCAGGAGGGCCGTTGGCGAAAAAGCAAACGGCAACACAGCAAGTGTAGTGGGGAAAAAATAATCGGCATCAAAAAGGGAAACAATTAGCCCTTTCGGGTGAAAGGGCCAGGTAACGTATTAGTCGCACTGCACCTTGATCGCCAGACCGCCGCGAGAGGTTTCGCGGTACTTAGCGTTCATGTCCTTGCCGGTTTCATACATGGTTTCGATCACCTTATCCAGTGACACGCGCGGGGCGCTGGTACGGCGCATCGCCATGCGAGAGGCGTTGATGGCCTTCACCGAGGCAATGGCGTTACGCTCAATGCACGGCACCTGCACCTGGCCGGCAACCGGATCGCAGGTCAGACCCAGGTTATGCTCCATGCCGATCTCTGCCGCCACGCAGACCTGCTCCGGGCTGGCACCCATCAGCTCCGCAAGGCCTGCCGCCGCCATAGAGCAGGCAACGCCAACTTCACCCTGACAGCCCACTTCCGCGCCGGAGATTGAGGCGTTCATCTTGTAAAGCGTCCCGATTGCGCCTGCGGCCAGGAAGTAACGGGTATAGATATCCGGGGTAACTGGCTCGATAAAGTGATCGTAGTAGGCCAGCACCGCCGGCACGATCCCGCATGCGCCGTTGGTCGGGGCTGTGACCACTCGGCCACCGGCGGCGTTCTCTTCGTTCACCGCCAGCGCGAACATGTTGACCCAGTCAACCACTACCATCGGATCGCTGGAGTGCTTGTCGCTGGCAACCAGCAGACGGCGCAGGGCTGAGGCGCGGCGCGGCACCCGCAGCGGACCCGGCAGCACGCCTTCGGTGTTCATGCCGCGATCGATACAGGCCTGCATTGTCTGCCAGACGTGGGCAAAGTAGTCGGCAATTTCCGCTTTGCTGTGCAAGGCCAGCTCGTTCTGCATTACCATGCCGGAGAGGGAGAGGCCGGTCTCTTTGCACCAGTTCAGGATCGCCTGGGCAGAGTTGTACGGGTAGGGCACGCTGACGGCCTGGGCGCTCTCTTTACCAAAGTGCTCTTCATCGACGATAAACCCGCCGCCGATGGAGTAGTAGGTTTTGCTGTAGATCTCTTTCTCGCCCTGATACGCATGGATGCGCATGGCGTTCTCATGCAGCGGCAGGTTGTCGCTCTGGAAACGCATCCCGTTATCGGCAGGGAAGTCCACCTCGTGACGCCCCTGAGCCAGCAGCAGGCGGCCACGGGATTCTACGTCGCGGATGAACCCCGGAATCGCATCAATGTCGACGGTCGCCGGCTCGTTACCCGCGAGGCCCATAATAATGGCGATATCGGTATGGTGACCGCGGCCGGTCAGCGACAGCGAACCATAAACATCCACCGCCACGCGGGTGACGCTCTCCAGCAATCCCTTTTCGACCAGATCATCGACGAACTGTTTCCCGGCCTTCATGGGCCCAACAGTATGGGAAGAGGAAGGACCAATTCCCACTTTAAACATGTCGAATATACTAATCACGCTAACACTCCTGACAGGGTTGCCGGACTCTCCGGCAACGATGTAATAATTGCGCATAGTGTAAGAGGGAACCGTGGGATCGGTTTAACTATTCACATGAATTAAACTAATAGCTAACCTCTATTTTACTAATGCTGAGAGGCAGGTCACGCCCGGTGAAAAATGGGCGCTGTGTAAAGTATAGTCAGGGTTTGAGGCCGATTTGTAAGGCCAGCTCACGAATTATGCCCGCCGTCATGCCCCAGACAAAGTAATGCTGATACCAGGAGAGCCACACCCGGTGCGCATTGCCGCGCCGGTGAATATCCAGCGGGTGATAACGCCCCAGGCGCAGCGCTTCAGCCAGCGGCATCTCAAATACCGCTGCCACCTCATCCTCGCTGGCGTGATAGTGCAGATCCGGCGGGATAATGCCCACCACCGGGGTAACCTGAAAGCCGGTCACGCTGTCAACCGGCGGCAGAACGCCAATCACCTCAACAGCCTCGGGCGGGATGGCAACCTCCTCCTCGGCCTCACGCAGGGCGGCGGCAATAATAGAGGCATCGCTGCTGTCCACAGCGCCACCGGGGAAGGCCACCTGGCCCGCGTGCTTACGCAGCCGCGCCGAGCGCTGGGTCAGCAGCAGCCCCGGCTGCTCACGGCGTACCACCGGGATCAGCACCGCCGCCTGGCGGTTGTTCAGGCTCGCACCGCTGGCCTGGGGGCGTAAAAGTTGGAAGCGTGATAAAAAATCGTCCAGAGTCAGGTTTGTGCTCTCCACCGGTTATCTCTCCAGCTGTTGCAGAATACGATTAACTTTATCAAAGGTTTCCTGATATTCCGCCTCGGGCTGACTATCGGCAACGATGCCGCCCCCGGCGGAGCAGTAAATCTGCCCGTTGCAGGCGCTCAGCGTGCGGATAGTGATGCTGGTATCCATGGTGCCGCAGAGGCTGATATAGCCAATGGAGCCACACCAGGCATTACGCCGCTGCGGCTCCAGCTCGTCAATGATCTGCATTGCCCGTACCTTTGGCGCGCCGGTGATCGAGCCGCCGGGAAAGGCAGCCCGCAGCAGATCGCTGGCGTGCTGCGAGGCGGGCAGCCGGGCGGTGACGGTGCTGACCAGATGGTGAACGGCAGGAAACGGCTCCACCACAAACAGCTCCGGGACACGCACCGAGCCGGGCACCGCCACCCGGCCAATGTCGTTGCGCATCAGGTCAACGATCATCAGGTTTTCAGCGCGATCTTTCGGCGAGGCCGCTAGCTTTTCCGCCTGCTGGCGATCGGCCTGCGGATCTGCCAGCCGGGGCAGGGTACCTTTGATGGGCCGAGTCTGAATGCGATCCCGCTCCAAATGGATAAACCGCTCAGGGGAGAGGCTCAGGATCGCCCCTGCCTCAAGACGCAGGAAGGCGCTGAACGGCGCGCGGTTGCTGGCGTTAAGGCGGGTGAACGCCTGCCACTCATCGCCTTGATAGGTAGCCTGAAAGCGCTGGGCCAGATTGACCTGATAGCAGTCGCCGCTTTGCAAATAAGCCTGCACGCGAGCAAATTTATCGGCATACTGCGCTGGCGTCATATTGGCGCGCCAGCGGGAGGTGAGGCAAAAATCCTCGCTATCGGGCACCTGCTGTGCCTCCAGCCAGGCGAGACGGGCACTGACGTCGCCGTGGCTCAGCAGCGACACACGTTTGGTATGGTGGTCGACAATCAGCGCCCAGTCATACAGCCCCACCGCCATATCCGGCAGGTCGATGTCGGCCTCCGCCTGCGTGGGCAGGTTTTCAAAGCGTCGACCCAGATCGTAGCCAAACAGCCCCAGCGCGCCGCCCTGGAAAGGAAGATCGGGATTAACCTCGGCAGGCAGCGCCAGCGACGTCAGCGCCTGCTGAAGCAGCGCCAGCGGATCGGCAGTGGAGATCTCCGTGCCGTCCAGCGTCACGCGCGTGCTCTCACCGGTGGTCACCAACGTGCCACGCGGATCGGCGACCATAATATCGAAGCGGCTGTAGGCATGCTCGGCATGGCCGGAGTGCAGCAGCATCGCCCACGGCAGGTGGCTCAGACGTGCAAACCAGAACTCAGCGGCGTCGTGACGCCACGGTAGGGTAATAACGGTAGGGGAAAGCGTGTTCATGGGTGGCAAACAACCAGGCAGCGTGAAATAATTAGCGCTGATAATCTAGCAGGAGTTAACGATGTTTGCAGGTTTACCTTCGCTCAGTCATGAGCAACAGCAGCAGGCAGTAGAACGTATTCAGCAGCTTATGTCCGAAGGCATGAGCAGCGGGCAGGCGATCGCGGTGGTCGCCGAAGAGCTGCGTGCCAACCATACCGGAGAACGGATCGTGGCACGCTTTGAAGATGAGGATGAAGAAGAGTAGTTCTATACCGCGGCGATAATTTTAATTTCGACTCGGTACTGCGGGTTCATCAGCGTCGCCTGTACGGTGCAGCGTACTGGCGCATGGCCTGCTACCACCCATGCATCCCACGCGCGGTTCATTGCCGCAAAATCATTAGCGTCGGCCAGAAAAATCGTGGCGTCGAGAATGCGCGTTTTATCGCTACCCTGTTTTGCCAGCACGGCGTCAATCTGCGCCAGAGTGTTGGCAGTCTGCGCCTCGGCGTCAGCCGCAAGGTTCTCCGGCACGCCGGTGTAGTACAGCGTCTGGTTGTGGATCACGGCATCGGACCAGCGGGCCTCGGCATCAATACGTTTAATCGTCATTTTTCACTCCGTTATGGCTTTTTTGCAGGGCCAAGACTGCCACAGGGGAGCGATCCTGTCACGACTTCGGCTAGCTAAAAATTCCTGCGCCTGACATAATCACTGGCGATATAACCAGGGGGCGGCGTGGCAGAGAACAGTGTAACGGACGATTTTGCAACAGACGGGCAGTTAGCGAAAGCGATACCGGGGTTTAAACCGCGTGAGCCGCAGCGGCAGATGGCCCAGGCGGTCAGCGCTGCCATTGCTAATACCCAGCCGCTAGTGGTTGAGGCCGGAACCGGGACGGGGAAAACCTACGCCTATCTGGCCCCGGCCCTGCGCGCCGGGAAAAAGGTCATTATCTCCACCGGCTCAAAGGCGCTACAGGATCAGCTCTACAGTCGCGATCTGCCGACCGTCTCCCGCGCGCTGGAGTACACCGGCCGTCTGGCGCTGCTGAAGGGGCGCTCCAACTACCTGTGCATCGAACGTCTTGAGCAGCAGGCGCTGGCCGGAGGCGATCTGCCGGTGCAGATCCTCAGCGACGTTATCCTGCTGCGATCATGGTCGAGTCAGACCCTTGATGGCGACATCAGCACCTGCGCCAGCGTGGCGGAGGACTCCCAGGCCTGGCCGCTGGTCACCAGCACCAACGATAACTGCCTCGGCAGCGACTGCCCGATGTATAAAGATTGCTTCGTGGTCAAGGCGCGTAAGAAGGCGATGGACGCCGACGTTGTGGTAGTTAACCACCATCTCTTTCTCGCCGACATGGTGGTGAAAGACAGCGGCTTCGGCGAGCTGATCCCTGAGGCCGACGTGATGATCTTCGACGAAGCGCATCAGCTGCCGGATATTGCCAGCCAGTACTTCGGCCAGTCGCTCTCCAGCCGTCAGCTGCTGGATCTGGCGAAAGATTTCACCATTGCCTACCGCACCGAACTGAAAGATACCCAGCAGCTGCAGAAGTGCGCGGATCGCCTGGCGCAGAGCGCGCAGGATTTCCGCCTACAGCTGGGCGAGCCGGGCTATCGCGGCAACCTGCGCGAGCTGCTGGCGGACAGCCACGTCCAGCGCGCGCTGCTGCTGCTCGATGATGCCTTAGAGCTGTGCTATGACGTAGCCAAACTCTCTCTTGGTCGCTCGGCGCTGCTCGACGCGGCTTTTGAACGGGCCACCCTCTACCGCACGCGCCTCAAGCGGCTGAAAGAGATCAACCAGCCGGGCTTCAGCTACTGGTACGAGTGCACCTCTCGCCACTTCACCCTCGCCCTGACCCCGCTCACCGTGGCGGAGAAGTTCAAAGAGGTGATGGCCCAGAAGCCGGGAAGCTGGATCTTTACCTCGGCCACGCTCTCGGTGAACGACGACCTGCACCACTTTACCTCCCGCCTCGGGATTGAAACGGCAGAGTCGATGCTGCTGCCCAGTCCGTTTGATTTCGCCCGCCAGGCGCTGCTCTGCGTGCCGCGCAATCTGCCGCAGACCAACCAGCCCGGCGCGGCGCGCCAGCTGGCGGCCATGCTCAGACCCATGATCGAGGCCAACAACGGCCGCTGCTTTATGCTCTGCACCTCCCACGCCATGATGCGCGATCTGGCGGAGCAGTTCCGCGCTACCCTGTCGCTGCCGGTGCTGTTGCAGGGGGAGACCAGCAAGGGCCAGCTGCTACAGCAGTTTGTCACCGCCGGAAACGCCCTGCTGGTGGCAACCAGCAGCTTCTGGGAAGGGGTGGACGTGCGCGGCGATACCCTGTCGCTGGTGATCATCGACAAGCTGCCCTTTACCTCCCCGGACGATCCGCTGCTGAAGGCGCGGATGGAGGATTGCCGCCTGCGCGGGGGCGATCCTTTTGACGATGTTCAGCTGCCGGACGCGGTGATCACCCTCAAGCAGGGGGTAGGCCGCCTGATCCGCGACATCGACGACCGTGGCGTGCTGGTGATCTGCGACAACCGACTGGTGATGCGCCCCTATGGTGCCACCTTCCTCGCCAGCCTGCCGCCGACCCCGCGCACCCGGGACATCGCCCGCGCGGTGCGATTCCTGGCCGGGACCTCCACGCAGTAATTTGCCGTAGAGTGTGCTAAGATGCGCGCCATTTTATTGAATCAACACCCCGAGAGCGCGAAGACCAATGCGAATTCTGGCTATTGATACCGCCACAGAGGCCTGTTCCGTTGCCCTGTGGAATGACGGTACGACCTCTGCCCACTTTGAACTCTGCCCAAGAGAACATACCCAACGTATTTTACCTCTGGTTCAGCAGACGCTGAACGACAGCGGCGTTACCCTTGCCGAACTCGACGCGCTGGCCTTTGGCCGCGGGCCGGGCAGCTTTACCGGCGTGCGCATTGGCATCGGCATTGCCCAGGGCCTGGCGCTGGGTGCCGAGCTGCCGATGATCGGCGTCTCGACGCTGGCTACGATGGCGCAGGGTGCGTGGCGTAAAACCGGCGCGACGCGCGTGCTGGCTGCTATCGATGCTCGTATGGGCGAAGTCTACTGGGCCGAGTACCAGCGGGATGAGCAGGGCGTCTGGCACGGCGAAGAGAGCGAGGCGGTACTGAAGCCGGAAGCGGTCAGCGAACGCCTGGCCCAGCTCAGCGGCTCCTGGGCCACGGTAGGAACCGGCTGGCCCGCGTGGCCAGAGCTCGGTAAGGAGAGTGGGCTGACGCTCAGCGACGGCGGTATCCTGCTGCCTGCCGCTGAAGATATGCTTCCGCTCGCCTGCCACCTTTTCGCCCAGCAGCGCACCGTCGCCGTGGAGCATGCGGAGCCGGTTTATTTGCGCAACGAGGTGGCCTGGAAGAAACTTCCGGGCAGAAAATGAATCTCAGCTATATACATAACGTAACAATGTAATAGCAGGAAGGTGGTAAGTGAAGGTATCCCAAAAGGTGGGTCAAAGCAGGTCCGGTTGCTGGCTGCTGGCAGGCTTAGCCGCCTTAGCGTTGAGCGGCTGCGTCTCGGTGCCTGACGCCATTAAAGGCAGCAGCCCAACGCCGCAGCAGGATCTGGTGCGGGTGATGAATGCGCCTGAGCTGTACGTCGGCCAGGAGGCGCGCTTCGGCGGTAAAGTTATCGGCTTGCAGAACACGCAGGGACAAACCCGGCTGGAGATCGCCTCGGTACCGCTGGACAGCGGCGCGCGCCCTGTGCTGGGTGAACCTTCCCGCGGGCGTATCTATGCCGACGTGAACGGCTTCCTTGATCCGGTGGATTTCCGTAATCAGTATGTGACCGTAGTCGGCACCATCAGCGGCGTTGAGCAGGGCAAGGTGGGCGAGACTCCCTATAAGTTTATGGTCATAAAGGTGAGTGGCTATAAGCGCTGGCATCTTCAGCAGCAGGTTATGCTGCCGCCGCAGCCGATCGACCCCTGGTACTGGGGGCCGGGGCCTAATCCCTGGCGTTACGGTGGCTACGGAGGGTACGGCTGGTACAACGCCGGTCCTGCCCCGGTGCATACCATCGTAACAGAGTAACTCTCTGTTAAATAAGAGAAGAGACAGCGGACTATCCGCTGTTTCTCCTTTTTTATGACCATAACAAGAATAAAAGAGTGACGCGCTTCGCAACCTGTGAATCAGCCAATTAATAAACTGGTACAATGAGTTAATATAATGTTAATGGCATGTTTATTAAGCGGAGTTGCGATGACGGCGAATTTTCATTTCAGAGGTGACGCATTGAAGAAGGTTTGGCTTAACCGTTATCCCGCCGACGTGCCAGCGGACATCAACCCCGATCGCTATCAATCCCTTGTGGAACTCTTCGAAAACGCCGCGATCCGTTATGCGGACCAGCCAGCGTTTATCAACATGGGCGAGACCATGACCTTCCGTAAGCTGGAAGAGCGCAGTCGTGCCTTTGCCGCCTGGCTACAGCACGGCCTTGGGTTAAAGAAGGGCGACCGCGTGGCGCTGATGATGCCCAACCTGCTGCAGTATCCGGTTGCGCTGTTTGGTATTTTGCGTGCCGGTATGGTGGTGGTCAACGTTAACCCTCTCTATACCCCCCGCGAGCTGGAGCATCAGCTCAACGACAGCGGCGCGGCGGCTATCGTCATCGTCTCTAACTTTGCCCACACCCTTGAAAAGGTGGTGGAGAAAACTCAGGTCCAACACGTGATCTTGACCCGCATGGGGGATCAGCTCTCTGCGGCGAAGGGGACGCTGGTCAACTTCGTGGTCAAATACGTTAAGCGGCTGGTACCGAAATACCATCTGCCGGACGCCATCTCGTTTCGCCAGGCGCTGCACAACGGCTACCGGATGCAGTATGTCAAGCCGGAGGTCGTCCCGGACGATCTCGCTTTCCTGCAATACACCGGCGGCACCACCGGCGTGGCCAAAGGGGCGATGCTGACCCACCGTAACATGCTGGCTAACCTCGAACAGGTGAATGCCACCTATGGGCCGCTGCTGCACCGGGGAAAAGAGCTGGTGGTTACCGCTCTGCCGCTGTATCACATCTTTGCCCTGACTATGAACTGCCTGCTGTTTATCGAGCTGGGCGGGCAGAACTTGCTGATCACCAACCCGCGCGATATTCCAGGGCTGGTGAAGGAGCTGGCGAAGTACCCCTTCACCGCCATGACCGGGGTGAATACTCTGTTTAACGCGCTGCTGAACAACAAAGAATTTCAGCAGCTCGATTTCTCTACGCTGCACCTCTCCGCAGGCGGCGGGATGCCTGTTCAGCAGGCGGTCGCTGAGCGCTGGGTGAAGCTAACCGGGCAGTATCTACTGGAAGGCTACGGCCTGACGGAGTGCTCTCCGCTGGTGAGCGTGAACCCGCACGATATCGACTACCACAGCGGCAGCATCGGCCTGCCGGTGCCCTCTACGGAAGTGAAGCTGATTGACGACGAGGGCCGGGAAGTACCGCACGGCGAGCCGGGCGAACTGTGCGTCAAGGGGCCGCAGGTGATGCTGGGTTACTGGCAGCGCCCTGATGCCACCGACGAGATCATCAAGGATGGCTGGCTGATGACCGGTGATATTGCGGTAATGGACGACGAAGGCTTCCTGCGCATCGTCGATCGTAAAAAAGATATGATCCTGGTCTCCGGCTTCAACGTCTACCCTAACGAAATTGAAGATGTCGTGATGCAGCACCCTGGCGTGCAGGAAGTGGCCGCCGTCGGCGTACCGTCAACCAGCAGCGGGGAAAAGGTAAAAATCTTCGTGGTGAAAAAGGACCCCACCCTCAGCGAAGAGGCGCTCATTACCTTCTGCCGCCGTCAGCTTACCGGCTACAAGGTACCGAAGCTGGTGGAGTTTCGTGAGGAGCTGCCGAAATCCAACGTCGGCAAAATTTTACGGCGAGAATTACGTGACGAAGCGCGCGGCAAAGTAGACAATAAGGTCTAAGCTTCGAGTGAGTCGTCCAACGCCGGTTAGCCCGGCGTTTTTTATGGGCGCAAACCAAAGAGAGTATGATTTGAACTACCAGATGATCACTACCAACGACGCGCTGGCGACCATGAGCGAGGCGGCGCGCGCGTTTCCGGCTCTTGCCATCGATACCGAGTTTGTCCGCACCCGCACCTACTATCCGCAGCTGGGCCTGATCCAGGTCTACGACGGCCAGCAGGTTTCGCTGATCGATCCGCTAGAGATCACCGACTGGACGCCGTTCCGCGAGCTGATGATGGATCGCGCGGTCACTAAGTTTCTCCACGCCGGCAGTGAAGATCTGGAAGTTTTTCTCAACGTGTTTGGCGAGCTGCCGCAGCCGCTGATCGATACCCAGATCCTTGCCGCCTTCAGCGGCCGCCCGCTGTCGTGGGGCTTCGCCTCCATGGTAGAGGAGTATACCGGTCTGGCGCTGGATAAAAGTGAATCCCGCACCGACTGGCTGGCGCGTCCGTTGACCGAGCGCCAGTGCGACTACGCTGCCGCCGACGTCTGGTATCTTTTGCCTATCGCCCACAAGCTGATGGCAGAGACTGAGGCGGCGGGCTGGCTGTCAGCTGCGCTGGACGAGTGCCGCTTGATGCAGGTGCGCCGTCAGGAAGTGCTGGCCCCGGAAGAGGCGTGGCGCGATATTAGCAACGCCTGGCAGCTGCGTACTCGTCAGCTGGCGTGCCTGCAGCTGCTGGCCGCGTGGCGTCTGCGTAAGGCGCGCGAACGCGATCTGGCGGTAAACTTTGTGGTGCGGGAAGAGAACCTGTGGGCGGTCGCACGCTATATGCCGGGCAGCCTCGGCGAACTGGACAGCATCGGGCTCTCGGGGAGCGAGATCCGCTACCACGGTAAAACGCTGCTGGCGATGGTTGCGCAGGCCCAGGCGTTACCGGAGGAGGCCCTCCCGGAGCCGCTGCTGAACCTGCTTGATATGCCGGGCTATCGCCGGGCCTTCAAGGCGATTAAGGCGCTGGTGCAGGAGGTGAGTGTGGCAAAAGGGGTAAGCGCCGAGCTGCTGGCCTCCCGTCGACAAATAAATCAGCTGCTTAACTGGCACTGGAATATTAAGTCGTTTGCTACTCTGCCGGAACTTATCTCTGGCTGGCGCGGTGAATTAATGGCATCGAGCCTTCAGGCTCTGCTGCTGGAATTTCCCCGCTAGCTAACGCGTCACTGTAAATAAACACAGTGAATAAGCATAAATAAAAAAGGCAGCGCTTAACGGGCTGCCTTTTTAATGAAGGAGATAACAATAAAACGTTATTTCGTCTCTTCAGCTTCCGGTAGGGTAACGTTGAGCTCAAGGATAGAAATATCGCCGTCTTTTTGTTCCAGCTGTACCGTCACCATTTCCGGATCGATCTGCACATACTTACAAATCACTTCCAGAATATCTTTGCGCAGCTGCGGCAAATAGTGTGGCTCAGCATCGCTGCGGCGACGCTCGGCCACGATGATCTGCAGGCGCTCTTTCGCTATGTTAGCGGTACTCTTCTTTCGTGAGAGAAAAAAGTCTAGTAATGCCATAATTTATCCTCCGAACAGGCGTTTGAGGAAACCTTTCTTCTCTTCTTCGATGAAGCGGAAAGGGCGTTCTTCTCCCAGCAGACGTTCCACGGTATCAGCATACGCTTTACCGGCATCTGATGTCGCGTCCAGGATCACAGGTTCGCCCTGGTTAGAGGCGCGCAGCACGGACTGATCTTCCGGGATCACCCCGACCAGCTTGATGCGCAGGATCTCCAGCACATCTTCCATGCTCAGCATGTCGCCTTTGCTGACGCGGCCCGGGTTGTAGCGGGTCAGCAGCAGATGCTCTTTGATCGGCTCTTGACCGTTCTCGGCGCGGCGCGATTTAGAGGAGAGAATGCCCAGAATGCGGTCCGAGTCGCGTACTGAGGAGACCTCTGGGTTAGTGGTAATAACGGCTTCATCTGCGAAGTAGAGCGCCATTAGCGCGCCGGTTTCGATCCCGGCAGGGGAGTCGCAGACGATGAAATCGAAATCCATCTTCTTCAGATCGTCGAGCACTTTCTCGACGCCGTCACGGGTCAGCGCGTCTTTGTCACGCGTCTGGGAGGCAGGAAGAATATAGAGGCTTTCCGTGCGCTTATCTCTGATCAGCGCCTGGTTTAACGTTGCATCGCCCTGAATAACGTTAACGAAATCATAGACTACTCGGCGTTCACAACCCATGATCAGGTCGAGGTTACGCAGGCCGATATCGAAGTCGATAACGACGGTCTTCTTTCCCTTCTGGGCCAAACCAGTCGCGATGGCCGCGCTGGATGTCGTCTTACCGACGCCCCCTTTACCCGAAGTAACAACAATAATGCGTGCCATAGGTGTTCCTTGTTATAAGGGCTTAATTCAATGGTTGAACAGTCAAAGCGTTATCCGCGAGGAGCAGGCGTGCCGCTTTGCCATAATATTCGGCCGGGATTTGATCGCTCAGCCAGTATTCACCCGCGATGGAGACCAGCTCCGCGGTGAGATGTGTGCAAAAAATTTGTGCTTCTCTGTCGCCGTTGGCCCCCGCCAGCGCCCGTCCACGCATCATGCCATAGATATGGATATTGCCATCGGCGATCAGCTCTGCGCCCGCGCTGACGTGGCTGGTCACGATCAGATCGCAGCCCGGGGCATATATTCTCTGTCCGGAACGGACCGGAACATCAATTAAGCGTGTTTTTGTGATCGGTGCGACAACGGGCTCTTCAACGATTGTCGTCTTAACTACCGACGCTTCAACGACCGGGGCCTCAACGGCAGGCGGCTGGCGGGGTTTTTCTTTGCCTTCCGTCAGCAGTGGGAGCCCGGCGCGGTCAATCTCTGCCTTCAGCTCGGCCTGTTTACAGCCGCTGACGCCGATAACACGCAAACCGGTGCTGGCAATCGCTTTATGCAACGCAGACCAGTTTACCGCCTCGTCCAGCGCGGAAATGTTAATAACAACGGGAGCATGCTGTAAAAAAGCGGGAGCCTGAGCGATTTTGTCTTCTAAGGCCTGACGAATAACCTCGGGTTTCGCATCATGCAAATGAACCACTGATAAGGTAAAACTACTGCCTTTAAGCTCGATGGGCGTGTTTGACATCCTGACCTTACTCATTTAGCTATTATCCCCCGCACAGCGGGTGATATTCCGAAGACTCTCAGGCATGTTATAGTCCCTGCTATATTGAGGCAAGACACCTCCCATTAATAATGAGTAAAAGTATGTTTTGTGTGATCTACCGAAGTGCTAAGCGTGAACAGACCTATTTGTATATCGAGAAAAAAGATGATTTTTCTCGGGTCCCTGAGCCATTAATGAAAAGTTTTGGCCAGCCGGTCATGACGATGCTGCTGCCCCTCGACGGGCGCAAAAGCTTAGCCAATGCCGATCTGGACAAAGTTAAAGCGGCGCTGAAGGAGCAGGGATATTACCTGCAAATGCCGCCGCCGCCGGAGGATCTCCTTAAGCAGCATCTGCAAAGCAGCGGGAAGATTGACAAATCCTGAGACGGCGGTGATAGTCAAATTCCACTCGCGTTCAAAGGGTTACTCAGGGGGTAACATGTATCAGCATCATAACTGGCAGGGTGCACTGTTAGATTTTCCCGTCAGTAAAGTTGTTTGCGTTGGCAGTAACTATGCGAAACATATTCAGGAGATGGGCAGCGCTACGCCGGACGAGCCGGTGCTGTTTATCAAGCCTGAAACCGCGCTCTGCGATCTCCGCCAGCCGTTGGCCTTGCCGCAGGGGCTGGGATCGGTGCACCACGAAGTTGAGCTGGCGGTACTGATCGGCGCTACGCTGCGCCAGGCCTCGGAAGAGCACGTTCAACAGGCGATTGCCGGCTACGGCGTGGCGCTGGATCTGACGCTGCGTGATGTTCAGGGCAAAATGAAGAAGGCCGGGCAGCCGTGGGAGAAGGCCAAAGGCTTTGACAACGCCTGTCCACTCTCCGGCTTTATTCCGGCAGCGGAGTTCGCAAGCGATCCGCAGAACACGCTGCTCGGGCTGAAGATCAATGGCGAGGTACGTCAGCAGGGCACCACGGCGGATATGATCCACAAGATTGTGCCGCTGATTGCCTACATGAGCCGCTACTTCACCCTACGCGCCGGGGACGTCATTCTTACCGGTACGCCGGAAGGCGTCGGTCCGCTGCACAGCGGCGACGAGCTGGAAGTGAGCTTTAACGGCCAGTCCCTCACCACCCGCGTGCTGTAAAACCCTTTCCTAATGAACTCA
>NZ_LR607338.1:2227750-2234149 GCF_902164725.1 Pseudescherichia vulneris | reverse complement strand
AACGGCAGCAATCAGGCGGCAAAACTTGCATCAATGTGCCAGAGTGGTTATAAGGTGCAGCTGAAATTTCACGGCGGACTTCCTTATGAGCGATACACCTTTCTGGCAGAGCAAAACCCTTGAGCAGATGACCGACGCCGAGTGGGAGTCGCTGTGCGACGGCTGCGGGCAGTGCTGCCTGCACAAGCTTCAGGATGAAGACACCGACGAGATCTACTTCACCAACGTCGCCTGCCGCCAGCTTAATATCAAAACCTGCCAGTGCCGCAACTATGAGCGGCGCTTCGAGTATGAACCGGACTGCATCAAGCTAACGCGGGAGAATCTGCCGACCTTTGAGTGGCTGCCGCCGACCTGTGCCTATCGCCTGCTGGCGGAGGGGAAAGCACTGCCACTCTGGCATCCGCTGCGTAGCGGCTCAAAAGCGGCGATGCACGCCGAGCGCATCTCGGTCCGCCACATTGCGGTGACGGAGTCCGAGGTACGCGACTGGGAGGATCACATCCTCAACAAGCCCGGCGCTTAACGACCAAACAGGTCGCGTTTTTTCGGTTTGAACGCCTGGGCAATCAGCACGAGGATTGCCACGGCGAAGTAGGCGATAAAGATCCCCACCAGCCACTGCGGCATCTCCAGGGTCAGGAAGGACCACTGGCGTTCGGCGCAGTCGCCAGAGGCAACAAATACCTGCGGTAGCCACTTATCCAGCGGCAGCCAGCTCGGGAAACGGGCGGCGAAATCGCAGGTCATAAACGGGTTAGGGTGCAGCTGGATCATTGTGTGCTCCCATGCCAGCTGAATGCCGCGCCACGCGCTGTAGAGCCAGATAGCAATCGCTACATAGCGCAGCGGCGTTTTCGGCGCGATTGCACCCACCAGCCCGGCGCCCATTACGCCAAACAGGGCGCAACGCTCATAAATACATAAAACGCACGGTTTAAGCAGCATCACATGCTGGAACCATAACGCCACCAGCTCAAGCGCCAACGCCGTCAGTGCCATAAGTAACCAGGCACCGCGCCCGTGAGAGCACTTGTTTAAAAATTGTAACATAATCATTTCCCTGGGAGATGCTAGACACCGCAGTGTAAACGAATTCACCCTGCGATGACAAAGGGTTCAGATGTGGGTGAAAGTGGGGGAAATAAGCGTTGTTTATGCTGGAAGTGCAAAAGCGTGGCAAAGGGTAAACGGTCAGCACAATACGCTAAAAATGGCCGTTTAAGAAAAGCGTAAAAACAGAACGGCGATCCCTTTTTCTTCCCGTTTCATGCTATCTGCTGCCTCCTCGCTCTGGTATGATGAGTCTCTTTGTTTCGCTGTGTAATGGAAATTTCTCTATGGTCATTAAGGCGCAGAGCCCGGCGGGTTTCGCGGAAGAGTACATCATTGAAAGTATCTGGAATAATCGCTTTCCACCCGGAACGATCCTGCCAGCTGAAAGAGAACTTTCCGAACTGATTGGCGTCACCCGCACCACGTTGCGCGAGGTGTTACAGCGTCTGGCGCGTGACGGCTGGCTGACCATCCAGCACGGTAAGCCGACCAAGGTGAATAACTTCTGGGAGACGTCAGGCCTCAATATTCTGGAGACGCTAGCCCGGCTCGATCATGAGAGCGTCCCGCAGCTGATCGACAACCTGCTGTCGGTGCGCACCAACATCGCTACCATTTTCATCCGCACCGCGTTTCGCCAGCATCCGCAGGACGCCCTGGACGTGCTGGCCCGCGCGCGTGAGGTAGAAGATCACGCCGATGCCTTCGCCGAGCTGGACTACAACATTTTCCGCGGCCTCGCTTTTGCCTCCGGCAACCCTATCTATGGACTGATCCTCAACGGTATGAAGGGGCTCTACACCCGTATCGGGCGGCACTACTTTGCCAACCCCGAGGCCCGAAGCCTGGCGCTGGGCTTCTACCACCGTCTGGGCGAGGTGTGCGAGCACGGCGATCATGACAAGGTGTATGATATCGTGCGCCACTATGGACGCGACAGCGGAGAGATCTGGCACCGGATGCAGAAAAACCTGCCGGGCGATCTCGCTATCCAGAGTCGTTAAGTTCAGAGAGAAACAGGGAAAGCCCTCTCCGCCAGGAGAGGGACAGGCGTTACAGGCTGTTCTGACGCGGCGGGCAGCGATCCAACAGCTCTACGCTGCCATCTTCGTTCTGCTGCTCCAGCATCACATCAAATCCCCACAGGCGGTGCACGTGCTTCAGCACCTCCCGGCGGCCCTTATCCAGCGGCGCACGGTTGTGCGGCACATAGCGCAGGGTCAAAGATCGATCCCCACGCAGATCCACGTTCCATACCTGGATATTCGGCTCAAGGTTGCTGAGATTGTACTGTGCCGAGAGCTTGGCCCGGATCTCACGATAGCCATCTTCGTTATGGATAGCGGCAATCTCCAGATAGTTATTGCGGTCGTCATCCAGCACCGTGAAGAAGCGGAAGTCACGCATCACCTTCGGTGACAGGAACTGGCTAATAAAACTCTCGTCTTTGAAGTCGCGCATGGCGAAGTGTAGCGTCTCCAGCCAGTCAGATCCGGCAATATCCGGGAACCAGTATCTGTCCTCCTCGGTAGGGGACTGACAGATCCGTTTGATATCCTGGAACATGGCGAAGCCCAGCGCGTAGGGGTTGATCCCGCTGTACCACGGGCTGTTGTAGGGCGGCTGGAACACCACGTTGGTGTGGCTATGGAGAAACTCCAGCATAAAGCGATCGGTCACTTTCCCCTCATCGTAGAGGTGGTTGAGGATGGTGTAGTGCCAGAAGGTCGCCCACCCCTCGTTCATCACCTGGGTCTGTTTCTGCGGATAGAAATACTGGCTCACCTTACGCACGATGCGCAAAATCTCGCGCTGCCACGGCTCCAGCAGCGGGGCATTTTTTTCCATAAAATAGAGCAGGTTCTCCTGCGGCTCAGAGGGGTAACGCCGCACTTCGGCGACCGTTTTCTCCTCCTCGCGCTTCGGCAGGGTGCGCCACAGGGTGTTTACCTGACTCTGCAGATACTCTTCCCGGCTCTTCTGCCGCGCTTTCTCCTCCTGGAGAGAGATCTTCTGCGGTCGTTTGTAGCGATCGACGCCGTAGTTCATCAGGGCATGGCAGGAGTCGAGCAGCTTCTCTACCTCGACCACGCCATAGCGCTCTTCACAGTCGGTGATGTAGTTACGGGCAAAAATCAGGTAGTCAACAATGGAGCTGGCATCGGTCCAGCTACGGAACAGGTAGTTATTTTTGAAGAAGGAGTTATGCCCGTAGCAGGCATGGGCCATCACCAGCGCCTGCATGGTAATGGTGTTCTCCTCCATCAGGTAGGCGATACAGGGGTTGGAGTTGATGACGATCTCGTAGGCCAATCCCTGCTGTCCGTGCTTATAGAGTCGCTCGGTCTCGATAAACTTCTTACCAAACGACCAGTGGGTATAGTTAATCGGCATCCCGACGCTGGAGTAGGCATCCATCATCTGTTCAGAGGTGATCACTTCGATCTGGTGGGGATAGGTATCCAGCCGGTAGAGTTTGGCTACCCGATCGATCTCGGCCAGGTAGGTATCAAGCAGTTCGAATGTCCAGTCGGGTCCATCGCTGAGACGGGAGGTGTCCTTATTCATGGAGTCAATCGTAGCCATTAGCGCACCCTCATTGTTGGCGACTCTCTCTTGCAGGAGAGTCTCCTTTCAAGCATAGATCACCGCACCGGAAACCGGACTGGCGGGGAAATTTTTTCTTCGCCATTTCGCCGTGTAAAAAGGGGGGGAGGCCAGGCGTTTGCGCTATTTTATGCTGCGTTACAAGACGGCTCAGCAGGAGATACCAAATAGTCCCCATCCGCGGCCATAGGCAGAGATGTGAGTTAAGTCACCATAAAAAAGCCATATGTTGAATAACATTTTCATCTGAGTTATCAATTTGTAATCAGATGATTGTTCTTAACCGATGAATGTTCGTAACTCGTCAGTTTTACTCATAGGGAGTGGCTATGCGCGTTGTGGTTCTGGGAAGTGGCGTCGTGGGCGTGACCAGCGCCTGGTATCTAAGTCAGGCGGGGCATGAGGTAACGGTAATTGAACGAGAGCCGGGATCGGCGCTGCAAACCAGCGCGGCCAACGCCGGACAGATCTCACCAGGCTATGCTTCACCCTGGGCCGCACCGGGTGTACCGCTGAAGGCGATCAAGTGGATGTTTGAACGTCATGCCCCGCTGGCCATTGGCCTTGACGGGACGGCGTTCCAGTTGAAGTGGATGTGGCAGATGCTGCGTAACTGCGATACCCGCCACTACATGGAGAATAAGGAGCGGATGGTACGTCTGGCCGAATACAGCCGCGACTGCCTGAAGGCCCTGCGCGACAGCACCGGCATTGAGTATGAGGGGCGGCAGGGCGGCACGCTACAGCTCTTCCGCACAGAACAGCAGTATGAGAACGCCACCCGCGACATCGCCGTGCTGGAAGAGGCCGGGGTTCCCTATCAGCTGCTGGAGTCTGCCCGGCTGGCAGAGGTTGAACCCGCCCTGGCCGAGGTGGCGCACAAGCTCACCGGTGGCCTGCGTCTGCCCAATGACGAAACCGGTGACTGCCAGCTCTTTACCCAGCGTCTGGCGCAGATGGCCGAGCAGGCGGGCGTGGTGTTCCGCTACAACACCCCGGTCGATCGCCTGCTCTATGAGGGCGAGAAGATCTACGGCGTGAAGTGTGGCGATGAGGTGATCAAGGCCGATGCCTACGTGATGGCCTTTGGCTCATACTCCACCGCCATGCTGAAGGGCATTGTCGATATTCCGGTCTATCCCCTGAAAGGCTACTCGCTCACCATTCCCGTGGCGGAAGAGAGCGGTGCCCCAGTGTCGACTATCCTTGATGAGAGCTACAAGATTGCCATCACCCGCTTCGATAACCGCATCCGCGTGGGCGGGATGGCAGAGATTGTCGGCTTCAACACCGAGCTGCTGCAGCCGCGCCGGGAGACGCTGGAGATGGTCGTGCGCGATCTCTTCCCACGCGGAGGCCGTGTCGAGGAGGCCACCTTCTGGACCGGGCTACGTCCGATGACGCCGGACGGCACGCCGGTCGTAGGACGTACGCCGTTTAAAAATCTCTGGCTCAACACCGGGCACGGCACTCTTGGCTGGACCATGGCCTGCGGATCCGGCCAGCTGCTGAGCGATCTGATCTCTGGCCGCTCCCCGGCTATTCCATACGATGATTTAGGCGTAGCCCGCTACGGCTCCGACTTTACGCCCGCACGGGCCAGCCATCTGCACGGCGTACACAATACTTAAGGGGCAGTCATGACGCGTCCTGTTCAGGCCACGCTTGATTTATCGGCCTTACAGCATAATTTACAGGTTGTTCGCCGCGCCGCGCCTGGGGCGCGGGTCTGGTCGGTGGTAAAAGCCAACGCCTACGGGCACGGGATCGACCGCATCTGGCGCGCGCTGGGTACCACGGACGGTTTTGCCCTGCTGAATCTGGAGGAGGCGGTGCTGCTGCGTGAGCGCGGCTGGAAAGGTCCGATCCTGCTGCTGGAGGGGTTCTTCAATGCCGACGAGCTGCCGCTGCTGGATAGCCTGCGTCTCACTACCAGCATCCACAGCAACTGGCAGCTAAAGGCGCTGCAAAATGCCCGGCTTAGCGCTCCGCTGGATATCTACCTGAAGGTCAACACCGGTATGAACCGACTGGGGTTTATGCCGGAGCGGGTGAGTTCAGTATGGCAGCAGCTGCGGGCGATGAAAAACGTCGATCAGATGACGCTGATGTCGCACTTTGCCTCGGGGGAGAAGCCCGACGGCATTGTTGAGGCGATGGTGCGGGTAGAGCAGGCGGCGGAAGGGCTTAACTGTCCGCGCTCCCTCGCCAACTCGGCGGCCACGCTCTGGCATCCTCAGGCCCATTTTGACTGGGTCAGGCCGGGTATTATTCTCTACGGCGCGTCGCCCTCCGGGCAGTGGCACGATGTGGCGAACAGCGGCATCAAGCCGGTGATGACCCTGCACAGCGAGATTATCGGCGTGCAGACCCTGAAGCGGGGCGATCGGGTGGGCTACGGCGGACGCTATCAGGCCACGGGCGAGCAGCGGATCGGCATCGTTGCGGCGGGCTATGCCGATGGCTATCCGCGCCACGCCCCGGACGGCACGCCTGTGCTGGTGGACGGCGTACGCACGGGGATTGTCGGAACGGTCTCGATGGATATGCTGGCGGTAGACTTAACCCCGTGCCCGCAGGCCGGGATCGGTACGCCGGTTGAGCTGTGGGGCAGCGAAATCAAGATTGATGACGTCGCTGCCGCAGCGGGTACGGTGGGGTATGAGCTGATGTGTGCGCTTGCTCCCCGCGTGCCTGTTGTTACGCAATAATTGTGACAGTGTAACCTAAGGATGA
>NZ_LR607338.1:2210291-2227742 GCF_902164725.1 Pseudescherichia vulneris | reverse complement strand
CGGCAATACCTCACTCCGTTTCTTGTTCGGCTACTCGGACACCGACCTTACGCACGGCGTTATCCTCTTTCTCCGCCACCGTCCAGATCATGCCGGCAAACTCCACCTGGTCACCGACCACTGGCGCAGCACCAATCAACTTCTGCACAATATCCCCCAGGGTCTGCTGTTTGTCGGGATACTCCGTTCCCTGATCGAGACCGTAGATCAGCGCCACATCGGCAAACTTGGCGCTGGCCTCAAGAATAAAGTCCCCGAAGAAGCGCTGATCCAGCGCCACCGGCGGCGAGTGGCTAAACAGCTTGCCCAGCGCAGGCAGGTCGCGCTCGCGGCCAATCACGCACAGCACGTCGCCTTCACGCAGGTGGGTGCTACCGGTCGGATGCAGCAGCGCGTTGCCCCGGAACAGGGCCGCAATGCGCGTCTCCGGCGGCATGTGCAGATCGCGCAGCGCCGCACCGACGCACCACTTATCCGCGCTCAGCTGGTAGATAAACTGCTCCCAGGCGTTCTCCGGGCTGATGTCCAGCCCGACCCGCGACTCGGGCCAGCCCACCGGGGGAACCACCACTCTGGCTTTTTTCGCCGCCCAGCCCAGAGAGGTCCCTTGAAACAGCAGGGAGACCAGCACCACGAAGAAGGCCACGTTGAAGAATAGCCGGGCGTTATCGAGGCCAGCCATCATCGGGAATACCGCAAGGATGATAGGCACCGCGCCGCGCAGCCCCACCCAGCTAATAAAGATCCGCTCGCGCAGGTTAAAGCCGCGGAACGGCAGCAGGCCAGCAAACACCGACAGCGGGCGGGCAATAAAGATCATCCACGCCGAGAGCAGCAGGGCCGGAACGGCAATCACCAGTAGATCGGAGGGGGAAACCAGTAGCCCCAGCACGAGGAACATACCGATCTGCGCCAGCCAGGCCAGGCCGTCAAAGTTCTGCTGAATGGTATAGCGGTTACGAATGGGACGGTTGCCGAGCACAAAACCGCACAGGTAGACCGCCAGGATGCCGCTGCCATGGATTGCCGTGGTGACCGCGAAGATCAGAATACCGCCGCTCAGGGCCAGCAGCGGGTAGAGCCCGGCGGGCAGCGCAATACGGTTGATCATTTGCAGCAGCAGGTAGCCACCCGCCAGGCCGACGATAATCCCGAGGCCAAACTCCTGAACAATATGCAGGGCAAACTTCCAGTCCAGCCCAAGCTGATGATGCTGGATCATATCTATCAGGGTAATGGTGAGAAACACGGCCATCGGATCGTTACTGCCGGACTCAATCTCCAGCGTTGAGCCGACACGCTCGTTGAGCCCCTTGCCGCCCAGTAGGGAGAAGACCGCCGCCGCATCCGTCGAGCCGACGATCGCGCCAATCAGCAGGCCTTCCATCATGTCTAGCTTGAACAGCCAGGCGGCCATCATCCCGGTGAGGCCGGAGGTGATCAGCACCCCGACCGTAGCCAACGACAGCGCAGGGCCAAGGGCGACGCGAAACGAACTGGCCTGGGTGCGCATGCCGCCATCCAGCAGAATGATCGCCAGCGCGAGGTTACTGATCATATAGGCGAGCGGATAGTTATCGAAGGGGATACCGCCGACGCCGTCGACACCGGCCAGCATGCCGATGGCGAGAAAGATAACCAGGATGGGAATACCAAGGCGTGATGAAAAAGAACTTAATAAGATACTGCAGGTTACAAGCACTGAACCCAAAATGAAAAGACCGATGATCGCCTCAGCTTCCAATGTCGCTTTTCTCCTCTAAATGCAATTACCAACCAAACGGGGCCGAGGGCGCTCGCGCCAGAGATGGCGCGGCACGACCCTCTAAAACATTACCATATCCACGGCGGTAACTGCGTTTTAATAGAGGCTAAAAACGATATTTTTATTCACGTAAAACCGGATGGCCGTTAAGGGTAAGCTGCGTATTGAAATCTTGATGCTGCAGGCGCGCCTGCGCACCCAGCGGCAGGGTCACCGTCTGCGGCTCATGGCCAAAGGCGAGGCCGCTCACCACCGGGATGGTCAGACGCGTACGCAGGTAGGCTATCATCGCGTCGAGATCGAACCCAGCATCATAGTCGTTAGGGGCGCTGCGGCTAAAACTGCCGAGGATCAGCGCCTTCTGCCGCGACAGGATGCCCGCATGGTGCAGTTGGAGCAGCATGCGCTCCACGCGGAACGGGTGCTCATTAATATCCTCGACCACCAGAATACCGTTTTCTATGGCTGGCAGCCACGGCGTGCCGATGAGCGAGACCAGCATCGCCAGGTTTCCCCCCCAGAGCGTTCCCTCAACGTCGCACCCCGGACCATCGCCCTCCCAGGTCACGGTGAAGGTCTCATTGCATAGCGCGCGCCAGAAGTGCGCCTGCGTAAAGTCATCCAGCGCCTCTGCGCCAAAGTTAGCCGCCAGCATCGGACCGCTGAAGGTAATAACGTTCTCCGTCGCCAGCAGGCCAAGCTGCACGGCGGTGAAGTCGCTGTGGCCGCAGATCAGCAGCGGCGCGTGTCGCTGGCGCTCGGCCAGTCCCTGCCAGTCGATCTCCTCCAGCAGACGGCTGGCACCGTAGCCGCCGCGTACCGGCATGACAATCGTGTTCGCCGTGTCCAGCGTCACCAGGGCATTCAGATCCGCCAGCCGTTCGACGTCATTCCCGGCAAAGCGACTATCGCGGCGGGCGATCACCTGCTGGTTCTCTACATGGTGGCCTGCGGCCTCAAGGCGCTGGATGCCCCTGAGGGCGGCGGCCTGATTAATGCAGTAGCCGGAGGGGGCGATCAGATGAATCCGGGACATGGCAAATCCTTGCTGACATAGTAAATGAAACGGTTATCATGCCGCTTAGGATTGTCATTGTCATCTAAACTCCCGGTAAAAGGATTGTTGGTGTGAAATTGAGATGGTTTGCTTTTTTGGTGGTGCTGCTGGCAGGGTGTAGTTCAAAACAGGATTATAAAAACCCGCCGTGGAACCCGGAGGTCCCGGTTAAACGGGCGATGCAGTGGATGCCGATCAGCGAGAAAGCGGGTGCGGCATGGGGCGTCAGCCCGCGGTTGATAACGGCCATTATCGCCGTTGAATCCGGCGGAAACCCGACGCTGGTGAGTAAATCCAACGCCGTGGGTCTGATGCAGCTTAAAGCCTCTACCGCCGGGAGAGAGGTTTACCGGCACATGGGCTGGAGCGGGCAACCCTCCACCAGCGAACTGAAAAACCCGGAGCGCAATATCTCGATGGGGACGGCCTACCTGAGCATTCTTGAACACGGCGTGCTTGCCGGGATTAAAGATCCAGAGGTGATGCAGTACGCGCTGGTGGTCTCTTACGTCAACGGCGCAGGGGCGCTGCTGCGCACCTTCTCATCGGATCGCAAGAAGGCCATTAGCGAGATCAACGACCTGGACGCGGATGAGTTTGTCGAGCACGTTGCCGAAAATCATCCTGCGCCGCAGGCACCACGCTATATCTGGAAGGTGCAGAAAGCCATGGATGCGATGTAAATCATCGCACCTTGTTGGCCCGCTCGCGCGCCTCGCGCTCCAGCGAGAAGATGATCCGCTGGAGCTCGCGCTCCACCGCTGGATTCGTATTTAAGAAGCGGAAGCTCAAACGCGGGGTGGTGACGGTGTCGTTCTTGCCGTCTACCACCTTACGCTCGCTGATAGAGATCAGCTGGGCATCAAAATAGAACTGTCCCCAGCCGCCCATATCCAGCTCGATCTGCGAGAAACGCTGTCCCTCTTTCACGCCCTCTGGCGTGGCACCCTCCAGCAGCGCACCCATGCCGCCGAGCGACAGGTCATACAGACGAAAGCGCATTGGGCGCTTGTCCGGCAGCGTAACCCTGCCAAAGTAGGCCGGATGCAGCGGGGCGCTGATCCGGAAGTATTCCCGGCGCTGAATAAACCACACGGAGGAGGGAAGCGGCGTGATAAACGCTGGCAGCGCCTGATAATCGCTCATCTGCAATCCAGAGACGATAAACTCAACCTTCGCCCCTCGGGTCTCGGCGGTAATGGTCAGACTATCGACACGCTGCACCGCTTTGTTCTCATACTCCTGGCTGCCGAGGTCCACCACCAGCCGGTCGAGATCCGCATCGAGGATCTTGCTGATGAATTGCCCGCTGCCCCAGGAAATACAGATCGGCACCTGCTCTTTGTGCAGATCGCGCAGTATGCCCAAAACGGCCAGAGGGGTTTGTTTCAGGAACTGCTCACTGTAGTTGCTCACGCCGGATGGCTCCTTGCTGACTTATCGCCCATCGTTGATTTATCGGCACGCGGGGCGGGAACTTCAGCCGTAATGTAAATTTTTTTAGCAACAAAAAAATTAATAAGTCTGTGACATTTAACCTTTTTTGGATCTATTGCCTATACTCAATTTACGGTGCAGGCGTTTGGGCCTGCAAAGTAAGCAACCATGTAAAAGGAGACAACGCAAAATGGGTATTATTGCGTGGATTATTTTTGGCCTTATTGCCGGTATTATCGCTAAGTTCATCATGCCAGGGCGCGACGGGGGTGGCTTCATCATTACCGTTATTCTGGGTATCGTCGGTGCCGTAGTCGGTGGCTGGCTGGCGACGATGTTTGGTGTTGGCGGTGACGTTACAGGCTTCAATTTACCAAGTTTCCTCGTCGCAGTAGTGGGTGCGATTGTGGTTCTGGCTATCTACCGGATGGTACGTCGGAACTAATGTTCAATGCCAGCCGGCGATCTTGCCGGCTGGCATCTCCCTTATCCTACCCTATCAAAAATCATATCCCACCGTGGCAAGTACGCTGCGCTCCGCACCAAAGTAGCAGTTGTTTGTCCCATAGCAGCCAGAGATATAGTCCCGATCGCCAAGGTTACTGGCGTTGACCTGCACAAATGCGCCCTTCAGCTGCGGCGACCATGCGCCGAGATCGGCTCTAACCGAAGCATCAAACAGCGTAACCGACGGCAGACGGGCCGTATTGGCATCGTCGGCATACTGCTTGCCGATATAGCGCACGCCTGCGCCCACGCTTAAGCCATAATCAAACTGATAGTGCGCCCACAGGGAAGCCATCTGGTCCGGGGTGAGCTGCGGCGTATTAGACTCGTTGCCGTCCAGCGAATCTTCGAAACGCAGATGGTTCCACGTATAGCCTGCAATCGTGCTCAGGCGCGACGTTAGCTGGTTGCGCGCTTCAATCTCTACGCCCTGGGAGTGTACCTTCCCGGCGGGCAGGTAGGTGGCAGTGGCGATATTGATATCGCGGGTTGCCACATCCTTCTGCGTCAGGTCGTAGATAGCAATGCTGTAGATATCCGACGTGCCCGGCGGCTGGAACTTAAGGCCAGCTTCATACTGCTCGGCGGTGGTCGGCTTCAGCAGCTTACCGTCTGCACCCGGCAGCGAGGCGGGGGTGATCGCCTGGCTGTAGCTCAGATAAGGCGAGAGTCCGTTTTCGAAGGCGTAGAGCAGAGAGGCGCGGCTGCTGACGTGGTCATCAGAGCGGCGGTTATCTGTACCAGAGGTATCGCTGACCTGCTCAGAGACGATACGGTCATAGCGTCCGGAGAGATCCAGATGCCAGCGGTCCCACACCATCTCGTCTTGCAGATAGGCACCCGCCTGATAATAGCGGCGATTGTTGTCGTCGCTGTAGGTGACGGTGTAACCATGCTGCGGCGTATAACCAGTGAACGGGTTAAGCGGGGCGGCAGAGCCTGCGCCGGTCCAGAGATCGTTGCGGTAGCGGTGATATTCCCCGCCGAGCACCACGGTATGCGTTACCTCGCCGGTAGCGAAGTCGGCCTGCAGGCGGTTATCGGTTGACCAGGCGTCGAGCGAGCCGCGCGAACCGCTGTAGCCGCGTGCCAGATCGTCTGAGTTAGCGATCCAGCCGGTCTGGTAGACCTGATCGAGGGCAACGTTGGCATGGGTATAGCTGCCGCTGGAGTGCACCGACCAGATATCGTTAAACTGGTGGTCAAACTCTACGCTATAGAGCTGCTCACGGCGGCGATAGCCGTCCCCGCTTTCGCCCTCGTTGGTGCTGTTCGACAGCCGCTTGCCGTTATGGTCAAAGCGCGTCCCGTCCATCGGCAGCGAGCCGTGGTAGCCACCGGAGGGATCTTTTTGCAGGTAGGCCCGCAGCAGCAGGCTGGTATCGGAGTCCGGCTGCCAGAGCAGGGACGGCGAGAGGGCGTAGCGCTCTTCGCGGGTATTGTCATACTGGGTGTCGCTGCTGCGGGTCATCCCGGTCAGACGAAACGCCCACTGGTCGTTAATGGCGTCGGTGTAATCAAACGCGCCACCCTTGGTATTCTGCGTGCCGCCGGAGAGACGGAAGTGGCCTTCGGACTTAAACTGCGGACGCTTCGAGGTCAGGTTGACCAGCCCGCCGGGCACGCTCTGCCCATACAGCGCCGAAGAGGGACCCTTTACTACGTCGATGCGTTCGACAAACCACGGGTCGATCTGCAATACGCTGTGGCTTCCGCCGTCGCTCATCAGGCGCATGCCGTCGAGGAAGATGTTATCCACGTCGCCACCGTGGAAGCCGCGCAGCGAGACGGTATCAAAGCGCGTTGCGCCGCCGCCAAAGTTGGAATTGACCCCAGGCGTATAGCTCAGGGCCTGGTTGACGTTCATCACGCCCTGATCTTCCATCTGCTGACGCGTGACGACCGACACCGACTGGCCGGTAACAATCAGCGGCTGATCGGTTTTGGTTGCGCCGCGGGTGCTCTGCACCGTGTAACCCTGAGTCGGCGCAGTGGCCGACTGGGGCGCGGTAGCACTAACGACGACGGTATCTTCAGCCAGAACGGCATGGGGAAGGGCAATGCCCAACGCGCAAAACCAGACAGAGCGTTTTAATGTTGTTTTCATTCGCAATCCATACTCTCTTAAGCGGAACGCGAATTATTATTGTTTATATTTGCGTATACAAGCTTTAAACGGGGGAGGAGGCGGTCCCGCTACCAGATTTAGTAGCGGGACGGGGGAGAGGATTACTGCGCCGCTTTCTGTGCGTCAGGCGCGCTCTGCGAAGCAGGCTGTGCTTTTGGCACGCTGTCGCACGGCTGCGCCTTCGGACAGACCAGATCCAGCATCATCAGCGTGACGCCGTTAGTCCAGCCGAAGCCATCCTGCAGCGGGTATTCACCGCCGCCACCGCCGGTACCGGTGCTGCTGACGTCATACTTCTCAACCAGCTTCTGCTCACGATCGTAGGTATGCTGAACGTTGGAGAGGAAACGCCAGGTCACGTCCATCGCCAGCTTATCCTGATCGTAGTTTTGCAGGCCGGTAGTCGCGACCCACTGCAATGGTGCCCAGCCGTTAGGCGCGTCCCACTGCTGGCCGCTGTTGACCGTGGTGGTGGCGATGCCGCCAGGCTTCAGCAGGTGAGCCTGGGTAGCGGCCGCAACCTTGGCAGCGCGATCCTTCGCTGCCGCGTTGACGTACAGCGGGAAGAGCGCCGCCGCCGTCAGCGGGGTACGTACTTTTTTGGTTTTCAGATCGTAATCCGCATACCAACCCTCTTTGTCGTTCCACAGGTTGGCTTCCATCCCTTTTTGTCGAGCATTGGCCATCGCGTCATACTGGCTCGACTTAGCGCTGTCCCCGGCAGCCTGGCTGGCACGGGCCAGCACTTTCTCCATCTTGAACATCAGGGCGTTGAGATCCACCGGTACAATGCTGGTGGTGCGAATGGTGCCGAGCTGGTTAGGATCGTCCATCCAGCGCGAGCTGAAGTCCCAGCCAGAGGCGGCGGCAGAGCGCAGATCGCGATAGATCTCCGTCGCCGGGCGGTTTGGGTTATTCTTCGCGGTGGTCACGTCATCAAGCCAGGATTCCGGACGCGGCGTATCGCGATCGTCCCAGTAGCGGTTGAGAACAGAGCCATCCTCCAGCTTCACCACGCGCTTGCTGGCCTGGCCCGGCTGCAAGGTATCTGCCCCCTCCATCCAGTAGCTGTACTCTTTCTCCAGCTGCGGGCGGTAGGTTTTCAACGCCTCATCGCCTTTGTGGCTTGCCAGCAGCTCCACCATAAAGGCAAAGAACGGCGGCTGGGAGCGGCTGAGGTAGTAGGTGCGGTTGCCGTTAGGGATATGGCCCCAGGCATCGATTTCGTGGGCGAAGTTGGCCACCATATCTTCCACTTTATCCCAGTGACCGCTCTCGGCCAGGCCGAGCATGGTGAAGTAGCTGTCCCAGTAGTAGATCTCGCGGAAGCGGCCGCCTGGTACCACGTAGGGTTCAGGCAGCGGCAGGAGTGAATCCCACTTGTCGGTGCGATCGGTGGTGCGGGTCAGCACCGTCCACAGGCCGTCGATGTGCTGGCGCAGCGTCTGTCCAGCCGGCGGAACGTACTTCTCGTTCGGGGCTGGCAGGGTAAAGTTCATCTCAACAAAGTGGCGCAGGTCAAAGCCGGACTGGTTACGCTGCATCCGGTAGTCGGCCAGGATCATGTAAGGGTCGCTTTTCGGTACGGCGTCGGCGAAGGTTTTCTGATCGGGAAAGAGTTTAGCGGTCTGCACGTCGGCAAACAGCGGGCCCAGCAGGATATCCGGGGACTGGATCGGGGTTTGGCTCTCAGTCTCGGCGGCCAGCGCCTGTGCGGAAGTCAACGCGAGAAACGCGCCCCCTAGCGCCAGCTGCATGGCAAAAAACAGCGTCTGGGGTCGGCGCGATAAATTTCTTCTCATCTATTATTCTCCATAGCAATGAACAGCGTCCCGCTGTAATCAACCTTTGAAAACAGTAGACGAATATCCGACGCCCGGAGTACCAGAAGTAAAAATTTGCGTCCTTACAAACATTTTTTGCCAAAAAAAAGCCCCGCGTGAGCAGGGCACAACCGATCTTTAACCCTGGGGATTGATGAGCCAGGTGCCGGGCGTCACCACCGTCAGCGTTTCGCTGCGGCGCTGGCTGCCGTTCTGCAGGGTAAACTCATACTTGCCCGCCGGCAGCTGGAGATAAGCAAAACCGCTGGGTGCGGGCACGATCTCCTGCGGCTTGCCGTTTACCTGCAGCCGGTCGGCATCGCTCATGCGAATGTAGATCCGGGCGATAGGGCCGCTGGTGGGCGCGCTGGCCACCTTCGCCTCCGGGGCCGCTACGGGCTGAGCAGAGGAGACAGCGGCCGCCGTCTCCGTCTCGCTCTGCGTCGAGCCAAAGATCAGCGCACCTGTAATAAGGCCCACCAACACGCCTGCCGCAATCTGTGCCGAGGTTTTAACGCGCTGCCACAGGGACGCGGCAGAGGCGGGCGTCTCCTCCACGGGAACCAGCATGGTGCCGGTTTTTTTCACCGCCGGAAGCTGCCCGGTGTCGCCCACGGTAATCCCAGCCAGCGCGGCAAACTCCGCGATGCTCTGGGGACGATCCTCCGGCTTCAGCGCCAGGGCGCGATCGACCGCCTGCAGCAGCGCAGGGGAGTAGCCCGACGGCGGGTTCTCTGCCAGCGGCGTACAGCTCTCCTGAATGCTACGCGCGACGCTGGCGGGCGGCACAGAGCCGGTAATCAGCGTATAGAGTACCGCTCCTAGCGCATAGATGTCCGTCCACGGCCCGATAAGGTTCTCACTGGCGTCAGCGTACTGCTCAAGAGGCGTAAAGCCAGGGTTAAGCAGCCGCTTGCTGGTGTCGCTAAGCTCGCCCGGGTGGACAGGTGCGACGGCAACGTCCAGCAGCAGCGGCTGGCCGCTCTCCTCGATCTGAATACTCTTCAGGGAGATATTGCGGTGCAGTTCGCCCGCGTGGTGCAAGGTGGCAAGCGCGCTGCACAGCATCGGCAGCCGCTGTAAAATCCAGGCTTCGTTAATGAGGTTCGGCTGCTGCTGATGCAGCTCCGCCAGGGTAGTGCCGTCATAGCGCGGCGTCAGAATATAGGCGGTATCGTTATGCTGCCAAAAGCGCAGGACCAGCATCAGGTTAGGATGGGTAAAGCGTGCGAGCTGACGGGCCTGCTGGACAAACGCGTTCAGGCCAGCGGCAAAGGCAGCGCTGTCCTGTTTGCTCCGCAGCACCAGACGCATATCCTCGCCGCGCAGGCTTAGCGCCCGGGGCATATACTCCCTGACCATGACCGGACGCTCAAGCTCGCGGTCAAGGGCGTGATAGAGAATATCCGTGTGGCGGGTTTGAATAACGTCCTGGATCTCTAGCTCATCGAAACGAAAACCCGGCGGCAACGCGTCGGGTGTGCTCGGATTGTTCTCGCTGTCTGTCATTATATGCAGATCTCTGTTCAATACTGATGGCTATTCAGAATAGGTATTTCAGGATCACTTTTGCGTGCGCCAGGCTCCGGCTGCCGGATCCCGCAGCTGCGGATGCAGATTGTCGATCAGCAGCAGCGTCAGGCGGGTGCCCGGCGTCAGAAAGGCGGACCACACTTTACGCACTTCGGTGAGCCGGGTTTGCAGACGGGTGTCGTCCAACGCCTGATCCCGCGATACCTCTACCGCCACCGTGCCGCTATTTTTCCAGCCGTTGAGCTGCGGATCGTAGGGCATAATCAGCCAGCTTTGGGGAGCCTGGCTGTTGCTCACCACCATGCGTTCATTGTTGACGCTGGTGATCAGCAGGCTGTCGGCGTTGGCTTTATCACTCAGGCCGCTGACCGGGAAACCGTGCACGAAGGTCATCACCGAGCGCTGTTCACCCTTTTTACCCTGCTGGATCACCTCGCTGCGGCCGTTAAGCCAGCCGCCGCGCTCGCACTTGCCGTTGGCTTTCGCGGGGATAAACAGCGCTGAGGCATTGGCGTCACCCTGCCAGAAGGTGCGCAGATGGCAGCCATCCTGCAAGGTAAATTCAAGCCACGGCGTGCGGTCGGCCGCCGGAGAGGGCTGCTGCGCCTGGACTGCGTTGGTCGCAGCCTGGGCCGCACGCGGCGTAATAACCACGGCCCAGTCGCTCTCTTTGGTCGCAATGCCTTCGGCGAGCAGTTCACCTTCCGGGTTAACCATCTGCCAGTTTACCTGCCCGATGGTGCTGCACTGGTTCTCCAGCAGTGCGCCGAGGCGCGGCATAAAGCTGGTAAGAATCGAGGGCGTTTTGTCACCGCTGGCAACAATGCGCAGCGGTAATTTTGCGGAACACCAGCTTTGCGGCGATTTATCGTTGACGTTGTCTATCCAGACATCCAGCTTCTGAGAGGGGGATTGGGCAATACGATAATTCCCTGCCGACACGGTTGTGGATGCTAAAAGCAACGCCAAACCCGAAAGCCAGACTTTCATAAAATTCCTTGTTAGCCAGAGTAATTAATCAATAATCCAGGTGCCGCTATCGCCTTTTTGGCATGCCTTGCTGCTGTCATCCACTGCCACGCAGGTCGCTTTTTTCGCGGCGCGCTTAGGACGACGGCGATCGTTTTTCAGCGTCTGCTCGTAGAGGGCGCTTTTCACCAGCGCACGCGGCGGCACGTAGCCAATCAGCTGCTCGTTATCCTGTTCGGCGATCGCCAGCCAGGCGTTATCCACCTCACCTAAAACGGTATAGGTATCGCCGTTTTTCAGCTGGCCGAGTACCTTGCCGCCGTAAGCAGGGGTGCTGAGAATTGAGCCAGGGTAGAGCGCCCGGTAGGCCTCGTTGACAGGCGTAAAGGTAGAGGGTGGCGAGACTGCATAGCGATGTGTAAGCGTGACGCCATTGACCTGACTGGTCACCAGCGTATCGTCCGTCATCTTCGGCGGTGGTGCTTTACAGCCGACAACGACAGTGACCATAAGAAGAAGTAACAGGCCTCGCAATTTCATTATAACTTTCCCTGAAAAAATGATTAAACCCGACCGCTGCTGACTATTAAAGATTAATACAGCTTAAGCATAGTCTGATGATTCTACATTGAGTTTATAACAATTCAATCGCCTTCTGATGGGGAGCGATTGTTAAATATGATGTTTACGTGCATATATTCTTATTAAAACGATTTTGTGGGCGTCACTGGGAATGGGGATGTATTTGTAACCGCCGGGCACGCAGCAGGTCTTGTGCCAGATCAAGATCGGCGCGCGTATCTACATCGCGCGCAATTCCGTCGTCGGTAACGGGCAGATCCTGAACGTTACCGCTGACCCTGGCCTCTCGCACAATTGCCGCGGCACCCACGTCGCCCTGGAGCGAAGCCAGCGCATCAAAGTAGTGGCGGCCGAACCCCACCGGGTGTCCCTGCTGCTGGTGAAAGCGGGGCACAATAATGGTTTGCTTCGCCAGCGCCTGGGCAACACGCTGGAGGGTTAGCGCCTGAACAAGGGGCAGATCGCCGGGTAGGATCAGCCAGCCTGCGGCCTCAGCCGTTGCCTGCACGCCCATCGCGATGGACTCCCCCATGCCGCCGGTGCCGCCCTCGGGCCGGACAAGATGCCACGGCAGGCCGGAGGCGTGCACCGCCGCTAGGGTGTGTGAGAGCACCGCTTTGCCGTCGAGCAGGGTATCAAGCTTGTGGGCTGTGCCGCCCGAGGCGAGGAACCGCTCGCCCCGTCCAGCAGCCAGCACAATCACTACGGGCAGAGTTGGTACCATGGGTAGCCCCGGCATCATGCCGGCCTCTGGCCACGGGCTGCCGCCACGTCCGCCAGTACCGACAGCGCCAGCGAGCTGGCATCCCGTGCCTGGGGAAAGATGCCGATTGGCGCTTTGATTCGCGCAATCTCGTCGGGATGAAACCCGCGATCGGTCAAGGCGCGGATGCGTTTCTCATGCGTGCGACGACTGCCCAGCGCGCCGATGTAAAAGGGCGCGGCGGTGAGGGCAGCACTCAGCAGAGGAAGCTCCCGATCGAGATCGTGCCAGAGAAAGATCACTGCCGTATGGGCATCGATCAGGCCAGACAGGGTCCGCAGCCGGGAACCGTCGTCGATATGCACATCGTATCCCGCCGCCTCGGCGAGCTTCGCCGTCATGTCGGCCTCAACGGAGCGGCCAAAGATAATCACCCGCGTCGCAGGGCGGTAGTGGATAACAAACGCATCCTCTTGCCAGCCGGTCTCTTCGTCAGGCGTGCCAACATCAAGCGTCTGGGTACCAGGACTGTAGCGCAGCGTCGGAGCATGACGTCGTTCCAGCGCCGACAGCACCGCCAGCAGAGGGCGTGCCGAGCGCAGGGGGTGAATGCTGAGAGTGATCCCGCCCCCGCAGGGCAGGACAATATCAAACCAGGGCGATCCCTCCCCATAGATGACTGTGCGATCCGCGCCGGATTTAATCGCCTCCAGCCCCTCCCAGGCCGCAGCAGCCTCAACGCAGCCACCCGAGACGAAGCCGCAGTAGAGGCCATCCTCGCGAACGGCCATCTGCGCCCCGAGGGGACGCGCCGCGCCGCCGCGGATCTCGGTCAGGACGATCAGCGCTGCCGCCATGCCGGAGGCCAGCGCCTGGGCCGCGAAGCGCAGCACCGCCACGCTGTCGTCGGTTAAGAATGCCCGCTGCGGCGTCACAGCGGGTTCGCTCTCGGATGGAGCCAGGTGTGGCAGCACGTCTCTCTCCTATATCGCTTCCGGCAGGCCGCTCAGCAGCTTGTCGAGCGTAATAGGGTAGTCGCGTACCCGCACGCCGGTGGCGTTGTAGATCGCATTGGCAATGGCAGCGCTGACGCCACATAGCCCCAGCTCGCCGACCCCCTTGGCCTTCATCGGGGATGAAACCGGATCGGTATCGTCAAGGAGGATCACCTCCTGCACCGGGATATCAGCATGGACCGGCACCTCATAGGCAGCGAGATCGTGATTGACGAAGTAGCCCAGCCGGGTATCGACCGCCAGCTCCTCCATTAACGCCCCACCAAGGCCCATGGTCATCGCCCCAATGACCTGACTGCGCGCCGTTTTCGGGTTGAGGATCCGCCCGGCGGCGCAGACGGCCAGCATCCGCCGCACCCGCACCTCGCCGGTGGCGATATCCACCCCAACCTCGACAAAGTGCCCGGCAAAGGTGGACTGCTGATACTTCTCCTGCAGCTCGGCAAACTCAATGGTGTCTTCGGCGCTGAGCGTCCCGGCTGCGGCGGCATCGGTGAGCGGGGCGCTGCGGCCGTCCACGCTGACCTTACCATCGGCAAAGACCGCGTTTTGCGCATCGAATCCCAGCTTGTTTGCCACCGCTTCGCGCAGCTTAACGCAGGCGGCATAGACGCCCGCCGTGGAGCTGTTGGCTCCCCACTGGCCGCCCGACCCGGCAGAGACCGGGAAGGTTGAATCCCCGAGCTGCACCACCACCTTCTCCAGCGGCAGTCCCAGCATTTCGGCTGCCGTCTGGGCAATAATGGTATAGCTGCCGGTGCCGATATCGGTCATGTCAGTCTCGACGGTGAGCGTGCCCTGGGCATCAAGATGCACCCGTGCCCCGGAGGTCATCACCAGGTTATTACGAAAACCGGCGGCGACCCCCATGCCCACCAGCCAGCGGCCGTCGCGGATCTGCCCCGGCGTCGGGTGACGGCGCGCCCAGCCAAAGTGTTGAGCGCCGGTACGCAGGCACTCCACCAGCTGGCGGCGAGAGAAGGGGCGATCCGGATGGGTGGGGTCGACCTGGGTATCGTTCAGAATGCGAAACTCCACCGGATCGACGCCTGCCTTCTCAGCGATTTCGTCGATAGCTATCTCCAGTACCATCATGCCAGGCGCTTCACCTGGGGCGCGCATCGCGTTACCCTCGGGCAGATCCAGCTCCGCCAGCCGCAGGCCGGTGTGACGATTTGCGCCAGCATAAAGGAAGTTAGTCTGCTGCACGGCAGTCTCAGGCTCGCCTTCAGGCAGGTTTCCGGACCAGCTCTCATGGGAGATGGCGGTAATATGCCCGGCCTCGTCGGTGCCAATGCGCACCTGCTGGATGGTGGCAGGACGGTGAGTGGTATTGTTAGGGATCAGCGGTCGGGATAGCATCACCTTCACCGGACGCTTCGCTGCCCGGGCACCCAGCGCGGCCAGCAGGGCATCGCTGCGCAGGAACAGCTTGCCGCCAAAGCCGCCGCCGATGTAGGGCGACAGCACGCGGATGTTCTCTTTCGGCATATTCAGCGTTAGCGCGAGGTCGGAGCGGCACCAGTCAATCATCTGGTTAGAGGTCCAGACGGTGAGCTTATCGCCCTCCCAGACCGCCATAGAGGCATGCGGCTCCATCGCCATATGGCTCTGATCCGGCGTCGAGTAGGTCGCGTCGAGCTTGACCGGGGAGGAGGCAAAGGCGGTAGCAAAATCACCGGTGACGCTGTCCGGCTGATCCTCCTGCGGAGCGGTGACGCTGGGTTTAACCTCCGCTAAATCGTATTCGCCCCGATCCCGCTGGTAATCCACCTCGATCAGCGACGCTGCCGCACGCGCCTGCTCGAAGGTTTCCGCGACAACCACGGCGATGGCCTGGTGATAGTGCTGGATCGCCGGGCCGCCGAGCAGGACAGCGGTATTTTTCTCACCTTTACCCAGTTTTCCCGCATTGTCGGCGGTGACTACGGCCAGCACGCCAGGTGCGCTGCGGGCGGCCTGAATATCGATGCGGTTAATTCGCCCTTTGGCAATCCCTGCCCCGAGCACGTAGCCGTAGGCCGCGTTGGGCACCTTGTCATGCCACTCGTAGGCATAGTGGGCGGTGCCGGTGGTTTTCAGCGGGCCATCGATGCGATCGTGTGGGCGACCGACTACCTTCATTTGATCGATAGGGTTTTCCGTGGCTGGATTATCAAATTTCATCGTTTTATGCCCTCGCTTCTGCCAGCACCGAGGCGATAGTGCGCTTCGCCAGGGTTAATTTAAATGCGTTCTCATGGGTCGGCTGGGCCTCGGCAAAAAGTCGGTCATAGACCGCCTGCGCACCCTGAGCCACTGCCGCATCGGCATCGTCCCGACGCCAGGGCTGGTGCGCCACGCCGCCCAGTGCCACCCGGCCGCTGCCGTCCTGCTGCACGATGGCAGCGACGGAGACCAGCGCGAAGGCGTAGGAGGCTCGATCCCGCACTTTGCGGTAGATATGGCTGCCGCCCAGCGGCGCTGGCAGGGTGACGGCGGTGATCAGCTCCCCAGGGGCGAGGTCTGTCTCAATGTGCGGCGTTGTGCCCGGCGCACGGTAAAATTGGGCGATGGGGATCGCTCGCGTCTGTCCATCCGGGCGCACCGTCTCGACCACCGCATCAAGCAAGCGCATGGCAACGGGCATGTCGCCAGGATGAGTAGCGATGCAGGCTTTGCTGGTGCCCACCACCGCATGCTGACGGCTGAACCCCTCTAGCGCCGCGCAGCCGCTGCCGGGAAGACGCTTATTGCAGGGTTGGTTCGTGTCGTAGAAGTAGGGGCAGCGGGTGCGCTGAAGCAGGTTACCCGCCGTGGTGGCCTGGTTACGCAGCTGCCCGGAAGCACCGGCCAGCAGCGCCCGGGAGAGCACGGCGTAGTCGCGACGCACTCGCTCGTCGGCTGCCAGATCGGTATTACGCACCAGCGCGCCGATGCGCAGGCCGCCTTCGGGCGTCTGTTCAATCTTATCCAGCGCCAGAGTATTAATATCAATAAGGTGCAGCGGAGCCTCAATCTCCAGCTTCATCAGATCGAGCAGGTTGGTGCCGCCCGCGATAAATTTAGCGTGGGGGGTGCGCCCGGCGCTGGCTGCCGCTTCCGCCGGGGTGGTGACGCGCTCATAGGTAAACGCCTTCATGATTTCAACCCTCCGGCAACGTCATCAATAGCGGCGAGGATATTGCTGTAGGCCCCGCAGCGGCAGATATTGCCGCTCATCCGCTCGCGGATCTCATCCGGCGTGGCCTGCGGAGCGGAGACCAGATCCAGGGTGACGTGGCTGGGAATACCTGCCTCAATCTCTTTCAGCACTGCCACCGAGGAGCAGATCTGCCCCGGCGTACAGTAGCCGCACTGAAAGCCATCATGTTTCACAAAGGCGGCCTGCATCGGGTGCAGGTTATCCGGCGTGCCCAGTCCTTCAATGGTGGTGATCTCGGCATCCTGATGCATCACGGCAAGGGTCAGACAGGCGTTGATCCGGCGACCGTCAACAATTACGGTGCAGGCCCCGCACTGGCCATGATCGCACCCTTTTTTGCTGCCGGTGAGGTGCAGGTGCTCGCGCAGGGCGTCGAGCAGGGTGGTGCGCGTATCCAGCTCTAGCTGGTGGACTTCACCGTTGACCTTGAACGAGACCGGCATCGTTGCAGGCGGTGGCGTTACCGGAGGCTCCCCCGCGCCGATCGCGACGGAGGGGGAAATGGCCGCTGCCGCCGCAGACGCCGCGCTGGCCTTGATCAGCACCCGACGGGTTACGCTGAAATCGTACGGCCCTCTGTCCGCTTCGTTGCTCTGATTGCTCATAATTGCCTCCACATCTATAGCGTTGTTTTTATACGTGCGATAAATAATAGTAGGCGGTGGAACAGGGATTACCCCCGCTTTTTGCATACGCTACTGAGCAGGAGGCATGAATGAGTCAGAGAGAAAGACATTATTGACGTGG